>NZ_JAAMOX010000001.1:0-1200000 GCF_011758565.1 Lysinibacter cavernae
GCCTCGCGCATCGGATCTCAGTTTTCGCGGCATAAAGCCAATGCCATGGTGGCAGAGGGGCGTCTGCGACCAGGCGGCCCAAAGGTTGTGCTGGCAAAACCAAACAGCTTCATGAACGTTTCGGGTGGTCCCGTCGCCGCCCTGCTGCAGTACTACTCGCTCGGCGTTGATCGGCTCATTGTGGTGCACGACGAACTCGACATCGATTTTGACACGATCAAGCTCAAAACCGGCGGCGGACACGGAGGCCATAACGGCCTTCGCGACATCGCCAAGGCCGCGAACAGCCCCGATTTTACGCGCGTGCGTGTTGGTATCGGCCGCCCTCCTGGACGCCAAGATCCCGCAGACTATGTGCTGCGCGAGTTTGGCAGCACCGAGCGTCAATCACTTCCCTCGCTGCTGGTCGACGCAGCGGATGCCGTTGAAACGGTTGTCGAGAGCGGCCTGCTTGAGGCGCAGCAGCGGTTCCACGCTCCACGGGCCTAAGCCCAACATCCTCATTTCGTGGGGCAGCTGCCGTCTTCCCTGATCTTGGATACCGTGCCGGCGTGAAGCCTGCTCGGCCAGTGTCAGCGGCGAGAGCTAAGATTATCTGGTGACTCTTCAGGGAATTCTTGCCGCACTGACCGATTCCGAGAGCTTTCAGCGGGCCCTCAGCTATACATCCGAAGACGCCGACTTCTCGCTTGCGGAAGGGCTGCGTGCTCCGCTTCTTGCCGGGCTCCTCGAAGGCCGCTCTGCCGATTCGCCTGCGTCCTCCCTGTTTTTGGTCACGGCCACCAGTCGCGAGTCGGAGAGCCTCAGACTGTCGCTCGAATCCCTTCTGCCAGGATCAACCATCGTTGAGTTTCCCGCGTGGGAGACGCTGCCTCACGAACGACTCAGCCCGAGCCCCGAAACCGTGGGTAAGCGCCTTGCCGCGCTTCGTGCCATGCACAACTGGGCACCAGAGAACGGCAATCACCTCATCGTTGTGAGCGCGGTTCGTGCGGCGCTGCAGCCGCTCGCCGACAACCTGCTTTCGGTCGAGCCGCTGCACTTTGTGGTTGGCCAGCGCGATTACAACCTTGGCGAGGTCAGTGAGCGTTTGGTCGCGCTTGCATATTCCCGTGTCGATATGGTCACTCGCCGAGGCGAATTCTCGGTGCGCGGCGGTCAGCTCGACGTGTTCTCGCCGGTTGCCGAGCATCCGTATCGAATCGAGTTCTTTGGTGACGAGGTCGAAGAGATCCGCGCCTTCTCGGTTGCCGACCAGCGAAGTTTGCCCGTTGAGGTTGCAGAGGCGGTGCTTGCGCCGAGCCGTGAGCTTTTGCTCGATGCCGGTGTGCGGCAGCGGGCCCGCGAGATGCAGGGCGAGTTTCCAAATCTTGCAACCATGTTGGAGAAGGTTGCCGAGGGCATCCCAGCAGAGGGCATGGAAAGCCTGACCCCCGCGCTTGTTGAGCGCCTCGTCCCTGTCACTCATTACTTGCCGGCCGAGGCCGCAATCGCGGTGATCGCTCCCGAGCGGGTCGCCACGCGTGCGGTGAGCCTCGCCGAAACGAACCGCGAGTTCCTCGCGGCTGCCTGGAGTGCAGCGACAGCGGGTGCCGAGGCCCCGATCGATCTTTCCGCCGGAGACTTTCTGACGCTCAACACGCTGAAGGGTGCCCGCGGCGACCGCCCATGGTGGACGATGAGTTCGTACCAGCGCGATGAGGCCGACCCCATCACCGATGAAGACGACGGTTACGTGCGCGTGCAGGCTGAGGCAGTGCCCAGTTTCCAGGGCAGCATCGACGGCGCGGTTGAATACGTTGCGCAGCAGCTCCGCGAGGGCTGGCGCGTTGTCATCACAGCGCAGGGACAGGGCACCATCGAGCGTGTGCGCGACGTGCTGTCCGGGCACGAAGTTGCTGGTCGGCTGCTTGCCTCCCTCGAGTCGGCGCCAGACGCATCGGTGGCCTCACTTGTCACGAGCACCCTCGATCACGGATTTGTGAGCGGAGAAGCACAGTTCGCCCTGCTCACGGAGGCCGAGTTCTTCGGCCGAAGCGCCACCTACCAGGCCGGACAGGTGAAGAAGCTTGCGAGCCGCAGCAAAAACGTCGTTGACCCGCTGCAGCTCGCTGCCGGCGACTACGTCGTGCATGACACGCACGGCATCGGCCGGTTTATAGAGCTGACGCAGCGCGAAATTACGACGGGGTCCGGCCGCAACGCTACGAAGGCGCTTCGTGAGTACCTTGCGCTTGAGTATGCGCCCTCAAAGCGCGGCTACCCGGCTGACAAGCTGTTTGTTCCTACCGATCAGCTCGATCAGCTGTCTCGCTATGTTGGCGGCGAAGCCCCCGCACTGAGCAAGATGGGCGGTTCAGACTGGTCAGCGGCCAAGGGCAAAGCGCGCAAGGCGGTTCGAGACATCGCGGTTGAGCTTGTCAAGCTCTATTCGGCCCGCATGGCAAGCCGCGGGTTTGCTTTCTCCCCAGACACCCCGTGGCAGCGGGAACTCGAAGAGGCCTTCCCGTTTGCCGAGACGCCAGATCAACTCACAACGATTAACGACGTGAAACGCGACATGGAATCCCCGATTCCGATGGATCGCCTCGTGTCCGGCGACGTGGGCTTCGGCAAGACCGAGATCGCCATCCGCGCGGCGTTTAAGGCGGTGCAAGACAATAAGCAGGTGGCAATCCTCGTGCCAACCACCCTGCTCGTGAAACAGCACCTTGAGACGTTCCAAGACCGCTTCGCCGGATTCCCCGTTCACCTTCGAGCGCTCAGCCGTTTTCAGACGGATAAAGAGGCTCGAGAAATCATCAAGGGGCTCGCCGATGGCTCAGTGGATGTTGTGATCGGCACCCACCGCCTGCTCTCCGACAACGTGGTCTATAAAGACCTCGGGCTTGTAATTGTCGACGAAGAGCAGCGCTTTGGCGTTGAACACAAGGACTCGCTGAAGAAGCTCAAGACTAACGTCGACATCCTCGCGATGAGTGCGACCCCCATCCCGCGCACGCTTGAGATGGCGGTTACCGGCATCCGCGAAATGTCGACGCTTGCCACGCCGCCAGAGGACCGGCACCCCATTCTTACCTTTGTTGGCCCGCGTTCCGACCGCCAAATTGCCGCTGCCATCCGCCGCGAGTTGCTGCGCGAAGGGCAGATCTTCTTTGTGCACAACCGAGTGTCGAGTATCACTCGCACCGCAGCTCATCTGGCCGAGCTGGTGCCTGAGGCTCGGATCGCGGTTGCCCACGGCAAGCTGTCGGAGGCGACCCTTGAGCAGGTCGTTGTTGATTTCTGGGAGCGTAAATTTGATGTTCTCGTGTCAACAACCATCGTGGAGACCGGGCTCGATATCGCAAACGCCAACACGATCATTATCGACAGGGCTGACAAATACGGCCTCAGCCAGCTTCACCAGTTGCGCGGCCGTGTCGGTCGTGGGCGAGAGCGGGCATACGGCTACTTCATGTATGACGAAGAGAAGCCGCTGAGCGAGACGGCGCACGAGCGACTCGAAACGATCGCAACCAATAACGAGCTCGGCTCCGGGATGCAGGTCGCGCTCAAAGATCTTGAGATTCGTGGCGCGGGAAACCTGCTCGGTGGTGAACAGTCCGGTCATATTGCTGGGGTCGGATTTGACCTGTACCTCCGCATGATTGGCGAGGCCGTGAATACGTTCCGCGGCGAGACTGCCGCAGGCATCACCGAACTCAACCTCGAACTGCCGGTTGCCGCGCATATTCCAGAGGACTACGTTGATAGCGAGCGTTTGCGGCTTGAGGCGTACCAGAAGTTCTCGACGGCGAGCTCTGCTGGGGCGGCCGACGATCAACTTTCGCTGGTCATCGAAGAGCTCACCGACCGCTACGGCACCCCACCAACCGAGGTTGAGAACCTGCTCAAGGTCTCTCGACTTCGCCACCGCGCGGCAAAGCACGGGCTCAGCAAAGTCATCGTGCTCGGGCCAAACCTCAAGGTTGAACGAGTTGATCTCCCCGACTCGCGCCAACTTCGCATGCAGCGGCTCTACCCGGGTTCTCGCTACGTGAATACGTCAGGCACAATGACAGTTCCGTTACCAGTGACGCACGGCATCACGCTTGCGGGCACCGAGCTGGTCGACTGGGTGAGTAACCTCATCGAAGTCATCCTGCCAGAGCTGCCGGATGCCTCGGCCGCGACTAACGCTGAAGACGCCTCCTAGCATCCTTGCCGGTTGCCGGTTGCCGGATGCCGGATGCCGGATGCCGGTTGCCTCACCGACCGATCAACGAACCCAACAGCATCGTGTGGTGAGTTGCTTTTCGGTGGTTATTATCCTTTGCGCGCCACCAGCGCGTTGTGCAGGCCAATGCCAACGAGGATCGGGATGAGGAGCGAAAGTGCGAGGAAGACGACCGCGAGCGTGCCGATTTCGGGGGAGAGCGTGAACGAACCCGCAACGGCGAGCAGGAGCGCGAGCATCCTGAACAGGTAGGAGCGGCGCGGTTCGTCTGCCGGCTGCTTGATCCACGGCAGCTTCACTGACGGGCTCGCCTTCGATGCCACGAATACCGAAAGCGACATCGCCACAAACGCGCCAACAAAGAAGAGAACCCCAACAACCATCATGCGTCAATTGTCCCACGGATGCGCCCGAATACTCGCCGGCCGCCAACGCCCGAGTCAGCGGACGATTGAGGTTGGATGCGAAACACGATGTGCCCGGCCAATCTGGGGTGCTAGGCGGCGTCCTTCTCGCTGAGCCTCAGCGCCCGATAGTGGCGTGCCCTCAACCGGACGACGAAGACTGACACCACAATCGAGATGGCCGAACCGATAATGACGGCAAGCACTCCCTGATCGGCTATGGCGCGGTTGTCGGCGAACGCAAGATCGTTCATGAGCAGCGAAACGGTAAAGCCGATCCCGCCGAGGGCCCCTGCCGCAATCATGTCGCCAAAGCGAAGCACGGGGGCTTGGCGGGAACGAAGGATGCGGTCGGCGAGCAGGGTTGCCCCAACAATTCCGATGAGCTTTCCGACGGGAAGCGCGACGATGATTCCCCAGAACGGCGCTTCGAGCGGCGTCTCGCCAAGCGACGGGATAGTGACGAGCGCTGCCGAGAACGCAAAGAGCGGGAGAACGATCACATTGCTGAACGGCTCAATCAGGTAACGCGCGCGATGGGCCGGCTTGCGGTGCATGGCAAAGCCGAGCGCGACACCGGCTATGGTTGCGTGGATGCCTGACTGATAGACGACGTACCACGTGGCGAGTCCGACGGCGACCATGCCAATGATAAGGACCCACTCGAGGCCCCTGTGTCGGGTCTGCGATGGGCGCACAGCATCGCGGCGGAGCCTTGCGTACCGCCAGCTCAGGAATCCAAAGAGAACCGCGAGCAGCGCGCCGAGCAGGATGAGACCAATCTGCGCGCCGGTGGTAAAAAACACGGCGATGAAGAGGATGCCGGCCAGGTCATCGAGGACAGCAAGCGCAAGCAGGAATGCTCGAACGGTTGTGGGAAGGCCCCGTCCAACAACAGCGAGTACGCCGAGCGCAAACGCGATGTCAGTCGCGGTTGGGATAGGCCAGCCGCCCTCATAGCCGCTGCCCCACGTGAAGGCGAGGTAGATTGCGATGGGGACAAGAATGCCGCCGAGCGCGGCGATGGCGGGCCGGATGGCTTTGCCAACCGAATTGAGGTCGCCCTCCGTGAACTCGTGTTTGAGTTCGATGGCGACGATGAAGAAAAAGATGGCGAGGATGCCGTCGCTGATCCAGTGGCCGACGGAGAGGTCAAGGCCGATGCCAGGCCAACCGATGTGGCTTTGCTGGATGCTGTGTGCGGCATCCGCAAGCGGACTGTTCGCTATGGCGAGACCGAGGACTGCTGCGGCGAGCAGGAGTGCGGCGGAGGTACGGTTTGAACGGAGGAAGCTCATTGGCTGCCTTTCGGGGTCGCGGGTGGTCTGTGTCGACCAGGCTTCCCGACTCACCAGAAACTACTATAGCGGTGGGGCCTGAGCGCCTGACGGCCGGCCAGCTGGTTGGTCGCGCATCCGTCGCCGACGAAAGCGAGCAAACATGACAAACCAGGATGGCAATCCGGTCGGTGAAAGCACTATTGAGCTTGTTGGGGTGATGCATCGCCTTCGCACCGAGTGCCCATGGCATGCTCAGCACGACCATGCCTCGCTGGTGCCGTATCTTGTTGAAGAGTGTTACGAATTGGTTGAGGCTATTGAGTCTGGCGATCGCGATGCCATCAGGGAGGAATTGGGCGACCTCCTGTACCAGGTGACGTTTCATAGCGAATTGCTCGACGAGTCGCTTGCGGCCGATGCAGGGTTGGATGCCGGTGGAGCATCGAGCGCCGGTGGTGGCGCCAATGCAGACGCGAGGTCTGGTGGGTCACGTGCCGAAACGCTGGATGCGGGAACGAGCTTCGCGGTCGTTGCAGCGCGCCTGAGCGATAAGCTGCGACTCCGGCATCCGCACGTCTTTGGCGACGCGGGCCCCACAACGGTTGAGCAGTTGGACGCCACATGGGAACAGGTGAAACAGCACAGTGTTGGCAAGCGGCGCGCGGTGCTTGAGGGAGTTCCAGCCTCGCTTCCCGCGTTGGCGCTCGCCGAGAAGGTGCTTGAGCGGGCGTCGAGACACGGTCGCGATGATGACGTGTTTGAGCGGGCGGATGCCCCCGAGCATCCGACGACCGAGGCCGAGTTTGGTTCGGCTCTGCTTGGTCTTGTAGCCGATGCAAAGGCTCACGGGGTCAATGCGGAACACGCCCTGCGGGCCACACTCCGCGAGGTCTCGGCATCCCTCGCTGAATAACACGCGAGTTTCGGCGTATTTTTGCCGTTTGGGCGTATCTTCCAAAGTACGCCCAAACGGCAAAAGTACGCCCAAACCGGACAACGCCGTTGCACCTCTAGAATTGAACGCATGGCTTCACCTGTTAACCCGCCCCGCGGGATGCGAGACTTTCTGCCCGCCGATAAGGCCCGTCGCGAGCACGCCCTGAGCGTGATTCGTCGTGTGTATACCCAGCACGGTTTTGACGAGGTCGAGACCCCGATGGTTGAGGACAGCGCTCGCCTGCATTCTGGGCTTGGCGGCGACAACGAAAAGCTTGCGTTTGGCATCCTGCGCCGGGGCTTGGGCGACGCCGATTTTGCGAAGGCCGCCGAAGAAGGTTCTGCCGAGTCGCTGACCGACCTTGGGCTTCGGTTTGACCTCACGGTTCCGCTTGCGCGTTTTTACGCGACGCACCGCGCCGAGCTTCCTGGCGTATTCCGGTCGATTCAGGTCGGCCCAGTCTGGCGTGCCGAACGCCCGCAGAAGGGCCGTTACCGCCAGTTTGTGCAGGCCGACATTGACATCATCGGCGAGCCATCGCAGCTTGCCGAGATTGAACTCATTACCGCGACCTCCGCGACCCTCGCCGAGCTTGGCCTTCGCGACTGTGTGATCCGAATCAACGATCGCCGCATCCTCTTCGGGCTGCTTGAGCACTGCGGATTCCCGGCAGACCTGCACGATTCCGCCCTCATCTCGATCGATAAGCTCGACAAGATTGGCACAGCGGGCGTCGTTGCGGAGCTTGCCGAGCGTTCGCCTGCCGCCGCCGCGGTTCTTGAGAGTATCCTCATCACCATCGAACCCCATGTTGTTGCGGGGGGAGTGCCGCTCAGCGAGCAGGGCATCCGCTCGCTGCTGCCAGCTGGCATGGATCCGGTTGCCGTCGACGAACTTGTTGCGCTTGGAGCCGCCCTTGTCGCCCTGCCAGACGGTGTTGAATTGCGCTTCGACCCGACGCTCGTGCGGGGCATGGGCTACTACACGGGCACCATCTTTGAAATCGCGCACCCTGAGTCTGGCAGCTCGGTGGGCGGTGGCGGCCGCTACGACGGCATGATCGGACGATTCCTTGGCCAGGATGTTCCTGCCGCCGGATTCTCGATCGGCTTCGAGCGCATCGTTGACCTGGTCGACCTCACGGGAGGTGGGGCGGCTGACGCCGTTGCCCTCGTCTACGACCGCGATTTCGTTCCTGCAACCCTTGTCTCAATGAAGGCAGAGCTTATTGCTGCCGGGTCGCGCGTGCGAGTCGAGAAGCGTGCAAAGAACCTCAAACTGCAGCTCGAACGCCTCGCAGAGGCAGGGTTTACTCGCTTCGCTTTTGTCTCGGCCGCAACGTCCTCGGTATCCGCCCTCGAGTTGAAGCCGCTGACCTAGCACGCGACATCTGGCGTTTGGGCGTAAGTTTGCCGTTTCGGCGTACGAGCGAAGGTACGCCGAAACGGCAAACATACGCCGAAGGAACGGTGCGTCCGCACGCCGTCGCGTAGACTGTGGACCGGAGCTTTTTCCAACGAACCCTTGGTTCACACCACTAGCTATAGGAGAAATCAGTGGCTTTTATTGACGCCGTTATTGCTCGTGAGATTCTTGACTCCCGTGGAAACCCCACGGTCGAGGTTGAGATCGGACTCACCGATGGCACGGTCAGCCGCGCAGCCGTTCCGTCAGGCGCATCCACCGGAGCCTTCGAAGCCTACGAGCTTCGCGACGGCGACAAGAGCCGTTACCTTGGCAAGGGCGTTCAGAACGCCGTAGCCGCTGTATTTGATGACCTCGCCCCAGCAATCGAAGACTTCTCAGCCGATGACCAGCGCCTGGTTGACGCTGCCCTCATCGCAGCAGACGGAACCGAAAACAAGAAGCGCACCGGAGCAAACTCCATCCTCGGAGTAAGCCTTGCTGTCGCAAAGGCCGCCGCAGAGTCGGCAGGCCTTCCGCTGTACCGCTACGTTGGCGGACCAAACGCCCGCACCCTTCCCGTGCCGCTCATGAACATCATCAACGGTGGTTCGCACGCCGACACCGGCGTTGACATCCAGGAATTCATGGCGGTTCCTCACGGCGCTGCTACGTTCTCTGAGGCACTGCAGTGGGGCGTTGAGACGTACCACTCGCTCAAGAGCCTGCTGAAGAGCAAGGGCCTTGCAACCGGTCTCGGCGACGAGGGTGGCTTTGCTCCCGACCTGCCAAGCAACCGCGAGGCACTTGACCTCATCCTTGAGGCCATCACCCAGGCAGGATTCACCCCAGGAAAAGACATCGCTCTCGCCCTCGACGTGGCCTCAAGCGAGTTCTTCGAGAACGGCGCCTACCAGTTTGAGGGACAGGCCCGCAGCGCGCAGGAGATGTCGGCCTACTACGCTGACCTCGTTGCGAACTACCCGCTCGTTTCGATTGAAGATCCACTCGACGAGGATGACTGGCAGGGCTGGGTTCACCTCACGAGCGAAATTGGTGACAAGGTTCAGCTGGTTGGCGACGACCTGTTCGTGACGAACCCAGTGCGCCTTGCGCGAGGAATCGCCGAGCATGCAGCAAACTCACTGCTGGTGAAGGTCAACCAGATTGGTACGCTCACCGAGACGCTTGACGCCGTACAGATGGCTCAGCGCGCCGGGTACACGGCGATTTTGTCGCACCGCTCAGGTGAGACCGAAGACACCACCATTGCGGACCTTGCCGTTGCAACAGACTGCGGCCAGATCAAGACCGGTGCGCCTGCTCGGAGCGAGCGCGTGGCAAAGTACAATCAGTTGCTGAGGATCGAAGAAGAACTGGGCGAGGCAGCACTCTACGCTGGCCGCTCAGCATTCCCTCGTTTCACGGCATAGGTTTGAGTTAAGAGCCGGGGTATGGATGCGCGACGCATCCATACCCCGGACTGCGAAGGGTTGGTGGGCAGCACGTTATGAGCACTCGGCAACCCTTCGACTCTGCCGCGAGTAGCGAAAACGACCTGCCAAACGAATCTTCTCCCGCCGATCACGGGGCAGCACATACGACGGCCGAGTCCGCTTCTCCTGCTGAGAGCGCGGCGAGCGGGGATCATGCCGCCGCATCCGAGAGCCTCGAATCACCTTCTGCTGGTGTGACGACTTCTGCCGAGACGGATTCCGATGAGCCGTTTATCTCAACGGCAACGCTGAAGGGCACCGCGAGACGCCCAACTACACCGCCGGTAGCGACGAAGAAAAAACGCCGCGCATCCGATGACGGCGACTTCCGGTCGTGGTTTAAAGGACTCCATTTCTCAGGTTTTTCCATCATCATGATCGGGCTGCTTGCCCTTGGCGTGTTTGTTGTGAGCCCAAGCCTCACGGTGTACCTCGATCAACGGCAACAGATTGCCGCCCTCGAAGCCAGCGTCGCCCAAAAAGAAGCGCTGCTGAAGAGCGCAACCGACGAAGAGGCTCGCTGGCAAGACCCGGCTTACGTGCGTTCTGAAGCTCGGAACCGCCTGTTTTACGTCATGCCAGGCGAGAATCAGCTTGTGGTGATTAACGATGTCGAGGTGCGTGAACAAGACCGAGTCAAGGCCACGGTTGACCTGCAACGGACCGAAACTGATTGGGTGAAATCCCTTGCGTATTCGTTGCTGACAGCTGGCACGACCAACGACGACGCAACAACGCTCGACCCGGCATCGCCTGATCCAGCGCAGACACCACAGGCACCCCAAGACCAGGCTCCGGCCGATACACCCGAAGGAACAGGTGACTAGCTCACATGCCCCGTCCACCCTTTGACGCTCCAACACAGGCCGACCTCGACATTGTGAGCGAGCAGCTTGGCCGCCCTGCACGCAACGTTGTTGGCATTTCCGCGCGCACCCGTACCGGCGAGCCAGCCGTGGTTTCGACCGCGCCACGACTTGAAGATGGCACCCCGTTTCCCACGTTCTACTACCTGTGCCACCCTGGAGCGGTCGCCGCGGTGTCAACGCTCGAAGCCAACGGTTTTATGGTTGAGCTCAACGAACTCTTGGCCAGCGACGAAGAGATTCGGACCGCGTACCAGCGGGCTCATGACTCCTATATTGCCGACCGTGAGACGGTCGGCGTCGTTGAAGAACTCGCAGGAGTCAGCGCCGGCGGGATGCCAACCAGAGTGAAGTGCCTGCACGCCCTCGTCGGTCATTCCCTCGCGGCTGGCCCCGGCGTCAACCCGATCGGCGATATCGCGCTCGAGCGTTCGGGCTGGTCTCCCAACAACTAATTCACCACAAACGGTTGCCTTGGCGGCTAAAAGCCTGACTTTGGTGGCCAGATTCGCGCCAATTGTACGTGAAGAGTCCCAGCGTTCTGTAAACTAGCGATGGTATTGGTGTCACCGTTGCCACCGTATATTCTTGCGCCTGGTTGTTTGCACGCGCAAGCTCCATCCCAGTACTACTCAAGGAAGTGCTTTTTTCGTGTCAAAGATCCTCATTGTTGGTGGCGGTTACGCAGGTTTTTACACCGCGTGGAAGCTTGAAAAGTGGTTGCGCCCAGGCGAGGCCGAGGTCACCATTGTTGACCCGCTGCCCTACATGGCCTACCTCCCCTTCCTGCCAGAAGTAGCCGCTGGATCAATCGAGCCTCGTCACGCTGTGACCGCTCGTCGTCGTCACCTCAAGACCACGCACAGCGTTGCTGGCAAGGTAACGACCATCTCCCACGCCGACAAGAAGGTCACGATTACGCCCAACGAGGGCGAAGCGTATGACTTCGAATACGACCACATCGTGATCGCGACCGGCTCGGTTTCGCGCACGTTCCCCATCCCAGGTATCGCGGACAACGCCATCGGCATGAAGACGATCGAAGAGGCCGTTGCGGTTCGTGACCGCCTCGTGAGCAACTTTGAGAAGGCCGCAAGCCTTCCTGCCGGCCCAGAGCGCGACCGCCTGCTGACCGTGACCGTTGTTGGTGGCGGCTTTGCCGGTATCGAAACCCTTGGTGAGCTTCGCTCGTTCGCAACCTCGCTGCTGCGTCGCTACCCAGAGATCACCTTCGACGACACCAAGTTCCACCTCATCGAGGCAATGGGACGCATCATGCCAGAGGTCGCCCTTGAGACGAGCCTGTGGGTCATCCGTAAGCTCACCGACCTCGGCGCGAACATTCACCTCGACACCCAGCTGTCGTCGGCCGTTGACGGCAAGATTGAGCTGTCGACCGGTGAATCCTTCGAGTCCGACCTCATCGTCTGGACCGCCGGCGTCATGCCTCGTCCGTTCCTTCGCGGAACCGACCTGCCGATCGGCGAGCGTGGGCACGTCCGCGGACGCCCCGACCTTCGCGTTGAAGGCGACGACGGCATCCTCGAGGGTGCCTGGACTGCCGGCGACACGTCGGCCATCCCCGACATCTCTGCGACCCCAGGCCCGGGAGGCTTCTGCGTGCCAAACGCGCAGCACGCCGTTCGCCAGGCCAAGGTGCTCGCGCGCAACATCGTTGCGTCGCTGCGTGGCGAGGGTCTTGCCGATTACAACCACAAGAACGCCGGAGCCGTTGCCGGTCTCGGACTGAACGTAGGCGTCTTCCAGTCTGGCAAGTTCGCGATGAAGGGCTACTTCGCGTGGCTCGCACACCGCTTCTACCACGGCCTTGCGATCCCAACGTGGGAGCGCAAGTGGCGCGTATTCGGCGGCTGGGTTGGGCACTTCTTCCTTGGCCGCGACATCGTAAACATCGAGGCAGTCCAGACGCCTCGTGCAGTCTTCGAGGAGTTCGCTTCGCGCCCTCGCCCGAAGACCGACTAGGTCTTGGCCTGAGTTTCTCGCTCTGCCTGATCATTTCAGCAGCTGAATAACCCCCGGTACCGCGATGTGGTGCCGGGGGTTATTGCGTGTGCGACCCGCGCCCTGATCTGTGCTCATTCTGCAGCCGGGCTCATCTCGCAGCTACACCCGGTCTGCAATCGGCGGCGGGGAATCCACCCTGCAACCTTTGTTTTATGCGGTTTATGGCGACGCCGACTCACCATCGTTGGGAATAGAGTGCAGCAAGCGTGCGATTTCATCCTCTACATTGCGGCGGGCGCGCCGTTCCCAGAGCTGCTGCGCGGCATCCGTTCGGTAGATGGTTGGCCGTGCCAGGTATCCGCTGAGGATGCTCGCCCGACCTGACGCGAAATCTGCAGCGCTCACGTGGGCGTATTCGGCGCGCACCGCCAGCGCATAGCGTTCGTAGCGCTCCGGCCCCGCCGCGAAGATTGACAGGTCGGCGTCGAGGAGATGGGCGAGCGGGGCCGCGTGGTTTGTGACCTCGATGGCGGGAATCGTCGCCACAATGTAGTCCCCAACCGCTGTTACGACCGAGGGGGAGAGCCCAAGTCGGCCAAGGGCGTCGACCGCGAGGGCTGCCGAGTCGAGTTCGTCTGAGGGGCTTCCGTCGTACACGGCGTCGTGGAACCACGCGGCAAGCAGGGTGGCGGGGGCGAGCCGCTCACCGCGGGTGGCGAGCTGGTCGAGCGCAAGCAAGACGTCTTCGAGATGGCGCTCGTCGTGATAGCTGCGGTGAGGTTCATTCCAGCGCCCGAGCAGATCATCGCCAAGCGCCTGCCATTCGCGTCCTGCGTGACCGGTACCAGGGATGCCGACGAGCTCTCCGAGACGTGACCATTCACCGCTGAGGTACTCTCGCCGCCGCACCGGCGTGACAGCTTCGCGGTCTGCCTGCCTGACGCGGAGGCCGGATGCGCGGAGCTGGCGTGCGACATCTTTTCCCGTGACGGGCCGCGCCCCGAACGCGATTGCCCGCTCGTAGAGCGACGCGGGTACATCGTAGTGGTCAAGATCAAAACCGCGCCGAGGCAGGTTGAGTCGTGCGGCAAAGGTATGGAGTTCGTCATAGCTGTGGTCAGAGACAAGGTGGCTCCAGAGGGTGCCGTGTGCCGGCCACGCGGGCGGGTCAATGAGGATCGCCATCTCTTCAGCGTAGTACCGCAGCCGCTGCGTGGCAGGATGCATTCGGCTTGAGCGTCATGTCTCGCGCGGGGTCTCGAGGGCCCAGTCGTCTGCGACCCTGGTTACCGCCTCGTCCCAGCTTTCCGTTCGCCAGGTGAAGCGGGCAACTGCGCAGGTTGGCATCTGGTGAATTCCGTCACCCGACAGGTGCGCGGCGAGCACAGAAATGCCCGGGTCATGAGCCACGAGCGCAACCGACGTCGCCCCCGTCGCCGCCGCCTTGGACAGCAGCGTGGCGGCGGATGAAAGGTAGAGGTCTGGGTCGAGCTCGGCAGAAACCCCGAGCGCCGCCCCAAACACCTCAGCGGTGCTGCTCGCACGCGCAGCCGTGCTTGACAGGAGGCGGCCGACCGCGACTCCAGCGTTGGCAAGGTTGTTGGCCATCACGGGCGCATCGCGCTTGCCTCTGGCGTTGAGGGTTCGGTCGTGGTCAGAGGCGTTCGGGTCATGCCAATCTGACTTTGCGTGCCGAATTAGGATGAGTTCAATCATGTCGAGTCTCCCGCTGTGCGTATCGGGTCGGTAGCTGGCTGCTTCGGAGGGCGGGGAAAGACATCCCTCATATGGTCACTTCGCAGGTAGTCACTGATGCCAATCATGAGCACGCTGAACACAATCTGCTCAATAACCATCCAGAGCGGATACAGGCTAGGGATTGCGGCGATGATGAGCGTCACAATCGGAAAAATCTGGCTGAACAGGCGAAGGCGAGAGTAAGCCCAGTAGTAGCCGCGCATCCCGACCGCTGCGAATGCCAGCAGTGTGAGGGTCATCGCTAAGACGACGATGCCTCTGAACCAGACCATCGGGGTCACGAGCTCCGGATTATCGCGGTTGAGGAACGCGTACACCAGCGCAGCGACACCGACCACGCTCTCAGCCGCGATCAGGATAAGGATGGCCCGCCACGCGCGCCTGGTTCTTGGGTGATGCAGCAGGTCTTTATCCACGATATAGGCCGCATGGCGGCCCCCAATAAGCCTGCTCGATAGGAGAGCGTCAAGATCCATGATGACCTTCCATCGTGAGCATGGCTTCTCGTCTTGAAAAAGCCTGTCTGCCCAGCGTAACCCGGCAGCGATTTCGGGGATAGGCTAACCGGCGCAGGTCACATCGCTTGCTGACTGGCCGGAGACGTCCAGCGGAACGGTGAAGGATGTTGAGGTCGGCGTTGGCGTTGGGACGGCATCTCCGGTTCCGTCATCCACGGTGTTGTCATCCACAGTTCCGTCATCCACGGTGCCGTCGTCGGTCACGTCGCCCGCTGCCTGATCCGCCTCGTCAGCGGATTGGAACACGAGCGGCTCATCGGCGAGTAGCGCGGCAAAAAGCGCCTCGACCTGGTCGTCGATGGGCTGCACGCGGTTCGAGTCGTAGTAGTAGTCCTCAACCGGGAGCTGTACAAAGGCCATCTTCTCGAGGTCAACGGTTTTGAGCGTTCCCGCGAGTCCCATGAGCGCGTCGACGGAGCTCAGCCCGTCGTCTACCGTGATCGAGGGGGCAACGGCCGACGCAAGGTTGTAGAGCGCCACCGGGTTCCCGAGGGTGCCAGAGTCTGTGACCGTGCGCATGAGAGAGGCGAGGAACATTTGCTGTGCTTTGATCCTTGAGAGGTCGCTTTCGCCGGCAAACCCGTGGCGGGTACGAACAAATTGTAGGGCCTGCTGGCCATCAAGAACGTGCTCGCCGGCCGCAAGATCGAGGCCGGAGTACGGGTCAAAAATGTCCTCCGTGAGGCATACCGGAACGCCGCCAACGGCATTGGTCGCGGCGACGGCGCCATCAAAGTCAAGGATGATGAAGTGATCGAGGGTGAGACCGGTGAGCTGGCTCACCGTATCGAGCGCGCAAAACGGACCGTCATTGAGGGTCGCGTTGATCTGCACGCCGTCCCGCTCGGGAATGACCTCGCCGTCTGGGGTGGTGCATTCCGGCGTTGACACCATGGTGTCGCGGGGGATGTTCACGACGGTTGCGTTGGTATGGTCGGCAGAAACGTGCAGCACCATCATGGCGTCGGCACGTTGACCGGTTTCGTCTTGGCCGTAATCGCCGGTGGTCTGGTTATCGCGAGTGTCCGATCCCATCACAAGCAGATTGACGCCGCCATCCCATGTTGGGATTTCTGGGCCGTCTGTTGCTCCGGGGCGGGAGACCGCGTTGTTCTGGATGCTGCCGATCGTTTGGCTGTAGGCCCATGCAGCGCCGCCGCCAATGAGAAGGATGACGAGGGTGAGGCTGATCCAGATCCAGCGGCGGCCCCGTTTTGGCTTTGCGGGTGTGAACGGAACGGTCATGGCAATCCTGTCGGCCTTGAAGCGGTGTGGTGCCCCTGCGGGATGTTCGACCGCTGAGACTACACAAACTATCGGCCAAACTTGGGAGTTATTTGTGCGCAACGCCGCAAACGCCCGTGAGGCCCAGAGAACTGGACGCCACGGGCGTTTTGGCAGGGTATTAGTCGATGTATCGCGCGTACGCCCCAAGCGTCAGGAAAGTTGGGTACTCGGGCTGCAGCGCTACATCCCTGAATACGTCAACGGCCTCTGTCACCCGGTCGCCAGGTGTTCGCTCCCATTCGAGCAGGACGCGGTCGATGAGGTCCTCGACAAACGCTGTGGTGATCAGGGTGCCTTCGCGGGTGATCGTGCCCTGGTGGATCCACTGCCAGATTTGCGAGCGCGAGATCTCGGCGGTTGCCGCATCCTCCATCAGGTTGTTGATAGCAACGGCGCCGTTGCCTCGCAGCCAGGCCTCGATGTAACGGAGGCCGATGGATACGTTGTCGTACACTCCGTGGTCGCTGACGGTTCCCTGAGCGCTCGGGATGTCGAGCAGCTGTGCGGCCGTCACGTGCACATCCTCGCGCTTCTTCTCGATCTGGTTTGGCCGGTTGCCGAGCACGGCATCAAACTCGGCCCGTGCCGTTGGGATGAGGTCTGGATGAGCCACCCAGCTGCCATCAAAACCGTCGGTTGCCTCGCGGCGCTTGTCTGCGCTGACCTTGGCGAGTGCGTTCTCCGTCGCCTCAGGGTCGCGGCGGTTGGGGATGAACGCGCTCATTCCTCCGATTGCGTGCGCCCCGCGCTGGTGGCAGGTTGCAACCAGCAGCTCGGTGTAGGCCCGCATGAACGGAACGGTCATGGTGATCTCGCTCCGATCTGGCAGGATGAAGCGCTGCCCGCGCTGGCGGAAATTCTTGATGATGCTGAAGATGTAGTCCCAGCGTCCCGCGTTCAGGCCAGCGGCGTGATCGCGCAGCTCGTAGAGGATCTCGTCCATCTCAAAGGCTGCTGGGATCGTTTCGATGAGCACGGTTGCCCTGATGGTGCCGTGGCTGATGCCAAGCCGCTCTTCCGCATATGTGAAGATGTCGTTCCACAGTCGGGCTTCGAGGTGGCCTTCGAGCTTTGGCAGGTAGAAGTAGGGGCCAGCGCCGTTGCTGATGAGTTCTTTTGCATTGTGGAAGAAGTACAGCCCAAAGTCAACGAGGCTGCCGGACGCCGACATTTCAACACCCTGCTGGTTCACGAAAGTGAGGTGTTTCTCAACCAGGTGCCAACCGCGAGGCCGCATGACGATCGTTGGTCGGTCCGTTCCTCGTGTGAGCCGGTACTCTTTGCCCTCCGGCGAGGTGAAGCCGATCCGGTCGCGGATTGCGTCAAACAGCGAAATCTGGCCGCCGATGATGTTCTCCCAGGTAGGGGAGGTGGCATCTTCGAGGTCGGCGAGCCAAACCTTAGCGTCTGAGTTCAGTGCGTTGACCGTCATCTTGCGGTCGGTCGGCCCGGTGATCTCTACGCGGCGATCCTCAAGGCCGGGCCCGGCACCGGCAACCTGCCAGCTGCGGTCTTCGCGGATGTGGCGGGTATCTTCGCGAAAGCTCAGGTCACGTCCGTTTGAGTAGAGCACCCGGTTGCGCATCCGGTCGGCGAGGATTTCGTGGCGGGTTCCTGAGAATCTGGCGTGCAGCTCTGCCACGAAGGCGAGCGCTTCTGGGGTGAGGATCTCGTCGAAGCGCTCGTGACGGGCTCCGTCGATACGGAGCGTCGCGGTGCTGATGGGACCGGTGAACGTGAAGGTGGTTGGCGTGGTCATGATGACTCCTCAGCGTGAGAGAAAACGGGTCTGAACGGGTGGTTATGGTGGGGCGGATGCCGTTGCGAACATCCACCCCAGAACCGGTGCGTGTTTAGTGGAACTGCTCGGCTTCGGTGGAGCCTGCAAGCGCCAAGGTTGCGCTGCTTGGGTTGAGCGCGGTGGAGACGAGGTCAAAGAAGCCTGTACCAACTTCGCGCTGGTGGCGCGTTGCGGTGTAGCCCTGTGCCTCGCTGGCAAATTCTGCTTCCTGCAGCTCGACGTAGGCGGTCATGCCGTGGTCGCGGTAGCCTTCGGCGAGCGTGAACATGGAGTGGTTGAGCGAGTGGAACCCGGCAAGGGTGATGAATTGGAAGGCGTAGCCCATTGCGGCGAGTTCCCGCTGGAACGACGCGATCTGTGCGTCGTCGAGGCTCTGTTTCCAGTTGAACGACGGCGAGCAGTTGTATGCGAGCTTCTTGCCGGGGAACTTGGCGTGGATGGCCTCTGCGAAGGTGCGTGCAAGTTCGAGGTCTGGTACCCCGGTTTCCACCCACAGGAGGTCTGCGTATTCGGCAAAGGCGAGCCCCCTGGTAATGACGGGGTCGAGGCCCGGCTTGACGCGGTAGAAGCCCTCAGGGGTGCGCTCGCCGGTGGTGTACTGGCGGTCGCGCTCGTCGACGTCGCTTGTGAGCAGGTCTGCGGCGAGGGCATCCGTTCTCGCGATGATGATTGAGGGAACGCCGGCGACGTCGGCCGCGAGCCGGGCGGCGTTGAGCGTGCGGATGTGCTGCTGCGTTGGGATGAGTACCTTGCCTCCGAGGTGGCCGCACTTCTTCTCGCTTGCCAGCTGGTCTTCCCAGTGCACGCCTGCTGCTCCCGCCGAGATCATGGATGACATGAGCTCGTAGGCGTTGAGCGGGCCGCCGAAGCCGGCCTCGGCATCCGCAACGATTGGCGCGAGCCAGTCGCGGGTAACGTTGCCTTCGCTCGACTCGATCTGGTCGGCGCGGATGAGAGCGTTATTGATGCGTCGAACCACGTTTGGTACCGAGTTAGCTGGGTACAAGCTTTGGTCTGGGTAGGTCTGGCCAGAGAGGTTCGCGTCTGCCGCGACCTGCCAGCCGGAGAGGTAAATGGCTTTGAGCCCCGCCTTGACCTGCTGCACGGCCTGGTTTCCGGTGAGTGCGCCAAGTGCTGCGACCCAGTCTTCGGTGTGGATGAGCTCCCAGAGGTTCTCCGCGCCGCGGCGGGCGAGCGTGTTCTCTTCGGTCACGCTGCCGCGGAGGCGGGCGACATCCTCTGCGGTGTAGTCGCGCTTGATGCCTTCCCACCTGGGGTCGGTCTCCCAGTCGCGGCGAATCTCGTCGGCCGTCTGGCGGACATCTCCTGAGCGAGGGGCTCCTGCGGGGCGTGGGGTGAAGCTCATGATCTAACTCCTTTGTGATCGGTGTCTGCTGTCCAGGTCTGCTGTCCGTCTCGATCTGAGGAGCGGAAAGTTCTTGGTATTTCGAGCATGGGGCCAATCCGTGCCGCGATCTAGACTTTATTTGGTAGAAGATTTATGATTCTTCTACTTTGCAGAACTTCCCTCATCTGATCGGAACCTCATGCCCCAGTCACCGAAGCCTGGTTCAACTCCCGTAGAAGCCGCCGACGAATCAACCGTGGATGCCGTTGCCGTCGGGCGCCGCATCCGCGGCCTGCGAAAGGCAAAAGGGCTGACGCTCGACGACGTCGCTCGGGGCATTGGCCGCGCGCCGAGTCAGGTATCCGTCATCGAGAATGGCAGGCGAGAAGCCCCGCTCTCGGTGCTGACCAAGATCGCGGAAACGCTCGGCTGCTCGCTCGGTGACCTGCTGGCGGTCGAGGCGGTTGACCAGCGAACCTCGCTCGAAATCGAGCTCGAACGCATCCAACGCGGGCCTGCGTTTCGCAAGCTGCAGCTGCCAGCGCTGAGGGTTGGGCCGTCGCTCACCACGGAGGCGATGGCGGCGATCCTTGGCCTGCACCGTGAGCTTGAGCGCATTCAGAGCGAGCGGAGCGCAACGCCGGAGGAAGCAAGGCGGGCCAATGCCGAGTTGCGCCAGGAGATGCGGGCGCGAGACAACTACTTTGAGCCGATCGAACAGACAGCGACCGAGCTACTCGCCGCGGTTGGGTACAGCGGCGGGCCGCTCTCGCAGCGAGTCACAGCCGAAATAGCGAGCTATCTCGGGTTCTCGTTGCACTACGTTTCTGACGTGCCAAAATCGACACGATCGGTCTCCGACCTCAAAAACCGACGCATCTACCTCCCGCAGCGAGTGCGAACCGAGCGCGATCCTCGCTCGGCTCCGCTGCACGCGCTCGCGAGTCACATCCTTGGCCACGACGAGCCGACGGGCTATGCCGAGTTCCTTCGGCAGCGCGTTGAAGCGAACTACCTTGCTGCAGCGCTGCTCATGCCAGAGCAAGCGTCAGTTGACCTGCTGAGGGCTGCAAAGGATGCGCGGCGTATCTCCGTTGAAGACTTCCGCGACGCGTTCGCCGTGTCGTACGAGACGGCATCCCACCGATTCACGAACCTCGCGACCAGGCATCTTGGCCTGCCCGTTCACTTCATGAAGGTGCACGAAAGCGGCGCGATTTCAAAGGCCTACGAGAACGATGACGTGTGTTTCCCGACCGACAGCCTCGGCGCAATCGAGGGGCAGAGTTCGTGCCGCAACTGGACCTCGCGCACGGTCTTTTCTGTTGACGATCGATTCAACCCGTACTACCAATACACGGATACGCCAACGGGAACCTACTGGTGCACCTCACGCGTGCAGAGCAGCGACGAGGGCGAGTTCTCGGTGAGCGTCGGGGTGTCGTTTGAGCATGTTCGCTGGTTTCAGGGACGAGACACGCCAAATCGCGGCGTCTCGCATTGCCCCGACGCCAGGTGCTGCAGGCAGGCCCCATCGGAGCTACGCGGACGGTGGGAGGAGTACGCCTGGCCGACGGCCCGCCCGCACGCGTCCCTGCTGACGGCGCTCCCTCAGGGGGTGTTCCCAGGCGTCGACGACACGGAGGTCTACGAATTTCTCGAGGCCCATGCACCGCGCTAGCCAGGCGTCGCTCGTGGGGCGCGTTTTGCCTCGTGGGGTGCGTTTTTTCGCGCCCCACGAGCGAGAATGCGCCCCACGAGCGGGTGCGTTATTCAGCGTGGCGGCTCAGGAACTCATAGACCTCCGTGTCGTCGACGCCTGGGAATGAGCCCTGGGGGAGTGGTGAGAGCACGTGTGCGTGCATGCGCGCGCTCGGCCAGGCCTGGTCCGCCCAGCGCTCCGTGAGATCTTGGGCCGGCCTCCTGCAGCACGATGGGTCAGGGCAGAGCGAGACCGTCCGGTGTGAGGTGTCACGCCCCCTGAACCATTTTGCGTCATCAAAGGGCACGCCAAAGCTGATCGAAAAGCCCTCCGTCTCAGTGCTTCCCGTCTGGACAGTGCACCAAAACGTTCCCGCGGGCGTGTCCGTGTACTGGTAGAACTCGCTCGTGCGGTTGGTACGATCGAACGCGGTACGCGCGCCCCAACGCTTGCAGACAACCTGGCCCTCGATCGTGCCACTCGCGTCAGTTGGGAGGGGGACACCATCGTTTTCGTAGCCGCGCATGAGCGAGCCATCGTCATTCACGCGCATGAAGTGCACGGTCAGATCGAGGTGTGCCGTCGCGAGATTTGTGAAGCGCTGGGCTGCTGATTCGTGCGTGACCCCAAACGCGTCCCGGAAATCCTCGATCGCGAGATTGCGGTCCTTCTTTGCCTGGCCGAGGAACTCGACCGCGCGTCCCTGAGGGATGAGGCATGCTGCCGCAAAATAGTTGATCTCAAGCCGCTGCTGCAAAAACTCGGTGTAGCTCGCGGGCTTATCGTGCCCAAGCACGGCATGCGCCATGGCCTGCAACGCGAGTGAGCGGAGGCCGTGGCCCCCAGGAATGGATGCCGGCGGCAAATAGATGCGACCGTTCTTCAAATCGGTGACGCTTCGTGTCGAGTGTGGCAGATCATCCACATAAATGAGGGTGAAGCCAAGCTGCTCTGCCATGATCGCCACGGTGCGGTGGGTGAGGGCGCCGGTTGTGTGGTTGGCCTTCTTGAGCATTTCTTCTGCGATGTCTTCGATATCGGGAAGATAGTTGTCTCGTTCGCGCATCTGCATGCGGCTTTCGGTGTTTGCGCGCCGAGCCTCTTCCGGCGTGGCGATGGCCGCGCGCTCGCGGCGTTCGATCTCTCGGTGCAGCCCAACGAGCGATTCAAGTGCATCGTCGGGGAGCGACTTTGCTCCGCGGATGACCGGTAGCCCGAGTGAGGCGTATGCCGGGTTGTGCTGGGCCTGATCGAGTTCAATCTCGAGCGCAGATCGTTTATCCGGCGGTGCGCTGCTGAGGAGCTCAGCGAGTTCGATACCCAGCTCGTGGGCGATGTTCTGGATGAGCGAGAGCTTTGGTTCTCGTCGGCCGTTTTCGATGAGCGACAGTTGGCTTGCGGCGACGTCGAGGCGTTCACCGAGCTGTTCGAGGGTGAGGCCTGCGTTTACTCGAAAGAATCGAAGTCGCTTGCCGAGGATGAGCAGATCGGCCCGGGGGGTCTTTGCGGTCGAGGGAGTCATAAATTGACTATATGTTAAAAACGGCCAAATTTGACAACCGATTTGGTCAACTGAGGTGTATTTCATGACGAATCATTGAGGTGTAGCAAAAATTTATTCGCTGCAGACGATCTCGACACCACAGGTAACAGGAGCTACGTATGACCGTCATCGACACGCCAGACGTTTCACTGGACTCGAACGTGGGAAGCCACGGAGAGCCAACCACCAACAACCCGGAGGTGCTCGCTTGGGTTGCCGAGGTAGCCGAGTTGACCGAGCCCGACTACATCCACTGGTGCGACGGATCGCAAGAAGAGTGGCAAGCGCTCACGGAAGAGCTCGTTGCCACGGGCACACTCATCCCGCTCAATAAAGACCTGCGCCCCGGAAGCTTCCTTGCTCGTTCGCACCCAGGCGATGTTGCCCGTGTTGAAGACCGCACGTTCATCTGCACCGAGAACGAGGCGGAAGCTGGCCCCACAAACAACTGGCGGGCCCCGGCGGACATGCACGCCACGCTCAAGCCGCTGTTCCGCGGATCGATGCGCGGACGCACGATGTACGTCGTACCCTTCTCGATGGGCCCCGTCGGCGGCCCAATTACGCAGGTTGGCATTCAGCTCACCGATTCCCCATACGCCGTACTCAACATGCGCATCATGACCCGCATGGGCCAGGCAGCCATGGACTACATCACGCCTGGCATCGAATGGGTTCGTACCGTTCACAGCGTTGGCATGCCACTCGTGAACGACAACGGCGACGTCATCGACGACGTTGAATGGCCTTGCAACGACGAGAAATACATCTGCCAGTTTCCCGACACACTTGAGGTATGGTCGTTTGGTTCCGGATACGGCGGAAACGCGCTGCTCTCAAAGAAGTGCTTTGCTCTTCGGATTGCCAGTGTCATGGCCCGCAACAACGGCTGGCTCGCCGAGCACATGCTGTTGCTCAAACTCACCAACCCTGTTGGGAAGACGTTCCACATTGCTGCGGCGTTCCCGTCTGCCTGTGGCAAGACGAACCTGGCGATGCTGCGCCCAACCATCCCAGGATGGAAGGTCGAAACCATCGGCGACGACATCGCGTGGCTCCGCCCAGGACCTGACGGCCGCCTTCGAGCCATCAACCCAGAGGCTGGCTTCTTCGGCGTTGCCCCCGGAACCGGCTACAGCACCAACCCCGTCGCAATGGACAGCATCTGGGGAAACACCATCTTTACAAACGTCGCGCTGACCGACGATGGTGACGTGTGGTGGGAAGGCATGACCGACACCCCTCCGTCGCACCTGATCGACTGGCAGGGCAATGACTGGACTCCGGATGCCGACCGCCCAGCGGCGCACCCAAACTCGCGTTTCACCGTGCCAATCACACAGTGCCCAACCGTAGCCAACGAGTGGTTCGAGAGTGACGGCGTTCCGCTTGACGCTATTCTTTTCGGCGGTCGTCGAGCCACCAATATCCCGCTCGTCTCCGAGTCGCTGAGTTGGAACCACGGTGTGTTCATCGGCGCATCCGTCTCAAGCGAAAAGACCGCGGCCCAAGAGGGAACCGTTGGCGAACTCCGCCGCGACCCCTTCGCGATGCTGCCATTCTGCGGCTACAACATGGCCGACTACTGGTCACACTGGCTGTCGATCGGTGAAACCCTCGGCGAACACGCCCCGAAGGTATTCCAGGTCAACTGGTTCCGCAAGGGCGACGACGGACGGTTCCTCTGGCCCGGCTTTGGCGAGAACTCTCGCGTACTCGACTGGATCATCCGCAGGGTAGACGGCGAAGTCACCGGACGCGAGCTTGCCGTCGGAACGGTTCCCGCTGACGGTGAACTGAACCTCGACGGCATCCACGTTCCTGCAGCCGACCTCGAAGAGCTCTTTGAGGTAGACCCCGAACTGTGGGCGGCCGAATGCGACCTCACTGAGGAGTACTTCGCCCAGTTCGGTGCGAACATGCCAGAAGCGCTCAACGAGCAGCTTGCCGCGCTGCGCACCCGTCTCACGGCGGTGTAGCGCCCCACAAATTTCTGGGTCGGGCGGCCCGTGCCCGCCCCAGAACTCGAATCGCCGGGTGTGTCTCTGTTCCTGTAGGCACACCCGGCGTATTACGTTCAGCGCTCGCTGACTGCGTCCGATGTGGGCGAACGGATGCGGCAAGACGCCGGCTCATTCGATACCATTGAGTGCTGGGCCCCCATAGCCCAATGGCAGAGGCAGAAGACTTAAAATCTTTTCAGTGCGGGTTCGAGTCCCGCTGGGGGTACTACTTTTCCAGAAGGTTGAGCAGGTCGGCTCGTGGGCATGCGCTCGTTGCGTCTGTGTTGTTTTAGTCAGTGGCTTTGGAACGGAGACGAGCTGAGGCCTTGCGTCGTTTGCCGTCATCAGCGACAGCACCATTCCGCGATAGCACGGGCATGATAAAGAGCGCGTTCACCAGCTTCGATCGGTCGCTTGCTACAGAGATGAGCGTTGCGAGCATCACGTAGGTGGCGAACAGGATTGGGTACCACAGCGCATGTTGCTCAGCATCGGAGCGGATGAGCACACCGGTCAGGATAATGAGGGCCAGCGGATGGACAACGTAGTAAACGAGTGAGTGACGCCCAACATATTCGAACAGGTGCGAGATTCGTCCCTGGGGAATCCACTGGGCAAGGCCCACCGCGAGGGCGATTCCAGCAAAAGCCAACGGCGCGACTCGAACGTCATACAGAGGGAGCAAATTCTGTGACGCCGCCAACGCTGTGGGGGCTGCGATAAGAAAGGCCCCTATGATAACGGTTGGCTTTTTCAGGATTATGAGGGTCGCCGATACGTGTTGAGAAATCCATATGCCTGCCATGAAGAACGCAAATAGGTAGAGAAACCGGGGCAACGAGGCTACGGAGGGGGCCAAAAACGAGGCGACGAGGGAAGCCGCTATAACTAGGGGTGTCGGAATCTTCGTGACGATCAAAAACAAGACGTAGAAGGCGACCAAGTAGTAGAGAAACCAGAGGCTGCTATACGGCCGCCAAATAATACTCAGCATAGGAGCGATATCCCAACCAGTGGCCCTCAGGATCATGAGGAATGACCAGACGAGATATGGCCAGGCAACGTACCGAAGTTTTCCGCTGAGGTATCTGCCAATACCTTTTTGGAATGATCGAATAACAAAAAGCCCCGAGAACAGCATCAGCGCTGGCATTCGAAAAGGCCAGAAGAGACGGTTAGCTTCGAGGGCGACGGTTGCCACATCGTTTGGCAGAAGATGGGCACCCATGAGGAGCGACACCGAGTGTGTCGATACAACAAGCAACACGGCAATGCCCCTGAGTGAATCAACCCAGGTCATTCGCGAAGGAGGAACAACCGTTGTCGACTGTCGCATCCCGCCCCCGAGCTAATTGACCGTTCCCACCAGGATTCCACTTGGAATCTGACGGGGGCCAGGGCGCAGCGTCATAATCATACTTGGCGAACGCAATTTACGTAGGAACGACTCTCCCTGTCGCAGGTTAAGCAGTGATGGGGCCAAAGCCAGCTCGCCAGGCCCACAACGAGTGGGCGAAGCGAGCGACCTTGACCCCATCGGATCCTGCCGCTGACCTTAGTACGTGACGGTGAGCGTGTTCGAGACCGAGATGATCGTCACAACCAGCGCATTGATAAATCCACCAATGTACGGGTTATTTGTCGCGCGGTAGATCTTGCGGGAGATAAACGCTGAGACAAACAGAATGAGGATGACGGGGAACAGCCAAATACTGAAGATTCCGCCAAATCCTGGAACCAGCTGGCCGCTGCTTGCAAACGTGGTGTACTGCACGATCACGAGGATGAGCGGCGCAATCATGTTGGCAACGGCGAGCAGCGCGGTGTTGAGCCATTCCTTGCCCAGCAGCGTAAATCGGTTGAACGCGTTGATCGAGACCGAGTTGAACACGTAGTAGGCGAGGAAGAACGGAACGTAGAGCAACGCGATCCACAGCTTGTCAGCGCCGAAGGCCTTGATGGCAACAACCCACCAGCGGAAGTCGGTCTTGAAGAAGTAGTCAACAAGGAAGACAAGGAAGAACGCCGCGGCAACGACTACGAGGCTGAGCCCGATGCCGTGGAAGAAGTTTTTCCAGCCGGGGAGCACTCCGGTCGCCTTCAGATCGAACCCGTTCTTGCGGCCAAAGAGCAGGTACGAAATCGTCATGATGACGATTGCCGCAGCTCCGTTGATTGCAGACCAGAGCCCGATGAAGTACACGGCACCCTGCGTGAATGCTGTTGGAGTTGCGTTGAACGCGATGCCGCCAACGGTTGCATTCTGGCTGAGCCAGATGTAGCTGAATCCAGAGAAGAGAACGGATACGACGAGGCCGCCCCAGAACCAGGCCAGCTGCTTCGTGTTTGCCGCGACTGCCGGTGCGGCCGGTTTCTTGAGTGCGGCGAAGGCACGGGTTCCGAGGAGCGCCCTCGTGAACGCGACGAGGAAGATTCCGAAGCCAACGAGTCCGAGGGCAGTGAACCCCTCCTTGATCTGCCACACCTGGTTGGATGCGTCGATCGCGTTTGGTGCGCCGAGGGCCTGCTCAAAGAAGTCGAGTTGGCTCGTCACGGTCGTCTTTGAGATGGTGCCCCACGGGTGGGTTTCTGCCGGGGTGAAGATCACGCGAATGGCTTCTTCCCCGTCAACCTTTTCCGTGTAGAAGTTGCCGGCTTCGCGGGTTTCTTTTGCCTTCTCGGGGTCTGTTCCAAAGTTAAGGAACGACTGCGCGTTTGGTGTGCCAATAAAGTCGCGAGGCGCGGTGAGTACTTCGCCTTCCGGGCTGTAGCTGCGGAAGAAGAACTCGTCGTACTGGTCAGCGACGATGCCAACGTCGCGCGTGCCGTACAGGTTGAAGAACGCGTTTTCGTTTTCGGCGTCGGTGTAGACGGCGTCGTTGTCAACGAGCAGGACAGCCGAGATAAGCTGCGTGTCTGCCGCGTTGTCAAGGGCGACCGAGAAATTTGCCGCGCGAGCGCCGTTTGAGTGCCCTGAGACGCCAATCTTGTTGGTGTCAACGTATGGGAGGTCTGCCATGAGTTTGACCGCGTCGTACATGCCGGTGCCGCCGAGCGCGAGGTCGTCGTTCACCAGCGGGTCGGAGTTTCCGTGACCGTACATGTCAATTGAGATCACCACAAAGCCGCGGCGTGCAAGCTCGACATAGTTGGCATCTTGCATCTCGCGGTTGTTCCACCAGCCGTGGCTGACCACGATGCCTGGCGCTTTATGTTCTGCGGATACGCCATCTGGCTTGAAGAGCAGCGCGCTCATCTCTTGGCCTGATGAGGTCTCCCACCGCATGTCTTTGATCGTGACGTTGCCGGCGTTCGTTTGGACCACGGATGCGCCGATTGCTGAAATGAGCACGAGTGCTAATGACAGGAACAGCCAGAAACTGTTCTTCTTGGTGAGGGATGTTTTCATTAGGTCCCGACTCCTTTGTATGGGTATGAGTGTGCTGCTGTGGGAGGAGGTTTTGGGCGCGACAAATAGACCCGCGTTACACACGTGATTGCAGTAACTTGCGGTGGGGAGGGTGCATTGGCTGCGGCAATCGGCCTTCTCGTCAACTGGACGTGAGTCCGTCGCGGGGAGCCCGAATATTCGCGCTTTGGATGCGTGTCGGTCGCGCTGGACTCACTGTAGCGCCAGGGCGAGAGAGGCGCGCAATTTTGCACTCTGAATGAACATACGTGCAGAAATTGGCCGCTTGGATGCCGTGCCAGAGGTCAGGCGGGCATCCAAGCCGCTCAAACGTGCACGCGGGGGAGTATCCGTTGCGCGGGCGGGCGTGTGCGCAGCGGTTATAGGGGCTTCGTCGCCGTAAGCGTGTACGTCAGTGGAAGGCGCTCCGGCCGGTCCGTGAGTACATACTCACCGTGTTCAACCTCGGTGAGCTGGCCGGGAAGCGCATCCCACGGCACGCTCTGATGTTCAACGAAGGAGGTAATGGTGAGCCCCTGTCCGAGGAGCGCCGTCATGAGTTCGCCGATACCGTGATTCCACTCGTGAGAGACGGTCGACGTGATGACCTCGGTCGTTTCAACATACGTGCTGTCGTCGTCCCAGACGAGCGGCTCAGCTGTCTCAAAGTAGGGATGTGTGACGACGATGGCATCATCGCGTTCGTCGTCGATGGCCCAGAGCATCGGGTGGCCCTCTCGAATGAAGAGACGGCCTCCCGGAGACAGGAGTGCAGCAACGGTTGAGGCCCAGCGCTCGATGCTTGGCAGCCAGCAAATCGCACCAATCCCTGTATACACAAGGTCAAAGGTTCTGCCGTCGACCGCGGCAGGGGCGTCGTACACATTCGACTCAATAAACCTGATGTCGAGGTCAACCGCCGCTGCGAGGGCCTTTCCCTCAGCAAGGGATGCCGGTGAAAAGTCGAGCCCCGTCATCGTCGCGCCAAGGCGTGCGAGTGAGACGGTATCGGTGCCGATGTGGCACTGCAGGTGAATGCCGGTGAGCCCCGTGATTTCTCCAAGCAGAGGGAGATCAAAACGAACAACATCGCTGATAAAGGATTGATCCTCGACAAAACGATTGACCGAATACGCTTCGGATGCGGCGTGGATGGGAGCCCGTTCGTCCCAGTTGGCGCGGTTGAGGGAAAACGAATCGTTCATGGAAGTTCCAAACAGGTCTGAGGCTCGACCGTCGAGCCTTCAAACGTAGCACGGCCCTCACCCTTCCTCACTGCAATCGCCAGTATATTGCCCTTGAATGGGTGGGGAGCGGATGAAGTTGCCGGGTTAAGTGCTACTCAAAAGGCCCAACCGCAAGAATCGCGCTGGTAGACAAGCAGGTAGGGGTTCACGCGCTCAGGGGGAGCGCACTTGGCGAGTGAGATCGATTCACTCGATGTTGTTCGCTAGGGGAGAGCTCACATTATTTGTGAGAGGTACATTCGAAAATGTCACAATTTTCGCTGCCATCAAGGCGCGTAATCGGACGAATATTAGGGACTATTGCGGCTGTTGGCGCACTGCTGACCGCGTCAATCGTTGGGGGAGCACCTGCCGCGCAAGCGGCAACCTACCCAGGCGGAATCACCTCGGTCACGACGCAACACACACAGCTCGACTGGGGTCAACGGTTCAAACTTGACTTCACCTGGGCCGTGCCAAACGGAGCCAAAGGGGGTGACATTTTTTCGCTGCGACTGCCTGCGGAACTTGCGCCAGCAGCGACAACCAGCTTTGACCTCACGGACGAGGGCGGCAACGTTGTAGCCAACGCTGTCTGGAACGGAACCGAAGTTGTATTTACGCTCGACAACTTCTTGAACGGCAAAACCAAGATTGGTGGAAAAGGATACTTTTTTGTCGACTGGGTGAAGTTGCCTGACAGCGCAGATGGAGGCAACATCGATCTGAACTTTGGTGTTGGCATCCCGCCACTGACGATCGAGGTTGGTCCGGAGCCTGGACCATGGATTCCCGGACCAGCACCCGTAGAGCAAGACGCATGGAAGTACGGTTGGTTTACGGACAAGTCAGAAGGTCATCTGCAGTGGGGCATAGGCCTTCCGACCCGTGCGCAGGGCTATGCCGGCCCGATCGTGATCACCGATGTGATGGGGGTAGGTCAGAAGCTTGACCAGGCCTCGTTTGAGGTGAAAGCGCAACGCTTCACTGGTCCGACTGAGGATATCTCGGTCACCGAGGATGTCGCGGATGCCCGTTGGGACGTCACTGCGGCATCGGATGGCGGTTTTACGCTGACGCTCGACACAATAGGCGCGGCCGAGACCAGAGACGGAGTCGCATACTCCGCGGAGTTCATTACGATCTACTACGTCGTGGAGACGACGGCAGGAACGCCAGAGTTTACAAACGTAGTGACCATTAAGTCGCCGAGCGAACAACTTGAGACGGGCGAGCTCGGCCGGGTTGCCAGAGCCGGATCTGGCGGTGACGGCGATGCAACCGACCCTGTGCCGGCCATCTCGCTGAAGAAATGGTCGGTTGCAGACGGCAGCATCGATGCCGGCGACTACAACACTGAGCCGAAAACGGTCGAACCCGGTGCGAAGGAGGCGCTGAAGCTGACGGTGACAAATGTCGGTGATGAAGTGCTCAGCAACGTTGTGGTTGCCGACAATACGCTCAGGGGTCCTGCCGCAATCAATCTGAGCTGTGACTTTTCGCCGCTTGGTGGTCCGTCAACTGGCACCAACTGGGACGGGCCGTTTGTTCCCGGCGCCAGCTTCGAGTGTGTGCTTGAGCTTCCCGGCATGTCAGCCGGAGTCGCCCATGCCAACACCGCTACGGTCTCAGCCGTTGGTGCGTTCTCGGGGATTCCCGTTGCTGCGGAGGACCCGTGGAACGCGGTCACCGAGCCGAGCGAGCCAACTCCTGTTGGGAAGCCGCCCGTTGATAATCCTACGGAACCGGTGGGCTCTTCAGCTCAGGGGAACGCTGGGCTTGCCGTCACTGGCGTAGCCACGGACGGCATGCTGGCGCTGGCCGCGCTGCTTGTTGCTGGAGGGACTGCCGTCCTTTTGCGGCTGAATCGCCGACGCGCGTCGTAGGGACTCGCGTAGTACAGCCGAGCGGCCCGGATGTCTCCCACCATGGGCATCCGGGCCGCTCTTTTTCCGTACTCAGGGTCAAGATTGGCGAAAGACTTGACAAGACCGTTAAGGTTCGTTACCGTGATCTTTCCTTCTGTCGTCTTCTGTGTTATTAAGGATTCCCCCACGTGGTTCTTTTTTCGCTTGTGCTTCGCCATGCCCGGCCCTATAAGGTCGGGATCATTGCGGTGTTCATTCTGCAGCTGATCTCAACGATCGCTGCCCTCTACCTCCCGAGCCTCAACGCTCAAATTATTGATAAGGGTGTGAGCACCGGAGATACCGATTTCATTTGGTCGACCGGTGTCACGATGCTCGTTGTATGTCTCGCCCAGGTCGTGACCGCCATTGGTGGTGTGTATTTTGGGGCAAAGACTGCCATGGCGATTGGCCGCGACATCCGTCGCGAGGTGTATCGCAAGGTTGATTCACTCAGCGCCCTTGAGACGAGTACGTTCGGAACCGCAACTCTGATTACCCGAAGCACAAACGACGTGCAGCAGGTGCAGATGCTTGTGCTCATGACGCTCAACTTCATGGTGTCGACTCCCATCATGTGCATCGGTGGCATCATCATGGCACTGCGCGAGGACGCCGGCCTGTCGTGGCTGGTCTGGGTCTCCGTTCCTGTCCTGTTTGTGATCGTTGGCTTCCTCGTGTACCTGCTGATGCCGCTCTTCCGCCTGATGCAAGACCGTATCGACGGCATCAACGGCGTGCTCCGCGAGCAGATTGTTGGCATCAGGGTCGTCCGCGCGTTTGTCCGTGAGCCATTCGAATCCGAGCGCTATCGCAAGGCTAACGATGCAATCACGCAGGTCTCGCTCAAGGTTGGCAACATCTTTGTGCTGATGTTCCCAGTGATCATGATGGTGCTCCACATCGCCACCGCGGCCGTCCTGTGGTTTGGTGGGCATCGAGTTGACGCTGGAGACATGCAGGTCGGATCGCTGACGGCGTTCCTCCAGTACCTCTTGCAGATCCTCATGGCCGTCATGATGGGTGTCTTCATGGTCATGATGATCCCGCGTGCCGTTGTCTGTGCCGAGCGCATCAAGGAGGTCTTGGATACCCATCCGAGCCTCGAGATTTCTGACGTTCCGACGATTGCTACCCCAACCACAGGCAAAGTTCAGTTCTCGAACGTGACATTTGGTTACCCTGGTGCAGAGCGTCCCGTGCTTGACAACGTCAGCTTCACTGCCGAGCCTGGCCAGACAACGGCTATCGTCGGCTCGACCGGTTCGGGCAAGACGACGCTCATTAACCTGCTGCCTCGGATGTTCGACCCGCAGGCTGGAAGCGTCACGATCGACGGTGCCCCCGTTAACGAGCTCACACGCCACCAGCTCTCAGAGGTGGTTGGGCTTGTTTCCCAGAAGCCTTACCTTTTCTCAGGCACGATTGCTTCGAACCTTCGCTTTGGGCGGGCCGACGCAACCGACGACGAGCTGTGGGAGGCGCTACGGATTGCGCAGGGTGAAGACTTCGTTCGAGAGAAGGAGAAAGGTCTAGCCTCCATCATCTCGCAGGGCGGTACGAACGTTTCCGGCGGCCAGCGCCAGCGCCTCTGTATAGCTCGGGCGCTTGCGGCGCAGCCGTTGGTCTACGTGTTTGACGACTCGTTCTCTGCCCTCGATGTGTCAACCGACGCGCGACTCAGGGAGGCGCTTGGTGATGCGACCGGTGACGCGACCGTCATCATCGTTGCCCAGCGTATTTCGACTATCACCGGCGCCGATCAGATTCTGGTTGTTGACGACGGTGCGATTGTTGGACGAGGAACTCACGACGAGTTGCTTGCCAGCAACAACACCTACCAGCAAATCGTCGCTTCACAGCTGAGCGTAGAAGGGGTGGCGTAACTCATGGCTCAGTCATCCTCACGCAAGAAGAAATCACAGGATATGACCCCCAACGATCCCATCGAGACCGACACCCTTGTCGAAGAACTCGAATACGACTACACGCCCAGCGAGGCCGACGGCGATATGTTTGGCGGTGCGCCGGCCAAGAAGGCCCAGCACTTCTGGCCATCCGCAAAACGACTCATGGGCCTGCTTCGGCCGGAGCGAGCAAAAATGTCGCTTGTGGTCTTGCTTGTCATCATTTCGGTTGTGCTGACGGTAATTGCGCCGAAGGTGCTTGGCCAAGCAATGGACGTCATCTTCAACGGCGTTATTGGATCCCAGCTGCCGAAGGGTGTGCCGCTCGACCAAATTATTGAGCAGGCTCGGGCCGACGGCGACGGACAATTTGCCGACATGCTGCGAGGGACGTCCGTTGTGCCTGGCGAGGGAATCGATTTTGGGACGCTCGGTCGCCTCATCATCGCGGTCCTCGCGATGTACACGGTTGCCTCGACGCTCATGTGGGCGCAGGGCTTCATTCTGAACGGTCTCGTCATGCGCGTTGTGTACAAGCTTCGCCAAGACATTGAGGTCAAGATTAACCGCCTGCCGCTGAGCTACTTTGACACCCGCCAGCGCGGAGACCTGATGTCGCGAGTGACAAACGACGTTGACAACATTCAGTCAGCCCTGCAACAAGCCTTCTCGCAACTGGTGCAGTCGTTGCTCACAGTGCTTGGAATCGCGGCGATGATGTTTATCGTTTCGTGGCAACTCGCGTTGATCGCATTGATTGCGCTCCCGCTCTCCGGAATTATCGCCGGAGTTATCGGCGCACGCTCGCAGAAACTGTTTTCAGCGCAGTGGAAGAACACCGGCGCCCTGAACGGTCACATCGAAGAGACGTTCTCCGGTCAAGAGATCGTTCGTGCCTTTGGCCGCGACAAAGAAATGCTTGAGGAGTTCGATCGTCGTAACGAGAAGCTCTACTCGGCATCCTTCGGGGCACAGTTTGTCTCGGGCATGATCATGCCTGCGATGACGTTTGTCTCCTACCTGTCGTACGTGCTTATCGCCGTTGTTGGTGGGCTTCGAGTGGCCTCTGGCCAGCTCACACTCGGCGACGCGACCGCGTTCATCCAGTACTCGCGAGAGTTCTCGCAGCCAATTGGTGAGATGGCGAGCATGGCAAACATGCTGCAGTCTGGTGTTGCCTCTGCAGAGCGCACGTTTGAACTGCTCGATGCGGACGAACAGGATGAGGAGCAGGCAACAGAACACCTGCCAGAGCCCACCGACGGTCACGTTGAGTTTGAGCGGGTGTCGTTTAGCTACAGCCCCGAGAATCCGCTCATCGAAGACCTGTCGTTCTCCGCTCAGCCGGGGCACACCGTGGCTATTGTCGGGCCGACCGGCGCTGGAAAGACCACGCTGGTTAACCTCGTCATGCGGTTCTATGAGCTCACCGGTGGGCGCATCCTGCTCGACGGCGTTGACATTACCGCGTTGTCGCGTGCCGAACTTCGTTCGCAGGTCGGGATGGTGCTGCAGGATGCTTGGCTTTTCGAAGGAACTATCCGCGAGAACATCCGCTACGGACGTCTCGACGCAACCGATGATGAGGTCGTAGCAGCAGCTCAGGCCACCATGGTTGACCGGTTTGTGCGTCAACTCCCTGACGGCTATGACACGGTTCTTGACGCCGATGGTGGCACGGTTTCTGCGGGCGAACGCCAGTTGCTGACGATTGCGCGTGCGTTTATCGCAAACCCCTCGCTGCTCATCCTTGACGAGGCAACCTCGTCGGTTGACACCCGCACCGAGCTGCTTGTTCAGCAGGCTATGGCAACGCTGCGGACTGACCGCACGTCGTTTGTGATTGCGCACCGGTTGTCGACAATCCGCGATGCCGACACGATCCTCGTGATGGAGGAGGGGCGCATCGTTGAGCAGGGCAACCACGACGCGCTGCTTGAGCGTCGCGGCGCGTACTACGACCTGTACCAGTCGCAGTTCCGCGGGGCGATCGAAGACGTTCAGGGTTCGACCGCACCAGGTGTTGTGGTCTCAGCCGAGGACGTAGCCGAACCAACGGCAGCGGATTCGGCGGCCAGCGAATAGTCGCGGGTTAACTGACAAAGGGCCTCTCCCGGTTTTACGATCGGGAGAGGCCCTTTGCGCGCTAGTGAGTGTTAGCGAAGGTCTTCTTTGGCTTCGTTGCGGGCCTTGACGGAGTCTCGCTCCGCTTCGGCCTTGCGAACTTCGGCTTCGGCTTTTACCTCGTCGGCCTTGTCCTTCACGCGGTCAACCGTATCTTCTACGGCGTCCTTTGCCTTTTCGGCCCCCGCTTTGATGGTTTCTTTTGCGTCATCAAGGATTCCCATACGACCTCCTGAGTTGTGAAGTGGATTCCCCACGTTACCCTCGGCCGCAATCTTCCTCAACGGGTTGTTTCTGGATGCTCAGTGCGCTATCAGGGTGCGGGTGAATTGTGTCGGTTGTTGGCTGTCAACCCCCTTGAAGAATCTGCATCAGTCCGCTGTGATGGGACAGAATGCACGACGTACGAGGGAGGTGCGGGATGTCTGGAACAGATGAACCGATCTCGGTGCCGGTGCCAGATGCCGTCATCGAAGGTCTTGATGATGATCCCATTCAGGCGGACCCAGAGTTTGGGAGGGACGATCAACTTCGAGACGAAGAGTTTGATGAGGTCGTAGGGGTCGCAGCCCCTGACGATGAGCGGATGGATTGAGGCGGTTTCTCGCTTGCCGGGCCGTTGTGAACGGGAGGTGTAGGCCCCCGGTGAGACGCAGCTGCCCGGCTTGCGGGTTTTGTCGTTCGCTCAACGCGGATTCGCTTTTGCCTGAATCAGTGCCATAATTTGAATACCGAAAGTATTGAAATGCTGATTGAAAGGTGTTGATCGTGTCAGAAGAGACCATGCTCGCAGGACGCTTGAACGTACGGACAAAAGAATTCTCGGTGAAGCGTGTTCCAGTTCCGGTGCCTGGTCCCGGCGAAGTGCGAGTCAAGGTTGGCGCCGCGGGGGTCTGCCTTTCTGACGTTCACCTCATTGAGGGCCTGCTGACGCCTCAGTATCTCGACGGCGATGAAGTAACGCTTGGGCACGAGGTCGCCGGAACGGTGGAAGCGCTCGGTGCCGGCGTCGAATCGCCACCCGTTGGGACGAGGGTAATCGTTCAAGCAGGCAAAAAACAGGGCGAGACCGTCCTGACAATGGGCGTTGACTACGACGGAGGCTGGGCGGAATACCTGGTTGCCCCCGCGGTCGTCATGGCGCCTATTCCTGACGATCTCCCCTTCGATCAGGCCGCCATTATCCCAGACGCTGTCTCAACGCCCTGGGGTGCAATCGAATGGACCGGGGAGGTTGTTGCGGGGGAGTCCGTTGGCGTCTGGGGTGTTGGTGGGCTCGGTGCGCACGGTATCCAACTCCTCCGTTTTGTGGGTGCGTCGCCGCTGATTGCCATAGACCCAATTGCGGAGGCCCGTGAACGTGCGCTTGAGTTTGGAGCCGACATAGCTCTTGATCCTGCCGACCCAGAGTTTGCGGCCAAGTTGGGCGCGGCAACTGCTGGAAAGGGGCTCGACGTGGCCTTTGACTTTGCCGGAGTTGATCCCGTACGTGCCCAGGCAATTGCGTCGCTCGGGTTGGCTGGTCGGCTGATTCTTGTTGGCCTCAGCGGGCGGCCGATCACGATCGAAGACAGCACCATGTTCTCGTACCTGCGCAAGCAGATCCGTGGGCACTATGGCTCGGAGCCTCAGCATGTTGAGCAGCTCATTGCGCTAGCGAAGAACGGCAGGCTCGAATTCTCCCGCTCGATCAGTGGGTCTATTCCCCTCGCCGAAGCCGCGGATGCAGTTGCCCGGCTTGAGCGGAAAGAAGGAAATCCCATCCGCCTGGTTCTCGTTCCCTAATCCTCGAGTGCGCATGCAACAGGCCCGGTCCCTCGTGTTGAGGGGCCGGGCCTGTCGTGTGGTGCGCTAAATGAGACCCTTTGCGGTGAGCTCGGCAAGTGCTTTCCATGCAGTGAGTGGTACGCCAGTTTCCTCTTCGAGGCGGGCGGCCGCGTCGTTCACCGAGTGGATGCCGTTGCGCAGGTATGGCACAAAACCCTGTCCCTGCTCGACGCGGAAGGCTGCGACGGGCTGCCCCTGGCGACGACCGCTCTTCTCGAGGATGCTGCGGATATCGTTGTACTTGACCCCGACGTTCACGTTGGGGAAGCGGCGCGACGAATCCCAGCGTGGCCAGGCATAGCGGAAGCCCTGGTCAAGCGTAAGTTGGTTGGTGCTCAACCCCTGGATGCCAACAGCGAGGCAGCCGAGGGCGAGGCCCTCGCCGATTGCGACGTGTTGGCGGGTTTTGGTGAGCTTGGGTTGAGCCATGTTTCTCCTGACGGTTACCGGTCAATCGTACCTGCCGCCCGGGAGTCCGTTCTCCGCGTAGCGAACGAAATTGGTGAGTGAGTGCTCACTCATTTATGATTGGGTGGTGCACGAACCTGAACAACCAGTGATGGCGGCCAACGACAACGGCCCATCACGCCGCGCCCAACCGTTAGCCCCCGATGATCGCAAAGCGATGATTATCGACGCCGTGACTCCGCTCGTTCTTGAGCAAGGCTCTTCGGTTACCTCAAAGCAACTAGCTGAGGCGGCTGGCCTTGCAGAGGGAACCATCTTCCGGGCCTTCGGGGACAAGCAGACCCTGCTCACCGCGGTGTTCGAACGCTATCTCGATCCCGAGCCGATGCGCAAAGAACTCCGTAGTATCGACCCGGCTGAGTCTCTTGAAATCAAAGTGAGGCTCATCATCGAGATACTGCGAAACCGGTTCGGAAACATCTTCAGGATCAGGGCAGCCATCGAGCAGCATTCGCAGCCGCATTTGGTATCGCAACGGGAGCATCTCAACCGCATTATTGCCGAGTTGCTCGAGCCTGATCTTGACCGGCTGCTCTGGTCGCGCGCCGCGGTGTCGCACCTCGTGCGGATGCTGGCACTCGCCTCGGCAATCCCTCGCCTCAACGAGGGATACGAACTGAGTTCAGACGAACTTGCCTCGATGGTGCTCTACGGTATCGTCGGCTCTCCTCCTGAACCGCACCCTTCACCTCAGACGCCATCATCGCACTCCCAAATCTCACCCTCAACACTCAAGGAACACCATGCTGCTTAGACTTCTCGGCCGTTATCTGCGGCCGCACTGGCCCTTGTTGGTTGGGGTCGTGTTTTTCCAACTTGCGCAGTCAATTGCTTCGCTCTACCTGCCAACGCTCAACGCTGACATCATCGATAACGGCGTTGCGAAGGGCGACACGGGGTACATCATGTCGACCGGGGCGATCATGCTTGGCATCACGGTGCTGCAGGTGGCGTGCTCGATTGCCGCAGTGTACTTCGGTGCAAAAGCCGCCATGCTTGTCGGCCGCGACCTGCGGGCCGCGCTCTTCGAACGAGTTGGCGAATTCTCCGAACGGGAGGTTTCGCTCTTTGGAGCGCCGTCTCTCATTACACGAAACACGAACGACGTGCAGCAGGTACAGATGCTCGTGCTCATGACCTGCACGCTGCTTGTCTCAGCGCCCATCCTTGCGGTCGGTGGCATCGTTATGGCGATGCAGCAAGATCTGGAGCTGTCGTGGCTCATCGCGGTGAGCGTTCCGGTGCTGCTCCTGTCGATCGGTGCCATCGTGATCAAGATGGTGCCGCTGTTCCGACTCATGCAGGCTCGCATCGACAACGTCAACCGGGTGCTTCGTGAGCAACTCACCGGTATCCGTGTCATCCGCGCGTTCGTTCGCGAAGACATTGAAGAAAAGCGTTTCGGCGTCGCAAACGAAGAGGTCACAGATACCGCGCTGCGCGCCGGACGGCTGTTCGCGCTGATGTTCCCGATTGTCATGCTGGTACTCAACGTTTCGAGCGTCGCCGTCATCTGGTTTGGTGGCTTCCGTATCGAAGACGGGTCCATGCAAATCGGCACCTTGACCGCATTCTTGACCTACCTCATGCAGATTCTGATGGCGGTCATGATGGCAACCTTCATGGCTGTAATGGTGCCGAGGGCTGCTGTCTGCGCCGACCGCATCGGCGAGGTGCTTGACACCGAATCTAGCGTTCGCCCCCCAGAGCATCCGGTTGCCGTCGCACGACGCGACGGCCTTGTTGAACTGACGGGAGTCGGCTTCACCTACCCAGGGGCGGAGCAGCCGGTCCTGAGCGATATCTCGTTCACCGCGCTGCCGGGTCAGACCACCGCCATTATTGGCAGCACTGGCTCGGGAAAAACCACGCTCGTCAACCTCCTGCCTCGCCTCTTTGACGCCACAAGCGGCCTTGTGAGCATCGACGGGGTGAGCGTCTCTGATATGGACCCCGATATCCTCTGGTCCCGCATCGGACTTGTTCCCCAGAAACCGTACCTGTTCTCGGGAACCGTTGCCAGCAACCTCCGCTACGGTCGGCCAGAGGCCACCGACGACGAGCTCTGGGCAGCGCTTGAGATCGCGCAGGCGAAGCAGTTTGTGAGCGCAATGCCAGATGGCCTTGACTCCGAAATCGCGCAGGGCGGAACAAACGTTTCTGGTGGTCAGCGTCAGCGCCTCGCCATCGCGCGTGCCCTGGTGAAACAGTCAGAGATCTTCGTCTTCGACGACTCGTTTTCTGCGCTCGACCTCAAGACCGATGCAAACCTCCGAAACGCACTGAGCGAACAGCTCGGCGGGTCAACGTTCATCATCGTGGCACAGCGCGTTTCCACCATCGTCGGAGCCGACCAAATTATCGTGCTCGAAGACGGCCGCGTCGTCGGTAAGGGAACCCACGACGAACTCCTTGAAACATCGCCAACCTACGCCGAGATTGTGTTGTCTCAGCTTGCAGCAGAGGAAACAGCATGAGCGACAAAGATACACCCACCGCACCAGCAGGGGAGCGCAGGGGGCCTGGCGGCCCAGGCGGAGGCCACGGTCCTGGCGGCGGAATGGCGCCGGTCCAGAAAGCGATGAACTTTGGGCCGAGCGCTCGGCGGCTCATGAGACGCCTTGCCCCGGAACAATTCAAGGTATGGCTTGTTGCGCTCCTTGCCGCAGCAAGCGTTGTTCTCGCGGTACTCGGTCCAAAGATGCTCGGTCAAGGCATCAACCTGGTATTTGCGGGAGTCGTCTCAAAATCGCTGCCCGCCGGCATCACCCAAGAGCAGGCGATCGCGGGGCTCAGAGCATCCGGCAACGACCAGCAAGCCGACATGATCAGCGGCATGACCCTGAACCCGGGACACGGCATCGACTTTGGTGCGCTTGGACGGGTCCTTGTCATCGTGCTTGCCCTGTACATCCTCTCGTCCGTATTCGGATGGCTGCAGGCCTACGTGCTCAACGGCGTGGTCCAGCGCACTGTGTATCGCTTGCGCGAAGACGTTGAGTTGAAAATCAATCGACTGCCACTCAGCTACTTCGACAAGATGCAGCGCGGAGAACTGCTCAGCCGTGTCACCAACGATATTGACAACATTTCGCAGAGTCTTCAGCAAACGCTGAGCCAATTGCTCACCTCCTTGCTCACCGTCATCGGCGTTATCGTCATGATGTTTGTTGTTTCGCCGCTGCTCGCAGGAATCGCGCTTGTGACAATTCCGTTGACCATCCTCATCACGGTGGTCATCGCGAAACGGTCGCAGAAGCTCTTTGTTGCCCAGTGGAAGCACACAGGAGAGCTCAACGGGCAGATCGAGGAGGCGTTTACCGGGCACGCCCTCGTGAAGGTCTTCGGTCGCCACCGCGAGGTCGAAGAGACGTTCCGCAAGAAGAACCAAGAGATGTACACGGCATCATTTGGGGCGCAGTTTGTGTCGGGCATCATCATGCCCGCAATGATGTTTGTTGGCAACCTCATGTACGTGGTCATTGCGGTTGTTGGTGGCCTCCAGGTTGCCGCAGGGGCGATGCAGCTTGGTGATGTCACCGCCTTCATTCAGTACTCACGGCAGTTCACCCAGCCGCTCACCCAGCTTGGCTCGATGGCAAACCTCCTGCAGTCTGGCGTGGCCTCGGCCGAGCGCGTCTTTGAACTGCTCGACGCCGACGAGCAGAGCCCCGACCCTCAGCCGGCAAAATCGCCTCAGGAGTCACGCGGGCGCTTGGTCTTTGAGGATGTTTCGTTCCGCTACGTCCCAGACAAGCCGCTTATCGACAACCTGTCACTCGTCGCGGAACCTGGCCAGACCATCGCAATTGTTGGCCCGACCGGCGCCGGCAAAACCACCCTCGTTAATCTCATGATGCGGTTCTACGAGATCGATGCCGGCCGCATCACGCTCGATGGTGTCGACATCAACGATATGACCCGCCACGACCTCCGCAGTCGTACGGGAATGGTGTTGCAAGACACCTGGCTGTTCAGCGGCACCATCCGTGAGAATATTGCCTACGGTCGACCCGACGCGACCGAATCCGAGATCTTGGCCGCGGCGAAGGCGACCTACGTTGATCGCTTTGTGCACTCGCTGCCCGACGGCTACGACACCGTGCTCGATGATGAAGGCTCCAACGTCAGCGCTGGTGAGAAACAGCTGCTCACGATCGCAAGGGCCTTCCTCGCTCAGCCAAACGTGCTGATCCTCGACGAGGCCACCTCGTCGGTTGATACCCGCACCGAGTTGCTGGTTCAGCAGGCGATGAAGGCGCTTCGTGCAGACCGTACATCGTTTGTGATTGCGCACCGGTTGTCAACGATCCGCGATGCCGACCTCATCCTTGTGATGGAATCAGGCAATATCGTCGAGCAAGGAAACCACAACGAACTGCTCGCGCAGGGCGGTGCCTACTACTCGCTCTACAACGCGCAGTTTGCCGGAGCAGCGGTCGACGAAGCGTAAACGAGTCCGGTGCCTTCGGGCACCGGACACCGCGCAGGGGCTACGAGATGCCGACGGCCCTTCGGGCGTTGATCGTCTTGACCTGCGAACGAAGCGTGAACAGGTCAACGATCGTGCCGATGCCAAAGAGCCCACCGGTGAGCAGCCACAAGATGCCCCTACCAATTTTGCCAATGTAGAAGTGCTGCAGGCCGCAGATCGCGACGAGCGACGGAATCATGAGCAGGTACGCGATCGCGATATCCTTTGGCGGCAACGCGCTCTGATACATATAAAACGCCGACTGTTGGCCGTGCGTTGGCACCCCGTAGCCTGGCTCGCCGAACTGGGGCTGAGTCGGCAGGCCCTGCTGGATGCCCGTTGCCTCGTAACCGGGCAGGGGAGACTGAACTGTGTGTTTCGACATGAAAAACCTTTGAACGTGTGACTAGGAAATGGTGGCGCGAACTTCGCCAACCACTTCAGATCCACCTGTGATTGCAAGGCCAAGCTGGGGCAACACCCGGTCGACGGCCCCGCGGGCAAGCGCCCCGGTTTCGACAAGCAGCTCAAGGGATGCCACGGTGGCGGCGCGCAGATTGCCATCAAGAACTTTGAGTGCGACTGAGGTGCCATTTGGTGCACCCATAATCATCACTCCTTCTGCGCCGAACTTGGCAAACACGCCGAGCTCGTTGATGACGACGGTGTTGGGGCGGCCTTGGCCGTCAAGAATCCAGCCGTGCGCGAGCGCGTTTTTGTAGAGCTCTGCGGCAAGGCGGTGCAGTGGGAACGGCGATGTTGTCGACGACGTGATGAGGCGCCTTGTGGCGCGGGCGAGGCCAACAATGGTAACCGCGAAGACGGGCGCGCCGCATCCGTCTACGCCCGTGACCGAGATTTTTTCGCCGGTGAACCGCTGCACGGTGTCTTTGATGTGCAGCTGCAACGGATGGGTTGGCTCGAGGTAGGTCTCGATGGGCCAGTCGTTCACCACGCAGGCCAGCAGCATTGCAGCGTGCTTGCCAGAGCAGTTCATAAACATTGGGCTTGGCTCAAGGCCCTCGCGAAGGACCTCGCTGCGTGCCGCACGGTCGGCGGGAATATCGGCAGGGCACTGCAGCGCAGAGGCATCGAGGTCGGCAAGGTTGAGAATCTGCTGCACGAGCGCGAGGTGGTCTGCTGTGCCGGAGTGGCTGGCCATCGCGATGACGGAGAGCTCTGGGAGCAGCTGGACGCCGCTGGTCATGACGGCAAGGGCCTGAAGCGGCTTGAGGCATGAGCGCGGGTAAATGAGGGCTCGCGGGTTGCCAAGCTCGCGGAGGATCTCTCCGTCGGCATCTAACACCACGGCTGATCCGGCGTGGCGGGACTCCACAAAACCGCTGCGGGTTACCACTGCGAGTTGTGCGGCGTCACTCAGGCTAAACGTCTCGTTATTCATCGGGTACGAGCCTACCCGCTCCGACGCGTTCTCGCCGGTCTTGGGGCATCGAGCGTCGCCGCGAGTACGATGGCCGTATGGGTAACGCGCTTGGTAGGGACCACCAGTACGCCGTCACTGTCGAATGGCAGGGAAACCTTGGCAGCGGCACGAGCGGCTACCGCGAGTACAGCCGCGAGCACACGGTGTTTGCCGAGGGAAAACATCCCATCGAGGGCTCCGCCGATAAGCCGTTCAGGGGTGATCCCGGTCGCTGGAACCCTGAGGAGATGCTGCTGGCTGCTCTCGCCCAGTGTCACATGATGTCCTACCTCCACGTCGCGGTTGAGTCTGGCGTTGTCGTTGTTGAATATACGGATGCAGCGACGGGCAGCATGCGACTCGACGGGCATGGGGGAGGCGCGTTCAGCGAGGCGGTCCTTCACCCCGTGGTGACGGTCAAAGACGCAGCGATGGTGGATGCCGCGCTTGCCGCGCACCGTCGGGCCAGAGAACTCTGCTTTATCGCGAACTCGGTCAACTTTCCTGTTCATCATGTTCCCGTTGTGCAGGTCGAAGCCGACCTTCCCGACTAGCGAAGCCCTCGCCGCAACAGTTGTCACACATCCACCTGGCCGAGCCCGGAAAGGTGCGTTTGCGACAACTCTGTTTGTGCGTCGCCGACTCGGCGTAACACTGGCCTGTTAGGCCGTAGGATAGAGAGTATGTCCACCGGCTCGTCGTTCTTTATTACCACGCCCATTTTCTACGTTAATGACGTACCGCACATCGGTCATGCCTACACAGAGGTAGCTGCAGATGTGCTCGCTCGTTGGCACCGCCAGTCGGGTGATGACACCTGGCTGCTGACCGGAACCGATGAGCACGGTCAGAAGATCCTGCGCACGGCGACGGCAAATGGGGTCACCCCGAAGGAGTGGGCTGACAAGCTCGTCAAGGAAGCCTGGCTTCCGCTACTCGAAACCATCGACGTGGCAAACGATGATTTTATTCGCACCACGGAAGACCGCCACGAGAAGAACGTGCAGAAGTTCCTGCAGACGCTCTACGACGCCGGCCACATCTATGCCGGTGAGTTTGAGGCGCTGTACTGCGTTGGCTGCGAAGAGTTCAAGCCAGAGAGCGAAATTGTGCTTGGCACCGGCGACTTTGAGGGCGTCAAGGTGTGCGCTATCCACTCGAAGCCGCTTGAGCTGTTGCAGGAGAAGAACTACTTCTTCCGCATGAGCGACTTTCAGCAGCGTCTGCTCGACCTGTATGAGGAGCGTCCCGATTTTGTGCAGCCATCAAGTGCGCGCAACGAGGTTATTGCCTTCGTGCAGAGCGGTCTGAAAGACCTCTCCATCTCTCGTTCGAGCTTCGACTGGGGCATCCCGATTCCGTGGGACAACAGCCACGTCACCTACGTGTGGTTCGATGCGCTGCTCAACTACGTCACGGCCGTTGGCTATGGCGAGAACGACGAAGAGTTCAACCGTCGCTGGCCGGCAAACCACATCGTTGGCAAAGACATCCTTCGATTCCACGCCGTCATCTGGCCAGCCATGCTTATGGCAGCTGGCCTTGAGGTTCCGAAGCACGTGTTTGGTCACGGCTGGTTGCTTGTTGGCGGCGAGAAGATGTCGAAGTCGAAACTCACCGGTATTGCCCCGAACGAGATCACCGATACGTTTGGCTCTGACGCATTCCGTTACTACTTCATGCGTGCCGTGAGCTTTGGGCAGGACGGCTCGTTCAGCTGGGAAGATCTGCACGCTCGCTACCATGCTGAGCTCGCAAACGGCTTTGGCAACCTTGCCAGCCGCGTGCTCGCCATGAACTCGCGCTACTACGACGGCGTCACGCCTGCTCCGGGCGCGGTGACGGATGCCGAGATCGAGATCCAGCGCATCGTTGCCGAGGCCGCGAAGGCTGCGGATGCCGCTGTTGAGTCCTTCCACATTCACGAGGCGCTCGCCTCAATCTGGACCATCGTTGATGCCCTCAACGGGTACATCACCGAGCAGGAGCCGTGGGTGCTTGCCAAGAGCGACGAGACCCGCGAACGCCTCGGAACCGTGCTGTACACGGCAACCGAAGGGCTGCGCGCCCTTGCGGTATTGCTGTCGCCCGTCATCCCGTTGGCCACCGAGAAGCTGTGGGAGGCGCTGAACGCTGAAGCCGTGCTCGGCTCGCTGGCGAGCCAGAACCTTCGCGATGCCGGGACCTGGGGGCAGCTGCCGCCAGAGACTCCCGTGAGCGTGCTTGAGGCGCTGTTCCCGCGTATTGACGCTGATTCAACCGCTGCTACCGCGTAGGGCAGCCGAAGGCATCCGATGAGTGAAGCGAAACCCATTAGGGCCCGCGAAAAGACCGAGGGGCGCGATCTCACGTACCCACCACTGCCGGAACCGCTTGAGGTTCCGGTCTACGATAACCACACGCACCTCGAAATCGAGGATGGCGAGTCGGGGCTCGACGCGTACGAGCAGCTTGACCTTGCCGAGCGTGTTGGCGTCCGCGGTGTTGTGCAGGTTGGTACCGATCTTGCGACAAGCCGTTGGTCTGCGGCGCTTGCTGCCAAGGATCCGCGCGTGCTTGCCGCGGTAGCGCTGCACCCAAATGAGGCACCCCGCCTTGCGGAGCGTGGCCTGCTTGACGAGCATCTTGCCGGGATTGACGAGCTTGGTTCGCAGCCAAGGGTGCGCGCGGTAGGCGAGACAGGCCTCGACTTTTTCCGAACGGGTGAAGACGGCCGGGCGAGTCAGCTCGAATCGTTTGAGGCCCATATCGAAATCGCGAAGCGACACGGCATCGCGCTGCAAATTCACGACCGGGATGCCCACGAAGCGGTTGTTGACACGCTGCTTCGGGTTGGCGCTCCTGAGCGAACAGTGTTTCACTGCTATTCCGGCGACGAGCAACTTGCCTCGATCTGCGCCGAGCACGGCTGGTTCATGTCGTTCGCCGGAACCGTCACGTTTAAGAGCGCGACAAATTTGCGTTCGTCGCTGCGTGTAGCTCCTCGGTCGCTCATCATGGTTGAGACTGACGCTCCCTTCCTGACGCCTATGCCGTATCGTGGCCGACCAAACTCGGCATATCTCATCCCGAACACGCTTCGTTATATGGCGATGGTGCTTGACGCCGACCTCAATACGCTCAGCGAGCAGATCGCCTACAACACCGAGCAGGTCTACGGAAGCTGGGACAGCAAATGAGTGACGACGAGCAGGAGCTCGATCCAAGTGTGAAGTTGCTTGGACCGGCTGAGGTCCGTGATCTCGCTGGGCTCCTCAACATTGTGCCGACGAAGAAGCTTGGCCAGAACTTTGTTATTGACCCAAACACCGTCCGCCGAATCGTCCGCGTTGCGGGCGTGCGACCGGGGGAGACCGTCGTTGAGGTTGGGCCTGGGCTCGGCTCGCTCACGTTTGGGCTGCTCGAGGCGGGTGCTGCCGTGGTCGCTGTTGAGATTGATGGCAGGCTCGCTGCCCAACTGCCAGAGACCGCCAAGCTCATGGCGCCAGAGTCGTCGCTGACGGTCATCCATCAGGACGCCCTCCGCATCACGGAGCTGCCGCAGGCGCCAGCGCGCTTGGTCGCCAACCTGCCCTATAACGTTTCGGTGCCAGTGCTGCTGCATTTTATGGAGCACTTCCCAACGCTGCTCGCCGGCGTTGTTATGGTGCAGGCAGAGGTTGGCTATCGCATTGCGGCAACGCCCGGATCAAAGGTCTATGGCGCGCCCAGTGTGAAGGCCGAATGGTATGGCTCGTGGCGTACCCACGGCCAGGTAAGCAGGCAGATTTTCTGGCCTGTTCCCAACGTGGATTCGGTGCTTGTAGGCTTCGACCGTCGTGAGATTCCCCTGGGTACAGAGGTCGAGCGACTTGCGACATTTGCCCTCGTGGATGCCGGATTCCAGCAGCGCCGCAAAATGCTGCGCCAGTCGCTGCAGCCGGTGCTCGGCGACACGACAACGGCATCCGCGATTATTGAGTCGGCTGGCGTTGACCCGCAGACCCGAAGCGAGCAGCTCACCGTTCACGACTTTTTGAAGATTGCCCGCGCGGCCGAGACCTCGGCCGACCCACAGTAAGTTTGGCCGGAAGCTTCCCGGTACCGCCGAGGAACGCTACCTGCTGATTCATAGATTCATCCGGCTACGCTAGGAACCATGGTGCAGGACAACACGACTGGCAAGGAACCGCCGATCGACGGCTCTTCTCTCGGGGATTCTTCCTCGGCGAGTGCTGATGCAGATTCTGCTGGCGAGGCGGCGACCGCGCAGGCAGCCGGCGGTTGGCGCATCGTCAGCCCAACCCCAGAAACCCCAAAGGGCCGCAGGCCGCAGCGCACGTTTGACGGCGCGGCGTCCGCAGAGCCGGCCAGCGTTACGTCTCGTACCCGGCGGTCGCCGGATGCCGCATCCGCGAGCCCTGCTCCGGATGCAACTGTCGACGACGCCGAGGGCAACGAGGGCTGGGTCCCGTCCGACCCCGTGATTGATGTTGAGGCGATCGCCGCCGAAGAAGCGGCAAAGCCTCGCACGAGCGACGTCATGCTCGTGATCATGGGCATTATGGCCGGCATTTACCTGCTTTATACCGTTGGCTGGTACTTCTCCGCCCGCGATTACGCGGCCTACTACGCGGCAACCGGTTCGACCAGCGGTGTTCTTGGCGACATCATGTTCCAAATCACAATTTGGCTTGCGGCTCTCGCGCCTGCCGCGTGGTTCCTCACGGTATTCCGCTTGACCATGAACTCCAAGCCCTGGAAACGCGTGCTGTGGCTTGCCGTTGGCGCCATCATCATCGTTCCGATTCCATTCCTCTTTCCGCAGGTGATCATCCAATGAGCGAATCAACCAGCGCCTTAGGCGCCAACCTGAACCCCGGCAATACAACTCCGGAGAAGCGGCGAATCACTCCGCGAGGCGTCCTCGTCTGGACAATCTCTGGCTTCTTCGCGCTGTTCTTTGCCTATAACGTGTTCTCCGGCATTGGCAACGTCATTGGTATTACCGGCTATGCCGCGGCGCTCGACGCCGGAATCTCCGCGAGCGGGTGGGCCATCCTTATCGGCGGCGTTGTGCTTCCCATCGTTGTGTTTGGACTGTGCGTCTTTCTCGGGCGCCGCCGTTCACTTGGGCTGCGGGCGCTCATCCTGTTCACGGGCCTAGCCGTCGTCGCGGTCATCACTGTCGATATCCTGCACCGCTTCCGCTTGGGCGCGTTCTTCGTCTAACGCGAATTGTCCGTACCCGTGCAGCTCGCGCTTCTTCGGCCGTGATCGAGGTCGCAATAAATGTCCTCTTTTCTCGAAAAGACAGCATTTATTGCGACCTCGATGCGTGAAACTACCCGAGCATTTGGGATTGTTTGGGGGCGTGTCGTGTGTCACGCTTAATCGTGAGTCCGTCGCCACTCGACGACGGTCGACAGGGCGGAGCACATCATGGGACTCATCCACATCGACCTCTTCACAACGCTCGACGGCGTCGCGCAGGCACCAGGCGGGCCAGACGAAGACACCGAGAATGACTTTGCCTTTGGCGGCTGGCAAGCGCCGCTGATCGATCCGGTGGTTGGGGCCCAAATCTGGGAAGGGATGCAGGGGATGGATGCGCTGCTGCTCGGCCGCCGCACCTACGACATCTTCGCCGCCTACTGGCCAAATCAGCAGGGCGATATTGCGGACCTGTTCAACCGACTCCCTAAGTACGTCGCATCGAGGCATGCGCTCAACCCCGCATGGGCCCGCTCATCGCTGCTTGGGGAGAACACCGTTGACGCCGTTCACGAGCTCAAACAGCGCCACGACGAGGTCCACGTGATTGGCAGCCTCGACTTTGTGCAAACGCTGCTCGCCGAGAAGCTCTTTGACCGGCTAACGCTCTGGGTGCATCCGATTGTGCTCGGTGAGGGAAAGAAAATCTTCGAGTACGGCACCGTTCCCACCAACCTGAGGCTTCTTGAGCCGGTGGTCGCCTCCCCGAAGGGGTCTCTGCTAGTCCGCTACGAGCGCCTTGACGGAACACCGGCGGTCGGCGATATGGATGTGGTCGATCGGGAACACTGAGTCTGCTGATGTGTTCCCATACGCGTCCGCGAATAAACCACCTAGTAGGTTGTCTAGCCGCGAAGCAGATTTTCGAAGTGGATGTTGCCACGCTCGTCAGGCAGCACGAGCCACGCAACCACGTAGGCAACGATCGCTGAGCCGAAGAAGAGCGCGCCAATTGCGGTGAAGAGGCGAACCCATTTGGTCTCGACCTGCATCTTGCGGGCAACGCCGGCACACACGCCGCCGAACCACGAGTCGTCGCTACGGACAATGTTGAGCGAGCGGACCCAGTTGAAGAAACCGGCGCCAGGGGTTGGCTTGGTGTAGGGGGACTGTTGGCCGTAGTTTGAGTCTTGCGTGTTCATGGTGTTAACCCTGTCACCGATGCCAGCGAGCGGCTATGGGGGAAGCCCCTGAACCGACCCTGAGGTTGTGCCAGGTTGGGTGGTGGATGCAGCTGCGCCAAGCTACTGCGCCAAGATACTGCGTCAAGCCGCTGAGCCGAGAGAACGCTGAGCCGAGAGAACGCGGCGCCCTAGAGCTCGGTGACCACCCCGGCATCCACCGCCCAGCGCCGATCGAGGCGCACGTTTTCGAGCAGCCGGCGGTCATGCGTGACGAGGATGAGCGTGCCGTCGTACGATTCGAGCGCCTCTTCGAGCTGCTCGATCGCTTCAACATCAAGGTGGTTGGTTGGCTCATCAAGCACAAGCAGATTTACCCCGTTTGCCTGGAGCAGAGCGAGGCTTGCCCTGGTGCGTTCGCCGGGCGAAAGCGAATCGACAGCGCGCGACGTGTGGTCTGCTTTGAGCCCAAACTTGGCAAGGAGCGTGCGTACTTCTGCGCTGGTCATTGCGGGGACAATCTGCTCGAATCGGTCGGCGAGCGGTCGGTCGCCGACAAAGAGTTCTCTTGCCTGGTCAACTTCGCCGATTGCAACCGATGCGCCAAGCGAGGAGTCTCCTTCGTCGGGTGTCAGCCTGCCAAGCAGCACTGCGAGCAGTGTGGATTTGCCGGCGCCGTTTGGTCCCGTGATACCAATGCGTTCGCCGCCGCTTACCGAGAGCGAGACGGGACCGAGCGAGAACCCCTCGCGGCGCACAACCGCGTTGCGCAGGGTCGCTGCCACGGCACTTGACCGAGGTGCTGAGCCGATCGTGAATTGCAGTTTCCACTCTTTCCGCGGTTCCTCGACCTCGTCGAGTCGAGCGATGCGGGACTCCATCTGCCGCACCTTCTGCGCCTGCTTTTCGCTCGATTCGGCGGATGCCTTCCGCAGGATCTTGTCGTTGTCCGGTGCCTTTTTGATGGCGTTGCGCACGCCCTGCGAACTCCATTCGCGCTGGGTGCGCGCCCGCGAGGTGAGGTCTGCCTTCTTCGAGGCGAACTCTTCGTAGGCATCTCGTGCGTGCTGTTTGGCAACCTCGCGTTCGTCGAGGAACGCCTGATAGCCGCCGTTGTAGAGGGCAACTGAGTTCTGGGCGAGGTTGAGCTCTACCACCGTTGTGACGCACCTGGCGAGAAACTCGCGGTCGTGCGAGATGAGCACCACGCCGCCCCTGAGCCCACGCACGAAGGTTTCGAGTTTTGCGAGGCCATCGAGGTCAAGGTCGTTGGTTGGCTCGTCGAGTAGCACGATGTCGAAGCGACTGAGGAGAAGCGCTGCGAGCGCGACGCGGGCAACCTGGCCGCCAGAGAGCGACGTCATGGTGGCATCCACCGATTGATCGAGCCCAAGATCGGCAAGCACCCCTGGGATGCGGTCGTCAAGATCGGCAGCGCCACTCGTCATCCAGCGGTCGAAGGCGACCGAATAGCGGTCGTCGGCGCCGGGGGAGTCTGAGCCGAGTTCTGCGGCGGTCTGCTCCATCAGGGCGGTGGCTGCCGTGCAGCCGGTGCGCCGGCCGATGTACGCGGCAATGGTTTCGTCAGGAACGCGCTCGTGTTCCTGCGGCAGCCAGCCGACAAAGGCGTCGCTTGGTGCGAGGGATACCGTGCCTTCGAGCGGTTCCAGCTCGCCGCCGAGGATGCGCAGCAGGCTCGACTTTCCGGCCCCGTTTGCCCCGACAACACCGATCACATCGCCGGGCGCGACGGTAAACGAGAGTTTGGAGAAGAGCGTGGTGTGGCCGTAGCCGCCCGCGAGGTCACGGGCCACAAGCGTTGCAGTCATAGAACAACAGTGGCCTAGGCGAGCGCGGGGGACAACTTGGAGCAGCCTGCCGCTCCGCGTCACACGGTCTGGCGGCCTTCCCCCGAGGTATAGGATTAACGTGACCTGCCTCTCTGTTGGCAGGCGACTCCATCTCGCTCAATGAAGCCTAAGCCACCGAAGGATTCCCTCGTGACAAAGCCGGTCGTGCTGATCGCTGAAGAACTGTCCCCCGCAACCGTTGAGGCCCTCGGCCCCGACTTCGATGTTGTGAACGTAGACGGCACCGACCGTCCCGCACTGCTCTCTGCCGTCGCATCCGCCGACGCCATCCTGGTGCGTTCCGCAACGCAGGTGGATGCAGAGGTCCTGCAGGCTGCCAAGCAGCTCAAGGTCATCGCTCGCGCTGGCGTTGGGCTTGACAACGTTGACATCAAGGCGGCAACCGCTGCCGGCGTCATGGTGGTCAACGCACCGACCTCCAACATTATTAGCGCGGCAGAGCTCACCGTCGGTCACATCCTGAGCCTTGCCCGCCACATCCCGCAGGCGCACGAAGCGCTCTCGGTCGGCCAGTGGAAGCGTTCTGCATACACCGGAACCGAGCTGTTCGAGAAGACCGTCGGCATCGTCGGACTTGGCCGCATCGGCGCCCTGATCGCTGAGCGCCTCAAGGGCTTTGGCGTGTCGCTGGTCGCCTACGACCCCTACGTGACGAGTGCCCGCGCCCAGCAGCTCGGTGTGCAGCTCGTCACTCTGGATGAGTTGCTTGCTCAGGCCGACTTCCTCACGATCCACATGCCGAAGACTCCTGAGACCACCGGAATGATTGGCGCTGAGCAGCTTGCCAAGATGAAACCGACCGCCTACGTGATTAACGTGGCCCGTGGCGGACTCATCGACGAAGACGCTCTCTACGGTGCCCTCGAAGCCAAGCACATCGCCGGCGCAGGCCTCGACGTGTTTGTGCAGGAGCCGCCGAAGGATTCGCCTCTGCTTTCGCTGCCAAACGTGATCGTGACCCCGCACCTCGGGGCCTCCACTGACGAGGCTCAGGAGAAGGCTGGCGTATCTGTTGCCAAGTCGGTTCGTCTTGCCCTCGCTGGTGAGCTCGTGCCAGACGCGGTCAACGTCGCCGGCGGCGTTATCGACCCCTACGTTCGTCCCGGCCTGCCGCTCACCGAAAAGCTTGGGCAGGTCTTCTCGGCTCTCGCTCACAGCCCGCTCACGAGCGTTGACGTTGAGGTGCACGGCGAGCTGTCCAATTACGACGTCAAGGTGCTTCGCCTCGCGGCGCTCAAGGGTATCTTCACCAATGTCGTTTCCGAGCCCGTCTCCTACGTCAACGCGCCGCTGATCGCGGAGCAGCGTGGTGTCGAGGTTCGACTGCTGACGGATGATGTTTCTGACGCCTACCGCAACGTTGTCACCCTTCGCGGTGCGCTCAGCGATGGCACGCAGATCTCGGTCTCCGGCACGCTCACCGGCCCAAAGCAGGTGGAAAAGGTTGTTGAGATCAACGGCTTTGACCTTGAGCTGCCGTTTGCCGAGCACATGATCGTCTTCACCTACAAGGACCGACCAGGGATCGTTGCCACCTACGGCCGACTCCTTGGCGATGCTGGAATCAACATTGCCGGCCTGCAGATTGCCCGCGATGAAGAAGCTGGCCGTGCGCTGAGCGTGCTGAGCATCGACTCGCCTGCGCCCGACGAGCTGCTCACCGAGCTGCACAAGGAAATCTCGGCAGACACGCTGCGCAACATCAGCCTCGCGGTCTAGTTTCGGCGAAGTCGCCGCGCTTCAAAACGCCCTCGCTGCCTTTCGGGCGGTGGGGGCGTTTTTTGTGCGCAGGAATGGCCAGGCACGCCGAAGTCGTGTCATCGCGTTGCGGTAGTAAGCTAATGCCTACCGCGCTCACGGCCGTGAGTGTGTGGACGTAGCCCCCTGTGCGTGCCCACGCGTGTATGGAGGAAGGCTGCGTTGATGATCGACTGTCTCGCGAATACGGGAGTTGAAAGCGTTTCAGGGCTGTGGCTTGTGCCGGTCGGGGTCATCTTGGTTGGGGTGGCCATTGTTGTGTGGCGTGTGCGAAACGCTCGACTAGCCGTTCGAGGAGCTGCGCTTGTTCTTGCGCTCGGTCTCGGTCTGACGTTCTTCGGTGCTGGTCAGCCGGCCCATGCCGCCGTTGACTGCGATACCGCAGTGGTTGCTTCGCCATCCCCAGACAACACCGCGGCCGCCCCCGACTCGACGCCGCTCCCGTCCCCGCCCGTCCCGACGGGCATACCGACGCCGTCGCCAACGACGGCACCGCCCGTTGCTATTCCTGACTATGCCATCGGCATCCCCGCGTTCACGCTTCCCTATCCTCCACTTTCCGGAGACTTTGCGGTGAGGGTGCCGGCCAAGGTTACTAATCTTTCTGAGCATCAAGGAAGCGCTGGGGTTTCCGTTATCGTGCCTGCCGAACCCTCTGGCTATTGGGTAGTGAGCGATGTTCTGGATAGTTCGGGGCAGCGAGACCCAAACCTAAGCGTTGTTGTTCAGCCTGATGGCTCTGCGCTCATCTCGCTCGGAATCAACATCGCTCCCGAATCAGAGCTGTCGTTTCTGATCGAGTTGACGTATGACTTTGACAGTTGGGATCACTCGTTCATCCCAAATCCGGACGGTTCCGGATGCCGTCTCGAACGGCCGGTCTCGTCGATCTCGCTGCAGTTCGGGGCCGAGGTGCCCGTCTCTATCCCCGCGAACGGCGAAGCGGTTGCTGCGCTACCCGGTTCAAGCGAATGTTACCCACCGCCGTAATTAGCCAACGGTAGCGCCCGACACTGAGCCAGTGGTCACGGGCTCATCCCGTGCGTCGCCGCATCGCCCACCCCCTTAGGTTGGGCGTAGATGCGCCGTTGGGAGTGGCCTTCGTGAACTGGCGATAACGCTGTGCCAGCGGGAGGGTGCGGATTTATTCTTGGCTGGCGATGAGCACGAGCTGCCGCGCCACCTGGCGCTCTGCGTTGCTGAGTGGGTCCGCGTCCTCAGTCTCTCGCTCGTAGAGCAGCGAGCCGTCTAGCACGAGCGCAACGAGGTCCACATCCGTCACCCCGGTGAAGCCGCTCTTCTCCAAGACCCGAGTGAGCACGGCAAGTAAGCGAGGTCGCGAAGCAGCCATTACTGTGCTGAGTTCCGGGTCGTGCAGCGCATCAATCATTGGGTTGAGGCGTGCGCGAACGACGTCGCGGCCCACGTGTGGGGCATACCAGGTCTGGATCAGCAGCCTGGCCGTTTCAGTGGCCGACCGGGATGCGGTGGCCAGTTCATCCGCGATCTGCTGCGCAGCTTCCAGCCGGGTCGCTTCGGCGGCCTCGACGGCAAACGCATAGAGCTCTCGCCTGGTGGGGAAGAAGTAGTTTGCCGAGCCGAGCGGGATGTTCGCTGCCTCGGCGACGCGGCGGTGAGTAATCGCATCCGGGCCCTGATCGATGAGCAGGTTTGCCGCCGCGGCGACCATTCGCTCGTGGGCGGAGGGGCCGCTCGATGGCGTGTCGACGAGCGTCTTCTTCATTCCTCCAGTTTAGGAACAAACGACAAGACTATACAAACGTATAATCCGGAGTACTATACGGACGTATACATAACAGCTAATCGGTGTGCCAATGCGGGCGTGCCGGCTGAAAGGAACAACACCATGCTTCCACTCGAAGCCTCCGGTCTGGTCATCGACTGGACCCAAATGACGACCTATAACACCATCATGTCTCTGGCAGCAGGGGCAGGGCTCATAACGCTTGTCTATTTTGGGCGCGCACTCGCCACCCAGAAAGACCTGCATCTTGAGTCCTGGTCAATGGCCTTTGCCGCACCTGGAATCATTCTGTTCATCACGGGCATGCATATGACGCTCACCTGGCCGTTTGCCAAGTACTTTCCGTTTGACAACATCATCTTTGGCGAGCCGAGCTTCGGCTTTGGCATTGTGCTGCTCATCGCGGCGTTCTACCTGTGGAAGCGCGGTCGCACCATTTCCGAAAGCGCCGATCCTGCTGCCTACCTTGCAGGAGTGAGCCGCCCGCTCTCGCTCCTCGTGTTTGGTTTTGGCCTCTGCCTCATCGCCATTGCCTTCGCTGGTGTGCTCTTCCAGCTGTTCGCAGCGCCGCCGGAAGAGCCCATCTCTGGCGCGTTTGCCGAGTATCCGATGGTTGAAGCGATCTTCATGTCAGGACTGTTTGCCCTCGTGGGCCTCGGAGCGCTCCTGTTCCCGTTTGCCATTCGTACCTTCAAGCGGGGGTCGACGTTCACCAAGCTGCAGTGGGTTATGGCGATTGTCTGGGGAGTGTCCGGTCTCGGATTCTTCCTCTTCGGCGCACTGAACTTCTTCACGCACATTGGACTCATCGTGAACACGATGGGCTAACGCTCACCTCTCGAGCATGACAAAAACCACGCAAGATGTGTTTCTTGCGTGGTTTTTGTCGTCTCCGACCCGGCTAATGAATGAAGAGCAGCAGTACGGCAACGGCGAGAAAGAGCGAGCCAAACACGATGTTCAACACCCGCTGGCCGCGAGGTGTTGACACGTAGCGCCGGAATGGCTTTGCCGCCGAGGCGAAGAATCCCCACATGACGAGCACATCGACGCAAACCACGGTCACCGTCAGAAGCGCATATTGGGGGAGTAGCGGTTCGTCGGGTCGAATGAACTGCGGGATGAACGCTAAGAAAAACACAATAGCTTTTGGGTTTAACAGGTTTACCCAGAGACCGCGTCTCAGCATCCCAAAAGCGCTGCCAGTGCTGTTGGATATCGTTGTCGCACCGTCGTCGGTTGTGGCCTTGGTCTTGGTGACGATGAGTCGGATGCCAAGGTAAGCGAGGTAGGCAGCGCCCGCATACCGAATTCCCGTGAGGAGTGGGGGCGAGCTTGTTACCAGCACGCCAACGCCTGCCGCAACGATGATCACGTGGACGAGGAGCGCGAGCTGTTGACCGATGATGCCCCAAATTGAACGTCGCCAGCCAACTGTGAGCGAATTAGACATGGTGTTGACTGCGCCAGCGCCCGGCGTAAGGCTGATGACGAGCGTCGCGGAAACGAGCGAAAGCCAAACGGTTGAAGTCACCTCGAAATCTTAGTGCAAGCTCTGCGTTACTCAGGGAACTGAGGATCACTCGGAAGTCTGGAAAACAGCACGAGGTCATTCCGGTGGCCTTCCTTCTGCTCCCGAGCTCGCTGGATGCCTTCCCAGATAAACCCGGACGAAAGGGCAACCCGCTGAGATGCTTCGTTATCTGTCGCGGCCTCGATAATGATCCGTTCCAGTCCAAGATCTTCAAAGCCCCAGCGTGTCAAAGCCCGGACGGCCGCGGCCGCGATGCCCTGGCGTCGCGCCCAAGGTGCCACCCAGTATCCGATTTCGGCGCGTGAATGAGCGTCTTCTCCTCGAACAAAACCACACGAGGCAACTACTTCGTCGGTTGCCTCGTTTGCAACGGCAAAATTAGCGCCGGAAGCCGAATCCCAGGGACCAAACGTCGACGCTTCGATGAAGCTCGCGGCATGCTCTGGGAGATATGGGTCCGGCGTGGTGGTCCAACGAGTGATGCCCGGATCTTGGCAGGCACGGAAGACGGCATCAGCGTCGCTGATGTTCCATGGACGCAAGATGATGTTCTTCCCCGTTGCAGTGACCGTGTGCAGAGTGGGCTGGTGGGGGCTCCAGTTCAGTGTGCTCATGCTTGAGTGTAACTATCGAGGGCGGTGTATTTCGAGCCAGGCGGGAACCCTACTTGTCGTATGTTCTGAAGCGCGGGCAGTGAACTGTTTTTGTGGATAGTCTTTTGGGGAATAGTGTTTTAGGGGTTTCTCCTCTGAGCTACTGTTTCCGATTGCTTGGCGGCCCGTGGAGGCGGCGGAATGTCGGTATCCGACCAATCTAGAAAAGGCAGCCGAATGTCTCAGTTCAATTCAATTGAAAATCAACAAGGACTTCCAGTAGGCCTGGGCTCTCCACAGGTCTACCCGCCCGTTGTGCATCTTGGTGATGCCGCCTTCAGCGAGGCCTGGGTGATGACCCCCATAGGTACTGTTCCACTGCGCGGAACGCAAATATTTATTGCTGATCAGACGCGCTCCGAGCGCTACACCCCGGGCTGGGCCATTGCGCTTGCGATAATCGGATTCTTCTTTCTTCTGCTCGGACTCCTTTTTCTGTTGGTGAAGGAGGAGCGCGTAGTTGGGTATGTGCAGATCACGATCACCAACGGTGCTTTCACCTATCAGACAATGGAGCCTGTCGTCTTCAACCGTGCTGCCCAGATGCAAGATGTGCAGAACCGTGCGAACTATGCCAGGGGACTTATCATGCGTGCATCGGCATAAAATCACCGCCCTCTGGTAGAGTTGGCTCGTTACCCATTCGGGTAGTGCGCGGTTCGCCGCGCTTAAGATGAGTGTGCAAGCAGGGCGCTGGTCTTCGGTGGTGGATTACTATGCAAGCGGCATGGTGGTTTTCTACTGTTGATCAGCAGCGATCCTTGAAGTGCCACAACCGGCAGGCTCGAACTCCTGAGAGTGACGGCCCCGGTGAATAACGGTGGTGTTTCACGCTGCATGCGTGCTCCTCATGTAAGGAGAAAGACCTCTTGGAAGGTCCAGAAATTAAGTTTGCCGAGACGGTTCTCGACAACGGAAAATTCGGTACTCGTACCATCCGCTTCGAAACGGGACGCCTCGCACAGCAGGCACAGGGCGCAGTAGCCGCCTACCTCGACGAAGAAACAATGCTGCTTTCGGCCACGAGCGCCGGCAAGCACCCGAAAGAAAACTTCGACTTCTTCCCACTGACGGTTGACGTTGAAGAGCGCTCATACGCGGCAGGAAAGATCCCCGGATCGTTCTTCCGCCGCGAGGGACGCCCCTCGACCGAGGCCATCCTCGTGTGCCGTCTGATCGACCGCCCACTTCGCCCGTCGTTCCGCTCTGGCCTCCGCAACGAGGTCCAGATCGTGGTTACGGTTCTGAGCATCGCACCTGGCGAGTTCTACGACGCCCTCGCGATCAACGCGGCTTCGGCATCCACCCAGATCTCTGGCCTGCCGTTCTCCGGCCCTATCGCTGGTGTGCGTCTTGCACTCATCGGTGACCAGTGGGTTGCGTTCCCAACCGTTGACCAGCTCGAAGAGGCCGTATTCGACCTCATGGTTGCCGGTCGCGTTGTCACCAACGCCGACGGCAGCGAAGACGTTGCCATCATGATGGTTGAGGCGGAAGCTACCGAAGGCTGCTGGAACCTCATCAAGGGTGGCGCTCAGAAGCCCGACGAGGCAGTTGTTGCCCAGGGGCTCGAGGCGTCGAAGCCGTTCCTGAAGCAGCTGGTCAAAGCTCAGGCCGAGCTTGCCGCCCAGTCAGCAAAGGAAATCGCCGACTACCCGGTGTTCCCTCCCTACGCAGACGAGACCCTCGCCGCCGTTGCCGCACTTGCTGAGGCAGAACTGGTCAACATTTACCAGATCGCCGACAAGATCGCTCGCCAGGACGCAGACAGCGCGCTCAAGGAGCGCGTCGTTACTGCTATTGGCGTCAAGATCGATGCTGGTGAACTTCCCGCGGATGCCGCTGGACAGGTCAGCGCAGCCTACAAGTCGGTTACCAAGAACGTTGTTCGCGGACGCATCCTCACCGAGGGCGTTCGTATGGACGGCCGTGGTCTGAGCGACATCCGTGCGCTTGACGCCGAGGTCCAGGTTATTCCTCGCGTTCACGGTTCGGCTATCTTCCAGCGCGGAGAGACCCAGATCCTTGGCGTGACCACGCTCAACATGCTCAAGATGGAGCAGCAGATTGACTCGCTTTCGCCCGTCAAGGCAAAGCGTTACCTGCACCACTACAACTTCCCGCCATACTCGACCGGTGAAACCGGCCGTGTTGGAAGCCCGAAGCGCCGCGAAATCGGTCACGGATTCCTTGCAGAGCGTGCACTCGTGCCCGTACTGCCTTCGCGCGAAGAGTTCCCCTACGCCATCCGTCAGGTATCCGAGGCGCTCAGCTCCAACGGATCCACCTCGATGGGTTCGGTATGTGCGTCGACCCTGTCGCTGCTCAACGCCGGTGTGCCACTGCGCGCGCCCGTTGCCGGTATCGCCATGGGACTTGTCAGCGACGAGGTAAACGGAGAGACGCGCTACGCCGCCCTCACCGACATCCTTGGCGCTGAAGATGCCCTCGGTGACATGGACTTCAAGGTTGCCGGAACGAGCGAGTTCATCACGGCCATCCAGCTCGACACCAAGCTCGACGGCATCCCTGCCTCGGTTTTGATCAGCGCGCTCGGACAGGCAAAGCAGGCTCGTACCACGATCCTCGACGTGCTCACTCAGGCAATCGACGCTCCAGACGAGATGGCCCCAACGGCTCCTCGCGTGATCACGGTCAACATTCCTGTTGACAAGATCGGTGAGCTCATTGGGCCTAAGGGCAAGACGATCAACGCTATCCAGGACGAGACCGGCGCCGACATCTCAATCGATGACGACGGAACCGTCTACATCGGTGCGGTTGACGGTCCTTCTGCCGAAGCAGCCCGCGTTCAGGTCAACGCTATTGCCAACCCTCAGAACCCTGAGATTGGCGAGCAGTACCTCGGAACCGTTGTGAAGAACGCCGCGTTTGGTGCCTTCATCTCGCTGCTCCCCGGCAAGGATGGCCTGCTGCACATCTCTGAGGTGCGTAAGCTCGCTGGCGGAAAGCGCGTTGAGAACGTTGACGACGTGCTGTCGATCGGTCAGAAGGTGCTCGTTGAGATCACCAAGATCGATGACCGTGGCAAGCTTTCGCTCGCTCCCGTTCTTGAGGAAGCAGCCGCTGAGGCCGCTCCCGAAGAGGAAGAGCCTTCAGGCGAATAACGCTTACCGCCGAGTCATCGGCGCGAAGTAACACAGGAAGGCCCGGTCGTTGCGACCGGGCCTTTTTGCTGTACCGAGGATTGGGATGCTGCGGGGTGGGAGTTTTTACTCGCAACACTCCCCGGTGATTGGCAACGCCCAGTGCATCCGTCGGTGGCAGGCGGTTATGCGCGCTCACTCCGAAACAAATTGATAACGCTTGCTGCATATGCCGGTGAGTGTCGGTGTTGTGCCGTAGTGTACGTGTCATACGATAACGATCTACGAGGAGTATCAATGATCTGGGGTGCGCAGGGCTCGCTTTCGAAGCTCACGGCCACGTCCAAGAACACGGCGAGCACGGTTGCTCGCACCCTCGGAATCGTCCCGGCGGCGCATCCTGCTCATGGTGAAGCGGCAACTCCCTCGGCGCAGCTACCCGAAAACACGTATACCGAACCCATCACACTTGCCCGCGCCGGTGTCCGCCGACCCGTTGGGCACAGCGATCTTCGGGTGTTCCCCGTCGCGCTTGGCACGAGTGTGTTTGGCTGGACCGTCGACCGCCAAACGAGTATGAGCATCCTCGACCGATTCTTTTTGCTCGGCGGCAACTTCATCGATACGGCAGACAACTACGCTTCGGGCCAGAGCGAAATGATGATTGGCAATTGGTTGCGTACGCGCGGCAGCCGCGATCGGGTTGTGCTCGCCACCAAGGTCGGGCAAAGCGTCGACAATCCAGGCCTCAAGCGCCGTGGCATCCTCGCCGCAGTTGAGGCTTCGCTTGAGCGGCTGCAAACCGACTACATCGATTTGTTGTACTTCCACTTTGACGACCCGTTTGTACCGCTCGAAGACAGCTTGGCTGCTGCACACGAGCTGATCGAAAGTGGCAAAGTCAGGTACCTCGGTGCTTCAAACTACAGCGGTTCGCGCCTCATGGAGGCACGCGTACTTTCGGCAAACGGCCTGCCTCGATTTGAAGCAATCCAAGAGCACTACAACCTCATGCACCGCAAAGAATACGAAACCGACGCGGCGCTTGCCGCCGGTGCGCAGCAACTTGGGGTTATCCCGCACTTCCCTCTGGCCCACGGATTCCTCGGCGGCGAATATCGCAGCCGGGCAGACGGGGTGGGGAACGCGCGTCGCATGCGTGCTGGGCAGCACATCACTCGCCACGGCTTCCGCGTGCTCGCGGTTGTCGAGCGCGTCGCCCACGAACACGGGGTCAGCCCGGCAACAGTCGCCCTCGCCTGGCTGCTGTCAAAGCAGAATATTGTGGCTCCCGTGGTGAGCGCCGACACCCTTGCCCACGTCGACGACATGATTTCAAGCACCGATCTGCGGCTCACTGAGCAGCAGCTGAACGACCTTGACCGGGTATCGGCCTACAGCGCCCGCAGGCACGCCTAGAGCTGTCAGGCCTCTTCTCGACGGTTTGTTGGCGGTGCCCTGAGTCGTTTGTGAATGGCCAGCGGCTCTGTGTGACGCCGCCACCGTAGGGCGGTTCTCTCCTGGCGTAGTACTTGGCTAGAGGAAAGTCAGAGGGGTGCCCTAGGCTATATCTAATGACCAGCGCTGTTGATTTTCCTTTAGACGTGCCCGAAATGAGTTTCACACTTGGTGGTGACACGTTGGTCAGGCGAACCGTTCACCCGAGCGGTGTGCGCATCCTCACAGAATCGATGCCGGGTGCGCGTAGCGCGACACTTGGCTACTGGGTCACCGTCGGCTCGCGAGACGAGCAGCCAACCGAAACCGGTGCGGCCGGTAGCCTCGGCTCCACACACTTCCTTGAGCACCTCCTGTTCAAGGGCACCTCACAGCGAAACGCGCTTGAGATCGCGCAGAGCTTTGATGCCGTTGGCGGCGAGCATAATGCGATGACGGCGAAAGAATTCACCTGTTACTACGCAAAAGTGCGCGATACCGATCTCTCGATGGCCAGCTCGGTCATCGCCGACATGGTCACCGGCTCGCTCATCGATCCGCACGAGTTCGATACCGAACGCGAAGTCATCCTCGAAGAACTTGCCATGGCAGAAGACGATCCAGGCGATGTGGCGAGCGAGCGACTGTTCAGCGCCGTGCTTGGCGATCATCCGCTCGGCAGGCCAATCGGCGGAGACCGCGAGACCATCGCTGGCGCAACCCGCGAGGGAGTTTGGCAGCACTACCGCGAGCGCTACAGCCCTTCAACCCTGGTAATCTCTGCCGCTGGCGCGGTCAATCACGATGCCCTCGTCGCGGAGGTAACCTCTTCGCTTGATGCCGCAGCAAGCGACTGGTCAAACTGGTCGATGGATGCCGTAGCCGCGCCAACCCCACGCCGCTCGGTGCCGCCGGCATCCGTGCAGCGGGCCGAGGCCATTGCCGAGATCGAGCGCCCCGGTGCCCAGATCAATCTCATGCTTGGCGTCAACGGGCTTGTCGCTGGTGACGATCGGCGGTTTGCGATGAACATCCTCAACATCGTTCTTGGCGGTGGGATGTCGAGCCGCCTGTTCCAGGAGATTCGCGAAAAACGTGGCCTTGCCTATTCAACCTATTCGTTTTCGTCGGCCTATTCGGATGCCGGCCTGTTTGGCCTGTATGCCGGCTGCGCGCCCGATAAAGCCGGGCAGGTTACCGGCCTGCTGCGAGACGAGTTCAGTCGCCTCGCCAACGATGGAATCACCGATGACGAGCTTCGTCGCGCGCTCGGACAGCTTGCGGGTTCGTCGGCGCTTGCCCTCGAAGACTCAGACACCCGAATGAGTCGTCTCGCCCGCAGCGAGATGGGTCTCGGTGTGTTTTATGATCTTGATGAGAGCCTGCGTCGGCTCGCCGAGGTGACCGTTGACGACGTTCAGTCCCTTGCCCAAGACCTCGCCTCTCGTGAGTTTTCGGCCGTTGTTGTTGGTGACCTCTCCGAGTCGAAGGCTGGGCTGAGCATCCGTTCGGCGCTGGAGGTATCCCGATGACCAGAACCTTGTATCTGGTGAGGCACGGCGAGCAAGTGGATGCCGAGCATGGCATCCCAGATGGCTCGCTTTCACCTCGGGGCGAGCGCCAGGCGAAGGCGATTGCCGAGCGGTTGAGCGGCATCCCGTTTAACGCAGCATGGCACTCTCCGCTGCGCCGTGCAGAAGAAACCGTTCGGGTGATGACTGACATGATGCCGTCGCTCGAATCGCAACCCTCAAGCCTGCTGCTCGACTGCCTGCCAACCGGCAGGGTCGATGGCATGCCTGAGGTCTACAACTCGTATTTTGATTCCTATACGGAAGACGAGATTGATGCGGGGCGCGCGCAGATGGAAGATGCAACGGCAGAGTTTCTTGGGCATCAGGGCGACCAGCATGAGCTGATCGTGACGCATAACTTTGTGATTGCCTGGTTTGTTCGGGAGGTCATGGATGCCCCTGAGTGGCGCTGGCTCGGCATCAACCAGGCCAATTGCGGGCTGACGATTATCCAGCAGCGTCCCGGACGCCCCTGGTCCCTTCTTGTTCACAACGACCTGTCACATTTGCCGGTTGAACTGCGCACCGGTCTTCCCGAAGCGATTCTTGGGTAGCCCTCGCGTATTTCGTGAGGCTACCGTTTGCGCGGATCTCCCAGTGGCAACGCGGTAGCCTTATACCCATGACTACACGCGTTGCCATTGCAGGTGCCTCAGGGCGGATGGGCCGTTTGGCCCGGTCAATTGTTAACGAGCTTGACGGCTTCGCCATACACGCCGAGCTTGGCTCGCAGACGCCGTTGAGCGACATGCTTGGTGCCGACGTTGTGATTGACGTCACCACCCCGGCCGTTTCGCCAGCTGTGGTGTCGTTTGCCGTTGAGAACGGTATTAACGTGCTTGTTGGCACGAGCGGATGGTCGGCAGACCGGCTGGCACAGCTGCGCACACAGCTGGTCACACAACCAAATGTTGGTATTGTTGTCATCCCAAACTTTTCGATAGGCTCCGTGCTCGGCACGGCTCTCTCAACAATTGCCGGCCAGTTCTTTGACTCCATCGAGATCATCGAAGCCCACCACGCTGGCAAGATCGATTCGCCCTCGGGTACAGCAGTCCGCACGGCAGAGCTGATTGCTGCGGCTCGCGGCGACCGTGGGCCGGTGGAGGCGCCCTTCGCAGACCAGATCGCGCGGGGCGAGCAGGTGGCGAGCATCCCAATCCACAGCCTTCGGATGGCAGGGGTCCTCGCAAAGCAAGAGGTGATTTTGGGTGGAACGGGAGAAGTCCTCACCATTACGCACGACACGATTTCGCCAGAGGCCTACTCAACTGGGATGCGCGCGGCGCTCAAGGCCGTCACTACGGCGACGGGGCTTACCGTTGGCCTCGACCAGGTGCTTGGCCTCGACTTCTCGAAGGTTCGCGCAACTCCTGACGCGGAGGCCCGCTCGTGAATAAGACGCTTATTGGCGTCATCGTCATGGTTGTACTGCTTGGCCTCTACGTCGTGCTTGTTGGGCAGCGTGCCTGGCTCATGCTGACCTCCGGAAGTGCCGTTGGCATCCTGATCGGAATTGCGCTTACCGTTCTCCCTCTGATTACGGTGTGGGCCGTCTGGCGAGAGATGTCCTTTGGCGCAAAATCGAGCCAGCTGCACGCGGAGCTTCTCGACGCAGAGGATGCAGCGTTTGAGGCTGGCTCGATCGATGAGGATGCTCCAGGAGCCCTCAGCCCAGCCGCCGTGTTGCCAACGAGCCCAAGCGGGCGGTTTGACCGCGCTGCGGCAGATGCTGCCTTCCCCGCCTACCAGCGTGAGGCCGAGCAGCATCCAACCGACTGGATGGCCTGGTTTCGCCTTGGGCTCGCTTACGACGCCTGTGGCGACCGGCGTCGCGCGCGCCAGGCTATCCGCAAAGCGATTGTGCTCGCACGCGGATAGGGCCGGTTTATCGCGCGTACAGGTCGGTAACGAGCTGTTCCATGCGCGCATCGTGGAACTCGTAGCCGGCATCAAGCAGTCGGCGAGGGTACACGTTTTGGTCGGAGAGAAGTAGCTCGCGGGCCGCGTCGCCAAGGAGCGCGATGAGGGCAAACCGCGGGGCTGGCAGCCAATAAGGGCGGTGTACCGCATGCGCGACGGTTGTGATGAGCTTTGCAGCGGTGACCTGCTCTGGCCCAACAATATTGATGGGGCCTGAAACGTCGGCCGTCATGAGGTGCATTTGTGCGCCGACATGGTCGCGCAGGCTGATCCACGGCCAGTGCTGAGTGCCCGAGCCGAGTGGGCCAGCGAGTCCAACCTTCGCGATTCGTTCGAGCAACGGGAGAACGCCTCCCGTCCGCGACAATACGATGCCGGTTCGCAGCGTTACCACTCGTACGCCTTCCGGCGCACGTTGTGCGGCGGCCTCCCACGCGACGCAGACGTCGGCAAGGAACCCCGTTCCACGAGCAGGAGAGGTCACAAGTTTTTCGCCAGGACGATGACCGTAGTACCCAACCGCGGAAGCGTTGAGGAGCACAGCGGGCGGCGTCTGCATCCCTCGCATGGCTTCAACAACGGTGTTGGTGGCATCAAGCCGAGACTGGCGGATCTTCTTTTTATAGGCCGGCGTCCACGGTAACCGGTTGAGAGGAGCACCCGCCAGGTTGACAACAACATCCACATCGATGAGGGCAGAGGAATCGATGAGCCCAGTTGATGGGTCCCAGCGAAACTCATTTGCCGCTGAGGGAACGCGCCGCACCAGTCGGCGAACGTGATGGCCGTCAGCCGTTGCCCTTGCCGCGAGCGCTGTGCCGATGAGCCCCGATGCGCCAGTGATGAGGATGGTCAGGGGCGTACCCGGGTTTTCCGTGTTGTTGAGTCGCTCGTGCTGAGGCATCTCACCAGACTACGTGGCGTTTGGGCGCAGGCCAACAGGTTTGGCTCGCTGCAGCAGCAGATAGATCTGGCATCCGAGGCAGAAACCGACCGCAGCGTTCAGGAACGCGGCGATAAACGCGGCCCCCGCGGCAAGCGGGAGGGCGAGCGGAACGCCTGCGAGGTGAAGAACGAGGCCGATTCCAACGACGATGAGGCCAACACCCTGCGCAAACGTTGGCGCTGCCGGGTTTTCGCGTTCGGAGCTTGGCGCAAGGCGTGGCCGGATGACCCGTGCAAAGAATAGCCCGTACGGATGCCGCTGGATTCCGGCGAACGCACCCCACGCAAAGAGCGCAGCGATGATGACCAGCAGGATGAATGCTGGGTCAGCTGCTCGCTGGGCAATCGTGAGCGATGGCAGGGCCCAGCCCAAATCGACGGGAGGGGAGGTTTCCCCAACGAGGCGTGAGGCCGAGGTGCCGATGAGGCCGAGGAAAACCGTTATTGCGAGTAGAACTGAGGTGATTGTTGCACCAAATCTTGGGCCCCGAGGATCGATGCCCTTCGGTTGCGTTTTTGGCGTTGCTTCGGATGCTTCAGACGGCGACACGATTGACTCCAAGGGGCTCGAGGATGTTGGTGACGGTGGCGGCCGTTGGGGCGCCGCCGATTCGGTGAAGCAAGCGGCCCTCTGCATCCAGAACGAAGACGGTGGGGGTCTGCAGAATTCGATGGGTGGCAGCGAGATCTGGTCTGTGGGTGAGATCTACCTCTGCGTGTTGTACGTCTGGGCGTTCGTCGGCGATTGCGCCGAGGAGGCGACGGGTTGCCGGGCATTTTGCGCAAATTTCGGTGGAGAACTGAAGCAGCGTGATCCTCGAGCCCCAGCTATCTGCGGACCGAGACAGCCCATCAGCCGAATGGTCGGCTGCGGAATCGCCGAGCCCGGCCTGTATCGGGCTGATGACGATCTGCTGTCCTGCGGGTGCAGCAGTTGCCTTGCCGGTGCGCCACGAGTAGAAGCCAGCAAGGAGCAGCGCAAACACAAGGAGCGAACCAAGCAGAATGAGGGCGACCGGTACTGACATGAACACAGGGTAGATCTGTTGCAACGACGCCACAACGAACGTGACGAAGCATGACAGAAAAACCGTAGGCGATATGCGCGTTACCACCTCTTGGCTCAGCAGCAGTCGCGCGGACGCCAACCGTTCACAAGGTGTTTGCCCTCTGCCGATTGTCTAGAACGCGGTGCCGACACGGGTCGGACCAGAATTCAGGAGAGATCATTTCATGAGAACATCCGTTTCGAAGTCGCCAACACGAGGCACTCGAATTGCCGCAGCCAGCGGCGCGCTTGTTGTTGCACTGAGTTTCGCAAGCACAACCGCCGCGTTTGCAGAGGTCAAAGACAACGGTGGGGCCGCGCGGAACGACAGCGACAACACCGCGTCGCTGCGCGCATCCATCGCTGACGGCCCTGCGAAGAACGTCATCCTGCTTATCGGAGACGGCATGGGCGACAGCGAAATCACGATCGCCCGCAACTACGCCTATGGTGCGGCTGGGCAACTCCCCGGCATCGACGCCCTCCCACTCACGGGACAGTACACGACATACTCCCTGTATAAGGATGGCGCGAATAAGGGGCTCCCTGACTACGTTCCCGACTCTGCCGCGACCGGCTCAGCCTGGGCGACCGGAACAAAAACGTACGACAATGCCATCTCCGTTGATATCGACGGCACCCCGCAAAACACCCTCATCGAGCTTGCCAAGGCAAACGGCCTTCGCACCGGCAACGTGAGCACCGCCGAAATTCAGGATGCTACGCCTGCCGTGCAGGTTGCACATGTTGGCGCTCGCAGCTGCTACGGGCCAGATAGCGCTTCGTGTGGTGCAGACGCGCTGGAGAACGGCGGCCTCGGTTCAATTAGCGAGCAACTGCTTGACACTCGTGCTGATGTCACCCTCGGAGGAGGCGCAGCATCCTTCAGCCAGACAGCAAAAGCGGGGGAATGGAAAGACCTCACGCTGAACGAGCAGGCGGCCAAACGCGGCTACCAGCTTGTTGGCGATGTTGCTGGCCTCGAGGCAGTGACCGAAGCTTCACAGGAGAAGCCAGTGCTTGGACTCTTCACCGCGGGGAATTTCCCAACTCGCTATGCTCCAACAACGGCAACGGTCGGAGGAGCAAACAGCGCGGTCACGTGCCAGGAGAGCGCCGGTCGCCTCCCAGCGGAACTGTCGCTTTCAAGCCTCACCGATAAGGCGATCTCATTACTCGACTCTGACAGCGAAAAGGGGTTCTTCCTTCAGGTTGAAGGCGCAAGCATTGATAAGCGCGACCACAGCGCTGACGCGTGCGGGCAAATCGGCGAAACCATTGACCTCGACGAGGCCGTGCAGTCAGCGCTGAAATTCGCTGAGGCCGATGGCAACACCATGGTTATCGTGACGGCAGACCACGCCCACACGAGCCAGATTGTTGACAGCACCCCGCCAACGAGTTTGAGCACGGCCGTCACAACGGTTGATGGCACCGTCATGAAGATTTCGTACGGAACGGCAGCTGCTGGCGGGTCGCAGCAGCACACCGGGTCACAGCTTCGCGTTGCCGGTTACGGTCCTGGGGCCGCAAACGTGGTTGGCCTGATCGATCAGACGGACAACTTCTTTACAATCGCAAACGCGTTGCAGCTCAACCGGGACCTGTCATCGCTGAGCGCTTCGGCATCCGTCGCGCTGCAAAAGGCGACGTTCGCTCCCGGTGAAGACCTTGCGATCAGCGTTGCCGGTCTCTCCGGTGACCGCCAGCTGACGGGTGTTATTCAGTCTGAGCCCGTCAATGTGCCCAAAACGGATGTGCTGAACGGCACAGCAGTGATCTCTGCACAAGCACCAACTGAGCTTGGCGAACACACCGTCACGCTCACGGGAAGCCAGAGTGGCAAGGTCATCGAGGCACGCTTCTCGGTCACGCCCGACGGCAACCCGCTCCCTCAGCCAACCGACTCGGCGGCTCCACCCGTCGCCGGTGGAATTGGCGGGGGAGGTACAGGGGCAATCGGTGCCGGGCCGTTTGCGATCACCGGTGCAGAGGCCGGCCCGCTGGTTGTGCTCGCGGTGCTTATTACAGCACTCGGTGCGGCGCTCATCATCCGTCGCCGCCGCCAGCACTCGGCGGCAAACTCGTAAGATAACCCGCGTCTTGGTGTGACGATCCCTTCCGGAACGGCACACCAAGATGCGGGTCGTCGGCAGGTACAGTGAACACATGAGCACGAGTAGCAGCAGTTCAGCGCCGAGAGTTGCGGCGGCCAAACGCACCGCCCTCATCACAGGAGCAACATCCGGAATTGGTGCCGAGTTTGCTCGTCAGCTTGCGGCCAGGCGCTACGACCTTGTCCTCGTTGCTCGGGATACCGGCAGGCTCGAAATGGCCGCAGACAGCCTGAATCTCCGCTACGGAGTCGAGGTCGAGGTGTTGACCGCAGACCTCGTTGACGACGCCGGGCTCGCCGAGGTTGAGGCGCGGCTCCAGCATCCAACTGACCGCATCGATCTCCTCATCAATAATGCCGGATTTGGGCTTCGCAAACCCTTTGACGAAAACACGATTGATGACGAGCAGCGGCACCTCGACCTGCTCGTTCGTGTGCCAATGCGCCTCACCCATGCGGCGTTGCAGGGGATGCTCACCAACGGCGCCGGCCGAATTATCAACGTGGCCTCCGTTGCCGGCTTTATTCCTCGCGGAACCTACGGAGCCTGCAAAGCCTGGGTCATCAGCTTTAGTCGCTGGGCAAACATCTTTTACCGGAACCGCGGCGTCAGCGTGACGGCGGTGTGCCCCGGTTTTGTCCGCACGGAGTTCCACGAGCGGATGCGCGTACAAACCACCAACATTCCCGATTGGATGTGGCTCGAAACCGAACAGGTGGTTCGCGAAGGTCTGCGCGACAGCCTGAGAGGTCGGGCCGTTTCGGTCCCGTCGCTGCGCTACAAAGCTGCCGTGGTGCTCGCCACGATTCTGCCCAAGCGCGTAACAGCTGAGCAGGGAAAACGCGGGCGTTAACAGTCGGCCGAGCCCCGGTGAGGCGGATGCGCTGTGCCCATCGATTCGCGGGTACGCTGAAGATTGTGGCCAAAACATCCCCCAACGTGCCGACCGATTTTACGGCCCTCCAAACTCAACCGACACGTGCTGAGATTCGTGAGTTCAAGCTGCAACATCCCGAGCTAAAGCCGAACTCAGTGTTTTTCACGAGAGGAACAAAGCTGTTCCTTGCGGTCGGAATTGCCGCTATCGTTCTGGTTCCCAAGGTGATTGACCCTCGAAGTCATTCCGCCGAACGATTGTGGGTAACAACCCTTCTCATCATTCTTGTCCTCGGCGTAGCATGCTGGATTTTCGTCAGCGGGCGAATCACCGCATCAATTGTGCAGTACCAACTTGTCCGCTTCGCTGCGGATAATAAACTCGTCTATACCAGTACAGGCTACAGGCCAGATTTACCGGGGATGATCTTTGGGCTTGGCAGCCTCGGTTCTACAAGCCACGGGTTGCACAGCAACGATAAGCGTCAGCTTCACCTGGAAACGTTCACAACCACGTTTATTTATGACTGGGTGAGGTACAACAAATCGTGGATGTACCTCACCTTTCGGCTTGATCGAAATTTGCCACATATCGTGCTCGATTCGACGAGGAATAGTGCCGGACTCTTTGGTGCAGGCCGGAACAAGCTGCCGGTGAGCTACGCCCATACCCAACGACTTTCGCTGGAGGGAGACTTCGACCAGCATTTTGCGCTGTACTGCCCAAAAGAATATGAAGCTGACGCGCTCTATATCCTGACCCCCGATGTGATGTCCGTCTTGATCGACCATGCGGCCAACTGTGATGTCGAAATCCTAGACGATCGCTTATACGTGTATACCAAAGGCAAAACAGGGCGGGCGCTCATCGACGCGTATGTTGGCTTATGCGCTGTGTACGCGGCCATTGCCCCCAAAACAGTGAATCAAACACATCGCTATTTGGATGACCGGATGCCAAGACCAACCCCCTCGGCAATAAAACGATCTCGTTCACGCGGGCGGTCGGCGCCAAACCAGATTGCTTCGCAGGGACGTCGCCTGTCGAGGAGCCCACTTCGTGCGATTATCCTGCTCGGCATAGTTATTGTGTTTTTGGTGCTGCCGTGGATCGCGTTCTTTTCGTTATAGCGGGCACACGGTGAGCTGTTTCTCAGCGGTCAACGATCGCAGAATCCGCTAACGAGTCTCTGTCAGACGAGACTGCACGAATTTGTTTGGTAAACACGTGATCGGGATGTGCCTTGATCCTGCCTTCAACAGACCAGGTGAGCGCATTCGATAACGAGACACGCTACCCTAGAGGGCGTGGCTACTGTAGAGAATCCTTTCGGACAAGTATTGGTGGCGTTGATTACGCCCTTCACCAGCGACGGCGAGGTCGACTGGCCAGCGGTTGAGCGTCACATGGATGACGTCATCAACGCCGGCGCCGACGGCATCGTTGTCACCGGAACGACCGGCGAGACGTCAACGCTCACTGACCCAGAGAAGCTCAAACTTGTTGAGGTTGGCAAGAGCGTCGCTGCAGGCCGGGCCAAGATCATCACGGGCGGTGGCTCCAACGAGACCGCACACGCGATCGAGCTCTACAAAGCGAGCGAGAAGGCGGGCGCCGATGGCATCATGATCGTTACGCCGTACTACAACAAGCCAACGCAAGCCGGCATCCTCACCCACTTCCGTATGGTTGCTGACGCAACCGACCTGCCGGTCATCGCCTACGACATCCCAGGCCGCACGGGTGTGCCCATCAAATACGAGACGATTCTTCGCCTCGCCAAGCATCCAAACATCCTCGCGATCAAAGATGCAAAGGGTGATTTCAGCGAGGTCAGCCGCGTGCTGAACCAAACTGACCTGCTCTATTTTTCGGGGGACGACCCCAACGTCCTTCCCCACCTGTCGATCGGGGCCAGCGGCCTCATCGGCGTGACCGCAAACGTGGCCGCGACGCCCTACCGCCAGATGGTAGACGCCGTGAACCGCGGAGACTTGGCGTCGGCAACCGACGCACACAAGAAGCTCGAACCGTTGGTTCGGGCACTCATGACCCACGTTCCTGGCACCATCGCTACCAAGTACGTCTTGCACGGACTTGGTCGCATCGGTAGCCCACGCGTGCGTCTGCCCCTGGTCGGGCCAGAAGAATGGGAGGCCGCACAGATTGAAGACGATCTCGCTCTTGTGCGCGATCTGCCTGGCCTCGACCTCAGTAACTTCCGCCCAGACCGCAATGCGGCAGCTGGCGGAGCCCTACCAAAGATTGCGGGAACGACCCGCTAGAAACAGGAGGACGTGTGCCTAATAACGTCGAAACGTTAGCTACGTACAGTCCGGCTCCACTCGAACCAGGCACGCTGAGGGTTATTCCCGTCGGCGGCCTTGGCGAGGTTGGCCGAAACATGACCGTGTTCGAGATGAACGGCAAATTGCTGATCGTCGACTGCGGTGTTCTTTTTCCAGAAGAGCACCAGCCAGGCGTCGACCTGATCTTGCCAGACTTCTCGATCATCCGTGATCGTCTCGACGATATTGTGGCCGTTGTGCTCACACACGGACACGAAGACCACATTGGAGCGGTGCCGTATCTGCTGCGCCTGCGCCAGGACATCCCGCTGATCGGTTCTCAGCTCACGCTTGCCCTCATCGAGGCCAAGCTCAAGGAGCACCGCATCAAGCCGTACACCATGACGGTTCGCGAGGGTGATATCGAACAGCTCGGCCCGTTTGAGCTTGAGTTTGTTGCCGTGAACCACTCAATTCCGGATGCGCTGGCCGTTGCCATCCGCACCGAAGCCGGCATGGTGCTTGCTACTGGTGACTTCAAGATGGACCAGCTACCGCTCGATGGCCGCCTCACCGACCTCCGCGCATTTGCTCGCCTCGGAGAAGAGGGCATTGACCTGTTCCTTGTTGACTCTACCAACGCCGAGGTTCCCGGCTTTACGCCGCTTGAGCGCGACATCGGTCCAGTGCTTGACTCGGTTATCGCGAGCGCTCCTCGCCGAGTGATCGTTGCGAGCTTCTCGAGCCACATCCACCGAGTACAGCAGGTTCTGGATGCCGCGCACGCGCACGGCCGCCGCGTCGCCCTGCTCGGTCGCTCGATGGTGCGCAACATGGGCATCGCCGCAGACCTCGGCTACCTCAACGTGCCAGAAGGCGTGCTTGTCGACTTCCGCAAGACCGATGGCATCCCCGACAACAAGATTGTCTATATGGGGACGGGTTCTCAGGGCGAGCCGATGGCCGTGCTGAGCCGTATGGCGAACAAAGAGCACAAGGTTGAGCTGGGGGAGGACGACACCGTCATCCTGGCATCCAGCCTCATTCCCGGCAACGAGAACGCGGTATACCGCATCATCGATCGCCTCACCAAGATCGGCGCAAACGTTGTGCACAAGGGCAACGCCAAGGTGCACGTCTCCGGACACGCCGCCGCTGGTGAGCTGTTGTACTGCTACAACATCCTCAAGCCGAAGAATGTGCTTCCCGTTCACGGCGAGTTCCGTCACCTCGATGCCAACGCGAAGCTGGCAATCCAGACGGGTATTCCAGCTGAGAACGTGATCCTCGGCGAAGACGGCACCGTGATCGACCTCAAAGAGGGCGTCGCCACCGTTGTTGGCCAGTACGACCTTGGCTATGTTTACGTTGATGGCTCGAGCGTTGGCGAGATCACAGAGGCCGACCTCAAGGATCGCCGTATCCTTGGCGAAGAGGGGTTCATCTCGGTGATCGTTGTGCTCGAGTCGGCAACCGGTCGCGTGATTGTTGGGCCCGAGATCCACGCAAAGGGCGTGGCAGAGGGCGACAACGTCTTCGAAGAGGTTAAGCCAAAGATCATCGCTGCGCTTGCAGAAGCAGCGAGCAATGGCGTTCGTGATCAGCACGCCTTGCAGCAGATCATCCGCCGCACGATTGGCCGCTGGGTGGCTCAGCGACTTCGCCGCCGCGCAATGATTGTGCCGGTCGTCATCGAGGCCTAATCGGCCCTTATCGGCGTACAGAATTGGCGCAGATCCTCCTTCCCCGTTCGGGATGGGTGGATCTGCGCCAATTCTGTTGGCAGTGGCAGTGGCAGTGGCAGTGGCTTCGGCCGTGGCCTAGAGAGTGACCGTTCCAGAGACAACCGTCACCGTGTCTCCGCCGACCCAGATTACGTCTGGAGAGTCGTGGGCGACATGGATTCTGCCGCGCCGCTTGAGCACCGTGCCCTGGCGTGCAATGTATTGAGTTGGTGCCGTGCCAGCCGCGATGAGCCACTGGGCGAGGCTCGCGTTGAGGCTGCCAGTGACCGGGTCTTCTTGCAGGCCAGTCAATGAGTCGTGATAAAACGCGCGAACCTCGAAGGCGTAGTCTTCTCCGGCCCCGGTTTTGCCGATAACTCCGACTTTTCGGTCGGTCATGGCCTCGCTGTTTGGGGTGAGCCGCAGGACCGTCTCCGCCGAATCCACAAGGATGCCAAGCCAGCCCGGCCCATTATCCACCCAGTTTGCGTCGAGGATCTCCGCAGGCTGCAAACCGAGCGCTGCCGCAATCTCGCTGAGCAAGTTGTCAGCGACCCGACCAGAACGAACCAGGGGCGGGGCCGTGAACGCAAGTCGCCCGTCTACCTTTGCGATACGAATGAGGCCTGCTTCGCATTCCTGCACAACAGTGCCGTCTGTGGGGACTGGTGCGCCGGTTGCTGCTGCTCGCTCGATCCAGGCATGGCAGCTCCCGAGGGTCGGATGCCCGGCAAAGGGGAGTTCGCCGCCCGGAGTGAAGATGCGCAGCCGATAGTCAGCCTCTGCGGCTGTTGGGGACAGAAGAAACGTCGTTTCCGAGAGGTTTGTCCACCTGGCAAACGCGGCCATCTGATCATCGCTGAGGCCGTCGGCATCGTGAACCACCGCAACTGGGTTTCCGTACATTGGTTCGCTCGTGAAGACATCAACTTGGCTGAACGGATGAGTAGTCATACTTCATGCTAAAGGTGCCGGGGAGAGGCCGGTTATCCACACGCCGGGTTCCTAAACCCCGTTTGTCGTATGCACCTTGTACCGTTGACGCATGGCCACGAAACCCACGTCACCGAGGCGCAACGCGTCAACGTCGTCGACTCGAGCGGCCGCTGATAAAAAGAGCACTCGCTCCTCACCTTCGACGGCCAAAAACGCAACCACTCGCAACGCCACGGCAAAGACCACGGCGTTTGTTCCTGACGATGAGACACCCGGCTTGCTTCAGCGTGCCTGGATGGGCACCGCACACGGCATTGGCGGCCTGTGTCGCGCCTTCCGCGTCGAGCGCATTGACCCAGACGAGCGACGAGACGGCATCCCAATGTTTCTTATCGTGCTTGCCGTTGCTGGTGCCATTATTGAGTGGTTTCTCATGGGCAACACGGTTGCCCAGCAGATCGATGCGTGGACGTTCGGTGGTATTTTTGGGCGGGTAGCATTCGGGTTGCCCGTCATTATGGTCATGTTTGCGCTGTGGCTGTTCAATAACCCAAGCAGCGTGCACGATAACCGTCGCATCACGATCGGGCTGAGCCTGCTGCTGCTCACGATCTCCGGTCTGTGCCACATCTTCGGCGGGCAGCCGTCACCGAGTCAGGGCATGCTTGAGCTGGCCTCAGCAGGTGGCCTGCTTGGCTGGATGATCGCTGCCCCGCTTACCGCGGTTCTGACGGTATACGGTGCATCCGCCGTGATCATTTTGCTTCTGCTGCTTTCGCTGTTCATCATCTCGAAGACCCCGCCAAACCGGGTTGGTGAGCGTGTCCGTGAGGCGTACTCCTACCTGTTTGGTGCATCAGATGCCGATCACGAACGTCTCGACGCCGACCGCGAAGCGAAGCGCCAGCGCAAAGCCGAACGCCTTGCGGCTGCCGAAAGCGACCGGGGCAATGTTAGCGACCTCTTCGATATCGAAGACCATGACGATTCTGCAGCGACCGGGGCAACTGAGCTTCCGTGGTGGCGACGCAACTCGACGCAGCGCGAGGAAGATCCCGAATACGACGCCAAGCCAGAGGCCGTCACCGACGTACTTGGTGCGGCTGGCGCAGGGGCCAGCGCGTTTGATTCTGCCATTGAGCAGGCTCCCGCCGAGTCTGATGCTCCTGCCGGCGTCTACCCGACCGGCCTGTTTGAGGGCCTTGCGCAGGCAGAAGAAGCCGTAGTCAATCACGTTCCTGCCGCGGCGAGCCCGGTAACAGGACTTGGCGATGACTCTCCCTCAACGACCGCATACGACGACTTCGGTTCTCTCGAAGACGACGCACAGATCGCCCCTCGACCTGTTGTTGAGATTGCGCCGGCAGTTGACGAGACTCCGGCTCATAACCGGGAATATGTCTTGCCGGCCGCATCCACGCTTGAACTCGGCAGCCCCTCGAAGGAGCGGTCGCAAGCGAATGACGATATTGTCGCCTCGATCACCTCTGTGCTCGCCCAGTTCAATGTTGACGCTGCCGTCACTGGCTTCTCCAGAGGCCCAACCGTCACGCGCTACGAGATCGAGCTCGGTCCGGGTGTGAAGGTTGAGCGGGTTACCGCGCTCAGCAAAAACCTTTCCTACGCTGTTGCCAGCAACGAGGTCCGCATTCTGTCGCCTATCCCAGGCAAGAGTGCCATCGGCGTTGAAATTCCCAATACCGACCGTGAAACGGTATCGCTTGGCGACGTGCTCCGTTCGCCGGTGGCCGCGCGCAGCACGCATCCACTCACCATCGGCGTCGGAAAAGACGTCGAGGGCGGTTTTGTGGTAGCCAACCTCGCCAAGATGCCTCACCTGCTTGTTGCCGGTTCTACCGGTTCGGGTAAGTCAAGCTTTATCAACTCGATGGTTACGAGCTTGCTCATGCGGTCCACTCCGGCCGACGTGCGAATGGTGCTCGTAGACCCGAAGCGAGTTGAGCTGACTGCGTACCAAGGTGTTCCTCACCTCATTACGCCCATCATCACGAACCCCAAAAAAGCCGCAGAGGCGCTGCAGTGGGTCGTCAAAGAGATGGACATGCGATATGACGACCTGCAGAGCTTCGGTTTCCGTCACATCGACGACTTCAACGCTTCGGTGCGCAAGGGCGACCTCGTGCTCCCAGAGGGAAGCCAGCGCACCCTGAAGCCGTATCCATATCTGCTTGTTGTCGTTGATGAGCTTGCCGACCTCATGATGGTTGCACCTCGCGACGTTGAAGACTCCATTGTTCGAATCACGCAGCTCGCGCGTGCCGCCGGAATCCACCTGGTGCTCGCAACGCAGCGACCAAGCGTTGACGTTGTGACCGGCCTCATCAAGGCCAACGTGCCGAGCCGTCTTGCGTTTGCCGTTGCAAGCGTCACCGACTCCCGAGTCATCCTTGACCAGCCGGGGGCAGACAAACTCATCGGTCAGGGTGACGGGCTCTTCCTCCCGATGGGTGAGTCAAAGGCCATGCGTGTCCAAGGCGCGTGGGTCAGCGAAGAAGAGATCGAGCGTGTTGTCGCCCACGTCAAGACGCAGGCGATGCCTGAATACCGCCAAGACGTGGCCGCTTCTGCGGTCAAGAAAGACGTCGACTCCGATATTGGTGACGACCTTGAGGTGCTCCTCGCGGCAGCCGAACTGGTTGTCTCGACGCAGTTCGGTTCGACCTCCATGCTGCAGCGAAAACTGCGCGTCGGGTTTGCGAAGGCAGGCCGACTCATGGACCTCCTCGAATCGCGCGAGATTGTTGGGCCTTCCGAAGGTTCTAAGGCCCGCGATGTGCTGGTCACTCAAGAAGACCTGCCCCAGGTCCTTGCGAAGCTCAGGGGAGAGGCCAGCGGCGCTCCCGTGCAGCCGCAGGCGCCGGCAGGCTATCAGCAGCCGTTGGCGGCTCCTCCGGTGCAGCCAACAACGGTTCAGTCCGCGCCGCAGCAGCCTGTTGAACACGCGCCGTCGGCGTACAACGAGGCTCAGCAGCAACCAGCAGAGGGATACGACGCTGGCGAGGCCAACGAAGCCAACCCGTTCCCCCAAGCGCAAGACGACGTCTACACCCGCCCTATTCCAGATTCTGACCTTGACTTCACCGCAGCCTTCGGCGTGCCAGAAGCCACTGACTACCACGACGGTGACGACGAGGGTGGCAGCGAAGACGCCTGGCAGCTGACCGGTCGCGACTAGGCAATAGACTCACACTGTGACAGCATCCATTCCTGCCCCAGCCGCCAAGCCGTCCAACTGGAACGCGCCCAACATCATTACGGGTGCGCGCATCCTGCTGACGCCCCTGTGCATTTGGCTGGTGCTCAGTGGTGGGGGTGCTCCTGATGCGCTTCGTTGGTGGGGCGCTGCCCTGTTTATTTTCGCCATCGCAACTGACTGGGTTGACGGATTTCTGGCTCGGCGATACAACCAGGTCACCGATCTTGGCAAGCTACTCGATCCCATCGCCGACAAGCTGCTCACCGGTGCCGCGCTCGTTTGTCTCTCAATTCTGAACGAGCTGCCGTGGTGGGTCACCATCATCATTCTCGTTCGCGAATGGGGTGTCACTGTTGACCGTCTGGTCAGGGCAAGCAGCCACGTTGTAATCGCGGCTGCATGGATGGGCAAGCTTAAGACCCTGATGCAGGCGGTTGCGATCTCCCTTGCCCTGCTTCCGCTTGAGTCGGTCTTTGGGGCGTGGGTGCACCCGGTCAACGTTGTGACCATGAGCCTTGCGTTTGGGCTCACCGTTCTCAGCGGCCTTGACTATGTCAGGACCGCCCTCAAGTCTTCCCGTGCATAATTTCTAGGTCATACGCTCATATCGCTCGGATATCTTTGGATGCTTTTGTAGGCAGAACGGAACACCTCCAACGAGTAGCAGGCCGATAGGCTTGTCCTATGACGCAGCGGATGGATGATGGCAACGGTGCCCAACAACACGATCGTGACCTGGTCGGTAGCGGCTCTCATCGGAGCGAGGCTGCCCGCTCGCAACGCATGGCCCGTGACTGTGTTGAACTTGCCACGGCTCTTCGAGTGCGCATCGCTGTTGCGGAGTCACTGACTGGAGGACTCGCGGCCTCTGGCCTCGTGAGTGTGCCCGGCGCTTCTGCGGTTTTCAACGGTGCAATCGTTGCCTATAACACCGAGCTCAAGTACTCCTTGCTGCAGGTGGATGCCCGCCTGCTTGACGACCACGGCCCCGTGCATCCTCGGGTCGCCGAACTCATGGCGAGGGGTGTGCGGGATGCCTGCGCGGTTGGTGGGCACACGGTGAGTATTGGTCTCGCTACGACTGGGGTTGCAGGGCCCGACCCGGACGAAGCAAGCGGTCAGCCTGCAGGAGTTGTCTATCTGGGGGTTTCCTCGGCACTTGGGACAAGAAGTGTTGGTTTGTCGTTGTCGGGGGACCGACTCGCGATCCGCGAACAAACAGTGCGAATCCTCTTTGAAGAGCTTTACGACGAACTTGTTGCCATAGATCGTGAGGTTGCCGCATCCACTGGCTCTCACCCGATCGTGCCGGAGCCAGTTGACGCTAGCGACGAACTTCAGAATTAGCGACCAAATTGTGATCTCTGTTTTGGGAAGTGATGGTCGACCTGTCGGTGAGTTCGTGTAGGGTATTGACCAAGTTGCGGACCACGAAAGTTCCTTGCAAACATTGGGGAATACATCGGGGGTCGCCTCGGTTACATTAGGTGTCGCTTACATCATTTCCTCAGAAAAAATGGTTAGAGTAGATACAGAATTGCCGCTAAGGTGGCAGTTCGCAATTATTTGTAGTCAGGTTCAAAGGAGGGTGAACGTGGTTCTCGTACGTCAGGAAATTGGTGACGTCCTTCGCGACTTCCGCCTCCAAAAAGGCCGCACCCTCCGCCAGGTAGCCGGCGACGCAAGCGTTGCTCTCGGATACCTCAGCGAGGTCGAGCGTGGTCAAAAAGAGGCGTCAAGCGAAATTCTTGCTGCCGTCGCAGATGCACTCGGCACACCACTGTCGATCATCATGAGCGAGGTAAGTGGGCGTCTGGCCATCATGGAAGGTCTCGACCGCGTCACGGGCGACAGTGTCCCCGACACGGTTCCAGCCGATTTGGTGGCGGGTTTTGATTCGGGTCTTGTGCGCCGTTAGGCCTCCCGGTTGATCCCACTGTTCTTTGTATGAAGGTGAGGCGTTGCGCCGATTGGCGCAGCGCCTCATTTTCTGTTCGTGTGCGCAATCTGGTTGCCCGCGTGTAATTTTGAGTCAATCGTGTAGTGTCCGGTGATGGAAGGCCTGATGATGTCGAAGCGCGTTGCGTTGGTGATTGTATGCGGTTGAGCGAGTTTCGTACGGCGGTCTCTGCGGAGTTTGGCGAGGGCTACGGGCCCATTGTTGTCCGTGATGTTGTCATGACCGAACTGGGTAGTCGGTCGGCCGAGCAGGCCATCGAGGCTGGCGTGCCGGTTGCGGATGCCTGGGAAGCCCTGTGTCGAGAGATGGATGTTCCTCCCGAGCGGTGGCACGGCAGAGGGTTGCCCAAAAAGTAAGAGCGATTCCAACGGTTCCCGCGCCGATGCTGGCGGCTTGATGCCGCGTACTGGATGGTGAATGCCCGGTTTGGATGTCGGTGTCACACCGGGACTTCTGGTGTCCTGTTCGAGCGCGGTTTCGACACGCGGAAGTTCTGTTCGAATATGTGTTCTATAAGTGATAGTCTCCTCACAGGTCGAATTCGCTTCGAGTTATCCCCAGTTCTGGGCTTTGCACGCTGAGTGTCAGAGGTTGGTTCTAGGTTCTAACTAGGACGAACGAGCCAACGCCTTGTCGTTAGCAACGGTGTCACCCTCGGGGTCATCGTCAGCGCGACAGCCTGTGGGCACAACACTTGCGACACCCCGTCGCCGAATGCAAGGAGAACATCATGGCATCTGCCAACGACCGCGAGAAGGCCCTCGAAACAGCCCTCGCACAAATTGACCGCCAGTTTGGTAAAGGTTCAGTCATGCGCCTTGGGAGCGACGAGCGCGCGCCCGTCGAGATTATCCCCACTGGCTCCATTGCACTCGACGTCGCGTTGGGTATTGGCGGGTTGCCAAGGGGCCGCATCGTGGAGATCTACGGTCCGGAGTCATCTGGTAAGACGACGCTGACCCTTCACGCAATTGCTAACGCACAGCGTGCTGGTGGCATCGCGGCCTTCATCGACGCTGAGCACGCCCTCGACCCCGAGTACGCAAAGAAGCTTGGCGTCGACATCGATGCCCTCCTCGTTTCGCAGCCAGACACCGGTGAGCAAGCGCTTGAGATCGCAGACATGCTTGTCCGCTCTGGCTCTATCGATCTGATCGTCATCGACTCCGTTGCAGCCCTTGTGCCCCGTGCCGAGATTGAGGGCGACATGGGAGACTCCCACGTCGGTCTGCAAGCCCGACTCATGTCACAGGCGCTCCGTAAGCTCACCGGTGGCCTGAGCCAGACCAAAACGACAATGATCTTCATCAACCAGCTTCGCGAGAAGATCGGTGTGTTCTTCGGCAGCCCCGAGACCACCGCCGGAGGTAAAGCGCTCAAGTTCTACGCTTCCGTTCGGCTCGACATTCGCCGTATTGAGACGCTCAAAGAGGGAACCGACGCCGTCGGTAACCGCACGCGAGTGAAGGTCGTGAAGAACAAGATGGCGCCGCCATTCAAGCAGGCCGAGTTCGACATCCTCTACGGCGTCGGTATTTCCCGAGAGGGGAGCCTCATCGACTTCGGCGTTGAACACGAAATCGTCAAGAAGAGCGGCTCGTGGTACACCTACGATGGCGACCAGCTTGGCCAAGGAAAAGAAAACGCTCGTCGTTTGCTGGTAGAGAACCCCGATATCGCTAACGAGATCGAGACCAAAATTAAGAACAAGCTGGGTATCGGCGATGCCCCTGCTGAAGGCGCCGAGGCGACCGCTCCAGCTGCGGAGGGTGCACCTGTGCCCCTCGAGAAGAAGCTCGCAGCCAAACGCGGAGCCTAGACACAACTTCGCCGTGTGGGTTCAGTTCCGTTGTGAGCTGGACCTGCGCGGCGAGCCCATATCTGGGTGGGTCGGTCTGTGCCGAACTGCGCCCGTTCGAGTGGCATTGTTGCTCGACCTCACCCGCAGAACGAATCGAAATAGGTATCATGGCCGTCTCATTTGAACCATCAGAAACGCTCGCTCCCGTTACTGATCTCAGCGCCCGCTTTGCCTCGAAACAGGCAGCCGCGAAACAGGCAACTGCGAGACGAGCAACGGTGAATCAGCCGGTGGCCAATCAGGCAGCTGAGAATCAGATGGCCGTGCAGCAGCCGGCGACTGTCCTGCCGAGTGCGCAGCCAGCTGGCAGACAGACAGACGGCAGACAGTCAGATAGCCGACAGTCAGATAGCCGACAGTCAGATGGCAGTGGCGCCGGGTCTCAGTCAGATTCCGAACCGCCTCGTCGGACGAAGCTTCGAGCTGTCAGGTCAGCGGACAAGCAACCCTCAACAACGGCACACGCACAGCAGCCAGCAACGGGCTTTGGCCTGGCAGAGGCAGAGGCACAGCCAGAACTCAGCGCAGAAGAGATCGAAGACAAAGCGCTCAGCAGGCTCGCCCGCAAAGCATTATCGGAGCACGAGGTGCGCAAAGCGATCCTCGGCGATGGGGGCAGCGAAGACCTCGCCGATTCTCTGCTTGCTGATTTCAACCGCAAGGGCTACGTCAACGACGAGACCCTTGCCGAAGACCTCGTGCAGGCGCATCTTCGTCGCAAGAAGCAAGGCCCCGCGGTGATCAAGCGCGAGCTGGCACAGCGAGGCATCCCGGACTTCATTATCGCCGCGGCACTCGAAGTGATCGACGATGACGAAGAACTGCGGCTTGTAGTGGAGGCGGCAAACGACCGTGTTCGGCGAATGGGCAATCTTGACCGCTCAGTTGCGGAACGGCGCCTGACGGGGTATTTGCAGCGAAGGGGCTACTCCTCTTCGCTTATCCGTTCGGCCGTTGAGCAGGCACTGGGAAGTAAACGTTCGAGTCCTGGCAGCGTTCGATTCGAGTGAGATCCGGATGTCTCCGTGTGTCGCTGGCAATGCTGCCTCAGCGTGTCTTGCCCGGCGGTTTGTGGCAAGGGCCGCAACAGTAGCTTGCGCCCAGAATCATAGCGTAAAATGAAGCGTATGAGCCTTGTAGAGACCCCAACGGTAATCGCGCCGTCCACCGCCGCCATCGGCCGCGATGGACAACAGCGAACCTACGTGGTCCGCACCTACGGCTGCCAGATGAACGTGCATGACTCAGAGCGGCTGAGCGGCTCAATGGAGGCAGCCGGTTACGTGCCCTCCGCCGGAGAAGTTGCCGACGTTGTGGTCATCAACACGTGCGCCGTCCGGGAGAATGCAGACAATAAGCTCTACGGCAACCTTGGCTACCTTGCGAGCGTCAAGCGCAAAAACGAGGGCATGCAGATCGCCGTTGGTGGTTGTCTCGCGCAAAAAGACAAAAACACGATCCTCAAGAAAGCACCGTGGGTCGACGTGGTCTTTGGCACGCACAATATGGGGTCCCTCCCGAGCCTGCTCGAACGCGCGCGCCACAACGATGAGGCCCAGGTTGAGATTCTCGAATCACTCGAGACGTTTCCCTCCACCCTGCCGACCAAACGGGATTCGAGCTACAGCGGATGGGTATCCATCTCAGTAGGCTGCAATAACACGTGCACGTTCTGCATCGTTCCTGCGCTTCGAGGCAAAGAGAAAGATCGCCGGCCGGGCGAAATCCTTGCCGAGGTTCAGTCACTCGTTGACGACGGCGCCATCGAGGTTACGCTCCTCGGCCAAAACGTCAACACCTATGGCGTCGAGTTTGGTAACCGTGGTGCGTTTGCCGAATTGCTGAGGGCAGCTGGCACGATCGAGGGGCTCGAACGAGTGCGCTTCACAAGCCCCCATCCCGCAGCTTTTACCGACGACGTCATCGAAGCAATGGCGCAGACGCCAAACGTCATGCCGCAGTTGCACATGCCGTTGCAGTCCGGCTCCGATCGCATCCTCAAGGCCATGCGACGCTCGTATCGTTCCGCGAAGTTCCTTGGCATCCTTGAGCGGGTTCGTGAACAGATTCCGCACGCCGCGATCAGCACCGACATCATTATTGGTTTTCCTGGTGAAACCGAAGAAGACTTCCTTGAGACGATGCGGGTTGTTGAAGAAGCGCGCTTCGCAACGGCGTTCACATTCCAATACTCCATCCGCCCAGGGACACCTGCGGCCACTATGGAGAACCAAGTTCCCAAAGAGGTTGTTCAAGATCGTTACGAGCGACTTGCTGCGCTGCAAGACCGTATCGCACTCGAAGAGAACGCCAAGCAGGTCGGACGACGCGTTGAGGTGCTCGTCGCCAACGGCGAGGGGCGAAAAGATGCAGACACTAGCCGACTTTCCGGCCGCGCAGAAGACTCGCGGCTTGTGCACTTTGACGTCCCTGACGGAAGCGACGTGCCCCGCCCCGGTGACGTTGTGAGCGTTGTGATTACCCAGGCAGCACCGTTCCACTTGGTTGCTGCGACCGACGGCCAACCGCTCCGTGTGCGCCGCACGCTCGCTGGCGACGCTTGGGACCGCCAACAAGCAGACTCCTGCGGCGTTCCGGCCCCAACCGGAAACATCAGCGTCAGTGGCAAGGCAATGGTCAACCTCGGACTGCCAACGGTGCGGGCCTCAACGACCCCCATCTACGACGAGCACGACAACCTGCGCTCCTAAGCGCGGCACGCATCCATGACGGCACATCAGCACGCTGAGTCGCGCCTCCACGTCATCGTTGGGCCGACGGGGACTGGGAAGAGCGCGCTCTCCCTCGATCTTGCAGAGCGACTTGCCACGAGCGGACAGGCCGCGGAAATCGTTAACGCCGATGCCATGCAGCTCTACAGGGGCATGGATATTGGCACGGCAAAGCTTCCCTTCAGCGAGCGCCGAGGCATCCCTCATCACCAGTTCGACGTCCTCGACGTCACGGATGAGTCGGCCGTAGCCGCCTACCAAACATCTGCACGGGCAACCATCCGTGAAATCCTTGGGCGGGGAGCCGTGCCAATTCTGGTGGGTGGTTCAGGACTCTACGTTTCGTCGGTCATATACGAGTTTGAGTTTCCCGCGACGGATGCCGAGGTTCGGGCCCGCCTTGAAGCCGAGCTCGAGGAGTTCGGCCCACGAGCTCTGCACGCAAAACTGGTTGAACATGACCCAGTGGCCGCGACAAATATCGGCAAAGATAATCTGCGCCGAGTGGTAAGGGCTCTCGAAGTCATCGAAATCACGGGACGGCCCTTCAGCGCGTCGTTGCCAGAGGAACCGCGCCCGTGGTTGCCGCTGAACATCGTTGGACTTCGCGATGATCGTGCGGCCCTTGTTGCCCGCCTTGACGAACGAGTTCACGGGATGTGGCGCGACGGACTCCTTGACGAGGTTGAGGGGCTGATCCCAAAGGGCCTCGAACGCGGGGTGACAGCGAGCCGTGCCATTGGTTATGCCCAGGCCCTCGCGCAACTTCGTGGAGAACTCAGCCAGGACGAAGCCATTGTGCTCACCCAAAACCTGACCAGAAAATACTCCCGACGGCAGGTGAGCTGGTTTAAGCGGTACCAAAGGCTTCGGTGGGTTGATGCATCCGACCCGAATCGAGTGGACCTCGCCCTCGAGTAGCCACGGGTATGATTCGGCGTATGAGCTTGCTTCCTAGCGACGGTATTGACGCCCGCTAAGCCGTTGTGACGGTGATGCGTGCTCCGGCGAGTTCCCGGTCGAAGACCAGCTTGCGATTAGCTACTTTTTCGGTAAAGAAGCGGTCGTGACTCACGACGATGACGGCCCCTGGGAAATGCGAAAGTGCACGTTCCATAACCTGTGTACTGGACAGGTCCAAGTGGTTAGTCGGCTCATCGAGCACCAGAACCGATGCTCCCGACAGGAGACACATCGCCATGGCAACCCTTGCTCGCTGACCTCCAGAGAGGTTACCGATGCGCTGCTTCAGGTCGGCCTCCGAGAACTGGAACATGGAAAGAAAGCGGCCAACTGACTTGCGTGTTGCCGTGAGTGCGAGCGAATCCGGCATCGCATTGACCGAATGCACAACGGTGTCATTCGGATCGAGCGCATCGAGCACCGCGTTGTATGAGACAACTCCGGCACCCTTCGTCCAGGTGACGTGACCATTATCCTGTTGCTCCTCGCCAGTGAGGATGCGAAGAAACGTTGACTTTCCGCTTCCGTTGGCGCCGATAACGGCGAGGCGGTCGCGGCGGCGAAGCTCAAAGCTCAGCCCATCGAAGAGCGTCTTCTCGCCGTACGCCTTGCCAAGGTCTTCCACCCGACAGAGCGTGTCCTTGATGTGTAGCCCCCCGTAGATTTCGGTAATGATGGTGTCAACCGGTCGGGGAGCGCGGGACTTCTTGATTTTGGCGAGCTTGCTGTCGAGCCCTTTGCTTGCGGCCTTTGCCGCTTCGCGCCGGTCAGAGATGCCTTCTGCCTCAAACGCGAGCAGCTCGGATTCGTGCAGGAACTGCGATTCAAGTGTTTTGAGCCGGAACTGTTTTTCGATCACGTACTGCGCAAAATTGCCAGGGTACTCGTGCAGGTGGAAGTTCTCGACCTCAACGATGCGGGTCACAACGGCATCCAGGAACTGCCGATCGTGGGAGACAATAATGGCAGCGCCGGTGAACGACGAGAACCACGACTCGAGCCACTCTACGCCGTGCACGTCGAGGAAGTTTGTTGGCTCATCGAGCAGCAACACATCCGGCTGCTGTAACAGGATGTTGGCAAGGGCTGCTCGGTTGCGCCACCCTCCAGAAAGCGAATCGATCGGGCAGACCCTGTGGGCGTGGTCAAACCCGAGGGTGGTGAGCACGGTATCAATCGCGCGCGGGTAGTCCCAACCGTCAAGGTGGTCCATCGTCTCAAAGACTTCTGCCTGGCGGTGGATGAGACGGTTGAGCTCGTCAGCATCTGGGCCCTCAGCGATGGCGGCATCGATGCGGGCGAGTTCGGCCTCGGCCGCACGAGCCGGCCCGAAGAGTTCGTTGAGCACCTCGGTTATGGTCGCTTCGCCGTTGAGCTCGGAGAACTGCGAGAAATAGCCGATGCGTACACCATCTTCGACGGAGACCGTGCCGGAGCCTGCCTCAATCTGGCTGAGTGCGAGTTTGAGGAGCGTCGATTTGCCCGAGCCATTGCGGCCGATCAGGCCGACGCGTTCTCCGGCATCGAGGCGAAAGAAGACCTCTCGGAGCACCGGGTTGCCGTTGTAGCGCACGGTGACGTCGTTCAGGCGGATGAGGCTCATGCTGAAGGTTCCTTTCGCGGGCTGCCAACGCGCGGCCCGCCAACGAGTCTAAACGCTTGATCGGGCAACGACCGGCGTATGTGCTCTGACGCGCGGCGGGCATCCAGTGGCCCCGGATAGACTATTGCGGTGACTATTACCCTAGATTTTGTGAAAGGCCACGGCACCGGCAACGACTTTGTGTTGTTCACGGATCCCGACGGCAGCATTAACCTGACGCCGCAGCAGATTGCCTGGATCTGCGACCGGCACTTTGGTGTCGGGGCCGACGGGCTGATCCGGGCTGTGCGGTCGCGCAGCCTTGACGCAGGGGCAGCATCCCTCGCCCAGGACCCGGCTGCCGAGTGGTTCATGGACTACTGGAATGCTGACGGTTCACTCTCCGAAATGTGTGGCAACGGGGTGCGGGTCTATAGCCACTACCTGCTGACCGAAGGTCTTGCCACGTGCGAGGCAGGCGAGACCCTTGTTATCGGCACGCGTGCAGGCGTCAAGGATGTGCAGCGCAATCGAACCGGTTATCAGGTTGATATGGGGCGTTGGAAGCTTGATGGCTCCGAACCCCTTGTGCGCGCCAGAAACCTCGATATTGCCCGCCCAGCGCTTGGCATCAATGTGGGGAACCCCCACGCGGTTGTTGCGTTGTCCCATCTGGATGAACTCCAAGGTCTCGATCTTGGCTATGAACCAATTCTTGACCCGCCAGCACCTGAGGGCGCAAACGTGGAGTTTGTTGTTCCGGAAGAGCCGCTCATCAGCGATGGGGTCGGCCAGATTCGGATGCGCGTGCATGAGCGTGGCAGCGGCGAGACCCTGTCGTGTGGGACGGGCGCCGTCGCGGCTGCCCTGGCAATCAGGCACTGGGCCGGCGCAGGTGCCCCAAATCACTGGCGCGTAGATGTTCCCGGTGGCCGAGTCGGCGTACGCATGTTCCCAACTGAGGAGGGCGAGCATGTGTCGCTTTCCGGGCCGGCGGAACTCACTTTCCGAGGAACGCTCACACTCCCGTTCTAGCCAGCTTTTGTTTGTGAGTTTCTGCTGCAATTCTGAGTAGATCGCGCAGAAACTCACAAATAGATGCAGTTATTCGATCGCTGCGAGTCGACGGAACGGCTCAAGCTGAGCCGCGAATTCTGGCGAGACGAGTGCGTGCACAACCGTGCCATCCTCGTCATAGTCTGTCTCGAGCACGCGGTGCTCCTTGTGCATTGTTGCGACAAGATCGCCCCGGTCGAACGGGATGACAACCGTGAGGTCTACGGATGGGTCTGGTAGGAGCTCGTCAATGCGTGAGAGAAGCGACTCGATGCCTTCGCCTGTACGCGCTGAGACAAACATCGAGTCTGGCTCAAGACCACGAAGCATCATGGTATCGGCCTGATTAATGAGGTCGGCCTTATTAAACACGACAAGCTCTCGGACATCCCGCGCTCCAGCTTCGCCAAGCACCTCGCGTACCGTCGAAATCTGGCTTGCCGGGTCTGGGTGAGACGCATCTACAACGTGGACGATGAGATCGGCATCGCGTGCTTCCTCAAACGTGGACTGGAACGCTTCGACCAGCTGGTGGGGAAGGTTGCGGACAAAACCAACCGTATCAACGAGCGTGTACTCACGCCCGTCTGCGGTTTCGTTTCGACGCACGGTTGAATCGAGCGTTGCAAACAATGCGTTTTCGACGAGGAGCCCTGCGCTCGTGATGCGGTTGAGGAGGCTGGATTTGCCCGCGTTGGTGTAGCCCACAATCGTGACGGAGGGCACGGAGTTGCGCTTGCGGTTCGCGCGCTTTGCCTCTCGTGCAGGAGCCATGGCCGCGATCTGCTTGCGTAGCTTCGACATGCGGATGTGGATGCGTCGCCGATCGAGCTCAATCTTGGTTTCACCTGGTCCACGCGAACCCATACCTGCGCCGGCACCACCGACCTGGCCACCTGCCTGGCGAGACATCGACTCACCCCAGCCACGAAGGCGGGGGAGGAGATACTCAAGCTGGGCGAGCTCAACCTGAGCTTTACCCTCTCGGCTCTTGGCGTGCTGGCTGAAGATATCGAGAATGACGGCGGTGCGGTCAATTACTTTGACCTTCACCACGTCTTCGAGAGCACGTCGTTGGCTTGGCGAAAGCTCGGTGTCAGCGATGACGGTGTCTGCGCCGAGGGCAGCGACGGAGTCACGAAGCTCGATCGCTTTTCCCTTGCCGAGGTAGGTGCTTGGGTCCGGGTATGGACGTCGCTGGAGCAGCCCATCCAGCACATTTGCACCGGCCGTCTCAGCAAGAGCGGCAAGTTCGTGCATCGAATTTTCTGCGTCGTTGAGGGACCCCTGCGAGTAGACCCCAATCAGGATGACGTTTTCAAGGCGCAGCTGCCGGTATTCGACCTCAGTGACGTCTTCGAGCTCAGTGGAGAGGCCTGCGACGCGTCGGAGGGCGTTTCGGTCTTCTCGATCGAATTGGTCGCCGTCGGTACTACTGGAGGTGTGACGGGCGTTGTCTCTGTCGAGGGCTTGGGCGCCTCCTTCGCGGAAGACGCTAAAGCCGGAAGCAGAGGAATTTGCGTGAGCGAGCACCCGAGCGACAGCAGCGTCGTTTGCGGCTGAGCGTGGGTCATTGCTCGCTGGCTGGTCGGCGGTGGTCTCGTCGTTCGAGGGCTGATCTGAGGTGTCAAAAGGTTGAGTCATTATGCATAAGGATACCCGTTATTGGCCGTTCAGACCCTACAAATTACGCGGAAATGTGCCGAATCCACAGCCGTGAGTGAGAAACCGATCGCGATTGGGTTGTGAGGGTGCCAGGCAGGCGGTGGTCGTGTGAGTCTGGGATACTGGAGGAATGGCCGATGATCACTACTTCAGTTCAGCTCCCGGAAGCGACTTTCGCCCCAAAACAATACGGGCCCAGCTCTCCGGTACCACCTACGAACTGACAACCGCTGGCGGTGTTTTCAGCCCCGACCATGTTGACCAAGGTACAGAAGTACTGTTCAAGTACGCGCCAGAGCCTCCGGCATCCGGCAACCTGCTTGATCTTGGAGCCGGTTGGGGGCCCATTAGTCTGACGCTCGCACTTGAGTCTCCCGAGAGCACAGTATGGGCCGTTGATGTGAACGATCGTGCCCTTGACCTCGTGCGCCTCAACGCAGAGGCCCTTGGTCTCACCAACGTTCGAGCAGTGAAACCAGACGAAGTGCCAGATGACATTCGCTTTGACGCAATCTGGTCGAACCCACCCATCAGGGTTGGTAAAAACGTCTTACACGAAATGCTGCTGCACTGGCTTCCTCGCCTGCACGATCGTGCCGATGCCTACCTTGTTGTGCAGCGCAACCTTGGCTCTGACTCGCTACAGAAGTGGCTAGAGACCGAACTCTCTGACGAGTTTTCGGTCGATCGCACGGCGACGAGTAAAGGATTCAGGGTCTTGCGAGTTCGCCGCTTGGTTGCATAGACGCCTCGTAACAATCCATGGGGCTCGACGACCCATCTGGCCGAGAAACCGCGAAGTTCAGGGGATTCCCGAGACGCAGGCTCGGTGTGCCAACTGGTCGCCAGTCATGAAGCGTCACAGTGCGTCACACGACTGTTGTCGGCCGTAAATCCGCTGCTAGCATGGCACCCACACACGATAATGATTTGTGTGTGTTGGAGCGAAAGCCGAGCCCGGCACCCGCCCAGACAGACTCGTCTGTCGTTGGGTCGTGCGTGCGCGGATGCCTCAACGGCACTAGCCCCTGGAGCATCCGTTGACCTTCCGTACCGAACCCGTCGGCTCGTTGCCGCGACCGGCACGCCTGCAGAGCGCCCTCATCGATTTTGATGGCGGCCTTGTTGACGCAGATGAGTTGCAAGCCGAGCAGGATGCTGCGGTGATCGATTCTCTTGAGCGCTTTGCCGCGACGGGTTCGCCGCTCATCACCGACGGCGAGCAACGGGCCTCAAGCTTTGCCACCTACCCCTTCGCAGACACTCTTGGCGGAGCGGGGCTCAGTGAGAACCTCTCGCTCGACGGCCAGTATTTTGCCATCTTCGAGGACGGCCATCACCGGCAACTCCCTCGGTTGACCGCTGGTCCCTTCCGATACAGAGGCTATGCGGCTGATAACGTGAGCGCGGCTCGACCGCTCACCGGGTTGCCCCTGAAGCAGGCAGCGATTGCTCCGTCGTTGCTTTCGCTGCTGTATCCGCTTGATGGTCAACTCGACGGCTACTCGCGGGAACAGTTTCTTGACGACCTTGTGGACGAGTGCGAACGCGATATCAGGCTGACGTTTGCCGCAGGAGCTACCCGTGTTTCGCTTGACTTCACCGAAGGCAGGCTTGCCCTCCGCAACGATGCTCGCAATCCGTGGACGGGTCGCAAACTACTCGGGGACTTCATCGAGCTCAATAACCGAGTTTTTGACCGCTTTAGCCACGAGGAACGAAGCAACATCGGGTTGCACACCTGCCCAGGCAGCGACTTTGATTCTGCCCACAGCGCGGACGTCGATTACGCTCAGCTGCTCCCCGAACTATTCCAGCTCAACGCCGGCTACTTCCTCGTGCAGCTCGCGAGCGAACCCGAACGGGAACGTGTCTACGAGCTCATCGGCACAAACCTTCGAGACGAGGCCGACGGGGTTGAACAACAGGTGTTAATCGGTGTGACCAATCCAAAAGACCCGCGAATCGAGACGGCAGACGAAGTCTCGGCACAACTGCTTGCCGCAGCGCAGTTCATTCCAGCTGATCGCCTCGGATCAACTGACGACTGCGGATTCTCGCCGTTCAGCATTGACGATAAGCCGAGGCACGGTTCGCCGGATGCCGCCCGCGAGATTGCGTTTGCAAAAATCACTGCCAGAGTTCGTGGTACTGAGCGGGCCGCAGAAGCCCTTGGCAACCGAGTCGATTGGCAGGGCGGACTGTGAGTGCCGGGGGCTGTTCCAGCAGCATAACCGTCGGCGGAGAAGGTTCGGCAGCGACGGCAACAGGGGGACAACCACAACGCGTTCCCTTTTCATACGAGGTGTTTCCTGCCAGAAGCAGCGCGGCCGCCCTTGCACTCGGACACACCGTCCAGCACCTTGCCGCCTCTGGACCTGAGTTCATCTCGGTGACCTACGGGGCGAACGGCTCGAGCCGGGACGCATCCCTTGACCTGCTCAAATACATCAAACAACACACCGAAGCGCGACCACTTGCGCACCTCACGTCAATCGGTTCATCCAAAGCAGAAATTGAGCAACTTGTTGCTGACTTCTGGCAGGCAGGAGTTTACGACTTCCTTGCCCTGCGAGGTGACCCGCCTCGTGGTGTCTCCGAAGCAGACGTTGAGCTTGGCGAAGTCCCAAACACCGTTGAATTTGTTGACCTCATCCAATCGATTCTGAAACGGCAATCGGGGGCAACGGGCCGAGTATGTATTGCGGCGTTCCCGAATAAGCACCCGCGCTCCGAGACGATCAACGATGACATCAACGTGTTGCTCGCCAAACAGGATGCCGGGGCAGCCTTTGCGATTACCCAGCTGTTTTTCCACGCGGACGATTACCTGCGGTTTGTTGATGCGGCATCGCGCGCCGGCGTGCGTATTCCCATCCTTCCAGGCCTGATGCCCGTTTCAACCTCCGCCCAGTTGCTCAAAGTCGCGGAACTTGCGGGGGAGCAGGCCCCGGACGATTTGCTTGCTCGACTAGAAGCCGCTGGCGGTTACGGCCCCGAATGCGGGGTTGAGCACACCGTTGGGCTCGCCTCGCGGCTGGTGAGCGAGGGCGCGCCCGGCATCCACCTTTATACCTTCAACAGACACCAATCCGTGCTCGCGGTGCTCCGCGAACTCGGGCTGCTTACCAACCACCCATTTGAAAAGGAACTCGCATGAGCACAACATCCCCGTTTCCCACCGGCACTGTCCTTGGCTACCCACGAATCGGCCGCCGGCGTGAGCTCAAGCGCGCCGTCGAATCATTCTGGAAGGGCGGAATCGACCTCGCCGAACTGGAACGAGTCAGCGCTGAGCTGCGTGCCGCAACCCGCGACCGCCTTGCCTCCCTCGGACTCGACCCAGTTGGCTCAGCCATCCCTGAATCGTTCAGCTACTACGACCAGGTACTCGACGCGGCGGTCACGGTTGGGGCAACGCCCGCCCGGTTTGCGTATCTCGAGGATGCCGTCGGCAAGGTTGACCTGCCAGGCTACTTCACGATCGCGCGTGGAGAAGACGAGCACCTTCCTGTCGAGATGACCAAATGGTTCGACACGAATTATCACTACTCTGTGCCAGAGATTGGCCCAGAGACGAACTTCCACCTGGCCTCAGATCGCATTGTGCGGCAGTTTGAAGAAGGCAAAGCGCAGGGCTACCTCACACGTCCCGTTATCGTCGGACCGGTCACATTTTTGCTGTTGAGTAAGCCGAGCGAGAGTGCGCCAGCTGGGTTCCGGCCAATTTCGCGCCTCGCAGACCTGCTCCCCGTCTACACCGAGCTCCTCGGACGGCTGAAGGATGCTGGCGCCGAATGGGTGCAGCTTGACGAACCCGGGCTCGTAAGCGAAAGTATCGACGAGGAGCGCTCCGTAGTCCTGGATGCCGCCGCGGTGGCGTACCAGGCGCTCGGCTCAGCGATCAACCGTCCACAGCTGTTTGTCGCTGCCCCGTACGCAGCCCTCGACGATGCGCTGCCAGTGCTCGCCGCATCGCCAGTTGAAGCAATTGGCCTCGACCTTGTCCGCGGAGACGTGCCGGCGGCAGTCCCAGGTCTCGAAACAAAGACCCTGGTCGGCGGGGTCGTTGACGGCCACAACGTCTGGCGCGGAGACCTTGGTGTTGCGTTCGAGAAGCTCGAAGCGCTCAGCAAGCTCAGCCCCAGTATCGCGGTGGCGAGTTCTACCTCGTTGCAGCACGTGCCGCACGACGTGAATGACGAGCCAAACCTCAGCGATCGCCTCAAAAGCTGGCTCGCGTTTGCTGAGCAAAAGGTTGGGCAGATTGCGACGCTGGCTCGCGGGCTCGAAGCGGGCCGTGCATCCATTGGCGACGAATTGAACGCCTCTGCAACGGCACTTGCTGACCGTCTCTCTGCTCCTGGCGTGAAGGACAACACCGTTCGGGCCCGCACCTCCGCGCTAACCGAATCGGATTTCTCCCGAGGAGACTACGACGCTCGTGTCGCAGCCCAGGCATCAGCGCTCAACCTGCCCGACCTGCCAACGACCACTATCGGATCGTTCCCACAGACGGGCGACATCCGCAAAGCCCGCGCCGCGTTTGTGAAGGGTGACATCACGCAGGAGCAGTACAACGAGTTCCTTCGTGATGAAATCCGCAACGTAGTCGATCTGCAAGAAGATATCGGTCTCGACGTACTGGTTCACGGTGAGCCGGAGCGTAACGACATGGTGCAGTACTTCGCAGAGAACTTTGACGGCTTTGATGTCACCGCCAACGGCTGGGTGCAGTCATACGGAACCCGAGCAACCAGGCCCTCGCTGCTCTGGGGAGACGTGTCACGTCCAGCTCCGTTTACCGTTGAGTGGAGCGCGTTCACACAATCGCTGACCGAGAAGCCGGTGAAGGGGATGCTCACGGGACCGGTCACCATTCTTGCCTGGTCGTTTGTGCGCGACGACCAGCCCCTCGAAGAAACCGCCAACCAGGTCGCACTCGCCCTCCGGGACGAGATTGCTGACCTTGAGGCTGCAGGTATCGGCATCATTCAGGTCGACGAGCCCGCGCTTCGTGAGTTGCTGCCGCTGAAGGTAGCAGATCAGCCGGAGTACCTGAAGTGGTCGGTTGACTCCTTCCGTCTCGCGACGGCAGGCGCCGCAGATGCGACGCAGATTCACACGCACCTGTGTTACTCCGAATTTGGGGTTGTCATTGATGCCATCAGGGCGCTGGACGCCGATGTGACAAGCATCGAAGCCGCGCGCTCCAAGATGGACGTTGTGCACGACATCAAGGCGAGTGGTTTTGACCACGGAATCGGACCCGGTGTCTACGACATTCACTCGCCCCGTGTACCAAGCGTTGACGAGATCTCAGAACTCATCACCACCGCGCTCGGTGAGATCCCTGCCAGCCAGGTATGGATCAACCCTGACTGCGGACTCAAGACCCGTGGATACGACGAGACAGCGGCCAGCCTCCGGAACATCCTTGAGGCGACGCGGGCAGCGCGCGTCTAAGGCGGTGCGAACTGGGCCGTGTAGACGGCCCGTTGAATATCAACAGGGCCCTATCCTCACTGAGGATAGGGCCCTGTTGATGTGTTTGGCTGAGGAGCTGGGCACACGATGCGAGCTATCAAGCGGATGTTTTGCGTTGCGCTGCGCAACAGGCGTACTGTTCTCGGCGCACGTACCCACTACAGCGAGCGGAGTACCGCGACGACCTTGCCAAGCACCTGTGCGTAGTCGCCAAGAATTGGCTCGAATGCCGTGTTGCGGGGGAGCAACCACGTGTGACCGTCACGCTGGCGAAACACCTTCACCGTTGCCTCATCGTCGAGCATTGCGGCCACAATATCGCCGTTTTCGGCGGTCTGCTGCTGTCGAACCACGACAAAATCACCGTCGCAGATGGCGGCGTCGATCATTGATTCACCAACGACTTTGAGCATGAACAGCTCGCCCTTGCCAACGAGTTGCCGGGGAAGGGGGACGACCTCGTCGATCATCTGGTCTGCTGTAATTGGGATACCTGCAGCGATGCGACCCACAAGGGGAACCATCGCCGCGTCTCCAATGATGTTTGACCCGCTGTGGCCGCTCTGGTGGGGAGTGACGTCGCCATCATCACCAATCGCTGGGTTGCCCGCAGGAGTCGGGCTTGGGAGTTCAATCAGGATTTCGAGCGCGCGCGGGCGGTTGGGGTCTCGGCGAAGGTATCCGCTCAGCTCAAGCTGATTGAGCTGATGGGTGACGCTCGAGAGCGATTTGAGGCCGACTGCGTCGCCGATCTCGCGCATGCTTGGCGGGTATCCCTGCCTGCTGACTGATTGTTGGATGACCTCAAGAATGGCGATCTGTTTGTCGCTGAGGCTTTTGCGCCGACGGGTGGTGGGGCGTGCGCTCTGCGTCTCGCCTGTTTCGCTCATCGGGTCCTCCGTCTGGTCGTGCTTCTGATGTATCGCGGACGTCTGTGCCGATAACTCAGCGATAGCGACTGCAAAAACTCAAATGTCAGTGGTTGCTGTTTGAGTTATCTCACTGCCCCAGTCGAGGGGCTTGAGATATTCGAAACTGTACCGAGTTTTTGACGTCACGGCAAACGTATGTTCGAGTGTCGCAGTAATTAATTTGAAGATATTCGAATTTCAGCTTGATTATTCGAACAATCGAATATAGATTCGAAACATAGATTCGCATGTGGCCCTCCCGGCCGAGGGCAACATGCGAATCTCTCGAAGGAGGAACATCATGAGCATGGCAACCAAATCACGGCAGTTCGGTCAGACCCGACCGCAGCACCTCAGCTTGGTTTCAGAGCGCGTTCTCGACGCGAACTACGGCAACGGCTACTACGATTCTGTTGCTGCTGGTCGCATGGTTCAAGCGTCCGCTGCTGACGGCTCCGTCACGGTAGCTCACACTCGGCTGCGCCTCACTCGACGCGGGCGCGTCGTGGTGACCCTCGGCGTGACCGTTCTCATGCTGCTTGTCGGCATGTGCGGTGTGTTCTTCGTCTCAGGCGCGGCTGTCGCCTCGTCCGGCGCTTCCGACAATTCGTTCAACTATGTCACCGTCAACGCAGGTGAGAGCATGTGGTCGCTGGCAAGTGACCTTGACCCGAGTAGCGATCCTCGCGATGTTATTAGTGACATTGTCTCCCTGAATCAGCTCACGAGCACCGACATCGAGCCGGGGCAGCGTCTCGCTATCCCGACCAAATACGACACCAAGTCGTAAGCCTGCTGACCAAGAATCGGGTTACTGAGCACCTGCCAAACAGCGTCGTTGAGCATTGCTTTTTGCTTCCCCCTTAGCCCGTCCACACAACGGCTGAGGGGGATTTTTGTTTTGATTGTTGAGCATGTTGAGCATGTTGAGCATGTTGAGCACGTTGGGTTTGTTGGGCTGGTTGGTGCGCAGCGGACGCAGCCCTGCAATCAATGTGACGTGCGACGGTCCTGACATGCGGTAGTCCTGACGAGCGGTGGTTGTGACCGGCCGTGGTTGTCACACATACTCGTGGTTACCTGAGTTCTGAGCTCTTGTTGAGGGGGGGGGGGGGGGGCTACGCTACCGCGTATTCGTCATACCCTGGGTCGGTGTTGTAATCAGGTTCTTCGTTGAATTCGTTGGATCGGTTACCCAGCGGTTCCGCAGTGTTGGCGGCTGTGTGATTTGCCCAGAGTTGGGTGAGATCCCAAGCGTTTGTGGCTTGGATGGAGACGCCCTTTGCTCCTGCTCGGCGAGTTGTCCCTGCGATCACCATGAGGCGAGTGCCAAACAGGAGCGGGCCTGCGGTGCTTTGTGCCTCTTCAAAGAATGTTGAGTCTGAGCATCCCGTGCCGTCGTCAAGCGAGATAAAGACCACTCGCTTGTTGTTGCGCATTGGAGGAGTTTGTGTTGCCACTCTGATGCCGGCAACCACAACCTTGCTGTTATCGGGTAAGAGGAGCAGCTGTTCTGCCGGGATCACGCCGAGCTGGTCCAGGAGGGGGCGGTAAGACTCGATGACGTGTTCACTGATTTCGTGGCCAAGCGCGTCGAGCTCTGCCCGAACTCGTTCAGCAACCGGTACATCTGCGGCTGGAGCAAAAGAGAGGTCGCCCCAAATGTCAAATTCCAGGTGCGAGCCAAGGTCGGGGCCGATGGCTTGTGGTTCGCTGGTTTGACGTGCGCCGGGATCGATGTTGCAGTCTCGTGCGGTGGCGGTGGCGGTGGCGGTGGCGGTGGCGTCGGTTTCCTGGCTCTCGTCGAAACGTTCGTGTTCCGCGGCATTGCCCGTTGTGGCGGCAGGGGATGCTGAGGTCGAGGTCGAGGTCGAGGTCGAGGTCGAGGTTGAGGTTGAGTCCGAGGCTGAGCGGTTGTCGTTTGGCGCCAAAACGCCTTCGCTTGGGCTGGTGTGTGTGCTCGCTGTGCGGGCCTGGGGGAGCTTCCCTCTGGCTGCGGCGTTGAGGCTGTTCTCCAGTTTGAGCTCGGTGCTGCTCTCTGCTCGTTTATTGCGTGGCGCGGCGGCGAGGGCCCTGGCCGCCGCGATGATCTGCCCTCTGTTTGCATTAGGCGCTAGGGAATCGAGGGCGCCAACGGCTGCGAGCCGGTTTAAGAGTGGGCGCGAAGGGCGGGCGCGAAGGTTGAGGTCCCTGATGGATTCGTAGGGCTGGTGTTCAAGCAGTCGGTCGAGTTCGGCGCGGGTGAGTCCCTGGATATGGGCGAGAGAGAGTCGTATGCCGTAATCACCGGCGGTCGCCCGTCGCCCTACGCGAACCTGTAGCGGCTCGACGCGGTACTGATCGCTGCTGGCGTTGACATCGATGGGAAGCAGCGGGATGCCCATGCGTCTGGCCTCGGCAAGGAGCAAGCGTTTGGGGTACATGCCTGGGTCGTGTTCAAACAGGCCGGCGAGAAAGGGGGCAGGGTAGTGGGTTTTAAGCCAGGCGGTTTGGTAGGTGGGCAGGGCGAAGGCTGCTCCGTGTGCCTTACAGAATCCGAAGGACCCAAACCCAGCAACAACCTCCCAGATTCGGTCGATGTCTTCGTCGCTGAAGATTGTGTCAGGATCTGCGTTGTTTTGAATTTTCCTGAGGTTGTGGGCGAGGGTTTGCTCTCGAAAGAGCTGCTCGATCGTTTCGTGGCTGTTTTCCATGCGTCGGCGGAGCTCATCGGCAGCGGCAAGGTCGATGCCCATGCATGCAGACAGGATGCGGATGATGTGTTCGTGATAAATCACAACGCCGTAAGAGTCGGCGAGAAAATCGGTGAATGACGGATGGAGAACTGCTGGCATTCGCTTGCCCTGCTTCACCTCAACAAACGGTTTGACCATGTTGCCCTTCATCGGACCGGGGCGAAAGAGGCTGATATCGGCAATGAGATCGCTGTAGACATCCGGCTGCATTTTGCCAACAAGCTCGCGTTGGCCTGGCGACTCTATCTGGAACATGCCGAGCGTGTGGGTACTGCGGATTGCTTCGAAGGTTTCTTCGTCGTCATGGGGGATCGCATCAATATCGAGCTTGCCTCGACCGGTGAAGTAGTCAGCTGCTCCTGGAATCCCGCCGGCGGCAGCGGCATCCGCCCCATGAATGCGCTCGATTTCGGCTACCGCATACCCGATGGTTGATTGCATACGGACGCCAAGCACATCAAGTTTGATGAACCCAGCATCGTCGATGTCGTCTTTGTCGAACTGCGACATAGGAAGGCCCATTCCTGACGGTTGGACCGGAGTATACGAAAGCAAATCGCTGTTGCCGAGGATGACCCCACACGGATGCATAGAGACATGGCGGGGAAGCCGGTCTAGGCGTTCGGTGAGGTCGATGAGCATATCGATGCTTGGGTTCTGGGCAGCAAGCTCGGCGACGGGCCCGAGTTCTGGTTTGCTGCTGAGCACCTCACGAAAGTCTTTGGCGTTGAAGCGCCAGATGTTTTTGGCGACAAAATCAATATGTTCTTGTTCAAGGCCAAGGGCAAGCCCTGCATCGCGTGCAGCGCCGCGTGCTCGATATTTGTTTTGCATGGAGAGGAGGGTTGTGCGGTTTTCTCCGTAGCGATTAAAAATGGCCCGGTAGATGTCGTGTCTGCGAGCTGACTCCACATCGATGTCGATATCGGGCAGGGTGCTTCGCCGCTTGCCAAGGAATCGTTCGAAGAGCAGATCGTGTTCGAGCGGGTCAACGGAACTTACCCGGAGGAGATAATTGACGATCGAGCTTGCGCCTGATCCTCTTGCCTGGTTTCGGATTCCGAGAGACCGGATGAGTGAAGAGACATCGGCCACTGTGAGGAAATACGACTCAAACCCAAATCCATGGATGGTCGCAAGCTCTTCGTCGAGGCGGCCGTGAATGGTACTGAGGAACGCTGCTGAGGCAGTGGGGTAGCGCTCGTAGATCGCGGAGCGGCATCGCTCAACGAGTATTTGCAGCGGATCTCCGGTGAGGCCAATGCTGCTGAGTTCTGGGATCTTTGGGCGCTGCCAATCGAGGTCGGTGCTGGGATCGAGCACGCAGCGTTCGGCGAGGGCCTCAGTGCTGTGAAGGAGCTGATTGACCGTATCGTTTCTCAGATTTGAGGCGCTGACGATGAGCTGAGCGACAGCTCGCATTTTTGTGGGCGGCTTCAGCCAAGCTTGGCCGTTCGGTTGAGGGGAAAACTCGCTGAGTGGGAGGAGCTGGTCTGCGGAATCGAGAATATCGCCGGTGAGTGCCTCGGATGGGTCGCCATAGCGTACTGCGTTGGTAAGTACTGTGGTGATATTGAGCTCGTCTGCGAGCTCGAGCATGGCTGCGGCGTGGTCGAGAGAATACGCGTTGCCTGGCTCTGTGAAGTGACACACGATTTCTATGGCGAGCGACGTTGGAAAGACGTGCTGCCACTCGTGTAAATAGGTGCGCGCCAGGCGGTAATTATTGTTGGCAAGCGCTGCGCCGACATTAGAGGACGGCCCGAGCAAGACGGTTATGGTGTCTGCATCTGTAGCCCCAGCGTCTTTGCCATCGTTTGCGCGTACAAAACTCGCGAGCGTAGCAACGGTGATGTTTGGTGTTGCGTGTTTGGTGAGGTCGCCAGCCCTGCGCGGTGAGTGAGCGGCTGAGATAGCCCGACACAGAGATGCCCAACCGGTTCCGTTGTTGTGCCCGTGCGCGAGGAGTACAACCGGATCGATGGAACCGCTTGGCGAGATCACGTGTAGCTCAACGCCGACGATGGGGTCAACGTTTGCGCTGATGCACGCTCTGACATGTCTGATTGCTCCGTAGAGCCCGTTTTTGTCGGTGAGGGCAAGCCTCGGCTTTGTTGTTGTATCGCCTGTGCCTGTTTCAGCCGCAAGCTGCACAAGCGCTTCTGGTCGTGCAGTGCCGTGGTGGGCGGAAAATGCCGAGGCAACGTGGAGGTGGGTGAAGCTGTTCATGAGCTAGCTGAATGACTCGGTGAGCGACCAGAATCCCGTTTCGGAATGCTTCGCAACGTCGACGACGATGCTTTCGCCCTCATCGACAGGGGTTGCTTGAAAACGCCATTTCACGAGGTCGATGCGTTGCTCGGTGATCGAATGGCGACCGTCGGTGCGTTTGGTGTGTCTTGGCGCGTAGTTCTCGGGAGTCCACCACGGGTGTCGATCGACCCAGGGCGTTGGTTTGTCTGTGACGAGGTACCTTCGACCTCGCCACACCATGCGAAGAGGGGTGCCTGCTTCGTTGGTCCAGACTTGAACCTGTTCGTCGATTACTGTGCGCATGATGGCCCCCTTGAAAACATTCGAATATATGTTCGATTTAACGAGTGTAAACCTCAATTCCGACAATCGCGAATGGATGATCGAAGGTTGAAGGTTTTTGGGGGAGATTGAGGGTGGGGTGGGGTGTGGTTGTCGTTGGTGTCTGTTCTAATGGGGGGAACGTGCCTGATGACGAAACTGAGGTGAACAATGACGGATACAAGGAGTGACGGTTATGGGTGTGGTAGCGGGGTTTGATGCTGGCGTAGAGCGGAATTTTGGGCCGTGGTGGGCAGATATCTGCCCCGATTGGTGTGTTGGGGGGCATCGAAAAGATGACCTTCTTGCGGATCGAGTTCATGTCAGTGAAGGCGTTGTTGTTCCGGCTGTTCAGCTCGTCGGTGGTCGGCGACGGGGTGTTGAGTGTGTCGCTACGCTGTGGCGAGAGCGACCCGCGCAAGCGGCGGTTTGGGTTCATGTTGGTCTGAACGCCGGCGGTGAAATGATTGGCGGCCTCGATCTCAGTATCGAATCGTTGGGCGCTGTGCTTGGTGAATTCGGCTCGGCCCTGAGTGTTGGGGGTGTAGCTGAATGAGCGGACAAAAGTCTCTTCGGGTACTTACTTTTGGGGGTATCTACCCCTAGTTATTCGTTCGCGACCACCCATTCTTGGGTTTTCGGGTGTAGAAACAGGTGACCGACTTTGGGAAAACACTAAACGCAGCGGTGCGTCAGGCTGTAGGGGCTGGTTGGCGTTCACCTGCTGAATTCTTCCGAGGATGCCCGCTGCGTTTGTGTTGAAAGAAGAGAGCGGTCGCGGCAATGTTTATGCCGTCGCGCAACCAATATCCGCGTCTTAGTCGGGGTCGGTTTGCTGAGGTCGGTTGGCCGGGATTGGTTTGCAGAGGCCGGTTTGTAAGGTCGAGATGCAATGTCGAGATGTGATTCAACGCCGTTTGTTGGCTTAGGGGTCACCGCCTCTGAGCGTATTCAGTGACTCCGCTCTGGAGCAAGGGGATGCGCAATCGGCTGCGTGCGAAACGATGAGGCCGACCGTTTGCATGTGTTGGGTACGTCACGATGTAAGAACTGAAGGCAGTGTGCCTCTTCTTTAATGACGGAGTTCTTCTCCGATCAAGTTACTCATTCCGCTCGGATGTGTTGTCCCCCCATCAACCCGAGCGGAATGGGTAGCGAACTGGCAACTATCTAGCCCTGATACCTCATGTCTGAACGACTTGCTTGGCCGTTCCAGAACTCGGACGAATGAGGGCTCCCCACCAGAACGATGTGATGGGAAGCGGTTCTCATCTCGTGTTCTATCGGTGCGGCTGGCGTCATGATGTCCAGATATTATCTGCTTGGGAAAGAGCATCTCATGGTTAAACGAAGCAGTCCCGACCTCTGCTGAGGACGGGACTGCTTTTGCCACGATGCTATTTTCGTTGCGGGGGCAGGATTTGAACCTACGACCTCCGGGTTATGAGCCCGGCGAGCTACCGAACTGCTCCACCCCGCGGCACAAGAAGTAACTCTAGCATGAACAAGGAGGACGCTCCGACCACCTCTGCGTTATCGTCCTGTTGGGTCTATCGATCCAGTATGTTTTACCACCCGGAATCCGATATGGCTCATTCCGGTATCGATCATTTGAGCCCTCCGTGCCGCAGGCCGATAGCGAAGGCAATAGCTATCAGCGCAGAGAAACGAACCGCCCTTGACTACTTTTCGGGGTACCTCAAACTGCTCGGCAGTGTTAATGCTGCCTTCGCGGGTGCCGCCGGTTGGGTTTGCCGGGGCACAGCATCCGCCGCCGCTCTCATGCCCCTGATACCAATCGGCTGTCCATTCCCAGACGTTCCCCGCCATATCAAAAAGACCAAAACCGTTTGGGCTGAAGGACCCGACTGGTGCGGTTGAGCCGTAGCCGGGAAGCGCCCGCCAGGGGAACTCGCCGTGCCAGTAATTCGCAAGCCTTGCCCCGTCGGGCTCGCTTCCGCTGCCCCACGTGAAATCCTTGCCGTCATAACCACCGCGTGCGGCAAACTCCCATTCCGCCTCTGTTGGGAGTCGCATCCCAGCCCAGGTTGCGTAGGCCTCAGCGTCCTCGTACGCGACATGAACCACAGGATGCTCTGCGCGTTCGCCGATCGAGGAGCCGCGGCCAAAGGGGCGCCGCCAATTTGCTCCGGGGGTCCAAGCCCACCACTGGCTGAGGTGTCGCAGATCTACCGGTCCGCTTGTCCCGGTAAACACCATCGAACCTGGAAGGAGGTTCTCGGCGGGAGCATCCGGAAAATCCGACGCATCCAGTGGGCGTTCTGCCACCGTGACGTAGCCGGTAGACCGCACAAAATTAGCAAATTCTCGATTGGTTACGGTGGTAGGACTGATCCAGAACCCAGCGACTCTGGCCCGGTGAGCCGGGGCTTCCTCCTGGTAGTGGTGGTCAGAACCCATTGTGAACTCGCCGCCATCAACCCAGACCAAACTGGTGAGATCAACGCTTGCTGCTGTGCCGAGACTCAGCTTAATCACCCCCGGCGAGGAAGGCCTGCAACTTATCGACAACTTGGTCGATGCTGAAGGTGGCAGCTTTTTGTCTGGGCGGGAACTCCTCAAACGTGGCTAAGAACTGAGCGACAATCGAGGTGGCCGCAAAAATGAGATAGTCGTTGTCAAAAAGCCAATCGAAATAGGTGTTTGAGGTGCCGTCCGCTCGTTCAAACGGGTCGGTTCGGAGGTTGAAGAGCTTTGGCACTCTGAGCGGGACGAACGGTTCCATCCATACCTGCAGGGTTCCTTGTACTCGCTGCTCCATGAAGACAACTTTCCAGTTATCAAAGCGGAGGGCAAGCACATCGCCATCGTCAGAGAAATAGACCAGCCCTTTCCTGGGGCTCGTCTCGACCTCTCCCGTGAGGTAGGGCAATAAATCGTAGCCATCGATGTGCACTTTATACGTGCGATCGCCGATTGTTTTGCCAACTTTGAGTTCTTCAACCGTGCTGGTGTCTCCGGCGGCCGCGAGGAAGGTTGGCAGCCAGTCGTGGTGCTGAACGATTTCGTTTGAGACCGCTCCTGCTTCGATGTGCCCTGGCCAGCGAATCATCTCGGGGATGCGGAAGGCACCCTCCCAGTTGGTGTTTTTCTCGCTTCGGAACGGGGTCATCCCCCCGTCTGGCCACGTGTTCATGTGTGGCCCGTTATCTGTTGAGTAGATCACGATGGTGTCTTCGGCGATACCGAGTTCGTCGAGCTGATCAAGGAGGGAGCCGACGACACGGTCGTGATCGATCATCGTGTCGTGATATTCGGATTGCCAACGGCCAGCCTGCCCGATGCTTTCGGGTTTTGGATGGGTGCGGAAGTGCATGTGTGTGGTGTTCATCCATACAAAGAAGGGGGTTTCTGCGCTCACCGCTCGGCCGATGAAGTCTTGCGCTGCCTCGGCGAAGTCTTCATCAATAGTTTCCATCCGCTTTCTGGTCAGCGGGCCTGTATCTTCAATACGTTGTTTGCCGCGTGGGCCATAACGGCCGTCGACGGTGTCGTCCTGCACTTCCGTCGCCCAGGAATGAATAACCCCTCTCGGACGAGCCCTCTTGTTAAACTCCGGAAATTCTTTCGGCGACGGCCAGTTTGCTGCTTCGGGCTCTTCCTCTGCGTTGAGATGGTAGAGATTGCCATAGAACTCGTCAAAGCCGTGCACCGTTGGCAGAAACTCATTTTTGTCACCGAGATGGTTTTTTCCGAATTGACCCGTTGCATATCCGTGTACTTTGAGAAGTTCGGCAATGGTGGGGTCCTCAGCGCGCAGACCGAGGTCAGCGCCCGCGATTCCAACTTTGCTCAGCCCAGTACGAAAGACGCTTTGCCCGGTGATGAACGACGAACGTCCTGCGGTGCAGCTTTGTTCGCCGTAAGAATCGGTAAATCTCATTCCCTCTTCGGCGATGCGGTCGATGTTTGGGGTTCGATACCCCATGAGCCCGTCGCTGTAGCAACTGAGATTGGTGATGCCAATGTCATCTCCCCAGATGACCAGAATATTGGGTTGTCCGCCGGGCATGTGCATCTCCTTCTGATCGGAACGTGAGGCGAAGCATCTCCATACGCGTCGCCTCGTCACAGTTTGGGTCTGACGGGGGCGAGGAGCTACACCCGGTTCGGGTGAATTTGGAAGGCAGTTGGAAATGGCGAGTGCGTGTGTGTGGGCAAACCCGTGCGAGCGTTAGCGGGTTAGCGGGTTCGGGAGGTTTGCCGTTAGCTCTTGGCCGCCGCCCGCGAGACGAGGGTTGCGATTGCCGCCTCGTTTGCAGGGGTGAGCTTGGTAATGGCATAGGCGGTTGGCCACATGCTGCCGTCGTCGAGCTCAGCAATGTCGTTGAAGCCGAGCGTTGAGTAGCGAGTTTTGAACTTCTCGGAAGCCTGGAAGAAACAAACGATTTTTCCGTCTTTTGCGTAGCCTGGCATCCCGTACCAGGTTTTGGGTTTGAGCTGGGGCGCATTTGCCGCCACAATCTCATGAATTTTGGTGGCGATGCTGCGATCAGACGGGGGCATCTCTGAGATTTTTTCGAGTACGTCGCGCTCCCACTCCGCTTCGTTCTCGGCGGCCTTCAGCTCTTTGGCTCGTTCTTTCATGGCGGCGCGCTCTTCTGCGCTAAAACCAGAGTGCGAGTTTTTGGCGGGCTTTTTCGAATCGTTCACGGTTGGTTCCCCCTGTGCATCGGATGTGAGACCAACCCTAATCCTGCGGGTCTCCGAGCACTAGACACCACGGTGACCTGGTGAACGCAAGAACTACTGTGGCTATGAGCGAGTCGCTGAGAACGGGGCGAGGTCGATCGCCCTGCCGTTGACCGTGGCGGGATCGCCAGCAACCAACTGGGCAACCAGGTCGCCGGTAATCGGCCCGAGCGAGAGCCCGTGCATGTTGTGCCCGGTAGCAACGTAGGTTGCTTGCCTGCCCCTGACCGGACCGATAGCGGGGAGACCGTCTGCGGTCATTGGGCGCGGCCCAACCCACTCATCCGTTCGCTCCACCCAGTGAGCGCCGGTGAGGACTCCGGTAGCGGCTCGAATGAGGTAGCTGATCCTGTCGGCGTTGAGCTGTTCAGGTCGGCCGTCAAATTCCATCATGCCAACAACGCGAAGCGCCCCGTCCATAGGGGTGAACACACAGTGTCGATCAACCGAGTGGATGAGCGTGTTTGGCATCCGCTCGACGGGAACCGTAAAGCTGTATCCCTTGCCGGAAACGACCTTCACCGTTGTGCGGGTGCCGGTGAGAATCGCCGAAGTCCAGGCTCCAGCGGCAATGACCACAGCATCGGCGTTGAGCGTCTGCTCGGTTCCGTCCTGACCGGAGACAATAACTCCAGGGCGTTGTCCTGCCTCCGTGAGCCGGCGCACCGGGGTGTGCTCGTGCACGGTTGCCCCGTTTGCGGTGACATAGCGGATGAGGCTCGCAACAAATTTCATCGGTGAGAGATATCGTTCTGCCGGAAGCAGGAACCCACCCCGTACGGTGTCCGCGAGCGTCGGCTCGAACTGGTGCAGTTCATCGTCGAGCATGATGGGGTTTGGGAGATTATTGGCCGCCGCGGATGCCCTGCTCGTGAAGCTTGCATAGGCAGCTTCAAGCTCAATCAGTGAAGTCGCGGTAAACAAAAACCCCTCACCGCCGCCTGACGTATCGATTCCGTCGGCCGTCATGCTGTCGAGCGATGGGAAGATTCCGTCGGCGAGCTGCCCAAACGCTTTGAGGGCTGCGGCAGTTCGCGCTTTACCTGCCGAACGAATGAACCCAAGCCCAAAGCCGGAGAGCCCGAGGAGTTGCCGCTTTGCAATGGACAGGTACGAAGACTTGGTGAGGACACCGGCAACGATGTCTTTGACCGTGTTTGGGCTTGCAAGTGGCGTGACCTGAAGCGGGGTCACTTCGCCGGCGTTTCCCTGTGCCGCTCCCGAGCCGAGGGTTGCCCGTTCCACGATGGTGACCGTATGTCCGTCACGGAGGAGTGCGTAGGCGGTGCAGAGGCCGATGAGTCCGCCGCCAACAACGAGGACGTGCTGTGAGTGCTTCATAGGGGCTCCTTCGAGCGGTGAGGGGAGAGGGGCTAGGGTTCTGGAGGGGTCCGAGGTGAGCGCATGAGGGCAGCGGCAACTCCGCGGATGCTTTCGTGCGCTGGACCGGGCGCGAGGCCTTCGGTGCAGACAGCGAGCATCGCGCTCGTCGGGTCGCCAGGCGTGCCGATGAAGGCAACGTCGTGTTCGATATCGGTGACCCAGCCGCTCTTGCTGCCACTATCAGTGTTCGCTGGTACGACCGCGGTAATCACCGGATAGGTTTGAGCGCGCAGATGGTCGAGGAGCAGGCTCGTTGAGTCTTGAGAGCAAGCGTTCCCCGAGCAGATCGCCTGCATTGTGGTGGCAAGATCGAGCGCGGATGCCTCGTGAGTGTAACCGGCCTCGCGCGCCGAGTAATCGCCAATGAGCCGAGTCATGCGAGCGGTAGTAGCACCGAGCGAGGCGAAGGCGTTGGTGACGGCGTCGAGCCCAACCAGCTCGGTGAGGATATTGGTGCCCTCGTTTGAGGAGACCGTAATCATCCGTTCAAGACAGGTGGCAAGTGTCACCGGCGACCCAGCGGGAGGGAATCCCTCGTCAATCTCGCCAGGGACAAATTCAAACGGGGGCGCCTCCTGCATTCGGCTCTCGAACTGATGCCGACTTGGCACCTCAGCGGTGAGGCTGAGGTCGCCACGATCAACCGCGCGGAGGACCGCGATTGCCACGCCAAGCTTGATGGTGCTTGCCGCATAGAACACGCGTTTCTCGTTGCGGGCTGCGAGGATCGCGCCGCTGGAGTCGAGCAGACAAAAGGCGATGACAGGGGGCTTGTCGGTCACGGCAGCAGCGCCGTTAACTGAATGGTCGATGAAGCGACGGCTTTGATCGTTTCGACGCCCTCGGCTTCGGCGTAGGCCCGCGTGCAGACGGCAAGCGAGTAGGGAGGAGTTCCATGGAGTCCAAAGAAGGCGACGTCGTGTTCGATGCCGGTGACCGCGCCGGATTTGCTGCCCCAGTCGAGCGAGCCGCCATCGCGAGCCGCAACCGCATCAACTTCGACGCCGATAGCGGGGAGTTCTTGCGCTCGCAGGAGACCAAGGGCAATCTCGGTGAGTTGAGCGTTGAGGAGTGCTCCAGCGCAGAGCAGGTGCATGAGCGTTGCAAGATCGCGGGCGGTTGTGGCGTTGGTGAGCCCTGCGCGGAGCCCTTCACCATCGCTGAACGGGCGTCCCATGACGGTGTGCGCGGCGCCGGCATCGGCAAACAGTTCGTTCACCGAGGTCAGGCCAATGGTCTGCGCGACGAGGTTGGTCGCGCAGTTCGCGCTGACAACGATCATGCGGCGGAGCACGTCTGCGAGCGGCATCGACTGGCCAACAGCGGCCATGCCAGGGTCGGTTTCTTCCGCCTCCATGAGATAGGTTCCGCCACCGGGCGCCGCGCTCGTAAAGGTGTGGCTGACCACGATGGGGGAGTCGAGGCTGAGTCTGCCTCGCTCGACCTCGCGGAGGGCCGCGATGAGCACTCCAAGCTTGATCGTTGAGGCTGAGTAGAACAGGATGTCTGCGCCGCGCTCGGCCCGAACCGTGCCTGACGGCTCAATCAAGCAGAACGCAACGGTTGGGATGCCGTCGGAGTAGTCGCTGATGATGCCTGGGGCGGGAGCCGGGCTAGACAACGGTGATCCTGGGGTGGTCGTCGGCGGACAGGGTCGCTCGCAGTCCGAGAGGCACCGTTGTGACGTTGGGGCCGTGTCCAAACGGGAGCCCCCAGACCAGCGGAAGACCAAGCGGGACAAGGAGTTCTTCCATGAGCGCACGCACCTCTTCTGGTGGGCCGCACTCTTTCCAGGTGCCGAGGGCGATGCCAACCGCACCGTCAAAATAGCCGGAGCGCAGGAGCGAGGTGACGAGGCCGTCAAGGCGGTACGGGCTCTCGGTCACATCCTCGAGCAGCACGATCTTGCCTGCTGCGCGTGCGGCTGGCTGGGTTTTGGCACCGTTGGTCATCGCCAGCAAGCTCATGTTGCCGCCGGTGAGCGGTGCCGTGACCTCGCCGCCTACGAGCGAAACCGCGTCGGGTGCCGTAATGACCTGGCCGGACGCCTTGGTGAAGAGAGCGTCGTGCAGCATCCGGATGTTTGCCTCATCTGAGAGCAGCTCATCGGTAGCGAGCATGGGGCCAAACCAGGTGGGCAGCCCGAGTTTCTGTTCCCAGAACTCGTGGACTCCCGTTACATCGGAGGACCCGATGAGCAGCTTTGGGCTTGCCGAGCGGAGAACGGCCGGGTCGAGATAATCGATCATCCGAACCGAGCCGTAGCCGCCGCGCGCGCAGAAGACAGCAGCGAGGGAGTCGTCGGTCCACGCCGCGGTGAGGTCGGATGCCCGCTGCTCGTCGGTGCCAGCGAGATAGTCTGCCCTCGGATGCTTCGCCAGAACGTGCTCGCCAAGCACGGGCACGAGCCCCCAGCGAGTGAGCAGCTCGACGGAGGCGTCAACAAGCTCTGCTTTACACTGGCTTGACGTTGCAACGAGGCCAACCCTGTCGCCAGCCTGTAGCGGTCGAAGCGTAGCAACCGCTGAACGTGTCACGGTCGAAGTGCTCATAACGGGGTGCTTTCGGTCGTGTCGGCTACGTTCGTCTCTCGCATGTTGCGCGAGGGCACAACGGAGAGGAGTCGACGGGTGTATTCGTGCTGGGGGTCGAGCAGGACATCCTCAACGGTTCCGTGTTCCACGATTTTGCCCTGGTACATGACGGCTACGCGGTCGGCGATGTTCCAGGCGAGGCCGAGGTCGTGGGTGATGACGAGGGCGCCGAGGCCAAGCTCGCATTTGAGTCGAAGCAGGAGCGCGAGTACCTCGGCACGCACGGAGGCGTCGAGGCTTGCAACAGGCTCGTCAGCCACAATGAATTCTGGTCCGAGGGCGAGCGCGCCGGCGATAACAACTCGCTGCCGCTGACCGCCGGAAAGCTCTTGGGGGATGGCCTGAAAATACTTTTCTGGCGGAGTGAGCTCTGCAGCGGTGAGCGCGCTGGCCACGATCTCGCTCTCGTCGCCCTTCATGCCGTGGAGACGCGGGCCCTCGGCAACGGCTTCGTATACGGAATGCCTCGGATTGAGCGCGGCCGACGGGTCCTGCAACACAAACTGCACCTTGCTGCGGTACTGCTTGAGGTCGCGACGCTTATGGGAGAGCGGTTTGCCCCGGTACAGCACATCACCTGAGGTTGGCTGCTGCAGGCCAAGGATGGTGCGGGCGAGCGTCGTCTTTCCCGACCCCGACTGGCCAACCAATGCGATAATTTCGCCAGGACGGCACGTGAGGTCGACGTTGTCTACGGCGGTGTGGCCGCGTTCGCCCCTCCCAAATTGGACGGTGAGGCCGCGAGCCGCGAGTACACCCTCGCCGAGGTCAAGCATGGCGGTTGGTGGGGAGATTGCAACGCTTTCTTCCGGCAGTGGCCCGTCTGGGCCTGGAGCATTGTCAGCGGTGTAGCCGGGAAGCGAGAGCCGCGAGGACCAATCGCCGATAGTGGGGAACGCAGCGGCAAGCGCTTTGGTGTGCGGATGCTGGGGATTAGCCATCACCTCAGCAGACGGACCCTGCTCAACAATTACGCCGTGCTGCATGACAACAATTCGTTCGCAGGTAGACGCGAGTACCGAGAGGTCGTGGCTGATCATGAGCAACGAGAGCCCGCGGCTGCGCACGAGCTCGGCAAGGACGTCAAGAATCTGCGCCTGCACGATCACGTCAAGCGCGGTTGTTGGCTCGTCGGCGATGATGATGTCTGGTTCGCACGCGAGGGCCATCGCGATCATGACGCGCTGCTTTTGGCCGCCGGAGAGCTCGTGAGGGTACGAGGCCCCTTTTGAACGGGGGAGGTCAACCGACGCAAGCAACTCGTTCACTCGAGTGAGCCGTTCCGACTCCTGCTTATACTTTGCCCTGTCTCCCGTTGCGTGCAGGATGAGCGCCTCGCTGATCTGATCGCGAATGCGCTGCACCGGGTTGAGCGAGTGCATCGCCCCCTGGAATACCACTGAGGCTTCCGTCCAGCGCACCGCGCGCAGGCGGCCCCACGTCATATCGGCGACCGACTCGTCGCCGAGCAGGATCTTGCCCTCGATAGTTGCGTTGGCGGGAAGGAGGCGGAGCACGCTCATCGCAAGCGTTGATTTTCCGCATCCGGACTCGCCGGCAAGGCCGAGTGTTGTGCCCGGCTCAAGCACAAGGCTCACGCCGTTGACGGCGTTGACGATGCCTCGTCCTGATTCTTTTTGGGTGGTGTACGAGATTTTGACGTTATCGAACGTGAGCTTTGGCATCAGCGACCTCGCAGCGTTGGGTTGATGACGGATTCAAGGGCTCGTCCGACGAGGGTGAACGAGAGTACAACAACAACAATCGCGATTCCTGGCGGCAGCACGTACCACCAGTATCCGCCGGTTGCAGCGCCGGTATCGAGCGCGAGCTTGAGCATCGAGCCCCACGACACGGAACCGGGGTCGCCGAGTCCGAGGAACGCAAGGGTTGACTCGGCAATAATTGCTGAACCGACCGTGAGCGTGGTGTTGGCAAGGACGAGGGGGAGCACCGCAGGAAGGACGTGCTTGCTGATGACGTGAAAGTGGCTCGCACCAAGCGCCCACGAGCGTTCGATGTAGGGACGAGACTCAACCGTGAGGGTCTGTGAGCGAACCACACGAGCGGTCGATGCCCACGAGGTCACGCCGATCGCGATCACGATGGTGACAACGCCAGGGCCAATCACGCTTGACAACACAATGGCAAGCACGAGTGACGGAACAACAAGAAAGAAGTCGATAACTCGCATGAGCACGCTCTGCGTGATGCCGTGGAAGTGTCCGGATGCCATACCCATGACCGTGCCGATCACCATGGAGACGAGCGTTGCCGCGAAGCCAACAAGCAGCGAGACTCTGGCTCCCCAAACAAGCATGACGAGGACGCTTCGACCCGCTGGGTCTGTGCCGAGTGGCAAAGCCCATGATGGCGGCGCGTTCTGCGGGTTGTCCAGCTTTGTCACGTCGAGCAGCTCTGCCGGGAACAGAATCGGGGCAAGCACCGCAAGGGCGATGACGATAAGCAATATGACAAGGCCGATCAGGCCTGAGCGGTGGGAACGAAACTCCCGCCATACTTCTGCGGCCCGCTGGCGCCGCCGTGCGGCAGCAACGTTGACCTTGCGGGGTCCTGAGAATGTTCGTGTAGTCGTCATGCGGTGCGCAACCTTGGGTCGAGGACCCGGTAGACCAGGTCTGCAATGAAATTCATGAGGATGACGATTGCCGAGAAGACAACAAATGTTCCCTGCAACACGGGGAAGTCGGGGGCGCTCAGCGCCTGGAACGTCAAGAATCCAAGACCGGGCCAGGAGAAGACCGTCTCAACCGTCACCGCGCCGCCGATGAGGCCACCGAGGGTGAGGAAGATGAGCGTGACGGTTGGCAGGAGCGCGTTGGGGACCGCGTGGCGGCGTCGCACTTTGTCTTCTCTGAGGCCCTTTGCCCGTGCCGTTGTGAGGTAATCGGAGGTCATCTCTTCGAGGAGAGATGCTCGCATCACGAGGAGGTACTGGGCGTACACAACCGCCGTCATTGTGAGGGCCGGGAGTGCGAGGTGGTGGAGGACGTCGAGGAAGGCCGCGAAGCCCTCGTTATTTGCCCCTGCCGTGACAATGCCGCCGGTCGGGAACCAGCCAAGGGTTCCCGCGAAGAAGAGGAGCAGCAGCAGGCCTAGCCAGAACGTTGGCACTGACCAGAAGGTCAGCGCGATTCCCGTTTGGACCTTATCGAACATGCTGCCGTGTTTCCAGGCCGCCCGCTGGCCGAGCCAGAGGCCAAGCACAACGGAGAGGGCCGCAGCCGTTCCGGTGAGCAGGAGGGTCGGCCCGAGCCGGTCGCCAATCAGCTGGGCGACCGGCTCGTTAAAGGTGTACGAGAAACCAAGGTTTCCCTGAACCAGGTCGGTGAGGTAGCGCCAGAACTGGCTGAGCAGCGGTTGGTCGAGGCCAAGCTGCTGCCGCAGGATTTCCATCTGTTCTGCGCTCACCCGTCGCCCGTCGGCCATTGACCGAACGGGGTCACCTGGCAGGATGCGGAAGGCAAAGAAGCCGAGCACCACCACCATAATGAGCGACACGAGGGCGCCTCCGGCTTTCGTCGCGGCGTAGCGGAGCCACGAGCTTGCGCGGGGTGGTTCGTCTATATCCGCCGCGGGTATCCCGGAGGCGACCATCGTATCGGCCATGCGTGTTACTCCTTGTTATCCGCTGAAGCGCCGCGGCGGCGTGACACAACGATGACGGTCACGACTCCAATAACTACAACTCCACCGATGATCCACCAGAGGGGGTTTGCACCGCCGCCTGATTCTCCGCCGGAGGTCGTTGACTCAATCGGAGTTGCCGAGTACAGACCCCACGGGCCGTTCTGGCCGAGGATAACACCCTCGCCTTCCGGCTGGCGTACGAAGTCACCAAAGCGGTCGGATCGGTACGCCTGGAGCGACTTCTGGTAGTAGAGCACGTTGTTGACTGCTGCGTTGTAGATGAGCTTCTGGGCCTCAACCACGTATTCGCTGCGCTTCTCCTGGTCGAGCTCTGCGTGCTGCTTCGCGTACATCTCATCGAATTCCGGCGAGCACCAGTTCGACTCGCTCGTGGCTCCCGTGCCGTCGGCGTTGGGGCGCGACGAGCAGAGGTTGATCGACATTTGGAAGTCAGGGTCTGGGCCCATTCCCCAACCGGTGAAGTACAGGTCGTAGTTGCCGAGGGTCGAATCATCGTTGACCTGTGCTGGCGCCTTCATCTCGCTCGTGATACCGATTCCGATGTCCTTCAGCCACGGCTTGATGTAGTCAACCATCTGCTGGTGGGTTGGGTCGGTTGAGCGTCCCATGAGGCGAAGCTGGATGGGGTTGCCAGACTTATCAACGCGGATTCCGTCGGCACCCTTGGTGTAGCCGGCGTCGTCGAGCAGCTTGTTTGCGGCAGCAGGGTCGAAGCTGTAGGGCAGCTCGCTGGCGTTCCAGTGGTACAGCGGGTAGGTCGGGGGAATTTCGGCGGTTGCCGGGTCGCCAAGACCCTGCATGACCTTGTCGAGCAGCGTTGAGCTGTCGATTGCGCGCACGATGGCCTGGCGAACAATGGGGTCTTGCAGCACGGGGTTGCCGTCGCCCATCGGCTGGCCTGCGGAATCCATTGCTCCAGGGTTGATCGCGATGGCCGTGTAGCGGCGGCCGGTTCCCGCGATGGCGGTGATGTTGTCGACCGACTCGAGTGCCTTGTACTGGGCTGGCGTGAGGTCAGCGGCGATGTCAACCTCGCCGGTCTTGAGGGCCTGCACCGAGGCATCCGAGTTCTTAAACGGAACGTAGATGACCCCGCCAACCTTTGGTGCGCCTTCGCGGTAGTTATCGTTTGCCTTGAGCTCTACGCCGCCGGTCTTCGAGTACTTGGTGATGATGAAGGGGCCAGATCCGACGGTGTCTGAGTCGTTGGGGTACGCGGCTGGGTCGTCGATTGTTGACCAGACGTGTTCAGGAACGATGGGAAGCTCAACGCCTGGGTTTGATGCCTGCGGAGCGCTCAGCTCCATAACAACAGTGGTGTCGTCTGGCGCGCTCACCGTGTCAATGTTTTCGAGGAGTGCGCCGTATGCCTGCTTGAGGGCGTCGTTTTCCTTGATCGCCTCGATGGTCCAGACAACGTCTTCGCTCGTGATGGGCTCGTCGTCTGACCATTTTGCGTCTGGATCGAGTTTGAAGGTCCACGTCTTTGCGTCGTCCGAGGTTTCCCAGCTGTCTGCCATGCCTGGGGCGACGGCGTTGTCGCTTGCGGCGAACTGCACGAGGGGCTCGTACTGATAGGCGAGGAGGGCTGTGCTGCTCGCGAGAATGGCGATAAAGGGGTTGAGCGAGTCGATCTCGCCAACCATAGCAACGCGGATGTTGGGGCGGTCAGCTGCGGTTGCGGTTGATGTTGCTGAGCCGACTCCCACTACGCCGATTGCAACGGCCCCGAGGGCTGCCGCAAAGCGGCGACCGCGATGCTTTCTCCCTCGTGGTGTTGTGGATGAAGCGTCTGGTGTATTCATGTAGCACTACTTCCTCTTACGTTTCACAAGTTTGCAGTCTTGGTACTGTCTCTGCGACCCAATCGCCGAAAGGCTATGTCTAGTTTCCGCAGAAAATCGAGGAAAGCAACACCACCATTGGGATTGATGGTTACAACTTACAAAACAAGCATACGAAACGCAAGGCATCAATATACTGAGTTGGTGCCGCAACGTCGCGGTGCTACTCGAAAGGAGCAAAATGTGGTCGATTCCAGCAGCGTCAGCCCTGTGCGCGCAGCTTATCCGCTTCGATACGTCAAATTTTGGCGAGGGCAAGAGTGCCGGAGAACGGGACATCGCTGAGTACATTTTTTCCCTTCTTGCTGAGGCGGGATACGAACCGCATCTGCTCGGCCCAACCGAGGAACGTGCCTCCGTTGTTGTCCGGGTGGAGGGCGAGCATCCTGAGCTTCCCGGCATCCTTGTGCACGCGCACACGGATGTTGTGCCTGCCGACGCCGCTGAGTGGACCCGTGACCCCTTCGACGGCCGGGTCGAGGATGGCTACGTGTACGGGCGCGGCGCGGCCGATATGAAGGACATGGTCGCGATGACGCTCAAAACGCTGCTCGAGTGGGCGAGTGAGGGAGTGCGGCCACAGCGGGATGTTGTTGTGGTCTTTGTAGCTGACGAGGAAGACAAAGGCGAGTACGGCGCGTTGTGGCTTGTCGCCGAGCATCCAGAGCTGTTCAGAGGGGTTGAATGCGCAATTGGGGAGTCTGGTGGCAACGCAACCCCACTTCCTGCCGCCGACGGGAGCACCGTGACGCTGTACCCAATCGCGACGGGCGAGCGGGGCACCCTGCACATGCGGCTTCGCGCAGAGGGCGTTCCAGGCCACGGCTCGCGCCCGCAGCCCGACAGCGCGATCACACGCCTCCTTGGGGCCTGCTACCGCATCAACTCTTTTACCTGGCCTATTCAGCTCACCGAAACGGTGCGCGACTATATTTCGGTGGGGTCGACGGCACTCGGCCACGAGCCTGATCTTGAGACTGAGGACGGCATCATGGCCGCGATTGAGGTGCTTGGTGAGGCTGGAGATGTCGCACGCGCGACCATCCGCTGCTCGGCAACAACTACTGTGCTGCGTGCCGGTTATAAGACCAACGTTATTCCTGGGTCTGCCGAGGCCGACGTTGATGTGCGTTGCCTGCCAGGCACCGAGCAGTTTGTGCTTGACACGATCGATGAGCTGCTCGGCGAAAACGTGACGAGGGAGTTCCTATCGCACCAGTCGCCAGTCTCGTCGTCGCCGCACTCACCCTGGTTTCTTGCAATGCGTGATGCGGTGCTTCGTTCGAATCCCGATGGCGTTGTTGTTCCCGTGTGTATGGGCGGCGGAACCGATGCAAAAGCGTTTGCGGCTCTCGGGATTGAAACCTTTGGGTTCACGCCGCTGACCGCTGACCCTGATGGCCGCACCTCTGCGGGTGTTCACGGGATCGACGAGCGCGTGCCTGCATCCTCAATTGATGGTGGGCAACTGGTGTTGAAGGATTTTTTGCAGCATGTCTAGGGCCAGCGGTGATGCCCGGCCGGATGAACGCCTGTCGCAGCTTGCGGCCGGACGCGTTGCGGCGCTGAAAGCCCCCGCATCGTTCCTTGCCGTAGCTGACGCGCAGGGAGGCCTTCGCTGCGGAAGCAGTGGCGACAGCGGTGGGGGAACCGAGCCTGCGCTCGACACGCAGTTTCGTATTGCGTCGTGCACAAAATCGTTTACCGCCGCACGCATACTGCAGCTCAGGGATGCCGGACTGCTTGATCTTGACGCCCCGATCACGAGTCTGCTCCAAGGCCCCCTCAACCTGCTGCTGCCGGATGAGTTCAGCACGACCCCAACTCCGCGGATGCTGCTCACGATGAGCGCCGGGTTTGCGACCGATAATGAGTGGGCCGACCGGCAAGAATCGCTTGGGCAGTCAGCGCTCGACGCGTTGCTCGCCGGCGGCGTCCGATTTATTGCGGAGCCGGGGACCCAGTACGAATATTCAAATCTTGGCTACGCGATCTTAGGTCGCATCGCTGAGGAGATCTGCGGCCAGCCGTTCACCACGCAGGTTGAGCAGTTTGTGCTCAAGCCGCTTGGGCTCGACTCGATTCGCTTTGCTGTCGATCCAACGAGGGACACCGCCGTTGGATTCTCATACCAGGCAGAAACCTGGGTTGACCAGCCGCTCACGGGCCCCGGCGCGTTTTCGCCCATCGGTGGGTTATTTGCCTCTGCTGCTGAGCTCATTCGCTGGGGACAGTGGCTGGCAGATGCGTTCGCGCCCGGCGCTTCCGACGAGGTATTGTCCGCCAGCTCGCGACGAGAAATGCAGACCTCTTGGGTTCAGCGGCCGAGCCCTGACCTCGTCATTGGCTATGGCTTCGGGGTGTTTGTCGAGCAGGACCCTGCGCTTGGTACGGTGGTTTCTCACTCTGGAGGCTACCCAGGGTTTAGCTCGCATATGCGCTGGCGCATCGACTCTGGCACGGTTGCGGTTGGGTTTGAGAACGGAACCTACGCTGGCGTGTTTGAGCCGGTTAGGGCGGTTCTGCTGGATGCGGAGGGGGCGGATGCAACCGCATCCGCTGGACTCCAGAACAGGTCGAAGCGGGGCAAGGCGGGAGCGCCGTGGCCAGAAACTCAACGGGCCGTTGACCTGGTGACCGACCTTATTGGTGCTTGGAGCGATGAGCGTGCAGACGAGGTGTTCACAAGCAACGTTGCGGCTGACCTGCCCTACGCGCTTCGGCGGTCGAACATCGAACACGTTGTGGCGGAAATCGGTCGGCCATTTCGTATCGAAGACGTTGAATACCCGACAGCGGCTGCGGCCAACTGGCGTGTGCGGGGGAGCGGCGGAGTCCTGAACGTCGCGATCACGCTGCATCCGCTGCATCCGCCGCGCGTTCAGTCGCTGGAGCTCAGCACGGGCGATTGAGGTGGGTTGGTGTATTCCCTGACTACGCCAGGTGCCAAATCTCGGCCAGCAACCGTGCCCGTTGGCCGAGCGAGGCAACAAGAATTGCCTCGTTCGGAGCGTGCGCGCCCCTGCCGTCAGGACCGAGCCCGTCGATACTTGGGATGCCAAGAGATCCGGTGATGTTGGTGTCAGCCGCCCCTGCAGCTGGCCCATGGCTGAACGTGATGCCAACGGCTTCGGATGCCCGTTCAACGGCGCCGATGAGTTCGGCAGCGACGTCGGAGGCTTCCCAGCACGGGCGGTTCGAGAGGAGTTCGGCGACGACGATCGCTCCGGCCCGCACTGGGGAGGGCGAGAGGAGCTTCGGCAGTAGTTCAGCCTCAACCGCTGCGCTCGTAAAGCGCAGCCCAATCTCTGCGCTGGCGCGCCCTGGAACAACGTTTGCGCGGGTGCCGCCGGTGATTGAACCCACGTTGCAGAGCATCCCGTCGACCCCCTCAACCTGTGAGCGGAGCCATACGAGTTGGTCAACAAGCTCATCGATTGCCGAGACGCCGGATGCCGGGTCGAGTGCCGCATGGGCCTCGCGCCCTGTCACGCTCAGCCTGATGCGGGTGCTACCCCAGCGCGACGTTTTGATGCCGCCGCCGGGATGAGGAGGCTCGAGCCCGATCGCGGCGTACACCGCGCCCCGCTGCGCCTCGACGAGGTGGCGTGCGGTCGGAGAGCCGATCTCTTCGTCCGCGACGAGGAGCACGCGAAGCGGGCGTCGGTCAGTTGAGGACTGCTGTGCGATTGCTATCGCTTCAAGCAGCGCGACGATGCCGCCCTTCATGTCGTAGCTTCCCGGCCCGTGAAACCAGCCGTCTTCGATGATAACGGGGGCCTCTGCGAGGCGGCCGACGGGCCATACCGTGTCGTGATGGGCGAGGAAGAGGAGCGGCAACTCATCTGCGCGGGTGCCTGCGCCTGGCACCGAGATTGTCCAGTGATTGCCGGTGTCTGATGGATGTGTTTCTGCTGTCGCCCCGAGCGCGCGGAAGTCATCGGCGATGATGGCTCCGAGCGAATCGAGCCGTGCGCTGTCGCCAGTGGGGGATTCGTGCTCGACGTACCGTCTGAGGCGGGTAGTGAGACGGTCCAAAAGGGCTTGCGACTCGTCTGAACTGAGGTGTATGTTCATAGATATGTAACCTATCCGTGACTTGAGGCAAGCACAATAGGCATAATTTCAAAGAAATTGGCAGCTTGGCTCGCAAGATGCGTTTCTTATATAACAAAGGTGTTCAATGACCGGTGAGTCACAATCCGACTTGCAGATTCGCGTGCTGTCGAGCGGCGACGAGCTTGGACAGGCCTCAGCGCTGTACCGAAACGTTTTTGGTTACGATAGCTCAACCACCGGGCTCTCGCCCCGGCTGATGCGAAGTCTCGTTGACAACGGGGGTATCGTTCTTGGCGCGGTTACGCCACAGCACGCGCTCGTTGGGCTCATCTACGGCTTCACCGGACACGACGGCAACGGATTTTTCCACTACTCGCAGGCAGCCGCAATCGCGCCTGAAGCGCAAGGCAAAGGCCTCGGCCGCCAGCTGAAGCAGACACAGGCCGAACTCGCGCGTGGCATGGGATTCTCCCGGATGCGTTGGACCTACGACCCAACCGACGTCCGCAACGGGCACTTCAACCTCAACGTGCTCGGCGGAAACGGCATCCGGTTCTACCCCGACTACTACCAAGATGACGGGTCTGACCGCATCCTCATCGAGTGGGCCCTCAACAGCGATGCCGCCCAACAACCGGAGAGCGCAGGGCAGCCGGGCGTGACGGTTCCCGCCGGTATTCGCCAGCTTCGGATCACCGATCCAGAGACCGCCTCCGCCGTCTCTGCCAGGGTTCGGAGCGAGTTGGAAGCCGGGTTTGCCGGCGGAGGTATCCTCAGCTCCTGCGAACGGCAGGGTGACGGCTCAGCGATCTATCGTTTTGGCACAATGGCGCAGCCAACGGCGGGAAAGGCCACGGTATGAGCGAGCAAGCAGCAGACCAGTTTGCGACGCCACACGAACGCTTCGATGCGCGGCTCCAGCGCAGGAGCGCAACCGTGCTCAAAGCTCGCATCGCCCAAGCGGAACGCGACTCGATGCTTGCGGCAGTTGAAGCAGTGCAGTCGGATAGCTCGATTGAGCATGCCTCGGCGCTTATCGTGAAGGCCCGCAGGCGTTTCATCCTTGGGTCGGGCAAATCGAGGGGCTACGCGACCTTGCTCGCTGGCGACCTTGATGCCAGCCTGACGCATATCGCGCTGGTCGGTTCGTCTAGCTCCGACGCGCTCAGTTTATTGAGCGACGTTCGGGCAACCGACGTCCTTGTTGTGGTGTCGCTCAGCCGGTTCCGGCGGGACACCATCAGCATCGCGCAGCGTTTTGCCGAAGCCGGGGGAGTTGTGGTGCTTATCACCGACTCGCCAAACTCGCCGCTCGCGCCATTTGCGGAGGTGCAGGTGGTTGTGGCGACCGGCAGTGCGAGCTACACCAACTCACCGACGGCGCTTGTGCTTGCGCTTCATCTCATTGCCTCAATCACCGCGGCCAGCGCAAAGGGTGCGGGACGTCGCCTCCACGAGCGAGACCGGCTCAGCACAGAACTTGAACTGTATTACGACAACAGTCTTGATTAAGGAGTAGTCCATGAGGATCGTCAGCGCAGACGTTCACACGGTTGAACTGCCGCTTGTGCACTCGTTTGAAACGAGTTCGCATCGCAAGCGACACCTTCAGCATCTGCTCATCCGTCTTGTTGACGAGGCCGGAAACGAGGGCTGGGGTGAAGTCGCCTCGCCATCGCATCCGTTCTTTTCTCCCGAAACAACCGATACCTGTCGGTTCATCCTGGCTCAGGAGCTCCTGCCCTCGTTGCTCGGGGTCGAACTTGGCGACCCAGCAGAAGCCCCTGCTGCTGCCATCCGCACCTGGGCAAAAGTGAGGGGAAACAGTTTTGCAAGAGCCGGCCTCGAATCGGCGGTCTGGGACCTCTCGACTCGAGTTGCACACGTCTCGCTCTCTGCCGCACTCGGCGGCACCGCAACTCACATCGAAGCTGGCGTCTCGCTTGGCATCGAACCGACGGTTGAGCAATTGCTTGAGACGGTCGCCGGCCAGGTCGAGGCTGGTTACGGCAGGATCAAGCTGAAGATCGCACCGGGTTGGGACGTTGCGCCAGTGCGCGCTGTCCGGGAACGGTTTGGTGATATCGCCCTGCACGTTGATGCAAATGGGGTCTATACCGAGGCGGCAGAACACCTCGCCGCGCTGACCGAACTCGACTCATATGGGCTCACGATGATTGAGCAACCGTTTGCGCCGGCGAACATGCTCGCTTCCGCTCGCCTGCAGGCCAACATACAGACGCCAATTTGTCTCGACGAGTCAGTCGAAGAAGTAGATCATTTGCGAACAGCCCTTCGGCTGGATGCCGGTCGGGTACTCAACATTAAGGTGTCGCGTATGGGGGGCCTGAGCACCGCGAAGGAAGCCCACGATGTGTGTCGGGCAGCGGGAATCCCCGTGTGGTGTGGCGGGATGCACGAGTTTGGAGTAGGCCGAGCCACAAATATTGCGCTCGCCTCCCTTCCCGGATTTGTGATGCCCTCTGACGTGTCAGCCTCGGCAAAATATTATGCGCGGGACATCACAACCGAGCCGATCGTTGCGGTGCAGGGAAGCGTAGCGGTGCCAACCGGCGCAGGCATCGGATACACCGTTGATGAAGCCTATGTTGCGGAGCGCTCGACCGAATCGTTCACCCTGATAGCCGACACCGCTTCCGCGCGATGACCGCCCTCGAGCTTGTCATCGAGGGTGGGCATGTATATGACGGCACCGGGGCCGAAGCGGTTGTGGCAAATGTTGGAATTGCCGGTGGCAGAATTGCTGCCATCTCAGCCGAGAAGCTGAGCGCCGAGACTGTTGTTGATGCTCGGGGGCTCGCCGTCTCGCCCGGCTTTATCGATCTGCATTCGCATGCCGATTACACGGTTGAGCGCTGGCCAGAAGCGACTGGGTTGCTTGCCCAGGGCGTCACCAGCATCCTGACCGGAAACTGCGGCTGGTCGCCCTTTCCCGTTGTGGATGCTGCTGAGGCCAAGCGGTGGGGAGGATTCCTTGCCGGCGCCCCAAGCTGGGACTGGGACGACCTTGCCGGATTCGCTCGTGTCGTTGGCAGAGCGCAGCCAGCGGTCAACATCCTCCCGCAGGTTGGGCACGTTGCCGTCAGGCTTGCCGCAGTTGGGGGTGCCGAACGCGCGGCAAGCGCCGCCGAAATCGAACTGATGCGTCAGTACATTCGAACGGCAGCCGAGCAAGGCGCTTGGGGGTTCTCGACGGGGCTCATCTACGCTCCCGGTTCGTTTGCAAGCACCGCGGAAATTAACGAACTGGTGCGGGTTGCGGCTGAGGAAGGGCTGCTCTACTCAACCCATATGCGTGACGAAACGTCCCATCTGCTTGAAGCCGTAACCGAAGCTCTTAACGCGGCAGAATACGCGGGAGCAAGGCTCGAAATCTCACATATCAAGGCCATGGGGCCGGCGAATCACGGCAAAGTGCGCGAGGCGCTCGAGCTCCTTGACGCCGCCGTGGCGAGAGGCGTTGACGTTGCCGCCGACGTGTATCCCTATACCGCTTCGGGAACGACCCTCGCTTCCCGCCTGCCAACGTGGGCGCTTGATGGCGGTTTTGAGTTGCTCGTTGAGCGGTTGAGCGACCCGGAACAACGCCGCCACATTCATGCGGCGCTTGACGCTCGGTTTGGGGTTGACTTCGACCCGGCTGGAATTGTGCTCGCGGAGCTTGACCCCGGTCCGTTCCAGAACGAACGCGGGCGTAGCCTGGTGCAGATCGGTCAGGATCTGGGGGTTGACGCAGCCGAGGCGGCACTCATGATCCTGGCCGCGCATCATGGCAACGTTCCCATCATCAACCATGCGATGGACGAAGCGGATGTTGAGACCGCGCTCCGGCATCCGCTGGTGTCCGTCGCAAGCGATGGTGACGAACTCGTGCCGCACGGCGAGGGGGCGACCCATCCCAGGAGCTTTGGTACCTTCCCGCGAGTGCTGGCCAGGTATGTGCGCGAACGTGGGGTGCTGGGTCTCTCGGATGCCGTGCGCAAGATGACCGCGCTTCCCGCGAGCCGACTCGGTCTTGTTGACCGAGGAATCCTGGCTGTTGGCGCGATCGCAGATATCACGGTCTTTGATGCTGATAGCATCGCTGACCTGGCGACATATGACGACCCGTGGCAGGCGGCAACAGGCGTATGTCACGTCCTGATCGGTGGCAGAATCGCGTTTGCGGATGGCAAACCGGTGGATGCTCGGCACGGCCAGTTGCTGCTCCGGAACGAGGCAAAGGATTGAACGCTGCTCATGCCGGTGGGGTGAGGCAACGGGCTGCCTGACCCCACCGTTCAGCCGGTTAGGGACGTTTTGCCCCGGTGATAAACGGCGCGCAAACGATGCCGATGGTTGCAGCGATTGCGCCGATGAGGAACGCAGCGTGCGCTCCGGCAAAGAGACCGGCGTCGACGGGCGCGCCACCCTGGGCTTCGGTCGCCGCGATGCCGCTCAGAACGGTCACAAATATGGTCGTACCTATGGCCCCGCCAAGTTGCTGCCCCGTGTTAAAGATGGCGCTGCCGTGACCGTATAACTTCAGCGGAACCGTGCTGAGTGCCGAAGACAGGAGACCCGTCATGAGCAGTGCGAGGCCGACACTAAAGACCACATGGAACGCCACAACGAGCCAGAGCGGGGTGCCAAGGGTAATGGTGCTGAACAGCCACTGCCCGCTTGCAAGCAGGATGGCACCAGGGATGAGCACAGGACGCGGACCAAACCGGTCAAAGACGCGACCGAAGATTGGCGCAGCAATGACCTGGGCAAGTCCGCCAGGGAGCAGCATGAACCCGATGGTCATGGTGCTCAGCCCGGCTCCGTTATGCAAGACAATCGGGATGATCACGACGGTGCCGAGGAGCGTTCCCATCGCAATCATGATGAGCACAACGCTCAGGGTAAAGGTGCGGTTCTGAAACGGTTTGAGGTTGAGGAGTTCTCGGCCCGTTGGCGCGAGGCGGAGTTGGCGAACGATAAAGAGGGCAAGTGCAACGAGCCCAATTCCGCCGCTGACCGCTGGCGCTGTTGGTTGTTCAGCTGCAGCTCCGAATGTCGAGATTGCGTAGACAAGTCCACCAAAGGCGAACGCTGACAACACAACGGAGAAGATATCCACAGGGAGTTTTCTTGCCGATGAGGGAACTCGGATGAAGATGATGCCTGCTACCAAAATGAGCAGGGCAAGCGGCGTCATAATTCCGAAGATCCATCGCCACGAGAGCGAACTCACAATGATGCCCGAAACCGTTGGCCCAATCGCGGGACCAACCGAAATGACGATTGAGTTGAGCCCCATCACCATTCCTCGGTTTTTCACCGGGACCAGCGACAGCGTGCTGGTCATCAGCAGCGGTAGGACGATGGCCGTACCGATGGCCTGGATGACGCGGGCAATGAGTAGGATCGCGAAGTTCGGTGCGACGGCAGCAAGGACGAGGCCAACGATGAAGCTGCAGAGCGCAACAACAAAGAGGCTGCGCTGGGTGAATCGTTGGAGTAGGTAGCCCGTCATCGGGATGACGATAGACATGGTGAGCAGGAATCCCGTAGTGAGCCACTGGCCGGCGTCTGCTGAAATGAGAAAGTTTTCCATGATCGCCGGGAGCGCAACGGTGAGGACGGTTTCGTTGAGGATCATGACAAACGCTGCAAGCGCGAGTGCGCCAATAATTCCGGTGATTTGCCGGGTTGATAGCGTTTGTGCGCTGGGTTGTTCTTTGGCGGCAACTGGGGGAGCGGCCTGTTGTGTGGACGAGTCCTTCACGTATTTCCTCTATCTGTTGAATCTGACCGTACAGATAATGTCACACTCTGACATTTTTCGTAAGTCAAACCTGTCAGAGTGTGACAATTTTTCTTGAGTCGCTACAGTGAGGTGAGCGAGAAGGGCATTCACAGCATGGGCACACGCGAGCAGAATCGAATCCAGACCGTTCTTGCAATGCAACGGGCGACTCTTGATCTTGTTGAGCGGCAGGGACTCGCCGCGACAACCATCGGTCAAATCGCCGCGAACGTCGGGGTATCTGAGCGCACCTTTTTTCGTTATTTCTCGTCAAAAGAGCACGCGATTCTGCCTGGGCATCACGACCTGACCGATGCCCTCGTCTCAAGTGATATTGTGCCGGGCGAACGAAGCGATATGTTGAAGAACCTGTTGCAGATCAGCAGAACATTCTTTGCAAACGAGGTTGATCGCCAAGAGTTTCGACGGATTTCTCGACTGCTTGTTAACGAACCAGAACTCATGGGGGCGGTCACCCGGCAAGAGCGGGCCCTCGTGTCCGAACTCAGCCCGGTGCTTGAGCGCAAGGCAAACCTGTCGTTTATGCAAGCGCTTCTCCTCGCCGAAACCGTTGTGGTTGCGTGGCGCGTGGCCTGGCTCTCATATGCGCACGACGAGGTAAACGGTGGGGATGCCGATCCGCTCGCGTTATTTGATCAGACGATGATCGAGCTCGGTGCGGATGCGGACAGTGCTGATGCGGGAGTTGTCGCCGCGGGAAGTGCCGACGCTGGAGTTGCGAGCTCGGGTCGTTAACCCGGCGGGCTAGGTGTTCTCTCCGCGATATTGAGCGGGCGTTTGGAAGCCCAGACTTGTTGGGGTTGAACGCAAGATGCCCGGTCTCGAGAGACCGGGCATCTTGTACCGCTATGCGATGTTCGTTGCGGGGGCAGGATTTGAACCTACGACCTCCGGGTTATGAGCCCGGCGAGCTACCGAACTGCTCCACCCCGCGGTACAAGAACTAACTCTAGCACGGACTTAACCGTGCTCGTGACCGTCCTGTTTGGAACGCATGAACACGAGTCGCCTCCCCATAGCAGTCGCGGCAGGTAGCTAGGAAACGGGTTTCACGTCCTGTTGATAAACCGCCAATTGTGCCCGCTATGTGACGGAACCAATGACGGACTGCCCCATGAAATCGGGCCCGACTTTCGTCAATCGATGATGCTCGGCGAGAAATCTACCAAGCCTGTGGAGAGCTTCAATCCGATGACTCCGTTCACGTCAAGCTCGACTCACCGTTGTGACGGGTGCGGTGGCCGTGTGATTTGCGCGGACACGTCTCGCGCATCCGCACAATTTGAGTCAACAGTGAGGAGTCAAGAGTGTTGCGAAGACAGCGGAACGCAGGTGCGGTTGGGCAGATATCGCAAGCGAGGTGCCGGAAACGGCAACCGCCGTATCCGGGTCCCGCTCGGGCACGAACGCGGCGCCGGCACCTCGGCCTTGTGCGAGGGAGCCTGCTCAGCATTGGTTGCGTGTTGCTCGGAACACTCATCATGCCAACTGCGTCAGCTCAGGCGGTGCTGCAGCCTGGGCCTGGATACTCGCTCACGGTGTACAACAACCTGACGATGTTTGGCGGATACGTTGCACCGGACGGGTCAATCGCCTACTGCCTCGAATGGGGCAAGTATGCGCCAACCGAAGCGTCTTGGCCAACGGTGGATGCCGGTGTCCTTGCCGATTACAACGCATGGGGCGCTGCCGAGCTGGCGCGAATTAACTTCATCGTTTCAACCTGGGGGCAAACACAAGACCCGGTTCAGGCTGCGGCCACGGCTCTCTCGATCTGGACACGGCATCCGAGCTCTGCCACCGCATCCGTGCCAGATTATTCCGACGGACACTGGGCGCTCGCAGAAGCAATACCCGATCCCGCCGTGCGCGGCCAGGTGATTGCTCTCAAAGACCAAATTCTTGCCGCGGCCAACGCCTACAACCCAACACCGGTTGCGGGAGTAGGCGAGCTCGGGCTCACCCTCGATCGTCAGATTGCCGAGCGTGGCATCGTCTCCGTTCGAGGAGTGCCAGAGGATGCAACCGGAACGCTGGCATTTACCGGTGCTTCCGCGAGCGACACCGGCGCACGGATGGTTTCGGGGGTACGCAACGGCTCCGTCGTGAACTTCACGATGCACGAAGCCGACAACAAGCTCAACAGCCTTCAGGTGGGCATCAGCGGAGTCTTTTCAACCCCAGATCGTCCATCGTCCGAAATTCGAGTGTGGCGCACGGCGCAGAACGCCCAAGATGTTGCGAGCCCCGGGCCAAAGCATCCCGGCACTCGGTTTGAATTGACCAACGCTGCAACGCGTGAGGGGCTCTATTTTGAGCCAACCGTGGTGACGCAGGTGCCGAGCGAGCGCGTTGAGCGAGGAACGACGTTCAGCGACACCGTGAAGTTCTCGCTTGCTGAAGGCAGCCGCCCCTGGCGTCGGCTCGTCTCGGGAGAATACATTCCCGTTACCGCCGTCTGCCGGGCCTACGGTCCAACCCTTGAACGGCCTGCCGTTTCTGCATTGCCTCCAGACGATGCGGTTCCGATCGGTCAACCGATCAGCGTGACAAGCGCCTCTCACCTCGATCCAACGACGCAGTGGCTGCCAGTGGACTTTGGCGTGGCCGCTGAACAGGCCGGTTATTACACCTATGTGTGTTCCGTCGACGCAGCCGAGCAGGCCGACGAACGGGCGGTACAAGCGATCCAACCCAATTACCACTACCAACACGAATACGGACTCGCCGCCGAAACGCAGTTCACGCGCTCGCAGATTCGATTTCGTACGCAACTTGACGAGGCCTCCGTTGCGCCTGGTGACGCCGTTCAGGACACCATTACGCCGTTTCTCGAAGGCGGAGGATGGGTCGAGCGAGATGGCGAGCCTGTGCCCGTGGTGCTCAGAGGCACACGTTATTTCAGCGAGACTGAGCCGGTTCGCTCGCCTGTCGCTCCAGCTGTTCGTGAAGGGCCCAGCGTTACGGAGGAGTCAACCGCCACCGGAGCCGACCCAGCGCACACTTCGGACGATTCAACTCCTCCAGAGCCGTCAATAACGGACGAAGGCACCCCAGTTTCCGAAGAGCCCCGGGTGACGGTCATTGGCGAGACCCTGATCGAGCTGCATGGTCTCGAGGCTGTGACAACCGAGGCCCTGCAGACGCCGACAACTGCCGGATGGCTGACCTTCCAATGGTGCGTCTATGACGAGGACCAGCCAGATCACCTCGCCGGACTTGTTGAGGAATGGTGTGATGACTATGGGGTGCCAGAAGAAACGGTTCAGCTGCGCTGGCCAACCGTGACAACTGAAGCATCTCCTACGGTTGTCGTTCCTGGCGATGGGGGAGACTCCGCTGCTGTTGTCGGGGAGATTCCGACGCACCCCGACACGGAACTCCTCCTCACCTTTGAGCTGTTCAGAGCTTCGGGCGAACAGCCAACGTGTGCCGCAGAAGAACGGGTCTTTGACACCTCCGACAGGCCAATCCGTGTTGACCGCGAAGGCAATTTTTCGAGTCCGAGCTATCGATACGAAAAAGCAGGCACTTACTACTGGGTCGAAACGCTCGCCTGGCAGAACAGTGCAACGGGCGAGGGCGACATCATCCATGTTGGTGCGTGCGGCCTGCCAAACGAGACAACAGTGGCAACGCTGCCGCCCCCAGAAACGCCCCTGACGGTGACTGGCCTTGCGCTCGGCGGAATGACCCCGTGGCTCGGTTCGCTCGGAACTGCCTGCCTCGCACTTGGTTCATTGCTCACCGACAAACGCCACAAACCGGGGCGTGGCCAGAAGCGAAAGCGCGTTGGCTGGCGCGCTCCGATCTCAGGGAGGCGCCGCGCCGTAATCGCTTGATCGTTTCGGCGAGCCAACGGCCGCCATGTTGTGTCATCTGCAGCATGGCGGCCGTCACCCGCGCCGCGCCGGCCCTATAGTGAAGATACAAAACCGCAAACCGCGACCAGGGGGCAGCCATGTCAGACTCAGCAGCACAATTTGCACAGTCCGTTCGAACGGGAGTCAAAGCCATCTGGTGGCTCTACCTCCTCCGCGGAATCTTCGCCGTCATCTTTGGAATCGTGGCGCTCAGTTGGCCGGGCCTCGTGACCAACGTGCTCGCGTACATTATCGGGTTCTACCTCATCCTTGACGGAATCTTCCTGATTGGCGGAGCAATCTCTCAGCGCAAAGACTTGCCAGGATGGGGCTGGACGCTAGCCCAGGGTGCCCTCACCACGCTTGCCGGAATCTTCATCGTCATTCTCCCAGCCTGGGCAGCGGCCCTCGTTGGTGGTTTCCTGATCTGGACACTCATCATCTGGTCGGTTGTCGCCGGCATCTACGGAGTTGTTGCATCGCTGAAATCTCGTTCGATCAACCCTCGCTGGGGCTGGTCGCTCGTGAGCAACATCCTCACGATCGTGCTGAGTATCGTTGTTGCGGCAATCGCCATCGCCGACCCATCATTCGCCATCCACGCGCTTGTCTGGATTGCCGGATTCTGGGCGCTCGTGCTGGGAATCGGGCTGGTTATTATTGCCTTCCGCGTTCGCAAAGAGGTCAAAGCGCTCGGCGACGGACTCGCAGAGGCAGCACTGCGGAGCAACGGCACCATCCCTCCAGCCGTCTAATTCTCCCAACGGCGAGGCCGCGGAACACGCGGTCTCGCCTAGGCTGGAACCATGAGCACACTTGACGTCGCTGTTGTCCAGTTCAATCCGACAGATAACTGGGCCGAAAACCTCGTCACCGTCGAGCGGTACGCCACAGAAGCGGCTGGTGCAGGCGCTCAGTTCGTGGTTTTCCCCGAATACTCCTCGGTCTTCACGAAGCGGCTCGGCCAGCACACGGTAGACACCGCCCAACCCGTTGACGGACCATTTGTAACGGGTCTCCAGGCGATCGCCGCGGCCCTTGGCATCCACCTTGTTGCCGGAATCGTTGAGGCGCTTGACCCAGAGGACGAGCCGAATCGGTGTGCAAACACCCTCATCGCGATAGATCCCACGGGCAAGCTTGTGGCCACCTATCGCAAGCTTCACCTCTATGACGCGTTTGGTCAGCGTGAAAGCGACTGGGTCGCGCCTGGCGCAATCGAAGACGCTCCCGTTTTTGATGTTGGCGGATGTACGGTTGGTCTTCAGACCTGCTACGACATCCGCTTCCCCGAAGTGAGTCGGTGGCTTGTGGATGCCGGAGCCACGTTGCTCGTTGTGCCGGCCGAGTGGGTTGCCGGCGATCTCAAGACCACCCATTGGCAGACGCTACTGGCAGCAAGGGCAATCGAGAACACCGTCTTCGTCGCTGCCGCTGACCATGCACCGCCGGTTGCCGTTGGACATTCCGCCATTATCGACCCGCGTGGAGTGACTCTTGCTTCGCTGGCAGACGAAGAAGGCATCGCCTCCGCGACTCTTGAGACCCAGACACTCGAGGAAGTCCGCACCGTGAACCCCGCGTTGAGCCTGCGTCGTTTTGAAGTTGCGCCTCGCGGTAAGGCCTGAGCACCAGACTCTGCCTCGAACCCAGCCACAACATCCCGTGGCGCTTCCCCCAGTACGACTGCGTTAACCGAGCCGGCTCAGTCGCATTGCGGCCTCTTCGAGCACCTCAGTGCGTTTGCAATACGCGAAGCGCACGAGCGACGAATACTCGGGGGCCCGGTCCTCACTACAGAAGGCGGCAACGGGAACGCCAACAACACCAGCAAGCTCTGGCAGTTTTCGGCACAGGTCGACGGCATCCGTAAATCCGAGGGGAGCCGCGTCGGCAATAACAAAATAGCCGCCACTCGGAGTCGACACATCGAATCCTGCGGCGCGGAGGCCGTCGCTCAGGAGGTCGCGTTTTGCGCGAAGGGTATCCGCAGCGCCGGTGAAGAACTCGTCGGGGAGACGAAGTCCGGTCGCCATCGCCGGCTGAAAAGGTGCCCCGCTGGTATAGGTGAGGAACTGTTTTACCGACTGTATCGCGGTGATAATCGGTGAGGGCGCGCTCAACCAGCCAACTTTCCAACCGGTTGTGTTGAACGTTTTTCCGCCGGACGAGATGGTGACGGTGCGTTCCGCCGCGCCGGAGAGCGAGGCGATTGGGATGTGCGGTACCCCAAATGTGAGGTGCTCGTAGACTTCATCGGTCACGATTATGGCGTCGTTGGCCGTTGCAAGCGCCACGATGTGCTCAAGCGTTTCGACTGGCATAACCGAACCACAGGGGTTATGTGGCGTGTTGAGCAAGATGAGCCGCGTCCGGTCCGTGATCGCTGCCGTGAGGTCGGCGTGGCTCGGTAGGTAGTGGGGATGCCGCAGCGCGACGGTCCGATGGGTCGCTCCAGCGAGACGGATGAGCGCCCCGTATGCGTCGTAGTAGGGCTCAAGCGTGACAACCTCGTCGCCGGGCTCGAGTAGCGCGAGCAGCGTTGCGGCGAGGGCCTCCGTAGCGCCCGTCGTCACAAGCACTTCGGTGTCAGGATCAATCGTGATGCCATAAAAGCGCTGCTGGTGTTCGGAGATAGCCGAGAGCAGGTCGGGGATTCCGCGCCCAGGTGGGTACTGATTGTGCCCTTCGCTGATCGCAGCCCGTGCCGCTTCGGTGACCTCAACGGGGCCGTCCTCGTCGGGAAAACCTTGGCCGAGATTGAGCGAACCCGTACTGGCCGCGAGTGCAGACATCTCTGCAAAGATGGTCGGCCTGACCTGTCCGTCGTCACTGAGTAATCCGGCGCCTCGCGCTGCGCGTGACCACGCGCCGGAGATGGGAGGCTGACGGTCGTCGATGGTTGTCATCGTTCAAGGCTACGGCAGTCGAGCGTGCTTCCTGAAAAGGGGCGTACACTCTGCCTTAACCGCGCGGACTGTTGCCTCCTGCATTCTCGAAGGCAACCTCCAGACTGCCCGCAGCCCGTTCAAATAGAATGCATAGGGTCGGACGGCATTCTGACATTGTGTGGAAGGAGAACACCATGACAAACCCTGAGATCCCGAACAATGCAGAACCTCAGCCCAGCAACTCAAACGCACCGCAAGACCCAGAGGTAGGCCAGCAAGGTCAACCGCAGGGCACCCCAGCTCCAGCCGAGCAGGGCCACGAACAAACCACTGCGCCGGCGCAGCAGGCGACAACAGGCGCTCCAGCCTTTGGCAGCGACCCAACGAGCGTCGCGCCGTCGCAACAGCACTACGGCTGGCAAGCATCCGCTGCCGCCCCTGGCTCGAATCCAGCCGCGATCCCTGGCGCCCAGCCAACGGCACAGCAGCCCGTTCAGCAGGCTCGCTACGGCGCACCGCAGGCTTCGACGCCTGCTCAACCCACGCATCCAGCTCCTGCAGGATCGTACCGCCCAGCGGCACCGGTCGCACCAGCGGCGCACAACCCCTATGCACAAGCGCCCCAGCAGGCATCGACCACGCAGCCGACCGTTCCGCTTGGACAGCAGGGCGCCCCGTATCCCTACGGAACCCAGCAGCAGGCCGATCACACCCCAACCGCATCGCACACCGCTGCCCAGCAGCCAACTGCCCAGCAGCCAACTGCTCAGCAGCCAACAGCTCAGCAGCCGCAGTACGCAATGGCTGGTGGCGCAGGCAACGGCTCCGGTAACGGTGCCGCATTTGGTGTGCCGGCTGCGGCTTCGGCTGCCAAGAAGCCGAACCGCGGTGGACTTATTGTTGCCGGCCTTGCGATTGCCGCCCTGATCGGTGGTGCCTCTGGCGCCGGAATCACCGCAGCCCTCACCACTCAAAATGGCACAACTGTACAGGGCGAGGCCGGACCCCAGACGGTAACAATCAACAATCCAGGTGACGTTTCAGCGGTCACGGCGATTGCTGCGGCTGCCATGCCAAGCGTGGTTACCATCACCGTTGAGAGCGACTCCGCCGCAGGCAGCGGCTCGGGCGTTGTGATCGATAAAGACGGCCACATCCTGACAAACAACCACGTCGTGAGCCTTGACGGTGAAGCAAAAAACGCCGTCATCCGGGTACACACGAGCGATGGTCGGATTCTTCCGGCAACCGTCGTTGGCACTGATCCGCTTGCAGATCTTGCCGTACTCAAGGTTGAGAATTCCGATCTGCCACCCGTTGAGTTTGCGAACTCTGAAGACCTCAACGTTGGCGACCTGACCGTTGCTATTGGTGCGCCGCTTGGCCTGCCAGGAACGGTGACGAGCGGTGTTGTGAGCGCGCTCAACCGTGGCATCACGGTTGGTTCGACCACCATCCCGAGCGACCCAGAGCAGGACCAGCAGGATGAGCAAGACCCTTCGAACCCGCTTGACCAGTGGAACTTCGACCTTGATCAGCCCAACCAGTCAAGTGGAACCGTGAACTACGTTGCGCTTCCCGTCATCCAGACTGACGCATCGATCAACCCAGGCAACTCGGGCGGTGCGTTGCTCAACGGCGACGGAAAACTCATTGGCATCAACGTTGCTATCGCAAGCACGTCATCCTCAGCTGATGGCACTGCAGGAAGCGTCGGACTTGGCTTCGCGATTCCCGCAAACCTGGCGAAGCGCGTTGCCGACGACATCATCGCGGGCAAGACCGTCTCGCACGGCCTGCTTGGTGCTTCAGTTGGCGACTCGAGCCAGGCAGCGGATGCGTCCGTGGCCGGTGCTCTTGTCCAAGAAGTCACCAAGGGTGGTGCGGCAGAGGCAGCGGGTATCAAGGCCGGCGACGTGATTACGAAGTTCAACGGGGTCCCGGTGACGAACCGGACCGACCTCACCGCACTCGTCCGTTACCTTGAGGGCGACAGTAAGGTTGAACTGTCCTACGTTCGCGACGGCAAAACCACAACCGTTGACGTGACTCTCGGCTCGTTGTAATACCTCCAACACGAGTGCCTGAGACCATCAGGTTGCTCAAACCTTCTGTACAGGAACGGGGCTCGGCCGCACGCGGTCGGGCCCCGTCCTGCATGTTTGCTATGAGTCCAAAAAGCGATACTGTAGTGACGGTCGCACGTGTATTAGACGCATTGGCCGTACCGGTGCGATACCAGAGAATGTGAGGGCGAGAGTGCCACGGTTTACCTTCAACCGGGGAAACCTGAGCAAGCTTGCCGCACTGCCGCTATACGCTCTGAGCGCGCCGCTCCGACTGTGTGTACGCCGCGATTCAAAGCGCTGGGTTTTTGGTTCCGGGTCTGGCATCGGCGAGGGCGCCCTTGAGCTGTATCGCGTCGTTTCTGAACAGCTTCCAGACCACTCCCTCGTCTGGTTGGTGAGCTCGGATGCTCAGCGCGCAGCAGCTGTTCGCCTCGGAATCCCCGTCGCTAAACGAGACAGCATTCGCGGTCTCTGGCTGACGCTTCGGGCCGCGACCTCTGTCGTGACGCACGGCTTCGGCGATGTCAACCGCTACGGGGTGATGGGGTCGTACGTTGTGCAGCTCTGGCACGGCATCCCACTGAAGCGATTGCATCTCGATTCGCCGGTGACAACGGGTCTTGCCTCACGGATGCCAGGCATCGCCAAGTCCCTGATCGTGCGACTCTATGGGCGAAGCACCAAAGCTATCGCCTTGTTTCCTGTTGCGTCGCCGCTTGCCGCGGAGCGCATCCGCTCGGCGTTTCGGCTGACCGACGCTCAGCTTGCGGTAACGGGAGACCCAAGGGACGATGTTCTTGCGGTTGGGCAGAACCCCGCAGCCGCAGAGGAAGCGCGAGCCTCCGCGCGGGCGCAGGTCGCCTCGGCCCTCGGAATGACGCTTTCGCCCGCAGAAACCCTCGTCCTGTACGCGCCAACCTGGCGTGACGGCGATCCCGACCCCGCCATCCCGACTGACGACGAATGGCTCGCGCTCCAGGCGCTTGCCGAGCGTCACGCGCTGCGGCTCGTGATTCGCTCACATCCGCTTGGTGCCGGAAACTATCAACGTGGACTGAACCCACACGGACGCGTGCACCTGATGGGCAGCGATGTGCTTCCACACATCACCCCAGCGTTGCTTGCCTTTGACGGGCTCATCACCGATTACTCATCAATTGCCTACGATTTTTCACTGGTTGGTGGGCCTATCGTCTGGTTCGCTCCCGATCTTGCCTCCTACGAACAGTCGAGGGGGCTGTACGAGCCGTATCGGCAGGTGACCGAAGGCGCCCACGCCAGTTCGTGGTTGGGTGTTTGTGATCAAATTGACCAGGTGTGGGGCGACCCCGTTGCCCGTCAGCTTTCGGTTGAGCGCACGCAGCGCCTTGCCGCCCGGCACTTCAGCATGCACGACGGCCAGAACGCAGAGCGCGTGTTTGCCGAGATCATGACCCGCCGCGTGCGCTCTGTTCTCCCCAATGTCTCCTCAACTAGGCGTATCGATGTTCACTCTTCTGGCGCGGCGTTGCAGCCCCAGACGGTGCCGTGGACTGTTTCCTCCCTTGACTGGGAATCTCGTGACGGCAATCCCATTCTCACGGTGAGGGGGGTTGTTGGCACGCTTGGCGAGCCAACGCGTGTTGCCCTCGAAGGCGCCCAAGCTGATCGAGCCGCTGCAATCCGTGTGAGCGGGCGCGACTGGTCGGCGCGTATCCAGCTTCGGGCACCCTCGGCGCGGGGGAGCATCTTGCCTCCGCCAAGCGGTGAGTACCATCTGGTCGGCCTCGCCGACACCCTGCCGCATGGTCTTTCGTCGTCAGCTGGAGCGAACAGCAGTACCCTTGTCCCGCTTCTGTGGGCGGCTCCGGCCGGAGTAGATGCGCTCGAATCGTTGGATGCGCGCGACGAATGGGTCTCGGTCAGGTCGCGTCCCGTTGCGCAGGCCGCTGTGACGGTTACCGTCGGGCCTCCACTCGGCTCGGACGAGCTTAGCGAGCAGGAGCAGTCTCGCCGCGAGGCTGCGTATCGGTCAGCTTCGTACGCTGCCTCAAACGCGGTGTTTTTTGAGAGCTTTTATGGCAGGGTCGCGACGTGCAACCCGGCCGCGATTGATCGAGAGATTGCGCGGCAGCGACCTGACATCGTGCGCTACTGGAGCGTGCGTGATCGCTCCGTCGAAGTGCCTGACGGCGCAGTGGCGATTATCGAGGGCAGCGACGAGTGGTGGATGGCTCGCGGAACCGCCAAACTGTTGGTCGTGAACGATTGGCTTCGCAAGCGCTGGAAGCCGCGTCCATACCAGACGGTTCTGCAAACCTGGCACGGCACGATGCTCAAGCGCTTGGCGTTACAGCGCAAAGGAGTGAGCGCAAGGACCGCTTTGGCGACGCTGCGTGAAAGCGCGAGGTGGGACATCCTGCTCACGCAGAACGAGCACAGCACCAAGACGCTCAAAGCGTCCTACGGCTTCCGTGGCAGGGTCTGGCAGGTTGGGTATCCGCGGAACGATGAACTCGTCACAGGCGACCGAGCCGCCGCAAGGCAGACACTTGGGATTGATTCCTCAAGCAAGGTTGTCCTGTATGCGCCAACATGGCGCGACAGTTCGCGTGAACTGGTTGACCTCGTTGGGGTCAGCGACCTGAGCGAGCGCCTCGGCGAAGAGTGGACGGTGCTTGTGCGAGGGCATAGCCGCACACACGAGTTTGGTCGCTACGACGGCGCGGCCGGTGTTCGTGACGTCTCTCGCTACCCTGAGGTTGACGACCTACTCCTGGCGAGTGACCTCGTCGTGACCGACTATTCGTCGGTGATGTTTGACGCGAGTGTTGCGCAACGGCCGCTTGTCTTTTACGTTCCAGACTTGGAATCGTATCGAGGCACCGAGCGTGGCTTCACCTTTGATTTTGAGGCGGCGGCACCCGGCCCGCTCACTCGCACGCTTGACGAGCTTGTGGATGCCGTTGTCGCTCCCGAACGCTGGCAGCCTGCCTACGCGTCCCGCTATGCGGCCTGGCGCAAGAGGTTCAACGCACATGACGACGGACGTGCGTCACAGCGTGTTGTCGACCGTCTGCTGCGCGACGGCATCCTCTAGCGATCCAACCTAACGCCAGTCGTCAGGCTACGCGCCGGGCTTGCCAAGCCGTGAACGGTCGGTCGTTTTGTGGCCGCCACGCACGAGGCCAACGAGGAATCCAAAGCCCCAGCTCAGATGCATCGTCGCAAACACGACGAGGCTGTAGAACCGGTCAGTGATCGAGAGTGGGCCTGGCATCCTGAGCGAGACGATGACGAGTGCCAGCAGGTAGAGCAACGGACCAAGATAAAGGATGCTCGCAATTTGCGATGCGAGACCGCTCACAACGCCCGTTACCTGGAGTATTCCGAGCAGTACGCTCGCAAAACAGACAAGTACCAGGAGCGGTGGCACAAAAAAGCGCCATGGGTTGCGCCCGGCGTACCGGCGCACAAGTTCTGCTCGCCAGGTTCCGGTGGCGGCAAACTGACGCGCAAGGTTGCGCCAGGTGTCTCGCGGCCAGTAGGTGACGCTCAGCGACGGGTTGAACCACACGGTATGGCCGGCATTCCGGATGCGGAGGTTCAGTTCCCAATCTTCGCCCCGTCGGATGGTTTCATCGTAGAGTCCAGCTTCAAACAGTACTTCCCGGCGAAAAATGCCGAGGTACGCCGATTCGGCCGGTCCCTCGTCGCCGCTGCCGTGGTAGGCACCGCCACCAAGGCCAAAGGGGCTGTTGTATGCGCGGGCGATTGCGCGTTGAAACGGCGTTTTGCCTTGTGCGTGCATGATGCCGCCGACGTTGGCAACATCGTGCTCAAGCAGGGTCTTCACACCGTCGCGTGTGTAGTTTTCGCTGAGTTCAGAGTGCGCATCTACCCTGACCACGATTGGATACTGGCTGCGCTGAATCGCGAGGTTGAGCCCGACCGGAATATCAACGCGCGGATTCTCAACAAGGATGATGCGCGGGTCTGAGGCTGCGAGTTCAGCAAGAATATGGTTGGTGCGGTCAGTTGACGGGCCGAGGGCGAGGATGAGTTCCTTTGGGCCTGGGTAGTCTTGGGCAAGGATCGCCGCGACCGATGCGGCGATATAGGCTTCTTCGTTGAGCACGGGCACAACGTAGCTGACTCCCGGATACTGGGAATCTACAGGGGTTCCCGATTCGGGTGATTCGTTGTACTGCACTAGTCGATCTTGTCATGAACCACGCCATGAGTGTGGGAGCATCACGATTTGCTACCGAATTCCCACTTTGGTCACAAGGTGTTCAGCTACTCGGTACGGTGGTAAGAGTGAACGTGGTAAAAGATGCAAAGCGAGCCGTTCGGCTTGTAAAAAAGGTACTAAAACGTCGGCGCGACCGGGCAGAGACCCTCGCGCTGGTTGCGGCTCGCGGCCCGCTCGCCCCAAAGCGCTTTGTGATCGCCGTGTACTTCGCCGACGACCGCGTCAATATGTATCAGATGCGTCAGTGGTACAAGCCGCTCGAGGTCCTCAATGAGACCTGGCCGGTTCTGCTGATCGCTCGAAGCGCCGGCGGCGCTCGTGCCCTGATGCAGGAAACCGACCTCGATGTTGCGTTCGCGCCAAAAATCACCGACATCGAGCAGGTCGTCAACACGCAGGATCTGCACACCGTCCTGTATGTGAACCAGAACACACGCAACTTCCAGATGATGCGATACGGCCGCATGTGGCACGTATTTATCAATCACGGTGAGAGCGACAAAATGTACATGACCACCAACCAGTTCAAGGCGTATGACTACAGCCTGATCGCTGGGGATGCCGCGCGAGCACGGCTCGAAAAGGCGCTGTGGGATTACGACTTCGACAAACGCGCCATTCCAATCGGACGCCCCCAGGTTGACCACTACGCGGGTATCGCGCCGTACCCGGAAGACGGCAGGGTCACCGTGTTCTACGCACCAACGTGGGAGGGCGACCGAGCAACCGCCGCATACGGCTCCATCGCGAGTCACGGCGTTGAGCTGGCGAAGCAGCTGCTTGCGAGCGATCGCCATCGTCTGATCTACCGCCCGCACCCGCGGAGCGGCGTCGTGAACGAGGCCTACGGCCAGGCCAACGCGCAAATCATCCAGCTCATCGAAGACGCAAACAAGGCTCATCCAGAAGCGCAGCACGTGTTTGACAACTCCCCAGAGATCGGCTGGCAGATCGGGCAGACCGACGTTGCCATCTCGGATATTTCCGCAATGGTTTACGACCGGCTTGCCGTTGGCAAGCCACTTTTTGTGACCAGGCCGGTGAGTGATGAGGCGGAGGTTGACGCTGGCGGATACCTGTCGGAGGCCGAATGGTTGCTCGCGGATGACGCGCCACAGATCATCCGCCGAATCGACACGCTGCTCGCTGATTCGCTCGCGGAGGAACGACTCAGGTTCTGGTCGCACCGTCACTTCGGCGACACAACGCCTGGCGCCCCAACTGCACGATTCCATGCCGCCGTTGAGCACCTCATGGGCGAGTGGCAGCGCTGGAACGAGCACGCAAACGACATGAGCGCCCGCTAGCGCAACACGCTCCACAGGCGGAGTACGCAGCTGGGCACTCGATGCTACTCGGCTGCTATTTGATGCTCCCGGTTACACAACGAAACGGTGACGCGCTCACGCGCCAGGCTTATGCGTTGTCGGCGTTGTACTGCTTGATGATGTCGCGAATCGGGCCGTCAGCCACAAGCTTGCCCTTGTTGAGGTAGAGGCCGCGCGTGCAGAACGCCGTGAGGTCCCGCTCGTTATGCGAGACGAGGAAGAGCGTCTTACCCTCAGCGAGGAGCTCGCGGATCTTCGTGTGACATTTCTCGCGGAATGCCTTGTCGCCAACGGCAAGCACCTCGTCAACAAGCAGAATTGGCTCATCGAGACGCGACACAACGGCAAAGGCGATGCGCACCTTCATGCCGCTGGAGAGATGCTTGTATGGTGTGTCGATGACGTCTTCGAGTTCGGCGAACTCAATGATTGAGTCAAAGAGACCATCAATCTGCTTGCCGCTGAGGCCGTGCAGCCCAGCCGTCAGATACACGTTGTCCCGTACCGTCAGGTCTCCAACAAAGCCGCCCGTGATCTCGATGAGTGGCGCAACGCCGGCATCCACTCGCACGCTTCCCTCATCGGGAAGGAGCACGCCGGCAACAAGCTTAAGGAGGGTCGACTTGCCGTTGCCGTTGCGACCAACAACCCCGATTGCTTCTCCCGGATGCACACGAAAACTCACGTTACGCAGCGCCCAAAACTCACCGGGGCGGGTGCGGCGGCTACGCCCGGCAAAGAGGTCTTTGAAACTACGGCGGCCCCGTCGGTTGCGTTTGAAATGAATGCCAAGATCCTCGGCTACGATTACGGGGGCATCAGCGGAAATCTCGTTTCCTGAGGCTGAACGAAGATCAGTCATGCGTTACAACTCCTTCAACGCGCTGCCAATGGTTCGGCGGAAGACGAGCGAGCCGATCACAAGGAGCAACGCGGTCATGGCAACGGAGCCGGCCACGAGCATCCAGTTCAGCTGATCGGGGAAGAACCCGGCCCGGTACAACGAAAAAATACCGCTCAGGGGGTTAAGGGCTGCCCACGGCTGCAGGGCTTCCGGGAGGTCCGCGGTGCTGTAGATGATGGGGGATGCGTAAAACATGAACTTGAGGACCAGCTTGGCTGCCCGCTCAAGGTCGCGGAAAAAGACCACAAGGGGCGCGAGAATGAGTCCGAGCGCCACGCAGAGCGCCGTCTGCAGGATGATAGCAAGCGGGAAAAGCAGCAGGTTAATGTTCACCTGCGCGCCAGTTGCAACGGCGAAGACCGCGAGCACTGGGATGCTCAGCAAGAACTCGACGCCCTTCGACGCCACGATGCGATTGACCCAGATCGATCGGGGGAGTGCGACCGAACGAACGAGCTTCACATCCTTGAGGAAGGCCCGAGTGCTATCCGATACCGAACCGTTGAACCACACCCACGGCAACAGCGCCGTGAGCAAAAATACAATATATGGCTCTTCGCCAACTGACCGCTCAAAGACTTGGGTGAATACAAACCAGTAGATGAGCGACATGACGAGCGGGTCAAGGATCGACCAGAGGTAACCGAGCGCCGATGTTGAGTAGCGAACCTTGAGGTCGCGGCGCGTCAAGAGTGACAGCGGCCGCCAATAGGCGAGCCAACGTGACCGTGTGCCCCGTGCAACCGTGCTCTGCGCTGTCACAGGGTGCCTCGTCGAGGCATTGTCACCGCTGAGCAGCTCAGCTTCATGAATTGTTTCATCACTAGAGAATCCTAGACGGTCAGGCTGTGCGACGGGAGAACGCAAAAGGGCGATGCCTGCCACGAAGGATAGGCACCGCCCTTTTGGTGAAGAACGTGTCTGATTAGACGAAGAGGTTTGCGCGCTCGAGGTCTTCTGCGAAGTCAACCTCAACCGCGTAGAGGTCTGAGATATCCATTGGCTCCATGAGTACGCCGTTGTTGGCGATAGAAAGCTCAAGGCCACCCTCGAAGTAGTCGTCTTTGTGCACGACGCCAAGGTTGTGGATGAATGCTGCCTTGTCGCGTGACGAGATGTAGTTGATGCCAACTGCCTCGCCGAGAGCGCCCTTACGAACCGTCTTCGACAGCTCTTTAATGAAGCCCTCTGCGTCAACCGTGTACTTGACCTCTTCGTCGGAAACCGATGAGGTGTTGACCGTGACCATCGACTGGTCGCGAGCGATGATGGATGCGGCGCGCTTGAGAACGATCGGGTCGAAGACGACGTCGCCGTTCATCCAGAGAACGCCACCCTTGCTTGATGCCTTGAGGCCGCGCAGCAGACTCTTTGAGGTGTTGGTCTGGTCGTACTGTTCGTTGTAGACGAAGTTGAACTCAGGGAAGCGGTCAACGATGTATTCGGATTTGAACCCGACAACAGCCGTGATCGATACGTCGCGGCCAAAAGCCTCATAGATGTTGTCTCGCTGCTGCTGCATGATGGAGCGGCCGTCGTTGAGCTCGGTAAGAGGCTTGGGCAGGGCGCGGCCGAGGCGGCTACCTTTTCCTGCTGCAAGAATAATGACCTGAAGGCTCACGTTTCACTCCAATTAAGTACCATGTACGCCGCCTCAGAATAGGGCGACAAAATGACGAACAAATGCAAACACGCCTTCGTGCTCTCAAGAAGCCTATCGAAACAGTTGTTGAACGAACAGTGAAAACTGAACTTTGTAGCCATTTTGTGATAAAGGTGGCCTGTGAATCTGCGTCATATGGTCCATAGGGGCTGGCCGGTTTGATAGATTTGCTGAGTGACCTATGACTCCGCTATCCCGCCGTCTGACGACGCTTCAACGCCACAGAGCGATGACGCGTTCGAATCGAGCGAGCAGGGCCTTGCCAGTCGGCAAGACGCAGAATCATTTGAATTCACCGAGACCGATGGCGGCAGCGCTCGTCGTACTCGCTACCCCCGAAAACGCCCTGCACGACGCCGCGATGTGCTGCAGGACCAAGCCGAAAACACTGAGGCGATCATCGCAGATTCACACACCGAAGATACTTCGCTCGACGAACTTGAAGCCCTGTTTGGGGGAGACGACGAGCAAAACGTCGACGCGGATGAAGGCTCTAACGACCTGTCTGACCCGTCAGATTCCGTGTCAGTTGTCGAGGCAACCGACGTTAGGGCCGAGCTGAGTGACGACACAGTCATAATGCAGGCCGTTCGAGTTGAAGAGTCAGTGGAGACTCCGCACGAAAGTGCTGCCCCTGCCGCGCCTCAGGATCAGGCAGATGTTGCCCATTCCCTTCCGTCTATTGACCTTCCCGTCTACGACCGCACGGCTGAGCACCAGCCGATTCCAGAGGACGAAGCAGTCGCGCCGCGTGCCGAGGTCCCGTATTTTGACGCGCCAGCGAGAACCGTTGTTCCCGATGAAGATGTCGCGGCGGCCGTGCGTGCTGCCGCTGCGGACAACGAGCCCGAACGCATCGACGACGAAGAAGCGTTCGATAACTACGTCGACTCGTTGTTCCCGTCGAACCAGAGCAGCCCTGAAGCGAACGATGCTTACGGCGCAGTGCACGACGCGACAGGGCAGCAGCCCGAGTATCACTCACCGTTTATTGAGCCCGTTGAGCAATCTGTGCCCGTGGTCTTTGCCGAGCCTGCGGTTATCGACGATGTTGTCGCCGAGGATATCGCCGTTGAACAGCCCGTTGCAGCGGCATCGCCACGAGGCCGCCTCGACGTCGAGCGAGAAGACCCAAACACGAGCGTTCAGCGCGCACGAGACCGCATTCCCGTAATCCAGACAAATCCAGTTGTCCTCTCAACTCAGGGACTCTCGAAGCGATTTGGCGCGACCATTGCGGTGAACGACATTAACCTTCAGGTTCGAGCAGGGTCCTTTTACGGCTTTGTCGGTCCAAACGGCGCCGGTAAGACGACGACCCTGTCAATGGTCACTGGCCTCTTGAAGCCAACGGCCGGTTCGGTGGTCATCCAGGGAGCCGACATGTGGTCGAGCTCGGCAGATGCTAAGCGGCTCGTTGGTGCTCTGCCAGACCGCCTCCGGCTGTTTGATCGCCTGACCGGCGCGCAACTGTTGTTCTACTCCGGAGTCTTGCACGGACTCGACGAGGCCACCGTGAATCAGCGGGCCACCGAGCTTTCCGCTGCACTCGGCCTCGAAAATGCCCTTGGCCGTCTGGTGTCCGACTACTCGGCCGGTATGCAGAAGAAGATTGCTCTTGCGACCGCAATGATTCATTCGCCGCGCATCCTTGTGCTTGACGAGCCATTCGAATCAATTGATCCGGTTTCTGCTGCGACGGTGACCGACATCCTCGAAAAGTTCGTGGCCGGCGGCGGAAGCGTACTGATTTCAAGCCACAGCATCGATCTCATCCAGCGAGTGTGTGACCACGTCGCCGTGATCGTGCAGGGCAACGTTGTTGCAGCAGGAACCGTTGACGAAGTTCGCGATGGCATCACTCTCGAAGAACGATTTACCGAACTCACCGGCGCCACCGACACAACCGAAGGCTTGGAATGGTTGCACGGATTCTCCGGCTAAGGCTGCGGATGCTGGCGAACTCGTTTCGCCCTCGTCGTCCCGGCTTTCGCCCATTTTTGGCATGGACACTTGTTGGAGCAATCCTCGCGGCCGCCGTCGTCTGGGCCTGCTCTGAGTTTGCGACAACGATTCATTCGTCGTATCCACAACTGATTACCATCGTCAGCGCGGTTGTGCTGCTTGCAAGTCTGATCGTTCCGCTGTTTTTGCGACAGTCGGCGCTAGACCCTCGCCAATTTGTTATGTTTCCCATGTCTCGTGGGTCTGTTTCGACGGGGATGAGCCTTGCCGCGTTTCTCACGGTTCCTTCTCTCCTCTTGCTTGTCGCGCTTATCGGCTCGCTCTCGCTCTGGAAAAACTCCGAGGGTGTTATCAGTATCGCCGTGGCCGGGATTGCGCTTGCATGGATCGCGGCCGGCGTCTCTGCGCGGCTGACCCGGAGCCTGTCTGACTTCCTCTTTTCGTCGCCACGAGTGCGGGACGCCCGCAACATCATCGCGGTCATCTTGCTCATTGCGCTCCTTCCGATCGGGTTTTGGCTTGTCACGATTGATTGGTCTGGCGAGGGCAAAGGCTTCCTCGACTCTGTCGCCGATATCGCCGCGCTCACTCCGTTTGGTGCGCCGCTCAGCGCTCCGGCCGATATGATCGCCGGCGACGAATCCCTCGCCTACGCCAAACTTGGGCTGACGCTTGGCTATATCGTTGTGATCGCCCTGTTGTGGCGCCTGCTTGTTGGCTCCATGATGACGCGTATTGCGCGCCCGGCCCGTGCCGAGATGGTTCGTTCCGGCCTTGGCTGGTTCGACCGGATGCCGTCGACGGTCACCGGTTCCATTGGAGCTAGAAGCCTGACCTATTGGTTCAGAGATCCGCGATACCGCGTTCCGCTTGCGATCTTGCCGTTTGTACCCTTCGCGATGATCGTGCCGCTACTTGTTGCAGGAGTTCCTGCCAGCATCGTGATCCTGCTGCCGTTGCCCATCCTTTGCCTGCTCCTGTCGTGGTCGGTTCACAACGATATCTCGCTCGACAGCACGGCGATCTGGCTGCACGTGTCGAGCGCGACGCGCGGCATTGACGACCGGCGTGGCCGCCTTGCGCCCGTGCTTGTGCTTGGCATCCCGCTCGTGGCTGTTGGCAGCATCATCACCGTTCTGTTCTACGGTGACCTGTTTGCGCTTGGTTCGATCATTGGCGTGAGCGTGAGCCTGCTCATGGTCGGAAGCGGCATTTCTAGCCTGGTTTCTGTGCTCTTTCCGTATGCGGCTACGCGGCCGGGAGACAGCCCTTTTGTTCAGCCACAGTCTGTTGGATCATGGGCAGTGTTTTCTCAGATTTCCAGTCTTGTCGCGATTCTGCTGCTTGTTGCACCAACCGCATCCCTTGCGATTGTTGCGATTAACGGGGACCCAATATTTCACGCTTACTCGCTGATTTGTGGGCTTGTCATCGGGGGCATCGTGCTCGCGATTGGACTGTTTGGCGGCGGCGCTATTTTCGACCGCCGATCCACTCAGCTGCTCGCGTTCGCCCAGCAGGCCGACTAAGCCGCAGAAACTTGCCAGCGTGGGTCTTGCGCGCTGGCGGTACACTGTTTTTATGAGTGAACTTTCTGCCAAGAACCCCAGCGAGCCGCTGACCGGCGGTTCAACATCCGTGCTCGACCGCGAGCTTGAAGAACTGCTCAATCAGCACAGCAACGACGATGGTGACCACGAACGTTTTTCTCACTACGTGAAGAAGAACAAGATCATGGAATCCGCGCTGAGCGGCAAGCCGGTGCGCGCGTTGTGTGGCAAGAAATGGATTCCAGGTCGCGACCCGGAGAAGTTTCCTGTGTGCCCCGACTGCAAGAAGGTGTACGAGCGTATGAAGCCAGGCGAGTAGCCCGCTTCGTACACATCGAAAAAGCCCCTCACACCGTTGTTGGTGTGAGGGGCTTTCTCTATCTGTTTGGAGTGTTACAGGCCAGGGCCAGTCATCTTCATGACGTCGAGGGCCGAGTCGAGCTGCTCCTCGGTAACTTCGCCACGCTCGACGTAGCCGAGGGCAACAACTGCCTCGCGAACCGTAATTTTTTGCGCAACGGAGTACTTCGCAATCTTTGCGGCTGCTTCGTATCCGATGACGCGGTTGAGCGGCGTCACGATCGACGGTGACGACTCGGCAAGCGCGCGAGCGTGCTCAAGGTTTGCCTCAAGACCGTCAATGGTCTTGTCTGCAAGCACAACGCTCGAGTTTGCCAGCAGTCGAATCGACTCAAGCAGTGCAGTGCCCATTACAGGAATCGCAACGTTGAGCTCAAAGAGGCCTGAGGCTCCGCCCCATGCGATGGTTGCGTCGTTTCCGATGACGCGGGCGCAGACCATGAGAACTGCCTCTGGAACAACCGGGTTGACCTTCCCCGGCATGATTGACGAGCCGGGCTGCAGATCTGGGATGTGCAGCTCGCCGAGGCCAGTGTTTGGGCCTGATCCCATCCAGCGGAGGTCGTTGTTGATCTTCGTGAGGCTCACGGCAATCACGCGGAGGGCCCCGGAGGCTTCAACGAGCGCGTCGCGGTTGGCCTGCGCCTCAAAGTGGTTACGGGTCTCGGTAATTGGCAGGCCGCTTTCCGCAGCGAGTTTCGCAATGACCTTCTGGGGGAATCCAGCAGGGGTGTTGATGCCTGTTCCAACTGCCGTGCCGCCGAGTGGTACCTCAGCGACGCGGGGGAGTGCTGACTGGATGCGCTCGATGCCGAGGCGGATCTGGGCAGCGTAGCCACCAAACTCTTGTCCGAGCGTAACCGGTGTTGCGTCCATGAGGTGCGTGCGGCCTGCCTTGACCGCGTCCTTCCAGAGGACTGCCTTCTTCTCAAGGGCAACGGCGAGGTGCTCAAGTGACGGGATGAGATCGTTGATCAGCGCGCCAGTGACAGCAACGTGAACCGAGGTTGGGAACACATCGTTGGAGGACTGCGAGGCGTTGACGTGATCGTTGGGGTGAACCGGCGAGCCGAGGGCCGTCGTCGCGAGGTTGGAAAGGACCTCGTTCATGTTCATGTTGGACGAGGTGCCTGAGCCGGTCTGGTAGACATCGATGGGGAATTCCGCGTCGAAGTCGCCCGTGATGATCTGGTCTGCTGCGCCGGCAATTGCGCCAGCAATGTCATCGGAGATGACCCCAAGTTCGGCGTTCGCGAGGGCAGCGGCCTTCTTGATGCGCGCGAGGGCAGCGATCTGAGCGGATTCGAGGCGAGCGCCCGAGATCGGGAAGTTCTCAACGGCACGCTGGGTCTGGGCGCTGTAGAGCGCGTTTTTGGGAACTCGTACCTCGCCCATTGTGTCGTGTTCAATGCGGAATTCTGTGTCGTTAGCCACGCTGAGACGTCCTTACTTCTGTTGTTGGGGGTGAATATCGGTGTGGTGTAGGTCTGTGTTACTTGCGGCCGTGCATCCGGAGTTGCTGCGGCCGCACGCGCTAGGCGTCGGTATCGATTTGGCCGATCGCAACGCTGGCGTCGGCTCGGCCTTCGACGAGGCGGTAGTTCGCCCCGACGATGCCGAGGGTTCCGTTGGCTACGGCCTCGCTAATGAGCTCGGACTCGCGGAGAAGCTCTGCGACGCAGCCACGGAGGTGGAAACGGCCAACGTCGAACGTATCGATGTGTTCTGGATCGACATAGGGAGTCGCAGGGTTATCCCTGAGCCACACCGCCTGAACCGCAGGAATGATGGGGCGGATTTGTCCGGCAATCTTGGGGGGAAGCGGTGTTGGGTCTTTCTGCTGCGATTCGACGGCCGCAGCGACGGCCCCGCACTCGTCGTGGGCGAGGACCACGATGAGGGAAACGTTGAGCATCGCGACCGCATACTCGAGCGATCCGATGACCGTGTCTGAAACGACGTGGCCAGCATTACGCACCACAAAGAGGTCGCCAAGGCCCTTATCAAATATGATTTCGGCGGCAAGGCGAGAGTCTGAACAACCGAAGAGCGCAGCAGTTGGATTCTGCGCGTGGTGTGTTGCGGTTCTCCGTTCGACGTCTTGGCGGGGGTGCAGCGGCGTGCCCTCGACGAAGCGGTCGTTACCGCGTTTCATCTCGCGCCACACTTCGGCGGGAGTGTGCCAGTCAGAGGAGCTTTGGTCAGAGAGAACTGCGGAATCGTTTGTCACGTTAGCCTTCGGTGCTGTCGGTGGGGGATTCAGATGATTGTTCGGACGAAAGAATTTGTTCGGCGACGGTCGTTGCGAGCACCGTGAGTTCTGACGGGTCGGCCGTTCCGTAAACGAGGTAGTCGTTACCATTGCGCTCGGTGGCGAGGGCGTAGGCAACGTTGCCGATGTCTTCGTGGCTCTCGCGGTTATCGTAGACGGTCCACTGGATGCCGCCGATGGTCTCTGTGCCACTCGCGAGCGTCTTCTCGAGCTCGTTGGCCACCCAGCTTGGGTTGGAATCTAGGCCCTGGCTCAACGCCGCAAACTGCTCGTTAGGGGTGACCCAGCCGATGTACCAGGAGGTGACGTTGTCTGTTTTTGAATGGCGCAGCTCTGCCGCATTAGCCTTCCACCCGTCGGGCAGCTCAGGGACAACAAGTGGCTGCGTGACGCTGGGCTGGGCCTCAGCCGCAACGGATACAAAATCAACGCTGCGGTCGACCGTGTAGTCGCCGCGCGGAACAGCGAGCACAATCACAACAACAACACCGAGTGTTGCTATGAGCGAGAGCACCAGGTTATTGATCGTTTTACGAGACTTATACAGTCGAGAGTTTTCAGCCTTGCGGGCCGCGGTTTCGGCCGGCGTTTCTGGGCGGCCGAGTTCGGCTACAACGCGTGGAGGTTTGGTGCTCATTCGGCGCCAGCAGCTCCTTCAACGTTGCCGTTGCGGGCGGCTTCGAGCCTCTTTTTGGCCCCAAGAAGCCATTCTTCGCAGCGGGCGGCCAACGCTTCGCCGCGTTCCCAGAGAGACAATGAGTCTTCGAGGGTAGCGGTGCCTTGCTCAAGCTGTGTAACTACCGTAATGAGCTGATCACGGGCCTCTTCGTAGCTGAGCTGTGAAACGTCGTCGACTGATGCCATGGCTGCAAGTCTACCCAATTTTGGTGGGGGAGTTCCCGTGAGGGACTGTCCTGTGGGTCATGTGCTTGTTGCCGCCCTTGTGGAACGGTTTTCGGTCGGTTTGCCAGTGCCTAGGCCGTGATGTGTGGTCCGTTGGATGTTGCTTCAATGCTGTCGACGGGAAGGGTCACGAGGAGGGTCGCGCCGGCAGGGGCATCCGCAGCCTCTCGAATAATGTGACCTTGAGCACCCTGGACGATTGCGTAGCCACGATCAAGCGTGGCACGCGGAGAGAGCGCCCGCAGCTGAGAACGAAGCTCAGCCGTCGCGCCCTCTGCCCGCTCGATGCCGCGGGACGCGAGTTCAGACCCCCTCGCGACGTAGCGGGTGATCTCTTCCGCCCTCGATGAGACGATCCAGTCACCATCCACAAGGACGGGTCGAGATCGAACCTGCTCAAGTCGCGAAATCTCGTTCGTGAGAAACGCCGTGACCCTGTTGCTGAGCTGGGCACGGGCTTGCGCGACACGAGCCAGCTCCTCTGCAACATCCGGCACAACGCGCTTTGCCGCGTCCGTCGGCGTTGAGGCACGAAGATCGGCGACCTCATCAAGCAGCGGCCGGTCGGCTTCGTGGCCGATCGCGCTCACAACGGGCGTGGATGCGGCAGCCGCCGCGCGGACGACCCGCTCGTCGCTGAATCCAAGCAGGTTTTGGAAATCGCCTCCACCCCTCGCAATGATGATGACATCAACCTCAGGGTCAGCATCAAGCGTCTGTATGGCAGCGGTCACCTCGCCGGGTACTCGATCACCTTGCACCGCAGCATGGACAACTCGGAAGCGGACATCGGGCCAGCGAAGCTGGGCATTACGAAGGACATCCTTTTCTGCGTCGGAGTCTTTACCCGTGATGAGCCCGATGCAATTCGGGAGAAACGGCAGGCGTTGCTTCCGGGAGAGTTCAAACAGCCCCTCGCTTGCCAGCTGTTTGCGAAGGCGTTCAAGCCGCTCGAGCAGGTCGCCAAGACCAACCTGTTTCATATCGAAGACCTGCATGGTGAGCGAGCCGCCCTTGACCCAAAAATTGGGCTTCACGAGCGCAACAACGTGGTCGCCCTGGCGGAACCCCTCAGCCGGAAGCTTTCCCTTGACCGACGACCAGATCGTGAAGCTGACGGTCGCGTCCTGCTCAAGGTCTTTGAGTTTTCCGTAGACGTTTCCAGCGGAAACGCTCCACTGCGTGACCTCGCCCTCAACCCAAATCGTGCCAAGGCGATCGATGTAGTCGCGGATCTTTCCCGACATGACCGAAACCGGCCACGGATGCTCGGCAGACGGCTTCGAATCGGTCATCGTGGTCACACTCCCATGTCTTGTTCAGTGGACTCGCATAGACTTGAAGAATGTCCATAGCTCAGCCCGACCAGCGCACCATCGGTGCTCCCGTCGTCAGTCTAGCGATGCCCCGCATTCGGGGACCGCGTAACCGTCTCAAGAATAATCCGGTCGTTGGTGAGAAAAAAGTTTTGCTCGCAGCACCCCGTGGGTACTGCGCCGGGGTAGACCGCGCCGTTGTCGCGGTTGAAAAGGCGCTCGACCGCTACGGCGCACCCGTCTACGTGCGCAAGCAGATTGTGCACAACATCCACGTGGTGAACACGCTCGAGCGCATGGGCGCCATCTTTGTGGAAGAAGTCGACGAGGTGCCAGAAGGCTCGCACGTTGTGTTCTCGGCGCATGGCGTCTCGCCAGCCGTTGTACAGGGCGCGGAAGACCGCAACCTGCAGGCAATCGATGCGACCTGCCCGCTCGTCACAAAGGTGCACCGCGAGGCCGTTCGTTTTGCCAAGCAAGACATGGAAATCCTGCTCATCGGTCACGAAGGCCACGAAGAGGTCGAAGGCACTGCCGGCGAAGCTCCGAACCACGTCACTGTGGTCAACTCGCCTGAGGACGTCGAATTTCTTGAGGTCAAAGATCCGTCAAAGCTTGTGTGGCTGTCGCAGACGACCCTGAGCGTCGACGAGACGATGGAGACGGTTCGCCGTCTTCGCGCCAAATTCCCCGAACTCCAAGATCCGCCAAGTGACGACATCTGCTACGCAACGCAGAACCGCCAGGTGGCTATCAAGAAGGTTGCCGTGGATGCCGATCTGGTGATCGTCGTTGGCTCGGCAAACTCGTCTAACTCGGTTCGCCTCGTAGAGGTTGCCCTCGAGTACGGTGCAAAGGCCGCCTACCGGGTTGACTACTCACACGAGGTCAAGCAGGAGTGGCTCGACGGCGTCAACACCGTTGGTGTCACAAGCGGAGCCTCCGTGCCGGAGGTGCTCGTGCAAGAGCTGCTTGATGACCTCGCCGACGCCGGATACGGTCATGTTGAGGCAGTGGTGACGGCGGAAGAAGATCTTGTTTTCTCCCTGCCAAAAGAGCTGCGTAAAGACGCAGAGGGAAACCGTGATGAGCGGGCCCTTGGCGGCCGCAACAGGGCCTAACGCTCAACTAGTTGGCGTGGTCTGAGGCCAATCGTGACCGGTTATGGTCATTGCTCGGCTTCCAGACCACGCTGGATGTATGGGGTCGTTGTCTGGCAACGGCGATTCTCTGCCCGCTGCCGCGGGAACGACCATGCCACAAATTGGTGCCTTAGAGCAGCGAAGCGATAACGCCAACAGAGCCGATAGACAGCGCTACCAGGCCGATAATGACGAGCAGGGCTATGCCCCTCGCCCCCGCAAGCTTGCCAAGGAATCCCGAGCGACCGCGACCGATTTCGTCGTCGTCGGCACCGTCAAACGGCTGATGCTGGTTGTCTGCTTCGTTATTATTCATGCTCACGAGAGGTGGTCCATAACGGTTGGGTCGTTGATCAGGGCGACGGTTGACACGATGAGTGCAAGCAGGAAGCCAAGGGCTCCACCAATGAGTGGGATGTAGAACGCGCGGCGGCGTTTGCGCAGCATCATGATGGTCACAACAACCGTGAGGGTCCAGAGAATAAACTGGCTGATCCTGCCAAACAGAATGGCTCCGGAGAGCGCGTCAGCATCCGTGAACTCACCGAGACCGTACTGATCATAAATCGTTTGGAAGATGAGTGGCATGGAATCGGTTGTACCGACCATGCTGCGGACACCCCAAATGGAAATGACCAGCAAGAAAATAGTGACCAAGAAATCCACACGATTGCGGGGGCGAAGGGATACGCCCGCCTTGTCACTCGCTGCATCGTGACCCGTGGATGCCGGTGCTGCCGCTGGCGGCGGCGTGGTTTTTGCTGGCACAGCGGAATCCTGAGGAACCACTGTTGGGGTGGACTGCGGAGTGCCGTCAAGGCCCGCCGATGATTTCTCGCCGAACGGTGTCTCGGCATCCACCTCACCGTTATGCCCTGCAGGGGCATCGGTGGGTGGTTGCCAAGACCAGCCGGGGGGAGCGTACTCCCCAAACTGTGGGCGTGGTCGCCCTGCTGGAGGCTGTTGCGCCCCTGACTGTGAACCGTTCGACGAGTCAGTCATTCGTGATTACTTAATTGCCTTACCTGCAGAGCCAAGCTGCTGCGTTGCTTCGACGATGCGGGCGGCCATAGCCGACTCGGCCGACTTGCCCCATGCGCGTGGGTCGTAGACCTTCTTGTTGCCAACTTCGCCGTCAATCTTGAGAACGCCGTCGTAGTTCTTGAACATCCAGCCGGCAATATCGCGGGTGAACGCATACTGTGTGTCGGTGTCAATGTTCATCTTGATGACGCCGTTGGCGACGGCTTCGGCGATTTCTGCATCGGTTGAGCCTGAACCGCCGTGGAAGACGAGGTCGAGCGGCTTTGGTCCGTGGCCGTATTTTGCGACGAGGCCATCCTGAATTTCCTTCAGGAGTTCTGGGCGAAGCTTCACATTGCCTGGCTTGTAGACGCCGTGAACGTTACCGAACGTGAGTGCTGCCATGTAGCGGCCCTCGTCGCCGAGGCCAAGGGCCTCTACCGTTGCGATTGCGTCGTCGAGCGTCGTGTAGAGGTTGTCATTGATGTCGTGGCTGACGCCGTCTTCTTCTCCGCCAACAACGCCAATCTCAACCTCGAGTACCGAGTTGATTGCCTTCATGCGGGGAAGCAGCTCGCGGGCGATCTGCAAGTTCTCGGCAAGTGGAACTGCCGAGCCATCCCACATGTGCGACTGGAAGATAGGCTCGCCACCGGCCTTCACACGGGCCTCGCTGGCCTCGATGAGGGGGAGGACAAAACCGTCGAGGGCATCCTTCGGGCAGTGATCGGTGTGCAGCGCAACCGTGATGGGGTAGGCCTTTGCAACCTCGTGAGCATACGCAGCAAACGCAAGGGCACCGCCGGCGCGGTTCTTGACCGTGTGGCCTGCCCAGTAATCTGCGCCACCAGTGGTGACCTGGATGATGCCGTCAGAGCCAGCCTCGGTGAGACCCTGCAGAACCGCGTTGAGCGTTTGTGAGCTCGAAACGTTGACTGCTGGGAATGCAAAACCGGATGCTTTGGCGGTGTCGAGCATCTGCGCGTATTGATCAGGCGTGGCGATAGGCATACCGGGTCTCCTTTAGAGGGCGTGGTGTTCGGGCTCGCATTTGGCCCTTCGAATGCTGCCAGTCTACTGAAGTTTTTGCCGTATCACTGGGAGAACTAGACTGGGAGTGATCGTGATGAATATTCACTGACCGTCCAACACTGTGGCCACCGGGCCACCCCGAAGGAGATTACGCCGTGGTAAGCCTTGATACTGCCTCACTGAACCTGCGCCCAGACCGCAACCTTGCTATGGAACTGGTTCGAGCGACCGAGGCGGCTGCCATCCGTGCGATGCCGTTTATCGGCCACGGCGACAAAAACGCAGCCGACGGCGCGGCCGTAGACGCGATGAGGCAGTTCCTCAGCACCGTGAACTTCAGCGGTGTTGTTGTGATCGGCGAGGGTGAGAAAGACGACGCGCCATGGCTGTACAACGGCGAGCAGGTCGGAAATGGCCGCGGCCCCGCATGCGACGTCGCGGTTGACCCTATCGATGGAACCAGCCTGACCGCTGCCGGACGCCAGAACGCACTCTCGGTTATCGCGGTTGCCGACCGAGGAAGCATGTACGACCCCTCAGCGGTGTTCTACATGGACAAGCTCGTGTGTGGACCAGACGGAGTTGGCGTTGTGGACATCCGCCAGCCGATTGGCGAGAACATTCGTGCCCTCGCCAAGGCAAAGGGCGTGAGCACTTCTGATATCCGTGTTGCAGTGCTCGACCGCCCGCGTCACGCGCAGCTCATCGAAGACATCCGCGAGGCCGGGGCCGGAACCCGTCTTATGCTTGACGGCGACGTCGCAGGCGGAGTGAACGCGGCACGCTACGAGTCGCGGATCGACCTGTGTGTTGGCATCGGCGGAACTCCAGAGGGCATTATCACGGCGTGTGCGGTGAAAGCGCTTGGCGGAGTCATCCAGGGAACGCTTGCGCCGCGCGACGACGACGAACGCCAGAAGGCAATCGATGCTGGACACGACCTGAGCGCCGTGCTTGAGGCCAACGACCTGGTACGCAGCGACAACACGTACTTTGTTGCTACTGGCGTTACCCAGGGCGAGTTTGTGGATGGTGTGCAGCGCAAGGGTCCGATCATTCGCACCGACAGCATTGTGTTGCGCTCAAAGTCTGGAACCCTCCGCCGGGTAACTGCCGACTACCAGGCATCCCGCTGGCTCTAAGCTCTCTCAGCTACTCACTGTGAATGCCCGCCCCTCTCATGGCGAGGGGCGGGCATTGACGTATGCGGATGGCCCTTCTCAGGGGAGGGCTCATATTTGAGGGGGATCGGTGGGCTCCGGGGCGGCAAGGCGCGTTGTGAGCCACTCTTCCTGTTCTGCTGAGCGGGAGGTTGCGAGTCGCTCGGGATGCGCGAGACCCGGCTCGGCCGAAAACTCGGTGGCCGTGAGATGCCGGGGTACGGTATCGACCAGACTTGGCGTGCCAATGACCTTTGATTCGTCAAGGGCATCGAGCTTTCGAGCGGTCACAAGCACTCTGGTCTCGAGCGATGACGCGAACTGGTTGTAGCTGTTGACCGTTGACTCGATCGCTTTTCGGAGTTTGTCAGAGTGCTCTGAGAGCACGCTCAGTCGTTGGTAGAGCTCTTTGCCAAGATCGAAGAGCCGTTTGGCGTCGTCGGTGAGCACGTCTTGTTGCCAGGTGTAGGCTACCGTCTTGAGAACTGCCCACAGATTGACGGGTGAGGCGAGCGCCACTCGCTTGCTGAACGAGTAGTCGAGGAGGGCTGGGTCTGCCTCAAGCGCGGCCGCGAGCAGCGATTCATTCGGAATAAACGCGATGACAAACTCTGGGCTGGCATCGAGGCCAGACCAATACGATTTTGCGGCGAGGGCATCGATATGGCCCCTGACCGCCTTGACATGCTGGGCCAGGAGGGCGGTTCGCCGCGCGGCTTCGTCTCCGGTTGCGGTGGCGGGGATGCTGCTTGCCTCGATATAGGCGTTATAGGGAACCTTCGCATCGACGGCGATGGATTTGCCGCCGGGCAGGCGTACGGTCATGTCTGGTCGGCCGGTTCCGGCATCCGATCTAATGGATGTTTGCACGTCAAAGTCGACCCTCTGGGTGAGCCCCGCGGCCTCGACGACATTGCGGAGCTGGGTTTCGCCCCAGACACCGCGGATGCTGTTGTTGCGAAGGGCGCTTGCCAGAGACTCGGTTGTTGCCCTGAGCTGGTCGCCGTTGATTTGAGCCTGATTCATTTGCTGGGCGAGTGCGCTGTATTGTCCTGCTCGTTCGCGCTCAAGCTGTGCCACCTTTTCGTGCATGGTGCGAAGGGTTTCGCGTACAGGGGCAAGCGTCTGTAATACGCGGCTTTCGTCGGCCATCGCGAGACGCTCGCGCTCGGTGATGTGTTGTTGGTGGTCGAGCAGTTGATGCACTTGCGCGCGGAGCTCGGCAGCCTGGGCCTCGGCAGCGACCGCGCGCTTTGAGACCTCAATGAAGTGCTCAGTTGGGACGGTGGTGAGCCCTGGCGATGCTGCGGAACCGTCTGCTGCGGTTGTGTTGCCCGAGCCTCGCCTGAGTGCAAAGCGCCATGCCGCTGCTGCTGCGACGGTGAGTGCGATGCCGACGAGCAGGCCGATGAGAAACAAGGTGAGCTGGTCCATAAACGTAGTTTGCCAGTGAGGTCTGACATTGCGGGCCGCGACGCCCGTTCGGTGTGAAGGGGGACTCGAAGTGCCTGCGTTCCGTTGCGGCGATGTTGTGTTTTGGGACGAAACGGGGCGTCCTGACGAGTGTTCGAGGGATCTGGTTCTGGCTTCGGTTTGGTCGTTCAGCGGGAAATCGGCGGGCTGACGTAACTGGCCTCGTGTGGTGACCGCTACGAGCGGGTGCTTTGCACCCCGGTTGTCGGTGGCTGGGCGCATGATGGTGCCCATAACAATTTCGCATACATGGACCTATTGAAGCGACAAGTGTTGCAAAAGGCATACTTATCAAACTATATTCGATGAATAGTCAGATGTAAGGATGCATCTGGCGGGGCCTTCGCGAGGATGCGTGGGTCCAGAAATGGAGACACAGTGAAGCACACAGCCATTTTGCGAGCTACCGGGGTATCGGCAGCAGCGTTCCTGCTTGCCGGGTCGCTGGTGTCTTGTAGCGGATCCGAGGGCGGAGATTCCGAAAGCAAGGTCCTGCGCGTAACCCTTGCAAACCACGTCTGGACTGACATCGTCAAAGACGCAATCCCCGAGTTCGAAGAAGAAACCGGATACACGGTTGAGCTCACGCAGCTCGGCGAAGACCAGCTGTCTGACCAGTACAACGTCAAGCTCAACGCGGGCACCGGTGACATCGACGTCATGATGTACCGTCCGCAGCAAGAAACAAAACTCTTTGCGCAGAACGGCTACTTCGCCGATCTGACCGACAAAGTCACCGAAAACAGCGACTGGAACTGGGACGATTTCCAGGAAGGCCCCGTCAGCCTCGTCACCGCAGACGAGCAGGTTGTTGGCGTCCCAATCATCACTGAGCGTGAAGTGCTGTACTACCGCAAAGACCTGCTGGAGGCCGCAGGACTTGAAGTGCCAAAGACCATTGACGAGCTCGAAGCCGCCGCAAAGCAGATCAGCGAGACCACAGACGTTGCGGGCTTTGTTGCTCGCACCGGTCGTGCAGCAGCGGTAACCCAGTTCTCTAGCTTCCTCGCAAGCTACGGCGGAGAGTTCATTGACGAAGACGGCAACTCCGCGGTCGGAACAGACGAAGCGAAGGAAGCCTATGCGATGTACGGCAACCTGATCCACAATTACGGCCCAGAAAACGTCAGCACTGACATGAGCTGGCCAGAAGCAATGGCGATCTTTACGCAGGGCAACGCGGCCTTCTACACCGAAGCAGACAGTCTCTACAAGAACGCAACGGAAGAGGCAAACTCCTCCGTCGCCGACAGCGTTGGCTTTGCACAGTTCCCAGCAGGACCAGCGGGGTCAAAGCCGTACAACGTCGCTGCATGGGCACTCGGGGTGAACTCCGAGTCTGGCAACCAAGACGCCGCGTGGCAGTTCATCGAGTGGGCAACCAGCAAGGAAAAAGTTCTTGAGATCCAGCAGGCTGGCGTACCTGGACCTCGCGAGTCGGTTTGGGACGACCCGGCCGGAACCGAGTCTTTCCCCGCTGACCTCGCAGAGGCAATGGCCGCGAGCTCAAAGGTTGGCGTTGGGTTTGACCGCCCGCTCGTCATCAACGTTGCGGAAGCCCGAGAAATCGTTGGAAACCCGATCGTCGTTGGCATCACCGGCGGAGACACCGACGCCGCAGCCGACGAGGCGAACGATAAGTTCCAAGCCTTCCTCGAAGACGAACAATAAGCACAATCCGTAGCTGCCCAATCGGCTACCAGGTAAGGGTGGCGGGATCGTCTCGCTGCCCTTACCCCCACATCCTTCTCGCCGCCGGCACAACGGCGGCACCCTGTACCCGTTTCATAATCTCCCGTGAAAGCGAGGTGTTTTCGTGAGCACAACTTCTCCGCGAAAAACCGTCGCGTCCTCATCCTTCTCGGTGTGGGCGAACAAACATCGAAAGTGGATCTTTGCCGGTCCATCGATGGCCTTTGTCGCCATCCTGATCGTCTTCCCGATCGGCTGGACCATCTTCCTCAGCCTCACGAACTCAAGGGGATCAGTACGAGCTCCGCTCGACTTCATCGGCCTCGAAAACTACCTCACCGTGCTGACCGACACCGAACGGTTCTGGCCAGCCGTTGGGCGCACCGTTTTCTTTACCGGAGGAGCGCTCATCGCCGAGCTTGTGCTCGGTATGGCCATCGCATTGCTGCTTTGGCGACCGTTTAAGGGCCAGGGCCTCGTTCGAGTCGCCATTCTCCTTCCCCTTGTGGCAACGCCGGTTGCCGTCGGCATGATGTGGCGCCTTATCTTCGAGCCAAACATTGGGTTCGCCAATCAGATGCTCGGATGGTTTGGGATACCGGCACAGCCCTGGCTCTCTGGCCAAAACACCGCGCTGCCAACCCTCATGTTTGTGGATATTTGGCAATGGACCCCGATGGTTGTGCTCATCCTGCTTGCCGGGCTGTCATCGCTCTCTGACGAACCTGACGAGGCCGCTCGTGTTGACGGGGCGAACAGCTGGCAGCGCTTCTGGTACGTGACGCTTCCGCTGATCCGAATGACTGTGATTACGGCCGTCCTGATTCGTGGAATTGATGCGCTCAAGACCTTCGACATCCTGTACGCCACAAAAGGCAAGGGCGGTGGGTCTTTTCACGAGGTTGAAACGCTCAATGTCTACGCGTATGGCCTGAGTTTTGACTACAACAAGTACGGCCTCTCATCCACGGTGCTCATCCTGTTCTTCATGATGATCGTGCTGTGCGTTTGGGCGCTGACCGCGCGAAAGAAGAAGGGCGATTCATGAGCTCGCTAACCGTGACCAAGAACGTGGCCGCTACAGATGCGGCCCCACAGATGCGGAAGCGCAGCAAGACCGGACGCGGCTATCGCATCTTCCGGGTGCTCGCACTCGTGTTTGTCATTGTGATGTTCATCGCTCCACTCGTTTGGATGGTGCTCGCGAGTCTCAAGACAAATGTCGACATTTACGACTCAAGCAAGACCTTCCTCTTCGACCCAACACTCGAAAACTACGGAACAGTCTTCGGCAGGGCCAACTATCTTGGCTACATCTTTAACAGCTTCTGGATCGGATTTGCCTCAACAGCGCTCTCGCTGTTGCTCGGTGTCCCGGCCGCCTACGCCATGAGTCGTTTTACGATGCATAAGTCGGCCGTTGTGGTGCTGCTTGCTCGAGTGATTCCCGGGGTAAGCCTCTTGGTGCCGTGGTACTTCGTCTTCTCGCAGCTCAAGATGGTCGGTGGGTTTGGTGTGCTCATCCTCTCCCACATGTTTGTGGCGCTTCCGCTCATCGTGTACATCATGATGTCGTTCTTTGATTCGCTTCCCATCGAGCTTGAAGAGGCTGCGCAGGTCGACGGGCTCACTCCTATTGGCGCGTTCCTCCGGATCACGCTTCCGCTGTCTACCCCCGGAATTGCGACGGCCGGCATCCTGTCATTCATCTTCTCGTGGAACAACTTTATGTTCGCGTTAGTACTGTCGGGGTCAAAGACAAAAACCTTGCCGGTCGCCATCTTCGACTTTGTGGCCTACGCGAGCATCGACTGGGGCGGGCTCATGGCGGCAGCCGTGGTCATCACCGTGCCGATCATGGTTATCTCGCTGTTCATGCAAAAATACGTGGTGTCTGGCCTCACCGCCGGTGCGACAAAGGGATAGGTGTGTGATGAATAACCAACGCTCAATCGTGGTCATGGGGGTGCAGGGGGCTGGGAAAAGCACCATTGGTAAAGCGCTCGGTAAACGGCTCGAACTTGACTACGTTGACGGCGACGACCTGCACAGCGCTGAGAACAAAGGGCTCATGGCTGCAGGAGTTGCCCTGACAGACGCAGAACGCTGGCCATGGCTCGAAACCATCGGGAAGCGGTTTGCGGAGCATCCGCTCGGCATCGTTATTGTGTGTTCTGCGCTGAAGCGAGAATACCGCGACCTCCTGCGGACCTACGAGCCCAACCTGTTTGTGGTTGACCCAGAGGGGCCAATCGAGCTCATCGAAGAGCGGATTAGCAAACGCCAACACGAATATATGCCTCCTGGGCTTTTGCGCTCGCAGTTTGAAACACTGCAACCGCTGCAGCCTGACGAACGCGGCATCATCGTTGATATAGCGCTTCCCGTTGAGCAGATTATTGATTCGATCGTTGCCGCGCTCGGTGATTCGGACCAACCGGCGGGGGAACCAGCATGATCATCTCCCGTATTGAAACATTCCGTGTTGCGCCGCGATGGCTTTTTGTCCGCATCGAGACAGACACCGGTCTTATCGGCTGGGGAGAGGCCTCATTAGAGGGGCACACCGATGCTGTTCGCGCCACAGTAACGCAGTTCGCGGAGTACCTGCTCGGTACGGATCCTCAGCGTATTGAGGACCACTGGCAGGTCTTGACCAAGGGCGGCTTTTATCGTGGTGGCCCCGTGCTGGCAAGCGCAGTATCTGGCATCGACCAGGCGCTCTGGGATTTGCTCGGCAAGGCGCTCAACGTGCCGGTCCACGTGCTGCTTGGAGGTGCGGTGCGCGACCGCATCCGCGTCTACGGATGGGTTGGTGGAGACGACCCAAGCGAAATCGAGGATGCCATCCGCGCGCAGCTTGAGGTTGGGCTCACAGCCGTCAAGATGAACGCGAGCGGCCGCATGGGCAAAAACGGCAGCGTCAGCGAAGTTGCCGGCGTTGTGGAGCGCGTTGCTGCAGCGCGTACCGTGCTCGGGCCAGATCGCGATGTGGCCGTGGATTTCCATGGACGATTCACGGCAGCAACCGTGCGAAGGGTTGCGCCACTGCTCGAAGAGCTCCACCCGTTCTTCCTTGAGGAGCCCGTGGTGCCAGAGAACTCGCACCTCATCGCAGACATCGCGCGTTCGACCTCGATCCCTGTGGCAACGGGCGAGCGGCTCTACAACCGGCAAGAATTCCTGCCGGTGCTGCAGGCAGGCATCGCCGTTGCCCAGCCGGACCTGTCGCACGCAGGCGGAATCTCGGAGGTTCGGCGCATCGCCGCGCTCGCCGAGGTCTACGACGTGCAGCTGGCCCCGCACTGCCCGCTCGGCCCGCTCGCGCTTGCTGCGTGTTTGCAAGTTGGCTTCGCGACGCCGAACTACCTGATCCAGGAGCAGAGCATAGGCATCCACTACAACAAGGGCGCCGAAGTGCTCGACTACGTGCTTGATACGTCGCCGCTGAAATTTGTTGAAGGTCATATCGAACGCCCAACCGGCCCCGGACTCGGAATCGAAATAGACGAGGCCGCAGTGCGGGCCGCCGATGCACACCATGTCGATTGGCGATCGCCCGTATGGCGGCACTCCGACGGTTCCTTTTCAGAATGGTAGACCTCGCGCCATCCGCCCCAATCGAAAGGGACAACGTATGTCTCTCATGAATGAACTTAACCAGCACCGACTCGTCGCCATTGTGCGTGGGACGGATGCCGATGCCTCGATTGCCGCTTCGCTCACGCTGCTCGAGGCCGGCCTTCGTGTGCTAGAGATAGCGATTACAACGCCCGACGCACTGCGGGTGATCGAAACGGTTGCCAAACAAGCGCCCGCAGACGCCTGGATTGGCGCGGGAACTGTTCTTGAGCCTGAACAGGTCGTGAGTGTGCGAGAAGCCGGTGCTCGGTTCATCGTGACGCCGGCCGTCACACGTTCAATCGCGTTTGCGGCCGAGCGAGGAATCCCCTCGCTGTGTGGGGCGTACACTGCGACCGAGGCGCTTGACGCCATGGACCGCGGGGCGAGCGCGGTTAAACTGTTTCCCGCGTTTGTGGGTGGGCCCAAATACCTCACGGCGCTGCGCGAGCCCCTGCCAAATATCCCATTCATTCCCGTTGGTGGGGTCGGGGCCGATCAGGTAGCCGAGTATTTCGAGCGAGGTGCTGTTGCGCTTGGCCTCGGTGGGCCGTTGCTCGGAGACGCGGCAAAGGGTGGCGACCTCGAGGCGCTCCGTGCACGGGCAACGGCGTTTATCGCCGCAGAGCAGGCCACCCGATGAGCGCGCTCGCTCCAGTCGATGTTCTTACCTTCGGCGAGGCGCTCGGCTCGTTCCGGGCTCCGGCCCGGCTCAGGATGGGCGGCGGAATCAACCTCGATGTCGCCGGGGCCGAACTCAACGTCGCCATTGGCCTCGCGCGGCTCGGGCACAGCGTGCGTTGGGCGTCAAAGGTGGGGGCCGACGAGATCGGTGAGCTCACCCTCCGAACCCTGCTGGCTGAGCGAGTGCTGGTGGATTCTGTTGTGCGGGACCCCGCGCATCCATCAGCCCTCATGCTGGTTGATAAGCCACGGGCTGACCAGGCGAGAGTGCAGTACTACCGAACAGATTCGGCGGCGTCGACTCTCGCCGAGAGCGACCTTGTGCCAGCGCTTGCTGCCAAGCCCCGCATTGTGCACGCGACTGGCATCACTGCGGCGCTCTCCAAGAGCGCTTCCTCGGCTACCACCTTTGCGCTCCGCACCGCGGTCGCTCAGGGTGCGATCGTGAGTTTTGACGTGAATCACCGATCGCAGCTGTGGAGTGCCGAGACGGCGATTTCGGTCATCGGGAAGTTCATCCCCTTTATCTCGGTGCTTGTTGCCTCGGCCGACGAGCTTCCGTTGGCGGCCGGCGGAGAGACTGACGAACAGGTTGCGGTTGAGCAGTTGATTGCAGGTGGAATCTCGGAGGTTGTGGTGAAACGTGGCGCTGACGGGGCAACTGCGTACTCGGCGGCTGGCCGCCAAGACGCTGATGCCTTTCGAGTCAGTGTTGTTGACACGATTGGGGCCGGGGATGCGTTTACCGCGGGCTACTTATCGGCAATGCTTGACGGCCTCGATATCGAGGCCCGCTTGCAGCGCGGCGTTGCCGCAGGGGCCTGTGCCGTTGGCTCAGCGAGTGACTGGCAGGCAGCCCCAGAACGAACAGAACTCGAACGCCTACTGACCGCAGCAGACGACGTCGCACGCTAACCACGAACCTGCATCTATTTGCGAGTTTCTGCTGAAAATGACGCATTTTCCCGCAGAAAGTCGCAAATAGATGCAGGTGTAACTAGGAGAAGAACACATGAGAATCGAGAACGCCGAAGTTATCGTCACGAGTCCTGACCGGAACTTCGTGACCCTTCGCCTGACCACAAGCGACGGGCACGTTGGCATCGGGGATGCAACCCTGAACGGTCGAGAGATGGCCGTGGCTGCCTACCTGTCGGAGCACGTTGTGCCCCTCCTCATCAACCGCGATGCTCACCGCATTGAGGACACCTGGCAGTTCCTCTACCGCAGCGCATACTGGCGCCGCGGCCCCGTCACGATGGCGGCAATTGCTGCGGTTGACATGGCGCTCTGGGATATCAAGGGCAAGGCCGCTGGGATGCCCGTGTACCAGCTGCTTGGGGGCGCGAGCCGCAACGGCATCCGGGCATACGGCCATGCAAGCGGGCGCGACCTGCCCGAGCTGTTTGACTCGATTCGCAAGCACCAGGATCTTGGCTACCAGGCCATCCGCGTGCAGACTGCCGTTCCCGGCCTGAAATCCGTCTACGGCGTTGCCGCCCAGGCGCAGTCGAGCGGCAAACGCTACGACTACGAACCAGCCCAACGCGCCGCCTTGCCCGCAGAGGAAGACTGGGATACTCGCGCCTACCTCAAGCACCTGCCAACCGTCTTCGAGGCGGTTCGTTCGGAGTTTGGTGAGGACCTTCCGCTGCTGCACGACGGCCACCACCGCATGACCCCGATTCAGGCCGCAAAGCTTGGCAAAGCGCTTGAGCCGTATGACCTGTTTTGGCTCGAAGACTGCACGCCCGCAGAGAACCAGGAAGCGCTGCGTCTTGTGCGTCAGCACACCACAACCCCGCTGGCAATTGGTGAGGTTTTCAACACCGTGTGGGACTACCAGACGCTCATTACCGAACAGCTCATCGACTACGTTCGCTCGGCTGTGACGCACACCGGGGGAATCTCTCCGATGAAGAAGATCCTCGACTTTGCGGCGCAGTACCAAATCAAATCTGGCATCCACGGTCCAACCGATATTTCACCGGTTGGGATGGCAGCTGCCCTCCACCTTGATCTGTCGATCCACAATTTTGGTATCCAGGAGTACATGCAGCACGGCGACGCCACCAACTTGGTCTTTGAGCAGTCGTTTACATTTGTTGACGGCTACCTGCACCCGGGCGACAAGCCAGGGCTCGGCGTTGAACTCAACGTGGATGAGGCCGGCAAGTACCCATACCAAACCGCGTATCTGCCCTACAACCGCCTGCATGACGGCACCGTTCACGACTGGTAGGGGCCACCATGATTGCATCATCAACTATGCTCGCCGTGCTCAAAACGAGGGTCGGCGAAGACAGCGTCGAACTTGCCGAAGTTCCACTGCCAACGCCCGGTGCCGGCGAGGCGCTGCTCAGGGTCGTTGCGACCGGCATCTGCGGAACCGATGTGCACATCGCGCATGACGAGTACCCGTGCGAGCCCCCCGTTGTGATGGGTCACGAGATCCTTGGCGAAGTTGTCGCCGTTGGAACGGAATCCGACCGGCACTGGCTTGGAGCGAGAGTAGCCTGCGAAACCTATTACGCAACGTGCGAGCGTTGCGACTGGTGTCGTGACGGCCGTCGTAACCTGTGCCCAAATCGGCGCTCGCTCGGTTCGTTTGTCAACGGCGGGTTTGCGTCTCAGGTTGTTATGCCAGTGCTCAACTTGCACAGGGTCCCGGATTCGGCTGGTTTGCTTGGGGGAGTGCTCGCCGAGCCGCTCGCCTGTGTTACGCAGTGCTTGCTCAACCCCGCGGCGGTGCAGGCCGGTGATCGAGTGCTTGTGACCGGTCCAGGCGCCATGGGCCAGGTTGCGGCTCAGGTCGCACGGGCGCTTGGCGGTCAGGTGACGCTGGCCGGATTGCCAAAGGATGCCGAACGGCTTGCGGTGGCCGAGGGGCTCGGGATGCTCACCACAACGGAACGGCCAGACGACAGCGCCTTTGACGTGGTCATCGAGTGTTCCGGAAGCGCACCCGGCGCTGCCAACGCCCTCAGGGCGGCCCGCCGCGGCGGTCGGTACGTGCAGGTCGGCATCTTCGGCAACGAGGTCACGCTGCCATTCGATCTTGTGCTCTACAAAGAGCTCACGGTGAGCAGCGGGTTTGCCTCGACGGCGGAATCCTGGCGCGCGGCGATGGCCTTGCTTCAGCAGGGGCTCGTGAATCTTGAGCCGCTGGTCACCGCGCAGATTCCTCTTGCGGAGTTCTCGGAGGCCTTTGCCATGGCGATGCGCGGCGACGGGCTCAAGACGGTGGTTGTTCCCGGCTGAGCGCCGATATTTCGCCGTGTTACCGCGCCCCTGTTGGCCCGCTCTTCGCGTTGGTACGTTACAACAAACCACCAACACGAGAGCAGGCCAACACTATGACGCGCACCCCAACCGACCCGTTTGACGTCTACACCGAGTACGGGCGTACCCAGGGGAACACTCGGGTCGTTGGCACGGCTGAATCTGCTTTTCGCGGCGCGGATGCGAGCATCCATTCCAGGATTGCGCAGAAGATTGGCGACCTTCGTCCGCGCCTGCACGAGCTGGTCGTGGACCTGTATGAGCACCCAGAAATAGCCTTTGCCGAACACCGTTCGGTCGAGCAGATTGCGGCCCTGCTGAAGGAACAGGGTGTTGAAGTGACCGTCGGCACATTTGGCCTTGACACCTCGTTTGTTGCAACGGCCGGTTCTGGCTCACCCCATTTTGCCGTCATCGCTGAGTATGACTCGCTTCCTGGGGTTGGACACGCCTGCGGCCACAACATCATCTCTGGCATCGGCGTTGGAGCCTTCCTCGCCCTCCGCGAGGTTGTTGGCGAGATTGGCGGAACTGTCTCGCTCATCGGCACGCCCGCCGAAGAAGCCGGCGGCGGCAAAGAACTCATCATTCGTGCCGGCGGATTCGATGACGTGGATGCCGCCGGCATGGTGCACCCGAGCGCGGGCTCGTCGCCGTCCCCGATTTACGATCAGCCTTCGAGCGGCGTTCGTCGTGTTGCGGTCACGTACCACGGCAGGGCTTCCCACGCGGCCGGCAGCCCGTACCTTGGGCTTAACGCGCTCGATGCGGTTGTTACGGCTTATCAGAGCATTGCGCAGCTGCGCCAGCACATCCTGCCGATCGATCGGCTGCACGGGGTCATTACCGACGGCGGAAGCGTGCCAAACGTTGTGCCAGAGGTTGCGTCTGCGCTGTTCTTTGTTCGTTCCACAGAGATTGACACCCTGAAGGTGTTGACCGAGCGCGTTGTTGACGTGCTTGAGGCAGCCGCGCTCGCAACGGGGACGCGCGCCGAGATCACGGTTGACCCTGAGCCGCCGTACCTTCCCTATGTTGGCAACGTGGAACTTCTCAAGCGCTGGGCCGGGCACCTGACTGAGCGTGGCCGCGAGGTGCCGCTCGTCCCCGCATCCGTTCGCCAGGGTGGACCGTCGACGGATATGGGCAACGTGAGCCAGTACATCCCGGCAATTCAGCCTGCGCTTGGGCTTGGCGCTGCGGCGGGCATCTCCCCGCACAACGCGGCATTTGCCGATATTACGGTTCTCGACCCGGCAATCGACGCCCTTGTGGATGCGGCAACCGCGCTCGCAGGGGCGGCGGCCGACTACCTGTCGGACCCGTCCCTGCGCGAAGCAGTTCACGCGGAGTTTGAGGCCCGCGGCGGCCGAGTCCGCTGGGAGGACTAACCAGTAGCCCTCATCGATTCAGCAAAAACCGCTCCAAACCGTTGGGTTTGGAGCGGTTTTTGTCTACCTGATGATGCTAGGAAAGGGTTATGCGGCCCTTTGGGGTGTCGATCACGAGCTCGAGCGACGGCTCGTCGGCCTGCTCCACAACGATGTCAACGCCAAGCTGTTCGAGCGTTGCGCGAGTCTTTTCTGGGTTGGGCGTGCGGGCGATGAGGCTCACCAGCTCAACCGTTGGTTTGGTGGTTGCACTCGGGTGCGGGGTGGTTCCCCAGTCGATGCTGAAGGGGATGGGCGAGACGGCTCCGTTGTGGTTGCCGGAGATAATGCGCCAGCTGAGCAGATCGCCTTCTGGTGTTTCGCGCGCGAGATCACCGATCTGATTTGGCTCAACGCCGGCATCCTTGAGCGCGACGGAGAAATCGTCGAGGCTTTCAGGACGCACGCTGTAGCCGGCCAGTCCCGGTTCGGTGCGCGTGTTGATGCCAAACACGTTGTTATCAAGTTTTTCGGTGCGCGCTGGGTTCGGCCCGATGATTTCGAGGTAGTGGATGCTTGGCTCACCGTTGACGGTGAACGTAACAAGACTGTTTGAGGTGCCGGTCACGTGGTCGCCACCGCGCTGCGGCGTGACCCCCGTGAGTTCTTCGAAATAGGAGACGGCATCTGGGAGCGAATTGGAGGCGAGGACCACGTGGTCGAGGATGTTTGGAAACGTCATGGCATAATCCTGAGGCCGACGGCATCCGGTCACAAGAGATGTTGCTGAATGCGTCAGTTTGAGTCGAAACGCGTCGAAACGCTTCACTCGATGGTGTTCGACCCCCGGTTGGGTGAGAGATCAACGAGCCCCTCCCACATGGTGCTCATCTCGCTCAGCGCACGGCGCATGATGTGCAACATCGCCTCGCCAGCGGCCTCTGAGTTGCCCGTTTGGATGGCATTTGCCACGTCAGTGTGCCACTGGAGGGCCTGCTTATGCGGGTATTGCGGCATGAGCCCCGCATCCGTTCGCCCGGCAAGGACCTCGTCGATGAGGGTGTGCAGCTTTGAGAACATTTCGTTGCCGGAGCTGCGAAGAATGAGCTGGTGAAACATGATGTCGAGGCGCAAGAACTCTTCGCCGTCTCCGGCCGAGCCTGCCGCCCAGAGTTTGCCAGCAAGACCGATCAGCTCGCTCGCATCAGCGAGTGGCGCGCGCTGTGCGGCGAGACGGGCGGCTTCAGGCTCGATAGCGCTTCTGAGCTCGGTGAGCGAACGCAACTGCGAGATCTGATGCGAGGACGCCAAACGCCAGCGAATGATCTGCGGGTCGTACAGGTTCCACTCTTTGAGCGGGAGGATCTGGATGCCAACCCTGCGACGCGACGTGACAAGACCCATCGAGGTGAGCACACGAAGCGCCTCGCGGATGACGGTTCTGGAGACCTGCAGCCGCTCCTCAAGAATCTCGATGGTGACGATGCTGCCGGCAGCCATGGTGCCCTCGCAGATGGCGAGCCCAAGACTATCGAGTACCTGGCTGTGCAGGTTTGCGCTGAGGCGGGCGCTTCCGTTTGTGGCTTGTGTTGCTTCGATGTGCTTGAGGGGGGCCGCTTCGTTGCGATCGAGTGCACTGGTCATGGGAGGACGCTTTCTTACCGGTTCACTAAGGTGGTTTCAAATGAATAGTAATCGGTGCGGTAGCAGTGTGTGCCGTATTCGACGGCGGCTCCGGCACTGTCGTATGCCGTCCGCTGCATGGTGAGCACCGGGCTGCCAACGTCAACGCTCAGCAGCTCAGTCTCTTCCGGCGTGGCCAAGCGGGCACCTATGCGTTGTTTTGCAACTCGCATGGTCACGCCTTTTGCCTGGAGCTGCGCGTAGAGGCCGCTTGTGGTGAGTGCCTCGCGGTTGAGATCAATGGCGGTGATTGGCAGGTAGTTCTCGAGGATCGCGACGGGTACCTCGCTTGCGAGTCGCACCCGCCGGATGTGGTGCACAAGGCTTCCTTGACGCACTCCCAGATGCTCGGCGAACGCCGAGGGCGCCTCGACTCGCTCGAAGGTCAGCACACGGGTTGACGGGTTTTGGTGGCTTGTACGCAGATCGTCAAACAAGCTCGTGAATTCGACCTGTCGCGTGACTGGCCCCTGAACGACCTGCGTTCCAACGCCTCGCCGGCGAACGAGCAGACCCTTATCCACGAGTTCTTGGATGGCCCTCCGGATCGTCGGACGGCTGATGCCAAGCCGCTCACCTAGGGAGACCTCATTTTCGAGCTTGGCTCCGGCCGCGAGGTGACCAGACCGGATGGCGGATTCGAGGCGTTTCGAGACCTGAAAATATAACGGAACCGGGCTTGCCCGATCGAGGTCATCGAAGAGCGTGTCGATCGAGGTCGTTTCGGTTGCAGATTCCACGCCCACCCCTTTGTCTGTTGTGGCTCCCGCCAACTGTTTGTACTTACAAAGATTATCGCGGTTTGGGGCAATACGTGGGATGTGAGTGGCGAGGTTGCGCTATGAGAATCGGACGGACGACGTGCGCCCCTTGCGAAGGGTTGAGGGCTGGGATGCCGACGGACCGCTTGGCGGAGTACCTTTGGCACGTTTTGCTTCGGCCTTTGCCTGTTCAGCTGCCTTTGACGAGACGAGCGTCTTAATCGTGACCCCGGTCTTCTGAGAAAGCGTCGCGAGGTCGTCGCTTGTGTGCACCTTGCCAGCATCGATGATGATGGCCGCGCAGGCTTCCGCATCGGCAAGCGCCTCGTGGTGTTGAAAATCGGTGAACCCCGCTGCCTCTGCCGCTGAGGGGAGTCGGTATGACGGGAGCGTATAGGTCTTGCGCGCGACCTGCACGCTGCAGAGATAGTTGAGGTTTGGCACCTCGATCTCGGTCGCTTCACACGCGGCCCGGATGACGCCCATATCGAACCCGGCGTTGTGGGCAACCATGATGTCGCCCTCCGCGAACTCCATGAGATCTTCGAACTGAGCTGCCCAGCCTTTTGCATCTTTGACGTCGTTGGGAACGAGTCCGTGGATGCGCGTGTTCCACTCGAGGAACGCGTCGTAGCCAGCAGGTGGTTTGATCAGCCAGGACACACGATCGACCGCAACGGAATTGCGTACCTTGACGAGGCCGACGGAGCAAGCAGAGGCTCCGTGGCTGTTGGCGGTTTCAAAATCGATAGCTGTAAAGTCAACGGGCACACTCCATCGTCGCACACGATACCGACAGTCGGGTGAGAACATTGCGGGTAGGGTTGGGCCGTGGCAAACAGCAAAAACATCCTCTTCTTGGTGCTTGCCAACCTGTTCTGGGCTGGCAACTTCATCTTTGGCCACATGGTGGTCGCCGAAATTTCACCCCTCCAACTCACCTGGGCGCGATGGTTGATCGCGCTCGTGGCACTCATTCCGCTGGCCCTCATCGTGGATAAGGGCGCATGGAAATCCGCCCTCAAGGAGTGGGCGCTGCACCTGCTGCTCGCGCTGCTCGGGGTTATTGGCTTCAACCTGCTGAGCTACGTGGCGTTGCAGCACACCACCGCGGTTGATGTCGCGCTCGTGGGCGCGATCAACCCTGCCTCGATTGCGATCGTTGCTGCGATCATCATGCGCGAGCGGCTTCGTGGGATCAGCATCCTTGGGTTTATCGTGTCGCTCGGGGGAGTTGCGCTGGTGCTCACCAACGGGCGCCTCAGCGAAATCTTCACGATGGACTACAACGTTGGGCAGCTCTTCATGCTTGGCGCCGTCGCAGCGTGGACCCTTTTCTCTGTGCTCGGACGCAAGCTCACCTCGCCGCCCGTTACCTCCACCATGATCCAGGCGATCATGGCTGTTGCGCTGCTCACCCCGTTTGTGCTCGCTACCGACACCGACTTCACGATGTCGGGTGGCGCGTGGACTGGCCTCCTCTACATCGCGTTCTTCCCGTCGGTGCTGTCCTTTATGTTCTGGAACATCGCCGTGCGGCGCATCGGGGCCGCACGCTCCGGCATCTTCTTGAACCTGCTGCCGGTCTTCACCGTGCTGCTCTCTCTGGCGCTTGGAGGCCCGCTCAGCCTCATTCAGCTCATTGGTGGGGTCGTTGTTATCGCTGGCGTCACCATTACTGTGCGCCCACCAAAGCAAGCAATCAACTAGGCTGTACTCTCGTGGCTCTTACAATCGGAATCGTCGGACTGCCCAACGTTGGCAAGTCCACCCTCTTCAACGCACTCACCCGCAACGATGTTCTTGCGGCGAACTACCCGTTCGCAACAATCGAACCAAACGTTGGCGTGGTGAGCCTCCCCGACAAGCGACTCAACGTGCTTGCCGAGATCTTCGGCAGCGAACGCATCCTGCCAGCCCCGGTGTCCTTCGTTGACATCGCAGGCATCGTCAAGGGAGCGAGCGAGGGCGAAGGGCTTGGCAACAAGTTCCTCGCAAACATCCGCGAGGCAGACGCCATCGCGCAGGTTGTTCGTGGCTTCAGCGATCCCGACGTGGTGCACGTTGACGGCAGCGTTAACCCTGCAAGCGACATGGAGACCATCAACACCGAGCTCATTCTCGCCGACCTGCAGACCCTCGAAAAGGCGATTCCTCGCTACGAAAAAGAGGTCAAGGGTAAGAAGCTTGACGCTTCGGTGCTGACCGCAGCGAAGGAAGCCCAGGATGTGCTCAACTCTGGCACCCCGCTGTCGGCTTCCAACGTGGATGTTGAGCCCATCCGCGAACTCGGACTGCTCACCACCAAGCCGTTTATGTACGTCTTCAACGTTGACGAAGACGTGCTCGGCGACGAGGCAAAGCTTGCCGAACTGGCCGCACTCGTAGCACCGGCAAAGGCAATCTTCCTTGACGCCAAGCTTGAGAGCGAACTTATCGAACTCGACGACGAGGATGCGGCAGAACTGCTCGCCTCGACCGGCCAGACCGAGAGCGGTCTCGACCAGCTCGCGCGCATCGGCTTCGACACACTCGGCCTCCAGACCTACCTCACGGCAGGACCAAAAGAGGCCCGCGCCTGGACCATCCCTCAGGGCGCGAAGGCCCCGCAGGCGGCCGGCGTCATCCACACCGACTTCGAAAAAGGCTTCATCAAGGCAGAGGTCATCTCGTTTGACGACCTCGTTGCCACCGGCTCGGTAGCCGAGGCCCGCTCCCAGGGCAAGGCCCGCATGGAGGGCAAGGACTACACGATGGTCGATGGGGATGTTGTGGAGTTTAGGTTTAACGTTTAGCGCAGTGGAGTCGGAAGTCCATCGTGTCGCTCATGTGTCGCAGCAAGACGGAGTGTGACTCTTTCTGGGAATGCGCAGGAAGCGGAGAATTGGGAAACCGTGTCGTATAGTCAAAGGCAGGCCGACTTCAACGAGTCAACGTACGCAATGTACCTGACCGTTGAAATTCAGCGCTGGCTCCATGCTCAAGGCGATCTTGATGGTATCGCGTTATTACCGAGCCTTCGGCAGGAAGCCGATCTCGGGTACGACATTGCCATACCCAGGCGATGGGCGATGCTATACCTTCAGTTCAAGATGCCGCGATATCTGCGACGTTCGAACGCAAACGAGTACGCGGTGTTCGGCAAGCCGTACTTCAGGTTTGCTGTGAAGACCGATGTCACCTTGAACGGCCTCGTGCAACATAACGCGCTTTATGATCTTGAAGTGACCGGGGCGGATGTCTTTTACGCGAGTCCTTGCTTCTTGACTAGTGATGAGCTTGCTCAGCATGTGTCAAACGATGGACTATACCCGAACAGCGTTTTCCCTCGTCCGAGCCAACTAGGGAGAGTGCTTCCTGACTCGCAACATTGTTATGCATACACAAGCACTGGCGACATCCGCGCATTCTCAGAACCGGGCCCGCCAATGGAAGCGAGCTTCGAGTCGGTTCAGAGAACTATGTCAGCCAGCGTCGAAGTGGCCGAGACTAGGACTCTAGAGGACTTCGTAGAGCGGGCCCTATTGAATTTCCCGGAAGGTGAGAGTAGGCCCACGTACCGCAGATACACGGAGAGTCGCCTGGCCAAGCTGCAAGATCTGGGCATACGCGCGAGTAAGATCGGACTACTGCCATTTCTAATCGCAGGTCGATGAGCTCTCACAGAGCGTTTGTGTCTGCAAGGGATAGGGCTGCTTCGGCATGAATGGTCTCGTTCCGAGGTTTGTTGATGGACACCGCTGACGCGGACGTAACTCGGTTGAGCTTTCGTACATGTAGCTGCGTTTTGCCCAGTGATCGTTTGAATGCACTTAACGGTGACCGAACGGAGCCCCACAGCATCCGGATCAACGACCAGTGGAGGATCTGCTTCCGTTGGGAGGATACTGCTGCTGGAGACGTCTCGATCGTTGACTACCGCTGAGGAAGGTTCATATCTGCGAGGCTTTACCCGCCATCCCCCGAGGTGAGGTTCTAATGGAGTAAATCATTGGGGGAATCGGAATCACGAAGAACAAGATTGCCGCGTCGAACGGTTTGCCGCCGCGATGTGTCAACTAAATCGTGAATGGGGCGAGCGGGATAACGTTGGATGCCGCGTTACGACTTGCGAAGTACTGCGGCACTTCTGTGGAGTTTTGGAATAACCTGCGGAGCCACTATGAGTTCGACCATGAGGAGAACGTCGTGGGCGATCAGATCGTTGCTATCAAGCCTTGGCGGTTGTATGAGTAAATTGCGCGCGGAGAACGCGTAAGGCCCGCTTTTTATGGTGAGAACACACGAGGGGGCTTGTGAAGGTCTCAGGTGTCGATGGAATATAGGAATTTCAGGGGAAGAACGGGCCGGATACCTAGCGGATGTTGACCTTGTTGCGTTAGCCATCGAGCTGGGTGGTGCGGCTGAGGCGAAGTCTTTCTAGGAATGAACATCGAGTCCTTGAATGCGTCGACGGCCTTCAGCATGCCTGCATCTTGCATGAAAAGTTGCTCAGTGCCGGAACTCGGTGAAGTTCCGCTTCGACGTGTAGTTTTTCGGAGCCTTAGGCTCTGCCCTGTGGGTCTCAGATACGGTCCCTTTTGCGTCGGTAACCGGGGTCGTATTTGCATTTGCACGGATCGAGGAGTCCCAGCACCCTGCCCATGACTCGGGGTGCTTATTCTCGTCGGGTTCCGTTCCCCTCGGAACGACCGACTCTCGGGTGGCGGTAGGCTCAGTAAATGGTTGCCGAGCGCGTAGTTGAGGAGCTTTACCTTGCAGGCGGCTGCCTCTGGGGTGTGCAGGCTTTTATCGCGACAGTACCCGGAGTGACGAGCACCGAGGCCGGAAGGGCCAACGGAACCAGCCAGCGTATCGACAGCGCCTACGACGGGTACGCGGAATGCGTGCGAACACGGTTCGATCCGACGGTTGTGAGCGTCGAGCAGCTGATGGCATACCTCTTTGAAATTATCGATCCCTATAGCGTCAACAGACAGGGACCCGACTCCGGTCCGAAATATCGCACTGGCGTGTACTCCGACGACCTGGCGCACCTTGACGAAGCTCGTGCGTTCATCGCGGCGAGAGACGACGCTCACCGAATCGCCGTTGAGGTGCTGCCACTGGCTAACTATGTGCGAAGCGCCGAGGAACACCAGGATCGGCTTGCACGATTCCCTGAAGATTCTTGTCACCTGTCCGCGGACCTGCTGACGAAGTACCAGCGCAAAGGTGATCTCGCGGGTCAAGAGTGGTGATCAGTAAGACGTTCTTCTGCGCCGGAATGTGGCGGAATTTCGATTTTAATTCAGGTCGCGTTTGGCCCTAACCGTTAGCGAGAATGCTGTGGGCGGTGCTTCGGTGTACGATTCAGCCCGCGTTTACGAGATATGGGTTATGGTCACTCTTTCGTTCGCTGAGCAATCTGCAAAAATGCAGTCAATGCGACCAAAGACCGCTCGCCGTGAGAATGACCCCGTCCACAGCCAGGGTCATTTTTCTGTCAATTGAGTGACCAGCTGGTGCCTCTCAGCGCAGGATCGTTCAACGACGATGCCTGTCGCTCGGGCTAGGGCTGCCAAATGAACTGCCCGTGTCAGTGCCCTGTCGTAGGCTAACCCCATGAGTATTCACGGAGCAGGCGGCAGCGCTCGCGGTGGTGGTTTCCGCGGCGTTGATGTGGCCGCGCAGAAGAAGCTGAACGCCGAGGCGCCAAAGATCGCCGGGCTCGGCAGTCGCGTTGTTGCGCTGTTCCGTCCTTACTCTTGGCGCATCCTGATTACGGGCCTGCTGGTTATTGTGGGCGCGGGTATCGCGGTCATTCCGCCCCTGCTCGTGCAGCGTATTTTTGATGACGGGTTGTTCCCGCTTGATGGCTCGGGCCCGCAGATTCCGCTGCTCATTCGTTTGGTGCTTGCGATGGTTGGGCTGTTTCTGCTGTCCGCCCTGCTCGGAGTTGCCCAAACGTGGTTCACCTCCACAGTTGGCAACAGCGTTACTGGCGACCTGCGCGTCCGCCTGTTCGAGCATCTCCAATCGATGGAACTTGGCTTCTTCACTCGCACCAAGACCGGGGTCATCCAGTCGCGTCTGCAGAACGATGTCGGCGGGGTATCGGGGGTGCTGACCAACACCGTCACCAGCATTCTTGGCAACGTCGTCACCGTGATTGCGTCGCTCGTTGCAATGATCCTCATTGATTGGCGGCTCACGCTCATCGCCGTCGTTCTCATGCCGTTCCTTGTCCTCGTGCAACGCCGCGTTGGCCAGGTCAGAGCAAAGATTGCCGGGGAGACACAGGAATCACTATCCGAGCTGACATCGATCACCCAAGAGACGCTCAGCGTTTCCGGCATGCTGCTGTCAAAGGCGTTCAACCGGCAACGAGCCGAATCAGAACGATATCAAGCAGAGAACCGCAACCAGGTGCAGCTTCAGGTTCGTCGGGCCATGAGCGGCCAGGGCTTCTTTGCGGTGGTTCAGGTGCTCATGGCGTGCGTTCCCGCCGTTATCTACCTGGTTTCTGGCTACCTTATCGCTGGGGGACTCGGCGCGATCACCGCCGGCACGGTTGTCGCCTTCACCACGGTGCAGGCCAGGCTGCTGCAGCCGCTTATGGGGCTCATGAGGGTCTCGCTCGATCTGCAAACGTCACAGGCTCTTTTTGCCCGCATCTTTGAATACCTCGATCTGCAACCCGCGATCACGGATGCTCCAGACGCGATCAGCGTCAATGCTGCTCCAGGGCCGCGCGGGGGTCTTGCCTTCGACAACGTGGTGTTCCGTTATCCGGATGCCTCGTCGGAGGCACGCCCAACGCTCAACGGTGTTTCCTTTGTTGCGGAGCCAGGGCAGCACGTTGCGTTTGTTGGTCCCTCCGGCGCAGGCAAAACGACTATCCTCTACCTCGCGCCTCGGCTGTATGAAGCTTCCGCTGGGTCCGTGCTGTTCAGCGGTGCCGACGTTCGAACCCTCACGCAAGAATCCATCATCGATAATGTTGGCATCGTGTCGCAGGAGACCTATCTGTTTCACGCGACCATCAAAGAAAACCTGCTGTACGCCAAGCCAGACGCGAGCGATGCCGAACTCACCGCTGCCTGCACCGCGGCAAACATCCACCACATCATCGCGGGCTTCGAAGACGGCTATGACACCATCGTCGGAGAGCGAGGGTACCGGCTCTCTGGCGGCGAAAAGCAACGTATCGCCATCGCGCGCGTGCTGCTCAAAGACCCGCCAATCCTCCTGCTCGACGAGGCGACCTCTGCCTTAGACACCGTGTCGGAGCGTGTGGTACAAGAAGCGCTCGACGAGGCCTCACGGGGGCGCACAACCATCTCCATCGCGCACCGCCTCTCCACCGTCATGGACGCCGACATCATTCATGTGCTCGAAGCTGGCGAAATTGTCGAATCTGGCACGCACTCCGAGCTGATCATGCGGGGCGGCCTGTACGCAGAGCTCGCAGCCCAGCAGGTTGCCGCCACAAAAGTCCTTGAAACCGAAAGCAGCCTTGCCGAGGCCATCACCGGCGGTGAGCCGGCCGCGCTTGAGGGCAGGCGAGCCGACCGCGCCCCAGCAGACTCAGCGGGGGCCGACGCCGTTGCCGCGCTGACCGCCTCCGTGCCCCTGCTCGCCACGCCGCGGGCCGACGAACGTGTCTATCCAAACGAAGGATGAGCCCAAAGCTCGTTGGCGAAAAAGAAATCCTGATCGAAAGGACCATCGTGAACCCCGACCTAGACCTTGATCCAGACCGTGACCTCGCGATTGAGCGAGTCATCCGCGCCCCCAAAGCAGCCGTCTGGAACGCCTGGACGTCGCCTAACCCCTTCGCCCAGTGGTGGATCCCGCAGCCCTACGTCTGTCGTGTTGAGTCGTTCAGGCCGAGCGCCGGCGGTGGGTTCGTGACAACAATGAGCGAGGATGGCGTCACGTTTGTCCCGCACATGGATGCCGCGTTCCTCGTCGTCGACGCCGAGCACCGCATCGTCTTCACCAACGCGGTCGACAGTACGCTGCGGCCCGCCCAACCTCAGCCCGTTGCCGTCACAGGAGAAGTTACGCTCGCCGATCATCCAGACGGCACCCTGTATCGCATCGTGGCACGCCACGCAGATGCTGCGGCAAAAGCGCAGCACGACGAACTCGGGCTGCCCGCAGGCTGGACCTTCGTAACCGAGCAGCTGGCGGCGCTCGTCGAAGCCTAACGACGGATTGGCTAAGGCTATGGAGGTGTGCCTCGTCATTTTCACCGCTGTGACCCTGCTTGGGCTGGTCGCCACAGCCTGAACCTGGACAGCCATCCCTCTACGTTTCGATAGCGACGGCTCCGGTATGGGGTTCTCTCTCGTCGCGAGCAGGTCTACTATGGCCGCATGAATACCATCACGCATGTGAATCCAAACGAGTTGCACTCAAATCCCGTGTTCTCGCAGGGCACGATCACCGAGACTGGACGCACGCTTTATGTTGGCGGACAGAATGGCACTGATTCCACCGGAAGCATCATTGCCGGTGGAGCGGGGGAGCAGACCGCTCAGGCCCTCCGTAACGTACTCGCGGTGCTCGCAGATGCAGGCGCATCCCAGCAAGACGTTGCCAAACTGACCGTCTACCTTGCGGTCGATGCTGACTTCAACGCGGCCTTCGGCGCGGTCGCACAGGTCTGGGGCCCGTATCCAACCGCCGTGACCGTGCTGCGAATCAACCCCGCGAAAGAGGGCGCACTCATCGAAATCGAGGCGGTCGCGGCCCTTCCCACGAAGGGATAGCCCCAAACAGAATGGTCACACATCCACCGAAACCGAATCGGTTGGGTGGATGTGTGACCATTCTGCTACCGGTGAGGCCTTACTCGAAGAGTTCGCTCAGCCAGTTCTCGCGCTTCTTCTTGCGGTAGCCGCCCTGCTGATCGTTACGACGGTCGTCATAGCGGGGCTGCTGCGCCTGGTATTGCTGGTAGCCGGCCTGCGGTGCCGCAACGGGTGCGGCCGGGGCTGCCGGAGCGGCAGGCGCTGCCTGGATGCTGCTGGCCCGGTCGATGATCTTGTCGAGTTCTCCCCGGTCCAACCACACGCCGCGGCACTGCGGGCAGTAGTCAATTTCGATTCCATTACGTTCGCTCATCACGAGTGTGCTCTTGTCAATTGGGCATTCCATGGCTCAACAATAAAGTTGATGTCTATGAACAAGCTGTGATTGCTGGGTTCATGTTGCCCCGACAACGGGAGTGCCACACGGGTGATGTTCGCGGAACTTACGGGATGATCGAGCCGCCAACAATGTTGCCGTTGGAACGACTGCAAGTTGCCGGCAATATCGTTGGCAAGCCAGGCCGACCTGCCCGCAACTCCGTTGCCGGACCAAGGTCGAGCCGCCCGCATATTCGTTGGCAGATCAAGACCGAACTGCCCACAACGTCGTTGGCAAACTAAGGCCGAACTGCCGGCAATATCGTTGGCAGACCAAGGCCAAGCTGCCAGCGCTATTGTGGCTGGCAGGATGCCTAGCTGCCCGGAACTCCCGCGATGTTGACCATCCAGCTGACGCCAAATTTGTCGACGCACATTCCGAAGCTGTCGCCCCACGGCGCCTTGTTGAGCGGCATGGTGATGGTGCCGTCGGCCGTGAGCTTCTGCCAGTAGCCGGTGAGTTCGGCCTCGTCTTCTCCGCTGATTGACATGGAGTAGTTGGTGCCTTGTGTGAGCTCCATTGAGTTTGGCGTGTCGGCGCACATGATGACCTGATCGGTGCTCGTGGTGAGCATTGAGTGCATTACTTTGTCGTTTTCGGCGGGGTCTTCGCTTGCCTGGAACTCGCCAAACGTGCTGAGGGTGTATTCGCCGCCAAAAACGGTCTGATAGAACGCAACGGCCTGCCTCGCTGAATCTCGAAAGCTGAGGTAAGTGTTAATGCGGGTGCTCATGATGCCCTCCTTGAGGCGAAGTGATGAAAATGAGGTGTTGCGCTGCAGCGTTGTGCTTCGTGGCAGCGGCCACATTGATGTGGATAGTTTGATTATTGACCTAGCTACCGACAATCAACAGGGTCTGTCTCAAATTGCCTCGTTCAGCCTGAGTGCCGTGAGCGCTGAATTGGCGATGGTTCGGGATTCGGACTGTGTTGGTGCGGCCCTGAGCCCCAGCATCCGCTGTCGGTGCGATTCGCCTAAGAGCAGGGAATACAGGCTCTCGGCGATTTTGGGATCTTGGTCGGTGGGCTTGCCAGATTGCATTGGTTTGGGAGGCTTGGGCGATGCATGAGCGCTCTTGCCTGTGCTCGTCGCTGGCTCGTGAACAACACCTGCAACGATGGCCGAGAGATACGCGATTGATCGTTCCGGCCCTGTTGCGTAGAACGATTCTGCGAGTTCGGGAAACCGTACGGCCTCCGCGAGGACAAGTCGGTGGAGGCCAACCGCGTCGTCCGAGTGCAGTGCGTAGACCACTGCCGTTGCGGCGCGTTCGAGAGAAGTGTGGTCCGTTGAATGGGAGGCAACGTAGTTATGCTGGCGCTCGACGGCTGCCATAAAGAGCCCCGTCTTGTCTGTGAAATACACATAGAGCGTACGCTTCGTGACCCCGGCCGTGCGTGCAACGGCCTCAATGCTCGTCCCAGCAAAGCCGTTTATTCGGAAGAGTTTCACGGCGGCATCGAGCATCCTGTCGCGGAGCCCGCCTTGCTCGGCGGCGCGGGGTCGGCCGCGTCGTGGCGCGGGGGAGTCGGTCACGGCCTGCCTCGTTCCTTGGCTCAATGGATGCTGTTGCTGGCACTATCGGCGCCAGCTCGGTTAATGATACGATAGCGTGTCATTAACGAAAGGTCGAACATGTCAGATCGTCGCCTCCTGCACGTTGCCATCGCGGATGACTGGGAGGCCTGCGCCAGGTTCTCCGAATACGACGTGGCAACGAAGGGCGTGCCGTTTGACGAGACCGGGTACATCGAGGCGTGCACCCTTGAACAGTTGCCAGCGGTTCTTGGGAGTAAATACCTCAATGTGCGCGAGCCGCTCCTGCTTGTTGTGATTGACGAGCAGGCCCTCGCCGATGAGCGCATCGACGTGACGTTTGACCCTGCGCCCCGCATTCACGGGGTGTTGCCGATGGAATCGCCAATTATTGTGGCGACCCTCCCGCTTGAGGCCGACGGTCCCATCCCCGACCTCGCGGCGTTCAACCCCCGCTAGCGGTTCGTTTGCGAACACGCACGGCTCAGCACCTTGCCTGGCGCGCGGCCCGCTCATACGGCTAACTGTGGTCAGTACAGATCCGTGCGCCGGTCGGCGTGCACATCGTTGTGCGGACTAATTGCCTTCGATCGCGCATCAGCAATCGGTAGTGTTGCGAGTTGAATTGACTCGATTCCCAGCTGGATGCGTGTGGCCGGGAACCCGTCGGCATCAAGCACGACGCTGCCTCCAACCCAGTCGACACCCCGTTCGGTACCAACACGATCGGCAACGGCGAGGAACATTCGGTTGGTGCTCGCGGCGGCCTGGGCCCGAATGATCTCGGCGGGGCGCTCACCTTCTGGGCGAGGGAAGAGTGGCCAGTTCACGGGGCAGCATAGGATGTCCGCGCCGGCGAGTGCGGTGTGACGCACCCATTCCGGAAACTCGAGGTCGTAGCAAATCATCGCGCCGATTCGCCCAAATTGGGTGTCCACGACGGGAGGCAAGCCATCACCGGCGGTGAAGAGCCGGTCCTTTTCTGTGTTCCACAGGTGTGCTTTGCGATAGACGGCTCTGACCCCGGTTGGATCGATGATGGCGGCAGAGTTGAAGACGCGCGGCGTTGGTGCTTCGGGGGCGCTTGTTGACGGTGCGTTAGGAGCGTTGGGGTTCTCACTCTCAGCAAAGCCCGCAACGATGACAAGGTTAAGCTCTGCAGCGAGCCTTGCCCATTCGGTGATGGTTGGGCCGTCGAGCTGCTCAGCAAGCGAAACGAGTTCCGCGTGGTTGGCAAACACGTAGCCCGTATTTGCGAGCTCTGGGAGTACCACGATGTTGGCACCCTTTGCCGCGGCATCACGAATAGCTTCGCGCGCCCTGCCTCGATTCTGCGGAGGGTTTTCAACGGAAATGGCCAGCTGGCACACGGCCACGGAATAGTCGGTGGGGATGGATTCGCTTGGCAACGTCGCGTGCTCCTCGGCGTGCGTGGGTGTGCCGCCGCCAACTGGCAACGGATTACCAGTATGCAACAAAAGATTCGCGCTGGAAAACCTAGTGGGGGATTAGGATGACCCGCTCCAGGCGGCGGGCGCGATCGTCCACATGACTTCGGCAACAGTGTCGCCAGGGTTTGACCAGTTGTGGGGTTCCTGGCCAGAAAATGTCACCGTGTCGCCAGCCTGCAGCGCAATGTCTTCTCCAGTGAGATGCAGCACAACAGAGCCGCTGAGCACGTGCAGCACTTCAACATCGCAGTTGATGGTGTACATCTCAGCCCCACCCGTTGCGCCTGCCTCGAGACGGGAACGAAGCACCTGGACCCGTGCCTCGCTGCGTGGGGTGAGCATCCGTTCGTCGGCCCCAGTGCCTCCCATGTTGATGCGTGGCGCGGCGTCGAGGGTTATGACCTCGTGCACCGGCGCGTCAAAGAGTGAGCCGATGGGGAGCGACAGCACCTGGCACAGCGTTACCAGCGTCGCAACGCTCGGAGAGGTTGCGTCGCGCTCGACCCTGCTGATGAACCCCTTGGTGAGCCCAGTTGCCTCGGCAACCTGGTCGATAGTGAGGCCCTGCGCTCGCCTGGTGGAACGCAGACGCGCGCCGATGAGCATTGGTTGCGCAGAGGGTGCCGGATGTACTGGCCGCACGCAAGCCTCCTGATAGGGGTGAACATATTGGGGGTGAAGCTGGTGAGATAACGATCCGCAGCGAAAGACGCCGGGGTCGCAAACAGGTTAATCCTAGTTTGCCGCGGCGCGTGCCAGGTTCGGACTGTTCCTCCTGCTACGTTGAAGTTCTGTCGTGTTCACGGACCGCTCATCGGTGAGAGGCCGTGGCAGATACGGAATAGAGGAACCCATATGAGCGAATCACCAGCAACCGCAGCCTTCCGCGAGGCACGGGATGGCCTGCTGCAGAACCGAACCGACTATGAGGCGGCCGTCTCTTCGTTTCAGTGGCCAGATGTTGGCCCGTCGTTCAACTGGGCCACGGACTGGTTCGACGCCATTGCACGGGGTAACCGCAACACTGCGCTCTGGATTGCAGAGGAAGACGGCAGCGAACTGAAAGTTTCGTACGAGGAGATGTCCCGTCGTTCCGACCAGGTCGCCAACTGGCTCAGGGAACACGGCGTGCAGCGCGGGGACCACGTGCTGCTGATGCTTGGGAATCAGGTTGAGCTCTGGGAATTGATGCTTGCCATCATCAAGCTCGGTGCCGTGATCATGCCAACCACAACGGTCCTTGGGGCGAACGAGCTTGTCGATCGAATCGTGAGGGGCGGGGTCGCCCACGTCATCGCAAACAGCGTGGACACGCCAAAATTTGCTGATATTTCGGGCAACTTTGGTCGGATCAGCGTTGGAGGGCCAGACGAAGGCTGGCTCGACTACTCAGCATCCGCTGGCGCCTCCGATGCGCGGCCAGCTGATGGCCGCTTTTGCGAAACGCTCACGGAAGACCCGCTGCTTATCTACTTCACCTCAGGCACAACGAGTAAGCCGAAGATGGTGGTGCACAGCCAGGTCTCGTATCCCGTTGGACACCTCGCGACCATGTACTGGCTTGGCGTGCGGCCAGGCGACGTGCACCTTGCGATTAGTTCGCCCGGCTGGGGAAAGCACGCGTGGAGCTGTTTCTTTGCGCCGTGGAACGCAGAGGCAACGGTCTTTGTGTATAACTACAGCAAGTTTAATTCGTCACAGCTTGATGCCGAGCTGATCCGGGCCGGAGTTACCACCTTCTGCGCCCCACCAACGGTCTGGCGGATGCTCATTCAGATGCAGGAGACCAGAGGCCCTGGCCAGCTTCGCGAGCTGCTCTCAGCGGGGGAGCCCCTCAACCCAGAGGTCATCTCGCAGATTCAGCGACTGTGGGGGTTGCCCATCCGCGACGGGTACGGCCAGACCGAAACCACCGCGCTGATCGCGAATACTCCTGGCTCGCCGATGAAGGCCGGTTCGATGGGGAGGCCGCTTCCTGGCAACCGCGTTGTGTTGCTCGATACGGTGACGGGACAACCAGCTCCTGACGGTCCGGTCGAGGAGGCCGAGATCTGCCTCGACCTGTCAGAAGAACCCCTGAATCTCATGACGGGATACCTCGCCGACCCCGAACGTGAGGCCGCCGCCAGGGCTGGTGGATACTTCCACACTGGTGACGTTGCGAGTCGCGATGCCGATGGGCTTATCAGCTATATCGGACGAACCGATGACGTCTTCAAATCGTCAGACTTCAAGGTGTCGCCGTTCGAGGTTGAGTCGATCCTCATCGAGCATCCAGCGGTTGCCGAGGCAGCCGTAGTTCCCGCTCCGGATGCCGTTCGTCAGTCCATCCCGAAGGCCTACATAGTGCTGACAGACGGCTGGCAGCCAACGGAGGAGACCGCCTTTGCCGTGTTGAAGCACTGCAGGGAAAACCTGCCCCCGTACATGCGCATCCGACGCGTTGAGTTTGCGGAGCTGCCAAAAACGATCTCTGGCAAAATCCGCCGCGTCGAACTGCGCCAGTACGAAATTGATGCCGTTGCCGTTGGGGTCCCTCGCTCCGGCGAGTGGCGCGAAGAACACTTCCCTCACCTCAAGGCCTAGCAACACCTGCCCATCGCCGGTCTGTCCTGCATCCAGTGCCCTCAAATTGACTCAAGAATCTGTTTTTAGGTCGATTTGAGGGCACTGGATGCGGGATCGGTGGGGTAGGCACGGATGACCCTTGGCAAAGAAGGGGCACCCTCAGGCGCCTGGTGATCACCTCAGAGTCCGCGGCGGTTGGCGAGTCGGTGTCTTCCATTCGCCTAGACTGGTAGCGCTATTGAGTAATCGAAGGGGTAGTCCGCAGTATGAAAAGCAATCGCGAACAACTGATTCCGTGGATCGTGGTTTCGGCCATTGCGGTTGTTGCCATCATCATTGCGCTGGTCTTTGTCAGTAGCATCAACGCCACAAGCAACGACGCCGGTGAACAAACAAACGACGCGACACCGTCGACGTCAAAGCCGGTGCAGGGCAACACCAAACCGAGCACAGCATCCACCCCGACGCCGTCGGAGACGGACGAACCGGATACCGGAGAGATCCCTGTTGTTGACCCAGGTGCCACGAGCGAACTTGGGTTTGCCGGCTGGAACGTGACGGGACAGCTTTCCACCAAGCTGGGCGCAACATCCTTCACGGTCAACGGCGACGTCATGAACCTCGACAGCGAGCTGCCGAGGACACTTCCTGCTTCGTGCGCAACTGCGCAGAGCGGATGGGGCATCAGCCGGTCTGAGAGCAAAACGGCTACGAACACGATGAAGGTCGGCGACGCTTATTTTGGCGTTGTGAAGCCCGCCGAATCCTGCTCTGAGAATAAGGCCCTCTTCAACGAAATCTGGGGCCTCTACGGCGCATACCTTAAGTCGCTCAAGGCGAGCTAGTCGGTTTGGTCTGAGCCGTTTGGCAGAACTTCCCACGGCACAACTTCCCACGGCACAACTTCCCACGGCTCAATGTCGCCGGGAATAACGTGAAAGATTGCCGCCTCCATCGGGAGCGTGTGCTCGCCGTGAACGTCACGCAACCTCGCTGCCCGCTCGGGATCCCGCGAATCGAGCTTGCTGAGTAGCCAGCCAAACTCGTAGCGAAGCTGTCCCTCGGTGACCGGAAGAGCGATGCTCGCGTCGGCTGGGACTCGCACGAGCGAGCGGTCGAAGTTGTAGCCGCGGGCATCTGCCTCGTCGGCGAGGAGATGGAGATAGGTGGCGATTGCGGATTCCGGATGTGATGCCGCCCGGAACCGGATGAGCTGCGGATGCGCCGTGTATCCCTTGGTCAGGCCAGCGAGTGCCTTTTGGGCGAGGAGTGTCTCGCGCCAACAGGCAACGAGTCCTTTGCTGTCGAGGTATGAGGGGTCGAGGCTCCAGATGCGCATTGGCCTAGCCTAGCGCCGCTGCGCTGGATGGCCGCTCTCGTTGAGACGCTCCGTCGGACCCAGGCCCGGATCTCTTTCCCCATCCCTGTCCGCCCGCGGAATGTCGGAGGCCAGGAGTACCATAAGCCCATGAGTCAGCGTCCTGCCGCGGTTCCCAACGAGCCGCTCACCGTTACCGAACGGCGAGTGCTCGCGCTTGCTGTGCTTGCCTCATTTGTTGCGTTTCTCGACGGCTCTGTTGTCAACGTGGCGCTTCCCGCCATCAGCGCCGATGTTGGGGGAGGGCTCGCACTGCAGCAGTGGGTCATCGACGCCTACCTCATTACGCTTGGTTCCCTCATTCTTGTTGCAGGTTCGGTCAGTGACGTGTTTGGCCGTATGCGGGTCGTTCGCGTTGGTCTCTTTGGCTTTGCCCTCACCTCTGTTGCGATCGGCCTCGCGCCAACCGCCGAATTACTTGTCATTATGCGTGGGCTTCAGGGCGTGGCCGGCGCACTGCTCGTGCCAAGCTCGCTTGCCCTCATTACCTCAACATTCCGCAGCGAAAAACAGGGAAGGGCCATCGGGCTGTGGACCGCCCTCACGAGTGTCGCCATGCTGATCGGCCCACTCGTTGGGGGCGTGTTTGTTGATGCCGGTTGGTGGCGAGGCATCTTCTACCTCAACGTCATTCCAGTGGCGATTGCCCTCGTTATTTCATTCCGCATCGGGCAGAAAGACGTGCGGCTCGCAAACGTCACGGTTGATTATCTTGGGGCTGTGCTCTGCGTGATCGGGCTCGGCGGCGTGGTATTTGCGCTCATCGAGGCCCCTCGGCTTGGCTCGGATTCCCCGCTCATCATTTGGCCGGCGGTCGTTGGGGTTCTTGCCCTCATCGGGTTCTTGGCGCGACAGGCAACGGCACGTCACCCGCTCATGCCGCTCTCGCTGTTTAGAGTCCGCAATTTTGGCTGGGGCAACATCGCAACAACGTTTATTTATGCTGCGCTGAGTCTCAACGGCCTCGTTGTTGTTGTGTATCTTCAGCAAGTGGCCGGTCTCAGCGCGACGGCGTCGGGGTTCACCATGATTCCGCTCACGATCATCATGATTCTGCTGAGTCCACGAGTCGGCCGCCTGGCCGGCCGATGGGGGCCGCGGCCATTCATGACGGTTGGGCCCATCCTTGCCGGCATCGGTATGCTGCTGATGCTCAGCATCACGCCCGACTTTAACTATTGGACTCAGCTGCTGCCAGGCATCCTTGTCTTTGGTGTCGGGCTGGCGATCACCGTTTCACCCCTCACCACCGCAATTCTTGGCTCGATCGAGCCGGCGCGGTCGGGCATCGCCTCCGCTGTAAATAACGCCATCTCCCGCATTGCTGGGCTCCTTGCCATCGCGCTTATTGGCGTGATCATGGGTGGCGCCATTTCGCTCGACGGCCTGCAACGGACACTGCTTGTCTGTGCAGGACTGCTGGTACTGGGCGGAGTCGTGTCGTGGATCGGCATCCGGCGTACGGCAGTGGTGGCCGTTCCCGATCACTAAGGGGCCAATCTTGGCTCGCTGAGTGCCCCACGTCGGCCGCGTTATGGGTATGCTTGACGAATAACCTCATACTGGGCCGCAAACACGATGCGGGAGAGCCGTTACACCAAGACGGCACCGAAGGAGCAAGCCTCCCCGCCAATCTCTCAGGTAGTTGTACCGCATCGGACTGGCCACTCTGAAAAGTAGGACGTCGCCCCTCGGGCGCCGGTTCCTCGCCCACGGTGAAAGCAGGCAACCGCCCGCGAAGCTCTCAGGCTTATGACAGAGGGGGAGTTCTCGCAGGCGTTATCGTGCTGATTCAGTACGTGCGCCGTCACCGCTGACCGTTGCCACAGGAGAACTACCGTGTCTGACCGTTTGAGCCCACTGCACCGCATCCACGTGAATGCCGGAGCCACCTTTACCGATTTTGCCGGCTGGCAGATGCCAGTCCGCTACACCAGCGACCTCGCTGAACACCACGCGGTTCGCACTGCGGCTGGTTTATTTGATATCTCGCACATGGCAGAGATCACGGTTGACGGACCAGACGCGGCCGCCTTTCTTGACTACGCCCTCTGCGGCAAGATTTCTGCTGTCAAGAATGGGCAAGCAAAATACTCGCTGTTGCTCACCGAAGCTGGAACGGTAATCGACGACCTCATCGTGTACCGGCGAGGGGACGAAGCGTTCTTCGTTGTGGCCAACGCGGGAAACCGATTTGCGGCGGCAGAGGCGCTTGCCGAGCGCGCCACAAACTTTGATAACGTCACGGTCACCGATCGGAGCGACGAGTTCGCCCTGATCGCGGTGCAGGGGCCAAAGGCGATTGAAGTCCTGCAATCGACCGTCGACCTGCGAGCCGATAGCCCGCTTGAACCGCTCAAGTACTACTGGTCAGTTGAGGGCTGGTTTGGCGATAACGAGCTGCTGATCGGCCGCACCGGATACACGGGCGAAGACGGATTTGAACTGTACATCCGGGCATCGGCGGCCGCAGACCTGTGGACCGCCCTGATGGATGCCGGCGCCGAGTTTGGCCTGGTTCCCGCTGGTCTTGCCTGCCGCGATACCCTGCGCCTTGAGGCAGGCATGCCGCTGTACGGCCACGAACTGTCCCTCGATATTTACCCGGCCCAGGCCGGACTCGGCCGCGTTGTTGCGCTGTCGAAGGAGGGCGACTTCGTTGGCCGCGCCGCAACGGAGGCGGGCATCCCTGAGGGATCCCGGGTGCTTGTTGGCCTGTCGGCCGACGGAAAGCGCGCTGCCCGCGCCGACTATGAGATCTTCGCAACTCCGGAGGCCGAAGAGCCTGCCGGAATCGTGACGAGCGGATGCCTCTCGCCAACGCTCGGCCACCCCATCGCACTTGCCTACGTTGACCCGTCACTCGCCGAGATCGGCACCGAAGTGAGCGTCGACATCCGTGGCAAGCGACTCACCTTTGCTGTCACCAAACTCCCGTTCTACACAAGAGAGAAGAAATAACATGGCTGTTCCAGAGAACCTCAAGTACACGTCGGAGCACGAGTGGCTTCTGATCGACGGTGACACCGCAACCGTTGGAATCACCAACTACGCGGCCGACCAGCTCGGCGATGTTGTCTTTGTTGAGCTGCCGGAGGCAGACACCCCTATCGAGGGCGGCGTTGTCATCGGCGAGATCGAGTCGACCAAATCGGTTGGTGAGCTCATCGCCCCGGCAAACGGTACCGTCATTGAGTCGAACCAGGCGGTTGTTGATTCGCCCGAGCTTGTGAACTCAGATCCATTCGGTGAGGGATGGCTTGTCAAGGTGCGCCTCGACGCAACCCCAGACAACCTCATCGACGCAGCTGCATACGACGCGCTCGTAGCCGAATAGGGGATAACTACCAGATGAGGGAAGCATTTTCGACGCGCCACATTGGCACCGATAGCGAGGCGCAGCGCGTCATGCTTGAGGCCGTCGGCTACGAGACGGTTGACGCGATGGTGCAGGCGGCCGTTCCTGACAGCATCCACATTGAGCAATTCCGCAACGAGGGTGACAGCGTGCTGCCTGAGCCCGCGACCGAACGCGAGGCGATTGCCGAGCTACGTGAACTCGCGGAGAAGAACACGGTTCGCCGCTCGATGATTGGTCTTGGGTACTACGACACCATCACGCCTGCCGTGATTAAGCGCAACGTGCTCGAGAACCCGAGTTGGTACACGGCGTACACGCCCTACCAGCCCGAGATTTCGCAGGGCAGGCTTGAGGCCCTCATCAACTTCCAGACGATGGTGACTGACCTCACCGGGCTCGACTTGGCCAACGCCTCGATGCTCGACGAGTCGACCGCCGTCGTTGAGGCTATGTTGTTGGCTCGCCGTGCATCCAAGTCAAAGAACCCCACGTTCATCGTTGACGAGGATGCCCTTCCGCAGACCAAAGCGTTGCTGGCTTCCCGTGCCGAGCCGCTTGGTATCGAACTCGTGACGCTTCCCCTCTCCGCGCTTGCTGATGCCGGTGACCTGGCGAGCCTTCCCGAAGCGTTTGGCGTATTTGTGCAGTATCCGTCGGCAAACGGTCGCATCTGGGACCCGTCTGCGGTCATCGCAGCCGTCAAAGAGCACGCAGGCGTGGCCGTTGTTGCTGCAGACCTACTTGCCCTGACGCTCATCGCGTCACCCGGCGAGCTTGGCGCTGACGTTGCGGTTGGCACGAGCCAGCGCTTCGGCGTCCCACTCGGGTTTGGCGGACCGCACGCCGGCTACATGGCCGTTCGTAAGGGCCTTGAACGTCAGATGCCTGGCCGTCTGGTTGGCGTGAGCGTGGATGCAGACGGCAACCCCGCCTACCGCCTCAGCCTGCAGGCCCGCGAGCAGCACATTCGCCGCGAGAAAGCCACCTCAAACATCTGCACCGCTCAGGTGCTGCTGGCCGTGATGGCCTCGATGTACGCGGTGTATCACGGACCAAACGGGATCACCGCGATTGCCCGCGACGTCGCAGCCCATGCAACTGCTCTTGCCGAGCTCCTGCGTGAAGACGGCGTTGAGGTGGTGCACGAGCACTTCTTTGACACGCTAGAACTCCGGGTGGCCGGTCGTGCAATCGAGATCGTTGAGCTTGCGCACGAGTTAGGCCTCAACCTCTGGGCCGTTGACGAAAACACCGTGTTTGTCTCGGTTGACGAGACGACGACCGCTGCAGACTTGCAGACCGTCGTTGTGGCATGTGGTGGCGCGGCCGAGCGGGATGTTTCCGTGACCGAGTCTGAGTCGTTGCTTGCCTCACTGAAGCGCACCTCAGAATTCCTCACGCACGAGGTTTTCAATAGCCATCACTCCGAGACGGCGATGATGCGCTACCTCAAGCAGCTCGCTGACAAGGATTACGCGCTTGACCGCGGCATGATCCCCTTGGGCTCGTGCACCATGAAGCTCAACGCGGCTACCGAGATGGAAGCCGTGAGCTGGCCTGAGTTTGCTGGTTTGCACCCGTTTGCACCCGAGTCGGATGTTGAGGGTTCGCTTGAACTCGTCACCCAGCTTGAGCGTTGGCTGACCGATGTGACCGGCTACGACACCGTCTCGCTCCAGCCAAACGCTGGCAGCCAGGGCGAACTCGCGGGTCTCCTCGCGATTCGCGGTTACCACCGCGCGAACGGTGACCTCGACCGAACGGTGTGCCTGATCCCGTCGAGCGCCCACGGCACCAACGCTGCCTCGGCCGTGCTCGCTGGCATGTCGGTTGTCGTTGTGGCGTGTGACGACCTCGGAAATGTTGACCTCGCCGACCTGCACGCCAAGATTGAGGCCAACGCTGAGAAGCTTGCGGCGATCATGATGACGTACCCGTCAACGCACGGCGTATACGAGCAAGAAGTCACCGCGATCACCGAGGCTGTTCATGCCGCCGGAGGCCAGGTATACGTTGACGGCGCAAACCTGAACGCGCTGCTTGGCTACGCTCGATTTGGTGACTTTGGCGGCGATGTTTCGCACCTCAACCTGCACAAGACGTTCTGCATTCCGCACGGTGGTGGTGGCCCCGGCGTTGGTCCTGTCGCGGCGAAGGCGCACCTTGCTCCGTTCTTGCCAGGGCATCCGCTTGCTCAGCGCACGCTGCACGCGGCTCGGCTTGCCGACGGCGAGCAGGGCCACATCGAGCACGGAGGCGGGCCCGTTTCGGCAGCTCCGTACGGAAGCCCGAGCATCCTGCCAATTTCGTGGGCTTACGTGCGCATGATGGGTGAGCAGGGTCTTGCCAAAGCGACCGGCGCAGCTGTGCTCGCGGCGAACTACATCGCTGCCAAGCTCAAGGATCACTACCCGGTGCTGTACGCGGGGGAGTCTGGTCTGGTTGCGCACGAGTGCATCCTCGATTTGCGTCCGCTGAAGGAGGCGACCGGCATCTCCGTAGATGACGTGGCAAAGCGTCTCGTTGACTACGGCTTCCACGCGCCGACCATGTCGTTCCCCGTCGCGGGTACCCTCATGGTTGAGCCAACTGAGAGCGAAGATCTGCACGAGCTTGACCGCTTCATCGCTGCGATGATTGCAATCAAGGCAGAAGCCGACGCCGTTGCCGCTGGGGAGTTCCCCGCCGACGACAACCCACTGGTTGGGGCGCCACACACTGCGCATTCGCTCATCGCCGGCGAGTGGGAGCACGCCTACTCGCGCGAGCAGGCTGCCTACCCGGTTCCTTCGGTGGTTCGCAACAAGTATTGGCCCTCTGTTCGTCGCATCGATCAGGCATATGGCGACCGAAATCTGGTCTGCTCCTGCCCGCCGCCTGAGGCTTTTGCTTCGTAACGCATGACCGAAGTGGTCGAGACAGCACTGCTGTCTCGGCCACTTTTTTGTGTTGTCACGACCGTGCGGGCGCTCAACGACACGCGGAGTGCGCTTAATCTCCCTCACCGCCGCTCAAGGAAACGGCATACTTATCTATGCGTCCACAATGAAGGTGACGCGTTTCGAGAATAAGCGTTGGGGTGAGTTCGGGTGAAAGAGCAGGGGCAATCGGCCCGCAGGGGGCCGAGCATTCGTGACGTCGCCGCGCGCGCCCGTGTCTCACACCAAACGGTTTCTCGGGTGCTCAACGATTTTGACGGCATCCGCCCTCAGACAAAAGAACGTGTCATGGCGGCGATGACGGAGCTTGGCTATCGGCGGAATCAGGCGGCCCGCGCGCTCGTGACGAACCGCTCGGGCGCCCTCGGGTTGCTTTCGACCGAGGGTCACGAATACGGGCCAATTTCGAGTACCCAGGCGATCGAGCGTGCCGCACGTGATCGCGGTTTTGTGGTGAATCAGACAACGGTCGACTCCACTGACCCCGCTTCAATTCGGGCTGGTGTTGAGCATTTGCGCATGCACGGTGTTGAGGGATTGCTCATTGTTGCTCCCCAACGGCACGTGGTTGAACACGTACGAAGCCTAGCGATGGAGATCCCGTTTGTGGTCTTACAAGCGGTTGTTACCCCAGAACCTCAGGATGGCGTGCTCTCGCTCTACGTTGATCAGGTCGCCGGCGCGCGGTTGGCCACGCGGCACCTGATCGAGCGAGGCCACACCAGGATCCTGCATTTGGCCGGACCGCAAGGCTGGGTTGATGCCGAAGCGCGCGTGAGCGGGTACCAGGAAGAGATGCGTGCCAACGGTCTTGAGCCCCTCGACACGCTGTGGGGGGATTGGTCAGCCGATCGTGGCTATTGGCTCGGTCGCGAACTTGCTCAGCGACAGTTGCAATTCAGCGCGATTTTTTCGGCGAACGACCAAATGGCCCTTGGCCTGCTGCATGCCTTTCACTCGCGAGGCCTGAGCACGCCCGCCGATGTGAGCATCGTTGGGTTTGACGATATCCCTGAGGCGCGGCATTTCTGGCCGCCCCTGACCAGTGTCCGTCAGGATTTCCGTGAGCTTGGCCGGCGCGCTATCGATGCGCTGCTTGGTTCGATCGCTGGGGACGAGTTGCGCCTTGAGCCGCTCGCGCCGCAGCTGGTCGTCCGCGAGTCAACGCGCGTGCTCGGCTGAGGCGTAGAACGTTCGAAGGCCCCCGCGATGTTTGCGCGTGTGCTGAGCTTCGCTGTGCGCGCGTTTGGCAGGAGAGATCGAGTTCTGCCGGTTCATGCAATGGTCAGTCGGCCAATCGATTTTGGTGATTCGTACAAGATTTGACGTAAAAATAAGGCTGTTGCACAGTCCAAGAATTCGCATATCCGATCACCTGCGCGCAAAGTTCCTTTTCGCACAATTGTTCGCATGTGAGCGGTCACATCCCCGAAACAATCTCGCAATGTGAACGGTCACATGGTGTGTCAAAATCAGCTATGCTATGTCACACGGTACTGAAGGAGCAGCACAGAATGTATGACAACGGAGTCACCACTACGAGCGCTACGACGCACGATGAGGCTGGCGAGTTTTCCCGACAATCCGCGGTTTCAAGCGAGGCTGGCCGGCTCAGGAGCATCCCGACCAGCGACGTCCGCATCACCGGGGGGCTCCTCGGAACGTGGCAGGACCGCAACCGCGACCAAACCATTCCGCACAGCATCACCGAGCTCCGCAACGCTGGAAACCTCAAGAACCTCGAGGCCGTAATCAACGGCGATATCGGCGAGTACCAAGGTCGCTACCCATTCCTTGACACCGATATTTACAAAACGCTTGAGGGCCTCGTGTATGTCCTGGCCAGCCAGAATCAGGCCGAGGCCATTGCAGAGGTGAGGGCGTTCTACGAAGAGGCAATTGGCGTACTCACACGGGTTCAGGCCGAAGATGGCTACCTCAATTCCTTCTACCAGCACCCAAAAGCACCAAAAGAACCATGGGCCGATCTCGCCTGGGGACACGAGCTGTACAACCTTGGCCACCTCATCCAGGCAGCAGTCGCGGCAAGCCGTCAGCTCAACGATGACAGGCTGCTCAGCCTTGCCACACGATTTGCTAACCTCGCATACGCCAAGTTTGGACCGGACGGCGCGCCGGAGGTCTGCGGGCACCCAGAAGTTGAAATGGCGCTTGTTGAGCTGTTCCGGCACACGGGGGAGCGCAACTACCTGACGCTTGCCAAACTGTTTGTCGACCGTAGAGGTCACGGCAGCATCACACTGAGCGTATTCCCCGCAGAGTATTTTCAAGACAATTTCCCACTTCGAGACCTGCCAAGTGTTACGGGCCACGCGGTACGCATGGGGTACCTCGCGGCCGGGGCCGCAGACGTGGCAATTGAGACGGGGGATGCCGATCTGCTTGCCCAGCTTGAGCGCCTGTGGGACGACATGGTCGCGACAAAGCTCTACATCACGGGCGGCCTCGGAAGCCGCCATTCAGACGAAGCCATCGGCGATCGTTATGAGTTGCCCTCCGAGCGTTCCTACAGCGAGACATGCGCAGCAATTAGCGTGATGCAGTGGGGCTGGCGGATGTTCCTTGCCACCGGCGAGGCGAAGTACGCCGACGTCTACGAGACGGTGCTCTACAACGGCTACGCGGCTGGTATCTCGGCCGACGGTATGGCCTTCTTCTACGACAACCCGCTGCAGCGCCGGCCTGATCACCTGCAGCGAAGTGGTGCAGAGGCAGAGGGAAGCTTGCTCCGACGCTCGTGGTTTGGCTGCCCCTGTTGCCCACCGAACATCATCAGGTGGAACGCCGAGCTCCAAGACTATGTGGCCGCGGCCGACAACAACACCGTTTATCTCGCCCAGTACGCGGATGCCACTATTCGCCATAACGGCTTGGGCCTCACCATGAGCACGAGCTATCCGTGGGACGAAACGGTACGAATCAGAATCAGCGAAGCCTCCGAGGACGAGACGGGTATCGCCCTTCGAGTTCCGTCATGGGCGCGCACGGCATCGGTCACCATCAACGGGGAACCGGTTGAGCAAGCTGACGCCAACGGCTGGCTGACGCTCAACCGTGTCTGGTCGGTTGGCGACACGGTTGAGCTCATACTTGCGATGCCGGTCCGCGCGCACGGGTCGCATCCCTACGTAGACGCCACCCGCGGGGCCATCAGCTTTGCGCGGGGCCCGCTCGTGTACTGCGCCGAGCAGCAAGATAACCAGGTTGCCATTGATGACCTCCTTGTCTCGCCGAGCGCGCTCAGCGAAGCAACCCTTGAGCATCGCGTCGTGACCTCTGACGCCCCGTACAACGCGGTTACGATTACGCTTCCTGCGCTTCAGGCCTCGGATGTCGGCCAGACGTTGTACCCAGAGTTGGGGAATGGTGTGCCCCCATCAACGCCACCATATCGGCCAGCCTCTGCATCGCTGATTCCCTACTACCTCTGGGGAAACCGCGAAGCAGAGGCCATGCGGGTGTGGTTGCGACAGCACTAACGAAACACAGCAACACCGAGTAGTACCACCACAACCACGACGACGGGGTCGTGGACCACTAAGAAGGAGAATGCAATGAAGAAACGATATTTAGGGGTTGCTCTGACCCTGACAGCCGCTCTTGCAATAACCGGCTGTAGCAACGGCGGCTCATCCTCGGGAGGCGGTGGCGGAGACATCAGCGCAACCCCCGAAATGGGCGGAACGCTGAACGTGTTGAAGGCGACGGAGTTCTCTCACCTCGACCCAGCACAGGGCTTCGACGGTGGCGTGAACAACTTCTACCGCCTGCTGTACCGCACGCTCACGACGCAGTCGACCGGTGAGGGATCGAAGGGAACCGAAATTGTTCCCGACCTCGCAACCGAGCTCGGCACGCCAAACGAGGATGCGACCGAGTGGACCTACACCCTCAAGGATGACATCTTCTTTGAGGATGGCACCCCCATCACGAGTGAGACCATCAAATACGGTGTTGAGCGCACATTTGACCCCAATGTTGCAACGGGATCTCCTTACGCACGCATCCTGCTTGAGGGCGTCGAGGACTACCAGGGACCAGAGATCTCTGGCGAACTCGCCTCGATCTCAACCCCGGACGACAAGACCATCACCTTCAAGCTGAACCAGCCCTTTGCCGACTTCGACAGCGTTGTTGGTCAAAACGTATTTGTGCCATTCCCTGCCGATGCCGGCATCACCGCAACAAGCCTCGACGAGATGCCGATCTCGTCCGGACCCTACAAGGTTGAGAAGTTTGACCGTGGCTCAAAGCTTGTGCTCGTGCGCAACGATAAGTGGGACCGCGACACCGACGACATCCGTGGCGCCTACCCTGACTCGTTTGTCTTCACGTTTGGCCTTGACGCCGCAACCATCGACGAACGCATGATCGCCGGTCAGGGCACCGACGTTGACGCCATCGGTGATTACCTGCTGTCGTCGAACATCTCGCGCATCCAGACTCCGGAAATCCAGGCACGTACGCTGTCTGGCCTCCAGGGTTGCACCACCTACATGGGGCTCAACACGACCAAGGAGGTCTTCAAGAACCCGCTGGTTCGCCAGGCCGTGAACTACGCCGTTGACAAGACCTCGGTTCAGACGAGCTCTGGTGGATCGCAGTTTGCCGAGATCGCGAACACAATGCTGCCTCCGACCGTTGCGGGACGCATGGACTTCAACCTCTTTGAGACCGAAGGCAACAACGGAGACCCCGAGAAGGCAAAGGAACTGCTTGCAGAAGCCGGCTACCCTGACGGAGTCGAGTTCACGGTTGACCTCATGTCTCGCCCGCTGCCACAGGCACAGGCAGAGTCGATGCAGCAGTCCCTTGCGAAGGCCGGCATCACGATGAACCTCAACGTGATTGAAGCTGCAAAGTACTACGAGACCATCGGAACCACGTCACAGCAGAGCGACGCGGCGATCACCGGATGGTGCCCAGACTGGCCAACCGGCGCGACGTTCCTGCCCCCACTGTTTGAAGGCACACAGATCTTCGAAAAGGGAAACAGCAACATTGCACAGCTCAACGACCCTGCCATCAACGCAAAGATCGAAGAGATCCGCGGAATGACCGATGTTGCCGAGGCGAATAAGGCCTGGGGCGAACTCGACAAGGAGATCATGGCGCTCGCTCCCGCGGTACCCATGATCTACCAGAAGGTTATCTACGTGGTTGGAAACAACGTTGCAGGCGCCTACCTGCACGACGGTTTCTCTGGCGGAATCGACTTTGTGTCGGTAGGCCTGCAGAGCGTCAAGAAGTAGCACTCAGTGTCGACGGTCCCAAACGAGTTGACCGTCGCGGCTGACACCGTGGGAGCAGCGCCATCTGGCGTTGCTCCCACCCCGGCCCGACGAGTGTTCGACACCCTGCGCAAGTCACCCGCTGTTGTTGCGAGTGTGTTGTTCATCGTGTTCATAGTGCTGCTGGCACTGTTTGCCCCGCTGCTGGTGAAGATCACCGGCTGGGGGCCCCTTGAGTACGATCCCAGCGCGATTGACCCAGACATGGGCGGTCTTCCTATCGGGCCTGCCGGCGGCATCAGCGCCGATCACTGGTTTGGTGTTGAGCCGCAGAGTGGTCGAGACATTTTTGCGCGCATCGCCTATGGTGCCAGGGTCTCGCTCACGATCGCTGCCTCAGCAACCGTGGTCACAACCGTCATCGGTGTTGTGCTCGGACTTCTTGCGGGATACTACCGGGGCTGGGTCGACACGGCCATTTCTCGCCTGATGGATTTCCTCATGGCGTTCCCATCGCTCATCTTTATGATCGCCCTGCTTTCGGCGCTTCCTGCCGGGAACCGGCCTGTCTTGCTGGTGCTTGTCCTCAGTATTTTTGGTTGGCCGTATACGGCGCGTATCGTGCGAGGACAGACGATGTCGCTTGGCAACCGTGAGTTTGTTGAGGCCGCTCGGGCGAGTGGCGCGTCAAATACCAAGATCATTTTCCGGGAGATTCTCCCGAACCTTCGCGGGACGATTATCGTGCTTGTGACCTTCGCTATTCCGGGATTCATCGGCACGGAGGCTGGTCTTTCCTTCCTCGGCGTTGGTGTTGTCCCGCCAACACCGTCGTGGGGTCAAATGATCTACTCCGCTGTTGGCTGGTACGCGGTTGATCCCATGTACTTCATGGTGCCTGGTGTGTTCCTGTTCCTCACGGTGTTCTCGTTCACCGTATTTGGCGACAACCTGCAGAAGGCGCTCGACGGAAAGGCTAAGAAATAATGCCGCTCTATATCCTTCGACGCCTCGCAGCCGCCGTTGGCGTGCTGTTCTTGGTGAGCCTCTTCACCTACGTCATCTTTTTTGTACTCTCGCCAGATCCTGCCGTACTCATCTGTGGCAAGACCTGCACGCCAGAGCGCATTGACCAGATTCGCGCCCAACTGGGCGTTGACCAGCCCTTCTGGGTGCAGTTCTGGGAGTTCTTCAAGGGCTTCTTTGTTGGTCGCACCTACGGCGAGGGCGCGTCTGCCGTCACCTGTGCAGCCCCCTGCCTTGGCTACAGCTTCCAGACCAACGAGTCGGTGCTGACCATGATCACGAGTCGCCTCCCCGTTTCGGTCACGCTCGCCGTTGGCGCCGGCATCCTCTGGCTGCTCATGGGCGTCAGCGGTGGCCTCATCTCGGCCGTCAAGCAGGGCACCTGGTGGGATAAGACCGCGATGGGTATTGCCCTGACCGGAATGAGCCTGCCGAACTACTTTGTTGCGCTGCTCATGCAGTACGTGCTCGTCGTGCAGCTGCAGTGGCTGCCGTTCCCAACCGCGGTTGGGTTTAGCGAGGACCCGCTCAGGTGGTTCCAGTCGTACCTCATGCCGTGGCTGGTGCTGGCCTTTGCCTACGCCGCCATGTACACGAGGATCGTGCGAACCAACGTCATCGATACCCTCGACGAGAACTTCATGCGCACGGCGCGGGCAAAGGGACTGTCTGGTGGGCTCGTCCTTCGCCGCCACGCCCTCCGCCCGTCGCTCACCCCGGTTGTCACGCTGTTCGGTATGGACTTCGCGAGCCTGCTCGGTGGCGCCCTGATTACCGAGACCGTCTTTGGCCTGAACGGTGTGGGAAAGCTCGCGGCTGACTCGATCACCAAGAACGACCAGCCCGTCATCATGGGCGTCACGCTGCTCGCCGCTGCTTTTGTGGTGGTTGGCAACGTTGTGGTCGACATCCTCTATACCGTGCTTGACCCAAGAGTGAGGGTGACCTCAAAATGACCAATGCTGAGACAACCACAACGTCAACAACCGCAACTCCGCTGCTTGAGGTTACAAACCTGAGCGTGACGGTGCCCTCTGAAGACGGCGAGCTCACGCTTGTTCACGACACAACCTTCACGGTGCACGAGGGCCAGACCCTCGGCGTCGTCGGTGAGTCTGGTTCCGGCAAATCGATGACCTCGCTAGCCATCATGGGCCTGCTCCCACGTGGGGTCGAGGCGCACGGCAGTATCAAGCTCAAGGGCAAAGAGCTGCTTGGGATGCCTGAGCGAGACCTTCGCCGCGTGCGGGGCGAGCGAATCGCCATGATTTTCCAGGATCCGCTGTCATCGCTCAACCCGTATTACACGGTTGGGCTCCAGATTGAAGAGGCCTACCGGGCCCACCGTGGCGGAAGCCGCAAGGCCGCCCGCAAGGCGACCATCGAGGCTCTCGATCGGGTCAAGATTGCGGATGCCGCGCGAAGGGTCGATCACTACCCGCACCAGTTCTCTGGCGGCATGCGGCAGCGCATCATGATCGCCATGGCGCTGTGTCTTGAGCCAGAGTTACTGATTGCTGACGAACCAACAACCGCGCTTGACGTGACGGTTCAGGCGCAGATCCTTGACCTGCTGAATGAGCTCAAGGAACAGTACGGCTCAGGCATGCTGTTCATTACTCACGACCTTGCCGTGGTCAGCCAAATCGCCGACGACGTCACCGTTATGAAAGACGGTCATCAGGTCGAGTACGGAACCGCCGAGCAGATCTTCAGCAGACCTCAGGCAGAGTACACCAAGGCGTTGCTTGAAGCGCTGCCCAGAATCGATGATCCATTCCAGCAGCTGAAAGGGGTAGGAGAATGATGCGCAACCGCCCGCCGGTCACGGCACGAATCACGCTGACCGACAACATCCTTTCTGCCAGAAATCTTGTCAAAGATTTTGTGACCACCGGCGGGAGCGGGGTTTCAAGCAAGAAGACCACATTCCGCGCGGTGAACGACGTGAGCTTTGACGTACCGCGTGGCAAGACGCTCGCGGTTGTGGGCGAGTCAGGCAGCGGAAAGTCAACAACCGCGCGCATGGTGGCAAAGCTGCTTGACGCAACAAGCGGCACGATTGAGCTTGAAGGCGAGGATGTGACGCGCACGAATAAGGCGCAGCTCGCGGCCTTCCGCAGCGACGTGCAGGTTGTCTTCCAGGATCCGTTTTCATCGCTCAACCCGAAGCATACGGTTGAGACGATCATTTCGGCCCCGCTTGCCTATCAGGGCAAGAAAGCGCCTAAGGGAAACAAGGCGTTGGTGAAGGACCTCATGGATCGTGTTGGGCTTAACCCCGATCATTCGCAGCGCTACCCGTTCCAGTTCTCTGGAGGACAGGCCCAGCGCATCGGGATTGCTCGCGCGCTCGCGGTTAACCCTCGACTGGTGATCTGTGATGAGGCGGTGTCGGCCCTCGACGTTTCGGTGCAGGCAAAGGTCATCACTCTGCTCCAAGATTTGCAGCGCGATCTTGGGCTGAGCTACATGTTTATTGCTCACGACCTTGCGGTGGTCCGACAGATTGCCGACACGGTTGCCGTCATGAGTCAGGGAGCGATTGTGGAACAGGGTGATCGCGACACGATCTTCACGAATCCGCGACACGAGTACACAAAGACCCTGCTCGCCGCCGTTCCCCGCATTAACCCTGAGTGGGATCGTCAGCGCCTGCTCCACCAGCAACACGCAGAAGGAGCCAACGAATGATCACGGCCGAGTACACCATCCCTGGGCTTCGGGTAGCCGATCATGAGGTGGTCGTCCCGCTCAAGTGGTGGGATGACCGCAACTCCGAGACCATCACCGTGTTTGCCCGCGAGCTCGTTGATCCAACGCGCGTGGCCGATGACATGCCCTACCTGGTCTTCCTGCAGGGAGGACCAGGCGGGAAGGGTCCCCGTCCGCTCGCGGCCGACGGCTGGATAGGCGAGGCGCTGAAGTCATATCGTGTTGTGCTGCTTGATCAGCGAGGCACCGGACGAAGCTCCAATGTCCAAGGCCGCACGATGGAACGATTCGAGACGGCGGAGGCTGGGGCAGACTATCTGCGCTGTTTCCGTGCCGACTCGATCGTGGCCGACGCCGAGCACCTTCGCAAGACGGTGTTTGGTGGCAAGCCTTGGTCGACGCTTGGACAGAGCTATGGCGGTTTCCTCACGCTGACGTACCTCTCGCAGGCGCCAGAGGGGCTGCGCGCCTGCTACGTCACTGGCGGGCTTGCAAGCGTGACGCCTGACGCTGCAGAGGTGTATCGCCGAACGTTCCCACGTACCGAAGCAAAGAACCGAGAGTTTTATGCACGGTTCCCGCAGGACGAAGCCCAGCTTGCCCGTATTGCCGACCGGCTGAGTGTTGGCGACGTATTCCTTCCTGACGGTGACCTCTTGACCGTTCGCCGGCTGCAAACGGTTGGCATCGATTTTGGGATGAAGCCGGGTTTCGAGCGTGTGCACTGGCTCATTGACGAGGCATTTGTTGGCAGCGACGGCGACGAGCTCAGCGATACGTTCCTGGCTCAGGTCGCCAACCTGACCAGCCATGCGAGTGCCCCGTTGTTTGCTGCCCTGCAGGAGAGCATCTACGGCAACGAGGGCGCTGGCGCCACCGGTTGGGCCGCTCAGCGCGAGATTGAACGACTGCCGCAGTTTGCGGAATCTGCCAGACCGCTGCTCCTCACGGGAGAGATGATGTTCCCGTGGATGTTCGACGAGATCCGGGCACTCAAGCCTTTCCAACCTGCCGTTGAATACCTGTCGTCGGTGGAAGACTGGAGCCGGCTCTACGACCTCGACGTGCTTGCACGCAACGAGGTGCCAGTGGCAGCAGCCGTCTACTTCGACGACATGTATGTGGATTCCGGACTCCAGCTGGAGACCGCATCCACCGTTGGGAACACCCACGCCTGGGTGACCAACGAGTTTGAGCACGACGGCATCGGATCGCCAACCGTGTTCCCATACCTGCGCAACTATGTCACCTCCCGTGGAGGCGACACCGGCGACACGAGCAACAACGGATCAACAGGAGGCAAGTAATGTCAGAGCAGTCAACAGCATCCTCGATGCCGCTCCCAAAGACCCCGGACCCAAAGATTCCTCGCTTGGCTCAAATCCCGAGCTTTGTTGAGTACATGGGCACCGGCTGGTCAACACCGGATCGCACGGCTCCGGTTGAACCTGGGGTCGCGGCGGCGGCCGCATCCCACCGCGAACGCCTGAGTGCGTCGTATGTGGGAACGCCGATTGTGGTGCTCGCCGGTCGTGCACCGGTACGCGCAAACGACTCGTTTTACCTGTTTCGGCCTGACAGCGACTTCTTTTGGCTGACCGGCTGTGACGTCGAAGACGCAGTTGTTGTCATGCTGCCAACTGCCGGAGGGCACGACACAACCGTCTACATTCCGGCGCCGGCGTATCCGGGCGAGCCTGGTTTCTTTGCTGACGCGGTTCATGGCGAACTGTGGGTTGGGGCCGCTCCTGGCATGCCAGAGTGGGCAGAAGCCTTGCAGGTAACGGTGAAGCCGCTTTCTGCGCTCGAGACAGATCTGCGCGGTGTCAACGGATTTGAACTCACCGGCCATACCGGCTCGAACCACGCGGCGGTGAACGGCATCCCCGTGTCTGCGACGCTTGGGCGAACCCTCGCCGAGTTGCGGATGATCAAGGATGCGTGGGAGATAGCTGAGCTTCGCCGCGCTGTTGACGCAACGGTCGGGGGATTTGCTGAGGTCCTGCGAGAGGTGCCAAACGCAATCGCTGGCGGGGGAGAGCGCTGGCTACAGGGAACGTTTGACCGATACGCGCGCACCCACGGAAATGGTCCTGGCTACTCCACAATCGTTGGGAGCGGACGGCACGCGCCAACCCTGCACTGGGTTCGCTGTGACGGACCGGTTCTTGAGGACGAGGTTCTGCTGCTTGACATGGGCGTCGAAACGCGCGCCTTTTACACCGCGGATGTGACGCGCACGTTTCCCGCATCCGGAACCTTCAGCCCAGTGCAGCGCCAGGTGCATGACCTGGTTGAGAAATCGCACAGGGCGGGACTTGACGCGGTCAAGCCGGGTCGCGATTTTTCCGACTTCCACGTTGCAGCAATGGAGGTCATCGCAACGGGACTGCACGACTGGGGCATCCTCCCCGTGTCGGTCGACGAAGCACTGAGCCCAACCGGCCAGCAGCATCGTCGCTACCTCGTGTGCGGAATTGGCCACCACCTTGGACTCGATGTGCACGATTGCGCCCAGTCGAGCTACGAGGCATATCAGGGCGGGTCGATGACGGAGGGAATGGTGCTGACGGTTGAACCTGGCCTGTACTTCCACGACTTTGACCAGACGCTTCCGCCAGAACTTCGTGGCATCGGTGTGCGTCTCGAGGACGACGTTGTGGTGACGGCTACCGGCTCCGAGGTTATTTCGGATGCCATGCCGATTGACGCGGCCGGGGTTGAGTGGTGGATGCGCGAGCAGCAGGCAGCGCCTGCTGGCCCGTAGAATCAAGAGAGGCGCGAGGGGAAACCCAGAGCGCCTCTCTTTTGGTGATAAATGTGAACGTTCACATCGCTGTTATTTCAGCAAATTTGCCCAAAGCGTTCCCCTGATAACTGCAACAGAAAGTTACTCATGACCGATCAGACTCTTCAGGCAGCGCAGCCAGAAAGCCACGTGATTGGGGTCGACTACGGCACCCTGTCCGGCCGCGCCGTCGTCATCCGCGTGTCCGACGGGGCTCACCTCGGCAGCGCAGTCCATCCGTATCGGCACGCCGTGCTCGACCGTGAGCTCGCGGTCGACGGCGTCGAAGGAACCGTAACCTTGCCGCCGGACTGGGCGCTGCAGGTGCCGTCCGACTACGTTGACGTGCTCAAACAGGCGGTTCCGGATGCCGTCGCCGCGGCCGGAATCGACCCGTCAACTGTTGTCGGAATCGGAACGGACTTCACAGCGTGCACCATGGTGCCAACAATTGCGGACGGTACGCCGCTCAACGAGGTGCCTGGCAATGAGCTTCGTCCCCATGCGTACGTCAAGCTGTGGAAGCATCACGCGGCACAGTCGCATGCCGACCGTATCAACGACCTTGCGCGCGAACGCGGTGAGGCCTGGTTGCCTCGATATGGTGGTTTTATCTCAAGCGAATGGGAGTTTGCCAAGGGGCTGCAACTGCTCGAAGAGGACCCAGAGCTCTACGCACTCATGGACCACTGGGTCGAGGCTGCCGACTGGATTGTCTGGCAGCTCACGGGAGTCTACGTGCGCAACGCCTGCACGGCCGGGTACAAAGGCATCCTGCAGGACGGCGAATATCCGAGCCGTGACTTCCTCGGTGCGCTCAACCCGGATTTTGCGGGTTTTGCCGAGACGAAGGTTGCCAACACGATCGGCCAGCTTGGTGATTCTGCCGGCGGGTTGAGCGAGCGCGCGGCGGCGTGGACAGGATTGCCCGCCGGCATCGCGGTGAGCGTTGGCAACGTTGACGCGCATGTCACAGCGCCCTCGGCCCAGGCGGTTGAGCCCGGCCAGATGGTAGCGATTATGGGCACCTCAACCTGTCACGTCATGAACTCGGATGTCCTCGCGGATGTTCCCGGCATGTGCGGCGTGGTCGACGGCGGCATTATTACCGGCCTCTACGGATACGAGGCTGGACAATCAGGCGTTGGCGATATCTTCGCCTGGTTTGTCGACAATCAAGTTCCGGGGGCATACGTTGCGGAGGCCGAGCGCCAAGGCGTCAGTATCCACGAGTACCTGACTGACCTTGCCTCTGCACAAGAGGTTGGCGAGCACGGGTTGATCGCTCTCGACTGGCACAGCGGAAATCGCTCGGTGCTTGTTGACCATGAGCTTTCCGGAGTGGTGCTTGGTCTCAGGCTGACCACAGAACCTCAGGATGTGTATCGCGCGCTGTTTGAGGCGACCGCGTTTGGCGCAAGAACAATTGTTGAAACGTTCAACGCGAGCGGCGTTCCCGTGACCGAGTTCATCGCCGCAGGCGGGCTTATCCGAAATGCGTTTCTCATGCAGATTTACGCGGATGTTCTGCGAATGCCAATCTCGATTATTGGAAGTGATCAGGGCCCTGCCCTCGGCTCGGCAATTCACGCCGCGGTTGCCGCCGGATGTTATGCCTCTGTTGGCGAGGCTGGCACCGCGATGGGCTCTCGGCAGCGTGCCGTCTATACGCCAGACGAGCAACGGGCGGATGCCTACGATCGCCTGTTCGCCGAGTACACCTTGCTGCACGACACCTTTGGGCGGGGCGGCGGCACAGAATCACAGCCCTCCGCGGGCGGACAGGGCGTGATGCATCGGCTTTCTGCCATGCGTCGCGAGGTCTTCGCCACAAAACATGCAGCGTCTATCACCCCTGTTGCAGAAGGAGCGACCCGTTGAACACCCACACGCTTGATTTGGATTCGGCAGTCATCGCGACTCGCGCTGAGGTTGCAGAGCTCCATGCTGAGCTCGTGCGATACGGACTCGTGGCGTGGACAGGGGGGAACATCTCGGGACGCGTGCCAGGGCACGAACTCATGGTCATTAAGCCGAGCGGTGTGAGTTATGACAACCTCACCCCGGAGAACATGATCCTCTGCACCCTCGACGGCGTGGTTGTTGCGGGTACGCTCGGTTCCGAGAATTCACCGTCAAGTGATACGGCTGCGCACGCCTACGTGTACCGCAATATGCCTGAGGTTGGGGGAGTTGTGCATACTCACTCGACCTACGCCGTGGCCTGGGCGGCGCGCGGCGAGCCGATTCCGTGCGTGATCACGGCTATGGCGGATGAGTTTGGTGGCGACGTCCCGATTGGTCCATTTGCCATCATTGGCGACGACTCAATCGGAAAAGGCATCGTTGAAACGCTGACCGGTCACCGGTCGCGGGCCGTCCTCATGCAAAACCATGGTCCGTTTACGATCGGGCGCGATGCAAGCGATGCGGTGAAAGCCGCGGTCATGCTCGAGGATGTGGCCCGCACGGTGCACGTCGCTCGAAGCGGTGGCGAGCTTGTGTCGATTCCACAGGACCGCATTGATTCCCTGTTTCATCGCTACCAGCATGTCTACGGCCAACACTAATTTCTATCTCTCTGACAACACGAAAGTACTCACATGACGAGAACTCCTCTCACAACTTCCCTCGATGACTACGAGGTTTGGTTCCTCACCGGTAGCCAGGCTATGTATGGCGAAGAGACGCTTCGGCAGGTTGCTGAACAATCGCTTGACCTCGCAGCCCAACTCTCCGATGCCGCAGGCATGCCTATTAGGGTGGTCTGGAAGCCGGTGCTCACCGACCCCGCGGCGATCCGTCGTCAGGTGCTCGACGCAAACGCCGATGATCGCCTGGTTGGCGTCATCACCTGGATGCATACCTTCTCGCCAGCGAAGATGTGGATCTCAGGTCTTGACCTCCTGCGAAAGCCAATGCTGCACCTGCATACCCAGCACAACGTGGAGTTGCCGTGGGCGACCATCGACTTTGATTTCATGAACCTGAATCAGGCCGCCCACGGCGACCGGGAGTTTGGGTACATGCTGACCCGTCTCGGTGTGGCCAGGAAGACGGTTGTTGGGCACGTATCAAACCCGGCCGTGGTCGCAAAGGTTGCCGCGTGGGCTCGCGCTGCCGCTGGCTGGGCAGCAGTGCATACGCTGAAACTCGCACGATTTGGCGATAACATGCGGTTTGTTGGGGTCACGGAGGGTGATAAGACCGAGGCGGAGATCCGCTTTGGCGTTCAGGTCAACACATGGGGTGTGAACGAATTAGTTGAGGCCGTTGATGCCGCCACCGACGCGGACGTTGACGCCCTTGTTGCCGAATATGAGCGCCTCTACGACGTTGCCGATGAGCTCCGCCGCGGCGGCGAGCGTCACGAGTCACTCCGATACTCGGCTCGTATCGAGCTTGGGCTCTTGAGTTTCCTCGAAGCAGGGGGCTTTGGTGCCTTTACCACTAGCTTTGAGGACCTTGGCGGACTCCGCCAGCTTCCGGGCCTCGCTGTGCAGCGCCTCATGGCCGCTGGCTATGGATTTGGCGCAGAGGGAGACTGGAAGACTGCCGTTTTGGTGCGTGCGGCAAAGGTGATGGGAGCCGGATTGCCTGGCGGCGCATCCCTGATGGAGGACTACACCTATGACATGACGCCTGGCAGGGAGCGCGTGCTCGGGGCTCATATGCTCGAGGTGTGCCCGAGCCTGACGACGACGCGTCCACGGATTGAAGTGCATGAGCTGGGAATCGGTGGCAAGGAAGACCCGGTGCGCATGGTTTTTGACGCGGATGCCCGTGAGGGAATTGTTGTGGCCATGTCTGATTTGCGTGACCGGTTCCGGCTCACGGCAAACGTTGTGGATGTTGTGCCGTTGCCTGAACCGCTCCCAAACCTCCCTGTTGCCCGGGCCGTTTGGAGTCCGCGTCCGAACTTCGAGACGTCGGCCGCCGCGTGGCTTGTTGCCGGCGCGGCTCACCACACGGTCATGAGCACGCAGGTTGGCGCTGAGGTGTTCACCGACTTTGCTGACATGGCCGGTGTTGAGTTGTTGCTGATTGACGAGGACACGACGCTGCGTGGGTTTGAGCGAGAGGTGCGATGGAATGCCGCGTATCACCGGCTCAACCAGGCGTTGTAGCTAGGCCGATTCGTTCGTCCGCAGAAGGCATTTGGTGCCCTTCTCCGCAGAGGAGAAGGGCACCATTTTTGTTTTGGGGACTGGCGGGGGTGGGATGCGTTCGTGGTGAAACGGGGCAGGTGGCTTGTCCTAACGAATGTTTGCTTCGCTTTTCGTTGTATTTTGCACACAAAGCAACGGAAAGCATTGCCGGTTTCAAAAAAAGCTATGGAAAACGTCGAAACCGTCGTAGCATGGTCACACCCCTCGCGCGACAGCATCCGTCGAGCGAGAGGCGCCATGTTTCAGAGTTGAAGCAGCCAGCGGCTGAGGAAGCGGTAGGTCCGCGTGATGAGATACGTTGTTGGGTACACGGCAGACGACAGGGGTCGTAACGCCATCGATCTTGCTGTGGCGTTCGCGCGGGGCCAAGAGGCCACGCTGAGCCTGGTCATGGTGCTTCCACCAAACGAGCCGTTTCAGGCGGTGTATCCGCCAACAAACGATTATGACGATATCTTGGCCGGTCAAGCGAAAACGTGGCTGATCGAGGGCGTCGCGTTGGTTCCCGAAGGTATCAACACGACGGCGGAGATCAGATACGCGCACTCTTTCGCCGAGGGACTCATGGCTTCAGCCGCCGAACAACGCGCGGCCATGATCGTGATTGGCACGGCAAAGGGCGCTCTTTTTCAGCGTTCAACTGTTGGCAGCGTGGCAAACGGCCTCCTGCACGCTTCAACCACGCCGGTTGCCATCGCCCCACTCGGATACCAACCGTCTCGGGAAATCTCCAGAATTACGAGCGCAGTTGGCAACAGGCAAGGAGCAGATGATGCTCTTGAAGTTGCCATCACATCCGCGCTGAACCGCAACATCCCACTTCGTATTATTTCGCTCCTTGCCCTTGACACGAGCAGCTCAGACGCCCGCGACCGTGCGCAGAGTCACGCCGACAGAATCCGAGAGGATGTGCTGGCGAGGGTTGAAGGCGCGATTGACGTCACAGCCTTTGCGGCACACGGTCGAACTATCGAAGAGGCCGTCGAGACCCTTGACTGGGATGACAGCGAGATTGTCATTGTTGGCTCAAGCCGCCTTGCCGAGCGCAGCAAGCTTTTCATGGGGAGCACCGCAAACAAGATGCTGAGGGTGCTGCCGGTTCCGATGGTTGTGGTTCCTCGGCAATACACCATTCCAGACCACCTCAACCCGTTCGTCAGTGCCGACGAACTTAACCTCGAATCCTTCGAAGGGGAGGGATAACTACTGTGACAAACGTCGTGGAACAACCGTCAACAATTGACGACAGCGGCATCACCAAAAAGGGGCTGCCGCAGGGGACCGTTGGTGTGCTCGGCGCCCTGGTCATTGGCCTGTCATGCTGTGCACCCGCCTACACGCTGACCGCGGCCGTTGGTCCGGCAGCAAGCGAAGTTGGAGTCCAAACTCCGGCCATCTTCCTCATGGGCTTCATCCCGATGTTCCTGGTTGCCCTCGGCTACCGGGCACTTAATGATTCGATGCCAGACTCCGGAACCTCGTTTACCTGGGGAACGCGAGCCTTTGGCCCATGGATCGGCTGGATGGGCGGGTGGGGACTCATCGCCGCAACCGTTCTTGTACTGTCGAACCTGGCAGGTATCGCGGTTGAATTCCTCTATCTGGCCCTGTCAATCATGTTCAATAATCCGTCGATTGCTGAGCTGAGTGACAATGTTGGTATCAACATCGCCACGTGTCTAGGGTTCATGGCGATGGCTACCGTCATCTCGTACCGGGGAATGACCTCAACGAAGATTTTTCAGTACGTCACGGTTGCCTTCCAAATGGCGGTGCTTGTCTGGTTCATCGTCGCGATGTTTATTGGCGCGGCCGACCCAAAAAACACCGAGTCTATCCCGGTTGATATCTCCTGGTTCAACCCGCTCGAAGTCAGCAGTTTTGGCGTGTTCTCGGCCGGCATCGCGGTCTCGATTTTTGTCTATTGGGGCTGGGATACCGTGCTCACGATGAACGAAGAAACCAAAGAGTCTAAGGGGCGCTTTTCAACCGCAAGCAAAGCGGCGACCATCCTCATCATCATGCTTGTTGTGCTGTACGTGACCCTCGCGACCGCCGCGGTTTCGTTTGCCGGCGTTGGCGACGGGCCGACCGGCCTCGGCAATCCAAAGATCGCCGAGAACGTGTTTGCAGCCCTTGCCCATCCCGTGATGGGCGGTGCCGCTATCTTCCTCGCGTTTGCGGTGCTCCTGAGCTCAGTGGCATCGATCCAGTCGACCGCCGTATCGCCAGCCCGCACGCTGCTTGCGATGGCCCACTACAAGGCGCTTCCTCCACAGCTGGCCAAGATCCACCCCCGCTTCAAGTCGCCGCACGTCGCGCTGCTGGTGTCGTCGGCTGTTGCCTCGGTGTTTTATGCCATCATGCGCGTGGTGAGCGAAGACGCGTTGTGGGACACGATCCTGTCACTCGGCATGATGGTGTGCTTCTACTACGGTGTTACGGCCCTTGCGAGTGTTGCCTACTTCAGGAAGACGGCCTTCAGCTCCTGGAAGGATGCACTGGCCAAGATCATCCTTCCCGGCATTGGTGGTGTGATCCTGTTCATCACCTTTATCCAAACCACGATCGATAGCATGCAGCCGTCGTTCGGCTCAGGCAAAGAAGTGTTTGGCGTCGGGCTGGTCTTTGTGCTCGGAATGACGGTTATTCTTGCCGGTATCGTGACGATGATCGTGCAGTCCCGCATCCGACCAGACTTCTTCAAGGGGAAGATTCTCAAACGGGGAACCCATAAAGCCGGAGACAAATAGCGCCGGCGGGGAGGACTCAGCACTAACCTGCTGGGTCCTCCTTCTTTGTACCAGAAAACTTTTTAGCAAACCGTGTAATCATTCTCGCGGTTGGAACACTAAGAGACATAACCAACGATGCTCCGCTGCTTCAGTGCGGCGTTGCGGTTGTGTTGCTTCTGCGAGGTAACAGCCCCCCAAGGTATCTCGCAGAACCGCGCCGCGGGGTAGGACATACTAGTCCTCCTATCCCGCGGCAATCTCTGTTAACGGACGCGTTCGTTTCCCGCGGCCCGGCCCGGCCCGGCCCGGTATGGTCGGCTCGTTGCTCGTTGCTCGTTGCTCGTTGCTCGTTGCTCGTTGCTCGTTGCTCGTTGCTCGTTGCTTGTTGCTTGTTGCTTGTTGCTTGTTGCTTGTTGCTTGTTGCTTGTTGCTTGTTGCTTGTTGCTTGTTGCTTGTTGCTTGTTGTCTGATGCTTCACTGCCATTTGCGGTCAGTTCGGGGCTGAGCCACCGCAACTTCTCGCTTCAGCAACCACGGCCACTTCTGACGGGCGTACCGGTTCTGCTGCCTGAACTACTGCCCGTGCTGGCACGCTCGTCCCGGTCCCGGTCCCGGTCCCGCGCCCTCACCTAATCGAGGTCGCAAATAATGCTGCATTTTCGAGAAAATCCAGCATTAATTGCGACCTCGAAGTTGCCAGTAGCATCAGTCGCGCGTCAGGGATGGCATGCTCTGGGTGTGCGTCTGGTGTTCGTCTCATGCGCACGGCACTTTCGAAACGCTCGCCCATACCTGCGATCATGCGAAGTCACGGATCTACGAACCAACGCACGAACCCATCTATCCACGCGCGCACGATCTGACGCCCGTGCGCGCTTGTATCCTTGGGTATCCGCGCACTCGCGATCCCAGGTACTCGTGTACTTGTGCAAAAGCGCGCTCGTGCCCTTGCGTACCTGCACCTGTGCACGCTCGAACTCACGTACGCACGCACGTTCCCACCCACATCCGATCCCGCGATTGTACGTACGCACGCACGATCTCACCCACGCCTGATCCCGCAAATGCGCAAGTGCGCAAATGTACAGACGCATGAACGCCCTATCTCACACACGCATGAACGCCCTATCCCACAAACGCGCAAATACACAAATACACGCATGTATAAAGGCACAAACGAACGCACGCCCCCGCGATCGCACAACTGCACATCCTCACAGACCCACAAACCCGACACCCCACCCGCGACCCTACCGCCCGGGGGTATACATCGGTGCGATCCCAATCGAGGGCGGGAAATCCACCTGATTTCCCCGCAACGACGGTGGATATCCCGCCCTCGAATGATGTCGGCTCGTGGAAGGGGGTATTTGTGCCATGTGCCGGGTCAAACGACACTGCTCGCCAGGGGTGCCACTGGTGGTCGTGCTCGGCTCAAGTATGTTTGCCGTCGCGCCAACACTAGTCTTGTACGCGTACAGAAACGCGCCCTCCTCCGAAGAGTGGGCACAACGGAGGGGCATCCAATGATTGAACTACGCACGCCGGCAGAGATCGAAGCGATGAAGCCGGCGGGGGAGTTTGTCGCCTCAACCCTGACCGCGCTTCATCAGCGCGCGACGGTTGGTATGAATCTTCTTGAGCTCGACAAGATTGCGCACCGTCTCATCCGCGAGCGGGGTGCGGAGTCGTGCTACCTCGATTACGCGCCTTCCTTCGGCTCTGGACCCTTTGGATACGTCCTGTGCACCTCGGTCAACGATGCCGTGCTCCACGGCAAGCCGCATTCGTACAGCCTGCAAGACGGTGACCTGCTCACCCTTGACTTCGCGGCCAGCGTGGATGGGTGGGTTGCAGATTCCGCGATCAGTTTTGTGGTCGGTACGCCAGACCCTCGCGACCTTGCGCTCATCGACGCGACCGAGCGAGCGCTCGCGGCCGCAATCGAGGTTGCCGTCGTTGGCAATAAGACTGGAGATCTTTCGCATGCCATTGGCTCGGTCGCTGCGGATGCCGGGCTCAGCGTCAACCTCGAGTTTGGTGGTCACGGTGTCGGCCGGACCATGCACGGCGACCCGCACGTTGCGAATGATGGACGCCAAGGGCGCGGTTACCCGCTGCGCGAAGGCCTCGTGATCGCAATCGAGCCGTGGTTTATGCAGAGCACCGACAAGCTTGTTACGGCGGCCGACGGGTGGACGCTGAAGAGCGCCGATGGAAGTCGAACGGCGCACTCAGAGCACACCATCGCGATCACCGCTGATGGTCCGATTGTCCTGACGCAGCGCGCGGAGTAGGCGCCAACGAGGAGCATCCGGTTCTCGGAAGCGAGGCGCCCTCAACGGTAATGGCCTACTTGAGCCCAAACAGTTCTGGGAACGTCTGGGCGGCCCACGAGTATCCAACAAAGCTCACAATGTCGAGTATCCAGTGCGCGATGATGAGCGGACGAGTGCGCCCAAACCTCTGGTAGAAATACCCAAAGACGAGGCCCATTGCGACGTTGCCGATGAACCCCCCGAATCCCTGATAGAGATGGTAACTGCCGCGGAGCACCGCGCTGCCGAGGATGATCTGCCACGGTTTCCAGGCGAGATCACGAAGCCGCGCAAAGAGGTAGCCGACGACGATGATCTCTTCGAGCAGGGCCGCCTTGAGCGCCGCAAGGATGAGCACGGGCACCGTCCACCAGTAGGTATCGAGGGCCGTCGGTACAACCGTAGTGTTGATTCCGAGCGCTCGCGAGCCAAGATAGAGGGCGAGGCCTGGGATTCCGATGGCAGCCGACAGCGCGAAGGCAAGGCCAACGTCCTTTGCCAGGCCGCGCTGGCCGAGCCCAAGGCGTGACAGGTGCGGTTTGGTCGCAGACCAAAGGAGATAACACACGAGTGCGACGGGCACCAGCCCAAAGCCAATGGAGAGTAGCTGGTAGATCAGGTCAAATATGGGGCGCTCTGACATCGACTCGTTGATGGTCGCGCTTTGGTCTGAGAGCGCCTCCTCCCTGGTGAGGCGGTTCACAATTGACACGATGGAGTACACCGCAGACGCCCCAAGCGAGAGGCCAAGCACGATGAGGATCTCGCTCCACAAGCGACCGTTTGTCAACGGAGGGGTGGATGTGGCGCTCTTCGCGGCTGGGGCGGCCGCCTCAGCCGCACTGTTCGTCGTCATACACGCAGTTTAGGGGAGTGAGCTCCCGTGTCGGCGTGGAAGAAATATCCAATCCGAGATGGCAACGGGGAACAATTGAGTAACGGTTCATACAGAAGTGTGAGAGTTTGTTAGAGATATTCACTAAAATCTTGGGATACAGCACAAGCACGTCAACGGGGGCAATGTTGTGCCCGTTGTCGTCTCTTTCAGGAGGAAAATTGACTCGCACCACGAAGGGCCTTGCTTCGGCAGCCCTCATTACCGCTAGCGCGCTGGTTCTTGCCGGCTGCGCTGGCGGCGACAGCTCCGACGATTCGTCGTCGGGTGACGCCCTGACCATCGGCACGAGCGACCCAGTATTCGCGCTCGACCCGGCAGCGGCATACGACAACGGTTCATGGCAGGTCATGATCCAGGTTTACCCGTTCCTCATGAACAGCCCGTACGGCAGCGCAGAGGTCGAGCCCGACATCGCGACGTCGGCCGAGTTCACCGCACCGACGGAATACACCGTGAAGCTGAAAGAGGGACTCAAGTTTGCCAACGGCAACGACCTCACCGCTTCTGATGTGAAGTTCACGTTTGACCGCCAGTTGAAGATCAAGGACGATAACGGACCATGGGGTCTGCTTGAAAACCTTGAGAGCACCGAAGCCGTCGACGACACGACTGTTGTATTCCACCTCAAGCAGGAGAACGACCAGACGTTCCCTCAGGTGCTTTCGAGCCCAGTAGCTCCTATCGTTGACGAAGACGTCTTCCCAGCTGACAAGGTTCTTGCTGACGCGGACATCGTAAAAGAAAAGCCGTTTGCCGGCCAGTACACGATTGAGTCGTTCAAGCTGAACGACCTCATTTCGTACAAGGCGTTTGACGGATACGACGGCCTCCTTGGCGCTCCCAAGACGAGCGACGTTACGGTGAAGTACTTCACCAACGAGAACAACCTGCGTCTGGCTATCCAGGAGAAGGCCGTTGACGTTGCAACCCGTCAGCTATCCGCCACCGATGTTGAAGACCTCGCAAAGAACGAAGACCTCAAGGTCTACAAGGGTCCTGGTGGAGAAATCCGCTTCATCGTGTACAACTTCAACACGCAGCCGTTTGGCGCAACGACCGCAGAAGCCGACCCAGCGAAGGCACTCGCCGTTCGCCAGGCGACTGCCGACCTGATCGACCGTGACGCACTGTCTGAACAGGTCTTCAAGGGAACCTACACCCCGCTCTACTCCTACGTTCCAGAGGGACTCCCAGGAGCGACCCAGTCGCTCAAGGGACTCTACGGCGACGGTGAAGGTGGACCGGATGGGGCCCGCGCAGCCGAGCGCCTCAAGGCCGCAGGAGTCGAGACTCCCGTGACGCTCAACCTGCAGTACAACCCCGACCACTACGGTGCATCCAGCGCCGAGGAGTACGCGCTCATCAAGAGCCAGCTCGAAGAGGGTGGCCTGTTTAAGGTTGACCTGCAGGCAACAGAGTGGACGCAGTTCAACAAGGACCGCGTTCAGGACCTGTACCCGCTGCACCAGCTCGGATGGTTCCCTGACTACTCCGACGCCGACAACTACCTCACGCCCTTCTTCATCGACGGTGGCTTCCTCATGAACCACTACAGCAACGAAGAGGTCAACGAGCTCATCCGTTCGCAGCTTGCAACGGTTGACCGCGACGAGCGTATTGGCAAGATCGAGCAGATTCAGGACCTCGTGGCCGCTGACCTCTCAACCCTGCCAACCACGCAGGGTACCCAGGTTGCGGTTGCAGTGAAGGATGTGAAGGGTGTCGAAGACACGCTTGACGCATCGTTCAAGTTCCGCTTTGGCCCGCTGAGCAAGTAATTGCTGCTCACGCTGCATAATGACTCACGTCTTTTTGCATTTCGGCTAGAGTCGTTCTAGTCAACTTGTAGGGGCGGCCCGTTCTGCAAAGACGGACCGCCCCTCTTGACGCTCCACACCACTTATTCTGAAAGTAACGAGGCCCATGTCTCAGACCGAAACCCTGTCGCAGCCGCCAGCTGCCACGGGAACCCCGGCAGCTCCTGCCGTTAAGCGCAAGGGAGGCGGGCTCGGTCGATACATTCTGTGGCGCTTCCTGCTGATCTTCCCGACTATCTTCATCCTTGTCACGATGGTATTCATCCTGATGCGCGGCATTGGTGACCCCATCTCTGCGGCTCTCGGAGGGCGTCTCAGCCCAGACCAGCTTGCTGAGCGAGTTGCTGCCGCAGGCTACGACCGGCCGATCTTCGTCCAGTACTTCGAGTACCTCGGCCAGATCTTCACCGGCAACTTTGGCAACACGCTCACGGATAACCGCCCCGTGACCGAGGTCTTGCTCACGTATGGTGGAGCAACACTCGAACTCGCGTTTTACACCCTGATCGTTGCGTTTATCGTTGGTATCCCGCTCGGCATGGTCGCCGGCTATTTCCGCGATCGCTACCCTGATGCCCTCCTGCGCATCTTTGCCATCCTGTGCTACGCGACTCCGGTCTTTTTTGCCGGTCTTATCCTGAAACTCATCTTTGGTGTTTGGCTTAAGGTGCTCCCCGTATCTGGGCGGGCATCGGTCGGCACTGAGCTCAAGATGCAGCTGCTCGACAGTAAAACGGGTATTTACATCATCGACGCATTCCAAGTGGGAACACCGGCCGCAATTGGCGATGTTCTCAGTCACGCCGTGCTGCCAGGAGTGACCCTCGGTTTGCTCACAGCGGGCGTGTTCCTTCGCCTGGTCCGCACTAACGTGATCGGCACGCTTGGCCGCGAATATGTTGATTCGGCTCGTTCGCGAGGCGTGAACGAATTTCGTCTTGTTCGGAAGCACGCCTATAAGCCAGCACTGATCCCAATCATTACCGTGATGGGACTTCAGATAGCCATGCTGCTCGGTGGCGCGGTGCTCACAGAAACCACGTTTGAATGGCGTGGCCTCGGCTTCCAGCTTGCCCAGTATTTGGGCGCCCGCGACTTCGTTGCCGTGCAGGGAATTGTTGCCCTGCTCGCCGTGATCGTGGCCCTCACCAACTTCATCGTCGACATCATTGCGGCGCTCATCGACCCAAGAGTGAGGTACTAATCATGGCTCTCACCGTTCCAACTCCCGCGGCGGCACGACCGTCACACGAACGCGGCTGGCATAAGCTTCCCATCATCCGTGAGCTGCGTAGCAGCGTTGGCCTTCAGCGAGGCATGCTGATTGCCGGTCTCATCCTGACGGCGGCGTTTCTCCTTTCCGCGTTGCTTGCGCCCGTTATCGCACCATATGGCTTCAGCCAGCTCAAGGGGCCAGACGGCAGCTTCGGCTCGCAGCAGCCGCCATCCGCTGATCACATTTGGGGCACTACCGTCGGAGGATACGACGTCTTCTCTCGCGTGATCTGGGGCTCGCAGACCGCGTTCCTCGTGATCATTGTTGCCGTTGTGCTTTCGATCTTCGCCGGCGTGATTCTTGGCCTCGTGTCCGGTTACTTTGGCGGTTGGATCGACCGTGTACTCGTGGTCGTTTGCGACGCCGTGTATGCCTTCCCGTCACTGCTACTCGCGATCGTGATGTCCATCATGATCAGCGGAGGTCAGTCGAGCCTGTGGGGCGGTATTTTTGCGGCCTCCATCTCGATTACCGTTGTGTTCATTCCCCAGTACTTCCGAGTGGTTCGCGCCGAAACCGTGCGGATCAAGACGGAGGCTTTTGTTGAGTCTGCCAAGGTCCTCGGTGCGAGCAGCGGACGAATTATCTTCAAACACGTCTTCCGCAACGCGACCCGTACGCTGCCGCTGGTGTTCACGCTCAACGCATCCGAAGCCATCCTGACCCTTGCCGGCCTTGGATTCTTGGGCTTTGGTATCGAGCCAAACTCGGCGGCGGAGTGGGGCTACGACCTCAATAAGTCACTCTCGGATGTCACGAGCGGCATCTGGTGGACGGGCATTTTCCCCGGCCTCGCGATTGTGCTTGTGGTTCTTGGCATCACACTCGTTGGCGAGAGCCTCAACGACCTTGCTGACCCGCGCCTTCGCGGTCGCAAGCGGGTCAAGGCAAGCTCGGGAGCCGTTGCCGCGACGTCAACGGGCGCCGCACAGTCCACAGCTGATTCTTCGATCTCTGCTTCATCGATTTCTGAGAAGGACGCCAACCTCACCGATGACGGGCTCCTCGGGGCAACCGATTCGGTTGTTGACGAAGGACGCAAAGCCGAAGACTCGGCCGGGCTGCCAATGCTTCCCGACGAGACCGACCGTTCGGAGAACTCATAATGTCTAACGTTGTAGAGATACAAAACCTCGAGGTCGCCTTTTCGACCGACGCTGGGGCTGTCAAAGCCGTGGATGGCGTCTCGCTTGCCGTCGAGTCCGGTCGGGTTCTTGCCATCGTGGGGGAGTCCGGAAGTGGCAAGACCGTCACCGCAAAAACCATCCTCGGTCTGCTGCCCGATACCGCAACGGCCTCGGGCGCAATCCTCTTGCAACACAACGGAGGGCCGGAAACACGCAACGTGATCGGGCTGACGGGGGAGCGCCTGCGCGACATCCGTGGAACCGACGTTGCGATGGTATTTCAGGAGCCGTCGACGGCTCTGAACCCGGTGTATACGGTTGGTTGGCAGATCATCGAGGGGCTTCGCGCCCACGGCAAGTTCGGCAAAAAAGAGGCGCGTGAGCTTGCCATCGAGATGCTGGGCAAGGTCGGCATCCCGTCGCCTGAGAAGCGAATCGACTACTACCCACACCAGTTCTCTGGTGGGCAAAAGCAGCGAATCGTGATCGCGATGGCCTTGGTGCTCAACCCAGGTTTGATCGTTGCCGACGAGCCAACAACGGCGCTCGATGTGACCGTCCAGGCCGAGATCCTCGACCTGCTGCGCCGCTGCCGCGACGAGTTTGGCACGGCGATCGTGCTCATCACCCACAACATGGGCGTGGTTGCAGACCTCGCCGACGATGTTGCCGTGATGTACCAGGGCAAGGTTGTTGAGCATGCGGACGTCCACACGCTGTTTGCCTCACCACAGAACGACTACACCAAGGCCCTGCTTGAGGCAGTTCCTCACCTTGGGCAGGGTGTCGAGGCGGCAAAGTCACGTCAGGTAGAGCGCGACACCGCCAACACCGGCGCGGCCCCACTCGTTGTCGCGAAAGACCTCGTGATTGAGTATCCCGGACGACTCGGTCAGCCAACCTTCCGTGCCGTCAACTCCGTTAGCTTCGAGATTGGCGCAGGAGAGGTGCTTGGCCTTGTTGGCGAAAGCGGTTCTGGCAAGACCACAATCGGTCGCGCCATCGCTGGGCTTGGCCCCATCAGTGGCGGATCGCTGCAGGTGCTTGGCAACGAGATGTATCGCTTCAAAGAGCGCAACTTCAAGAAGACTCGTGCCGATATTGGGTTTGTGTTCCAGGACCCGGCTTCGAGTTTCAATCCGCTGTTGACCATTGCCGAGTGTGTGGCAGAGCCGCTGATTATCCACGGGCGTGCGAAGTCCGCAAAGGATGCTCGCCAGCGGGTCAACGAGTTGCTTGAGGCCGTGCAGCTGCCGAAGGCGTTTGGCGACCGATACCCGCACGAACTGAGCGGTGGACAGCGCCAGCGCGCAAGCCTCGCTCGAGGCCTTGCGCTCGATCCAAAGCTGCTGATTGCTGATGAGCCCACATCGGCTCTTGACGTTTCGGTGCAGGCCCGCGTGCTTGAGCTCTTCACCGAGTTGCAGCGGGAGCTGGGCTTCGCGGCTCTCTTCATCAGCCACGACCTGGCGGTTGTTGAGTTGCTCGCCGACCGTATCGCGGTGCTCTATAAGGGCGAGCTCGTAGAGAAGGGCACGGGAGAAGAAGTGCTCTTGAACCCGACGCATCCATACACCCAGCGGTTGTTGGCTTCGTTGCCTGTGCCAGATCCGATTGAGCAGGCCGCCCGCCGCGAGCGTCTGAGCGAGCTGGTGCGTGCGGAACAGAACCAGGGGTAGCGTGATTCGACGTCCGTTTCGCACGGCGATGGCAGCACTCGTTGTTGTCGCCGTGCTCAGCGGCTGTACCAGCGGTCCAACCCCCGGTTCCGAGCTTCGTATCGCAACACCACAACCGGTAACTTCGTTTAACGCGCAGACCGTTTTTGGTGACAGCCCCAGCAATCAGGGTGTCCTCTCGGCCACCGACGGCGGCTTTTTCGAGCCGCATGCTGAGCAGCAGCGAGTGTTGAACCAGTCCTTTGGCGATGTGAGTGTTGACTCGCTTGACCCGCTGACCGTGACGTACACACTCGGCGATTCGGCAACCTGGTCCGACGGTGTTGCGGTCTCGCCGGCCGACTTGCTGCTCGCCTGGGCAGGGATTTCGGGCGTGCTGAACGACAGCGGAGCCAAACGAGAAGCGCTTATCGATCAAGAGAGCGGACTTCCCACCGCCGCATTTACCGGAAAAACGGTGTTCTTTGATGGGATGCCAAACGGCCTTGAACACGCGGCAACGACCCCCGTTGTTGACGAGAAAACGGGTGCGGTCACCCTTGTGTTTGATGAGCCTGTTGTTGACTGGCGTCTGATCTTTGACATTGGCGTGCCCGCTCACGTCGTGGCCGCTCAAGCGCTCGGAAGTGCTGACGCTACCGAGGGCCAGAACGCGATCCTCGCCGCTATCCAGAACAATGACCGGGCGGCCCTCGCGAGCATTTCGCGGCAGTGGAGCACGGGATTTGTCGCGAGCGAGATAACGGATGCCGCCACGCAGCTCGTCGCAACCGGGCCATATTCGGTCACCGCAATAGGTGAGACGCTTGAGCTCACCGCAAACGACAACTATGCCGGGTCGAGCAGGGCCTCAATCGAAACGATCCTCGTTGACGTTGACCGCGATGTCTCTGGAACCATCGAGGCAATTGCCGGTGGAGATCTTGACGTGGCGCTTGTTGCCCCAACCGACGAATTGTTGACCGCGATGAAGGCGGCGAAAAGCGACGAGAGCGACGTCATCCTGACTTCAGGACAGGGCAGCCTGTTTGAACATCTTGACCTGCAATTTGCCCGATCAGCAAACGGTACATTTGACAAACCAGAGGTGCGCCAAGCGTTTTTGATGACCGTGCCTCGGCAAGAGATCGTTGACTCGCTGATTGGTCCGTTTGATGCGGACGCTACCCCGCGTGACACCTTCCTCCTTCCGCAGGGGCACCCCAACGAGGAGACACTGGCTGCCGACTCCGGTGTGGCCGCCTTTGCCAAGCCAAATATCGACAAGGCCAAGTCCATGCTGGCATCGGCCGGCGTGAAGTCGCCGACCGTTTGCATCTTGTTTGACGCGCAGAACGCGAGACGGGCTGCGACCTTTGAGCTCATTCGGGCTTCCGCGGATCAGGCAGGGTTTGTGGTCACAGATTGCTCAAGCGACGACTGGTTGTCAAAACTGGGTGTTCCTGGCGCCTACGATGCGTCGCTGTTTGCGTGGGAGACAAACGCCGCCGTCACGACTCCGACTCTCCGCTACGGTTCGAAGGATGCGCCGGCAAACTTCAATTTCTACGCCAACGGGGCGGTTGATGCTGCCCTCCTGAAACTCTCGAAGCAGGCTGGCGGCAAGCCGGTCTTGGCAAAACCAGCGGACCAGGCGGCCATCCTTGAACAGGTCAATTTGTCACTCACCGACCCAACACTCGGCACAGAGTCGGTTGACGCGCTCGTCAAGATCGAGCAAACGCTGTGGGCGGATGCCTACGGCATGCCGCTCTATCAGCAACCGGAAATTGTGGTGCATCGCGCGGGCGTCACGGGAATTGATGCCGGCGCCCTCACTCCTGGCTTGCTCTGGAATGTGGCACAGTGGCGGGTAACCGGATAGTTTTCTCGGATTGCCCGCACGGAAAAATGTTGAGAAGTCACTGATAAATACGAGGGTGACCCTCATTATTCGCGTAGGATAGGGAAGTTGGCAATCGCCACATCTCCACTGAGAACTTCCTGAGGATACTTTTATGGCTTTGGCCACCCGCGATGACCTTCGAAACGTTGCGATCGTCGCCCACGTAGACCACGGCAAGACGACTCTCGTCGACGCCATGCTTAAGCAGACAAACTCGTTCGACGCACACTTCGAGACCGACGAGCGCATGATGGACTCGAACGATCTTGAGCGCGAAAAGGGAATCACGATTCTCGCCAAGAACACGGCGATCCTCTACGAAGGAAAGCACGCGACCAACGGCCCAGTCACCATCAACGTGGTTGACACCCCTGGTCACGCTGACTTCGGTGGCGAGGTTGAGCGTGCGCTCAGCATGGTTGACGGCGTAGTTCTGCTCGTTGACTCGAGCGAAGGCCCACTGCCGCAGACCCGCTTTGTGCTCCGTAAGGCACTCGAGAGCAACCTCCCCGTTATCCTGCTGGTGAACAAGACCGACCGTCCCGACTCCCGCATCGACGCTGTTGTCTCGGAAAGCCAGGACCTGCTGCTTGGTCTCGCTTCCGACATGGCAGACGAGCACCCAGACCTTGACCTCGACGCCATCCTTGACGTTCCTGTTGTCTACGCATCTGGCCGCGCCGGTGCTGCGAGCCGCAACAAGCCAAACGATGGCACCCTGCCAGACAACGACGACCTTGAGCCACTGTTTGAGGCCATCCTTGAGCACGTACCTGCGCCGCAGTACGACGACGAGCACCCGCTGCAGGCCCACGTCACCAACCTCGACTCTTCGCCGTTCCTCGGTCGTATCGCGCTCCTTCGCGTTCACCACGGCACGATCAACAAGGGTCAGACGGTCGCTTGGGTTCGTCACGACGGAACCGTGCAGAACGTACGCATCACCGAGCTCATGCTCACGAAGGCGCTGACCCGTTTCCCCGCTGAGAGCGCTGGCCCCGGCGACATCGTTGCTGTTGCCGGTATCGCCGACATCACCATTGGTGAGACCATCGCAGACGCCGACGACGTTCGTCCGCTGCCGATGATCGAGATCGACGATCCAGCCATCTCGATGACTATCGGTACCAACACCTCGCCCCTCGTTGGCAAGGTAAAGGGCCACAAGCTCACGGCACGTATGGTGAAAGACCGCCTCGACCGCGAGCTCATCGGTAACATCTCGCTCAAGGTTCTCGATGTTGGCCGCCCCGACGCTTGGGAAGTTCAGGGTCGTGGCGAGCTCGCCCTGTCGATTCTTGTTGAGAACATGCGTCGCGAGGGCTTCGAGCTCACGGTTGGTAAGCCGCAGGTTGTGACCAAGCGTATTGACGGCAAGATCCACGAGCCGTTTGAGCACCTCACCATCGATGCTCCTGAGGAGTACCTCGGTGCGATCACGCAGTTGCTCGCAGCTCGCAAGGGTCGCATGGATGGCATGTCGAACCACGGCACCGGCTGGGTCCGCATGGAGTTCATCGTTCCAGCACGTGGCCTCATTGGCTTCCGCACTGAGTTCATGACCACCACGCGTGGTACCGGTATCGCAAACGCTATCTCGCACGGCTACGAGCCTTGGGCTGGCGCAATCGTTACCCGCGTCAACGGCTCGATTGTTGCTGACCGCTCTGGTGTTGCAACGCCGTTCGCCATGATCAACCTGCAGGAGCGCATGTCGTTCTTTGTCCAGCCGACCGAAGAGGTCTACGAGGGCATGGTTATCGGCGAGAACTCGCGTTCAGAAGACATGGATGTGAACGTTACGAAAGAGAAGAAGCTCACCAACATGCGTGCGGCTTCGTCTGACACGTTTGAGTCGATGACGCCTCCTCGTCAGCTGTCGCTTGAAGAGTGCCTTGAGTTCGCCCGTGAAGACGAGTGTGTTGAGGTCACCCCTGAGGCGATCCGCATTCGCAAGGTAGAGCTTGACGCGTCTGCTCGCCAGCGCAGCACTGCTCGCCTCAAGAAGCAGAACGAGTAACACGCTGTTGTAGAAGGGCCCCGCCGAACTCATTCCGGCGGGGCCCTTTTTCTCTCCCCACTCTCAAGCTCGTGGGGTGCAAATTCGCTCGTGGGGTGCAGAATTTCGCACCCCGCGAGCCGTTTTGCACCCCGCGAGCGGGAGAAAGCTAGGCGAAGAGGCCCTCGCCGACATATCCGCCGGGGGACGTGCCAGGCGGAATGGCGAACACTGCCGAGCCAACGTGTCGAATGTACTCGTTGAGAGTGTCCATTTTGAGGTTCTTCTGGATACGCACAAAATGTTCTGGATCGTTTTGGAAGCTGATGAAGAAGAGCCCAGCGTTGAGCTGTCCAAGATCGTTATTTCCGTCAACGTAGTTGTAGCCGCGCCGAAGCAACCGGATGCCGTCGTTGAGCTTCGGGTGCGCCAGTCTGACGTGTGAGTCGACTGGAATGGCCGGCCCGCCAGCTGAGTGCACTGCCTCGAAATTTGGCTCGGTGAATTCCGAGCCGCCTGAGAGCGGGGCGCCCTCACCTTTGTCTCGTCCGATGATGTTCTCTTGTTCCTCAAGCCGCGCCCTGTCCCAGGACTCGATGGTCATGAGAATCTTGCGCGCCACGAGGTAGGTGCCGCCGTTCATCCAGCCCTGGTCGCTCGTTGAGTCGACGTAGATGTGCTTGGCAAGCGCATCCTTTTCTTCGGACATGACGTTGGCGGTGCCATCTTTGAACCCGAAAAGGTTGCGGGGCGTCTGCTGAGCAGATGAGGTTGACGACGTTCGGCCGAAGCCAAGCTGAGACCACCGAATTTGTGCCCGCCCGAACGCGATGCGGCTGAGGTTGCGCACGGCGTGTACGGCGACCTGCGGGTCGTCGGCGCAGGCCTGAATGCAGAGATCCCCTCCCGTCATCGAGGGGCTGAGGAGATCAAACGCGAAGGCGGGGAGATCCGCAAGGGCGGCCGGTTTTCGGTCGGCGATGCCAAAACGGTCGTTGCCGTTTGCATCCTGGAACAGGCTCGGTCCAACGCCAAAGGTGATGGTGAGCCCGCTTGCGGGAAGGCCAAGGGCATCCCCGGTATCGTCTGGGGGCAGCAAGGGCGAACCGCCGACCGCGCCTCGCTCGCTCACATCGAGTCCCTGCGTGAGTCGAGAAGCCGCGTAGCTCCAGTCTTGCAGGAGTTCGATCAGGTCGTCGCGGGTTGCGGATGCCGTGACATCAAACGTGGCAAAGAACAGCCGGTCTTGGGCAGGGGTGGTGACTCCTGCCTGGGTGGTGCCGTAGAACGGGAATTGATCGCCGTTGGTTGGGGCGACCGCTTCGCCTCGTGCGACGGCGGCCACAGTTGCCGCGCCACCGATGAATCCTGCTGATGCGCCAATGCCCAGCAGGCCGAGCAATCCGCGCCGAGACAGGCCAGCCGGCGTGGACGCCGCCTCCGAAGACTCGCCGGAATCTGTAGGAGTGTCGCGCGGCGGTTTGTCACTTGGAACGCCAGGTATGTTGGAATCGCTGGGGGTCATATTTGGGGTCACCTCATCATGCTACGCAGGTGATGGTTGTCGCCCGGCCAGAATCGGTTGATTCTCGGATGATTCTGACCGGGCTGCCGGGTTTAGGACGCTTTGACGTCGAGGACGGTGTGGGTGAGTGTGGCAAGCGGCTCGCTCAGTGCGTTGAGCTGGGCCCCGAGTGCCTTTCGCGACTCCTGATCGACGGTGTCGTAGGACACAAATCCGTCGGTTGGGTTGCCATAGGTTTCGAGGAGCGTCTTCATCGCGGCAAACTGTGTGTCGAGCTTGCTCACCAATTCTGTGCCTTCGTCACCCTTGCTCGCGGCGATGTCGCGCACGTTTCCGAAGGCAACTTCTGCTCCCTCAACGTTGGCGTAGAAGTCGTAGAGGTCGGTGTGGGAAAACTCGTCTTCTTCGCCTGACAGCTTGCCGTCTGGAGCTGCGACCTCGTCAAGGAGGCCGATTGCTCCGTTGGTGATGTCGCCGAGCGTGAGCTCAAACTTGGGATCGTCGACGGCAGCCTTGAGCGCAGTCACGTCGGTCACGAGCTGCTCGGCAATGGCTGCTCGGCCGGCGGCGTCGAGGGCTGTGATGGTCTCATCAGGGTAGTTCGCCTGTGCCTCGCTTAGCCACAGGTCCATTTCGATGCGGTGGAAGCCGGTGAAGTCGAGCCCCTCATCCTCAGCGCCCTGCTTGCGGTAGTCGATTTTTGGGTCGAGGTCGCCAAACTGTTCGGCAGTTGGCTCAATGCGCTCGTAGTTGATGCGTGTGATGGGGAAGAGGGCCTTGGCCTGTTCGTCATCTCCAGCGGTGTACGCGTCGGCGAGCAACTGCACGTTTGGCAGGAGCTCCGCGACTTGCTGCTTCACGTAGGCGGTGTAGTTTGCGATTGCCGCATCGGCGGCTTCCTTGTCGTTGCCGCTGAGTTCAACCGTCTTGCCAGAGACTGTGAACTCCGTCTGGCCGATACCTTCGCCGATCATGCCGGGCTTGCACACCGTGTAGTACGTGCCCGGCTGGGCAACAACAGTCAGGTCTCGGCTGGCGCCAGCAGCGATATTCTCGACCTCTCCGACGATGCGGAGCTTGTCCTCAGCAAGGATGTAGAACTCCGTCACCTGGTCGCCGGAGTTGGTGACGGAGAACGTGATTGGTCCGCTGGGGGCGGTTGCCGCATCCACGACACAGTCGCTCGCGGTGCTGTCGACCGACAGCGCGGTGGCATTGGCTCCTTGGTTATTAGGTACGCAGCCGGTGAGCGTAGCCGTGATGCCGACGGCGAGGGTCATTGTGGCCATCGTTGTGGCGCGTGTGCGGGATGTCATGGGTTCTCCTTGGTGGGGCGTCTCGATGTGACGTGAGGAAGTGTGACGCGAGGGTAATAATGAGACCGGCTAGATGCCGGTTTGGGTTGGTGACGCTGCTGACTCGGCAACGGCGTCGTCTGCAGCGGCTGAGTGTTCGTGCTGGGGGAGTGTTGCGGGAATTTGGGACTCGTTGGATGGCGCACCATTCGTCGACTGCTTCGGGCGACGGTTTTTGCGCACCTTCACGATGAAGATCGTGAGTACGGGGATCACATACAGTGCCCAGGCCCAGACTTCGAGCTTGGTCATTTCTGGGGTGAACCCGATGGTGCCCTTGAGGAGGGTGCCGAGCAGTCCATCTGGGGCGATCACTTCTGGTATTCGGAACGCCCAACCCGCTGGCCCGTAGAGTCCGTGGGTCCATGCCGGTGCGCTCGCGGGTACTGCCTCAAACGGGCCGGGAAGGAAGCGGGCCTCCTGGAGGTCATGGATGCCGTAGGCGAGTACGCCGGCGGCAACGATGATGAGGAGCGCGCCTGTCCAGGTAAAGAAGACGGAGAGGTTAATGCGGAGCATCCCGCGGTAAATCAGCCAGCCGAGGACAACGGCCGTGAGGAGGCCGAGCACGGCGCCAAGCAGGGTCATCGGGGTGTCGCCAGTGGCTTTGACCGCTGCCCAGAGGAAGAGCGCCGTTTCGATACCCTCCCTCGCGACCGCGATAAACCCGACCATAACGAGTCCCCAGCCGTTTCCGGTCAGTGCCCGCTCAACGGAGGATTCGAGTTCGCCCTTGAGGTTCCGCGCGGTGCGCAGCATCCAGAAGACCATCCAGGTGACGAGGCCTACGGCGAGGATTGACATCGCACCGCCGATGAATTCTTGGGCTTCAAAGGAGAGCCCGTATGCACCAAACGTGAGGATGGCTCCCGTCGCGAGCGACAGTGCCACCGCGAGTCCGACGCCGATCCAGATTCGAATGACCACGTCGTGGCGACCAATTCTGCGCACGTATGCAATGAGAATGCCTACAACAAGCGCGGCTTCGAGTCCTTCGCGTAGGCCGATGAGGAACGTGCCAAACATGCCGGCGAGTTCGGTTCCTTGCACGGAATTCCAGCCTTTCTTGCGGCTATTATCAGGGGATTGGTTAGCCTGCCCTAAGTTAGAATAGTGTTCCGGGGCCTCGCTGTCTACTGCCAGCCAGTCTTCAGTCACAGTGCGCCTACACTGGAAGAGTGTCAACACTGCAACCGTCGAGCGAACTTCCGCACTCATCCCAGAGCGTTCTCGTTGTGGATGCGCCCAATGCTGTTGATCAGCCGGTTCCCCTCGGCGTGCGATTGTTTATGGGTCTTGTCACGGTCATGCTTGGTGTTCTGCTTGGCATCCTGACGACGGTTCAGCACCAGGTGACAACCGTAATAGGTGAGGTTCGACTGCCGACCGGGGTCGTGCTTGGCCTCGTGGCGTTTGGCTCGGTCGCCCTGCTCAGCCGAATGCTCAACCCAGGTATTGCGAGGGCGGTCCAGCTCTGTGCCGGCGTCATGATTGCCGTTGCGCTCTTCAGCAGTGTCAGTCTTGGTGGGAGCGTGCTCATCCCCAATAATCCTGTCGGCTGGGTGTGGCTCATCGGAACCCTTGTGGTGAGCGCGTGTGCCGTGTTGTGGCCGCGCCGCCGTGAGCGGACGCGGCAGGAGCCGCAAGGGGATAAACTAGAGGTTCATAATCACCTAAGTAGTACGGAGAACCAGTGACCTACGTCATCGCCCTTCCATGCGTCGACGTCAAGGACCGCGCCTGTATTGACGAGTGCCCGGTTGACTGCATTTACGAGGGCGAGCGCTCGCTCTACATTCATCCGGATGAATGTGTAGATTGCGGCGCCTGCGAACCCGTTTGCCCCGTCGAAGCGATTTATTACGAAGACGATCTCCCTGACGAGTGGGCCGACTACTACAAGGCCAACGTTGACTTCTTTGACGATATTGGCTCTCCAGGTGGGGCAGCAAAGGTTGGCGTCTACGCGAAAGATCACCCGATCATCGCCGCGCTTCCAGCCAACGTCAACAACACCGAAGACTAAGCGCATGCTTGGGCAACTTCCCGATTATCCGTGGGATGCCATGGTGCCGCACGCCAAGCGCGCGGCAGAGCATCCAGGCGGAATGGTTGACCTCTCCATCGGTTCGCCGGTTGATGAGACCCCAGCGAGTATCCGCGAGGCGCTTGCCGCCGCAACTGACGCTCACGCCTATCCAACAACGACCGGTACACCGGAGCTCAGGGCGGCGATTGTTGACTGGTTCGCCCGCCGCCGCTCGGTGCCTGGCCTGACCAATGCGGAGGTGCTTCCGACGGTCGGCTCGAAAGAGTTGGTCGCCTGGCTCCCGTTCATGCTTGGTCTGGGCGAAGACGATATCGTCGTGCATCCGAACGCTGCCTACCCGACCTACGCGATGGGGGCCGCCCTCGCTGGTGCGCAGGCGTTTGCTGCCGATAGCCCCGCCGAGTGGCCAGCAGGCACAAAGCTCGTCTGGCTGAACTCGCCAGGTAACCCTGATGGTCGTGTGCTGAGTGTCGACGAGCTGAGGGAGGCCGTCGCGGCCGCCCGTCGCATTGGTGCGGTTATCGCAGGCGACGAATGCTATGCCGAACTTGGCTGGGAGGGGGAGTGGGTCGAAAACCCAACTCCGTGCATCCTTGACCCTCGAGTTGTTGATGACAGCCGCGAGGGTGTCCTGTCGGTGTACTCGTTGAGCAAGCAATCGAACCTTGCCGGCTACCGTGCGGCCTTTGTTGCCGGCGACGCGTCAATCATCGCTCGGTTAACCACAATTCGTAAACACGCTGGCATGATTCCGCCGGCTCCCGTACAGGCTGCCATGATCGCTGCGCTTGTCGACGACGAACACGTGCTGGCTCAAAAGGAACGCTACCGTGCTCGTCGTGCGGTGTTGAAACCGGCGCTTGAGGCTGCGGGATTCCGCATCGATCAGAGCGAAGCTGGGCTCTATCTGTGGGCTACAGAGGGTAAGGACGCTTGGCAATCGATCGCCCGGTTGGCCGACGCCGGCATCCTCGCAGGGCCTGGAACCTTCTACGGAGATTTCTACCCTGAACACGTTCGATTCTCGCTGACGGCATCCGATGAGCGAATTGCCGACGCCGCGGCTCGACTGCGTTCGGATTTCGCACAATAGTTCATTTTGTGATCTTGTAGTGATCAGAAACGGTCTCCAGGATTCCGCACACAACCCCTGAACACGTTAGTCTGGAACGGTTGAGGACCAAGACGTCCACAACAGTGCTGTCTGACAGCACAGACACTGACGGTTCACCACTGGAGGAGATGACGTGACTGACGCAGGAACAGGTAGCGGCCACGCAGAGCAAAAAGCGACACTGTCATTTCCGGGAGGTAGCGCGGATTTTCCGCTGCTTCCCTCGACAGCAGGCGCATCATCCATAGATCTCTCGACGCTTACCCGCCAGAGTGGCCTTACTGCTCTTGACTACGGATTTGTCAACACGTCGGCAACGAAGTCGGCAATCACCTATATTGACGGTGACAAGGGTATTCTGCGGTATCGCGGATACCCCATCGAGCAGCTTGCCGAGAACTCCACGTACCTCGAGGTCGCATGGCTGCTTATCTATGGTGAGTTGCCAACCGCCGATCAGCTTGCAAACTTCGACGAGAACATCCGCCGGCACACGCTGCTGCACGAAGATCTCAAGAGGTTCTTCTCCGCGCTGCCCCACACCGCGCACCCCATGTCGGTGCTCTCAAGTGCCCTCTCAGCGCTATCGACCTACTACGAAGGATCCCTCGACCCGAACGATCCCGACATGGTCGAGATCAACACGGTTCGCCTGCTGGCAAAGCTGCCAGTTATCGCTGCCTACGCCCACAAGAAGTCGATTGGACAGGCATTCCTGTACCCCGACAACTCCCTGAGCTTTGTTGACAACTTCCTCAAGCTGAACTTCGGCAATATGGCCGAGAAATACGACATCGATCCCGTACTCGGACGTGCGCTCGACCAGCTGCTTATCCTGCACGCCGATCACGAGCAGAACGCCTCGACGTCAACAGTTCGCCTTGTTGGTTCGACCGGTGCAAACATGTTTGCCTCGGTGTCGGCCGGTGTCAACGCGTTGTCTGGACCATTGCACGGTGGCGCAAACGAAGCTGTGCTCGACATGCTGGGACAGATTCGCGAATCTGGCGGCGGAGTGAAGCAGTTTGTTGACCGCGTCAAGAATAAGGACGCTGGCGTCCGTCTCATGGGATTCGGTCACCGCGTTTACAAGAACTACGACCCGCGTGCCATGATCGTCAAGAACAGCGCAGATAAGGTCCTCGAGGCGCTTGGCGTCACCGACCCGCTGCTCGACCTCGCAAAAGAGCTTGAGCAGATCGCGCTGAGCGACGATTACTTCATCGAGCGCAAGCTGTACCCAAACGTTGACTTCTACACCGGCGTGATTTACAAAGCTATGGGCTTCCCAACCCGCATGTTCACCGTGCTCTTCGCGATCGGACGGCTGCCAGGTTGGATCGCCCACTGGCGCGAAATGCAGACCGACCCGCAGACCAAGATCGGTCGCCCACAGCAGCTCTACATTGGTTCGCCCGAGCGTCAGCTTCGCAAGCCTTAGCGCGAATTGAGTGCAACGCCCTCGTAAAAGGCGCGTTCTACTTCTTGCGCGAGTCCGTCTCGTTCTGCGAGGCGCTCAGGTGTTATGCCCGCCACCGTCCAGCCTTCTGGGCGGCCCGGCGGGCATTCGCATGTGTGAAAGGCAACACCGACCTTCGATGCTGGAAAGGCAAGGGCGAATCGGTAGCGTCTGATGGTTTGCTGGCACAGCACCACAACATCCCTTCGAGGCCTCAACCCGGCCTCGGCCAGGCGGAGTCGGACGAGCGAGTCCTCTGGGCGTCGAGGCCCGCGCACGATCTGCTCGAGTGCGCGCCGGGCGATTGACACTCCAAGACTGCCCGCATTGCGATCAACAAGCGTTCGGAGGGAAGCGAGCGAGACGAGCCTGCGATGGAGTAGGGCCTCTGCCCATACAACCGCCGATTCGTGCGGGGTCATTACGATGCCGCGTTGGCCGGCTGAGCCCGAGCCTGAGCATGGGTAGCTGAGCGATGGCAAGGTGTGTCCTCGGTCTGCATCACTGTGTGGAAGCAACAGATCGAACCACGTGCGTTCTGGCGTGGTGAGCCGTATGCCGGCAAGCTCAGACACGTCCTCAGCTTCAAGCTTGAGCCGATGGAAACATGCGGCGGATGATCTGGGCAGGTATGCCCCGACGGGAACTGACAGATGAGGTAGCAAGTGGTCTGAGTCGTTGACGGTTTGCTGGTGCATTCGTTCTTGGCGCGAGGTATTGCCATGCTGCCCAGTAGGGCAGCTGAATGGTGGACGCCCAAATCCCCAGAGTGCGGCCGCGGTGGCGTGACTCACAACTCGGTGATCGTGCCAAGGCATCCGTGCGAGCGATCGAACAACGGTTGGGTCGAGCCGCGAGAGCGCTGCGGCAATGGCTGGCGAATGCATAGTGCAAGCGTGTCAAAATGGCGCGTTCTCCGCTGAACTTATCCACAGGCGGGGAGACGCAAAGAGCCGGGTGCCGCACCCGCTGGTGCTGCACCCGGCTCGCGGAGTTGAGCGCCGTTACGCGTGAAGCGCCGGGTTGAGCGTGATGCCCTGGCCGGTGCGAGCGACGACCTCGACGGCTCCACTCAGCGAGTTGCGGCGGAAGAGGAGGTTATCAACGCCAGAAAGCTCAACCGCCTTTGCGGTTGCTGGCTTGCCGTCGGCATCCACAGCGCCGTCGAGCAGAAGGACCTTGGTGCCAGCGGTCACGTAGAGGCCAGCCTCAACAACGCAGTCGTTGCCGATCGAGATGCCGATGCCGGAGTTGGCGCCAAGCAGGGAACGCTCACCAATGCTGATGCGCTGTTGCCCGCCACCTGACAGGGTTCCCATGATCGATGCCCCGCCGCCAATGTCTGAGCCATTGCCAACGACGACGCCCTGTGAGATGCGTCCTTCAACCATTGACTGACCAAGTGTGCCTGCGTTGAAGTTCACAAAACCCTCATGCATAACGGTTGTGCCAACTGCGAGGTGGGCGCCAAGACGCACGCGGGAAGCATCTGCGATGCGGACGCCTGCGGGCGTGACGTAGTCAAGCAGACGCGGGAACTTATCGATTCCCGTTGCGATGATTCCAGCGCGTTTGAGACTGGGGCGCAGCGCATCAAAGGCATCTGGATGGACGGGACCTGCGGTTGTCCAAACAACCGTTGGCAGGTGCCCAAAGATGCCGTCAAGGTTAATGCTGTTCGGGGCGGCGAGCAGGTGTGAGAGCAAGTGAAGGCGCAGGTATGCGTCGGAGGTCGACGCGGGCGCGGCGTCGAGGTCAATCTCAACGGTGACGATATCAACGGTTACATCGCGACGTGGGTCTGGGGTTGCGAGCTCCTCGATGTGGGCCGGTGCGATCCAACGGTCGCGGCCCTCTGGGATGCCGCCAAGCTGTGGCTCTGGGTACCACGTGTCGAGCACGGTGCCGTCAGAAGCAACCGTCGCGAGTCCGTATCCCCATGCCTGTCGTGTCAAAGAAGTCATTCCTCTAGGCTAGCGGTTTTGTCAGGTGCGTTGCGGTGGTAGCGGGGCCTAAAAAGGAAGCGAGTTTCTGCGGGTTTCGGCAACAATGGTTCATGCTGCTTGTCCTCAGTCTGGTATTGAGGAGACACGGGCGCCGGCAATCGTGACTCGTCCACACGCGCATCTCGTTAGACTTGCAGGCGTGAATGCAACGCCTACGATCGACCTCAGCCAGTCCTCAAACGATATCACTCGTCAGCTCTGTGACATCGAGTCGGTTTCGGCAAACGAGCGAGCCATCGCGGACGCCGTCGAGGCTGCCGTCAGCGGATACGACCATCTTGAGATCATCAGGGACGGGGACTGCGTTGTTGCCAAAACGAACCTTGGGCGTGCGCAGCGCGTCATCATCGCCGGTCATCTCGATACGGTGCCTGTCAACAACAACCTGCCAACGAGATACGAAACAATCGATGGCGTTGAGTACCTCTGGGGCCGCGGAACAGTTGATATGAAGGCCGGTGTTGCCGTTCAGCTGAAGCTCGCGGTCGAACTTGTTGCCCCAACCGTTGATATCACGTGGATGTGGTACGACCATGAGGAAGTCGACTCTGACCTCAACGGTCTCGGCCGGCTCGCGCGTAATCGCCCAGATCTCTTCGTTGGCGACTTTGCGATTCTTGGCGAGCCGAGCAACTCCGCCATCGAGGGCGGCTGCAACGGCAACGTTCGTGTCGAGCTTCGAACCTTTGGCAAACGAGCCCACTCTGCGCGCAGCTGGGTGGGGGAGAATGCCATCCACAAGGCAGCCAATATCCTCGCGATCCTTGCCGACTACACTCCTCGACAGGTTGAGGTTGAAGGGCTTGTCTACCGCGAAGGGCTCAACGCGGTTGGCATTAGCGGCGGTATCGCCGGAAACGTCATTCCGGATGAGTGCATGGTTCATGTTAACTATCGCTTCGCGCCGAGCCGCTCAAGCGATGAGGCCATCGAACACCTGCGTGAATTGTTTCCAAACGTTGACATGACGGTCGTCGACCGGGCTGAAGGGGCTCGGCCTGGGCTTGACGCACAACTTGCGCAAGACTTCATGGCGGCGGTCGGTGCGGAGCCGATGCCAAAGTATGGCTGGACCGATGTCGCCAGGTTCAGCGCGCTCGGCATCCCCGCGGTGAACTATGGCCCTGGAGACCCGCTCAAGGCTCACGCCGATGATGAGCGAGTTGCCATTGATCAGATTACCGAGTGTGAACGAGGGTTAAGGGCCTGGCTCGGTGCCTAGCATCCCACCGCTAGGCTGAAACGGTGTCCTCCCTCGATAGCGCGCGCAACGGCACAGCTGCCAGCGTGACCCCCAGACCCGACCAGGTAGGCCTCGCAGGCCGCATCGTCACCGCGGCCAACGGTGTGCGCTGGTGGGTGCGAGTGCTCATCGTATTTGTGGTGTCGCGTATCATTAGCACTGGCATGCTGCTTGCCTTCGCCGCGCAACAGGTAGCGGCCCCTGGATGGGTGACCCAACAGCCAAACCTGATCGAATATTCAAACCTCTGGGATGGCCAGTGGTATTGGCGAATTGCGCTGTACGGTTACCCGAGCATGCTCCCGGTCAACGACTACGGGCAGGTGACCGAGAGTGCGTGGGCGTTTATGCCCGTCTATCCGATGCTGGTGCGCGGCCTGAGCGCCGTCACGGCCGTTCCCTGGCCCGTTATGGCACCGCTCGTTTCTGTAGTCTTTGGCCTTGCCACGTGTTTGCTGCTCTATAAGCTGTTCCGCCGCTACCTCAGCGACTCGCAAACCCTGTTTGCCATCCTCTTGTACTGCATTTCGCCGGTTTCTCCCATGTTGCAGGTCTCCTACGCGGAGTCCATGGGCGCATTCTTCATTACCTTGGCGCTGTGGCTCCTCGTTCAGCGCAGATACGGCTGGATGTTTGCGGTCGTGCCGATCATGGCACTCACGCGCCCGCTTGGGCTTGCCTTTGCGCTCATGCTTGGACTGCTGTGGTTGCTTCGATTTGCGCGACGCAATGTGGAGCCGTTTCCAGTCAGGGAACGGATCACAACCATCATCCTCGGTTTCTATACGGTTGGGTGGGGGTTCCTCTGGCCTGCCGTTGCCTGGATCGGGACCGGCTCGTTCACGGCGTATACCGATACCGAGCTAGCGTGGCGACGCCCATATATTGGCGATCAACACCTCGTGCCGTTTACGGCCTGGTTTCAGGGTGCAAACTGGTGGATCGGGGCGCCGTGGGGAGCCATCATCCTCGTTGCGGTGATCGCCCTGTGCGTTGCGTCATTCTGGCTTCCCCAAATGCGCCGCCTCGGTATTGAGTTGCGGCTCTGGGTCGCGAGTTATGGCATCTACCTGCTTGCGGTGTTTTTTCCGCAGTCGAGCACCTTTCGCATGTTGATGCCGATGTTCCCCGCGCTTGGTGCGATAGCCCAGCCAAAATCACCCGTGTACAGAATGATCGTTGTGGTGCTGTGCCTCATTGGGCAGTGGGTGTGGCTATCGATTGGCTGGGCGATTGATCCTCCTGACTGGACCCCGCCATAAGCATCCTGCTTGGGATCAACGGCGTCGTAACAATTGGCATTCCGACTCTCCACAAAACGCGTTAATTAGAGAGTGTCGGTGGTAAACCGATAAACTGGGGTTCACAGCACAACCGAGAAAGGGGAGCGTCATGGCGGCTATGAAGCCGAGAACTGGAGACGGGCCAATGGAGGCCGTCAAAGAAGGACGCGTAATTATCGTCCGAGTACCCCTTGAAGGTGGCGGCCGTTTGGTCGTCTCAGTAAATGATGCCGAGGCAAAAGAGCTGCACAACGCGCTCGCCGGGGTAGTCAAGGACTAGCACAGAAGAATTCTTCTCCGCACGGGCCGCGCACCTGTTTCCAACGAACCAGCAGCGGTCAACGCACCTGAACAACCCGCCTGATGCAGGCGGGTTGTTCTGCGTTAACCGGGCGCTTGTCCTCTATGGTGAAACTATGACCGAGCCCGTTGCAGCGCACGATGATGTCGAGACCTGGCGAGAGGGCCGCTTCCTGAGGGTGCGCCTTGCGAGGCCGCACGCACTCAACGCGTTGACACCTGGAATGCTCTGGCGGCTCCGCGAAGCAATCGATAGCGTTCATCCGCTTGGGCTCGCGGGTATTCTGCTCGACGGGGCCGGCGAGAGGGGGCTCTGTGCAGGAGGCGATATTAAACTCATCGCCTCGATGTCGCAGGACGCGGCGACGGAGTTTTGGCGGCTCGAATACGCGGTCAACCTCGCGATCTCACGGGTTGATTTTCCCTTTGTCGCGCTGATGGATGGCATCGTCATGGGAGGCGGAGTAGGCGTTTCAGCACACGGAAATCTGCGTGTTGTGACGGAACGCTCACGGGTCGCGATGCCTGAAGTTGCGATTGGCCTTGCCCCTGATGTTGGTGGCCTGTTCCTCTGCGCCAACGCGCCGGGGCGGCTCGGCGACCATCTCGCGCTCACCGGCCACGTCATGTCGGGCGCCGATGCCGTGTATTGCGGTTTTGCGGATGCCTGGGTGCCTTCCAAGCACCTTCGGACGCTGAGCACAGCCCTGACTCACGAGCATTCAGATCCGCGTGCCCTCGTCGAGCGCTACGCCGAACGTGTACCTTCTGACCTTGCCGAACAACGCGGCTGGATCGATGAGTGTTACTCGGCGGCAACGCTGAGCGAAGTTGTTGTGTTGCTCGAGGACTACCCGGATGCGCGGGCAAATGAGGCCGCCCGTATCATTCGGGCCGCGTCGCCGAGCGCTGTTGCGGTCACCTTTGAAGCGCTTGCGAGGGCTCGGCGGGCGTCAGGGTTGGCAGAAGTCTTGCAGCAAGATCTCCGGGTCTCAAGCGCTATGCTGCGGCGCAACGACCTTCGGGAAGGCATCAGGGCCAAGGTGATCGACAAGGATCAGAATCCGCGGTGGGTTCCCGCGCGATTTGAGGATGTCACTGAGGCGGAGATCGCCGACATCCTTGCCGGTCACTGAATCCTCGGCCAAGCAGCGGAGACGAGACATGAGCCGCAGCAGAGGTGGCAGAGGCAGCGGCAGAACCCGGGACAACACCGCATGAACTGGCGGGTAGGCTTGAACTAATGTCTGAATCAACCGTACCCACCACGCCCGCTGATCAGCCCGTCGTCAACGAAACCACTGTTTCTTCGACGAGAGAGTACCCGGCCGAGCCCGTATCGTTTATGCGAAGGGGCACCCGGCTCCAGGGCAGACGGCAGGATGCCTGGGACGCACACGCGGACAGCTACGTCGTTGACGTACCCCGAGTTGTCACCGATACGTCGGTGCACGCCGATTACGTGTTTGATGCGGCCGCAACATTTGGCCGCGACGCCGATTTGGTGGTGGAGATCGGATCTGGTCTTGGTGAGGCTATCGTTCATATGGCCGAGCTTCGCCCTGAACGGAATTATCTTGCGGTTGAGGTATACCGACCGGGCCTTGCCTCAACGATGGCGCGTATCGCTCAGCGAGGACTCACTAATGTGAGGGTTGTTGAAGCGAACGCGGCTGAGGTCCTCGAAACGATGTTGCCAGACGACGCAATGAGTGAGCTCTGGCTCAATTTTCCGGATCCGTGGCACAAAAAACGGCACAATAAGCGCCGACTTGTGCGCGATTCCTTCACTCCGCTTGTTGCGCGGACACTCCGGTCTGGCGGGCTCTGGCGTCTTTCAACGGACTGGTCTGGCTATGCAGAGCAAATGCGCGAGGTGCTTGATCGAACACCGCAGTTTGAGAACGTGCATTCTGGGGAGCGTGTTGGAGCCGACAGCCCCTTGACACAGGCTCGGCAGAGTGGTGTTGATCGGGAGGTATCCGATGAGATTGATACGGTTGGTGGTTGGGCACCGCGCTTTGAGGGGCGCGTAGTGACAAGCTTTGAGAACAAAGCCCACGTTGCGGGGCGGATTATCTTCGACCTCACCTACCGCCGCCGATAGGGTTCGAACGTCACGGTCCTCACAAAGCAGCGAGGGCTGGCACCGAACGAATTCGGTGCCAGCCCTCGCTGCTGAACGAGTACTAGTTTGCTGGAGGGGTCTGCCAACCGGTGGTTGGCTGGTCGCCATCCTGCTGCGGTGCAGGAGCGTCTGCTGGGGTGGCATGGTCTACTGCTGCGCCGCTATCAGCTGGAACGTCAGCGGAAGGCACAGGCGGGACACCGTCAACCGGCGCCTGCTGGTACGTGGGCTGCTGGTACGTGGGCTGCTCGTAGGTCGGTTGCTGGTACGCAGGCTGCTGATCTGTTGGCTGCTGATACTGCTGCCCGTAGGGTGCTGCAGGAGCTTGTTGGCCGTATGGTGCAACCGGAGGTTGCTGCCCGTACGGCGCGGCAGGGGGTTGCTGAGCGTAACCAGGCTGTTGCCCGTAGGGCTGCTGGCCATACTGCTGCTGGCCGTATCCCGGCTGCTGGCCGTATCCAGGTTGCTGACCGTATCCGGGAGTCGCGTACCCAGCGCCAAAAGCCTGACCGCTGCCGTCGAGGGGGTTTGGGTTACCGTACTGGTTTGGGCCTGGTGTGCTTGGCAGGCACATAAAGATGAGTACAACGATGCCGCCGACAAACGGAACAAACGAGAGCAGGATGAGGAGGCCTGAGTAGCCAGCGTCGTGCAAACGTCGGACTCCAACGGCAATGGTTGGAATGAGGACACCGAGGCTCATGAGCATGAGGATGAGGCCAAAGAGCAACGATACGCCGCCGGAGCCCCGGGTGAGGGCAATAAGGATGCCAGCCACGATGCTGATTGCCAGGTATGCAAGCACATAGGCGAGTACCCAAAACCAGTACTCGGAACGGCTTGCGCGGCCGTCAAACGTTGCGTATTTGCTCAGGACAGTTTTCACTGCAGGTATCACTGCGCTACTTCTTTCGTTATGAGTTGGACGGCTCAATACTAACGCGCTACGAGCCCGAATGAGTGAGATCGAGGCCAGAATAAGTGGTCTTGCGACCAAACATGCTGCGGCGCTACGACGTTAGCCGACGCGTGTGACCTGCAGCAGGCCGTCGCCGGCGGGGGAGAGCGCCGTGACCACAGCATCCGACGAGGCAAGCTCGGTGAGGAGCGTACGGTAATCAACTGAGACATCGTCGCGGGCAGCTGGGTCGGCGACACGACCTCCCTTGAGCACCCGAGGAACGAGCACGGTACCGCCGGGGCGAATGAGACGAAGGCTGTGCTCAAAGTACTCAAGAAGCTGATCAGGGTCCGCATCGATGATCACGAGGTCATAGCTGTTCTCGTTCATGCGGGGAAGCACGTCTTCGGCTTTGCCGTTGATGAAGCGAAGGCGTGACGGTGCAATCCCGGCCTCAGTGAACAGTGCACGTGCGTGGCGGTGATACTCAGATTCGCTATCGATTGTTGTAAGCGAAATGTTGTCCCTGCCGGAGAGAAGCCACAGGCCGCTGACTCCAAGGCCAGTGCCTACCTCGGCGATGGTTCGGGCGCCGGTCATGGCAACAATGCTTGCGAGTTGCGAGCCGACAGCGCGTGAGATGGGTGCAACGCCCATCTCGATGGAGAGCTTGCGTGCCTTCTCGATGACCGGCGACTCTACGGGCAGGTCTTCGGAAAATTTCCAGTTGTTTTCGATGTTGGACACGCTAGTTCTCCAGGTAAGTCAGACAGTGTCTTTACCTTACTCGTTGCGGGGCGGATGACTGCTCGACTGTTGGCGCGTGGCGTAGAAGTGGGCTTCGACGTCGCCGATACCTCGCCTGGACAGCGCACCGTCTTACCAATTCAGTTATGCGCGTGGTTCGATTCGGTAGAGGTCTGTGCCTGCGATGCCGTAGATGATTCCCGTTGTCTGATTGACACGAATGTCGGTGCCTCCCGCATCGGAGGGAGTTGAAATCACGTCTTCGATGGTTCTCGTCGCTCCATCGATGACGTCGATGGAGCCGGTTCCCGACTGTGCCGTCGCGAATTCTCCAAGGTTCGAGTGGTGTGTGACAAATATTTTGTTTCGCAGGGAGTCAACGGCGACACCAATTGGGTTTGCCGAGACGGTAATGGTGTCGACGAGCGTGTTTGTCAGCGTGTCAATGACAGAGACGGAGGAACTCTTAGAATTTGCAACATAAAGCAGATTTCTCGTCGTGTCGAGGGCGAGTCCACGCGGCGCAGTGCCCACCGTAACGGTCGTAATCACTTTCATACCGAGTCCGTCAAAAACAGTAACCGTGTTGTTTGTGTTGGAATTGGTGAAGTACAGCTGGCTATTTGTTCGGTTGATTACCGTCTCTCGGTAGTCGGCATTCGGTACGCCTGCCATCCCCTCGAGAGAGAACGTATCCGCGTGAAAACGCCACATGTGTGAGCTACCAAGGATCCATACCTTGCGGTTCGTGGGGTTCACCAAAATTGAACGTGCAAAAGTGATGTCATAGCCAAATTTTTCGCTCGAATAATTGTATTGTGGGCTGATTTGGTATGCGGTGTTGGTCTGTGCGACAGCGATGTAATATTGGTTCTTCGTCTCATCAACGTCAGACCCGTATGTGCGGTAATTGAGTGGTGTCGCAGGTACTGATCCGGGAACATAGACCGTTTTAGAGAGCCTATTGGACGCTCCATCAACAAATTTCATTGTCGCGCCGTAGTCTGTCACCAAAATGGTGTTTGTTTTTTCGTTAATGCTCAGGCGCCAAGCTGGCCCGCCTAGGGCAATCGACGTGAATTTGTACTTTGGCACTTTCAACGTGAGCTGGGCGGAAACATGCCCCTTCGCTATGTACCCCGAGGTCGTATTCTGACTGCTCGTCAGCCCGATGACCGCGGACAACGAGAGCGCGCCAAGTGCAATCCCAATGAGTGACCGACCGATCGGTCGACGGGGGATATTGGATTGCCGGGAACGGTGAGGCTTCAACGCTATTCCTTTTCGTTTCGGATTGTGGGCGGGCATAGTGGAACGGGGCGCCAACGCTAGGAGGTATTGGCAGCTGACATGGCCGTCAGCGTCATCCCGAGGCTGACGTTCTGTTTGTCGAACCTGTATGGGGTGTTGTTGTCGAGATAAATATCGACGGTAATTGAATGCGAGACTCCTGGCAGCAAGAGCGGCGTTGAGCTAGTTGTGAGGGAGTTAAATTCGGTGAGCGTCACGCCTGTAGCGATGTTTGCGCCGTTGTCGAGGCGAACATTGAAGCGAAGATAGGGATACGTCTCTTGGCAAGCTGAGTTGCACGTGTAAGCGGGGGCGAAGGATGGCGTCACATATCCGGACGAACCTCCCGCTTGAAGTCTGTAGGTCAGCGAAACCGTTGTGAGTTCGGCAAACCCAGGGATGCCAACGGGAAAGGCTGCGCCACTGGCCTGATAGAGGTTGACGGCTTCTTTTTCTGAGGCGGTCTTGCGCCACTCGCCCAATTGTTCTTGAACCTCAACGACAAATGGTGCGGAGCCGAGCCCTTCGAGGGTGCTGCTGGCTAGGCCAGCCGCTGCTTTATCAGCGTATGCTGACTGGCTTGTGCCTATTTGCTGAACTCCCCAGAGTCCAGCAAAGAGGAGCGGAACCATGCAGAGCGCGAGTAGTCGTCGCCGTCCGAGGCTCGTTTTCATAGCGGGGTTTTCCTTTGAGTGTCCAGTGGCTGCAAGGTTGGCGTACCGATTCGTGCAGGCTCTCCAAAGTAATATGACGTAGGGTATCTATATTTTGGTGGCGTGTGAGAATGAAACATTACATAGGTATGTAGAAAAAATTCCATGGATGCGTTGGATTTGAGCCACTGGGCGCCGAACCCGCTGCCCGCCAAAACGTATTACTCTAGAACAATGGGCCTGACGTTCGAGAAGCTGCTGGTGATCGGTGTGATCGCCGTTTTTCTGCTCGGTCCCGATCGTCTTCCGGAATATGCTGCTAAGTTCGCTCGACTCATTAAATCGCTGCGCAACATGGCCGATGGGGCCAAGGATCGCATGCGCGATGAGATGGGTCCCGAGTTCGACGAGGTTGACTGGAAAAAGCTCGATCCTCGCCAGTACGACCCACGACGTATCATCCGTGATGCCCTGCTCGATGACCCTGCCGCACCGGCCGCCGCCGCGACAGCCGCAGCAACAACGACCCGGCTGCGCAGCCCAGACCCGTTGGTCATCGACCCAGACGCTCCGCTGCGTTTTGACTCGGAAGCTACCTAGTAACCTGCGCGGTTCAACGTCAGTTCGCGGCAAGCATCAGCCGCCTACCCCGTCTGGGCCGTAGCAAGGCGGCTAGGCGAACGGAAGCTTTCTGCCAGCGAGGCCCCTGCCCTGGTTGAGCAGCTGCGTGGCGACCTCGCGAATGGCGACGGAGGCCGCATCCGCAGGGTTGGCAAGCACAACTGGCGCACCTGAGTCGCCGCCCTCCCTGAGTGGGATGCTGAGGGGGACGCTCGCGAGTAAAGGAACCACTCTGCCTCCGTCGCGACCGACCCGGTCCTCCGAGAGGCGACGAGCGACTTCTTCGCCACCGCCAGAACCAAAGATCTCAAGCAGCGTTCCGTCTGGGGCGATCACGCCTGCCATATTCTCAACAACGCCAACGACCGTTTGGCCCGTTTGTCGCGCAACGATGCCGGATCGTTCCGCAACCTCGGCAGCCGCCGGTTGAGGGGTCGTCACCACAAGCACTTCCGCCTGCGGCAGCAATTGGCCAACGGAGATGGCGACGTCGCCCGTGCCCGGAGGAAGGTCAAGCAGGAGCACATCGAGATCACCAAAAAACACGTCGGTAAGGAACTGCTGGATGGTACGGTGCAACATCGGTCCGCGCCACGAAACCGCGCGAGAAGCCGCATCGGTTCCCTCAAGAAACATCCCGATTGAGATCACTTTTACCCCGTGGGCGACGGGGGGAAGGATCATCCCGCCAACGCGCGTTGGTTTGAGGGTGTTTCCCTCGTCATCCACGAGGCCAAGGATGCCTGGGATCGAGAAACCAAAAACGTCGGCATCCACGATGCCAACGGCGAGGCCTCGCGCCGCGAGCTCAACGGCAAGGTTTGCGGTAAGCGTTGATTTACCAACGCCGCCTTTTCCGCTCGTTACCGCAATGATGCGCGTGAGGCTGGTTGGCCCAAATTGAGGCGTCTTCTTTTTTCCAGCCCCAAGCTTCTCGATGAGGGCGTTTCGCTCGTCCGCCGTCATCACGGTGACCGTGATCTTGGCATCGTCAACGCCTGAAACCCCGAGCACGGACTTGGTCACGTCGCGCTCAATTGCGCGCGCAGCGGGGCAGCCGACGATGGTGAGTTTGATTGTGACCGAAGCAACCGCACCGTCAACCGACACGTCGCCAACCATGTCAAGATCGGTAATGGGTTTTCTGATCTCTGGGTCGATGACAGCGCTGAGAGCTTGGCGAATCGACTCCGGTGTTGCCGGTGATGTGGCCATGCTACTCGGCAGTATTCTTCGCCGCAGACCCGTCCGTCTGCGTCTCCGCCTGACGTGCTGCAGCGAGTTTGGCATCGTGCTCCGCAAGGATGGCGCGCATCTCTGACCTGATGAAATCCTTGCCGGCGAGGTCTTCGAGTGCGAGTCGGAGCGCAACGACCTCGCGGGCAAGGTACTCGGTGTCGGCAAGCGTGCGCTCGGCCCGCTGGCGGTCCTGCTCCATTTGCACGCGTTCGCGGTCGTCCTGGCGGTTCTGCGCGAGCAAAATCATGGGTGCGGCGTACGAAGCCTGCAACGAGAGGATGAGCGTGAGTGCCGTGAACCCGAGCGCGGCGGAGTCGAAGCGCGCCGATTCCGGACCGTACGTGTTCCACATGAGCCAGGCCATGCAGAAGAGCGTGAGGCCGAGCAAAAACCAGGGCGTTCCCATGGCGCGGGCGATGCCCTCCGTCCATCGGCCGAAGGATTCGCTGCCGGACACGTTTCGCTGAGGTGCCGTGCGACGCCGGCCAGCGCGAACGGGGGAGTCAAAGCTGTTCTGTGCGCGAGGCGACCGTGCCACTACAGCACCCCCTTGTGTGTTGGAGCGTTTTTCGGAACCGAGCTACTGTGCAGGTCATCGTCTGCCTCATGACTTCGCCAGTCATCGGGAAGTAGGTGGTCAAGCACATCGTCGACCGTCACAACGCCGACTAAGTGATCGTCAGCATCCACGACGGGAACTGACACCAGGTTGTAGCTCGCAAGGATGCGGGAGACCTCGGCCGCTGATGTGTCGACCCTCACCTCAAGACCCTCGTCGATGAGTCCGCCGAGGCGCTCGTGCGGTGGGTAACGAAGCATGCGCTGGAAGTGCACAATGCCAAGAAGCTTGCCAGTTGGTGTCTCGTAGGGAGGGAGCGTCACACAGACCGCCGCGGCCATCGCCGGCGCGAGCTCGTGCTTGCGGATGAGCGCAAGGCCTTCAGCGACGGTCGCCTCTGCCGAAACCACGATCGGATCTGGGCTCATGAGTCCACCGGCCGTGTCGTGGCCATACGTGAGCAACATGCGCACGTCTTCGGCCTCCTCCGGCTCCATGAGGGTCAACAGGTGCTCACCCTCTGCCTGCGGGAGCTGCGCGATCAGGTCGGCCGCATCATCCGGTTGCATGTTATCGAGCACGTCTGCGGAGCGGTTGTCACCGAGGGCAGCAAGGATGACAAGCTGATCCGTTTCGGCCATTTCTTCGAGGACATCGGCAAGTCGGTTGTCTGGCAGCTCGCCAACGACCGCAAGCATCCGCTCCTGCGGAAGATCGAGTAGCGTGTTTGCGAGGTCTGCTGGTTTCAGATCGGAATACGTCGCGATGAGGTGCTCTGCAGACTGCGCCTGGCCAGGGAGGTTGCGCTCTCGCACCTCAGACCATTTGGCAAACGACGTGCTTCCCCTGCTAAACGGAGACGCCCCCGGCTTTGGCCTTCGGATGAATAGCTCGCTGATTTCCCACGTACCTGCGCGATTCTTTTCGATCGCAACATCCTCGATGGAGCCTTCTCCACTGCCGTCAACGTAATCAACCGGACGCCCGATCATCTCGGAGATGATGCGCACTTCGCCGCCGCGTTGCTCGAAGCGGCGCACATTGATGAGCCCCGTCGTGATGACCTGGCCAGAGCCAATCGATGTAATACGTCCAATTGACACAAACACCCGCTTGCGGCCAGGAATCTCAACGACCAGACCAACCACCCGCGGGGAACCAGATTTTCGGTACACCACAATGACGTCGCGCACTCGGCCGACTCGGTCTCCGACCGGGTCAAACACACCGCATCCGGCCAGGCGGCCAACGAAAACTCTGGAGGTACTCACCCCTCTAACTTACCTTCACCTGCTGGGTGATGCGGCCGCATCCTCAACCCGTTGCGAGACGCCTCATCACGGGTCGTTCATAACGACCGGTGCGGCGGACACAGCCCCGTGCCAGAATGGAGGTATGAGCACACCATCACCCGCGAGTCCACGCGCCGCAACACGCTTTCCTGAACTGCCAAAGGGTGAGGTGGTGACATCACACGAGACCTATCAGCAGGCCCAGCACGATGTTGATCGCCTCGCTCGCGCAGACTTTGCCGTCAGTCATGTCTCGATCGTTGGCAGCGATATCAAGAGCGTCGAACGAGTCACCGGCCGCCTGAGCTACGGAAAAGTTGCACTCATGGGTGCCCTTTCCGGTGCCTACATGGGTCTGTTCTTCGGGCTCATCCTCTTCCTCTTCCAGCCAGAAAACTCATCCATCTGGTCCGTGTTCCTTGCCGCCATTATCATCGGTGCAGGATTCGGCATGCTGTTCGGGGTTCTTTCGTACTCCATGAACCGCAACCGCCGCGACTTCTCCTCGGTCATGCAGATGGTCGCCTCACGCTACGACGTCGTTGTTGATCCCGATCTTGCGCATAAGGCACGCAACATCCTGCAGTCCCCAGAGCAGCAGTAGCCTCAGGCAGAACGCCAGACAACACACAGCAGCGCCCCGAACCGTTCCGGTCCGGGGCGCTGCTGTGTGTTGCGAGAGAACAGGCGTTAGGCGTGTTTTGCCATCCACGCCTCAACATCATCTGCAGTTCGAGGAATATTGATCGACAGGTTCTCTGCGCCGGACTCCGTGACTAGGATGTCGTCCTCGATCCGAACGCCGATGCCGCGGAACTGCTCGGGGACGGTCAGGTCATCTGGCTGGAAGTAAAGCCCCGGCTCGATCGTAAAGACCATGCCAGCCTCAAGGGTGCCATCGAGGTACAGGTCGCGGCGTGCCTGCGCGCAGTCGTGCACGTCAATGCCGAGATGGTGGCTTGTGCCGTGCACCATGTAACGCCTGTGGTACTGCGTCTGTGGGTTCAGCGTCTCTTCGAGGCTTACCGGAAGGAATCCCCACTCGGACGTATGCCTGGCGATCACGGCCATAGCCGTCTCGTGCACCTCACGGAACTTGATGCCTGGGCGGACGATAGCGAAGGCGGCATCCGCAGCCTCTCGTACTGCCTCGTAGACCTCGCGCTGTGTAGGCGTGAACGTGCCATTGACGGGCAGCGTGCGAGTGATGTCGGCCGTGTAGAGGCTGTCGAGCTCAATGCCAGCGTCGATGAGGATGAGGTCACCAGGCGTGACGGGGCCGTCGTTGGTGGTCCAGTGCAGGATGCAGGCGTGGGAGCCACTCGCCGCGATGGTGTCGTAACCGACCGTGTTGCCGTCGAGGCGCGCGCGGGCGTTAAAGACTCCCTCAACAATGCGTTCGCCGCGGTGGTGCTCAGACGCACGGCCGATCTCGCTGATGATGTCGTCGAAGCCGCGTCCGGTTGCGTCGACAGCCTGGCGCATCTGTTCGACCTCGTACTCGTCCTTCACAAGCCGCAGCTCGGAGAGGTCCCTGTTCAGCGCATCGTTTCCGAGGGTGAGGTCGTCGTCGGAAGCAACAAAATCGGAGAGGTCTCGTGTGTTCACGCCGAGGTCAGCGGCGACCTGCGCAAGCGATGGGCGGGGCCCAATCCAGAACTCGCCAATTTCGGGGTTTGCGTAGAACTCCTCGGAGTCGCGTCCAGCACGCTCGCGGAAGTACAGGGTGACATCGTGTCCTTCGCCAGCAGGCTCGAAAACAAGAACAGAGCCTGGCTCGGCATCCGAACCCCAGCCCGTCAGGTGGCTGAACGCGGAATGTGCGCGGTAGGCGTAGAACGTATCGTTTGAGCGCTGCTTCATGTCGCCGGCGCGGATGACCAGGCGCTTGCCTTGGTACCGCAGCGACAGTGCTGCTCGGCGTTTCGCGGCAAAGGGTGCCTGTTCGCGCGGCTCTGGAAGGGGCGATGCGGAATCGGCCCAGTCGGTCATGATGTAGGAGCCAAATGCGCTCGAGGTTGGCGTTGTGGAGCGGTTGCTGTTGTCGATTACAACGGCAGCCTCAGCCAGCGGGTCTGCGACTGGCGTTGTGGCGTCGCTTGATGATGCGGTGGAAGAAGTCATGCATCTATTGTGCCACCGTTAGCGGCGGGAAAGCTGCGCAACAATGGGGCGATGGTCGCTTCCGGCGTCATCGAAGCTCTGAATAACATTCATGCCGGTCGCTTTCCACTCGGAGGTGTACAGCACGTGGTCGATTGGAGCGCCGAGCAGCGACGGGATGCTGCTTGGCCACGTTCCGAAGGCGGCGTTGCCGGTCTCGAGCGCGGCATCCGAACACTTGCTGTCGGCGGGGAAATGATCAACCGTTGCGTTAAAGTCCCCGGCGAGGATGGTGTTTGGCCGTGCACACTGCTGCTCAACCCAGGCGAGGTCGTCGCGCCACGGCTGCATCGTTTCGAGCATTGGCGCAATGGCGTGTACCGCGACGATGGTTGGGAGGGCCGTGTCGCTCGTTGGTGTGGCCACAAACGAGGGAAGCGACGTGCCTTCCGTCTTCGATTCTGTGATTGCGTAGTTTCCAATGGATACGTCAATCAGCAACCCGGTTGAACGGGCTCGATAGACGCTATCAAACGCGACGTGATGTACCGCCATGGTTGGACCGCCAAGCGCGGCAATGCGGGCCGCAACCTGATTACTGATGACCTCGGTCGTTTCGGGAAGGGACAACACACGCAGGTTATTGTCGACGGCAAACGCCGCGATGTCATCCGCGTCAACGGAGTCGCCAAGCGTATTCCACGACCCAACGGTGATGTCGGTTGGGGCAGGCTCCGCAAACGCCGTGTTGCCAGCGCCCCGCGTCACAATGATGGCGGTGTTTGCGATGGTGAACAGCATAAGGATGACGATGAGCGCCGAGAGGAAGCCGCGGATCGGTTTGATGAGCAGCGAAAGCAAGACGCTCAGAATGACAAGAGCGACGGCGGCAGCGACGCCAAGGCCTCGCAAAGAAACGGCCTGAGCAAACGGGAAGAGCAACTCGAAGTTTGCCACTTGTGGCCACACGGAAAGCACGCCGGCCGCGAGGAGTACCAGCAAAATGATCGCAGCGATAAGTCTTCCCATAACGTTTCCCGAGCCTAGGGCAGCCGTCTGGACAAACGCCGATGGCGCGCTGCCGGGGTGTCGGCTCGTTCACCACTGTGAGCGGCGGGAACGCTCGTCGCAACGGCGTTCGGCCAACACAATCCACAACGGATGCCGGGAGTTTGAGGTCTCGGGGATAGCATGGGGGGATGGCCACAGTTACGCCGGATGCAACGGGGCAAGACCCGATTGGTCGGTACGATCTCCACACGCACTCAGTCATCTCAGATGGCACGCTCACCCCAGCGGAGATTGTGCGGGAGGCCGCAGGCATCGGCCTTGCCGGACTTGCCCTCACCGATCACGACACGGCAGCCGGATGGCCAGAGGCTGCTGCGGTCGCCTTAGAACACGGACTCGACTTCATTCCAGGCATGGAGCTCACCACCAAAACGCAGGGATTTGCTGTTCATCTGCTGGCATACTTCATCGACCCGCATAACGCGACCCTACTGAGCGTGACCGAACGCATTCGCACCGATCGAGACCGCAGGGCGCGTGCCATGGTTGAACTGCTCTCGGCGGATATCGATTTTTCCTGGGACGACGTTATCTCGGCGATTTCTGACGGTGCGACTGTTGGGCGGCCGCATATCGCTGATGCGCTGGTCACTCGGGGTTTTTACCACGACAGGGGTGCGGCCTTCGCAGATGTGCTTCACCCCGGGAGCAAATACTACGTGCCTAATTATGCGGTCGACACGGTCGAGGCTGTTGAACTGGTCAGGGCCGCCGGGGGACTGCCAGTACTCGCGCATCCTGCCGCAACGCGTCAGCGCGCGCCAATGCCGGTCGAGCGGATGAAGCTGCTCGCTGACCGTGGCCTCTACGGCATTGAACTTGACCACCCGGAGAATCGCAGGGAATGGCTCCCTCCGCTTCGGGCTGAGGCGGATCGGCTTGGGCTGGTTGTGACCGGTTCAAGCGACTACCACGGGGCCGGCAAAGAGAACCGTCTTGGTGAGTGCACCACGTCTGCAACGACGGTTGCGCAGATGAAGCGCGACGCGGGACTCTGAGGGTACGTCCTCGTCGGCTCAGCCCAGGGAGCGGTTTTTTATTTGCCGAACAGTCGTCCGAAGAATCCCTTACCGCGGGCCTCTTCCGAGGCCGATGCCGAGCCTGGCTGGATGACCGGCTGAGCAGGCGCCAAATGTGACAGTGTTGGCATCGAACGAGGCTGACGGGCAGCCTCAGCAGCTGGCGGATTGGCTGGCCGAGTTGGCGAGGCCCCTGCTTGGGACGGTGCAGCTGCTGGCGATTCGACCGTTGAGGGCTGAGGGGCCGGAGCCTCTGAGCGAGACACGTTCTGGACGGACGACGCTGCCGCATCGGCCGCGGCCGATGAAGGTTGTCCAAGGTTTTCCGCGCGAGCAGGCCCGGTTGGAGGGGTAGTGCCCTGATGCTGAGCCTCAACCCGTTCGATCGGCGCTGCAGTGACCACCGAACGGATGTGCCCGTGGTCGTCGAGGGCAACAACAACAGTGCCGTTTGAGGCCCGCAACTCGGCGATGCTCGGCTGTGGCCAAGTAATTGCAACACCGCGGCGCTTGGCGTAGGCGTTGAGTGCCCTCGTCGCGTCGGTTACCGTTGTGGTCGCGATGCCATGGCCAAGAGCGAGAGTGATCGAATCTGTTGTGGGCTCGGCGAGTTCAACGCCTGAACTGTCAAGCAGCATCCACAGGGACGTGCCGTGCGCAGCGGTTGCGACAACGTGAATGTACTGACCTGACAGCGTTTTTGCGGCGAGCGTGTTACGGAGCGCCTGATCTGACGCAGTCGAAGCGGCCGCATCGCGGGAGTTGAGCGCGGAAATTCCAAAGATCTTGCCCTGAGTGCGTACGCCCTTTGCCGTCGCGAGCATACTCGCGGGAAACAGAAACGTGCGGTCCCAACCCCAGCGCCACGGCTGCCCAGCTGCGGCGACCGAACCAATAAGGTGCGGGCGGAACGACTGTTTATTTGATCCAAAAAACACAAATTCGGGGACCGTGGTATCAACACGCCAGTCGCTCGAACCCCACCGCTGCTGAACGGTTGACTGGTACTCCGCCGACAAGAAAATAGCGTCGTCTACCAGATCGTTCAGTGTTGGTGCTTGGTGTGCCACGGATTCCGCCTTTAGAAACTGACGGTCAAAAACCGCCACTGTTGATGTTGTTCAGAGTATCAGCGCTGAGGCCATCAGCGATGCAAAAGGTTGAGCAATAATGCGCCGGGAGTGAACACGAGGGCTCCCGCACCAATGGTGGGGAGCCCTCGCAGGTTCAACGAATCAACCGGATGAGCCTATTCGGTTGGTGCCGAGTGGATAGCGCCCTCACCAGTGCTGCTGTGGTTGCGGCGACGGCGACGGCGGGTACGGTTAGGCGCGGCCTCTCCGGCAGCAGTAGGGGCTGGCTCGGTGACCACGGTTTCGGTCCCGGCTGCGTCGGTGGATGCTGGGCGCCTCGTGCGCTCTCGGGTGCCGCCGTTGCGTGAGCCAGACGAACGACCACCGGACGAGCGCGAGTTGTCGCGTGAGCCGCGACCGCCATCGCGTGAGCCGCCCTCACGAGGAGTGTGCTCCTTGATCGGCGTTGGCTTGAGGCGGCCCTTCGAGCCCTCTGGAATGTTCAGATCGCTGTACAGGTGTGGCGACGAAGAGTATGTCTCGGTTGGTTCTGGCTGACCAAATTCGAGGGCATTGTTGATGAGGGCCCACTTGTGCAGGTCATCCCAGTCAACAAAGGTCACGGCGATGCCGGTGCGGCCGGCGCGGCCGGTGCGGCCAACGCGGTGCAGGTAGGTCTTCTCGTCTTCTGGGATGGTGTGGTTGATGACGTGTGTGACATCATCAACGTCGATGCCGCGCGCGGCAACGTCGGTCGCGATAAGCACATCCTTCTTGCCAGCCTTGAAAGCGGCCATTGCGCGCTCGCGCTGGTCCTGGTTGAGGTCGCCGTGAACGGCTGCGGCGTTAAATCCGCGATCGTTGAGCTCCTCAACAAGCTTCGCTGCCGCGCGCTTGGTGCGCGTAAAGACAACCGTCTTGCCGCGGCCCTCTGCCATGAGGATGCGCGCGATGACCTCATCTTTATCGAGCTGGTGGGCCCGGTAGATGAGGTGCTCAATGTTGGCCTGGGTCAGGCCCTCATCTGGGTCTGACGCACGAATGTGGATGGGCTTCGACATGAAACGGCGAGCAAGGGCGATGATCGGCCCTGGCATGGTCGCCGAGAACAGCATGGTGTGGCGGCCCTCTGGCGTCTGCGAGAACAGCTTCTCGATGTCAGAGAGGAAGCCAAGGTCGAGCATCTTGTCGGCCTCGTCGAGCACCATCTCGCGCACGTTGCCGAGGTTGAGGAGGCGCTGTCCTGCGAGGTCGAGCAGACGGCCCGGCGTGCCGACAACAATCTGCGCGCCAGCCTTCAGCTGCTCGATTTGGCCCTCGTATGCCTTGCCGCCATAAATGGAGACAACGGTGGCACCACGGTTTGACGCGGCAAGCTCGATGTCTTCGGTTACCTGAACCGCGAGCTCGCGGGTGGGAACAACGATCAATGCCTGCACGCCGTGCTCGGGGTTTGCCCCGATGCGCTGAAGGAGGGGGAGACCAAAGCCGAGGGTCTTTCCGGTTCCCGTCTTGGCCTGACCAATGATGTCTTGGCCGGTCAGGGCGAGGGGGATGGTTTGTTCTTGAATGGGGAAGGACTCAATAATGCCCTTCGTAGCGAGGGCATCAACCATGTCTTGTTCGATGCCGAGCTCAGAAAATGTCTTCACAATTGCCTGTTCGATTTTGGTACTGGCTACGCCATTTTTTCATCTCAGGCGTAGGGTGGTCGCTCCGTTGGCGTTCCACATCTTTCCTAGTTTAGTTCCCGAGTATGTAAAGGTGGGTAAACTGGCGAGGTGTTTTCCTGGTTTCGACGTCGGCGTACATCGCCACCTGCATCACATCGACTGAGGTCGCGTGACGAGCAGAACCCTGCCGCAAAGGTAGATTTGGCCGAGCTGGCGCCCGGAATCATCCCGTATCTCGGCTTGGTTTCGTATCTGCAGCTTGAGGTCTATGAAGCAACTTCGCGTGCCGTCGCGTCAGCTCCTGATCTCGCCGCAAAAGAGATTCTCAGCAATGCTGCAGGCCTTGCACTCGATAAACACCAAGAATTTGCCGCAGAAATCCGTCGCCGCCACCGCGAACCTGCCGTGGTGATGGAGCCGTACACGCACACGATCGACCGCTACGTTGATCGGGTCGAGCCGGCAAATTGGAACGAACAATTGCTGCTCGTATACCTGGTTGGTGGGCTGTTTGATGAGTTCTTTGCGCAGCTTGCGAGCGGGCTTACCGACGGTTACGGGCCAAAGGCCGCCGACATCCTTCGCGGAGAATCCGGTCGCGCCGGAATCGCAACGCTGCTTGAACGGGCCATCCGGGACAACCCAAAAACCGGCGACCGCCTTGCGCTATGGGGCCGCCGCCTCGTCGGAGATTCGCTTCTTGTCGCTCGTTCCTCGCTCGTGCTGAGCGATAACACCGCAAGCGACGAAAAGAAGATCGAGCCTGTTTTTACCGAGCTCATTTCAACGCATATCAAGCGAATGGATGCCCTGGGGCTCACCGCGTAGTGTCCCTCCGCTCTTCGTGCGCGGCTGATGGCAGATTAGCTTGGTCGTGACGACACTCGTGCGCGGCTGCGTATGCGCATGTGTGGCCGCTCGGCGGCGCGAAGATATGGATATCGCAGCCCGAATACAGAAGCGGTGCTCGACCGCATGGTCGAGCACCGCTTCTGTGTCTCTGCTTGGCTGTTTCTCTTGCGAGTTAGACAGCCGCCCTCAGTAGCTCGTGATAGCGCTGTTCGGTGCGGAGCGTGCGGCGACGCGGCACGATAACCGCGTACAGCACGCAGGCGACGATCGTGGCGGCGATAGTGATCGCCCAAATCCAGAAACCGTCCCACTTCATGCCAGCAACCGTGAGGAGAACCCAAACTGCTGCTGAGGCGGCGGCACCGAGCGCAAGCTGCACTCCAAAACCGTACGTCTGGCGCCCTGGGACGGCATAGCGCACGATGAGCCCAATAACGAGTCCGATCAGGACAACAAAGATCAGTTCCATAACTAGCCCACAAATCCTACGCGGCGAGACTGGTCGCTGCCGATTTCAACGTAGGCGATGGATGCCGTTGGGATGAGAAACACCTTGCCCTTGGAATCGGTGAGCTTGACGACCATGCTGCCCGTTTCAAGTGCGAGGCCTACGGTCTTTTCGATGTCGGATGCCGACTCGCTCGACTCGAAGCTAACTTCACGAGGAGCGTTGATAATGCCAATACGGATTTCCACGGGGATCCCTTTCGTAACGGTGTACCCCAATAGATTACGCGACAAAGGGGTCTCGCCCGAACAGAATGTCGGCGGCAGTCGCTAACGTTGGAGGTATGGCATCAGCAACCCCACCTCGAAGCGACCATTCCGGTTCGTTCGATGCTGCGGCATCCGTTGCAGAAACAGGCCTCAACGGCAGCAACGGCACATTAACCGGCAAGACTGAATCGAGCGATGCGCCCGTGGCGAACGCAGGTCATACACAGCCGACAACACCCAAGTGGGATGCCTCGCAACGTGCTGTGCTCCAGCTTGATCCGGCTCAGCACGCGACCATTATTGGTGCTCCCGGTAGCGGCAAAACCGAGCTGCTGATCCAGCTCTACCACGACAGAATCACTCATAATGGCTTCGCGAGTGACGAGATCTTGGTGCTTTCGCCCACTCGTCTCAGTGCGACGCGACTTCGCGATCAGCTCGATGCGCGGATGCAATCGCCAAGTACGGGGCCTCGCGCCCGCACCTCCACCTCGCTGGCCGTTCAGATGGTCACAACCGCGCGCAGCCTTGCCGGGGAACCGCTTCCGCGACTGCTCACGGGGGCGAGCCAGGACCAACTTATTGCGCGGCTGCTGAGCGGTGAAGACCTTGGCGCGTCTGCGCGCGGCAGCAGCCAACGGAGCGGCGAAGGGCTTCCCTCTGACAGCACCGAAGCCGAGCCGACGACCGGCGAATTCGCCGCCGCTCATGCAACCGCTGAGTCGGGAGAGCGAGAGGGCAACGACCCGCTTGGCGTGGCCGAGCACATCATCAACTGGCCCAGCGAGCTTGCTGCTGACGTCCGCGCCCTGCAGGGTTTTCGTAACCAGCTTCGTGAACTCATCCGAGTCTGCATTGACTATGGCCTGAGCGACGAGCAGCTTGCCAGCCTTGGAGAATCCACTGGCAGGCCAGAGTGGATCGCCTGCGCGCAGTTCCTACCGGTGTATCGCAAGGCACTGGCTCGTGAGCATCCGAATGAGTTCGACCTGAGTCAGTTTCACCGTCAGGCTGTTGAGCTTCTGCACGGTGTTGCCTCTGGTGCTGTATCGACAACCTCACTCGGTGACATCGCCCGGCTTCGCTGCATTTTTGTTGATGACGCGCAAGAACTGCCCCGGTCAACCATCGAACTGCTTGTTGCTTTTGCCGCGCGGGGCACGACCATCATCCTGTTTGGCGATCCAGACATCACAACAGAATCGTTTCAGGGGGCCGAACCTCAGTTCCTTGCTGACTTTGGCAATCTGATTGGGGGCAAAACCGTTGAGCGATGTGAGCTGAGCACGGTATACCGTCATAGCCCCGACGTTCGGGCCTTCCTACAGCGAGTTACCGGTCTGATCGGTGCAGCGGGTTGGGGCACGCAGCGTGGCGCCGAAGCGCACGGTGGCGCCGCTGGCAGCGTCACGTTCAGCACAGTGCAGTCAGGGGCAGAACAATCCTCGGCGATCGCGCGCCTGCTGCGTGAGCGACACCTCAAACCGAGTCGCAGACCTGCACCGGTACCACGAGCCTCCGGGGACGAACATCTGAGTGCTCAGCGTCCGAGCGTTGAGGACGGGGCTGTGCCGTGGTCCCGCATGGCCGTGATCTGCCGAAACCGAGCCCAGGCCACCAGGGTTGCCGAATCGCTTGTTGCCCTCGACGTTCCTACGGCCATTGCCGCCGGTGGGACGATCCTCAGGGAACACAACATCGTTCGTGATCTTGCGCTTATTGCGTCTGTCGCACTTCACCAGGCACAGATCGATGGTGTGAGCTTGAACCGGCTGTTGCGAGGCCCACTTGGCGGTCTCGATCACATCGGGCTTCGGAGGCTCAGGGCCGCGTTGCTTCACGAGGAACGCTCGGCAGGAGGCAAACGCACCGCCGATGAATTGCTGCTTGACGCCTTTCTCGCACCCGGCGGCTTTCTTCTCCTTGAGACTCCGGCCGCACGGCTGGCAGAACGTCTCCAACGGGTTCTTGAACGAGCGCGACAGTCAGCCGAGACGCGGGGCAGCATCGAAGATATCCTCTGGGCTGCCTGGAGCGAATCAGGGTTGTCGGCGGTCTGGGAGAAGCAGGCGCTGGCCCAATCCGGTGTTGTCTCCGACGACGCTCACCGCCAGCTCGATGCGGTTGTCGCCCTCTTCTACGCCGCGCAGCGCTACGAAGAACGAGCGCCAGGCAGCGACCCGCGTGATTTCCTTAACCTCTTGATGCTGAGCGATCTTCCAGAAGACACCCTTGCCGCCCACGCCGCAGCGGATACCGTCACCGTCACCACCCCAAACGGGGCCATCGGTCAGCACTTTGACCTCGTTGTGATTCCAGGGCTCCAAGAAGGAGTCTGGCCAAACCTGCGCCTACGTGGTTCGTTGCTTGGCACCGAGCAGCTTGCGCGGCTCAGCGAGCACCCCCTACATGCGCCGCCAGCATCCGCGAACGGCGACGGTATCGACGAACGACGGCTCGTGCTTCACGACGAGCTGCGGATGTTTGCCCAGGCCGTCTCGCGCAGCAACGGCGACGTCGTGGCCGTTGCTGTCGCAAATGAAGACGAGCAGCCGTCGCGCATCTTTGGTCTCGCCCCTGAGGGCAGCGAGAAGCCGTTGCCCTCCGGTGCTCTGAGCCTCAGGGGCATGGTGGGCGAGCTGAGAAGTCGTCTTGAGTTCGAGCTTGAGCAGCATCCTGAACAAGGCAAAGCATTCGCTGACGCTGCGCCCGAAACAGCGGCGCTCGCCCTCCTCGCGAGCAACGGCGTCACAGGGGCCAACCCGGAATCGTGGTACGGAATCCTCGCTCCGAGCAGCACCGAACCGCTTGTCGATCTTGCCCGGCCTGAGGCCACCGTCTCTGTGAGTCCGTCACGGCTTGAATCGTTCGAGACCTGCGAACTCGACTGGGCCATCAACTCGCTTGGGGGAGGCAGTACAAACACCTCTGCAGGGCTTGGCACGCTGGTCCACCGGGCGCTTGAACTCGAACCGACCCCCAACGTTCCTGCGCTGATGGGCCATGTAGACGAAGCCTGGTCAACCCTGAGCTTTGACGCCCAGTGGGACAACACGCGCATGCACGAGCGGGCGCGGCAGATGGTCATCAGGGTTGCCGAGTATCTGGTGAGCTTCGAGCGCGAAGGAGGCACGCTGCTCTCCGCCGAGCAACAGTTTGCCGTCGCGTTTGCGCACGTCCAGCTTCGGGGAGCCATTGACAGGGTCGAGTTGTACCCAGACGACACTCCCGGGTCAGCCGGTCGAGTGGTTATTGTCGATCTGAAGACAGGAAACCCGGCAGTGACAAAAAACACCGTCAATGAGAACGCCCAACTCTCCGCGTATCAACTGGCAGTTGCGGCAGGCGGACTTGAGGGTATCCCCGCCGATGCCCAACCTGGCGGGGCCAAGCTCGTTGTTGTCTCGCCCGACCGATCAAAAACCTTTGTCTCCATTCCGCAAGAGGCCTTTGACACCGAACAGCTCGCCGTGTTTCAGGAGCGGCTGAGCGAAGCAGCAACGGGCATGGCCGGGGCAACATTCCACGCAAACACAACGAGTCACTGCAACAGCGCCTTTAGCTTTGGCCAGTGCACGATCCACACTGTTCGGCCGGTGAGCTTCCGATGACAACAACGGCCTACGAAATCGCCGATGCCATCGGCAAGCCGCCACCCACCGCAGAACAGGTGCTCGTCATCGAGTCCGACCCACACACACCGTCACTTGTTATAGCGGGCGCCGGCAGCGGCAAGACCGAAACGATGGCTAACCGTGTGCTGTGGCTGGTGGCCAACGGGCATGCACAGCCGTCCGACATCCTTGGCCTCACGTTTACGCGCAAAGCCGCTGGTGAACTCGCCGAGCGTATTACTCAGCGGCTCGACCAGCTGGCCGATGTCGGCCTCGCCCAGCGACGAAGCGACGATTTGCTCGATCAGCCAACGGTATCCACCTATAATTCGTTTGCCAGTTCAATCGTGAGCGAACGCAGCCTGCTCGTTGGGCGCGAACCAAATTCCGTCATCATCGATGAATCAACGGCTTGGCGTCTTGCCCGCTCAATTGTGGCTTCGAGCGACGACGAACGGCTGATCGGCATAGATAAAGGGGTCAACAGAATCACCGACCTCGTGTTGCATCTCGAACGGTCACTGCGCGAAAACGTGCGCAGCACCGAGGATGTCAGTGCCGTTGTTCACGATTTTGAGCGACTGCTTGATCTTCCGATCAGCGAAAAACCCGGAAAGAAGACTCCATACGCAGCCCTTGTCACGGCCGTTCGCGACGTCGGTGCTCTCTCTCCACTGCTCGACCTTGTCGAACGCTACAGCTCCGAAAAACGGCGCCGTGGATTTATGGAGTTTTCAGATCAGGTGGCGCTCGCACTCGAAATCTGCCGCCGTTCGCCCTCCACCGTCAGCGATTACCGGGCACGCTATAAATATGTGCTGCTTGACGAATATCAAGACACCTCCGTTGTTCAAACCTGGTTGCTGTCGACCTTGTTCTCTCAGCAGAGTGTCATGGCGGTCGGAGACCCGCACCAATCAATTTACGGTTGGCGCGGAGCAAGCGCCGACAACCTTGATCAGTTTGCACGTCAGTTTGCCGGTGGAACATGCAAGACCCTGTCACTGCTGACCAGTTGGCGCAACGCAAAACGCGTTCTTGACGCGGCGAATCGGGTGGTCGGGCCGCTTTCGAACGCCGCAGCATCCGACCAAGCATCCGAGCAAGCAGTCGTGGCTGACGCGCCCGGTGCGTCGGCACAAGACGTGCAGCTCCTCGGACCGCGTCCGGGCGCGCCCGACGGCACCGTTTCTGCGTACATGGCTGAAACAATCACCGAGGAGGCGGCTTTTCTCGCCGATTGGATGGCCGAACAGCTCGCCACGGCAACCACGGAAAACCCGATCACTGCCGCAGTGATTTGCCGCAACCGTTCGACCATGCCCCTGTTCGCCGAAGCCCTGACCGCGCGAGGCGTGCCCAATAGAATCCTCGGTCTTGGCGGCCTCCTCAGCAGTTCAGAGGTGATCGACATCGTCTCCATGCTTCGCTGCATCTGGTTTACCGATGCCGGCTCGGCGCTCATTCGCATCCTCACGAGTCCCCGATGGAGGCTCGGGGTGAGTGACCTTGCCGCCCTGCATTCGGCGGCTCGCTGGCTCTCCGCGCACGGCGGAATCGGTCAGCAGCCGCTTTCCGACGAACAAAACGAAGCAAAGCGTCATTCTCTGGCGCCGGAAGACAGCGTGTCACTCATCGACGCGCTCGACTCGGTGCAAGATGCCCCCGATAATCACCCAATGCTGAGAGGCTTCAGCGACGCAGGCCTCAGCCGTGCGAGAGATGCCGCACGTACCATTGCAGCGATCAGAACTCGAAGCAGCCTTGGCATCGCCGACCTCGTTCGCATCATCGAAAAAGAGCTGCGGCTCGACCTCGAAGTGCTTGCGGTGACGGGCTATCGCAAGCAGACGCAGCAGTCCGTGCGTGAAGCGCTCATCCACGCACGCAGAAACCTCGACGCGTTGTACGACCTCATCGCGCACTTTCTTGCGGTTGACGAAGAAGGCACCCTTGCGAGCTTCCTTGCCTGGATCGAACACGCCGAGCAGCAAGACAGCATGGCAGCCAGGCCAGAAGCACCAGACCCCAACGCCGTACAGCTCATCACCGCTCACGGTTCAAAAGGTCTTGAATGGGATGTTGTTGCGGTGCCAAGACTTGTCGAGGGGGAGTTCCCCGCGGCCAGCCGAACTGGCGACGGTTGGCTGAGGCTTGGCCAACTGCCCGACGAGCTCAAAGGCGACGCCAACTCACTGCCACAGCTGGACTGGCGCAACGCCGAAACCCAGCAGGAGTTCATTGAATCGCTCGCCGCGTATAAGCAAGAGTCCAAAGACCACAGAGGCTACGAAGAACGCCGGTTGATGTATGTCGCCGTTACCAGGGCGCGCGATGCGCTCCTTCTCACCGGATCGTTTTGGGCCGGCCAGACCAAACCAAAGGGTCCAAGCCCGTTCCTCCTCGAACTCGCCGACGCCGGGATGATCGCTGCGTTACCAGAGCAGAGCGAATACGACGAAAATCCGATAGACCCGCACTCATCAGCCGACCTGTGGCCTGCCGACCCCCTTGGCGCACGTCGACCAGTTGTAGAGGCGGCTGCGGCTGCCGTAGTCAACCAGCTTCGAGACGCTGAGCTGAGGCATAGCGCCCTCAATGACGGGCAGCAACGCGACGATGGTGGGCAGCCGGTCGACGACGATATTCGAGCGCGCATTCCCGACAACCTGCTCACCGATATCGACCTACTGCTTGCAGAACGTGCCGCCAACCAGCGACGGAACACCGATCTCGAACTCCCAGACCGCATAACTGCATCTCGGTTCAAAGACTTTGTAACAGGGTCGCAGGAAGTCGCCAATAGTATGCGACGGCCGGTTCCACAAAAACCCTTCACCCAGACGCGTCTTGGCACCCAGTTTCACGCATGGGTCGAGGAACGCTATGCCACTCCGCGTGGCACCGCTGACACCCTCGATGCCTCGGTGTTCGAGCTTGACGAAGAAGCCGATGAAAACGGCTCGATCGTCATGGGCGCTGAACCCAACGCCAACAGGGGAAGCGTCGCCGAGACGAGCGCATTCGAACAGCTCAAGGCGACCTTCGAAGCCTCACCTTGGGGCGGCCGAGAACCTCACGAAGTAGAACGTGAGATTCACATCCGCTTCGCCGGTCGTACCCTCATCTGCAAGATTGATGCCGTCTACTCGTCAATGATCGATGGCGAAGAGCACTTCGACGTTGTTGACTGGAAAACAGGCAAAGTACCCCGCACCGATCAAGAACGTGCCGACCGTCAGCTCCAGCTGGCCCTGTATCGAATCGCCTATGCCGAGTGGAAAGGCGTGCCAACAGACCGAGTGAGCGTTGCGCTCTACTACGTGGGCGCCGATACCATCATCCGGCCAGAAAGCCTGCCCGGTCGTGCCGAACTCGAAGCGATGTGGATTGACGCCGTCACCGCCCCAAACTCGGGGTGGAAACGAGAATAGCCGAGCGCCGACGCTAGTCGAGCAGGTCGCGCTCGATCGGTTCCGTGACCTGATGGTCTGCATCGTGAGTTGACGACGATGATGGCGAACTCTTGCCTGTTGTACGAGAAGACGTTGCCGCATCAGACGACTCGGCGGGACGGGTCACCCGGCGAGAAGCGGTTGCGTCACGAAGTGACGTGCGCGAGTCCGTAATCACATCGGTACTGTTCCGGTCGGCAGAGGAGCCATCGGCACGGTCGTGGTCGGCACGGTCGTAGCCGGCACCGTTGCGGTCATGGTCCGCACCGTCGTCGTTGGCACCGTTGTGGTTGACGCCGTCGTGGTCGTCATCGTCAAACTCGTCATGCCCAAGGTCGATGCGTTGGCTATCGTCGAGCAGACCCTCGGCCTCGGTGCGAGTCCTCAGAGACACATCGGCCGGAACTTGGTCGAGATAGTCCTGCACCTGCGTCACGCTCATAACCGAAGCACCGGCGCGTTCGGCCTCAACGCTGATGCGGTCAACGAGTACCGCAAACATGTTGACAGCGTCATCGACCACGTTTTGGTCATGCGAGTCTTTGCCGTGAAGCAACCAACGGGCAATATTGAGTTCTGAATAAAACTCTGCACGGCGGAGTACATCAACAGGGTTAGGGATATCGCGAAGCTGAGCATACTCCGCAACTACCGTGACTTGGCTCTGCGAGGGTGCGCTCGTCAGCCACGCAAAGTCGAGAGCCGGATCTGACACGCGAAGTTCGGACCAATCGAGGATGGCGGCAACTTCGGCATCCTCGGTGAAGAGGAACGAATCGGCCGACAGCCCTCCGTTGACGACCGTGCCACTGAACTGCCACAGGTCGGTATCGTTCATGACGGCCTGCCAACGGTTGAGCACGCTTGACGGCACAAGTCGCGTTGCTTCGGCGCGCGCAAGGAGACGCGTGGTCTCTTCTCGAACCTCTGCAGCGCTACGCACGGGAAGGCCAGCTTCGATGATGAGTGAACTTGGCAGTCGGTGAATCGCGGCGATTGCCTTGGCAAGCGAAGGGATTGCAGTTGTATCTGGCCCGAGGTCGTTCTCATCGACCTTCCTGCCCTCCAGGTATCCGTAGACAACAGCCCTGGTGTTGCCGGCGCGAGTCTGCCCAAGCGGTTCGGCGACGGCAAAGGGAAGGCCTTTGCGGGCACCCTGGGTCAGGGCAGCGAGGCCGAGGAGGTCGGCCGACTGGTGCGTTTCAGCAGTCTGGGAGGTGGGGATGCGTATGATGAGTTGTTCGCCGCCGGCCGTGCCAAGCACCGCAGATGTGTAGTCGCCGGAGCCGCCAAACGTATGCTCGTGGACCTGAGTGACCTCAAGGTTCGAGACCGCCGAGGTGGCCAGCGCGGCTAGAGTGAGATGTGAGCGAACCATGCCTCCAAGACTAACCCGTGAGCGTCTCAGAGCCGGGTACATCCGCACGAATTCCGAGATAAGGACACTATGACCAATCGGCAACCGCTACACCTTCCGCTGAGCGCACCGGTGAAGAACCGCGATGCAGCGACGCGGGAAAATGACGAGGCACTTGCTGCAGCTCGCCAAGACCCTCGAGCGTTGTTTCTGGTGTTGTGGCGCGGTGACGTTCTTCTCGAAAGCCCAGTGAACTCGGGTGACGGCTCTGGTTTCGAGACAAATGTTGAGCCGAGCGCTGCCGCTGGCGAGCGGCCGCGTATCCGGTTGGTGCCCAGCAGTGAGGTGCCAGGAACCGGAGAAGATTTTTTCCTCGGTCGGCAAGACGGGCTCGACTCGTCGGGAGCGCCCATCTTCGTTCGTGTGCTGCGTGAAGAACCCGACCCCGTGCATCCCTTCATGAATCTGCGAAGCATGGCGCACGAGCTGTCGGCGGAGGACGCCGCGCTCTGTGTTGAGGCGGTGGCCGTTCAGAACTGGCAAGCGCGCTACGGTTTTTCTCCGACGACTGGTCGCGAAACAGTGGTGAAGCACGGAGGCTGGATGCGCGAAGATCCAGAGTCTGGCGAACAGTTTTTCCCGCGTACCGATCCAGCGGTAATTGTCTTGGTTCGGGACACGGATGATCGTGTCTTGCTCGGGTCAAACGTTCTCTGGGAAACCGGTCGATTCTCACTCCTCGCCGGATTTGTTGAGGCGGGGGAGTCACTCGAGGCTGCGGTTGCTCGCGAGGTGCTTGAGGAATCCGGGCTTCGTATCGTTGACCCTGTGTACCGTGGCTCCCAGCCATGGCCATTTCCTCGTTCGCTCATGCTTGGGTTTGAGGCGAGGATCGCGCCCGACGAGGATCCGCTGAATGCACGCCCTGATGGCCAAGAGATTGTTGACCTGCGTTGGGTGAGTCGCGCGGACATCCTTGCCGACGACAGCACGCTGATCCTGCCAGGAAAATCGTCAATAGCGCGAGCGCTTCTTGACGCGTGGCTTGCTGAGGAACAATGAGCAATAGCAGTGCCGCCTCGGTCTTGAGCCACCTCGACGCCGAGCAGCGCCAGGCCGCTCTCGCCCTCCGCGGGCCCGTCTGCATTTTGGCCGGCGCAGGGACAGGAAAAACGAGGACCATCACGCATCGCATTGCCTACGGCGTGCAGAGCGGAGTGTATTCGCCCCAGCGGGTGCTCGCACTGACGTTTACAACGAGGGCGGCTGCGGAGCTCAGGTCGAGACTCAGGGCCCTTGGTGCGCCGGGAGTCAGCGCGCGCACCTTTCACTCGGCCGCGCTGTCGCAGCTGAGCTTCTTCTGGCCACAGGTTGTTGGTGGCGCAGCACCGGCCGTGATCTCTGGCAAGGGCAGACTCGTTGGACAGGCCGCTGAGCAGCTTCACCTTCGGCTGGATGCTGAGGCTATTAGGGATGTTGCGGCCGAGATCGAGTGGCGAAAGGTCAACCTGCTGTCGCCAGCGCAGTACGAACAGAAATCGGTGCTGCGTCCACGTCCTCCTGGGCTGAGTCAACAACAGCTCATCGAGCTCATGGCTATGTATGAAAAGCTCAAGGACGATCGCCGCCAGATCGACTTTGAGGATGTGCTGCTGCTGACGACTGGTCTGCTCGCCAACGAGCCTCGGGTCGCGCTGCAAGTCCACGAACAGTACCGCCACTTTGTTGTTGACGAGTACCAGGACGTTTCGCCCCTCCAGCAGACACTCCTGAATGCGTGGCTTGGCGATCGCAAAGACCTTTGCGTTGTAGGGGACGCGAGTCAGACTATTTATTCGTTTGCTGGGGCTTCGAGCGATTACCTGCTTCGGTTCGGCTCGACCTATCCGGATGCTGAGGTGGTGCGGCTTGAGCGCAACTACCGGTCGCTGAGCCCGATCGTTTCGGCCGCAAACGCACTGATGCGAGGGCAGCGTGGGGCCCTCACGCTGAAACCGGCGACGGCCTTGCAAAACGCCGGAGAGCCCCCGGTTGTCATGATTGCCGATCATGACCGAGCCGAAGCCGAGATGGTTGCCGACCAGATCGCTGCCCGCATCGGGGAGGGTGTTTCGCCACGCAATATGGCGGTGCTGTTCCGGTTGAATATGCAGTCGGCCATGCTTGAGAGCGCGTTGGCGCTTCGGGGCATTAGCTACCAGGTCAGGGGAGCGGGGCGCTTCTTCGACCGGCCAGTCATTAAGCAGGCAATCCATGCCTTGCGGGCTGCCGCCCTTGCCGCGGCAGATGAGCCGCTGTTTCAATCGGTGAGCGATGTGCTTCGGTCGCTCGGTTGGAGCCAAGAACCGCCAGAGGGCACCGGCGCGACTCGGGAAAAATGGGATTCTCTTGGCGCGCTCATGAGCATTGCTGATGAGGCGCCACCTGGGACGACGTTCCGTCAGTTTGCAGATGACTTGCTTGAGCGGCAGCGGTCGCAGCACGAGCCAACGCTTGACGCCGTGACTCTTGCGACCATACACACGGCTAAGGGCCTCGAATGGGACGACGTCTACGTCATCGGGTTGAGCGAGGGACTGCTCCCGATTTCCTATGCCGAGACCCTTGACGCAATTGCAGAAGAACGACGCCTGTTTTATGTTGCAGTGACACGTGCTCGCCATCACTTGCGGCTTTCGTGGGCAAGACGCGGTAACCGGACTCGAGAGCGTGCCCCATCGAGGTTTCTCCGAGAGATGTCGCTGTAGTCGATTCATTCAGGGATTTGTTCCTGCGTCTGCAGGGTGTCTTGGCAGTCGCATCCGCGATATCGAACGGCCGGGTAGTAGCTGACGCGTCGAGTTGTTGCGCTGAGCACGGCCATACGGCCTGCGAGCGGATGCTGCGCCGTTGGGGTTTGCTTCGACCTGGTGTGATCGTGTGTGCCTGCCTTGCGTCGCCGCGCTTTTGTGTGCGTGGCACGTCGCCACGCCCCCAAGTCGGCGGCTAACCCGGCAAAGGCGAGCGCCTCGATCTCGGGCGTGTGAGTTGGCGCACGAAGCCTGTGGGCCTGCGTTGCAATTGCTGGCCATGCGCTGTCTCGTTCTCGATGGAGGAGCTCAGGGCAGAGCAGGCATCCGCCCGCCGGCAGCGGAACGATAGGCCCCCATCTGACCGAGTGATCCGAAAATACCAGTGCCGTGTGCGGTTGATCGTTGCTCTGCCACGGCTGGAAATGGTGGGGCAGCGCAACGTAGTCGGCGATGACAAGCCCGAGTGGAAACGTGTTTGGCCCTGCAACGCGTGATCGAGTCGACAACTTCTCGAACCCAACGGTGTACAGGAGTGAAGCGAGGAGGTCCTTGCTCGCCGACTCCTGATGTGCCTCGGCTGGCCATCGAAGGTCAACCGGATGAGGCACCGCACGCTCGCTCTGCGGCGGTCTCGGAGTCGAATCGCTGAGGAGAACCGCTCGAAGCCCCTGCAGGAGCTCACGTGCGCGCTCAGGCTCGATGCCAGCTGCTGCTGCGAAATGCTCGAGCGTACCGACGCTCATTCCGCGAGTGAGTAAACTGACAAACCGCTCGTCGTTGTGGGTGACGTTTGTCAGCACTGCCCGTGGCTCGTCAACGCCGAACTGGAGGGTGAACGGGTCCCTCCACACCGGCCAGTACGTTGGATCAATGTGTAGCGTCATGGCACGAGCATGCCAAAAAACGCTGAAACGGCGCAGAAGCTATCCCCAGATCTGAATCTGGTGCTCTGCGCCGCCGTTGCGAAGCGCCTCGTCTTGCGATTCTTCGATGAAGCGGTCCAACCCGATCCCTAGACCGGACGGGGGTCGTCTCCGCCGTCAGGTGTCCCGTTTGCGGCATCCGGGTTCTGGTCGTCAACGATGCCACCACGGTCATTCTCAACGGGACGGTCTGACGAGTCATCCGACAGGAGCTGCGCAAGCGCCTGATCGAACTCTGACTCGGCGTCATCAGTTGGAGCCCCTTCAATGAGCCCGAGACGCGCGAGCAGCAACTCGGGAGCATCAATTTCGTCGCTTGTTGGCAGGATATCTGGGTGGTCCCAGAGGTTGTCGCGTGCCTCGGCACCGCCGACCTCGGCGACCCTCCGCCACATCGTCGCGGCTTCACGGAGCCGGCGGGGACGAAGCTCAAGACCGACGAGGGTCGAGAACGCGGATTCGGCCGGCCCGCCCGTTGCCCTTCTGCGGCGAACGGTCTCAGCGATTGCGTCAGCCTTTGGCAAGCGGCGGGTCGCATCGGCGGTGACAACGTCTACCCACCCTTCGATGAGGGCGAGCATGCTTTCGAGGCGGGCGTGGGCGGAGAGTTGGGCGTCCGTTTTTGCCGGGATGAACGCACCCGTGGTGAGCGCCTGACGCAGCTCCTCCGCGTTTGACGGATCGAACTCGCTCGCAAATTCCTCGAGGCGTGACATGTCGATGTGGATGCCACGCGCATACTCGGTGATTGCGCTAATGAGGTGCAGCCGGAGCCACTTCGCGTGACGGAACAACCTCGCGTGCGCCAGCTCACGAACCGCGAGGTACAGGCGCACCTGGTCGATTGGGATGTCGAGCCCGTCGCCAAACTCGGCAACGTTTTGTGGGAGCAGAGTCGCGATATCGTGTTCAACGAGTGGGATCCCGATGTCACCACCGGACACGACCTCTTGCGAAAGCTGCCCAACAACCTGGCCGAGTTGCGTGGCGAAGAGAGCCCCACCGATGTTGCGGATGAGCTTGCTCGCGCCGCCAAGCGCGGCACGCATCTCTTCTGGGGCGTTTTCCTGCATCGCAGACGTCAGCGCGTTTGAGATGCTGAGCGCGACCGGCTCAGCGAGTTGGCTCCAGGTCGGCATGGTGCGGGTGATCCACTCCGTTCGTGTGAGCAGACGCGGCGTCTCTGCCAACTCGGTGATGTCGGTAGCTTCGCTAAGCCACAGGGCGGCGACGGCGAGCTCCTGATCAAATGCGGTGCGTTCGGCATCCGTCACTTCAAGGGTCTTCGGCTGGGCGATTGCTTTTGCATTGTTGATCGAGAGAGACCAGTCAATGCCGTCACCCTGCGCATTCATTGCCTGTTGGATGTTCGAAAACAGGGCAGCGATTGCGGCAGGGTCGTTCGGAAGGCCAGCGGCGTTGGCAAACTGGGCAGGATCAATTGCGATTCCATCTGGCAAGCCTTCGACCGGCTTGCCTGCGAGCAGGTCGCGAAGGATGCGCTGGAACTCGTCGTCGGGCGTCTGGTCGTTGTCGCCGGTTGGGTCGTTGTCAGCCATGGTGCAACCTCGCTTGCGTTGGTGGTGTTCGATTGGCCGTGTTGTGTGAGATCTGAGGTGTCAGATCAGGATGCTCACAGCCACACAACCTACGTTAACGCGAGTGTGCCCGGTTGAAGCTGAAAATGTTCTAGGCTGGGCCGGTTACGGTTGTGCTTGCGGCGAACAGGCCCTTGCAACCACGGAAGGAACGCGGCGATGATCAACAATAACCCCGGTGAATTTGGGGAACACGGGACGCCCGTTGTGCCATCCGTGCCCCTCACTCCTGAGGCCATCAGGCAACGGAAGCGCCGCCGCGTCGCAACTGCCGCTCTGGTGGTCGCCGCGCTCTCGATCGGCACGCTTGCCCTGCTGCCGTCTCCCTACGTCATTGAGCAGCCTGGCCCCGTGTACAACACGCTCGGCACGGTAACCATCGACGAGAAGCAAGAGCCCATGATCAAGATCGAGGGGGCGCCGACCCACAAAACCACGGGTGAGCTTAACCTGCTGACAGTCTCGATGATCGGAAACCCTGACCAATCGGCAAGTTGGTTATCCATCGGCCTCGCCTGGTTTGACCCCGCAAAAACCGTTGTGCCGATTGAGGCCGTATTTCCGCCAAACGTCACCACCAAACAGCGGAACGAAGAAAACCAAGTGCTCATGGAGGACTCGCAGCAGACCGCTATTGCAGCATCCCTGACCGCCCAAAAAATTGATTTCATCTCACACCTGACGGTTGGCTCGATTGCCGACAAGATGCCGGCAAAGGACGTGCTTGAGGTCGGCGACATCATCACGAGCGCGAACGGAACTCCGGTGACGGATGCCGACCAGCTCCGTTCAATCATCGACAGCAACGGCACCGAAAATCCGGTTGAACTGACGATTGAACGCGACGGTGAAGCCAAATCCGTTTCGCTTACACCCGTCGAAATTTCGTCGAATACCGGACAGACTGCGGTGGTCATTGGCATTGGCCTTATGACGCAGTACGAGTTCCCAATTGACGTCACTATTCAGCTTGACCGGGTTGGCGGACCAAGCGCTGGCATGATGTTCGCTCTCGGCATTACCGACAAGATGACCGAGGGAGATCTGGCCGGCGGCGAGAATATCTCGGGCACAGGAACGATCTCCGCTGATGGAACCGTTGGTGCCATTGGGGGAGCCCGCCAGAAGGTATTTGCAGCCGCATCTGCCGGATCCACGGTGTTTTTGCTTCCAGCAGGCAACTGTCCTGATCTTGGAACCGGACTACCGAAGGGCATTGAGGTGTTCCCCGTTGAGACCCTTAACGATTCGCTTGCCATCCTGGATGCCGTAAGCAGCAAGTCCGATATGGGCACCTTCGACCGCTGCCCAGTCGGCTGACGCTCAGGCGAAAGCAGGTAGAGTGGTTGCCTGACCGCTACTACCAATGAAGAGGCCTCAGTTGACTACTGCCGACGCTAGCCGCCCCGAGACCACCCGTAAGCGACGTTCACCGCTTGCGCTTACCGCCGTCATAGTGGGTGTGCTCATCGTGGCGTTCCTTGCCCTATCCGGTGTGTTCGCCGACGTGCTGTGGTTCCAACAGCTTGGCTTCTTCAACGTGATGGCGACCCAGTGGGTAGCCTCAATTGGGCTCTTCCTCGTTGGCTTCTTCGCCATGGCGATCCCGGTGTACCTCGCCATTGAGCTGAGCTACCGCAAGCGCCCCGTCTACGCAAAGCTCAACGCCCAGCTTGACAGATACCAAGAGGTTATTGAGCCGCTTCGCAAGCTTGCCTCGTTTGGTATCCCAATCGTCTTTGGTATCTTCGCCGGCCTGTCCTCGGCAACGCGCTGGGAAACCGTGCTTACCTGGATCAACCGCACCCCGATGGGAACAACGGACCCCCAATTTGGCCTCGACGTTTCGTTTTACATTTTTGAGCTGCCGTTCTACCGGGGCGTTGTTGCCTTCGCATCGGCCGTTATCCTCATCTGCCTGATCGTTTCTGTTGCGACTTCATACCTGTACGGCGGCATCTCGCTCACGGGTCGAGACTTCCGCGTATCAAAGAGCGCGCGCATCCAGGTAGCTGTTCTTGCCGCTATCTACCTCCTGCTCCAGGGTGTGAGCTTCTGGCTCGACCAGTTCGCGACCCTGACCGGCAGCAGCGGACTCATCACCGGTGCCGGCTACACAGAAGTGCATGCAACGATTCCGAGCAAGGCCATCATGGCCGGCATCGCTGTGCTTGTCGCCATCCTCTTCATCGTGACGGCCGTCAACGGTCGCTGGCGCCTCCCCATCGTTGGAACGGCGCTCCTCATTGTGAGCAGCCTCGTCATCGGCAACCTCTACCCGTGGATCGTTCAGCGATTCCAGGTGCAGCCAAGCGAGAAGTCGCTTGAGGAACCGTACATCCAGCGCAACATCGACAGCACTCGCGATGCCTACGGCCTCGCAAACGTTGAGGTTGAGCCCTACGATGCCATCACCACGGCCGAGCCTGGCGCCCTGCGCAACGATGCCGTGACAACCGCAAACATCCGCATCATTGACCCATCAGTGGTTTCGCCAACGGTTCGTCAGCTTGAGCAGATCAAGCCCTACTACCAGTTCTCAGATCGCCTCGACGTTGACCGCTACGAAATCGACGGAGCCGTCCAGGACGCCGTCGTTGGTGTGCGTGAAGTCAACGTGGCAAACCAAGAGGGTTGGTACAACCAGACGCTCGTCTACACCCACGGCTACGGCCTTGTTGCCGCCTACGGTAACCAACGTTCGGCAGACGGCCTGCCGGTCTTCATGGAGTCGGGCATCCCGACCAGTGGAAAGCTTGGCGAATTCCAGCCCCGCGTGTACTTCGGTGAAAACTCACCGTCGTACTCCATCGTTGGCGGTTCGGGCGATAAAGACATCGAGATGGACTACCCAGCCGGCGAAGACGGCGAGAGCCAGACCCGTACCACCTTCGACGGTGACGGCGGGCCAAAGCTTGATAACTTCTTCAAGCGTCTTGTGTACGCACTGAAGTTCCAGTCAGAGCAGATTGTGCTCTCAGAGGCAGTGACCGACGACTCGCAGATTCTCTACGACCGCGACCCGCTCACCCGTGTACAGAAAGCTGCACCGTACCTCACGCTCGATTCCGACCCGTACTCGTCGGTTGTTGACGGAAAACTGGTCTGGATCGTTGACGGCTACACCACCTCGGCGAACTACCCCTACTCAAAGATCGAGGGACTGAGCGACCTCATCGCTGACAGCGACACGTCACGGCGTGCCCTTGCCTTCGACGACATCAACTACATCCGCAACTCGGTCAAGGCAACGGTTGATGCCTACGACGGTTCAGTAACCCTGTACCAGTGGGATAAAGAAGACCCGATCCTCCAGACCTGGATGAAGGTCTTCCCCGACAGCATCAAGCCTGTTTCCGAGATGAGTGCCGACCTGCTTGCGCACGTTCGTTACCCTGCCGACCTCTTCAAGGTGCAGCGCGCGGTGCTTGGTGAGTACCACGTGACCGACGCGGGCGCCTTCTACTCGCAAGAGGATGCCTGGCGCACGCCGAACGACCCAGTTTCGAAGAGCAGCGAAGACGTACTGCAGCCGCCGTACTACCTCACGCTGTCGCCAGGTAAGGATGCCGACCCGACGTACTCGATCTACTCGACGTATATCCCGCTGGCAACAGGAAGCACCACGCGTAACGTGCTCACCGGTTACTTGACCGCTGACTCGAATGCCGGCTCCGAAAAGGGCAAGGTTGCCGACAGCTACGGAACGTTGAAGCTCCTGACCCTGCCGAAGGGCGATACGATCCCCGGTCCTGGACAGGTGCAGAACAACTTCACAACCGACAACCAGGTCTCCCAGGTGCTTAACATCCTGAGCAACGGTGGCCAGACCACCGTGATCAACGGAAACCTGCTTACCCTGCCTGTTGGTGGCGGTCTGCTCTACGTGCAGCCCGTATACGTGAAGTCACAGGCCGAGACAAGCTACCCGGTGCTGCAGAAGGTACTTGTTGCCTTCGGCGACAAGATCGCGTTTGAGGACACCCTCGACCAGGCGCTCGACAAGCTGTTTGGCGGAGACTCCGGTGCGAGTGCCGGTGACACGGATGTTCCCGGAAACGGTGACACTGAAACACCGACCGAAACCCCGACGGACACCCCAACCGACGGTGCGACACCGGCACCAACGACCCCGTCCGACTCCGGCTCGTCAGGCGACAGCGCGCTCGACACCGCGCTGAAGGACATGCAGCAGGCCATCACTGACCGTGATGCAGCTCGCGCAAAGGGCGACTGGACCGCTTTTGGTGAAGCTGATGCCCGCCTCACGGACGCGCTCAAGCGTGCGCTTGAGGCAAGCAAATAACCAACGATTCATAGCAGGTACGGGGCGCTCCACTTCGGTGGGGCGCCCCGTACTCGTTTGGCCATGAAATGGTGGTAGCATTCTTCAAGCGAAGGGGAGTATCCCGGTTCACCGCAGTCGTCAATACGGCCCACAACCAAGACGTGGGTCCGGATGCGGAGCAGCAGTTCATCTGTTGGGGAGAGACTTTCGATGTGTCTGCGTACCCTCTGGGGCGCCCTACCGTATCGAATAGGAAACTTCTGTGAACACTGCGTTACCCCTGGCGTTTGAAATCATCTCGATGGTGGTTCTCGTCATTATCTTGGTCGTTGACCTCGCCCTCGTGGCGAAGCGCCCGCACATCCCGTCGATGCGCGAGGCAAGCCTCTGGGTCGGCTTCTACGTGGCGCTCGCGCTCATCTTTGCCGGCCTCATGTTCTGGATCGGGGATGCCCAGCACGGCGCCGAGTTCCTCGCTGGCTGGCTCACGGAATACAGCCTGAGCATCGACAACCTTTTTGTGTTTGTCATCATCATGAGCCGCTTCGCCGTTCCGAAGAAGTTCCAGCAAGAAGTGCTCATGATCGGCATCATCCTTGCCCTCGTGCTGCGCGGAATCTTCATCATTGTTGGCGTGCAGATCATCGAAAACTTCAGCGCGATCTTCTACATCTTTGGCGCGTTCCTTGTGTACACCGCGTGGAAGCAGGTTATGCCTGAGAACCACGAAGACGAAGGCAAAGAGAACTTCATGGTTCGGGGCCTGCGCAAGCGCATCAACCTCACCGACGAATTCCACGGCACCAAGTTCCGCACGGTGATCGACGGCAAGAAGTACTGGACGCCGATGCTCATCGTGTTCATCGCGATTGGCACAACGGACTTGCTGTTCGCTATTGACTCGATTCCAGCCATCTTCGGAATCACGCAGAGCGCCTTCATCGTGTTCACTGCAAACGTCTTTGCCCTGATGGGCCTTCGCCAGCTGTACTTCCTACTTGGTGGACTGCTCGACCGCCTCATCTACCTCAAGTACGGCATCGCGGCCATCCTTGGCTTCATCGGTGTGAAGCTCGTGCTGCACGCCATGCACGTCAACGAACTGCCATTTGTCAACGGCGGAGAGCCCATCGAGTGGGCCCCCGAGATCAGCACTTGGACGTCTCTTGGCGTCATCATCGCGGCAATGGCCATTGCTACGATCGCGAGCCTCATCAAGGTGAGCCGCGACAGCAAAAAGGGCGGGGAGCACCTGCACCTCGGCAGCGAGTAGGGACGGCGGGGCCGGGCTTCGGCGCGCGGCACGCCAGGCCCCCTCAGCCACGCATCCGGTAGGCAGAATCCGACACCAACCAAGCGTTTTGTGTCGGATTTTGTCTACCCAGCGACTGCCGGAGCCCGAGCTGAACGTCAACATCGTCGACCAACGAGGAAGATGGGTAGCCAGCGTGGACATGTACTTTCCAGAATTCGATGTCATCGTGGAATATGACGGCGATCAGCACCGGACACCAACTCGGCAGTATGAGCGCGACGCGCAATGACTCGAACAACTCACCAAGACAAGCTGCCGTGTGCTGCGCGTTCGTGCTCGCGGACTCTGGCAAGACCAAATCGGCACGGCCGGGCGCATCCGCAGGGCACGTGTTGCCGCCGGCCGGAGATCATAGCGCCAATGCGACACTGAGCCCACACATTACCGTCCGTTTGAACCAAATCGAGGGATGCTACCGCACCGAGACGCGCGCCACGATCGGTTTGTGGTCGCTCGCCTTGCTGTCTACCGAGGCCACCCGTTCTACCGTGATTCCTGGTGTGACGAAGACATAATCTAAGCGGGATTCTGGCTCGGAGCCGCCGGGAGCTCCCCAGAAGGTAGTCGCGGTTGGGTCGCCATATTGGGCAAGGGCGTCTGTCCAGCCGCGTTCGCCGAGGGCAGCGAGTTCAGGGGACTCGGGAGTGGTATTAAAATCGCCCAACAAGATGGCGGGAGCGCGACCGTCCCAGATCGCGTTGAGTTCGTCGAGCTGCGCCCCTCTGACGTTATCGTCGCCAGAGACATGGTCGAGGTGGGTTACCAAGACCGTGAGGTCGGTTGACGGCCCCTCGGCGGTCCCAGCGACGGAGAGCGTTGCTTCGAGCATCCCTCGGCGTTCGCCGCTTGAGGCATCGAAGTGGTGATATTCCCAGTCTGTGACCGGCAGGCGTGACAGCAGTGCATTGCCGTAGAGCCCATCGGGGGAGTTGGTGCCGTACAGAAATGGTAGGTCCAGTTCTGCCGCCAACACGGCCAGCACATCGTTGTACCCGTTATTTGCTCGGCCCCTATTGACCTCCTGCACGGCAAGTATGTCTGGATCTTGGGTTCGCACCAGGTCGACGAGGCCTCCGAGATTAACATGGGTGTTAGCGTCGAGCCCCTGGTGGAGATTGAGCGTCATGACGGTGATCTGGGCTGGCTCAGAAGAAGTATGCGTTGTCGTGGACGAGGAATGGTCTCTCGCGGGCGGTAGCGAAGGCGGGGCGTATGCAATGGCTCCGACACACGTGACCGCAACCGCGACGAGCGTTATCGATGCGACCACGACGCGGCCGGTGAGTCCAAACCTTCCAGCCTCATCTCGGAGGGCGTTCGGCCCTGACCCCGAGGCGAGCCCGACGGGCACCTCCCCGAGGCGTAGCGCCGCAACAATCGCGCAGACTCCTGCGACGAGGCCGGCGACGGGAACTGCCTCGGTCACGTCGTAGAGCGCGGCGAGTGACAGCGCAAGATACCCGACGAATCCAAGGAAAACCGCGACGCTTCGTGGCCAGGTGGCGTGAAGCGAGTTGGTGCGGGGCACAGGACGCAACGCGAGAATGATGGCACACACGAGCGAGGCGCCAAGAACGGGCAGTGCCGCTCCCCAGAGGCTGAACCCGGCAAGAAGAGCGCCGGACATGAGAATCGCGACGCCACCCGACACGATGGAGAACCATCGCGCTGGCCGCCGCCCTCGCGTTGTGCCCCAGAGCCCGAGTCCGAGGCCGACGGCGGGACCGAGCACCGCGACGAGGCCGCTGAGCCATGGAATCTCGATTGCCGAGCCTTCGATTGCAGCGGAAGCCGGATTGGCGGCTACCCCGATTGCCTGTTGGTTTGCCGCTGCCGTCAGAACGGCCATGAGGGTGAGTCCGATGGATGCCGCGCCGTAGGCCGATGTTGGCGCGCTCTCTGCGATCAGACTTGACCGCGCTCCCGGTACCTTGGCCTCGTTGAGGGCTGGCAGGATCTTGTGGACACTGGTCCAGTTATGAGTCACGAGGGTCAGCGCTGCCAGCGCGACCACAACCACGATGACCGTCGAGCCTGGGTCTCGATGCCAGACAAGATCGTAGTTCCCGAGGCCGATACGGATGGCAGTATCGGCAAGAAGCGCGAGTCCGAGTGACAGCGCAACGAGCGACACGCGGCCGCGGCTATCGCTGCCATTATCGGCTTTCTGCAACGGTAACCCGTTCACGAGCGTCGTGAGTATGACCATGAGCGAGGCGACACCGAGGCTGCTGGCCACCAGATCGATTGGTGCCGACCCGCTGAATTGCAGCACCACCCGCGCCCCGATGAGAACGAACCCGGCGAGAGAAAACAGTGTTAGCGCCGAGGTGAAGCGCCGCAGGAGCGGTACAAGGAGGCCGGACGCAAAGACCGCAAGCGCAGTGAGGACCAAGAGCGGGACGGAGAGCGAATCGCCGAGATACCAAATGACCGAGGGCAGAAATGCCCTCAGTGTCTGGAACCCGGCAAGAAGGAGGAGCATTGCGGCAGCGACGGCGACGCCAGGAAAAGGCGGGGAAGTGACCCTCGCTGCTGCGGGGTTGTCAGTGGTGGTTGACACTGTTGAGGTCCTCTCTGACCTGTTGCTCAATCTGGTCTGGCGTGGTGCCGCCGTGCGCCCGGTCGAGACTGCTGAGGACGGAGCCGAGCACAGGCTTTGCCGTCACAAACGTGATTGCGGCCGACGGCGCGAGCTGCTCGATGGCGGGGATGACCTGGTCGATGAGCAGCGGATGCCGCGCGACGATCACTGAGCCTCCGAGCAGAATCTCGGTTGGACCCTCGGCCAAGGACGGCCTGTCTGCTGGCCATCCCAGCTGTTGCATGGCGGCACGAACGTAGGCAATGATTTCGTCGGCTTGGCTGCGAACCAAGCGCGTTGCGACCGGATCACCGCTGCGTTCGGCAATCTCAAAAATGGTTGGCGCAAACCCGTCATATAGGTCTTGCCCGAGCTGGCCGAGGTGGAGGCGATGCGCCGCCTCAACCGCGGTAGCCGTGCCGGCAAACTGGGCAATCGCAGCGCTCAACTCGGTGAACTGGCCCCTGCCATCCTCGCCCCTGCAGGCGTGCCAGAACGCGGCCCGTGACAGGTCGCTTCCGCCGCCCCAGTCGCCGCTCAGGTATCCGAGTGATGAGAAACGCGCAGTGCTGCCGTTGGCTCGATGGCCAACGCAGTTCATCCCTGTGCCGCAGCCAACAACGAGTGCATCAGCGGCAGAGGTGCCTGCCCTGAGAAGCGCGAACATGTCATTTTCGACCACAAGGTCGTCGGATATGAGACCGGCAGGAGCCAGCTGTCGCCGCGCTTCGGTCGTGATGGCATCGATTTCTTCTGGCAGATCGGCGCCTGACATTGAGAGTGTCGCGTGGGTCATTTGGACGCCGTGATCAAATCGTGCGTTGAGGGCGGCCACGAGCGGTTCAAGATAGCCAAGAAGATTTGCCACGGCCTCGGCAGGGCCAACGTACTGTGGCAACCTCGACCTGCCGCGCGTGTTCGCGAGCACGTTGCCCTTGAGATCACAGATAGCGACGTCTGTTTTGGTGCCTCCGGCGTCTACCCCGAGAACAACGGGGAGAACACTGGGAGACGGAACGGTTACGCCCATGCCAGATGGGCCTTATTCTCGCGAAGGATGGCGTCGGTGAGGGTGTCGGCCTGCTCGTACTGACCAACGAGGGGATGCGCGAGCAGCGCTCGGAACACGCGATCGCGCCCACCGTGCAGGGCCGCTTCGACCGCAAGCTGCTCGTACGCGGAGACGTGTGAGATGAGGCCGGCTTCGAGCGGAGCAAGGACAGCGAGGGGCTCGGCGATCGGCCCGTCTGCGGTGATTCTGGCTGGGATCTCAACGACCGCATCCGGCGACAACTGCGCAAAGGTCGAACCGTTACGCATATTAACCACCTGTCGGTCGCCGCGATTGGTATGCAACGAGGTGATCAGATCAACCGCGGCCTCGGAATAGAAGGCCCCGCCCCGAGAGGCAAGCTGTTCTGGTTTGGTGTTGAGCTTTGGGTCTGCGTAGAGCTCAAGCAGTTCGCGCTCAACCTGCGCGACGAAGGCGGCGCGTGGCTGCGTTGTTGCCGCCTCTCGCACGACCTGGTCGTGGCGGTAGAAGAATTGCAGATAGTACGAGGGGATGCTGCCGAGGCGACGCAGCTGACCGATCGATTGGTGCGTGTGCTCCTCGAGTTCGGCCGCGTGATTTGCAAGCAACTCTGGCAACATTTCTACGCCGTCGAGAAGGACCGAGCGCTCCCAGGTGAGGTGGTTGAGCCCAACATGGTCGATGGTGAGCCGGGACGGCTCCACCTTGAGGGCCTTCGCAAAGGTGCGCTGGAACCCGATGGCAACGTTGCACAGCCCAACCGCGCGGTGCCCAGCATCAAGCAGGGCGCGCGTGACGATGCCGACAGGATTGGTGAAGTCTACGATCCACGCGTTTGGTTTGGCGAAGCGCCGGACCGCCTCGGCAATCTCAAGCACTTTTGGAACCGTTCTCAGCGCCTTGGCGAGCCCGCCGGCACCCGTTGTTTCTTGGCCAACGCAGCCGCATTCGAGCGGAAATGTCTCGTCGCTCAGCCGTGCCGTCTGGCCGCCAACTCGCAGCTGGATGAGCACAATATCTGCATCGGCAAGCCCGGCCTCGAGGCTTGTGGTCCAGGTAACGGCGCCCGGATGTTGCTCGCGCGCGAACATCCGCTGGCCGAGGGGCCCGACAAGATTGAGCCGGTCCTCCGCAGGATCGATGAGTGTGAGCTCGGCGAGGCCGAGCACCCGACTCAGGCGGGCGAACCCGTCGATGAGTTCTGGGGTGTAGGTGGAGCCTCCTCCAACAACTGCGATTTTCATAAGGTCTCCTCGGTGACGGGTTGGGGGCGGTCCGCGATGGGGTAAAACAGGTAGGCGATAAAGGCGAGCACAAGGATGCCGAGAGGGATGCCGGCAATCATGAGCCGCACGCCGAGCGCAACGGATTCTGGTTGCACGCTGAGGTTAGCGTCATACCCCGACATTGCAAGGACGCCGCCGATTACGGCTGCCTGCACGGTTACTGACCAGCGCACAATAAAACCGTTGACTCCGAGAAACATGCCCTCTCGTCGAACCCCGTTGCGTTCGGCATCGAGGTCGATCACTTCGGCCAACAGGATGTCGAGCAAGACCAACATTCCTGCGACCGCGATACCAACAACAGCCGCCGTGATGAGCACAAGCGCGATGCCGTTGGCAAACAGGAACGGAATCAGCCCGACGGCGTAGACAACGATCGTGGCGAGGATCGCAAGCTTCGCCCCAAACCTCCGGATGACGATGCCCCAGGCATACACCATGGGGATAGCAACGAGGAAGATCGTCGCCATAACGATTGAGATGAGTGTGGGGTCTGGGTCGCCGAGCACATACTTGGTATAGAACGGCACACTCGCCTGCAGGAGCACGAGGCTGAGCTGCAGCATGAAACTTCCGATGACGTAGCTGACAAACGCTCGATTCTTGAGCGTGTGCCCGAGGGCCTGCACAAACGAAAACTCGACGGTGGATGCCGGGCGGCGTTCAACCGTCGATGTTGCGGCGATCGCCATGCAGGCAACGGCCACAATGCCAAGCGCGATGCCCATACCCGCCCAGCCGAGCAGCCCGTACAGGACAGGGGCAAGGCCAACGCCAAGAATCATCCCAACAATGGCGAACATCTGTCGCCAAGCCGAACCGCTCGCGCGCTCAGCCGTTGTGATGAACATTTCGGGGAAAACCGCGCCGTAGTTGAGAACGACAAGCACAAAGAGTACGTCGTAGACGAGTACAACCGCGAGGAAGTACCAGAACAGACCGGTTGGTGTGTTGGCGAGCGGAATCCAGATCATGGTGAAGGCAGCCGCAAGGGGGACCGTGCCAAACATGATGTATGGGAGTCGGCGACCCCATTTGCTGCGGGTGCGGTCGGAGAGGTGCCCAAAAATGGGGTTGAGTACGGCGTTGAACACCCCGTGGATGCCCATGGCAAGCGCAATCATGGCCGGGTCGGCTTTCAACTCGTCAACGTAGAAGAACACCGCGAGCGTCGCGAAGGTCTGCGCCATGATGTTGACCGAGAGATTTCCTGCCCCGAAGCCGGCCATTGTGCGGCGTTTGAGCGGGGCTACCGCGACCTCGCCTGCCGGAGAGGGACCGGCGTTGGTGACATCGATGTTGCTCATGCGCCTGCCGCCGTATCTGACTGACGACCACCGGAAGGAACCCCAACGTCTCTACGCATGACGTCACGAAGATCGCGCCAGGTTGCAGTGTGAATGCCGGCCGCGGCGAGTTCTGCGTGGAACGAAGGATCGCTGAACAGCTCCAGCTCAATCGCGCGTTTTTCGCAGTTTGGACTCATCGCCCGCAACTCGTCGCTCATCTCGAAGGGATGGATGTAAACCTCGGTCACCCCTGAGTTGATCGAGGTCAACATCGTGAGCATGTCTTGTCGCACCGACTCACGTGTCTCGCCCTCCTCAAGAGAGAACGGAAGCGTCCACGTATAGTCGGGAATGACAACCCCGAGTTGGTCAGCGTAGGCAGCGCGAGCGGCCACGAGCTGATCGGCAAGCGGACGGATCGCCTCCGGAAGCGCGATGCCGTAAAGATCGGCGACCCTCGGGAGACGGAACGGAAGCCGATGGTGTGCACAGGCCTCAATCGCAATCTCGAGGAAGTCCCTTCCCGTTTCGAGCCCGTAGAGGCTCCCCATGTGATTATCAACGTGACTCGGGTCAACGCCGAGGGCCATGGCGTGCTGGATCTGCGCCTCGATCTGCTTCCGTACTTCGTCGGGGTCTGCCTGCTGCTCAAACGTTGCGCAATCGGCTGGGAAGTAGCCAAGGGCATCCACGAGGCTTGCGGTTGAATCGGGAACGCCCGCGCTCGCGGAAGCGATCGGACGCCAGCGATAGCCGTTCCACTCGCTCGTGAAGACCAAGTGCACGCCGATGTTGAGTTCTGGCTGCGCCGCAGCAATCTGAGCAGCCTGCGGAGCCCAGGAACAGGGTGTCATGAGTGTTGCTGAGCCAATAGCTCCCTCGTTGAGCAGACGGTGGATACCGCGGTTGGCGGCGAGGCTCATCCCAAAGTCGTCGGCATTGACGATAAGGATGCGGTCGTGTGGTGCGTATCCGAGCCGCTCATTGAGGCGGCTCGGCGCGGATTGCTGTTCTACCATCATTGGTCCTTTGCTGACGGGTGATACTGACAGGTGGTGTTATGGGCGTGTTGCTTCGGCGAAGGCGCTGTCTCGAATTTCTCGGTGTGCGAGCAGCGTCGCGCCTCGGAGCACGGCGTTTTCGCCGGTTGCCGATGGGACGATTGTGGTGAGGATTCCGACGGCGCGCTCGCCGAGTGCCTTGTGGATCTCGGGGAGCAGGAGGTCGGCGTTGTTCCCTCCGATGGCGCCGCCAAGCACGATAAGTTCGGGATCAACCGTGAGCGAGAGCGCCGCAACGGTGTCGCTGAGCCGCTCAGCAGTGTTGTGGACGACCTGCAGCGCGGCTTCGTCTCCCTGCCTCGCGAGGGCGAAAACCTGCTTTGGTGTTGGCTGATTGCCGAGGCCGGCTTCGCGTGCGGCCCGGTTGATGCTGACCTCGCCAATCACCGGCTCGGCGCCATCGTCGGCGTGGTCTCTTGGAAGGTATGCGATTTCTCCGGCTCCACCGCTGTAGCCGCGCAGGAGTTCGCCACCAAGTACGATCCCTGCGCCGATGCCAACGCCAACGCTGAGGTATGCGAATGATTCGACCCCTGTGCGGGATCCGAGGTGATACTCCGCAACCGCGGCAAGGTTGGTGTCGTTTTCAAACGTGAACGGGATGCCGAGGGCATCACGAAGTGTTTCGCCGAGGTTGGCGCCGTCGTTTGGAAGCCCGGGGGAGAGCCGCAATTCGCCGGTGCGGGGCGAGACTACCGCCGGTACGCCGATCACGGCGTGTGTGACGTCCGCCTCCGTAACGGTAGGGGCGTTGGTTGCTCGCCCGCGTTCGTTGGCGAGTTTGAGGCACGTGTCGCGAAGGCGTGCGACCACCGCGGCCGTGTCACGTTCGTCGATGGTTCCCGAGGGCGATTCGGCTTGGCTCAGGATGCCGCCCGCCAGGTTGATAAGCGCCACGCGTGTTGTGCGGTGCCCGATATCCACACCGAGGGCGTAGGCCCGTGACGGCGCGATTCGGTAGAGCATAGCCGCGGGCCCTCGACGAGCGGTGTCTCTGCCTGCCTCAACAACGATGCCGCGACGTTCGAGCTCTGCGAGCGTTTGCAGCACCGTGGTCTTAGCGAGGCCCGTGGCCTTGATGATGTCAGGGCGTGCCGTTGGAGCCAATTCGTCAATCGCGGTGAGGATGCTGCGCGCGTTGAGCGACCAGAGAATGCTTGGGCTTCCGGCGGGTGTGCGCGTTGTCATCGCTTGGTCCTGTCAGGCGTAAATGCTGAATAAAACTAGTAGGACATAACATGTCCTACTCTCTTGCGAAGATCATGGCACAGAACCGGGGAGTGGGCAAGAGCTTCTTGTGCTGCGCCCCAAACCAGGAGCATCCTGGAAGTTAGCCGCACCTTAGCGAGGAGTGCGTCTCTCGGGTGCTATTCTTATTCGATGCAGTCCTCACGGCTCCTTCTCCTTAGCGGCCGCGACGGGTCCTAGTTTCTTCGGACCGTCCCCGTCGCGGAGTTTTGTCGTGGCCCGACCCTTGTGTCAACCAGCTCATTTGTGCTGGCTGACGTTTGCGAAGAGATACTGAGAAGAACGCTAATGACTGAACACATCGAAGCGGCAACGTCCGCTCAATCTGGCGCGAGTGCCGCATCCGCTGGCCGCCCCCGCACGCTGGCTGAAAAACTCTGGGACGACCACGTCGTTGTCCGCGGAGAAGACGGCTCGCCCGACCTCATCTACATTGACCTGCACCTCGTGCACGAGGTCACCAGCCCGCAAGCCTTTGATGGCCTCCGCATGGCCGACCGCCCGCTGCGTCGGGTTGACCTCACCATCGCAACCGAAGACCACAACACGCCGACGATCAATATCGATCGTGAGATTGCTGACCCAACAAGCCGTATCCAGATCGAAACGCTTCGGACCAACTGCGAAGAGTACGGCGTGCGCCTCCACTCGCTCGGCGATAAAGAGCAGGGCATCGTGCACGTTGTTGGGCCCCAGCTGGGGCTCACCATGCCAGGAATCACCGTGGTGTGTGGCGACTCGCACACCTCAACGCACGGTGCGTTTGGCGCAATGGCGTTTGGCATTGGCACGAGCGAGGTCGAGCACGTCATGGCCACGCAGACGCTGCCGCTCAAGCCGTTCAAAACCATGGCAATCAATGTTGACGGCGAACTCCGCCCCGGTGTGACGGCCAAAGACATCATCCTCGCCGTGATCGCCAAGATTGGCACCGGCGGGGGACAGGGCTATGTGCTGGAATACCGTGGCTCCGCAATTCGTTCACTCTCGATGGAGGGGCGAATGACCATATGCAACATGTCGATCGAGGCGGGCGCGCGGGCCGGCATGGTCGCGCCCGATCAGATCACTTACGACTACGTACAGGGCCGCGATCACGCGCCAAAGGGCGCCGATTGGGATGCCGCCGTTGAGTACTGGAACACACTGCCAACCGACGACGGCGCAACGTTCGACGCCGAGGTCTTCCTCGATGCCAACGAACTTGAGCCATTTGTCACCTGGGGAACCAACCCTGGGCAGGGCGTCCTGCTGAGCGAACGCGTTCCGAACCCTGCCGACATCGAGGACCCAAACGAGCGGGCCAACGCAGAGCGCGCCCTCGAATACATGGACCTCACCGCTGGTACCCCGATGAAAGACATTCGGGTAGATACCGTCTTCCTTGGATCGTGCACCAACAGCCGGGTTGAAGACCTCACCGCTGCTGCCGAAATCATCCGCGGCAAGAAAAAGGCCGACAACATCCGGATGATGGTCGTTCCCGGGTCAGCCCGCGTCCGCCTCGAAGCCGAAGCAATGGGCCTCGACAAGGTCTTCACCGACTTTGGTGCTGAATGGCGGTTTGCTGGATGCTCGATGTGCCTCGGCATGAACCCTGACCAGCTTGAACCAGGCGAGCGTTGCGCATCAACAAGCAACCGAAACTTTGAAGGACGCCAGGGTAAGGGCGGGCGCACACACCTCGTGTCGCCGCTGGTTGCCGCAGCCACGGCCATCCGCGGCACGCTGTCCAGCCCGTGGGACCTGTCGGAAGACGCCCGCAACGGCATCAGTCACGATGCTGACCCGTCGGGAGCATCCGCAACCGATGTCTCGACCAGCGAGCGGAAGGTGACGGTCTAATGGAAAAGTTCGTTACGTTTAGCGGCGTTGCCGCACCACTGAAGCGTTCCAATGTTGACACCGACCAGATTATTCCAGCGGTCTACCTGAAGCGGGTCACCAAAACCGGTTTCGAAGACGCCCTCTTCGCCCGTTGGCGCCAAGACCCAGAGTTTGTGCTGAACCAGGAACCGTTTGCCAACGCATCCGTTCTGGTAGCCGGCCCTGACTTTGGCACTGGCTCGTCGCGTGAGCACGCCGTTTGGGCGCTGCGGGACTACGGCTTCCGTGCCGTCCTCAGCTCTCGCTTTGGCGACATCTTCCGAGGCAACTCGGGCAAACAAGGCTTCCTCGCGGCTCAGGTCGACGAGGCGGATATCGAGAAGATCTGGGCCGCCATTGAGGCGAACCCGGGTATTGAAGCCACCATTAACCTGGAAGACCGCGTTGCTTCGGTTGCCGACCTGACCGTCGGCTTCAGCATCGACGACTACACTAGGTGGCGGCTCATGGAGGGGCTTGACGACATCGCCCTGACTCTCCGTGACGAAAGCAAAATTACAGAATTCGAAGCGCGTCGCCCATCGTGGCTACCCCAAACACTCCCGGTGAACTAGTTTGACAAACAACGAAAACGACGACCTTTCGACCGACGCCCAGAAAGCCGGCGCTCGAGTAGGACTCACCTCCGACCAGATCATCATCAACGGCGGACGCCCTCTTCAAGGTCGTATCGAAGTTCGCGGTGCAAAGAACCTCGCAACCAAAGCAATGGTGGCAGCCCTTCTTGGGCAGACCCCTAGCTTGCTGCGCAACGTTCCAAACATCAGTGATGTGCGCGTCGTTGCAGGGCTGTTGGCCCTGCACGGCGTGCAGATCACCAAGGGCGAACAACCTGGTGATTACGTGCTCGACCCGAGCAACGTTGAATCGGCCCACATGGCCGACATCGACGCGCACGCGGGTAGCTCACGCATCCCCATCCTGTTCTGCGGACCGCTGCTGCACCGCCTTGGTGAGGCATTCATTCCCGATCTTGGCGGCTGCCGCATCGGCGACCGCCCGATCGATTTCCACCTCGACGCCCTGCGCAAATTTGGTGCGGTAGTTGAGAAACTGCCGAGCGGCATCCGGATGACGGCCCCCAACGGTCTACACGGTGCCGACATTGAGCTTCCATACCCAAGCGTTGGCGCGACGGAGCAGGTTCTGTTGACCTCGGTGCTTGCCTCGGGAACCACCGAGCTCAAGAACGCAGCCATCGAGCCAGAGATCATGGATCTCATTGCGATCCTGCAGAAGATGGGCGCCATCATCAATGTTGAGCCCAACCGGGTCATCTTCATTGAGGGCGTCGACGAGCTGCACGGTTATAAGCACTCGGCCATCTTTGACCGCAACGAGGCTGCTAGCTGGGCCGCCGCCGCGCTGGCGACGGAGGGAGACATCTTCGTTGGCGGAGCGCGCCAAGAAGAGATGATGACCTTCCTCAACGTCTTCCGCAAGGTTGGCGGGGCATTCGAGATCGAGGATGACGGCATCCGTTTCTACCACCCGGGTGGAGAGCTGAAGCCCGTTGTCATCGAGACCGACGTGCACCCCGGCTTCATGACCGACTGGCAGCAGCCGCTCGTTGTGGCGCTCGCCAAGGCAAACGGTGTGTCAACCATCCACGAGACCGTCTACGAGAATCGTTTTGGGTTCACGGATGCGCTCAACAAGATGGGCGCCGACATCGTCGTGTACAAAGACGGACTCGAAGGTTATAAGCGCCGCGTTGCCCGCCGCGACTTTGAGCAGGCCGCGGTAATTACCGGTCCGACCAAGCTCACGGGTGCCGATGTTGAGGTCCCAGACCTCCGTGGTGGTTTCAGTCACCTCATCGCGGCGCTGACCGCCGAGGGGCAGTCGACTGTGAGTAACGTGGGAATCATTTCTCGCGGCTACGAAGACTTCATCGGCAAGCTTCGCGCGCTCGGTGCAGACTTCGTGTTCGAAGCCTAAGCAGTTTCCCCGGGTTTGCGCCCGTCTGCAGGTTGAGCCCGTCCCATTCGGACGGGCTCAACCTCGTTAACGGATGCCGGTGGATGCCGAGGCGCACGCCGGGCGCACCGCCCAACATGCGCGCGCTGTCGGCGGAATAGGGAATAATCGAAATGTGACTTCATCTCAGACCTCCACCAAGCGACGCACGCCAGAGAAATCTCGGCCGTCTGCCTTTTGGGTGCTCGCTTCCCTGATCATCCCGATCTGGAGTCTCATGGTGAAGTATCGATTTGTCGATCGGGAGAAGCTGCCGGCAACTGGCGCATTCATCCTCTCGCCGAATCACTACAGCGAGATCGACCCGGTTGTGATGGGCGCCGCAGTGTGGCACCTCGGGCGTGCACCTCGCTTCATGGCGAAGGCCAGCCTGTTTAAGGTTCCCGTTCTCGGCTGGCTCATGCGCAAGTCGGGCCAGATTCCGGTTGAGCGCGCTGGGGGTACGGCGTCGGTCGCCCCCATCAAGGCTGCAAAAGAACTTGTTGAGCATGGCCGCGGGGTCATCATCTATCCAGAAGGGTCGCTCACACGCGATCCAGATCTGTGGCCGATGCGCGGCAAGAGCGGTGCGGTTCGCCTCGCGCTGCAGGGTGACATTCCGCTCATCCCGAGTGCGCACTGGGGAACCCAAGAACTCATGCCGCGGTACGGCAAGAAGATTCATCCGTTCCCTCGCAAGAAGATTTCGGTCATCATCGGTGATCCCGTCGATCTTTCTGAGTTCAAGGGACGCCCCCTCGACCAGAAGACGCTCAACGAGGCAACCGATAAACTCATGGCGGCCATCTCCGTTCTGCTTGGCAAGCTTCGCGATGAGCAGCCGCCCGCCGAGCGCTGGGACCCGACCAGAAACAACCAAACAGAAACAGGAAAATTTTGACGCCACGTGGTGCCACCGGCCTACAGAAAGCCGCTCGCAGACGCGTAGCGGTTGTTGGGGCTGGCAGTTGGGGAACGAGCTTTGCCAAGATCCTTGGTGACGCCGGATGCGACGTTGTTATGTGGGCGAGGCGCCCTGAGGTCGCTCGTGAAATCTCAGTAGCGAAGCGCAACAGCAGTTACCTTCCGGGAATCATTCTTCCGCTTTCTGTGACCGCAACGTCCGACCTGCACGAAGCCGTTGCGGGGGCAAGTCTCGTGTTTCTCGCCGTGCCAGCCCAGACGCTTCGCGATAATCTTCGCGATATCGAGGCATCCCTCGACGAGGGCGCCGCATTGGTGAGCCTCATGAAGGGAGTCGAGAAGGGCACCAACCTTCGGATGAGCCAGGTCATCGAAGAGACCCTAGACTTCGATCCAGATCGAATTGCCGTTATTTCCGGCCCAAACCTTGCGCTTGAGATCGCGCAGGAACAGCCGACCGCCGCGGTCGCTTCGTCCCGAAATCTTGAGCTTGCCCAGACCGTGGCGATGGCATCGGCCACGCCGTATTTCAAGACGTTTGTGAACGTTGACGTTATCGGAACCGAGTTTGGTGGTGTGCTCAAGAACCTCATCGCCCTCGCCATCGGCATCGTAGATGGTGTTGGCTACGGCGAAAACACCAAGGCGTCCATCATCACGCGCGGGCTTGTCGAAATGACCGATTTTGCGGTTGCCTTTGGTGCAGAGACCCCAACGCTTCAGGGGCTTGCCGGGCTTGGCGACCTCATCGCTACCTGCCAGTCGCCGCTGTCGCGAAATAACACCGCCGGTCGTTTGCTCGGCCAGGGCTATAACCTCGACGACGTTGTTGCGCAGATGAATCAAACGGCAGAGGGCATCTCTTCGGTTGCTCCCGTGCTGGCTCTCGCGCGAAGCCGCGGAGTGGACATGCCTATCGTTGAGCAGGTTTCGATGGTGCTTCAGGGTACGCTTTCTCCGAAGAACCTTGCCCCCCACCTCACAACTGAAGACGGTGTACCGCAGCCCGAAAGCTCAGACGCTATCCCAGTTGTGAAGGGCTGGCGTCGCCTGTTTGGCTCGACCAAGAAATAGTTTTGCCCGCACGATCGTCGCGAACCAACATCGCCGCGGCCGAGCGGTCACCCCATGTACATACCCAGAGGGATGAGGAAACACGCATGTCCGACACACGAGTGCGAGTGGTGCTGCTGTTTGGCGGGCGCTCAAGCGAGCACGAGATTAGCTGTGCGACGGCGAGTGGCGTGCTCTCGGCCATCGACCGCGAACGGTTTGAGGTCATCCCGGTTGGTATCACCTCCGACGGAGCATTCACGCTTGAGGAAGACAGCGTCTCAAAGTTTGCCCTGAACCCGGGCAGCATGCCTCGGGTGCATGACAACGGGACGCGCATCCACTGGCCAGAGAGCAGCGCGAGCCGTGAACTTCGCGTGCGTGAAGCTGACGGCACAGAGCGCTCGCTTGGTGACGTCGACGTCGTATTCCCCGTGCTGCACGGGCCGTACGGCGAAGACGGCACGATCCAGGGCCTCCTTGAGCTCATCTCAATTCCGTTTGTTGGTTCAGGCGTGCTCGCGTCTGCGCTTGGCATGGATAAGCATTTCACCAAAATGGTGCTTCAGCACGCCGGTCTTGCGGTTGCTCCGTGGCGCACCGTGAGCGTTGCCGATCTGCGTCGGGACCCAGCGATTGCCAATCGGGCAGCCGAGCAACTCGGGTTTCCCGTGTTTGTGAAGCCCTCACGCGCAGGCTCAAGCGTTGGGGTGACCAAGGTCAGCGCGCTGAGCGATCTTGACGCTGCCCTGCAGATAGCCTTTGAGTCTGACGACCGAGTGCTGATTGAAGCTACGGTTACCGGTCGAGAGATTGAGCTTGCCGTGCTTGAAGGTCGAGCCGGGGCTCCAACCCGAGTATCGGTCGCGGGCGAGGTAGTCGTGACTGGCCGCGAGTTTTATGACTACGAGGCAAAATACCTTGGAGCCGACGGCATCGACCTGGTGTGCCCAGCCGTTGTGACCGATGCTGAGCTTGCGCAGCTGCAAGACCAGGCCGCTCGCTGTTTCGAGGCGATCGGATGCGCTGGCCTTGCCCGTGTTGACTTTTTCCTGACTGAGACCGGCCCAGTGATCAACGAGATCAACACCATGCCAGGATTCACCCCGATTTCGATGTTCCCAACCTGCTGGGACCGCTCGGGCCTCGCCTATCCTGACCTTATTGCCGAACTCATCACGCTGGCGCAGGACCGCACGGCTTTCTCCGGATAGCGCACGCGGTACCGTTCGTGAACGCAGCAACCCACCCCGCCGTAGATGGATGGGTTGCTGCCTAATCAGACGTTACTGCGCGTCGTCGATGTTGAGCTCTTCGACGGTTGTGCACTTGCGCGTTTGGGGGAGCTCTGCGACCGCGTTGGAGAGATCCATGAGCGCGGTGGTGCCACTGACAGGCGGCTCGGCATTGTCATCGATAATGACCTCGAGCCCCGGCGAACGGCCATAGGCCTCGAATCGGTAGAGCGGAGCGCGAGAGTCGTCGCGAATCCAGTCAACCCCGTTGAGGGTGACGCACGGCAGGTCGGTTGGCCCTGTTGGCTGTATCCCGCAGTACAGCAGGATGCTGGCGGGATTTCCCCACGCAGACGTTGCCTGCGCGTTGGTATACCGCTGTTGCTGGCCAGCGACCTCGTCTGGAAGGCGAACCATGACCTCGGCACAGGCCGGGTTGTTGGCGTCTTCGGCCGGTTGCAGCGGAACTTCGCTTGCGCACCCCGTGAGGGTGATCATGAGGATGCCCGCTGAGGCAAGGCCAAGAATGGCTCGTGCGCGGTTGCCGCGTCGAATGTGGTTTTGCACCCTTTCAGGCTACCGTGTGTTCTATGGAACTCCCTGCCACGCCCGCCGCGACCCAGTCATCCTCTCCGCGAGTTTCTGATCTTTCGGAAGGGGAGCTCCTCCAGCTCATTCTTGCGCAGTTTCATGAAGCGAAGACCTCGGTTGTTGGCCCAGGGGACGATGCTGCTGTGTTGGCTCCAGGCGGCAACATCGTGATCACAACCGACATGATGATTGAGGGTCCGGATTTTCGGCGCGCCTGGCATTCGGGGTTTGAACTCGGTTGGAAAGCGGCTGCGACAAACCTGTCGGACGTTGCCGCAATGGGGGCTCGCCCGAGCGGGCTCACGGTAGCGCTTGCTTCCCCTAGCGATGTGCCCGCCGCCTACCTGGTTGAGATTGCCAGAGGGTTTGACGCCGCGTGTCAGACGCTTGCGCCCGGCTGTGGTGTTGTTGGGGGCGACTTGTCGACCGCGCCTGTGCTGTCCCTGTCTATCACTGCCCTTGGCAATCTTGAGGGTCGGCAACCGGTTCTGCGGTCCGGCGCTCAACCAGGGGATGTTGTTGCGGTCGCGGGGGATCTGGGACTCGCGGCGGCTGGGCTTTCTCTGCTCTTTGATCGATGCGTTGATGCTTCCGGTGCCGCCAGTGCTGAGGGCATCGCCGGGCTGTGGGCCGAGCATCCGGAACTCCTCGCAGCCCAGCTCGCGCCGAGCCCGCCAATCCCGCTTGGGATTGAGGCGGCGCAGCACGGCGCATCCTCCATGATTGATATTTCGGACTCGCTGAGCCTCGACGCCTCACGGGTCGCGCGGGCAAGCGGCGTTTCGATTAACCTGTTTCGGGATCAGCTCGGTGCGTACGCCGATGATGCGCTCACCGGCGGCGAGGACCACGCACTGCTCGCGACGTTTCTGCCTGGCTCTGTGCCTCACGGATTTCGGGTTATTGGCGAGGTTGGTCCGCTGTCGGAGTCTCCGCTGAGCGTCGATGGCGTGGCAACCGTCGGCCGCGGCTGGGACCCGTTTGACTCGTCGCGCCGCTAGGTCTCGCGAGGCTCAGACTTTCCACCTGACCCAAATGTGCCTATTAGGCGGAGAATAGACACATTTGGGTCAGGTCGATTCTGGTTCGGAGCGGGGTGTGGCGGGCGCGATCGATCGCACTATTCGGTGTTGCGCAGTGCAGCCCAAAGCTCCGCGCGCGCGTCAAAGCCGCTGAGGTCCCGGTCGAGCAGTCGCTCGCACTGGTCAATTCGGTGTTTGAGCGTGTGTCGGTGGATGCCGAGTTCGGCCGCAGCCGGCGCCCACTGCCCGTTGTGCGATAACCAGGTGCTCAGGGTGTGTACAAGGTCTCCGTTGTGACCGGCATCGTGGTCAAGGATCGGACCGAGTACGGCCTTGGCAATACGTTGTGCTCCGGCGTTTCCAAGCAGCGACCACATGCCGCGGTCGGCGAGCTGTTCAAAGGTCATGTGCTGCGGGTTTGCGAGCTGGGCCGAGTGTTGCTGCGCGAGCCGCGCCTGGGCAAGGAGCTCAGCCATTTCGGCATAGGTCCCGCTGCGCGATGCGCCAGACGGGATGCCGGAGGACACCGCCTGTTCGACCGCGGTGGCCGCCTCGCCAGCCGAGGAAATTACCACGAGGTAGTCGTCGCGTTCGGCAAAAAAGAGGTCGCCGTTGAGATCGTCGTTTGTGCTTTCCAACGCGGCAAGGCTTGCTTCGATGCCTGCGCGTGGCGCCTCCCACAGGCTGAGAATCACGGGTTCGGTTGGGAGTCCTCCCCAGAGCAGCGCGGAGGTGTCGCGCGCCGCATCAACGTTGCCGCCAAGGATAGTGCTGAGTGCTGCGGTTCGAAGATGCCTGATTGCGAGCCCTTGCGCATGGTTCTGCTCGAGCGCGAGGCTCGCGAGCGCAACGACGTTTGATACGAGCGCGTTGGCGGCCGCATCCAATGGTTCCTCACCACCAACGGCGAGCACGCCCCGAAGTTGACCACTCGCGCCGAGCGTTTGCAGGACCACTCGATGATCCCCGTGGCTCGCGGTTGCACTCGACCGGGTGCCGGCGGTGAGCTGTTGCCGCACCGTATGGTGCAGTCCGGAATCGAGTGCAAACGATCGTGCATCGGACGGCATGACATGGGTGAGGGCGCCGGCCGTGTTGTAGAGGGCAACCCAACCCTTCAACTGGTGTGAGAGTTCGGCGAGTGTTGCCGAGAGTCCGTTTGGTCTGAGGGCGGCAAGCGTGATGGCGCGCTGGGCCCCGAGAGACCAGGCATCCCTCGCGTATTGTGCCCGACTGATTTGGTCGGCGGCGTGGCGGACAATCGCAATGAATGGCGTTCGGTATGGCACTTCGAACAGGGGGAGGCCGAGTGCCGTGCAGGCCGTGATGAGACCATCAGGCGTTCCCTCTCGGCTCACTTCGGTACCAAATCCGAGGCCGCGGATGCCTCCGGCAACGAGTCGCGCAACGTACGTATCGTATTCGTTTGCGTCGACCTCGACCCCCGTGCCGCGGTCGAATTGGGTTCCGGTGGTGAGGAGCACGGTATCGGCGGTGAGAAAGGGTGTTGGGTCGCTGAGATCTGAGCCGTGGACCCACTGGAGTTGTTCGTCCCATTCCCCAATAGTGACGTCGCTGAGGGCGGTGAGTCCAAGGTCTGGGGCGGCAAGGAGGCCGCGAACGGTGATTGACATATACACAGTGTATAAAGAATTGCTAATCTCTCTACATTCTGGCACTGCCGTTCCGGTATTGGGCTTCGTAGCATGGTGGGATGCTTGGCTCCGCCGCCGACGGCGAGGGCTGCTTCGAAAGCCACCACAACCGTCACGAGGAGATACACATGACCGGCACCGTTCCACTCGGAGGACCAACGCTCGCACAGGAGCGCAAACTCGTTACGAGCATCCCAGGACCAAAGTCACAGGAATGGCTTGAGCGCAAGGCCTCGGCAGTGGCCGGCGGCGTTGGCATCACGCTTCCCGTTTTTGGCGTCGCAGCTGGTGGGGGAGTCATCCTCGACGTTGATGGCAACTCGCTCATTGACCTTGGCTCCGGAATTGCCGTTACCGGCGTTGGTAACTCGGCCCCACGCGTTGTCGAGGCAGTGCAGAACCAGGTTGCACAGTTCACGCACACATGCTTCATGGTGACCCCGTATGACTCGTACGTGCGCGTTGCTGAGAAGCTCAACGAGCTCACCCCCGGATCGCACTCAAAGCGAAGCGTCCTCTTCAACTCCGGCGCAGAGGCCGTTGAGAACGCCATCAAGATCGCGCGTTCGCACACCAAAAAGACCGCCGTTGTGGCGTTTGACCACGCCTACCACGGCCGCACCAACCTCACGATGGCGCTGACCGCAAAGAACATGCCATACAAGAGTGGTTTCGGTCCGTTCGCCTCTGAGGTCTACCGCGCACCGTTGTCCTACCCCTTCCGTGACGGCAACCTGAGTGGTGCAGAGGCCGCGAAGAACGCCATCTCGGTGATCGAGAAGCAGGTTGGCGCCGAGAACCTCGCCGCCATCATCATCGAGCCCATCCAGGGTGAGGGCGGCTTCATCGTCCCTGCCGATGGTTTCCTCCCAGCGCTTGTTGAGTGGGCAACCGCCAACAACGTTGTCTTCATCGCCGATGAGGTGCAGACCGGGTTTGCCCGCACAGGCAAAATGTTCGCTTCTGAGCACTTTGGTATCGAGCCAGACCTCATCGTCACGGCAAAGGGAATCGCTGGCGGACTGCCGCTCTCAGCGGTCACGGGACGCACCGAAATTATGGATGCCCCGCACGGCGGCGGCCTCGGCGGAACCTACGGCGGAAACCCGCTCGCATGTGCCGCGGCCCTCGCCGCAATCGAGACCTACGAAGACGAGAAGCTTGACGAGCGTGCGCACCAGATTGGTGAGACGCTCAAGGCTCGCTTCACGCAGCTGCAGCAGTCGGATGCTCGCATCGGCGACGTCCGCGGCCTCGGCGGCATGATCGCGGTCGAGTTTGTGAAGGCCGGCGGCATCGAGCCAGACGCGGCACTCACCGGCGCAATTGCCAAGTACTGCCACGAGCGCGGTGTTGTTGTGCTCACCTGCGGAACCTATGGCAATGTCATCCGCTTCCTGCCCCCGCTGTCGATCGGCGACGCGCTGCTCAACGAGGGCATCGACATCGTTGTAGAGGCACTTGCAGCCCAGTCCTAACCAGCATCCGTAGTGCAAAATGACCTGACCCAAATGTGTCTATTACCCGATTTTTAGGCGCATTTGGGTCATGTCGATTGCCGAAGTCGCTTCGCGACGGTACGGCTCGGTACGAATTTGAATGTGAAAGAAGGAAACATGACTGAGAACACCGCAGTATTCAGTGAACGAGAGCGCGAACTCCTGAGTCGCGTTCCCAGCGGCCTGTACCGCAACGGCGAATGGGTTGCAGCCGAAGGAGACGCCACCCTCACCGTGAGCGATCCAGCAACCGGAAATGTCATTAAGACGATCGCCAACGCGAGCCCTGCCGACGGCATCCTCGCCCTCGACGCGGCAGTTGATGCACAGGAATCGTGGGCAGCCACGCCGCCGCGCGCACGTGGCGAGATCTTGCGAAAGGCCTTTGACCTGCTGCAGGAGCGCCGCGACGATTTTGCGCTGCTCATGACGCTTGAGATGGGTAAGCCGCTTGCCGAGGCAAACGGTGAAGTAACCTACGGTGGCGAGTTCCTTCGCTGGTTCAGCGAGGAAGCCGTTCGTATTAGCGGCCGCTACGGAAGCAACCCAGAGGGAACCGGACAGATCGTTGTGTCTCAGCGACCAGTCGGGCCAAGCTTCTTTGTGACCCCGTGGAATTTCCCGCTCGCCATGGCAACGCGCAAGATTGCGCCGGCGCTGGCCGCAGGTTGCACCGTTGTGATTAAGCCTGCCGAGCTGACGCCGCTCACCACGCTCTTCTTTGTGCAGCTGCTTGAGGATGCTGGCCTACCAGCCGGCGTGGTGAACACCATCACGACGTCAACTTCGTCGGCCGTCTCGGCACCTATTATTGCCGACCCTCGCCTGCGCAAGCTGAGCTTCACCGGTTCAACCCAGGTTGGCCGCAAGCTCATCGAACAGTCGGCTCAGGGCGTGCTGCGAACCTCAATGGAGCTCGGCGGAAACGCGCCGTTTGTGGTTTTCGGCGACGCGGACGTTGACGCTGCGGTTGCTGGCGCAATGCTTGCGAAGTTCCGCAACATCGGCCAGGCCTGCACCGCGGCGAACCGGTTTATCGTGCACGAGAGTGTTGCCGACGAGTTTGCGGCAAAGCTTGCCGATAAGGTTCGTGGGCTGCGTATCGGACGCGGAGTTGACGACGGCGTTGACATCGGGCCGCTCATCAACGACGCTGCCGTTGAATCTGCCGAGGGCATGGTTCAGGATGCCGTCTCGAAGGGCGCGACGCTTGTTGTTGGTGGCGCCCCGGTCGAGGGCCCAGGATCGTTTTTCGAGCCAACGGTGCTCACGAACCTTGCCGCCGACACCCGCCTGCTCTCCGAGGAGATCTTCGGGCCGGTTGTTGGTATCGTCACGTTCTCAACAGAGGACGAGGCCGTGCAGCTTGCAAACAACACCGAGTACGGTCTGGTGAGTTACGTGTTCACCAAGGACCTTGCTCGCGGGCACCGCATGATTGAGCGTCTCGACACTGGCATGATGGGCCTCAACACCGGGCTGGTCTCGAACGCCGCTGCACCGTTTGGCGGGGTCAAGCAGTCTGGACTCGGCCGCGAGGGCGGGGCGGAAGGCATCCACGAGTACCTGTCGACCAAGTACACGCTTATTCCGAACACCCCGGCCTAGCCGGTATTCTTGGCCCCGTGGGGATGCGTCGCTTGACGGATCACCCCGGGGCCATACCAGTACTCTCGCCGGCTGCGAGTAAAACATGCCACCGCATAACCACCGGCTAGCCCAACGAGGGGCTCCGGGGAGATAGCAAAAGGAAACGCACATGTCAGTAGAAACACTTACCCGCGACGTTGTTGTTATTGGGGCGGGCGCAACGGGGCTGAACGCGGCAACACGGCTCAAAGAGGCCGGCCACAGTGTCATTGTGCTTGAGGCGCGCGATCGCGTTGGCGGACGTCTCTGGACCAATGAGATCGACGGAGTTCCGCTTGAAATTGGCGGCCAGTGGGTATCACCGGACCAGGATGTGCTGAAGTCGGTTATCGCCGAGCTTGGCCTCAAGACGTACGCTCGCTACCGAGAAGGAGACAGTGTCTACGTTGCCGAGGATGGCACGCGGAGCTTGTTTAAGGGCGACATCTTTCCCGTTGGCGCCGAGACTGAGGCCGAGATCGTTCGCCTCATTGGCATCCTCGACGGCCTCGCCGCAGAGGTTGGCTACCTTGCGCCGTGGGAGCACCCGCGCGCGCACGAATTTGACGCCATCTCGTTTACGGAGTGGCTTGAGCAGCAGAGCGACAACACGATCGCCAAAGACAACGTCACACTGTTTGTCGGACCGGCGATGCTGACGAAGCCGGCTCACTCTTTCTCGCTGCTGCAGGCGCTGCTCATGGCGGCAAGCGCGGGCGGCTACAGCGCGCTCGTTGACGAGAACTTCATGCTCGACGAGCGAGTCGTTGGCGGGCTGCAGAGCGTCCCGCTCGGCCTAGCCGCTCGCCTTGGTGATGATGTCCGCCTCAACCAGCCAGTGCGCCACGTGAAGGATCACGGCGACAGTGTCGAGGTGCTGACCGATGACATCACGGTCACAGCTAAGCGAGTGATTGTGGCGCTTCCACCAAACCTCGTGAGCCGCATCGGCTTCGCCCCGCCGCTGCCGCGCCTGCACCAGCAGATGCTGCAGCACCAGTCGCTTGGGCTCGTGATCAAGGTGCACGCGGTGTACGAGACTCCGTTCTGGCGCGAGGCAGGCTTGTCCGGCACCGCGTTCAGCCCATACCAGCTCTGCCACGAGGCGTATGACAATACCTGGAACGTCGACGCCGAAACCCAAGACACCAAGGGAACACTCGTTGGCTTTGTGTCTGACGAGCACGCAGATCGCCTGTTCCGGATGCCTGCGGAGGAGCGCAAGCGCCTCATCCTCGAATCGATGGCTTCGTACTACGGTCCAGAAACGCTGAACCCGGTTGTGTACTACGAAAGCGACTGGGGTGCCGAGGAATGGACGCGCGGAGCGTACGCCGCGAGCTTCGACATCGGGGGCCTTTCCCGCTACGGCCAGGACCTGCGTTCCTCCGTTGGCAACATCCACTTCGCCTCGAGCGACCTCGCTGGCCACGGTTACCAGCACGTCGACGGTGCACTTCGAATCGGAGCCGACACCGCAGAGGCGATTAGTACGTCGCTCTAGCTAGCAGCTGGGCGGGTACGTCTTGGGCCGGTGCCCGCGAGTGATCCTCGCGAGCACCGGCCTTTTCGTGTTGTTTATTCGACCTCGCGGTCGGCGCGTTCAGCCCACCACAGCACGGTTTCGCCGTAGTCCTTGCGGCGAAATTGCACGAGCCCTGGTGAGGTTGCGGATGCTGCTGGCCAGGTTGGCTCCGGAGAGCGCGAACTCCGCTCCACCAGAACAACGCCATCGGCAGAAACAGCCTGTGAGACCGCTATGAGATCGGTTGCGAGGTGATCTTCCGCGAGGTCATAGGGCGGGTCAATGAAGATGACATCGAAGGGAATGCCGTCGGCCGAGAGCGCGTCGAGATACGAGGAAACGGTCTTGGTGACTACCTCAATGCGGGGCTTTGGTGACGTAGCACCCTTGACCGGGTAGGCGTTACTGACTGCGGCAGCGTTGGCCTTGGCGATGTGCGCGGCCTGTGGATGCTTTTCCACAAGAACGGCGCTCACCGCGCCCCTGCTGACCGCTTCAAGGGCGAGTGCCCCCGAGCCAGCGTAGAGGTCAAGGACGTAAGAGCCGTCAAGAATTTCCCACGAATCGAGCGCCGAAAAGATCGCTTCGCGTACGCGGTCACTGGTTGGGCGCGTGCCAGATTTGGGAACGTTGAGTCTGAGGGAGCCTGCAAACCCGGAAATGATTCGTGTCACTGTATGAGGGTACCGCGTGCTGGCACGCATCCTCGCGCGAGGCCACTGGCCATCGGTATCTCCGCCAACTTCTGGTCGCCAGAATAGGCACGAGAGCCGAAGGCGGTGTCGGCCCTACCCGTTACAGTTGAAGAGTGACCGACGTAACCCTCGAGACTCCGCTTGCCAAGCTCCTTGGTGGTCGCACGGCAACCGCCTTCACAAAAGCGTTCGGGTACGAAACGGTTGGCCAGCTTCTGGGGCATTACCCGCGCCGATACGCGACGAGGGGCGAACTGACCGAGCTCACGAGCCTTCCGATTGGCGAGAACGTCACGATTGTCGCCGAAGTGCTGCAGGTGAACCAGCGGTCAATGCAGTCCCGCCGAGGCAACCTGCTTGAAGTGAAGATTACCGATGGCAGGGGAGTCCTGAGCCTCACCTTCTTTAACCAGGCCTGGCGTAGCCGCGAACTCGTTCACGGGGCCAGAGGCATTTTTGCTGGCAAAGTCGGGGTGTTTCGCAATACATACCAGCTGGCGCATCCAGACTACGAGCTGTTCACGAACGACGAAGCCGGCGCCGGCGACGAGGCCGCAACGCTCAAATCCGCGGCCGATACTCAGCGGTGGATCGAGAAACCGATTCCCATCTATCCTGCAACTGCGTCGCTTGCGAGCTGGCAGATCCAAAAGTCGATTGAGCTACTGCTCAACAGCATCTCCAATATCGAGGATCCCGTTCCTGCCGAGATTCGGGCTGCAGAGGGCCTCATGAATACCGAGGAAGCCCTCCGCCTTATTCATCTCCCAGAGCGAGCCGCAGACTACGAGCGGGCAGAAGATTCGCTGCGTTTCCAAGAGGCCTTTGTTCTGCAGATCGCGTTGCTTGAGCGCAGAGAATGGCTCGCCCTCCAGCCTGCTACCGCTCGTGCCGTTACGACGGGCGGGCTGCTGCATCGCTTTGACGAGCAACTCGCGTTTACCCTTACCGGTGACCAGCGCGCCGTTGGCGAGCAGATCGCTGGGGACCTCGCAAGTAATCGACCCATGAACCGCCTCGTCCAGGGCGAGGTCGGTTCTGGTAAAACGCTTGTCGCGCTGAGGGCGATGCTGCAGGTTGCCGATAGCGGGGGGCAGGCTGCGCTTCTTGCCCCAACCGAGGTCCTTGCCTCGCAGCACCTGCGGTCGATTGTCAAGACCCTTGGCCCCGAGCTCGCTGCCGAGGTTCATCCCGTGTTGCTGACCGGTCAGCTCCCGGCCGCCGAGCGCAAGCGTGCCGGACTCGCCGTTGCATCAGGTGCCGCCAAGTTGGTTGTTGGCACGCACGCCCTCATGAGCGATTCCGTGCAGTTCGAGGATCTTGGGCTTGTTGTTGTCGACGAGCAGCACCGATTTGGCGTTGAGCAGCGCGAGGCGCTCCGTCAGAAGGCGCAGTGGGCTCCGCACACGGTTGTGCTCACTGCCACGCCAATTCCCCGCACAGTGGCCATGACAGTCTTTGGCGACCTCGATGTCAGTACCATCCGAGAGCTTCCCGCCGGCAGGGCAGGTATTACGAGCCACGTTGTGCCGGTTGCCGACCATCCATCATGGGTCAACCGAGTGTGGGAACGGGTCTCGGAAGAGCTTGCGCAAGGGCGTCAAGCCTTTGTGGTGTGCCCGGCCATTGCCGAGGCTGAGGGCAACGACGACGTCGAAGAGGGCGACGACTTCAGCGAGGCGCTGAGTCTTGAGCAATCAGAAGAGAAGACGCCAATTAAGCTTGCCTCGGTTGAAGCCACTCTCGCGATGCTGCACGAGCATCCACTCTTCGCCACGACGCGAATGGCTGCGCTGCACGGCAAGCTCTCCTCAGACGAAAAGGACGCCATTATGCAGGCGTTCGCGGCTGGCGACATTCAAGTCCTCGTGGCTACCACCGTCATCGAGGTCGGCGTTGACGTGCCAAACGCCTCAACAATGGTTGTGCTCAACTCGGATCGATTTGGGGTTTCGCAACTCCATCAACTGCGTGGGCGCGTTGGCCGAGGGGGAGTGCCTGGCCTGTGTCTGTTTGTCACCGAGGCTCCAGCTGGCACCATCGCTCGGGAACGAGTGGATGCAGTTGCGGCAACCCTCGACGGCTTTGAGCTTGCAAATGTTGATCTTGAGCTCCGCAAAGAGGGTGACGTGCTCGGTGCCGCGCAGGCTGGCGGGCGTTCATCGTTGCGCCTTCTCAGGGTTACCCGCGACGGCGATATTATCGAGCGGGCGCGGCAGATTGCGGAGGGGCTGTTGGCTGACGACCCTGGCCTTGCCGCACATCCGCATCTCAGGGGAGCCATCGACCGTAGGCTTGACGAAGCCACGAAAGAGTATCTCGGCCGCTCCTAGCCCCACCTCGTGCTCTGGCCCGTGTGGATGCCTCGTGGTCGAAATGTGACGCGCTTGCGATTCGCTCGGCGTCGTCTCAGGGTTTCTTCGCTACGCTTGAACCCATGAGCAGGATCGCTGTTGTCCCGGGATCATTTGATCCGGTCACCCTTGGCCACATTGACGTCATCGAACGAGCCGCGCGCATCTTCGATCAGGTGCACGTATTGGTGGTGCATAACCCTGACAAGGAAGCGCTCCTTCCAATCGCTCAACGCGTGTCGCTTCTTGAGGCATCCATTCGAGACGCCGGGCTGCCGTCAAATATTGTTGTCGCTTCGTGGACCGTCGGCCTCCTCGTTGACTACTGCACCGACGTTGGCGCGACGGTGCTCGTGAAGGGCATCCGTTCGCAGGTTGATGTTGCGTATGAGACTCCGATGGCGATCATGAACCGAAGCCTCGCCGGTGTTGAGACGGTGTTCTTATTGCCTGATCCCGCGCACGCGCACGTCTCAAGCTCGCTTGTTCGCCAGGTGGCGGCCCTCGGTGGCGACGTCACCCCCTATGTCCCCGAGTCCGTTGCGCAGTTCCTGCAGCGCAACCTGCGCCTCTAACCCATAGCCCTTTGCTCGTGGGGTGCACTTTCGCTCGTGGGGCGCAAAATACTGCACCCCACGAGCGAAAGTGCACCCCACGAGACTCGCCCGAACGGCCTCAGCCCAATCACAAGAAAACTCGGGTAAGGTATCAGGGTGCCAATCAGTGTGTTTAGCGAAAACGTTCGCGATCTCATTCACCGTCCAGGTGAAATGCGAGAGCGTGTGCGCGAGTTTCCCGTACCCGAGGAGCTCGGCGCTGGTTTGGTGACCGTGAAGGCGGGAGAGAACCTTGCCCTCGACGTGCGGCTTGAGTCAATTCACGAGGGCATTTTGGTCTCGGCGAGAGTCTCAACTGTTGCTCGCGGGGTGTGTGGACGCTGCTTGGCAGACCTCGAAGAGGATGTCGAAGTCGAGTTTCAGGAACTTTTCGCGTATTCTTTAGATGAAGCATTTGATTATGAGGTTCAAGACGACCACGTGGATCTTGAACCCCCACTGCGCGATGCGGTAGTTTTGTCACTTCCGTTCCAACCAGTGTGTCAACCTGAGTGTCACGGACTTGACCCCCTTACGGGCGAAAAGCTCACCGAAGATGCTGCTTCCCAGGCCGAGCCGGATGTTGATCCGCGCTGGGCAGCCCTGCAAGAACTTGCCGGGCGTGGGCAGTCAGGTGAGAGTGATCACGATGCTTCCACAGAGCGTGACGAAGACACCAAGTCGTCGTCGTAGGTTGAGCCTGAGTTTTTAGGTTCGCCCTTATTTCGTCCTAGTTTTACGAGAGAAAAGAGAAGGTTATGGCTGTTCCAAAGCGGAAGAAGTCTCGTTCAAACACGCACTCACGTCGTTCGCAGTGGAAGGCCGAGGTTCCTAACCTGGTCAAGACGGTTGAGAACGGCAAGACCGTTTACAGCCTTCCTCACCGCGCCAAGGTAGTCGAAGATTCAGCTGGCACGCCGCTGTTCTTCGAGTACAAGGGCCGCAAGGTAGCCGACGCGTAGTCGATCATGACGGAGCAACAGAGGGTCGCAGACTCCTCTGCCGTGCCGGAGCCGTCCATGTCGGATGCTCAAGGTGGCGATGCATCGCCAACAGTCTCGACCGATCAGGTCAAGGTTGTGAAGGTAAAGCACCTTCCAATAGACGAAGACATGCACGGCTTTTTGGCGCGCCTGGGAGTTGAACTGCCTGAGGCACTGATCACTCAGGCCCTCACGCACCGATCGTTCTCCTATGAGAACGGCGGCGAGCCACATAACGAGCGCCTTGAGTTCCTTGGCGACTCGATTTTGGGGCAGGCCGTGACGGTCAAGTTGTTCCGCGATCATCCCGACCTGAGCGAGGGCACGCTTGCGAAGCGTCGCTCAAGCCTGGTCAGCAGTGTTGCCCTTGCCGAGGTGGCTCGCCATATTGAGCTTGGCCAGCACCTTCGCCTTGGCCGTGGCGAAGAATTGACTGGTGGTCGCGAGAAGGATTCGATCCTTGCCGACACCGTTGAGGCAATCATCGGCGCTGTCTTTGTTGGGCTCGGCCCGGTTGTTGCCAACGATTTTGTGCTTGGCCTCGTCACACCGCTGTTTGCCGATCCTGACCGGTTTGGCGCGGCGATGGATCCAAAGACGAGCCTGCAGGAGGCCGCCGCGGATCTCGGCCTGACGCCTCCGCACTACACGGTCACCGGCCAGGGACCCGATCACGATCGGATCTTTACCGCAGTTGTCTCTGTTGGCGACCGCGCAACGGGAACGGGTACTGGATCGAGCAAGAAGCAGGCCGAAGTGGCTGCAGCACTCAACGCTTGGACCGTGCTCAACCGCCAGGAAGAAGACGCCGCAGCCGAAACCGCCGAGGGTGCCTGAACTTCCCGAGGTTGAGGTTGTCCGCGCCGGCCTTGAACCCGCTGTCCGTGGCGCCACCGTTCAGTCGGTAGACGTTCGTGAGCCTCGCTCGCTGCGACGGCACGATTCCGCTGCCGGTGCGTTCACCCAGCTCCTCACCGGACGAACCCTTTCCGAGGCCGTTCGCCGTGGCAAGTTTTTGTGGCTGCCGATCAGCGCTGAGCAGGCGCTTGTTGTCCACCTCGGTATGAGCGGGCAGGTGCTGCTCCGCACCCCAGACCAACCTGACGAAAAGCAGCTGCGCATTCGCTGCCATCTTGAGCATCCGCTGCACGGCGAGATCCGAATGGATTTTGTTGACCAGCGCATCTTCGGCTCGATGGCGATTGATCAGCTGGTGGAGACCCAGGATGCCGCTGCCGCAGGATTCGGCTCGGCCTCCACGCTCATCCCGAGCCAGGTCGCGCATATTGCGCGAGACCCGCTCGACCCGGCATTCGACGATGCGGCATTCATTGCGCGGCTGCAGAAGCGCCGCACCGGCGTCAAGCGGGCGCTGCTCGACCAGACCCTCGTGAGCGGCATCGGCAACATTTACGCCGACGAGGCGCTGTGGGCGTCGCAAACGCACGGCGAGCATCCAACTGACCAGCTGTCGACGCGGAGGGCGGCCCAGCTACTGGATGCCGTACGCACGGTCCTCGCAAAGGCGCTCACCGAGGGCGGCACGAGCTTCGATGCGCAATATGTCAATGTGAACGGCGAATCCGGCTACTTCAGCCATTCGCTGAACGCCTACGGGCAGCAGGGCAAGCCGTGCTCGCGATGCGGCACAACGATTGAGCGCGTGACGTTTATGAACCGCGGATCGCATTTTTGCCCGCGGTGCCAGCCGCGGCGGTAATTACCTGCTTGTATCGGGGGAGGGCTCTCGCGCATACTTTCGCCGCCTGTATGCTGTGCACATGCACACTGAGCCTCTGTTCGCGGTCGTCGTTACGGTGATCGAGGTCATCGGCGTCTTGATAGTGATTATCGGGTTTGGGATCGCCGCCGTGCTTGCCACGCGCGTGCTCCGCCGCGGCGCAGGGGGCAAAGTGGCCTATCAGACGCTGCGTACAACCATCGGGGGCTCGATCCTGCTCGGCCTCGAGGTCTTTGTGGCAGCTGACATCATCCACACGCTTTCGGCACCGTCGTTCGAGGACGCCGCTGTGCTTGGCCTCATTGTGCTCATCCGAACGGTGCTGAGCATGTCGATCCAGATTGAGATCGAGGGAACCCTGCCCTGGCGCCGAGCACTACTGACGAGCGGTGGCGAGGTTGTTGCGAACGCCATTTCACAGGAAGCAGCCGCAAGAAAATAATCTGACCTAGTGGCCGCCCTTCCTCAAACTCGGGCATGCAGTGTCATATGCGGCACGTCGGCGGCACCGCTCAGGAGAGAGGGTGCAGCGCAATCGGCCTAGCGTTCGAGAACCATCTTTTCCCCAGGGTTGGCGATGTTGGCAGCAAACGCCTGCGCATAATCCGTTGGCGATACTATTCGAGGACGGGGAGGAACAAGCTCGCCACGACTGACCGCCGCGAAGAGCTTGGTGAGCGCATCTCGATATTCCGCCCGTCGTGTCGCCACGATGATGGGTACGGAGCAGATGCGCTCGCGCGGGCGTGCGTAGCGGAGGAGAGCTGACGTCAGGAATCCGGATGCCGTAGCCGAGCGCTGGTGTCCGGGGGCGCCTCCAAACGCGGTGCGCACGACACCTCCAGTCTGGCGCACGGCTCGTCGGATGCTGCTGCTGCCCGTATGGTCGATGGCTCCATCAACTCCGCCGTTTGTTGCCTCAATGATCTGCGTGATCCAGTTTGGGTCGTGATAGTCAACGAGCGAGGTGGTGAACTGTCCCGCGTAGGCTCGGGAACGGGATGAGGCGGTGCCGTAAACCGTGAGTCCCTGCTCGGTAGCGAGCTGCGCCGCCCACGAACCGACCGCACCGCCTGCACCCTGTACGAGAACCGTTCCACGCGTGAGGGCAAGGGCATCGAGCGCAAACCAGGCGGTCACCGCGTCGAGAGGGACGGTCGCCGCGGTTGCGCTGTCGAGCGAGTCTGGCACGGGAACCAGGAGTGAAGGAGCGACGCTGATGACACTCGCGTGGGCGCCCATGCGAGGCAACACTCCTGCGATGCGTTGGCCAACGCGCAGTTGCGATTGGGTCACCGACGGCAGCTGCTCGATCACGCCGACAAAATCGTATCCAGGCACAAATCCTCGGACCGGCTGAAGGAGGTAATCGCCCTGAGCGGCCCCCGTATCTGTCACTCCGATTGATGCATGGGTTACGCGAATGAGAGCATTGCGATCGTTGCGCTTTGGCATCGGTTCTCGAACTGGCGTTGGAGGATGTCCGAATTGTGTCACTCGCATTGCGTCACGATCGGAAAGCGTGTTATCTCGGGGACTGGTCACAGAGCTGACACTAGCGGAGGAACCGGTGTTCTGTAGCAGGGCGTGAGGCTCATTCGGATTCGTGAGTGCTGATCTGCACGAGACAGGGCACTTCCGCCACATTGTGACCGTCATCAAAACGAACCGCTTCTAGCCTGGTGTCATGACAGAACATCACTATCACACCCAGCTCGACTGGCAGGGAAACACTGGCAATGGCTATCGCGAGTACAGCCGCACTCACAGGGTCGTGGCTTCAGGAACGACCTTAGACCTCAGCGCGGACCCTGCGTTTCGGGGCGACGGCCAACTTCCGAATCCAGAACAGCTCCTCCTCGCCGCAGCAAGCTCGTGTCAGTTGCTTTCGTTTCTCGCATTGGCAGCACTGGAACATGTCGAGGCTCTTGAGTACCGCGATGACGCCAGCGCAAGTATGCGGGATGTGGACGGCGTGACGAGGATCGACACTATTGACCTGCGTATGAGCATTACGGTGCGTGGTCGGGACAAAGCCGTCACCCTACGCCTGCTCGAAAAGGCACACGAGCAGTGCTACATTGCGAACTCGCTCAGCGCTCAAGTGACATTGCACCCAGCGGTGACGGTGATCGCGTGAAAGACATCATGATTCCTGGCGTTGACGGCGCGAAGTCGCTCGCCAGCGTCGCCGAGATCCTTGGCGACGCTGGGGTCGGCCTGGAAGGTGGGGGATTATGGTCGGGAACGGCCCACTACCTAGTGGCGGACGGGGATACCGCAATCCGCGCCCTTGTCTCGGCCGGCATCATCGGTGCAGAGATGAGGCAGGTCGTTATCGCGGAACTTGATCGTGATGCGCCTGGCGCGCTCGGGCGTATGATGGCAAAGCTCGCTGATGCCGGTATCGTGCTTGACGGGCAATACAGCGACCACAATAACCGAAAGGTGCTCCTGGTGAATGACATCGAAGCCGCTCAGGCAGCCTTGTCATGAGCTCACGGCCAAGTCTTGGGGAAGTTGGCGCAGCGTTTGCCGAACCAGTCCGACTGCAGATCTTGCACGAGCTGCTTCGTGGAGCCGAACTGCCCGCCGGGGTTCTTGCCGTCAGAGTTGGCGTTTCTCCGTCGACGGTGAGTTCGCATCTGAATCGCTTGCTCGACGCTGGTTTTGTGCACGTTGTCGCTCGAGGTAGGACTCGATTGTTTTCCATTGCGTCGACAGACGTAGCCGATGCGGTTGAATCGTTACTGCGGCTGTCTGGTGAACCTGCGGTGACGTCGCTGTCTGGGCAAACGCGTCGGTTGGGCATGAGGGAAGCCCGAAGCTGCTACGACCATCTGGCCGGTCGAACCGGCGTCGCTTTCCGGGAGCTCGCGGTTGCTCGTGGCTGGGTGGATTACTCGGGGGATGGGGTCAGCCTGCGCAACCTAACCCAGCTTGCGGATGAGCTTGGCCTCACGATTAAGTTGTCTGAGGGCCGCCGTCAAGATGTTCGGTTGTGCATGGATTGGACGGAACGAGAGCCACATCTGGCCGGCAAGCTCGGCGCTGCCGTGTTGGCTGCGATGCTGAACGCGAATTGGCTGCAACGACGCCGCGAGGACCGATCCCTTCGGGTGACCTCGGTGGGAGAGTCGAATTTTGTCAGGTTAGGGCTCAATCGCGAGTGAATCCCATGCGGCAACTGTAGTGGTGACGCGGCGGCGACGCTGAGCGGCATCCGGTCGACGCCGGTGAGTGATGTGTGCACACTGCTCGTTTGCTCAGACCTCCTGCCGTTCTGGATTCAGGTCGTTGCCCTCCGCGATCATCCGGAGCGACCGAATGTGATCGTCAAACGCGCGTTTCCCCTCGTGTGTCAGGCTGAGCCACGTGATGCGACGCGCGTCCTTACGAAGCGAGGACGCCGTCTTGGTTGACGTCACCATATTGTGTTCGAGCAGAACTTTGAGATGCTTCGACAGTGTTGCGTCGCTGACCGCGAGGGTTGTGCGCAGTACGGAAAAGTCGAGCTGGTCAACCGATCGAAGCAGGCCGCAGATTCGCAGCCGGATGGGGGCGTGGATGACTTCGCTGAAGCCGGAGTCATCGGTCATTGGCTATGCGCTTTGCTTGTGACGTGGAGATGCTTGTGCAGATGGCGGTGACCAGAGCGAAGGCGCAGAGGGTGGATGCCATGACCCACCAGTTGAGGTTCAAGGATACGAGGGCAAGCGAAACGCTGAAGAGGCCGAGTGTGCCGAGGAAGGCCGTAGTAAAGAGCAGCCACTCGGTCATTGAGAATTCCGAAAGCTTGACCCCTGTGCTGCGCTGGGCCGTGGTGAGAAGCGCGATGACTCCAAGCAGGCCAAGGATGAGGATGCTGTTGCTGGTGTATTCGCCTGGCAAAGCCGGGCCAGCGGCATAGGCAGCTGCGATGAATCCAAATGCCGGCGCAAGCCACCGCGGCGCCATTGCGTGGCTTGCAAGGCGGCCGCGGTCGGCTGCGAGCTCCTGTAGGAGTTCCTGGGAGTCGATTGGCTGGTTTGATTGAGGGGAGGGATTAGTTTCCATGTTGGAAAGTGTATCTGATTACTTTCCGTCTCGGCAAGTTACTTCTTGGTCTCCTCTAGGCCTGCGGTACGGAGCGGAACCAGCTGTTGGCCCGCCCCGTACCGCGCCATCATCCCAGGTGTCGTTTGAAGAACCTGGCCGCATCGTCCCCCGCAAACTCGGGGACACCCGTGTGCCCACCCATGTTTGCATGGAGGGTCTTCTCCGCGGAACCAAAGGCGTCGAAGAGATCGAGGGCCAGCTGCCGGTCATTGCCGCTATCGTCCCACTGCAACAGGACATGAAGCGGGAGGGTGAGCTGCCGGGCCTCCTCGAACATGCTGCGGGGCACAAAACTCCCTGCGAAGAAGCCTGCCGCCTCGATCCGAGGCTCGACACGTGCCAACCGAATGGCAATAGCGAGGATGCCGCCAGAGAAACCGACCGGCCCCCTGAGCTCGGGTAGCGCGAGCAGTCCGTCAAGAGCGGATTGCCACTCGGGAACTGCCTGCGACACGAGCGGCAGGACAAGGCGATCCACGACCTCGTCAATCGGCCCGCCGACAGCAAGGGCGGCGTGGAGATCATTCCGTGCCCGCTCGATCTCAGGCAGTGGCTGGCGATCGCCGCCTCCAGGCAGCTCGATGCTGGCCGTCGCGAAGCCGTCGGCCGCCGCACGTTGCGCGCGGGCCACCAACCTCGGATGCATCCGTCCGAGGTCGCCGGGGTGACCCAAGAGAATAAGCGGGGCGGGGGAATCCGCGTGAGCTGAAGTTGGCGTCCAAAGGACACCGGGTATCTCGCCTATGCGGAAATGACGTTCCGTGATGTCGCCGACGATATCTTGTGAAGTGAAGTACATGGTCGTGCCTTTCGAGCGTGCTGCGAGTGCGCGCTCCCGGACGACCTACCGCCCGACCGTGTCTCCTGAGGGGAGCGCCCGAATCGAATTGTTCACGGGTACCACCTCCTCAGTCGTGTGTGCACGGTTGCTGCCAGTATAACAACGACGTTCCTGTCACGACGGCGCGTGAATACGCGCGCTATGGTTCGATATATTCGGTCCGCTGTGTTGGCGCTGAGCCGAGCGCGTCAAGGGGTTAGGCGAGCGCGAGGATCTCGCCGTTGCGAGGCAGTGAACCACGAAACGAGATTGGCACGGCCGTTGCCGTGGCGAAATCCGCGCCGGAGAGCGCCTGCACGTGCAGGTGAGGTTCAGTGCTGTTGCCAGAGTTCCCACAACGGCCGATGATCTCCCCGGCCCGAACCCGTTGCCCTTGCCGAACGAGTGCGCTTCCTTGCTGGAGGTGGCAAAGAGCCACAATCGCATTCCCGGTAGTGATGAACACCGAGTTTCCTGCGAGGGCAAGCCACCCGCCCCTCATTCGCCGCCGCTGGCTGAGGGCATAGATGAGTGAGGGAAAGCCTCGATAGGTTTTGTGATCGGGGACCCCGTCGTAGACCGCCTCGACGACCCCGTCTACCGGGGCCAACACGGGGAATCCAAAACCGGGGAAGCGTTCGGGGCGCTCAGGCTGGATCAGCGTGCGCAACGTCACGGGAGCGGTGCGCCCATGATCATCCACCGGAACAAAATCGATGGCGTATGACGTGCCAAACAGCGTGGTTCCGTGGCTGGGAACCCGGTTCGCTGGGCTATTTTGAACAAGCCATTTGCCGGTGAACGGGTAATCGAGGTCAACGGATGTGGTCATGAAGGCCGCCGGAACACGAGTAGCGCGTCGGCAATAAGATCGTGGGGGAATCGATCCCACGTGATCGTTGTGTTGCCAACAGGTGTGAGATGTTGCGCAAGGACACGCTCGCAGTCGTTGATGAGGGGTGTTGTTTGGCCTCGGTAATGGATGTCAGCAACGTTCCACACCACGTATCCACCAGGCACAACGGCGCGAGCGCACTGCGCAGCGACGAGTCCGAGTTCGGAGAGGTACCTTGTGTAGTCGCCGTTGTCCCGTTCGTAAGCCGTCAGCGGGTCCGCCTCGTGGTGGTCTGCGGTCATGTACGGAGGTGAGGTCAGGATGAGGTCCACAGCTGACTCCACGGGGCCGAGGACAGTGTGAAGCAGGCGGAGTAGTTCTCGTGCGTCACCCTCAATGACGCGTGCGTCTGGCATCCGATCCCGGAGCAGGGCGACTCGTTCTGGCAGGAGCTCAATGCCGATCGCCCCACGTCCGAGGAGCAGTGCCCGTTCTATGGTGGTGCCAAAACCAGCAAATGGATCAAATACGATGTCGCCGGGTTTGCTGCACCGGGTGATGACGTGATCAACGAGCGCGGCGAGCATATGCACGTCTTCGTCAGCGCCAAGCGGGCGTTCGCTCTCGAACGCGGTGTGTGAAGCCGGAAGGCTGGATGCGAGGGGCGACCCCTCCTCGGCCCCTGACGGTGCGTTGGCGTGAGGCCTTCTGCCTGGTGCTTGCGGGTGTGTCACACCTACAGCCTATCCAGGCGTGTGTTTCTTCGGCCCGTCGAGAGGGTACAAACGCATGCGTCCGCTAATCTTGAGCCTAGGTAGTGATCGGCTCACCGATGGGTCGTGACGTTGACGGACGCTTGCGTGCGGATGACGGACCATGCGGGCTGAATGAAAGGGGCGTCGACGTGCATCTGAAGAGCCTGACGCTCAAAGGATTCAAATCGTTCGCTCAGCCGACCACATTTGTGTTTGAGCCTGGCGTGACCGCCGTCGTAGGCCCCAACGGTTCCGGAAAGAGCAACGTTGTTGACGCGCTCGCCTGGGTGATGGGGGAGCAGGGCGCAAAGACCCTGCGTGGCGGCAAGATGGAAGATGTCATCTTTGCCGGAACAAGCACCCGCGGCCCGCTCGGACGAGCCGAAGTGCTGCTCACGATCGACAACGCCGACGGCGCCCTCCCCATCGAATACGCAGAGGTCACGATTAGCCGCACGCTGTTCCGCAACGGCGGCAGCGAATACGCCATAAACGGAGAGACGTGTCGGCTGCTTGACCTGCAAGAACTGCTCTCCGATTCCGGACTCGGCCGCGAAATGCACGTCATCGTTGGGCAGGGCCAGCTCGACGCCGTGCTCAGGGCGACCCCGGAGGAACGGCGCGGATTCATTGAGGAGGCCGCCGGCATCCTCAAGCACCGCCGCCGCAAAGAGAAGACCATTCGCAAGCTTGATGCGATGGAGACAAATCTCACGAGGCTCAACGATCTCGCGGGGGAGATTCGTCGCCAGCTCAAACCACTCGGCCGCCAAGCTGAGGTCGCGCGCGAAGCTCAGACCATTGCCGCGGATGTCCGCGATGCAAAGGCGAGGCTCCTCGCCGACGACGTTGTGGGTCTTCGAAAAGCCCTTGACGAGTTCAACCGCAGCGAATCCTCACGCCATAGCGAACGCATCGTGCTGCAAGAGCAACTAGAACAGAAACAACTGCGCATCGCTCGCATCGAGCAGCAACAGGTCGGCGACGCTGTTGACTCTGCACGGCAGACGACATATGCGTTGGAAGCCGCCGAAGAACGCCTGCGTGGGCTCTACACGCTCGCCAACCAGCGCCTCGCCCTGCTTGGTACCCAGGCCGAGATTCCAGATCTTGTCACACACCTGTCCCTGAGCACCGTGACCGAGGCGCAAGAAGAAGTTGCCGACCTTGAAGAGGCGCTTCCCTTTGTGACGGATGACTGGTCCGATGCCGTCGAGCGGACGGCCACCGCCCGCGAGGCGCTCGACTCTATCGATGAGCACATCGCGGCCCAAAGCGCGCTCGTCTCGCGTCATGATCTTGAGATTTCCAAGCTCACCGGTCAGCTTGACGCCGCGCAGACCAGGTTCGCCGCGGTGCGTGGCGAGGTACTCCGCCAACAAACCGCACTCGAATCTGCCGAGCAACGTCATACGATTGCGACGCAGGAACTCGAGATTTTTGCCGAACAGGTCGCCAATCGCGACGAATACGATCACGACCTTGATGAGGCCTACGAGCTTGCCCAACGCACGGTTGGAAGCGCAGAAATAGAGATCGACCGGCTCAGAGATCTCCTGCACGCTCACGAGCGGGAGCGCGAAGCGCTCGCCGCCAAGACGAGCGCGCTCTCGATGGCACTCGACCGCAAGGATGCCGGCGCCGAACTATTGAGCGGCTACGGCGATGGATTACGTGGCCGCGTCGCCGATCATGTGCAGGTGAGCCCCGGCTTTGAGGTTGCCATCGGAGCGGCCCTCGGGACGCTCGGCGAAGCCGTCCTCGCCGAAGACCACGATGCGGCTTTTGCCGCGGTGGATGCCGCAAACGCTCACGACCTCGGTCGCGTTGAGCTCGTCATCGGTAGCGCGACGTATCCAACCGTTGACGTGTCGGACATTGATGGTGTGGTAGCCGCGGTTGGCGTTGTGCAGGCCCCAGGTGGGGTGCTTGGCATTCTGTCGCACACGGTTATTGCCGACGATCTGCACGCTGCTCGTGCGGCCGCAGCATCCATCGCCCGTCGTACCGACCTTGGCATGATTACCATTGTGACGAAGACTGGCGATGTGCTGACCCAGCAGATTCTGCGCGGCGGTTCCGGCAGCGCGCCAAGCCGAATTGAGCTTACGGCAGACCGCGACGCGGCGGCCGAGCGTTTGGTCGATGTTGAGCACACGATCGAGTCTGCGCGTTTTGAGCTTGCTGAGCAGCGCGAGATCGTGCAGCAGTCAAAGGCAACTGCCGCTAACGCGCTCACCGCCCTGCGCGAGAACGACGCGGCGCAGGCGGCCATTACGGAGAAACTTAACCGGCTGCGCGTGCAGTCAGAGGCGAGCGCGGCCGAGGCCGAGCGTCTGCGGGCGAGCATGGGCGAGGCATCCGCAACGGTTGACGAGGCCCAGCATCACGTCAGCGCGGCGCAATCGGCACTTGACGAAGCCGAATCGAGCCCGAGGCCTATCCTCGATGTGAGCGAGCGCGACCTACTCTTTGCCGAGCTTGAGCAGGCACGGTCGACCGAGATTGAGGCGCGCATGAGCGCCGAGACCGCCCGCGAACGCGTCCGCGCAGCCCAAGCTCGGGTTGATGCGCTGAAGACCCAGTACGAGGCGGAACGACGCGCGGCCGAAGAATCCGCGCGGCTCGCCGTGATTCGTGCCCGCCAGGTTGCCATCGCCAGCGATGTTGCTGATCGTCTGCCAGAGGTCCTCGACTCCGTTGGGCGTTCGGTTGCTGAAGCGCGTATGCGGCAGCAACAGGCTGAGCAAGAGCGGGCGGCGCAGAACCAAGAGCTGCTGACGCTTCGTCGAGAAGAGAGCGAACTGCGCGACCGGCTCCGCGTGCTCACCGATAATGTGCACAGCCTTGAACTCCAGATTTACGAGAAGAAGCTTGGGCTGTCGAGCCTGCTTGAACGAGCCGGCAGCGAGCTCGGTCTCGTTGAGGATGTGCTTGTCGCCGAATACGGTCCCGATCAGCTCATCCCCGTGGCGCGGCCAGAGAGCGACGACGATCCGGTGTCGCCTGATGCCGCTCAAACCGACCTGGCAACTGACAAATTAACCGGCGTCAGTGCGGACGAGGGCACCGCTGAGGACACAGAGCCGCAGGGCATCCCATACGTTCGAACCGAGCAGGAGAAGCGCCTCCGCACCGCTGAGCGAAAGCTTGGGGAACTCGGGCGGGTCAATCCGCTTGCCCTCGAAGAGTTTGCCGCACTTGAGCAGCGCCACGGATTCCTTGCTGAGCAACTGACCGACCTCAAGAAAACCCGCGAAGATCTTATGACGATCATCGGTGAGCTTGACGAGAAGATGGAGGGCATCTTCGCTGAGGCGTTTGACGACACCAAGGCGGCCTTCGGAACGGTGTTCCCAGTTCTGTTCCCAGGCGGCACCGGCGACATTTTCCTGACCGATCCCGACAACATGCTCACAACAGGCATCGAGGTGTCGGTCCGACCCGTTGGCAAGAAGATCGAGCGGCTGTCGCTCCTGTCTGGTGGCGAACGCTCGCTGGCTGCGGTTGCATTGCTCATTGCAATTTTTAAGGCGCGCCCAAGCCCGTTCTACATCATGGATGAGGTTGAAGCCGCCCTCGACGACGCAAACCTTGGTCGGCTGCTCACTATCTTCCAGGACCTTCGCGAACACTCGCAGCTCATCGTCATCACGCACCAGAAGCGCACCATGGAAATCGCGGACGCCCTGTACGGCGTTTCCATGAGGCAGGACGGCGTCTCTGCCGTTGTCGGTCAACGAGTAAACGTAGCCGACGAGCCAGCTGACGCCGCAGTTGGCTAGCGCGAAGGGCTGTGGCTTCATGCCCACGCTAGGCTAGTCCTATGGCTTCTACACCCTGGTCTCTCTCCGGCGCACTGCGCGGCATGTTCACGCGCGAAACCATTACGGAAGACACCTGGGATGATCTCGAAACCGCGCTCATCACCGCCGACTTTGGCCCGGACATAACCGAGGCAATTACCGACGAACTGCGCGCCAACGTTGCCAAATACAACACCACCGACCCGAAGGATCTCCGCCGCATGCTGCGTGAAATCCTCGAGGAACGTCTGTCAAAACTCGACCCAACGCTCAAGCTGAGTGAACGACCAGCGGTCATCCTCGTTGTGGGAGTGAATGGGGTTGGCAAAACCACCACCATCGGCAAATTTGCGAAGTTCCTCCGTTCGTTTGATCGCACCGTTGTGGTTGGCGCCGCCGATACCTTCCGTGCGGCAGCCGTTGAGCAGCTCGCCACGTGGGCCGAGCGAGCAGGGGCCGAGATCGTCCGCCCGCAGCACGAGGGGCAAGACCCGGCATCCGTCGCGTTCCAAACGGTTGAGTTTGCCAAGACACACGGTACCGAGATGGTCATCATCGACACGGCCGGTCGCCTTCAGACGAAGGGTGGTCTCATGGATGAGCTCACCAAGATTCGTCGGGTTATCGAGAAACAGGCCCCTGTCTCAGAGGTCCTGCTTGTGCTTGACGCCACAACGGGCCAAAACGGGCTTGCCCAGGCAGACGCGTTCATCAAGCATGCCGGGGTTACAGGGCTTGTGCTCACCAAACTCGACGGCTCAGCAAAGGGCGGCTTTGTGCTCGCAGTTCAGGAGCGCACCGGTATCCCCATCAAGCTTGTTGGGCAGGGCGAGGGTATCAACGACCTCACCGGTTTCACCCCGCACGTGTTTGCGCAGCAGCTGGTTGGTTAGCTCACGCGCGGGGCTGCAGCGGCATCCCTAGCGGACCGCTTGCACAAACTCCCGATCGTCGGTTGCGAGCCTCGAGAATTGCGGGGCGATCTCGCGTCCGTGGGCCCGCATCGTTTGCGCCCAGAGGCGCCCTGCTCGGTACGACGAGCGCACGAGTGGGCCGGCAAGCACGCCGAGGAATCCAATTTCTTCGGCTTCTTCCTTGAACGCAACAAACTCTTCTGGGCGCACCCAGCGGTCGACGGGCAGGTGCCGAGCGGATGGGCGAAGGTACTGCGTGAGCGTGATGATGTCGGTTCCGGCCTCGTGCAGATCGCGGAGCGCCTGGCTGATTTCCTCATCGGTTTCACCCATCCCAAGGATGAGGTTTGATTTGGTGATCATGCCGGCGTCTCGTGCCTGCGTGAGTACGCCAAGCGAGCGCTCGTATTTGAACGCTGGGCGCACACGCTTGAAGATTCGTGGCACCGTTTCGACGTTGTGAGCAAACACTTCCGGCTGTGAATCAAACACAATCTGCAGGAGCTCCGGGTTTCCCGAAAAATCGGTTGCGAGGATTTCCACGCCGGTTTCGGGATTGAGCTCGTGGATCTTGCGGACGGTTTCGGCGTGGAGCCAGGCCCCTTCGTCGGGGAGGTCATCACGCGCAACGCCCGTAATGGTTGCGTAGCGGAGGCCCATCGTACGAACAGAGTCGGCAACACGGAGCGGTTCGCCGGTGTCGTAGTCTGCTGGCTTTCCCGTATCGATCTGACAGAAGTCGCAGCGGCGCGTGCACTGTGCACCGCCGATGAGGAAGGTCGCCTCACGGTCTTCCCAGCACTCGAAGATATTGGGGCAGCCGGCCTGCTGGCAGACGGTGTTCAGTTTTTGCGATTTGACCAGGTCCGTGAGCTCGCGGTATTCGGGGCCCATCTTCGCCCTTGTTTTGATCCACTCCGGCTTTCGCTCGATGGGGGTCTTGGCATTTCGGATCTCAAGCCGAAGCAGTTTTCGGCCGTTGGGGGCTTCGGTCGCGGGTAAGGCCTCAGGGGAAGGCCCGCACCCTCCTGCCGAAGGCCCGCATCCGGTTGCTCCGCTCGGTGTGAGATTGAGGGGAATTGTCCCGGTCATGCTGTTGCCTCCTTGACGAGCGTGGCGCTCGGTACTGTGTGTTGTGCGCCCGGGATCGGCGCTGCCTCTGGTGCCGTGAACGCCGGACGCGTCGTTTCGGTGACGCCAAATTCCGCAAGCGCACGAATCAGATGATTTCGAACGATCGGAGCCAGCTCCTTCGGCGATACTTCGCGGCCGGCGAGAGCTGAGACCGTTGTGACTCCTGCGTCACTAATGCCGCAGGCGGTGATGTGTTCGTAGGGTTCGAGACTGTTGGAACAGTTGATCGCAAAACCGTGCATCGTGACTCCGCTCGCGACGCGCAGGCCGATAGCGGCAACCTTGTTGTGTACGCCGTCGTGTTCAACCCACACCCCGGATCTGCCCTGCACCCGCACAGCGTGAATTCCGAGGTCGTCGAGCGTTGCGATGATTGCACCCTCGAGCAGCCTCACGAAGCCGACAACATTTTTTGCGTCAGGCAATCTGAGGATGGGGTACCCAACGAGTTGACCAGGCCCGTGCCAGGTGATGCTTCCGCCTCGATCAACGTCAACAACGGGGATGTCACCTGTTGGGCGGTGCTTGGCTTCGGTTCGAGTCCCTGCGGTGTACACGCTGTTGTGTTCGCAGAGCACGATCGAATTGGGTTGATCGCCGGCCACAACGGCGGCGTGGACGGTGCGCTGGAGGATCCAGCCTTCCGCGTAGTCAAGGTAGCTTGGGGCAAACCCGGGGGAGAGAATCGTGACCATAACCGCCAGCCTACTATTATTGGACGCTGACTATTTAATCAATCTGACGCTGAGTTTCCAGTCTTCTTGCGTGAAGGATTCGAGTCAGGGTCCGTTGCGTCCAGATGCGGTCCACTCGAGGCGATTCGCGGATTCCGTTGGTTGCGGAATGCCGCGAGCACTCACACTTGCCACCTAGTAGACTGGACCCCGTCATGGCTACTTTTGGAAATCTCTCGGATCGGCTTGCCGACACATTCAGAAACCTTCGTACGAAGGGAAAGCTCTCTGCGTCAGACGTAGACGGCACCGTACGCGAAATTCGTCGCGCCCTGCTCGACGCCGACGTCGCGCTTGAGGTTGTGAAAGACTTCACCGGACGAGTGCGCGAGCGTGCGCTTAGCGACGAGGTCAACAAGGCCCTCAACCCTGCTCAGCAGGTTGTGCAGATCGTGAACGAAGAGCTTGTTGGCATCCTTGGCGGTCAGCAGCGTCGTCTTGAGTTCGCCAAGAACCCGCCAACCGTCATCATGCTTGCCGGTCTCCAGGGTGCAGGTAAAACGACCCTTGCCGGAAAGCTTTCGAAGTGGCTCGCCAAAGAAGGGCATAAACCACTTCTCGTGGCGGCCGACCTTCAGCGACCAAATGCCGTGACGCAGCTGAGCGTTGTCGCTGAGCAGGCCGGTGTTGCCGTATACGCTCCAGAACCAGGCAACGGCGTCGGTGACCCAGTCAAGGTCGCAAAAGACTCAATCAAGTTTGCCGAAACCAAGATGTATGACGTGGTCATCGTCGACACCGCCGGTCGCCTCGGTGTAGATGCCGAGCTCATGAAGCAGGCCTCAAACATCCGCAAGGCCGTTAACCCCGACGAGGTTCTTTTTGTCATTGACGCCATGATTGGTCAGGATGCCGTCAACACGGCGAAGGCCTTCCAAGAGGGCGTTGACTTCACCGGAGTTGTGCTTACCAAGCTCGACGGTGACGCCCGCGGTGGTGCGGCGCTTTCCGTTGCAAGTGTTACTGGCCGTCCGATTATCTTCGCATCGACGGGCGAGGGGCTCGACGATTTCGAGCCGTTCCACCCAGACCGCATGGCGAGCCGCATCCTCGACCTTGGTGACATCCTCACCCTTATCGAGCAGGCGCAGAGCGCCTTTGACGAAGAAGAAAGCCGCAAGCTCGCCGAGAAGATGGCGACCGACAGCTTCACGCTCGACGACTTCCTCAAGCAAATGCAGCAGCTGCGCAACATGGGCTCCATCAAGAAGATGATGGGCATGTTGCCGGGCATGGGCCAGATGAAAGATCAGCTCGAGAACTTCGACGAGCGCGAGATCGTGCGCACCGAGGCCATCATCCAATCGATGACAAAGGCCGAGCGCGAGAATCCTAAGCTGCTCAACGGCTCACGCCGCCTGCGCATCGCAAAGGGTTCGGGCTCAACCGTGACCGAGGTCAACGGCCTCGTCAACCGTTTTGAGCAGGCCGCAAAGATGATGAAAACTGTGGCAAAGGGTGGCATGCCCCAGATTCCTGGCATGGGCCCAATCCCAGGCGGCGGATTTGGCGCAGGAAAGCGCAAAACCAAGGCAAAAGGCAAAAAGGGCTCACGCTCCGGAAACCCCGCCAAGCGCGCTATTGAAAACTCCGGTGCGCCAGCGGCAGAGGCGAAGCCGGCCGGCTCAGGCTTTGGGCTCGGCGGGGGAGCGGCGCCAGCTGGCACCCCGAGCGAAGACGAACTCGCAGCTCTGCAGAAAATGCTTGGCCGCTCCTAGCGAGCGCAGCTCACTTACACCAGTCCAGCACAGATGTGACGCAAGAGTTCCTTCCCACCGGGTTATAGGAACTCTAGCGTCAGATCTGTGCCCTTAACATTGCGGATCGTTACGTGGACTGGAGTCCGTTGGTGAGTTCGGAGCTGAGCGAACGAACAACCGCGCGCAGGTCCCCGCCGGACTGCTCAGCGACACGAAGCTGACGCTGGGAGCTGACGCCAGCATCCAGAATCGAGAGAATCGAAGCCAGCTCGTCGCGGCAGCCAAGGCGATTGGCGATTGGCTCGAGCTCGGTCACGAGGCGTCTCAGATCATCCGAAACCGGCCGTTCTGCTCCCTCTCGCGAAACGATGACCGTTGCATCGATGCCGTAACGGGCCGCGCGCCATTTGTTCTCTCGGATAAACCACGGCTGTAAACGCATCGGCTCACGCCCACTGTCGAGTTCGGTTGAGAGCCGCTCGACGAGGCACTGCGTGAGCGCCGCAACCGCGCCGACCTCGAGCATTGTCGAGAGTCCGTCGCAGGCCCTCATCTCAAGCGTGCCCCACTTCGGTGCCGGGCGAATATCCCACCTGGCCTCGTTGATTTCGCTGATGATGCCAACTCGTGTGACGTCGTCGATATATCGCTCGAAGTCGCCCCACTCCTTGACGTCATAGGGAAGTCCAGCGGTTGGGAGCTGCTGGAACAGCATCGAGCGGTTGCTGGCGTATCCCGTGTCTTGGCCTTCCCAGAACGGACTCGCCGCCGAGAGTGCCTGCAGGTGCGGGTAGTAGGTCAGGAGGCCGTGGAGAATCGGAAGCACCTTGCTCCGGTCTTCGATCCCAACGTGCACGTGCACACCCCAGATGAGCATGTTTCGCCCCCACCACTGCGTTTTCTCCATGAACCGGTCGTAGCGGGCAGACTCAGTCACTGATTGCTCAGGCCACCGACTAAACGGGTGGCAGCCGGCACCAATGAGATCAAGATTCATCGAATCGAGGACAGGACGGACCTGCTGAAGCTGTGATTCGAGATCACCGACGGCCCCAGCAACCGTGGAATGTACGCCGCTCACGAGTTCAATGGTGTTTTGGAATAACTCGGAGGTGATGAGCGGATACGGGGCATCGCCAGCTTGGTTGAGCGCAGCGAGTACCCGAGTAGCCGTGTTGCTCAATTCGCCTGATTCGCGATCCACAAGGGCGAGTTCCCATTCGATGCCCAGCGTTGAGCGGGCAGACGGTGCAAACGTAATGCTCATCCGCGGGGGCCTCTCGTACTGGTGTTGAGCGTGGGTATCACCTAACCTATCGAGAGGGCAGGATGTGCGGGAGAACCACACGGGAGATTTGTCATCTTTCCACACACTTCTGGACGCATTGGTGCCACCCGTAAAGAACGCAGCGTGACCAGACTGCGAATTACCCTTCACAATTCGCCAGAATGCCCATTCATCTGGCAGAATGAATGGTTGAGTCTGTGCTCATCCGACCCTCTAATCAGATCGCACAGAATTCCTTAGAGCTTTCGCGCCGAGTGTAAACCCACGCAGCCGGCCGCGGTTCATCCACACAAAAAACATTTCAGGAGAAATTGTGGCTGTAAAAATTCGTTTGAAGCGTCTCGGAAAGATCCGCGCGCCCTACTACCGCATCGTTGTTGCAGACTCGCGCACCAAGCGCGATGGCCGCGTCATCGAAGAGATCGGTAAGTACCACCCCACCGAGAACCCTTCGTTCATCGAGGTTGACTCAGAGCGTGCACAGTACTGGCTCAGCGTTGGCGCACAGCCAACCGAGCAGGTTGCCGCTATCCTCAAGCTCACCGGAGACTGGGGCAAATTCAAGGGCGACAAGGATGCTGTCAGCACCGTTCAGGTCAAGGAAGCAAAGGTTGCCTTTGTTGCCGACGAGAAGAAGAAGCCTGTTCTCAAGCCAAAGGTAGAAGCTCCGAAGGCAAAGGTTGAAGAGCCTGCTGCTGAAGAGGCACCTGCTGAAGAGGCACCCGCAGCTGATGAGGCTGCTGCAGAGGACAAGGCATAACTAGTGCTCACTCCTGCTCTCGAACACCTTGTCAAGGGGATCGTTGATCACCCAGACGAGGTTCAGGTTTTGTCGAAGAGCGGCCAACGCGGCGAGGTTCTCGAGGTGCACGTGCACCCCGAGGACCTCGGTCGTGTTATTGGGCGTTCGGGTCGTACCGCGCAGTCGCTGCGCACGGTTGTTGCGGCTCTTGCCGACGGCCGTCGCGTTCGTGTCGACGTCGTCGACACCGATAAGTAAGCGCATTCTGTAGTGGCTCGTGAATCACAGTCTGAACAGTCAAGAGGGTCTCGTCCCTCGTCCGCACAATCGCCCGAATCATCCGAACAGCCTCGGCTCCGTGTCGGTCGTCTGACCAAAGCACACGGGCTTAAGGGAGCGATGAAGCTTGAACTCTTCACCGATGACCCCGAACGCCGGTTTGTTCCAGGCGCCGAGTTCAGCCTGCAGGTTCCAGACGAATCTCCATGGCACGGGAAGACCCTTCGTCTCGCCGAACTCCGCTGGTACAACAGCCACCCAGTTGGCTTCTTTGAAGGAGTCGACGACCGCACCGCTGCAGAGGGGCTTGCAAAAGCTATTCTCTGGATCGATGCTGACCTCGACGAAGATACAAGCGATGACAACGCCTGGTTTGATCACCAGCTCGTTGGTCTCGACGTGCTTCGCGACGGAACCAGCGTTGGTACGGTAGCCCGGCTTGAGCACCTGCCTGCCCAAGACTTGCTGATAGTAAACACAGCAAACGGCGAAGTCATGGTGCCCTTTGTTTCGGCCATCGTTCCAACCGTCGACGTTGCTGCTGGCCACGTTGTCGTAACGCCTCCTGTCGGTTTGTTTGAAGCAGACCAGGCCATCATCGCGGCAGGCGAGCCTGAAGAGGCATCCGATGCCGCATCGTCGGAGTCAACTACACCGGCTGAGTAATCTTGGCTGCAGAGCTAATTCGGTCCGCGCATCCGTTTCGCAGCCTGCTGAGCTGTGAACGAATGCGACGGGCCGAATCAAGTTAACGAGTCACTAAGGACTGCACCGTGAAGATTGACATTGTCAGTATCTTTCCCACGTTTTTTGATGTCTTAGACATTTCGCTGCTTGGCAAAGCCAGGCAAAACGGGGTCATCAACCTCGACGTGCACGACCTCCGTGACTTCACCTTTGACCGGCACCGTACGGTCGATGACACCCCGTACGGCGGTGGCGCAGGTATGGTCATGAAGCCAGAGCCGTGGGGGCTCGCCCTCGACGAAATCCTTGGGATTACCGAGGGTCAGGCGCAAGACGATCAGGCCAAGAAGCCTGCAGATCAAGACGCGCCGGCCCAAACGGATGCTGACGCCGCGACCACGGCAGCTGACGGCAGCATCCCTCCGCTCGTGATCTTCCCGTCCCCTGCAGGCGACGTGTTTAATCAGGCCATGGCCAAAGAGCTCGCCCATGAAGATCACCTCGTGTTTGGCTGCGGCCGCTATGAGGGCATTGATCAGCGTGTCTTTGACTACGCCGAACAGCACGCCCGCGTGCGGCTTGTGAGCCTCGGCGATTACGTGCTTAACGGGGGAGAGGTAGCAACGATGGCAATGATCGAGGCTATCGGTCGGCTCATCCCTGGAGTTGTTGGCAACCCCGAGAGCCTCACGGAGGAGTCCCACGAAGACGGCTTGCTCGAGTACCCGAGTTACACCAAACCGTCAACCTGGCGTGGGCAGGAAGTGCCGCCAGTACTGCTGTCTGGCAATCACGGGGCCATTGAGAAGTGGCGCTACGAACAGCGTGTGGAGCGTACGCGCCGTGTACGTCCTGACCTGCTGCCACCCGAGTAATGCCCTTGTGCTGACGGGCCTCTCCGCCTCCGGATGCCAAGCGCTCCGGTCTATCGGACATCGCACGTCGCCCTAAACTACAGTCATGCACAATTTGACTGCCGAGACCCTCCCAGACGGGGCCGTACTTCGAACCGCCCGACCCGAGGATGTGCCAGGCATCCTGCACTGCATCCAAGAGCTTGCGGTATACGAAAAAGAGCCCGACGCCGTTGAGAATACGTCATTCCTTCTGACCGATGTGTTGTTCGGCGAGGCGCCATCCGTGTATGCGCACGTGGTTGAACGTGACGGCACAATCGTTGGCATCGCCGTGTGGTTCCGCAACTACTCAACGTGGACCGGGACGCACGGCATCTACCTTGAAGACCTGTTTGTGCTGCCGGAGCACCGCGGTGCCGGCTACGGCAAAATCCTGCTGCGATCACTCGCGACCCTGTGCGCTGCCAACGGGTACCGCCGCCTCGAGTGGTCGGTACTCGACTGGAACGAACCGTCAATCGCGTTCTACCGCTCGGTCGGGGCAGTTCCGATGGATGGATGGTCGGTCTTCCGTCTTGACGGTGACGCACTCGGTACTTTTGGGGCCGCGACTGCGTCTCCACCCGCCTAACCCCCACCTACCCGCTACGGCCCGAACCTGCATCTATTTGCGAGAAAATGCGCAAATTCAGGGGATTCTCCGCAGATTTCCGCAAATAGATGGCGGTGAGCGCCGCGTGTATTCGTTGAGGGCCCCACTTTCGTGCTAAATTAGATCCTTGTGTCACCACTGGTTCTGCCATGAGGGAGCCGGATTCTGGACAGACACACCTCAAACCTTTAATTACCTATATGTGCGACCGACTTGTGGCGGGCGCAGAGAGCGAAGAAGAAATGCAAAATCTCGACCACGTCGATGCTGCGTCACTCAAGTCAGACATTCCCGAGTTCCGCGCCGGTGACACCGTCAAGGTGCACGTAAACATCATCGAGGGTAACCGCTCACGTATCCAGATTTTCCAGGGCGTTGTTATCGCTCGTTCGGGCTACGGCGTTCGCGAGACCTTCATCGTTCGCAAGATCAGCTTCCAGGTGGGTGTTGAGCGTACGTTCCCCGTACACTCGCCCGTCATTGACAAGATCGAGGTCGTTACCCGCGGTGACGTCCGTCGTGCAAAGCTTTACTACCTGCGCGAGCTGCGCGGCAAGAAGGCGAAGATCAAAGAGAAGCGCGACATCTAAGCTTTTCGCAAGCCAAGCGTGTCAGCGGCCGAAGTAATCGGCGGCACACGACAACACAAAGCCCCGTTTCGAATTTATTCGAACCGGGGCTTTGTATTTTTCTGCAGAGCCTATTCTTTGAAATGCATAACCTCCTGGTGGAGGCCTCTCCCGACGCGCGTAACGCCCCAATCCCTTGTTCGGCGTGCATGAAGCTCGCATTCAGAAATCTCACAGGTGGTTCCATTCGGTCGTGCGGGGCACAGGGCGATAAGATGAACTCTCACTGTTACTGGGATTAAGCCGGTCGTGATTGTGCCTCTGTTTCACGCGCTGTCATATGAAGAGTGAAGAATTCAGGCGGTTATCGTGACAGACATTCCCAACCCAAGCAGGTCGAGCTCCCGACGGCGCCGTCGAGGTACCGCAACGTTTTTTCGTGATCTTGCAATCATCCTGCTTGTAGCGTTTACGGCCTCGTTCTTAGTCAAGACCTTCCTCATGCGTTCGTTCTACATTCCCTCATCCTCGATGGAGAACACGCTGCAGATTAACGACCGCATTCTGGTGAACCAGCTTGTGCCTGAGCTCTCGAGTGTTAAACGCGGGGACATCGTGGTGTTTAAGGATCCGGGCGGATGGCTTACTCCTCGTCCTCAGCAAGATCCAGGCCCTATCGGATGGTTCTTTGAAGCTATCGGGCTTGCCCCAACCGACAGCGACGAGCACCTCGTCAAGCGGGTCATCGGCTTGCCAGGCGACCATGTTGAATGCTGCAACGCGCTCGGGCAGATCATGGTGAACGGTGAGGGCGTTGACGAACCGTACCTGAAGCTGCCAAACGAAAGCAGCGCAGCCTCCGGAATTAAGTTTGACGTGGTCGTTCCAGAGGGAAAACTCTGGGTGATGGGTGACAATCGCTACTCATCTGCCGACTCTCGCTACAACACAGACAAGCCTGGAGAAGGTTTTGTTCCGATGGAGAACGTCGTTGGGCGTGCGTTCATGATTAACTGGCCGCTCAACCATTTCACCATCTTCAATAGCCGGGCAGAATTGTTTAGCGACCAATGAGTAAGGCCGTTTCAAACGCTCCTACCCTCGATCTTGAGCACGAGCTGCTGTCGACAGGAGCCTCACTCGTGATTGGCTGTGATGAGGTTGGGCGCGGTGCCATCGCAGGCCCGGTTTCTGTTGGAGTCGCGGCCTACGATCGTGGCTGTGGCGGTTTCCCAGAGGGCCTGCGCGATTCCAAACTGCTGTCTGAAAAGCGCAGGGAAGCGTTGTACGCTCCGACACGGGCCTGGGTGCTTCATGGTGCGGTTGGCTCAGCAACGGCCGCAGAAGTGGATGAGCTTGGCATCAACGCCTGCCTCGGCCTCGCTGCCAGGAGAGCCCTCATCTCGCTCCACGAGCTCGGCGTTGATGTTGCCGCCAGCGTCGTCCTTTTGGACGGTTCGGCGGATTGGCTGACCCCGTCGCTCGGCTCGCCGCTGCGCGTTGTCACGAGGGTGAAGGCCGACCGCGACTGCGCGAGCGTGGCCGCAGCCTCGGTATTGGCCAAGGTTGAACGAGATCGCCAGATGATTGAGCTCGACGCTCAACATCCTGGATATAGCTGGGCCGGGAACAAGGGTTACGGCTCGGCCGCCCACTATGCGGCTATTGAGTCGCTTGGGGCCACCGATTATCATCGGCGATCCTGGCTCAAAGGCGCCGGGTCCCTTGCCGTGGCCGATACCCCGTAGGATTGGACTCATGAACGAAGACGAATTTGACGACTACGAGCGCGAGGTAGAGCTAGCGCTGTTTCGGGAATACCGCGACATCGTGGCGCAGTTTCGTTACGTGGTAGAGACCGAACGACGTTTTTACTTGGCAAACAGTGTCGATTTGCAGCGCCGGGATGCCGGCAGCGACTTCTACTTTGAGCTCACTATGAGCGACGTGTGGGTGTGGGACGTGTACCGTGCTGACCGCTTCGTGAAGTCTGTGCGAGTCCTGACCTTCAAAGACGTCAACGTAGAAGAGCTCTCTGATCGTGAGCTGAAGCTTCCACGGGAGCTTGCTCTCGACGAGTAACTACTCGCCACTGGGGTTCATATTCAAGGGTACGTGTTGAGACCCTTGTGCCTCATGTGCCTGTTCACTGCTCGGATGCTCACTCATCGGTAGTTCAGACGACGGATGCGGCAACGGCCGGATACTTATCCACCGTTCCGAATCCGGCCAGGTTCTCCACGACATTCGCCCTGCACTGTTTGGCAGGTCGTCGAACCTTCATGATCGTTTCATGGAGGTGCACAGATGGCACGAAAAGACGATATTGGGCGCTGGGGCGAGGCTGTTGCCGCCGACTACTTGGCGCAGCGTGGCTACGAGATTCTCGAGAAGAATTGGCGACATAGCCTTGGTGAGATTGACATCATTGCCCGCTCAAACGGGCGGTTGGTGTTTGCAGAGGTCAAGACGCGCACCGGCAGAGGGTACGGGCATCCGTTTGAAGCCATCACCACAACAAAGCTTGATCGTCTACGTCGCCTCGCGCTGGCATGGTGTCGTCAGCACGAGATCTCGCCGAGGCAGATTCGAATAGATGCCATTGCGGTCTTGGGGGTTCCCGATCGCACGCCAAACATCGAACACCTCACGGGGGTGTACTAATGCCGGTCGCGAGCACCCGCAGCGTTGCGCTCAACGGGATTGATGGACATCTGGTTGAGGTCGAAGCCGACGTCTCCCAAACGTTGCCTGGCTTTGTCATCATCGGGTTGCCGGATGCCGCGCTCGGGGAGGCTCGCGAGCGCGTACGCCTGGCCGCAAGCAATAGCGGCTGCGCACTTACCGATCGAAAGCTGACGGTCAACCTGTCACCAGCCTCGCTTCCAAAACACGGGTCGAGCTTTGACCTTGCGATTGCGCTTGCCTGTCTTGCCGCCGCTGGCAGCATCTCGGCGACTTCTGTCAGACGAGTGGTGCATGTTGGCGAGCTGAGGCTCGACGGTCGTCTCCGGCCGTCGGCTGGCGTGTTGCCAGCGGCTCTTTCTGCACGACGGGCAGGCGCTGATACAGTCATGGTTCCCGCGGGTAACGTAGCCGAAGCCTCGCTTGTCTCCGGTCTTGAGGTGGTAGGGGTTCATACACTTCGTGAGGCGGCAATATGGCACGGTGGTGAATTTGCGCGGTTGGTACAGCTCGACCACGATGGCAGCAACCCGATAAGCGATGCCGATGGGTTTGGAGAATCTTCTGCAGACGCCAGTGTTGTGGTTGCACCGGGGGAGCCGGGGCTTCGCGTTGGGCCCGGCGGCGATGGCGCGGTTCAGAGTGCACCCGATGGCGACCTGAGCGATGTTGTTGGCAACCCGGATGCAGTCGAGTCTCTTATCGTTGCGGCCGCCGGCGGCCATAACCTCTCCCTGCTTGGGCCACCCGGTTCTGGCAAAACGATGCTGGCGGCTCGGCTCAGCGGGCTCCTGCCAGACCTCGACGAAGAAGCTTCGCTCGAGGCAAGCTGCATCCGGTCGCTTGCGGGGCATCCACTGAACGGTGGTCTGGTGACTCGGCCGCCGATTGAATCACCTCATCACACAGCAAGTGCGGCCGCAATGATCGGAGGTGGCAGCACAATCATTCGCCCTGGCGCGGCGGCACGTGCAGCACACGGAATTTTGTTTCTTGACGAGGCGCCCGAGTTCGCGCCGGCTGTGCTTGACTCGCTTCGCCAACCACTTGAATCCGGCACAATCACGATTCACCGGGCTCGAGTCACAGCATCGTTTCCAGGCCGGTTTCAGCTCGTGCTGGCGGCAAATCCTTGTCCGTGCGGCAACTACGGGGTGCGCGACAGTGAATGTACATGCCCGCCGACGCTTCGTCGACGGTACCTTGGGCGTATTTCCGGCCCGCTTAACGATCGCATTGACATCCATCTCGCGGTGAATCGGATTACCGCAAATCAACTGCGCGTTGCCGATGAAATACCTCGCATTTCCACGGCAGACGGGCGAGCCAGAGTAGAAGCAGCACGTGAACGTGCTCGCGCTCGTCTAAAAACGACTCCGTGGCGCACAAACTCGCAGGTGCCCGGCACCTGGCTGAGGCATCCCGACAACCGGCTGCCGTATCCAACAGTACGGTCGCTCGATCTGGCCCTCGAACGGGGACTGATTACGATGCGAGGTTTTGATCGAGTCTTGCGGCTCTCCTGGACCCTTGCTGATCTTGGGCTTGAACCACAACCCACCAAGGAACACGTGGGGCAAGCACTCTACCTGAGGAGGGGTGTGAGTTCATGAGCACGTTGTTTGGATTAGACGAGGCCCTCGTGCAGGCCGCTGCCGGCAAGCTCCTCGGCCCCCTCAATACCGCAGACGTTGATCTTCCCGCGGTGTTTGCCCGTTCGGTGTGGAGCCGCTTGGCCGAACCTGGAGACAGGGTCGCCGGAGCAGTTGTCGCAGCAATAGGGCCGTCGGAAGCGCTCAACGCGCTTCTTGACGGCACGCTCAGGCGGGCTATCCGATCGGTTGAAGGCGAGCGCCACCGTGAACCAGATCATGATCTACGCAGGGGCGAGAACACCGCAAACGGAGGGTTGCCGGGTCGCGACTCAGCAGCGCCAGCCGCTAGAACCGGTCAAACACTGCGCACCGGTCAGACAACGAGCACCGGTCGAGATCCGGACCAGTCGCTCGCCACCGCAATTGAACGCTGGCTTCCACGGCTCAACTCCGCTGAAGTGTTGCGAACGGTTGATGCAGCGGAACAGCTCGGGGCGCGTCTCATCACACCAGAACATCCCGCCTGGCCAGACAAACTGAATGACTTAGAGTTCCACGCGCCACTTGCGCTGTGGGTGAGAGGTTCGATCGAACACCTGCGGTGTCCAAGCGTGAGCATTGTTGGGTCGCGTGCTGCCTCTGGCTACGGCGAGCACGTAACGGCTGAGTTTGCAGGCGGGCTGACAACCCGAGGCATCAACATCGTTTCAGGAGGAGCCTACGGCATCGATGGAATGGCCCACCGGGCAGCCCTTGCCGGCAGCGCACCAACGATTGCGGTGCTGGCCGGTGGAATTGACCGACTGTATCCGAGCGGTCACGAAGACCTACTTCGGCGAATTATTGCGCAGGGGTCGGCGCTGAGTGAGCTGCCTCCTGGGTTCTCTCCAACACGGTGGCGGTTTTTGCAACGCAATAGGCTCATCGCAGCGCTCTCGACAGTGACCCTCGTCTGCGAAGCTGGCACACGATCAGGGTCGCTCAACACCGCTGCGCACGCCTCCTCACTTGGCCGCGCCCTCGGGGCGGTACCCGGACCAATAACCTCCGCCGCATCGGCGGGCTGTCATCGTCTGCTCCGTGAGTTTGACGCCTCCTGTATCACGAGCCTAGAAGACTTGGACGAGTTGTTCTGGGGTATTAATCATGACCCAAACGTCCAGGCAAACTGCGTTGGGGGCCACAGCGATGATACGACACAGCAGTCGCTAGACGGCCGCAAGCCAGGCGACCAGGGGAGCGAACCTGCTGGACAAGGCACCGAGTTTGTGAATGAATCTTGCGAACCGAATGAAGCGTTCTTGGGGCGCGCCACCGAGGGCGAGGCCTCGAATCTCAACCAACAGACCCAGAGCCTGCAGACCCAAAGCCAGCAGAGCCAGAGCCAGCAATCCCAGAACCGACAATCGCCGAGCCAACAAGGTCAAACACAACAAAACCTCAGCTCGAAAGCCATCCTGCTGTCCGACACACGTTTACCGCACGAACAAGACGCATCGGGTCAGATATCCGACCGTCCATGCGGCAGCGGATCGTCAACGGAACAAAACAGCAGGGTCGGAGCCGTCCGAACATCCGCAACGTCGATTCGGCTGCTCGACGCGTTGAAGCCACGTGCTCCAAAAACGATTATTGAGCTTGCGCGGGAGACCGGTCTCGACCCTGCCAGCGTGAGAGCAGGGCTCGGTGAGCTCTTCGCCGAGGGGCGCGCACAGGAGCATGATCGGGGCTGGACACACGGGCCAACCGTGAATTCCGCTGCGCGCCCGTCGCGAGGGTAATCAGCGGCTCGTGTTGATCGCATAGGGATGAGCGCCGAGTCGAGCTAATGCGTTCTCGGCGTGGAATCGGTGTAGCTGTGTTTTCTGAAGGCAGAATGGGGAGATGAACCTCGAGCGCGCGATCGACGACTACACGTCATACCTTCGTGCGGAACGGGGGTACTCAGAGCAGACCGTTCGCGCCTATCGGGCAGACCTTCTTGGCCTCAGCCAGTTCCTCCAAACAGCGCAGGGCCCGAAAGCATGGTTTGAACTTGACGATCTGCGTGACTGGCTCTGGGATGCCCAAAATAGGGGACTATCGAGCAGTACCATCGCCCGGCGAACAGCATCCGTCAAAGGATTCAGCCATTGGCTGGCCAAACGCGGATATCGGGAAACCGATATCGCGGCCCGGCTTGTCGGCCCCAAAGCGAGCAAACACCTCCCTCGCGTTGTGACACGGCCCCAGATGGACGAATTACTTGCGGGACTCCAACTCCGTGCTGCCGCAGGTGACCCGATTGCCCTTCGAGATACAGCAGTGATTGAGCTGCTCTACGGTTCGGCGCTACGTGTATCCGAAGTCGCTAGCCTCAATATTGCCGATATCGACCATGAACGGCTCACCGTGCGAGTGACAGGAAAAGGCGACAAACAACGTGTCGTCCCTTTCGGTGTTCCTGCAGAGAAAGCGCTCCTTGCCTACGAGGTACACGCGAGGCCGATGCTCATGACGTCAAGCAAGGACGCCCCTGAGACGGTGTCCAGTACCAGAGCGGCGCAGCCGCTCGCTCCCGACAGGGTCCCGCAGAATGCGTATTTCCTGGGGTCGCGAGGTCGCAGGGTCGGGACTCGCGCGCTCTACACCGCTGTGGCGAATTTGCTCTCTGAACTTCCTGGCGCCGGAGGAAACGGCCCGCACACGCTTCGACACACGGCAGCGACGCACCTGCTCGACGGGGGAGCCGATCTCAGGGCTGTCCAAGAAATGCTCGGACACGCCAGCTTGGCGACGACCCAAATCTACACGCACGTCTCAAGCGAGAAACTCGCCCAAACCTACCGAACGGCCCACCCTCGCGCTTAACCCAGACTCGCCTGTGAACGGTACGAGTTGTGTAAGCTCTACGAGTCTTACGAGTCTTACGAGCCAAGCGAACCACGCAAACCGTGCCCAGCCGTGCCCTTGTGCATGCTCGCGTTCATTGCCGTATGACAATGTGGCCACGTGTAGCCACGTGTAGCCACGTGTAGCCATCCGCACGTAGTTGCATGTGATCTCTCAGGCTATGAGCCCTCGCTTGCACGTACCTGGATCTCGCTTTGATCGGTCGGCCATAGTCTGCCCAGCTCACAGCAAAGGAGGCGCAATGCACCGTCCCATTTACCTATCGGAGAGGGGAAGCAAGATGGGACGCGATACGAGGCCAAAAAGAATCATGGGGTTGACGTACTCACCGTTGAGCCTTGCCCCTACGTGTAAGCACGGCGCTATAGCCGATTCGTGAGTGAAATTGACCGGTGCTCTGTCTGGGTGGGTGTCGTGGCCTGAAGCGCAGTGTGCGTTCTCGGAAAGATCGTGTCGAATCTCTCCAAACGGCTGTCCGGCAGCGACACTGTCTCCTTGAACCAGGCTCGACTGCGCCGGCTCAAAACTTGAGATGTATCCGTCAGCGTGTCGGATGCTCACTACAGGCCGATCTACTACCGTGCCCTGAAAATGGATGACCCCGTCGGCTGGCGCGCGCAACTGCTGACGGTCAGCGACGACAAAATCTACGCCGCGATGTCCGGCACTGTATGGTGTCGACGGTGCCACGAAGGGCCGGTAAATTTGCGGTGTTGGGGCAACGGGAAGCATCCACGGTGGTTGTGGACGTTTGAAACTCGGATGCATACTCGGGGCCACTATCGTGGCACGAGGTTCGGCGGAGGCTTCTGCATAGCTCTCGCTGCGAGGCAAACCGGTCACGGAGAGAACAGCCGTGGCTATGAACGCAGTAGCCGTTTTGAGAGTCAGGTATTTCATGTGATTCATCCTTGTTGGCGGCTCCCAAGGGGCGGGGCCTGAGGGGATGATCGGTGAAGAAGCTGGACTGGTGGCAGGCTGTGGAAAGGTTTCCCGACTGTCAGCAGCAAAACGGTCAAAAACGCGTCGATCTGATTCAGCGAAATGCTACTATTGTCGAAGCATCTCGTTTACGAGGTGACTACGCGTGCCACAAACCGGTTGAAATCGTCGGTCTTGCACCTCATCTGCTCGAAAGAGTTCTTGTGGTGTGGAGCGATTGAAACCGTGGCACCAGGGGTTGTCTCACACTGAGGCAGTCAGCTAACCGACACGCATCTTCAACCGAAGGTGCAGACAAGGAGAACGGCCATGGCCGTCGTAACAATTCGCCAGCTGCTCGACAGCGGCGTTCACTTCGGGCACCAGACCCGTCGTTGGAACCCGAAGATGAAGCGTTTTATCCTCACGGAGCGCTCGGGTATTTACATCATCGACCTGCAGCAGTCGCTTGGTCACATTGACAAGGCATATGACTTCGTCAAGACCACGGTTGCTCACGGTGGAACCATCCTCTTCGTTGGAACGAAGAAGCAGGCCCAGGAAGCGATTGCCGAGCAGGCAACTCGCGTTGGGCAGCCCTACGTTAACCAGCGCTGGCTTGGTGGTCTGTTGACCAACTTCCAGACGGTTTCGCAGCGTCTCGCTCGCATGAAGGAGCTTGAGGAGCTGGACTTCGAGGGCACCACGAGTGGCTTCACCAAGAAGGAACTGCTGCTCAAGAAGCGCGAGCTCGACAAGCTGCACAAGAGCCTCGGTGGTATCCGCAACATGACCAAGACGCCTTCGGCGATCTGGATCGTTGACACCAAGAAAGAGCACCTCGCCATTGACGAGGCCAAGAAGCTTGGTATCCCGGTTATCGCTATCCTCGACACCAACTGCGACCCTGACGACGTGAACTACCCGATTCCGGGTAACGACGACGCCATCCGAAGCGTTGCGCTGCTGACCCGTGTGGTTGCAGATGCTGCTGCTGAGGGCCTCGTTGAGCGTCACCAGAAGTCCGACGCATCGGAGGCTCCTGCCGAGCCTCTCGCCGAGTGGGAGGCAGAGCTGCTCGCAGCTCCCGCCGATGCCGCTGCAGCACCTGCTGAAGAGGCACCAGCTGCCGAGGCTCCTGCAGAGGTAGCAGCGGAAGCTGCTACCGAAGCACCCGCCGAAGAAGCCAAGTAACTTTCATAGTTGAGGGTCGGCATCCGCGAGAGAATTCTCCCTCACGGATGCCGGCCGCACAGATTGTCAGTTTCACCGTTTATACACGTACATACGTCATAACGAGGAGTTTAAACACATGGCTAATTTCAGCCTAGAAGCAGTCAAGACACTTCGCGAGCGCCTCGGTGCCGGAATGGTTGACAGCAAGAATGCCCTGATCGAAGCAGAGGGCGACATCGAGAAGGCCATTGAGATTCTTCGTCTCAAGGGCATGAAAGGTGTTGCAAAGCGCGAGGGTCGCTCAACGAGCGAGGGCCTTGTAGCTGCAAAAGAGAGCGGCAAGACCGCAACGCTCATCGAGCTCGCCTGCGAGACCGACTTCGTTGCGAAGAACGAGAAGTTCATTGCCCTCGCTGACACGGTACTCGACGCCATTGTTGCCGCCGGCGCACGCACCCTCGAAGAGGCGCTTGCTGCACCAGCTGCGGGCAAGACCGTTGCTGATGTCATCACCGACGAGGCAGCAATCCTCGGCGAGAAGGTAGAGCTTCGTCGCATCGCCGTTGTTGATGGTGAGCACTTCGCGATTTACCTGCACAAGACGAGCAAGGACCTGCCACCTCAGGTTGGCGTTGTTGTTGGATACGCCGGAGATGACGAAGAGACCGCTCGCAGCATTGCGCAGCACATCTCATTCGCCGACCCGCTGTACCTCTCGCGCGACGAGGTTCCTACGGCTGATGTCGAGAAGGAGCGCGAGCTCGTTACCGAGATCGCCAAGAACGAGGGAAAGCCAGAAGCTGCCCTTCCAAAGATCATTGAAGGACGCCTCACTGGCTTCTTCAAGACGGTTGTTCTTGTTGACCAGGACTACGCTCGCGACAACAAGCAGAGCGTTGCCAAGGTTCTCGAGACCTCAGGCCTGACGTTGAGCGGCTTCGCCCGTTTCAAGGTTGGCGCTTAAGTACGACCTTCGAAAAGGAGTCCGAACCCTCACAGGGATCGGGCTCCTTTTCTCTGCCATAAACACTGCCCAAATCTGATCTCAGGCTAAGGGCACCGCATGTATTTGCGACTTTCTGCGTAATAATCAGGATTTTGCAGCAGAAACTCGCAAATAGATGCAGGTTTGGAGCGCATTGGCAGTAGACGCAAATGCGTGACGGCGCTCACGGAGCGCCCAGCAACGAGCCCTCATTGTCGGCTACCCTAGACAGTGGCAACTGAAGAGTAAGGAACATGATGACAGGAACAAATCGTCGACGTCGAGTACTGCTGAAGCTTTCGGGCGAGGCATTCGGTGGGGGACAGCTTGGGGTCAACCCAGACATCGTGAGCTCTATTGCTAAAGAAATCGCGGCTGCAACGGACCAGGTAGAAGTTGCCATCGTTGTTGGCGGCGGAAACTTCTTCCGTGGTGCAGAGCTTTCGCAGCGCGGAATGGACCGCGGTCGCGCGGACTACATGGGCATGTTGGGAACCGTTATGAATGCCCTCGCCCTTCAAGACTTTATCGAGCAGGCGGGTGTTGGATGCCGTGTGCAGTCCGCCATCACGATGACTCAGGTCGCCGAGACCTACATCCCGCTTCGCGCCATTCGTCACCTTGAGAAGAGCCGTGTTGTGGTGTTTGGTGCGGGTGCTGGGCTTCCGTATTTCTCGACCGACACGGTTGCGGCGCAGCGTGCGCTCGAAATTCACGCTGACGTTGTCCTTGTTGCCAAAAACGGCGTCGACGGCGTCTACACCGCCGATCCACGACTCGATGCGACCGCAACGAAGATCGAGAGCATCCAGTATCAGGAGGCCCTCCAGAAGGGGCTGAAAGTGGTTGACTCGACGGCCTTCAGTCTGTGCATGGACAACAAAATGCCGATGCGGGTCTTCGGGATGGAGCCTGCTGGCAACGTAACCGCCGCCATCCTTGGCGAAGAGATCGGTACCCTGGTTCACGCCTAGGCCAACTGCTCTACTAGACTTAACCTGCTTGTCACATGAAAAAGGAGTTGCCGTGATCGCTGACGTTCTCGAACAGACCACCCAAAAGATGGCTAAGGCTGTTGACGTTGCAAAAGATGATTTTGCCACGGTGCGAACCGGACGCGCGAACCCGGCGCTGTTTCAGAAGATTCAGGTTGACTACTACGGCACGCCGACGCCGCTTGAGCAGCTCGCATCTCTGCAGAACCAAGAGGCTCGTACCATCCTGGTGACGCCCTACGACAAGTCTGCGCTGAAGGCTATTGAAACCGCTATTCGCGATACCCCGAACCTTGGCGCAAACCCGAGCAACGACGGAACTGTTGTTCGTGTCACGATGCCTGAGCTCACCGAGGACCGTCGCAAAGAGTACGTCAAGATCGTTCGTGGTAAGGCCGAGGATGCCCGTGTGACGGTTCGCAACCTGCGCCGCAAGTCGAAGGATGACCTTGACGCTCTCAAGTCTGAGGTTGGCGACGACGAGGTGGCGCGTGCTGAAAAAGAGCTCGAAGCCGTAACCAAGGCCCACGTCGAGGCAATTGACGAGGCGCTCAAGCGTAAAGAAGCCGAACTGCTCGAGGTATAGCCGTCGTGGGGGAGCAGCCGCTTCCCGAGGATGCTCGGGGGCATGATCCGAATCACGGCGACCAAGCTGCGTCAGGAAGCGAGCCTGAGGCGCACTCCTCATCGCCCCTGCATGTACACTCGGCGTTCGAAACGACTCGCAACGAGCTCCGTGCACAGCTTGAGGCAACAAAGGCCCAGATCGATGCTACTAACGCAAAAATCGAGGCAAAAGCCGGGCGCAACCTGTTTCTCGCGATTGGCAGTGGCCTTGGGTTTGCGGTTGTGTTCCTTGGGTCGCTATTCGCGCTTCCCGATTTGTTTGTGGTGCTGGTCGCAGCGTTTGTCGGTGTGACGGTCCTCGAGCTCGCAACGGCCTTTCGTGGTGCTGGCCGCTATGTTCCACGCATCGGAAGCGTTATTTCGGCGCTGGGCATGGTAGCTGGAACGTATTTCTGGGGTGCGTTTGGGTTGCTAATAACGCTGTTCGTCGCGGTCATTGTTGTGACCGTGTGGCGTTCGGTTGAGCTGTACCTCTTTAAGAGCCATCGCTCGTCTACGCTTCGGTTCGGTGCTGACCTCGCTGCTGGCGTGTTGACGCTTGTCTACGTCGCGTTTTTTGCTTCGTTTACTATCCTGCTTCGCCATGGTGACAACGGTGAATGGTGGATTTTCACCTTTGTGGCCGTTGTTGTCTCCGTCGATGTTGGGGCCTACGCCGCGGGAGTGACACTCGGCAAGCACAAGATGACGCCGAGAATTAGCCCAAATAAGACCTGGGAGGGCTTCGCGGGGGCGGCAATTGCTGCGCAAGTCGTTGCGATTGGCCTGACCGTTTTTGTTCTTGACTATCCGTGGTGGGCGGGCAGCATCATCGGCGTTGTGCTCCTCGTGACGGCCACCGGTGGCGACCTCACCGAGTCGCTCATCAAGCGAGATCTGGGCATCAAAGACATGAGTTCGTGGATTCCAGGACATGGTGGATTCCTCGACCGACTGGATTCGATCCTCCCGTCCGCCGCGGCAATGTACGGCATGTATCTCGTTTTTGCAATGCACTAGCCAACTTTTTCAGCGTGCCGAATCGTGTTTCATGACTACTGCAGTGCAGAATGGACTTTGTGAGTACTTCATTCCCTCGATCTAAAGACAAGAAACAGGCCTACAGCGTTTCTCAGGTTGATGCGTTCTTGGCTGAGGCGCGTGAAGCCTACAACCGTGATGCCGCCGGAAACGTTTCTGTGACGGCTGCCGATCTTCGCCGTATTTCCTTTGATCTCGAAAAGGGCGGATACTCTGCTCGCCATGTAGACGCAGCGCTTGACCGTCTCGAAGAGGTTTTCTTTGAGCGGGAGAAGCAGGCCATCATCCGTGAGGGTGGAGACGAAGCCTGGAACACCCTCGTTGCGGATAAGGTGAGCGCGGTTCGTGAGCGTCTTGCTCGCCCGAGGAAACACCTGTTCGCCCGCACGAACATCCTCACAACGGGCTATAACCGTGCCCAGGTGGATGCTCTCGCAGATCGAGTCCTTGCGTACCTCGATGAGGGCGTTTCGCTGACTGTTGCGGATATTCGCGATGTCAGCTTCTTCCCTGAGACGCGCGGTTACCGCGAGGACCAGGTGGACTATCTCATCGACTACGTGATCGACATCATCCTGTCGGTTCGGTAGGACAATTTCTCAACTCACCCGAATTGTTCAGGTGAGTTGTGGCTAGACTAGTGTCATTGTGGCTTTTCTCCGTAACTCATCAAAATCATCGTTTGGTCCTTCGCGGGCCCGCTATTCCCTGTCGAAACGCAATAATTCGATCGTGAAACTGGCGTTTGCGACCCTTGCGGCTGGTGCCCTTGTCGGTATCAACCTGGTTGGTCCATACTCGGGAATGGTGTCGCAGTCTCAGGCGTTTGAAGTCGTCCCGTTGAAGCCATCAGACGCTATTTATCAGGTATATACGGCAGAAGAGCTTGCACAGGGGCAAGAGATTGCCGCTATTCAAGCCGATAATTTTGACCTCGAGATGGAGCCTGAGCCAACTCCCACCCCGACGCCGACGCCTACCGAGGAAAGCAAAGCAAAATCCTCCGCGAGTGCGCCGGCGGCTGGTATCCCCGATCCAGGCACCGCGCAGGCCATCGCGATTACGTACGTTGGTCCTGGCGCTGAGTTTGATTGCCTTGTTGCGCTCTGGAATAAAGAATCTCACTGGAACGTGTTTGCAAACAACGCGAGCAGTGGAGCCTACGGTATCCCGCAGGCCCTTCCCGGTGAGAAGATGGCGTCTGCTGGTGCTGACTGGGCAACAAACCCGGACACTCAGATTCGTTGGGGCCTCGGATACATTCAGGGTCGATACGGCACGCCCTGTGGCGCTTGGGGCCACTCCCAGTCGGTCGGCTGGTATTAAACTCGCCGTACTGCCGTCTGGCGCCCGTAGGCTTGCTGCGTTCCGAATGAAGGGGCCGCGTCATCGGCGCAACCGATGAATCGCACGCGTTATCCGTGTTGACTCAGCTCACTAGATAGACTGATTGGTATGCCACGCTCGAACCGTCCTTCACGCCAACGGCGCACGGGCGGCACTTCCCGCGGCCCCGGTCCACGCCAGGAGAACATCGTGGATTCCGGCGGCCTCGAGCATCTCATGCAGGGCTGGCGTCGCACCGAATCCCGTTCGTCTGGCGAGTGGACAGTTCAGCCGATAGCTGCTGCGCGAGCGGTCAAAGAGTATCGCTGCCCTCGTTGCGAGGGACTTATCTCGGTCGGAACGGCCCACGTTGTTGTCTGGCGGGCCGACGGTGTTCTTGGCGACAGCGCAGACCTTGCGGCGCGGCGACACTGGCACGAACACTGCTGGCGCCTTGGATAATCCAGCGCCGCGCATCCATTTCAACGGAGGACCCGCTATGTCTGAACTCGTTCCCATTCGGAGCCAAACGGTGCTGCGCGCTCGACGCGACGACATCGAATTGCAGACTGCCGATGGCCTCACGCTTGTTGGCGAGCTTGCCCTGCCAGAGTCGGGGGAGCCAGCTGCGACACTTGTCACGCTGCATCCACTGCCAACAGCTGGCGGCTTCATGGACTCCCATATTTACCGTAAGGCCGCCTGGCGCCTACCCGCACTGGCGAATATCGCCGTTCTCCGATTTAACACACGAGGAACCAGCTCGCCGCGCGGCACGAGCGAGGGCAGCTTTGACGACGGAATCGGCGAACGCCTCGACGTTGAGGCAGCGATGCGGTTTGTTGCCGATCGTGGCCTGCCAAACCCGTGGATAATTGGTTGGTCGTTTGGCACTGAGCTTGCGCTCAAATATGGCCGTGACCTTCACACTGCCGGCACGATCTTGCTCTCCCCACCGCTCCACAGGGCGACGGCAGACGACGTTGCGGCGTGGGTGGGGGACACTCGTCCGCTCGTTGCGCTGATCCCAGAGCATGACGACTATTTGCAGCCTGCGGAAGCGGCCACCCGTTTTGCATCCGTTCCGCACCTTGAACTCGTGGCAGTTGATGGCGGCAAGCACCTTTGGGTCGGCGAGAGCCAATCAAGCCGCGTGCTGAACGAGATTGTGAAGCGCGTTCATCCAGCCGCCTACCCATTGCCAACCGAGGTTGACGAGTCGTTGGTGCAGCCTACAGCTGGTTGATGCGGGGGAGCACAACCTGCCGAAGCAAAATCATCATTGCCGCGGCAACCGGGATCGCTATGAGCGCTCCGAGCAGTCCGAGCAGCGTGCCTCCGGCAAGAGCCGCGATAACAACGGCAGAGGCTGGCACCTGCACCGCACGTCCCATGATGCGTGGGCTGATCAGGTATGCCTCAACCTGCATGTAGACAAGATAGTAGATTGCGGCGGCAATTGCCGTTGGTGGCCCGGCAAACAAGCAGACGAGCGTAATGATGATGGCGCCGGACAGCGTTCCGACAAGCGGCAAGAGGCTGAGCAAAAAGGCGATCGCGGAGAGCAGCACGGGGTATGGAGCCCCGATGATGTTCAAGAAAAGTAGGCTAAGGACACCATTGATGGATGCCTGGGCCACCTGCCCAACCACATACTTACCAACCGAGTTGGTGATCTGCTCGCTGATCTCAACAAATCGCTCACGCTTGGTCGCCGGTACAAGCCGGTAGCCCGCCCGCTTTATGGTGTGCAGCGACGCCGTGAAGTACAGCGTCAGAATCAGGATGATGATGGCGCCAAACAGCCCACTCGCGATCCCAACACCAACCTCGAGCACCCCACTTCCGATGTTCGCGATGTTGTCAGGGTTGCTCAGCCACGCGTTGATGGAGTCGAGGACCTGTTCAACGTTGAGGTACTCACGGAGGTTGAACTGTTCATCGAGGATCTCGATGAAACGGGCGAGGCCGCTGCTTCCTGTTGGGCTTTGGGCGGAGTTAATCGCCTGCGTGATCGTGACAACCAAGCTGGATGCCTGGCGTACAATCAGCGGGATCACGGTTGACAACAGTCCGGCAAAGACGCCGACTACCCCAAGAACAACCGTAATGAGGGCGGCCCAGCGCGGAAAGCGCTTGCGTTCGAGCCAGGTAACGACGGGGTCAAGGCCGAGCGCAAGAAACAGTGCGGCCCCAACGTAGGTGAAGACTGTCGCCAGTTCGCCAATAATGCCCCACACGAGCAACCCAACGCCAACGCCGAGGGTCGCAACCAGACCAATCTGGAACGCGTTCTGTACCCGCATCTCCCTGGCTTAGTTCGTGCTGTGCGTTGAAGACTCTGGCAGGATGTTTGGAAGCGTGTCGTCGCTTGCCTCAACACCCGCTTGTGCCTCGCTGGGCTTGAGCGGCTCGCGAACGGCTTCCTTAGCGGCGCGCTCTGTCATGTTCTGGGCGTTGCCGAGTACATCCTTGAGGCTCTCGAAGTAGCGGGCGACCGCTCCTCGTTCGACCTTCAACTGCGTCATGCGCTCTTCTGCTGAGGCAAGAATCTTGCTGGTGCGCGTCTCAGCGTCAGCAACCATGTTGTGGGCGCGTTCCTGTGCCTCAGCGACAATCGCGTAGGCCGTTTCCTGAGCCTCGTCGCGGATGCTCCGTGCGGCGGTCTGTGCGGTTGCCGTCAGGGAATCTACCTCGCCGCGCTTTTCTTCGGCGAGCGTGCGCAGCTCGGCGAGCTGTGTTGCTGCCTCGTCGAGGAACTTCTTGGTCTCGGCGACGGCCGCATCGTGGCGCTCGGCAAGTTCACGCTCAGCCGTGTCGCGTTTGGTCGCGAGGTCGTGTTCCGTTTCGCGCGCGTTGGTATCGATCTCGGTGCGAAGACGGGCAACATACTCGTCGGTTTCGTTGGTTGCAGCGGCAAGGGCCGTTTCTTGATCGTGACGGATAGCCGCGAGCTCGCTGACCGTGTTGGCACGGAGTGTATTGACCTCTTCTGCGACTGCGGCGCGTGCCTGTGCGACCTCATTGGAGAGGGATGCTCGTGCTTGCTCAGCCGTCTGGGCAAGCGTGATGGCCTGCTGCTCGAGCTCAGTTGCGATCCGCTGCTCGTGGGCGAGGCGTCCACGCTCGAGCTCGGCGTCTTGCTGTGCCCGTGCAACGTCGAGGTTGACCTGGTGCTGCTCGAGTTCTTCGCCGATGCGAGTGACACTCTCGTGGTTGCGACGAGTGATTTCTGCCTGGCTCGCGTCGCCCTCGGCGATGAGTCGTTGAGTCTGCTGCTCAACCTCTGCCGCAAGCTTTGCCGCGTGTGCGGCGACCTCAGCTGCAATGGTGGCCGCATGCGTGGCCAGTTCGCGCCCAAGCGACGCATCGTGTTCCGATCGCTCCCGCTCGAGCTGAGACGCGTGCTGGGCCGCAAGGCGCGAGCGCTCGTCGGCTGCCTGAACAGCTGACTGCTCGAGGCGCTCTGCCTGGTCTGTGAGGCCGCGCTGGAGCGTGAGTTCGTGCTCTGACTGCTCGCGCTCAATGCTGTCGTGATGTTCGGCAACTTCGCGGCGGAGGATCGAGCGGTGCTCGTTGCGTTCGCGGGCGAGTTCGTCGTTATGGGCCGTGCGCTCACGAGCAATGGTTGCTTCGTGCTCTGCACGTTCGGTCTGAATGGAGTCGTTGTGGGCAGCTCGCTCGATTGAGATCGAGGTGTCGTGTTCCTGGCGCTCCGAAGCAATGGCGCTGTCGTGCGTCGCGCGCTCGTGGGCGATAGTCTCATCGTGAGCGGCACGTTCGCGATTGATTTTTTCGGTGTGTGTCGCAAGCTCAAACGCGATTTTTTCATCGTGTGCCGAGCGCTCAGACGCGATCTTTGCATCGTGGTCGTCTCGTTCGCGAGTGATCGCGCTCGTGTGTGCGCTGAGTTCGCTCGCGATTTTGCTGTCGTGCTCCGTGCGAGTGCGGTCGATCTCGGCGACGTGCTCCGACAACTCGCGCGCGATGGTTTCGTCGTGTTCTGAGCGCGTTCGATCCAGCTCGGCGAGGTGCTCTGCAAGCTCACGCGCAATGCGTTCGTCGTGTGTCTGTCGTTCGTGTGCCAACGCTGCCCGGTGCTGCGCCTGTTCCGTGGCGAGCTGCTGCTCTTGGGCTGCGGCAACAGCCGCGAGGTCAGCGGTTTGCTCTGCGCGCTCGGCCTGCAGGGCAGACGAGTGCGACACCCGTTCGTCTGCAAGCAGCTGCGCCTGAGCATCCGCATCTCGGTTGAGGAGCGCGCTGTGCTCTGCGCCGGCGAGGCCGAGCGCTGTCTGCGCGGCTTCGGCCTGCTGAGCGAGCTGTGCTTCGTGGCGTTCGCGGCCAGCGGCGAGTTCGGCGGCGTGTGCGCTTTCTTGAGCTGCGAGGCTGTTTGCCTGAGCTTCGCGTTCGCGCTTGAGCGCTGTTTCGTGCTCTGCACGCTCGTTGTAGATGCGAGTTTCGTGGGCGTCCTGCTGTTGAGCCAGGTCAAGCTCTTGCTTCTCGGTGGCTGCCGCGAGAGCGTTACTACGCTCGGCCGTCTGGGCCTCAAGGCTCAAGCGGGCCTGTTCCGTAGCCGCCGTGAGCTCTGCGCGAGCGCGAGCGGTGCTCTGCTCCAACTCAGTGCGAGCGAGCTCAAGGTCACGAGCATTCTGATCACGCTCAGTGGTCGTGATTCGCTCGCGCTCCATTGCCTCGGAGAGGAGCGCGCTGGCTTTGGTCTGGGCATGAGCAAGGAGTTCGGATGCTTCAAGCGTCGCAGATGCCCGCGCCGATTCGGCAGCCTGTGTTGCAGAGAGGGTAACCTCTGCTGCCGTTGCAGCGGCCGCATGCCGGAGAGCCGAAGCTTCCCTGCTGGCCTCCGAAAGCATCTGTTCTTTATCGCTGTTGGCGCGTGCTGTTGCCTCCGCCACATCCTGCTTGGACCCGGTGATGAGCGTGTGAGCTTCTTCACGCGCACTCGAGAGGATCTTGTCGGCGAGTGCCTGGGCCTGCTCGACCTGCTGCTTCGTTTCCGCTTCTGTGGTGCGGCGCAGCTTCTCAGCATCAAGATCTGCCTGTGCGATGACTCGTGCTGAGTGCTCCTCCGCCATCTGGAGGCTGCTCTCAAGCTTGGTGCCAAGCCCCGTGTATCCGGTTGACTCGAGTTCCTCTACCTCAACGGTGAGCTCGTTGATGTGAGTCCGCATCTCTTGCTGCTGAGCAAGGGCCTGCTGTTTTTCTGCCTCAACAGCACTCACTTGCTGCGTCAGCCGGGCGATGTGTGACCGTAACTCGTTTAACGCGGAATCAACTTCGGTGCGGTCATAACCGCGAAAAGCCTGGTTGAACGTGGACTCGTTTTCGGACACTGATCTTCTCCGTGGGGTCACTTCAGGGCACATACAGCCCCAAAAATTATGTATATGAAGAGTCTAGAGCAAACAGCGCTGCCCAAGTGTGAGAGTCGAGAATGCTCGCGACCCTTACCGGTTCGGGAAGAATCGGCACAAGAATCCCCGAAAATACAAGGTTTCTCAGGCAATCACACAGCGTGCGCACACCTCAGGACGGCATACTTGAACGGTCAACATGTTGGGCAGTTCATCCCGTCTTCGTGTGCGACAGTCATTTTTCGGGTATCTTAGATTCGCTTACCACCCCCTCCCAACCAGCGAACGCCGGTCTACGAACGGGTGGGAAACGAAGGAGCTTTTACGTGCGATATTTTTTCGCCATTGCAACTCTTGCGTTGGCTGCTGTCCTCATCGTGTTGGGCATCGGGCAACGCACCTTTTTGGCCGGTCCCTCATCTGTGAGCGCAGAAGTGCAAACCGCGGACAACAGCCGCTTCGCCGTCGTGAGTAGTGACGAACTGAAGCAGACCGTTGGTAAGCCAAGCATTACCGCGAACGGAGACGCGGCCGTATTCATGGCGTACGGGCGAACCGCCGACGTGGATGCCTGGCTGAAGCCGGTCACACACGACGTTCTCTCGGTCAACCCTTCAGACAACAGCGTTGAGCCAAAAACCGTTAAAGCGAACGAATCTGGCTATGCCGACCTCATCGTGACCGGCACCGTCCTCGACACGGCCCAGACCGATGCAACGGCACCCGCGGACGCAACGGCACCCTCAACGGAAACGAAGCTGGCGGACTCAGATCCGCGCGGAAGCGACCTGTGGCTTGCCGAATACAGCGACAGCAAGACACTCAACACCGCCGCAGACCTCCCCGAGGGCGTTTCGATGATCATCGCCGCCCCAGAAGCAGGCGATTCGCTGACCGAAGTTTCGATCACGTGGCAGCGCGACCGAGCAACGCCACTCGCAGGCCCGTTGCTGGTTGGTGGGCTCATCCTTGGCGTCATCGGCGCCATCCTCTATCTGCTCGCGGTCGATCACGATCGACGCAAGACGCGCCCTCGCCGCGGCAACAACAAAGCCCTCGCAGGACTCCGCCGCCAGTCGGCACTCACAGGAGTGAGCCCAAAGAGCATCGAGCGCGACCGTCGCAAGGCGCTTGGCGCGGGCAACGGGCCAACAACATCCGTCAAGATGGTGGCTATCCCCGTCATCCTGACCTCAACGCTGTTGGTCTCTGGCTGTTCGGCCGACTACTGGCCAGACTGGGACGCAATCGCGGAGAAGCCCTCCGCCACCGCGACCCCGAGCAGCGGTCCAGAAGCGGAAATCATTCCGCCAGCGGTGACCGACGGCCAACTCGAGCTCATCATGGGTCGAGTCGCCGACGTCACCAAAGAGTCGGATACGACGCTTGATCTCGAGCTTGCTCAGTCGCGCTTTGCCGGCCCTGCGCTTGACGAACGTGCCGCGAACTACGCCATTCGTGCAACGCTGCCGAGCGTTGCCGCACCTGGCCTCATTACAAACTCGTTGCGCGGGTACGAACTGCCGCAGAGCACAAAAACGTGGCCGCGTACCATCTTCACGGTTGTCGAAGACGGCGAATCGGCCCAAGAGGCCACGCCAACCGAATCCGCCGCACCCGCAGAGGGCGAGACGCCAGCGCCAACCGAGACCGCTGCCGCAAATCCGCCGCTCGGTGTTGTCTTGGTGCAGCAGACCCCGCACGACAACTACATGGTCAACTACTCGGTTGACATCATCGGAGGAGCCGAGTTCCCAGAGGCGTCACCGGCATCCGTTGGTACGACTCGCCTTTCACCTGATTTTAAGGCCCTTTCGATGCGGCCGAAAGACATTGCTACGGCCTATGCTGACGTCCTCAACCAGGGATCCAGCTCAGAGTTCTACGGCGCATTTGACACCGTTGACGACGCCCTGATCGCAGAGATTGGCCAGCAGTGGCGCACCGAGCGGAAGGATGCCCTTGCGGAGAAGGCCGAGCAGGGATCCGCATCCTTCGAGACTGTTCCCGGTTCTGGCGAAGTTGTCGCGCTGTCGACAGCTCAGCAGGGTGCAATCGTGGCAATCTCGATTCTCGATACCGAAACAATCCTGCCGAGTAATGAGCGCGCAAGCGCGAAGTTCCCTGGCGCGCCAAACGCTGGATCGGTCTTGGCCGGAATTACCGAATCCAAAACCGGGCTGTACCAAACTTGGGAAGTGCAGCTCTTGTTCAACGTTCCGGCAACCGATTCCGGCGAACCGATCACGTTGCTTGGCTTCACCCACAGTCTCGTCAAAGCAGGAGCCAAATAATGACCGACCCACGCCTCAACAGTCTGCTCGCTGGCGGAGCCGTTGACCTCTCACCGCTTGTTGCCAAAAACCAGCAGGCGGCTCGGCCCGCGCAACCGGGAGGAACGCCAGGGGCGCAGCCATCCGTAGCTCAGGGCGAAGCGGTGCCGGTTCCCTCGCTAATTGTTGATGTGACCGACGAAACCTTTGCGCAGATTGCGCAGCTCTCAACGGTCGTTCCCGTGATCGTCGACCTGTGGGCGGAGTGGTGTGGCCCGTGCAAGCAGCTTGGGCCCATCCTCGAAAAGCTCACGCTTGAGCTCGACGGTAAGGTGCTGCTCGCCAAAGTTGACGTTGACAGCAACCCAGGTCTTTCGCAAGCCTTCCAAGCACAGTCGATCCCGATGGTGGTTGCGATTATCGCGGGAAAGCCAGTGCCTCTGTTCCAGGGCGCGCTGCCAGAAGCGGAAGTGGTTCAGGTCTTCAACCAGGTGCTGGATGTTGCGGCCCAGGCAGGTGTGACCGGGCGCGTACAGGTCGCAGATGCTTCGGCTGAAGGCGAAGAGCCCGCACCAGCGCCGCTGCCTCCACACCACCAAGAAGCGTTTGAAGCTATTGAACGCGGCGACTATCCTGCCGCGAAGGAAGAATATCGCAAGGCCCTGGTGAACAACCCTCGCGACGTTGAAGCGGTTGCTGGCCTCGCCCAGGTGAGCCTGCTCGACCGGCTCTCAGGCAAGACCCTTGACGAGATTCGTGCTCGCGCGGCCGCAAACCCAGCCGACCTTGACGCGCAGCTTGACGTTGCCGATCTTGACCTGTCCGGCGGCCACATCGAAGACGCCTTCGATCGGCTCCTGCAGCTGTTTACCGACCTTGACCAAGACGGCAAGGACCGCGTTCGTGAGCGGATGCTTGAGCTCTTCGACGTTGTTGGCGTCACCGATCCTCGCGTCCTCGCCGCTCGACGCAGTCTTACCGCGCTGCTGTACTAGACATCGTTCGGTCAGCAAACGGCCGTTGCCCGAGTGCTTTCACTTGGGCAACGGCCGTTTGCTGTGCTGGGCAAGACGGGCGAGCGGCCTGAGCCTACTCTGGGCGGAGAAACAGAGCGCCGAGCGGCGGAACGGTGATCACCGCGGACGCCGGTTGGCCGTCGCACGGCCCGGCGACGGCATCCACCCGGCCAAGGTTGCCTACTCCGCTGCCGCCGTACACCGAAGCGTCGGAGTTATGGACTTCGACCCAGGTTCCCACTGACGGCAAACCGAGCTGGTAGTCACCCTGTGGTACACCGGAGAAGTTGATGGCAACCACAAGTGGATTTCCGGCTCGGTCGCGGCGGATGAAGGTGACGGTGTTTCGTGAGCTGTCGTCGCCCCGTATCCATTCGAAGCCAGCGGGGGAGTCGTCGAGTTCCCACAGGCTTGGCGTGTTGCGGTATAGGCGGTTGAGCTCGCCGACCATGTGCATGAGCTGCTGGTGGGCCGGCTGGTCGAGCATCCACCAATCGAGGCCTCGCTCTTGGCTCCATTCGGAGAGCTGACCAAATTCCTGCCCCATGAAGAGCAGTTTTTTGCCAGGATGCGCCCACATGTACGAGAGATAGGCCCGCACGTTGGCGAGTTTCTGCCAGTGGTCACCTGGCATTTTGGCTAGGAGCGAGCCCTTGCCGTGCACAACTTCGTCGTGGCTGATTGGCAGCATGAAGTTCTCGCTCCACGCGTAGGCAAGCGAGAAGGTGAGATCGTTGTGATGGTATGAGCGATGCATGGGGTCGTGTTCGATGTAGCGGAGGGTGTCGTTCATCCATCCCATGTTCCACTTGAGGCCGAAGCCGAGCCCGCCTCGGTCAGTCGGTGCCGTGACGCCGCCCCAGCTGGTTGATTCTTCGGCGATCATGAGGATGCCTGGTGTGCGCCGGTACGCGGTGGCTGTGACCTCTTGCAAGAGCGCGATGGCTTCGAGGTTTTCACGGCCGCCGTTGATATTTGGCACCCATTCGCCGTCGTTGCGGGAGTAATCGAGGTAGAGCATCGAGGCCACCGCATCAACGCGCAGCCCATCAACGTGAAATTCTTCAAGCCAGTACAGGGCGTTGGCCACGAGGAAGTTTCGTACGCCAGGGTTGCCAAAATCAAATACAAGCGTGCCCCAGTCTGGCTGCTCGCCGCGTCGTGGGTCTGGGTGCTCGTACAGCGGTTGTCCATCGAACTTCGCAAGCGCCCATTCATCTTTTGGGAAATGCCCTGGAACCCAATCGAGCAACACCCCGTAGCCGGCCTGGTGCAGCCGATCAATGAGGTAGCGAAGGTCGTCGGGAGTGCCAAAGCGACTTGTTGGGGCGTAGTATCCCGTGACCTGATACCCCCAGGAAGGCGCGTAGGGATGCTCGGCAAGCGGCATGAACTCGACATGCGTGAATCCAGTTGTGCCGAGGTACGCGATCAGTTCTTCTGCGGCTTCACGGTAGCCGAGCCCCGGAATCCACGAGCCGAGGTGCACCTCGTAGACGCTGAGGGGCCGTTCGTGGGCGTTGGTGGTGGATCGCTGGTTGAGCCAGGCCGAGTCGCCCCACGAGTAGGAGGAGGCGGTGACGATGGATGCCGTTGCCGGCGGCACCTCCGCCTGCCGCGCCATCGGGTCTGCTTTGCGGAGCCATTCGCCGTCCTGGCTGAGGATCTCGAATTTATAGGCTGAGCCGACCCCAATCCCTGGGACAAAGATCTCCCAGACACCGCCGCCCCCAAGCGACCGCATGGAGTGCAGGTCGCCTTTCCACCCATTAAAATCGCCAATGACACGAACGGCCCGCGCGCGTGGTGCCCAGACCGAGAACGCAACGCCCTCGATGTTGTCGTGAACGACTGCTCGTGAGCCAAGAACGTTCCAGAGCTGCTCGTGTCGGCCCTCGCCGATGAGGTGCAGGTCAAGTTCGCCGAGCGTTGGTGTGAAGCGGTAGGGGTCATCCTCGCGCCACTCAGGGGCATCAGTGTAGGTCGCGACGATGGTGTATCGGCCGGTCTTGGCAGCCTCGACGGTGCTCTCCCAGACGCCGTGACCGATGTGTTCGAAGGTGTGACCGCCTGGGTCGACGCGAACTGAGGCAGCAAGGGGCCGGAGTACGCGGATGACGTTGGCATGACGGCCGAGCACCGAATGAGGGTCGTGGTAGGTGCCAGTGCCTACCGCGGCGAGGACATCATCTGAAGGGAACGATCGCTCAGCTGGCATTGGGAGCCTGTTTCGGTTGGCGTGCTGCGGACGGGCGTGCTTTGGCTGCGCTGCGGGTCGGCTGAGGGTGGCGCACCGAGAGCAGGTGTACCGGCTCGGTAAACGCATCGAGTCGCACATAGTTATGGGTGCCCCAGGTCCAGGTTTCGCCGCTGACGGCATCCGTGACTTCAAACTGAGTTGGGAGTCCGAGGGCGGCGAGATCGAGGTGGACCATGGTTTCGCGCACGGAGTGCGGGTCCACGTTGGCAACCACAATGACGGTGTCTGGTTTGCCGTTGGCAGTGTGGGCCGAGGGGAGCTGCTTACTGAACGCAAGAATCGCTTCGTCATCCGTTGGGTGGAAGACGAGGTTGCGGAGCTGGCCAAGCGCGGGATGCTCGCGCCTGAACCGGTTCAGCATTGAGATATAGGGGGCAATCGATGTGCCGTCACGCTCGGCCGCGGCCCAGTCTCGGGGTCGGTACTCGTATTTTTCGCTGTTGAGGTGCTCCTCAGCGCCTTGCCGCGCGACGTTCTCGATGAGTTCGTAGCCCGAATACATGCCCCATACCGGCGCCGCCGTCGCGGCAATGGCTGCGCGCACCTTATGCGCGGCAACACCGCCAAATTGCAGGTATTCGGTGAGAATATCTGGCGTGTTCACAAACAGGTTTGGCCTGAGGAAGTCTGCGGTATCGTTTGCGACTCCGGTGAGGAATTCCGTGAGCTCGTCTGTTGTGTTCCGCCAGGTGAAGTACGTGTATGACTGTTGAAACCCGACCATTGCGAGCGTCTTGAGCAGGGCTGGGCGGGTGAAGGCCTCTGCGAGGAACACCACGTCAGGGTAGACCGCGTTGACCTCGGCGATGAGCCATTCCCAAAATTCGGCGGGTTTGGTGTGCGGGTTATCAACGCGAAAGATGGAGACGCCTCGTGCGACCCAAAGAAATACGATGCGGAGAATCTCTGCCCTGAGTTCAACGGGGTCGTTATCAAAATTGATCGGGTAAATATCTTGGTACTTTTTTGGCGGGTTTTCCGCGTAGGCGATGCTGCCATCTGGCAGCGTGGTAAACCATTCAGGATGCTCGGTGACCCATGGATGATCCGGCGCGGCTTGCAGGGCAAGGTCAAGCGCGATCTCAAGGCCCTGTTCGAGGGCTGCAGCGACAAATGCCTCGAAATCGGTGATCGAACCGAGGTCGGGATGTACCGCATCGTGCCCGCCGTGCCGTGAGCCTATGGCCCAGGGCGAACCTGGGTCGTTCGGTCCGGCAATCAGCGTGTTGTTTGGGCCTTTTCTGTTGACCTCGCCGATGGGATGGATGGGTGGCAGATACACCACGTCAAAGCCCATCGCCGCGATCGCGGGGAGCCGTTTGGCCGCCGTCGAGAAGGTGCCGCTTCGCCACGTGCCGTCGGCGGCGCGTTTGGCGCCTTCCGACCGGGGGAAGAACTCGTACCACGCGCCTGCTCCAGCCCTCGTGCGTTCGACCAGAAGCTGCTGGTCAGCGGTCGAACTGCTGAGGCTTGCGAGCGGATGGTTCCAGAACGAATCGATCGCGGCCGTCGCCGCCGCGAGTCGCTCATCGGCAGCAAGCGTATGATCGCCAAGCGTTGCGGCCAACGACGATAATTTTCTGCGCTGAGCTGAGGTTCTTGTGGTCTCAGCTGCCGCAGCGGTAACCAGCTCGTGACCGAGCGCAAGCATGACATCAACATCCACACCGGCCTCGATCTTGATGGTGGCGTTGTGCAGCCAGGTTGCATAGTCGTCGGAGAATCCCTCAAACGAAAACGACCAAAGACCTTGCTCGCCAACAGGAACACTGATCACCCAGCGGTCAGTGCCGGGCGCGCCCTGCAACAGACGGTGGACGCTCGTAACGCCACTCGGGGAGGTCAGGTTGAGCCGAACACCAATGAGGTCGTGCCCCTCGCGAAACGCCGTGACCGAAAACGGAACGACCTCGCCAACAAATGCGCTTGGGTTCCACCTGGCATCAGGGGCCGCCGGTCGTGGCTTAAGCAGCGGAATCCTGCCGAGCGCCAAGAATCGTTCGTCGGAGGGGCGTGGTGTTGCACTGTTCATCTGCACACTTCGACCGTAGCGATAATGCAGGGACCGCGCTAGCACATTGCCAGGCCCACGCATCATTTAACAACTTTGAGAGATACCACGTAGTCGCGCGATGCGTGGGTGGCCGACGCTACGAGTGCGCCCGGTACAGTCGCATCGAGGTACCGGGTACACGAAGCGTTGTTCCTGGCGACTCAGAGCCGTAGCTCTCCGGGTTCGGACGCGGCGCCTCGTCTGCGCTATCCCACAGCAATTCGTAGTGGGTCACCCCGTCATACCGGGGAAGCGTCACGATGGTGTCATCCTCAAGCGCGTGCACAACGCAGAGAATGCGGTTGAAATCTTCGTGCTCAGGCGTGCTCGACGCAACGTATTGCAGGGTGCGGTTGAGTGGCGAGTTCCAGTCGCTCTCAGGCATGCTCTCGCCCGATCCGTCGAACCATTCCATTGTGCTTGCCTGCGGGATGACCTCGCCAGCCTTTGCATAGCGCTGCGGCCTCAGGGCCGGGTTGTCATGACGAAGCCGCACGAGGTGCTGCGTGGTCCGCAACAGATCGTGCTGCCACACCTCATGCCGCCACGGCAGCCACGACACCTCGTTGTCTTGGCAGTAGGCGTTATTGTTACCACTTTGGGTGCGCCCGAACTCATCGCCCTGGCTCATCATCGGCACGCCGGCGGAGAGCAGGAGGGTGCCCATCAGGTTTCGCACGGCTTTGCGGCGAACGCGCTCAATGTTCTCGTCGGTGCTTGGGCCTTCATAGCCGTGGTTATACGAGTTGTTGTTATTGGTGCCGTCACGGTTGTTCTCGCCGTTGAGCAGGTTGTGCTTGACGTTATAGGCCGTCAGATCGGCCATGGTGAAACCGTCGTGCGCAGTAATGAAGTTCACAGAGGCAAGGGGACCGCGCTCGCGGCTGAACGTATTCGACGATCCAGCGAACCTCGTGGCGAATCGGCCGATGCCGCTGCCAGCATCCCCGTCGTGTCGCGCCCGAGAAATATCGGTGAGCCAGAAGTCGCGCATCCGGTCGCGGTATCGGTCATTCCACTCGGACCAGCCAGTCGGAAAGCTGCCGGTCTGCCAACCGCCGAGTCCAACATCCCACGGCTCGGCGATATTCTTGACGCCCTGCAGCCTAGGGTCGCTCAGGACACCGGTGAGCAGCGGATGCTCTGCGGTGAACTCGACCTCTTCGTTGCGCCCGAGCGTCGCGGCGAGGTCAAACCGGAAGCCGTCAACCTGCATCTCGTTTGCCCAGTAGCTCAGCGAATCGAGCACAAGGTCGCGGGCAGCAGGCGTGCTGAAATTGACAGTATTGCCACAGCCGGTTACATCGATGTACTGGCCGGTATCGGTCTGTCGGTAGTACGCCGCGTTATCGATGCCCCGAAAACTGGTTGTTGGGCCGAGAGGGCCCTCCTCGGAGGTGTGGTTGTAGACCACGTCGAGGATGACCTCGATGCCTGCGCGGTGAAGATTCTTGACCATCGTCTTGAACTCAGCGATAACGGCGTCCACGCCTTCGTGTTGCGCCCCTGACGTGGCATAGGCAGCGTGCGGTGCAAAGAACGCCAGGCTGTTGTAGCCCCAGTAGTTGACCATGCCAAGCTCGAGGAGTCGCTGCTCAGACACAAACGCGTGCACCGGCAGCAGCTCAACCGCGGTGATACCAAGCGAGGTGAGATACGCAATAGATACGTGATGGCCAAGACCAGCGTAGGTGCCGCGCAACTCAAAGGGGAGTAACTCGTTAAGCTGGCTGAACCCCTTGACATGTGTCTCGTATACAACCGTCTGGTCGAGGGGAATCCCAGGCTTCGGCACGCCCTCCCAGTTGAACCCGTCTGTCGTGACGACCGAGCACCAGGTACCGTCGGCACACCGCTCGACAGCGCGCGCGTAGGGATCAAGGAGCAGACGCCCGGTGTCGAAGTGGTGGGTTGGCCCAGCCGGCCCGTCGACCCTGAGCGCATAGCGTTGGCCAGAGATGAGCTGCGGCGACGACACCGTCCACACATCGCCCTCCTCCGTGCTGAGCGGCAACTCCGTCGTGACGGTGCCGCGCTCGTCAAGCAGACACAACGACGCTGATGAGGCATGCTGCGACCACAACGCGAAGTCGGATCCCTGGGCCGTGCGGGTGATGCCGAGACGGTGACGCGTCAGAGGTTGGCTCATGAGACTAAGAGTACAGCGCGCGTACGAAGCGGGGTTAGGCTTAATCGCGTGAATACCACAGCAAGTTCTGCGCTCGAACGGGGCCGCTCATGACCGTCTACCTCGACCACGCCGCCACAACACCAATGCGGCCAGACGTGCTTGCCGCATACGTGGACGCGCTCGCCGTAGCTGGCAACCCGGCCTCCATCCACAGCCACGGGCAAGAAGCAAAGCGGCTGCTTGAAGAAGCGCGCGAACGCATCGCGGCAACGATCGGCTGCGAGGCAATCGAGATCGTATTTACCAGCGGGGGAACAGAATCCATCAACCTCGCAATCAAAGGCATGTGGTGGGCACGGCAAGCCGACCGGCCACGGCCACGAATGCTCATTGCCGGGGGAGAGCACCACGCAACAGTTGACGCAGCAGAATGGATGGCAGTCAGTGCAGGTGCCGTTGTTGAATGGCTTCCACTCGAGGCCGACGGAACCCTGCTTCCTGAGACGCTTCGTACGGCGCTCGCGGCGGATATCGGGTCCGACGGCGAAGACTCCGTAGCGCTCGTGAGCGTGCTGCTCGGAAACAACGAAGTTGGCACCATTCAACCGGTGGCACAGCTTTCGGCCGTCGCCGACACATTTGGGGTTCCGCTTCATGTGGATGCCGTTGCCGCGCTTGGATATATCCCCATTAATTTCCGTGCGCTCGGCGCGAGCACCATGAGCATTTCGGCCCACAAGATTGGTGGCCCCGTAGGCATCGGTGCGCTCGTGCTTGGCCGAACCGCCACCGTCGTTCCGCTGCAACACGGCGGCGGTCAGCAGCGCGGACGCTCGGGAACCCAGGACGTTGCCGGTGCGGTCGCATTCGCAGTTGCCGCCGAACACGCACACGCCGAACTCGACGTCTTCGCGGCCGACCTCGCGGCGCTGCGAGACAACCTGGTTGCTGGAGTGCGACGTGCGGTGCCAGAAGCCGTGCTCAGAGGTCCAGAACCTGGCGAACGCCGGCTGCCGGGAAACGCACACTTCACCTTCCCCGGCTGCGAGGGGGACTCGCTGCTGTTCCTGTTGGACGCTGCCGGTATCTCTGCCTCAACGGGCTCCGCCTGCCAAGCCGGCGTGCCGGAGACCTCCCACGTGCTCACCGCGATGGGTGTCCCCGAATCCGAGGCGAGGGGAGCCCTCCGGTTCACGCTGGGGCACGGCACAACGTCATCCGACGTTGAGGCGCTGATCGCGGCCCTGCCAGATGCCTACGAACGTGCCCGCCAAGCAGGTATGGCCTAGGGAGGAAGAGCCGCGCAGCTACGAGGGACGTACCGGCTGGCGCAGGACGGTTTTGAGCTTTTCTGGTGCGACCTTGCGAGGGTCGCCGAGATAGACCTCGTGGTGCAGCCCGTTAAACGTCAGGCCGTTTGCCGGCATGAACTCATTGTGCAGCCGGTCGAGGGTTGGAGCCTCGTCGTCGTATGACCCTGTGTGCAGAATCTGGGCGCAGAGGCCCTCGGTCAGCGTTTCGAAACGTAGCTGGTCGAGCGCGTCGAGCTTCTTCTTGGCCTTGGCTGCCGCGATACCTTCTGCAGCAAGATCGGCGGTGATCCAGTCTGGCTGCATGATCATCATGGTCCAACGCCAATCATCCTTTGCCCCTTTGGTGAAGGACGCGGGGTCGTCGGCAGTCCAAAGCCCTTCGAGCGGAGCAACCACGTAGTCTCGCCCGAGTAGTTTCTTGCTCGCAAACTTGATCGTGAAGGACGCCGCATACAGCGCCTCAACAGCGGAAATATAGGCCGGTGCCGTGTTTGGATTGCCCTCGCCGTCGATCATGAGATAGGCGACGGGCCCGAGTTCGACGAGCTCAAAGTCTTTTGCTGGCGCGGAGAAATAACGCTTGAGTTCTTTCTTCAGGTCAATTTTGGCTGGGGTTGAGGACATACTGCAGCTCCAAAGATGCGGGGGATTCTGGACCGAGAAACGTCAAGACGTTCCGACTGTCAGACTACGCGGTTAGGATTGTTGAGTGAAGATTCTTGCAGCAATGAGTGGCGGCGTTGACTCCGCGGTAGCGGCCGCCAGAGCGGTCGAAGCGGGGCATGACGTGGTCGGGGTTCACCTCGCCCTCAGCCGAATGCCAGGTACCCTCCGAACAGGATCGCGCGGGTGCTGCACAATCGAAGACTCGATGGATGCGCAGCGAGCCGCAAACATCATCGGCATCCCCTACTACGTATGGGACTTCAGCGACCGCTTCAAAGAAGACGTTGTTGACGACTTCATTGCGGAATACACCGCAGGCCGCACGCCAAACCCGTGCATGCGCTGCAACGAAAAGATCAAGTTCGCGGCCCTGCTCGACAAAGCAATCGCACTTGGCTTCGACGCGGTCGCCACCGGTCACTACGCGACGCTCGTGAACGATGCCGCTGGCAACCCAGAACTGCACCGCGCGAGTGCCTGGGCAAAAGATCAGTCCTACGTGCTCGGTGTGCTCACCTCAGAGCAGCTGCGCTACTGCTACTTCCCACTTGGCGAGACCCCGTCAAAGGCTCTTGTGCGAGCAGAGGCAGAAGAACGTGGGCTCGGAGTTGCAAATAAGCCAGACAGCCACGACATCTGTTTTATCCCAGACGGTGACACTCGCGGATGGCTCGCCGATAAGGTTGGCGAGAAAACGGGCGAAATTATTGACACCGATGGCGCCGTTGTTGGTGAGCATCAGGGCGCACACTCCTACACGGTAGGTCAGCGCCGGGGTCTGAGCCTCGGGCGTCCCGCACCTGACGGGCGACCCCGTTTTGTGCTTGAGGTCAGGCCAGTCTCGAACACGGTCGTTGTTGGTCCCGTTGAGGCCCTCGCTATCGGCGAGATCGCAGGAGGCCGCTACAGCTGGGCCGGTGAACCGCAGGCCGATGCGAACGAGTGGTTCGACTGCGAGGTACAGATTCGCGCGCACGCCGACCCTGTCGCCGCCCGCGCACGGCTCGCGCCCATCGATCCAAACGCCGAGGTGTACCGAGTCGGAGCCACGACAGAATTTGTGGTGGTACCCAACGAGCCCCTTACCGGTGTTGCTCCAGGACAGACCGCCGTCATCTACGTCGGAACCCGTGTGATGGGGCAGTTCACGATTGATCGCACGGTGAGCGCGTACGCAGGCGATTCGCACACTGCCGAAGCCGAGGCGGTCAGCGCGTGACCGAGCCAACATCCACCCGCGACGGCCTCGACGAAGCGAAGGCCGAATGGACCGAGCTTGCCGAACGCATCCAGTCGTATCAGGCGGCGTATTACGAGCGAGACGAGTCGCTCGTCTCCGATGCCGAATACGACGGCCTGATGCAGCGACTCGAAGAGATCGAGCGGCGCTTTCCAGAACTCGCAGGGCAAGACAGCCCAACCAGACGAGTCGGCGGGGGAGTCAGCGAGCTGTTTGCCCCCGTCGTTCACGCGCAGCGCATGTACAGCCTCGATAATGTTTTTTCGATCGATGAGTTTCGCGGCTGGGCCGAAAAGGTGGCCCGCGACCTCGGCGGCGCTCCCGCATTCCTGTGCGAGCTCAAGATTGATGGGCTCGCGCTCAACCTTCGCTATGAAAACGGCAAGCTTGTTACCGCGGCAACCCGTGGCGACGGCGTTACCGGTGAAGACGTGACCGCTAATATCGCCTATATTCCTGGCATCCCGCAGCGGCTGTCAGGCACAGGTCACCCGCCGCTTGTTGAGGTCCGCGGCGAAGTGTATTTTCCCGTTGCCGCCTTTGCCGAGCTCAACGCCCACCGCGAAGCCCTCGGCGAAAAAGTGTTTGCCAATCCTCGAAACGCCGCGAGTGGGTCGCTCCGTCAAAAAAGCGAAGGAAAATCACCTGAGCGACTGGCGCTCATGCACGAAGGGTTTGAGCGGCTCCGGCTGACCGTTCACGGAATTGGCGCGTGGGAACACCCACCCGTTCACTCGCAGTCCGAGATGTATGAGCTGCTCGCATCCTGGGGGCTGCCCGTCTCCAAGTACGCCAAAGTGGTCATGGGAACCGAAGCCGTCGCCGAATTCATCGAGCACTTTGGTGCTGAGCGGCACAGCGTTGAGCACGAGATCGATGGCATCGTCATCAAAGTTGATAATTTCGCGCAGCAGGGGTCGCTTGGCTCGACCAGCCGCGCCCCGCGGTGGGCTATCGCATATAAATACCCGCCGGAGCAAGTCAATACCAAGCTGCTCGATATTCGCGTTGGCGTTGGGCGAACCGGGCGGGCGACGCCCTACGCCGTTGTTGAGCCGGTGTTTGTCGCTGGCTCTACCGTGAGCCAAGCCACCCTCCACAATCAGGATGTTGTCAGAGCAAAAGGCGTGCTCATCGGAGACACCGTCGTCCTGCGGAAAGCTGGCGACGTCATCCCAGAAATTCTTGGGCCGGTCACCGAGCTTCGCGACGGTTCCGAACACGCGTTTGTGATGCCGACCGAATGCCCAGAGTGCGGCACTCCGCTTCGGGCCATGAAAGAGGGCGACATTGATTTGCGTTGCCCCAACGCGCGGAGTTGCCCTGCCCAGGTGCGTGGGCGTGTTGAACACATCGGATCTCGTGGTGGTCTCGACATCGAGGTGCTCGGCGAGGTTGTCGCGGCCGCACTCACGCAGCCGCTGTTTCCAGAGCGTGCCCCGCTCGCCGATGCACATGGGGTTGTTGGTGAGGCAGGCCTGTTTGACCTCACCGTCAAAGACTTATTTCCCGTTGTTGTTGTGGTTCGCGATGCCGAGACTGGCTTGCCAAAGCTCAACGACGACGGCTCCCAGCGGGAGGCGATGCCGTTCCAGCGTCGAAGGGACATCAAAAAAGACGGTCCCTTTGTTGCGCCTGGCCCCGATATTTCAAACGTGGATGATGCAGGCTCTGCTGATTCCAACGCTGCTGATTCAGGCTCTGCTGATTCAGGCGCTGCTGATGCAGGCGAACAGCCCAGCACCAATAAACCGACCGAGGCCTCGGCACGTCTCGACTTTGCCGGCGATGAGCTATCAGTGCCCTCGGCAAACGCCATCAAACTCATCGAGAACCTCGAGCTTGCGAAGACCAAGCCGCTCTGGCGCATCCTTGTTTCGCTCAATATTCGACACGTTGGACCCGTGGCGGCCAGAGCCCTCGCCGACTTTTTCGGATCACTCGATGCGATTCGGGCGGCAAGCCGTGACGAACTCGCGCAGGTCGAAGGCGTCGGTGGCATTATTGCCGACTCGCTCCTCGAATGGTTTGAGATCGACTGGCACCAAGAGATTGTGCGCCGCTGGACGGCCGCAGGGGTGCAGTTCTCCATTCCGGGGCATCCGGGGCCGGGCGCAGCAGCGGAGGTCGAGGGAGTTCTGTCAGGTCTGACGATTGTGGCCACTGGTTCGCTCGACGGGTTTACCCGCGACGGCGCAAAAGAAGCCATCATCGCTGCAGGAGGAAAGGCAGCCTCAAGCGTCTCGAAAAAAACCGACTATGTCGCCGCCGGGCCTGGGGCAGGCTCGAAGCTGACAAAGGCCGAAGAGCTGGGAGTTCCGGTGCTCGATGCCGCTCAATTTGCGGTACTCGTCACCGAAGGCCCAGACGCACTGGGGCTCACGTCGAACGGGTAAAGCCCACCTGGCATCCATTGCCCGCACACCTCGGCAGCCATACCAACAGAACGGCCCGTCTCTTCGCAATCGAGGAGACGGGCCGTTCTGCTGGTGAGACGTGAGGCTACGAGCCGCAGGTCACAATCTCGCCATTGATTTCGATAAGGCCGGAGGGTGAGTCAGCGCATGCCTGAGCCACCTCGAGACCGAACGAGATGAGCATGATGATTATGATGACCTCGGCAATGATGACCACAATCGACAGGATCAGACCGGCCAGCGCAAAGCCGTCAGCCTTGCCAGCCTTCTTTGACTGAACGAGACCGATGATGCTCAGAATCAGACCAACCACAGAGAACGGGATGGCAATGATCAGTCCGATGATACCCATCATGCGGCCAGGCTTGGTGCCCGTTGAAGCTGCCTGGTAGGGCTGCTGCGTGTTGCCATACTGCGACGGCGGAACTGGCGGGGCATAGCCAACACCGGCAGGCTGCTGGCCGTATGGCTGCTGCCCCTGCTGAGGCTGCTGGGCCTGCTGATCTGCACCAAATCCTGGCGCCGCCGGGTATCCGGGAGCAGCATTTGCGGGAGCGGAAGGCTCGGTGTTGTACGCGGGAGCCGCATCAAACGACGGGGCAGACGGAGCAGCCGGCGGCTCTGTTGGAGCGGCAGGTGGTGCGGTTGGTGGCGCAGCGGGCGCGTTCGGGAACGCGGGCTCGCCTGGCGCCGGCGGAACTGGATCGCTCGCGGCAGGCGCGGGCGGAGGCGTCTGCCCGAAGTCTGGTTGGCTGGGGGGCGTGCTGCCGGGTGTTGGTTCGCCCTCGGGCGGTGTTGGCAGAGACATAGTGACCTCTCAGTATTGGTAGCGCCAATCAGGGCTGATCAAGCGCAACGTGCGTTGCGGCGCTTCCACATCAAAATGATGCAGTTCGTTAAGAATAGGGCAATGCAACGCGCATGGTCGAGGGCGCGGCGGGGTTGGGGCCGGTAGACTATTTCTCATCCCTCGAACAAACGTCAGTGGAGAAGCATGCCTGAAAACACATCAAGCCCCGAGACCGCCGCGGAGATTACTCCAGCGGTGGTTCGCCACCTCTCAGAGTTGGCAAAAATTCAGCTTGACGAACACGAGATTGAGCGCCTCACGGCCGACCTCTCGCAGATCGTCAGCAATATTGCCAAGGTGAGCGAGGTGGCAACGCCGGATGTTCCCGCGACGAGCCACCCCATCCCGCTGTCGAACGTGTTCCGCCCCGACGTGGTTGGTGACAACGTGTTGACGGCAGAGCAAGCACTGTCTGGCGCGCCGGAGCACCACGACAACCTGTTTGTGGTTTCGGCGATTCTTGGGGAGGAACAGTAATGAGTGCAACAGAACTTACGCACCTGAGTGCGGCCGAACTGTCGGCGAAGCTTACGGCTGGCGAGGTCTCGGCTGCTGAGGTCACCGAGGCGCACCTCAAGCGCATCGCAGACGTTGAGCCTCACGTCCACGCCTTTCTGTATGTCAACGAGCAGGCCGCCGCGGTTGCAGCCGACATCGACGCCCGCCGCGCGGCTGGCGAAGAGCTTGGCCCGCTGGCCGGTGTGCCGCTCGCCATCAAGGATGTGCTCGTGACAACCGACATGCCGTCAACAAGCGGCTCAAAGATTCTTGAGGGCTGGATGTCGCCCTACGACGCGACCGTCGTGTCTCGTTCGCGCGCAGCAGGCCTCGTGCCCCTCGGCAAGACCAACATGGACGAATTTGCCATGGGCTCAAGCACCGAGCATTCCGCGTATGGCCCAACCCACAACCCGTGGGCGCTCGACCGCATCCCCGGTGGCTCCGGTGGCGGCTCGGCCGCAGCCGTTGCAGCGTTTGAGGCACCGTTTGCCCTCGGCAGCGACACCGGTGGGTCCATCCGCCAGCCGGCGCACGTGACGGGAACCGTTGGCGTGAAGCCAACCTACGGAGCCGTCAGTCGCTACGGAGCCATCGCGCTTGCGTCGTCGCTCGACCAGGTTGGCCCGTGCTCGCGCAGCGTGCTTGACGCCGGCCTTCTGCAAGACGTTATTGGTGGTCACGACCACCACGATTCAACCTCCCTCAAGGACGCCTGGCCATCGATGGCCGCAGCGGCCCGCGAGGGAGCGACAGGCGAAGTGCTCAAGGGGCTCCGGGTCGGTGTGGTGAAGCAGCTCCAGGGCGACGGCATCCAGGCCGGCGTAGCGCAGCGCTTCAGCGAATCGCTGGCGCTGTTGCAGGCTCAGGGCGCCGAGATCGTTGAGATCGATGCGCCTCACTTTGAATATGCGGTTGCCGCGTACTACCTCATCCTTCCTGCCGAGGCATCGAGCAACCTTGCGAAGTTCGACTCCGTGCGCTTTGGCCTCCGTGTGACGCCAGAGGGCGGCGGAACGGTTGAACAGGTTATGGCGGCGACCCGCGAGGCCGGTTTTGGCCCAGAGGTGAAGCGACGCATCATCCTTGGCACCTACGCGCTTAGCGCCGGCTACTACGACGCCTACTACGGCAGCGCGCAGAAGGTCCGCACCCTCATCCAGCGCGACTTCGCCTCTGCCTTTGCGCAGGTCGACGTCATCGCCAGCCCGAGCGCGCCTACCACGGCGTTTAAGCTTGGCGAAAAGGTCGATGACCCGATGGCTATGTACCTCAACGACATCACCACGATTCCGGCTAACCTCGCCGGCATCCCAGGCATCAGCGTGCCAAACGGCCTCGCGCCTGAGGACGGGCTGCCGGTCGGCATCCAGTTCATGGCACCTGCCTGCGAAGACGCACGCCTGTACCGCGTTGGTGCGGCACTCGAAGCGCTTGTTGAAGCCGAGTGGGGCGGCCCGCTCTGGGCAAAGTCGCCGCTGCTCACCGCAGCAGGGCTCTCCGATACTTCTTTGACCGCCGGAAGGGCGTGAATTCATGGCTAAAGCAAAATTGATGGACTTTGAGAAGGCGCTCGAACTCTTTGAGCCGGTATTCGGTCTTGAGGTTCACGTTGAGCTCAACACCGAAACCAAGATGTTCTCGGCAGCCCCAAACAACTTTGGTGCCGCCCCGAACACGAACCTGACCCCGGTGTGCCTTGGCCTGCCAGGGTCGCTTCCCGTGGTCAACGAGCAGGCGATTCGCTACTCGATTAGCCTCGGCCTTGCGCTCGGCTGTTCCATTGCCGAGAGCTCTCGCTTCGCCCGCAAGAACTACTTCTACCCTGACATGGCGAAGAACTACCAGATCTCGCAGTACGACGAGCCAATCGCCTACGAGGGCGAGGTTGAGGTTGAGCTGGCCAGCGGCCGTATCATCAACATCCCCATCGAGCGGGCACACATGGAGGAGGACGCCGGCAAGCTCACGCACGTTGGTGGTTCGACCGGTCGCATCCAGGGAGCCGAGTACTCGATGGTTGACTACAACCGTGCAGGCGTTCCGCTCGTTGAGATCGTGACGCACCCGGTGTTTGGTGGCGAGCACGATACTCCCGAGATCTGCAAGATGTATGTTTCGGTCATCCGCGACATCGTGCTTGGCCTCGGCATTTCGGATGCCCGCATGGAGCGTGGCAACCTGCGCTGCGACGCCAACGTGTCGCTTCGCCCGCGCGGCAGCGAAACGCTTGGCACCCGCACGGAGACAAAGAACGTGAACTCGCTGCGTTCGGTCGAGCGCGCGGTCCGCTACGAGATCCAGCGCCAGGCGCAGATCCTCGCCGACGGCGGCAGCATCACCCAGGAAACGCGCCACTGGCACGAAGACACCGGCGAAACGTCGGCCGGACGCCCGAAGTCTGACGCCGACGACTACCGCTACTTCCCAGAGCCAGACCTGCTGCCGGTCACCCCGACGCTCGAGCTCATTGAGGAACTGCGTGCCGCGCTGCCAGAGGCACCAACGGTTCGTTACCGCCGCCTCAAGGGCGAGTGGGGCTTTACCGACCTTGAGTTCCAGGACATCCAGAACTCTGGTCTGCTCACCGAGGTTTCGGCAACGGTCGCAGCCGGCGCTACCCCTCAGGCAGCTCGCAAGTGGTGGACCGGTGAGATCGCCCGTGTTGCCAATCAGCAGGGTGTCGACTCGAACTCTCTCGTGTCGGCCGAGAACGTCGCCGCGCTGGCCAAGCTGGTCGAGGCGGGAACCCTCACCGATAAGCTCGCACGCCAGGTACTCGAAGGCGTTATTGCCGGTGAGGGAGCCCCGCAAGAGGTTGTGGATGCTCGCGGACTTGCCGTGGTGTCGGACGACGGCGCGCTGATCGCGGCCATCGACGAGGCACTCGCCGCGCAGCCCGACGTGCTCGAAAAGATCCGCGACGGCAAGGTTCAGGCCGCCGGCGCAGTGATCGGTGCGGTCATGAAGGCAATGCGTGGCCAGGCGGACGCTGCGCGCGTACGCGAACTCGTGCTGGAACGCGCCAAGGCCTAACTCCTCCTACCCGCTCGTGGGGCGCATTCGCGCTCGTGAGGCGCGAAAATATGCGCCCCACGAGCGAGAATGCGCCCCACGAGCGGTTGCTAGGCGTCTCTGCGGATGAAGAGCAGCCCGCCTGTGGCGATCGCTACGAGTGCCCAGGCCGCCAGCACGAGCCCGCCAAACGGATGATGTGCGGATGCGTCGTGCAAGTACAGCTGGGACCCCGCGGTATCCGGCAACCACTTGGCGACCCCAGGCGCTGCCGAGAGCAGCGGGGAGAGAATGAGCACGAGGCTGAGCAAGCCGATCAGGGCCGGAACAAGCTGACGCAGCGCAAGCGCACTCCCGAACGCGAACATGCCGATGAGGGCGAGGTAGAGCCATGCTCCCGCAACCCGTTGAAGAATCTCCTCGGTGACGAAGCTTCCGAGCGGTGGGCCATTATCGAAAGCTATCGAGCCAACGATCCCGGCACCGCACAGGCCACCGAGCATCGCGGCAGTTGCCCCGAGCGCGACAGCTGCCGAGGCAATAATGAGCTTGGCCCCGAGCAGAATCCCTCGCCGTGGCACGGCCAGTAGTGTGGTCCGGATGACGGGGCTTGCAACGTCGGGAATGATCACGAAGATACCGATGAGCACTGCGACAACCTGCAGGAACGTCATCGCCCCGAGCACTGCATCGACAAGCTCCGCTGCCGTGGGTGAGGTCGCGGTGATCTTGCCAGTCATCGGGTCGGTCACGGTGCCAAACGCGTAGACGGCCCCAAGCAGCGCAGCGGCGACGATCGCACCGAGCATCGTGGCCGGGAGGACACGGAGCGAAATTGTCTTACTCCACTCGGCAGCAATCGCCCGACCGAGGGCGGTAGCTCGCCGGTCCATATCGTTTCCGCGGCACACCGCGGCGTCCGCAGCCGGGCTAGGCATCACGCTTGGCGAACCGCATCGCCGCCACGGCAAGCAGCGTCACCGTCCAAACGGCCATCACGAGGCCTCCGGTAACCGGCTCGAGCGTGAACTCCGAGAGCTTCATCGCGCCGGGGAGCATCTGCGTTCCGGCCGCATCCGGTAACCAAGCCGCAACAGCGGGGGCAACCAGGTTAACGAGGAACGAGAACGGAACAACCGAGCTGTTCACGATCAAAACGATGAGTGCAACGGTCCCGCTCCGCAGCAGGGTGGTTACCGCGAGTCCGATAAGCGAGGTGAACACCGCAAAGAGGGGAAGGCCAACCCAGCCCCAGCCGATGTAGGCTGCGCTCTCGGCGAAGCTGTACCCGTGCTTGCCAAGGATGAGCTGGCCGAGCGCGACAGACAGCGGCAGCACCACCGCACACACCGAGAGCCCGATGATCGAGACGACGACGGTTTTTGCGAGGACGGGCATCCACCTGCGTGGCGTTGCGAGCAGGGACGTGGTGAGCTGGCGACCGCCGCCAACTTCGTTGCTGCTGCGCGTGAATTCGCTGCTCATCACGGTGACCCCGCAGACGATGAGGCCGATTACTATGGGCACAAATTCAAAACCCGCGTCGCGGAGGTCCCAGCCGTCGGCTAAGAACTCGTCGGCAATCCCACGATCAACCATGTTGCGGTAGGTCGTGCTGTTGACGATGGCGAGCGCGAGCGTACCAAACGCCGCAATGCCGATCGCCACTGAGGTTGAACGGAGGCCAAACGCCTTGCGAAACTCGGCACGGATGGCCCTTGCCAAGGTTGCATCCCTCTGGCTAGCCGCATTCGATCGCGGGAGAAACTGCTGTTGCAGGCGCACGCTCATTTGGTCGCTCCCGTCAGCGCAAAAAACGCATCTTCGAGGGATGGAAATCCAGCAGTTATCGCGGTGACCGTCCCCGACTCTACGACCTTGCCACCGTGAATGATCACAAGATCGTCTGCCGTTTCCTCCATTTCACCCATGAGATGGCTCGACAGCAAGACGGTTTTCCCCTCGGCTGCGAAGTTTTTGAGAAAGGTACGAATCCACCGGATGCCGTCGGGGTCAAGCCCGTTCACGGGTTCGTCAAGCACTAGTACTGACGGATTTCCGAGCAGCGCCGTCGCGAGTCCGAGGCGCTGACCCATCCCAAGCGAAAACGTCCCGATGCGTTTTTTGGCAACCGTCGACAGGCTCACCAGCTCAAGGACTTCGGAGACCCTCGTGAGCGGGATGCCATTACTCTTGGCAACCCAGGTGAGATGCCCACGTGCCGTTCGACCCCTGTGCGCCCCGCTGCCGTCGAGGAGCGCGCCAACCGTCCTGAGCGGGCTGCGGAGGTCGCGGTACGCGACGCCGTTGATGGTCGCGACTCCGGCATCGGCCCGGTCGAGCCCAAGCAGGATACGAAGGGTTGACGATTTTCCCGCGCCGTTCGGCCCAAGAAAGCCGGTGACCCGACCGGGGCCAGCGGTAAAACTCACGTCACTGATCGAGGGCGTGCCCTTATGGCTCTTGCTGAGATGTTGGATGCTGATCATGCCTTAAGCCTCGCAGCGACGGGTCGCTCTCGGCATCGGCCAAAGGTTGACAGTTGCCGCCTGAGAATGGGATCTAGCTCAGCCGGATGAACCCAGTCTCGTACGCAAGAATCACGAGTTGGGTGCGGTCGCGCACACCGAGTTTGAGAAACAGTCGGCTGAGATAGGTTTTGACGGTTGCCCTGCTCAAGAACAAGTGAGCCGCAATCTCGTCGTTGGAAAGCCCGGTTGCGATTGCTCGCACGACCTCCTGTTCTCGCTCGGTGAGCCCATCAAACTCGGTGGCGAGCGATAGGGCCTGCGGCGGTCGCGCGGCAAAATCAGTGAGTAGGCGGCGTGTGACCTCTGGCGCGAGCATGGCTTCGCCGTCTCTGACCGCGTGGATTGCCCTCACGATGTCGGCTGCCGGCGCATTCTTGAGTAGGAACCCGGATGCGCCTGCCCTGAGTGCCTCGTAGACATATTCGTCGTGGTCGAAGGTCGTGAGGATGATGACGCGCACATCCGTTCTGCGCTCGAGGATACGTTTGGTTGCCTCGATCCCGTCAAGTGCCGGCATCCGGATATCCATGAGCACGATCGCGGCCGCATCCTGCTGCTCGGAGCCGGGGGCAGCACTGCCGAGCGCATGAGCCCCACAAAAATGGGCGACGGCCGCTGCCCCGTTTGCGGCTTCTCCCGCATCCCTCAGGAGGGGATCGCCCCGAACCAGATCGCGGAGGGCGGCCCTGATGGATGCTTGGTCATCAACGATAAAGACGGGTGTACTCACGCGGTACTGCTTTCGGTTGAGCCCTGAGGGGCGGCCAGCGGATGCGCCGGAAGCGTTGCGGAGATGCAGAACCCACCGGCGCCGGTCGGCCCGCTCGTAAATGCGCCACCGAGCTGGGTGATGCGTTCGTTGAGCCCGCGCAGGCCAAAGCCGAGTGCGGGGGTGCCGGCTGCGGCTGGCTGCGGGGAGTGGACCGGCGCGGAGTGTACCTGCTGGAAATGGACCGGCGCGGAGTTTTCCACGCTCACCGTGACCGCATCCGTTGCCGCGCTCACTGTGACCCGACACTCAGAGCTGGGGGCATGTTTTGCGACATTGGTCAGCCCCTCCTGGACGACGCGGAACACGGCGAGCTCGGTGGTTGGGGAGTACCTGGCGGAACCGTTCACACGAAGTTCGGCCGCCAGTCCGGATGCCGTCGCGCGGCCGACAAGCGCATGGATATCGTCCAGAGTTGGCTGAGGTAAGCCGGTGAGGTCGTTGGCTCGCACATCTGCCGGAGTCTGCCTGCGTGTCGCTGAGTGGTCGCCTCGTTCGCTTCGGATGCCTCCAAGCACCGTTTTGAGATCGCGCAGCGCCTCCTGACTTGTGGCCTCTATCCGCGCAAGTCTCGACGTCAGCTCGCCGTGTGAGAGGTGACCGGCCCTGTGAGTCGCAACGGACGAGGTGACCGCGATGCTCGCGAGCGAATGAGACAGCACGTCGTGCACTTCCCTCGCAACGTGCAGTCGCTCGGCGGTAACGGCCTGCTCTTGCTCAACCAGCGCCGTATGCGCCTGCTCACGTCGTGAGCGCCTGGCGCCGCTGCCAAGAGCCCAAGAACCGGCGAGCACGATGAACGAGAACAACCCGTTTCGGATAGTCTCTTCCGTTCCCGGCACGACGGCAACACTGCCAAGAAACACAAACAGAACGAGCAGCCCAAGGACAACGCGAAACGGCTTGATCGAGCCGTATGTCGTGGCCAGCGGGTACAGCGACCACGCGGCAAGCACAAACGGGTCGCTGGTGAGTCCGGCGGTTGTGCCAACAACGGTTGCGAGGAGGACAAGCGCAAAGCCAAGGACCGGCATCCACTCGCGAAGGATCAGCCCAATGGCAACGGCAGCGAGCAACGCAAGGCGAAACCCGGTGCCTGACGGCGTGCTTTCGCCAAATGGAACCCAAAAAACGAGGACACCGATCACCCCAACGCCGATATCGAGCAGTGTTCGCTTTGCTCTCGTTAAATTCATGTCTTAACCATACGGGGAGCGGGCAAGCGGAGCGTCGCTCATGGCTATCTGACCGTTAGCCGTGACCTTGTTATACCTTGCGCGAGCGGGCGTAGACTTACGCGCATGACGCTTCGAGATATCCCTTTCACCACAATGGACGGTTCCACAGCGACGCTTGCCGACTACGAGGGCAAAGTTGTGATGATCGTCAACGTCGCCTCAAAATGTGGGCTCACGCCGCAGTACGAAACACTTGAAGAACTCCAGCGAACCTACGAAGACCAGGGCTTCACCGTGCTCGGTTTTCCCTGCAACCAGTTCGCCTTTCAGGAGCCAGGAAACAACGAGGCTATCCAGGAGTTCTGCTCAACAACGTACGGCGTGACCTTCCCCCTCATGGATAAGGTCAAGGTCAACGGTCGGTCTGCACATCCGCTGTATGCGGAGCTCACCAAAACTACGGATGCAGATGGCAAAGCGGGCAAGGTCAAATGGAACTTCGAGAAGTTCGTGCTGACCCCCGACGACCAGGTATTCCGGTTCCGACCCACGACGCTTCCCAACGACCCCAGCGTCATCGCGGCCGTCGAGTCGGCGCTCCCAGCAATCAAATAGCTCGTTCCCGGGGTGCATTCTCGCTCGTGGGGCGCGAAATTCTGCGCTCCACGAGCGAGAATGCGCCCCACGAGTGGCTAGGCGTTGCGGGCCAGGATGCTCTCCTTCAGATCCTTACGCAGGATCTTGCCAATGAGCGAGCGCGGGAGCTCGGTCGCAACCTCGATGGTGCGCGGCACCTTGTAGGGGGTCAGGCCGGTGCGGCAGTGCTCTCGGATGGCGTCTTCATCAAACGCGTACCCGTTGCGCATGACCACGACGGCGTACACCGTTTCGCCGCCTTGTTCGCGGGGGAGGCCGATCACTGCGGCATCCTCAACTCCGTCGTAGGTGCGCAGTACCGCCTCAACTTCGGTGGGTGAGACGTTGAAGCCGCCGGTCACGATGAGTTCTTTTTTGCGATCAACGATGGTCACGAAGCCGTCGCTATCAACCGTGGCGATGTCGCCAGTTCGCAACCATCCGTCCGGAGTGAGCGTTTCTGCGGTCGCTTCGGCGTTTTTCCAATAGCCAGAAAAGACCTGCGGGCCGCGGAACAGCAGCTCACCTGGGCCGCCGTCGCTGGCATCCTGATCTGGATGCTCAACATCCATGAGTTTGATCTCGCAGTCGGGGAGCGGCACACCAACGGTGCCAGGCTTGCGGGAATCACCGACAGGGTTGCAGAGCGCAACCGGTGCAGCCTCGGTGAGGCCATAGCCCTCAACGAGCCAGCCGCCGGTTGCATCCTCCCAGCGCTTGACGGTTGCGCTTGGCAGGTCCATCGCGCCGGAAATTGCACACGCGATGCCACCAAGATTGATGCCCTGCTCTGTTGCGGCCGAGGCAATCTTGTCGTACATCGGCGGAACCGCTGGCAGGAAGGTTGGCATGTGTTTCTTGGTTTCGGCAAGCACCATATCAACGTCAAACGAGGGGAACAACACGAGCCTTGCGCCCATGCTCATCGCAAATGTGAGGCACAACGTCATGCCGTAGGCGTGAAACATGGGGAGTACCGCGTAGACGCAGCAGTCGCCCTTTGTGACCTGAGGAACCCACGACTGGGCCTGCAGCGCGTTCGCAATGAGATTGCGATGGCTGAGCATGGCCCCTTTTGGGACTCCGGTTGTGCCGCTTGTGTACTGAAGAAGCGCAAGATCGTCGTGGCTTGGGCGGGGAACGCTGTCGGCGATGCGAGGGCTCGTGGCAAGCTGCGACCACGGGATCGTCCCAGTCGTCTGGGTGCTGAGTTTGGTCCTGCTTTCCCTTGCCTTCGCGAGGGGAAGCTTCAGCAAAAGCCGTTTTGCGAGCGGCATTGCCTCGATGAGGTTGACGGCAATGACTGTCGTCGGACGCACGTCTTCGGGCAGCTCCTGCAGCGTGGCGCACACATTTTCCCAGGCGATCACAACTTTGGCACCGTGATCCTCGAATTGGGTACGCAATTCGCGCGGAGTGTACAGGGGGTTGTGCTCAACAACGACGGCACCAAGTCGCAAAGCGGCGTAGAAGGCGATTACGTGCTGGGGGCAGTTCGGCAGCACGATTGCAACGCGGTCTCCGTGCCGAACGCCGAGAGAATGGAGACCTGTTGCGACACGTTCGATTTGCTCGCCGAGCTCGCGGTAGGTGGTTGTTGCGCCAAAGAAATCGAGGGCAACCTGGCTGGCAAAGCTCGTGACGGAGCCGTGAATCACATCAACGAGTGAGATCGGAGGCAGGTCGATGGATGACGGAACGCCGTCGGCGTAGTGGGCGATCCATGGGCGGTCGGCGAGCGAGGTCATCTGACTTCCTGTCTGTCGGCGCTGAACGCACGGGAACCGAAGAATCCCGTGCGCGAGCGATGGTACCCGATCTACTGTAATCGTTGAGACGACGAGGCGAGGTATTCGCAGGTTGTCCGGTGACGTTGGCAGCGTCACGGATCGTCTGAACGGAGGCGACACCACTAACTACAGGCCCTGCGTTAGCTGAACTGGTCCTATGGTCGAGGCGTGACTTCGTAGACTCGCTCACTGGCCACTACATAGACGGAGCCTGTGACGGTGTTGACCGCAGCCGCCGAGCTGTGCGCGTTGTTCGGGGTAGCGAGGACATCTTCAACCGTCTGAGTTGCGCCATCAATGATATAGACACCCGAAGCAGACGCGTGAGTGACGAAGATCTTGTTGGTTTTTGGGTTGATAGCCACGTTACTGGGTGAAATTCCGACAGGAATTGTCTTGATCACCGCTCCCGTTGTCGTGTTCACAACAGAAACACTGTTTGCTCCCGAGTTTGCGACATAGAGCTGCTTCGTCGTCGGGTTAAATTCAAGACCAACAGGATTAACTCCAACCGGGATGGTCTTTGTAATGGCAAGAGTGAGCCCGTTGTAAACCGAGACAGTGTTCGCAACGTCGTTATTTGCAATGTAGAGGGTGCTGTTACTCGAATCGAGGGCTATCGAAGATTGGATAGCGCCGGGAACGGATACCCTGGCCTCCTCAACCATCGTTGCTCCGTTGACTCGAGCAAGAATGGCATCAGAATGAATCCAGACCTTGCGAGTGTTGGGATTGATGATGATGCCTCTTGCGAAGCCGTAGGTCGCGGGGGAAGCCGCAAAGTCAGCCGGATTTGAGACTGGAAAACGATAGAAATTTCGGCCTCGAGTACTTGCCATAAAGATTTGACCGTTGGCTTCATCAACAGTCACGCTGTAGCTGGTATTACCTGGCACCGTTACCGTCTGAGTTACTCGGGCTGTTGCTCCGTCAATAATATGCAAGTTATAGCCGTAGTCGCTTGCATACACCTGGTTTGTTCTGGTGTTGACCGCGATTCGGAATCCTTTTGTGGGGAGCGGAATCTCCCGAAAACTGTACTTGGGGATATTGAGATAGAACTTCGTTGCCACGGTATTACTCTGTGCCGTATAGGCAGCCGTTGTGGTCGAGGCCACCGGTGCGAGGAGCAAGCTTGCGAAGACGGACATCAACGCGGTGCCAAGCATCCAACGCTTGATTCGCCGACGACCGGCGCGTTCTGGACATAGCTTCTGCTGGCGGCTGTTGCTGGATGGTGCGTGTGCCATGGTTCTGAGAGTTCCTGTGCGTTGTGGAGCTGGCGCGTCACAGAGGATACTTGGACGCTCTGAGGTGTGGTCTTTGGCGGGGTGATCGCCGGAGAATTGGGTTATGAGGGGACTGACACCGCGTTGAACTGGATGCCGATATTGCCGGCCACATTTCGAAACTTCACCGGCGTTGTCTCGCTCATATACACGGAAATACTCAGTGTGTGTTCTGCGCCGGCAACGGCATTTCGAATGGTGCGCGTGCCGAGGGCGTTCACCTGTGCGAAGGTCAGATCCGTCCCGAGGGGCACCCCACCGTCAAGTTCGACGGTAAACAGCATGAACCCGAGGCTCTCTGCGCACAGAGCCACGCATCCGGTAGGCACGGTCAGTGTCGGGGTGATGTCGGCAGTAGGCGACCCTGCGACGAGCCGAACGGAGGCATTTGCGACCATTGGTTCGCCAAAGCCGCGGATGCTGGCCTGCGCCCCGTTAGCAGGCAAGATGGGTTCGGCCGCCGCAGGCGTTGTCGCTTCAATCCACTGGCCATTCATGTTCTTAACTTGAGTGACAAGGGCACCAGAGCCCATCTGGCTCGGGTTTGCTGTGGCCTTGTCGACATAGGCCGCCGATGTTGCCTGCAAGCTCATTGACGCTATTGCGATTGCGGAGAGTACGGCTAAGCAAGCCCCGAGAGCCCGCGGAACATTGGTTCCCGTCATCCGCCCTGATCTGCCGCGCTTGCTCAATGTGAATCATCCCCAATGTGAATACAAGAAGTATGTTTGTCAATTAGAGTCTCCTGGCCGCAAAACATTACAGAAACGATTCGTACTTCCTCAAAGAAGTTCTTTAACCGATTTTGAGGGCGTACGGTCCGCCGCCGGGTGTGTGTGATTCTCAGCGTTCTGACACAACCTTCGGCGTTCAAGATGAGCAAATGTCGGTGGCTCGTGATTAACTGAGGGGGATGACCAAGCCTCGATCAGCAGCCACAATGCTTCACGTCGATCTCGACGCGTTCTTTGCCTCTGTCGAGTTGCTTGATAAGCCTCACCTCGTTGGCAAACCCGCTGTTGTTGCGCACGAATCAGGCCGCTCCGTCGTGACGAGCGCAACCTACGAGGCTCGCCGGCTTGGCATTCGGTCTGCAATGCCGCTTGCGAATGCCCAGCGGCTGTGTCCAAACCTCATCGTGCTTCCGCCTCATCGTGAGCTGTATACGGCTGCCTCCCGCACCGTGATGCAGATTTTTCGAGATATCACGCCGCTCGTTGAGCCCCTCAGTATTGACGAGGCCTTCCTTGACGTGGCTGGTGCGGGGCGGCTGTTTGGCTCGCCGACTGAGATTGCCGCGCTCATCCGCTCACGGGTTCGTGATGCCACCGGTCTCACCTGCTCGGTCGGGGGTGGCGGCACCAAATTTGTTGCCAAGGTTGCGTCTCAGCGGGCCAAGCCAGATGGCGTTCTCATCGTTCATCCAACGCGGACCCTCGAGTTTCTGCACCCCCTTCCTGTTTCGGTACTGTGGGGCGTCGGGGGAGTCACGGGGGAACACCTCCGCAGGCTTGGGGTCAATACGGTTGGCGACCTCGCCGCCCTTCCAATCGCCACGCTGCGCGCGGCCGTCGGCGAGGCATCCAGCGAACACCTTCATAATCTTGCCCTCGGGCATGACGTGCGCCAGGTCAACGTCACTCGCGAAGAAAAAAGCATCAGCAACGAGAGCACCTTCGAATACGATGTCTCCGACCCTGCAGAGGTGCGGCAGCAACTCCTCCGGCTCTCGCTCAAGGTGGGGGAACGAGTGCGCAACGCTGGAGTATTGGCCCGCACGGTTGGCATCAAAATTCGCTGGGACGACTTTCGCACGGTCACTCGCTCACGCACGCTCCCAGAGCCGACAGGCGTTGGGCGTCAAATCTACGAAGAGGCCGTCCAAGCCTTCCACGAGCTCGACGGACAAGGAAAGCGAGTTCGGTTGGTAGGGGTTCGTGCAGAGAACCTCGTTGGTGCCGATTCCGGCGGGTCGCTTCTTTGGGACCCCTACGAGCAATGGCGAGATGCCGAGCAAGCGATAGACACTGTCTCTCAGCGGTTTGGAAAACACTCCGTCACCGCGGCGGCGCTGCTCCGCCCGGAATCTCAAGCTCCTGATCGTAATTTCACGAAGCCGACCACCGACTCGGCAAACCCCTGAGAGTCCCTGCACGCACTTGGCAGCCAGTGGTAGCGTAGGGTCATGGCTAATCTCACCGTAGAACTCGCAAACATCGTTACCAACACTGGTGTAAGGGCGTCGTATGGCGAGCCAGTTGTTCTAGGCGACACAACCGTCATCCCCGTCTCGTTTAGCCAGTTTGGCTTTGGCGGCGGCCAGGGGTCTGACGAAGAAGCTGACGAGAGCTCGAACGCAGGAGCAGGCGGCGGTGGCGGAATCTCAGTTCCGGTTGGCGCGTACGTCAAGCAGGGCGACTCGTTCATGTTCCAGCCAAACCCAGTGACGCTCCTGATCGCGGCCGTCCCGTTTGTGTTTTTTGCCGGACGCGCACTTTCGCGCATCATCCGCGCGCTCAAGAAGTAGCGGCCTCTTGAACGAAGCCGCCGCCTCTGGCCCGAAGCACTCGCCGGGCCAAGAGGCGGCCTTGGCGCGCCAGGCATCGCTCGCCGGCGCGGCCACTGCCATCACCAAATGCATCCGGCCAGGCGCGACGGTGCTCATCGACGGGCGAAGCGGCTCAGGAAAAACAGAGTTTGCACGGAGCCTGGTTGCAGCTTTAATCGGCTCGACCCCGGTCGTGCTCGTGAGCATGGACGACGTCTACCCTGGGTGGGACGGCCTTGCAACAGCATCCGAGAGCATCGTCGAGACGCTCCTCCTGCCGCGCCGTCTGAATGATGCCGGATCATGGCGCCGCTTTGACTGGCACACCGGGGAAATCGCCGAACAACACCGCGTTGAGGCCTCCGCCGCGCTCATCGTTGAGGGATGCGGTTCGTTGTCGAGGGCAAGCCACGACTTGGCCGATTTTTCTGTCTGGTTGGATGCCCCTGCCGATGTGCGCCGTACTCGTGCCCTTGGCCGCGACGGTGCCATGTTTGAGCCGCAGTGGGAGGCATGGGCAGCCCAAGAGGAAGCGCTCTACGCGCGAGAAGGCTCGCGGACGCTTGCCGACGTTATTGTCGAGACCAGCAACGTCGACTCAGCGTAGCCGGCTGAGACCGGGCACAGGCAATGCTGACACCGGGCCGAGGCAATGCTGACGGTGTGCCGCTTCGGCGCAGCTGTTTCCCGGCTGAGGAGTTCGAGGCGGCGCTGGCCTACTGATTGAGCCGAGCGTGGAGCAACGCTTCGGTGAATTCCGCGAGCCAGTCGTACACGGCCCTCGTGTTTGCTTCCATCTCGTCAAGCGGTTCGTCGTCAAGATCTTCTTCGCACTCAATTCCGAGGCGGGCTGCGAGGGCAAGGCGCATCGAGGTGAGCGTCTTGGTCCAGGAGAGGAACGCTTCCTCGTCAAGCGGAACGTCAAGCGTTTCGTTATCGGCCGCACCCGCGTAGGCGGGGAGGTCGTCGTGCAGCAACGCCTCAGCTTGCCCCTCGAACCCTTCGGTTTCGAGGCGTGCGGAACCGAGTGAGACGAGCACAGCCTCGGCATCCAGAACCTTGCGATTGACGAGGCCCTGTTCGGACACCTGGCGGAACTCGCTGGCCTGCTGGTCATCCTCATAGGCATTGGGGAGGATGCGGGCAAGGGCAGGATCGTCGGGGAGCGACGATGAGCCGCCGATATCTAGGCTCGCCAGCAGCGGATCAAGCTCGATGGATGGCGGGCTGTACTCCTGGTACAGGCTCATGAGCTGCGAAACGAGGGTCTCAATGAGTCCGGCTTCGTCGCGGTGAATATGCAGCATTGTGATGCCATCGCGGGTTGTGCGGCTAATGCGCATTATTCACCGGCCTGTCGAAGGGTTGCCAAGAGGCCATAATCGTGCATCGCCTCGACGTGCATCTCCATTGCCTCGCGCCCGCCCTCGGCAACAACCGCGTGACCATCGTGGTGGACACGCAGCATGAGTTCTTCTGCGTGGTCGCGGGTAAATCCAAAGTGGCGCTGGAAGACAAAGCTCACGTAGGACATCAGATTGACCGGATCATCCCAAATAATGGTCTGCCAGGGCTGCTCAGGCTTTTCGGCGTGCATGGTCGCAAGCGAGCCCTCGTTGCGAGGGTCATAGTCCGGGCCGTGCTGAGCGGCGTGGAAAGCTGGTGGGGTGAGAAAGCGCACTATGCCCAGCCTAGTTCGTGGAGCCGCTCATCGTCGATTCCAAAATGGTGGGCAATCTCGTGGACGAGCGTGATTCGGACCTCGTCGCGAAGATGCTCAAGGTCGTCGCAGTGCGCCTGCAGATTGTGCTTAAACAGGGTGATGCGGTCAGGTATTTCGCCGTAGCCGTAGTCGCCGCGTTCGGTCAGCGCAAGGCCGTCGTAGAGGCCAAGCAAATCGGTGCTGCCGTCTTCCGGCAGATCTTCAATGACAAAGATAATGTTGTCGAGGCCCTCGACCATATTGTCGGGAAGCGCGTCGAGTTCCGCCGTCACCAGCGTCTCAAAGTCTTCATCCGTGATCTCAACCATAGGTTAAGCCTGACACATCCGGGCTGGGGAAAGGTAGGGGGTGGCGAGAAGCATTGCGTCCGGTAGCCAATGATGCTTGCCCGGCTACCGGATGGCGGAGCTACACGATCCTGGTTGCTCGCACAACGGCGTCGTGTAGCCGCAAGGGGTGATCGCCGGCAAACTCCCGATGATATTCAGCGGATATTTCGATTCGCCAGTCGCTCGACGGGAGCAACGCGGCGATCTCGGCAGGGGTGACCGTTGATTCGACCGGAGGGTGGAGGGCGGAGGTGGCGTTATCGTGCGTCGCGGAGCCGTCTGCGTTGTGCTCGGAATGGTCTGGGGTGCGATCGCGTTCGGGGCGACCTTCGGGGCGGTCACCGTGATGACTGTCGCCGTGGCTATCGTGGCCGAGAGCACTCCCGGCGTGATCGGCGTGAGCGCCGTCTCCGTGATCGCCGTGGCCGTGCAGGTGGCCGATGACGAGCAGGGTTCCTCCTGGCGATACCCAGTCAGCAAGTCGCGAGTAGAACTCTAACTGCGGAATTGTTGGATGCGCATAATTGGTGACAACAAGGTCGAACGTTTCTTCCGGTTGCCAAACGGTGAGGTCTGCTTCAACCCAGGTCAGGCGATCGGCGACGTTCTGGCCTGCGGCTGCGGCGTTCACCGTAGCCTGTCTGGCCGCCTCAAGCGCAGTGGAAGAGATATCCGCCCCCGTGACCTGCCAACCCTGACTCGCAAGCCAGATGGCCTCGGTTCCGGTGCCACAACCGGCATCCAGAGCCGTTCCTGGCGTCAGCGAAGCGGTTTCCTGCGCGAGGTACGGATTCGCGGGGGATGCCTGTTCGTTGGGCGTGCCGTGCTGCTCGTTGCGCTCGTGCCAGTGTTGTTCCCAGAACTCCCTGTCGAAGTTGTGCATGGCGCTCCTTAGTCTGAACGAATATCGCTGCCTGTTACTCATCGTTGCGAACTCGCGCGCGCGGAGCAAACGCATTTGCCGGTTTGGCAATCTCTCCGTGTGTGTCGGGTCTCTCAGCGAGACTCGTCGTGGATGTTGAGCTCGCGCAGGACGCTGGCAACATGCGACCGCGCATCGGCATCCAGCCCCTGGATCGGGAGAGGGAGGCTGTCCTTGGCCGCGAGCCCGAGCTGCTCGGCGATTGCCGCGACGACCCTGAGGCTGCCGCCGTACCGAGCGAACAGGGCCCACAGTGGCTCTAACCGTTCCGAAGCGGCGACGGTGGCTTCTGCGTCGCTTCGTGCAGCGGGCTCGGTGATGCTCAGGGCCGCTAACGGAAGCGTCCCCGCGATCACCGAGTACCAGGTGTCGCAGCCGGCAAGAAGCGCTGTTGCTGCGGCCGCGTCGCCGGAGATCCCGATACCAACGTGTTCTGGCAGGATCGCCCGCAGGCCGTCGATACGTTTCCGCGTTGTGGCACGATCGCCGGGCGCTGGCGGTATCTTGATCGAAACGATGCCGGGCAACGAAGCGATTCGCCCGTAGAGTTCCTGCGTGAACGTGAAATGCGTCGTCCCTGGGTTGTCGTAGACCGTAATCGGAAGCGAGGTGCGCGCGCTGATCGTGCGAAACAGCTCAAACACGTCGTTTTCGGTGAGCGGCTGATACGACATGGGGGCGAGCAGGATGCCGGCGGCTCCGGCCCGCTCTGCGCTCTCGACGTGCTGCAATACCCGCGACGTGCGAAGATCGCTCACGCCGACCCAAACGGGAACCTCGCTGGCCTGCTGGACGGCGAGCGTTGCGACACGGTCGCGCTCGTCCGGGCTGAGGTAGGCGGCGCATCCGGTCGACCCAAGTACGGTAATGGAATCGACGCCAGACGTGGCCAATCGCTGGATGATGCGAAGAAACGCTGGCTCGTCAACTTGGTCGTTACGCAGCGGCGTGAGTGGGAACGCTGAGAGCATTAGGCGTGTCCTATCGTCGGTTCTGGGTTGGCCGTTGGCGGAGATGCGGATGCCCGAAGGCCTCCTCGTTGGGCGGCTGCGCCCGCAAACACCACAAGACTGATGCCGACGATCTGCACGGCGGACGGAATCTGGTGAAGGACCAGTAGCCCAAGCAGCACGCCAAAGGCCGGTTCAAGGGCCATGAGCGTGCCGAAGGCGGTGTGGGTCATCCGTTTGAGGGCAAGCATCTCAAGTACAAACGGAAGGACCGGCGAAAGAACGGCGAGGCCAAGAGCGGCCAACAGGATTTGCCACGTGATATTGCCTGACGCCTGGGGGAGTCCAACAAAGGTTGCGAGGATCGCGGCAATGGGGATGGAAATGGAAAGGCCGCTGATCCCGCTGAAGCGGTCGCCAACCTTCTGGGTGAGCACAATGTACGTTCCCCAGCCGATGCCGGCGATGAGGGCGTACGAAATCCCGAGCAACTCAACGCCGCCGTTCCACGGTTCGGTCATGAGGACGACGCCGATGAGGGCGAGGGCTGGCCAGGTGAGCATCCGACGATTGCTGCTCCGGAATCCCGCAACAAGAAGGGGGCCGAGGAATTCAATGGCCACGGCTGTGCCGAGCGGGATGCGTTCAATGGCGGCGAGGAAGCCAATCGACATGACGCCGGTCGCGGTGCCAAGGCCGATGAGGGGGAGCACATCCTGGCGGCGAATGGACCGAATGGGAGGGCGCGCGACGGCGATGAAGATGACGGCGCCCATGGTGAGGCGGAGCCAGGCTGTGGCTGCCGCGCCGACTTCGCCAATGAGACCAACCGACAGGGATGAGCTGAGTTGGATGAGCAGCATCGCGGTGACTGCCATGCCCCACGGCGGGATCGGGAGTGCGGCAGAGCCGTTGGCGCGCGCGGGGACAGTCATAGATGAAGCCTAATCACTGCTCTGCGTTTGGGCGTACGTTTGCCGTTTGGGCGTAGTTTGTAACGTACGCCGAAACGGCAAGAATACGCCGAAACGGGGATGTGCGTGCAGGGGAAGGGGAAACGAAAATCGGCCCCAGTCCGAAGACTGGGGCCGATCATTGGGGTGGCTAACGGGGCTCGAACCCGCGACTTCCGGCACCACAAGCCAGCGCTCTACCAACTGAGCTATAGCCACCATGTATTGCAATTCTTGAGCTATTCGCTCGCGAAAAACAACAACTCTACGAGTCTATTACATTTTTTCGGCGAAGTTGTCCACGACGGTCTTCGCGATCTCTTGGGACTCGGCATTTCCTGGCCCAGATCCTTGAATAAACACGGCAGAACGGTAGTAGGCAAGCTCGCGAATTGATTCAAGAATATCTGCGAGAGCTCGGTGTCCACCCGTTTTCTCGGGCGCGTTGTAGTACGTGGGTGGGAACCAGCGGCGTGCGAGCTCCTTGATCGAGGACACGTCGATGTTCCGATAGTGCAGGTGCTCGTCAAGTGTTGGCATGTAGGTTGCGAGGAACATGCGGTCTGTGCCGATGGTGTTTCCGGCGAGCAGGGCTCGCTTGCCTTTTGGCACAAAGCGGTCGATGTATTCGATGACCTGGCGCTCGGCCTCGGCAACCGTGAGGCCTCCGTCAAGCTCGGTGATGAGGCCGGATTCGGTGTGCATGTTGATAACAAATTCGCCCATGTTGTTGAAGGCGGCTTCGCTTGGCTTGATTACGACTTCAAATCCGGGGTCGAGGATGTTGAGGTCAAAGTCGGTGATGACGACGGCAATTTCGACCAGTTCATCGATGCTCGGGTCGAGCCCTGTCATTTCGCAGTCGATCCAAACGAGTCTTTCGGCGGGTGTGCTCATTCCTCTAGCTTATGACTCTCGAGCGGGGAGCGCGGTTCATTGGGCGGTGCGGCCTAGGCTGGGTGCATGAGTGTTTTGTTGTCTGTTCTCTTGCTTGCGAATGCCGCGTATAACGCCATTGTCTGGCCGCAGTTCTTCAAGCGCGTCAAAAATGATGTTCGCGCCAGGGATGAGCATGGCGCGTATACGGCGTTCTTTCGGGTGCATGCAATTCTGATTGGCATAGCGCTTGTGCTTGCACTTGCCTCTGCGGTTGCTGGCATCTGGGGACTCGTCGCCGCGTAGACCGTGCCGGATGTGGGCGCCGCTTGTGGTGCCGATGAGTGGAACAGGCTCGCTTAATTCGTCAGAGTGAACTAGATTGTTCGGCATGACGAACTTTTCCTCGTGGGTGTTTCGACGCGCAGGGCTCTGCCTGGCGGCGATCGGTGTGCTCACCCTGGTAGCCGGATGCGCCGCATTCAGCGACTCCCAGGCCCCGGTTGACGACCAGCGGGCCACAACATCCGGAGCCATCGATTCCCGGCCCCTCGTGCTCACGACCTTTACCGTGCTCGCCGATATGGCAAAGAACGTTGCCGGAGACCACCTCAGGGTTGAATCGATCACAAAAGTTGGCGCGGAAATTCACGGGTATGAACCGACGCCTGGTGACCTCACGAGCGCGGCATCCGCGTCACTCATCCTTGACAACGGCCTTGGGCTCGAGAAATGGTTCGAACGTTTTGTGAAGGACTTCGATGTGCCGCATGCGGTACTTACGGAGGGGGTTACCCCCATCGCCATACGGGGCGGCGAGGCAGAAGGCCACGCCAATCCGCACGCCTGGATGTCGCCAGGGGACGCCCAGATATACGTCGCGAATATCGCGGATGCCTTTGTTGCGCTTGACCCCGCCCACGAGCGTGAGTACCGGGCGAATGCTGCCGCCTACCAGGAACAGATCGCAGGGGTAGGAGGAAACCTCGCGTCTGCGCTCGAGGCGCTTCCCACGGAACAGCGTGCCCTCGTCACCTGCGAGGGGGCGTTTAGCTACCTTGCCGAGGATGCCGGCCTCACCGAGCAATACCTGTGGGCGGTCAATGCCGAATCGGAGGCTACGCCACAATCGATCACGGCCGCGATTGACTTTGTTCGTGACAACGACGTGCCCGCAGTGTTCTGCGAATCAACCGTCTCCTCACAAATGATGCGCCAGGTGGCCACTGAGGGCGGCGCCGAGTTCGGCGGGGTGCTCTACGTGGATTCCCTGAGCGAGGCGGACGGCCCTGTGCCAACGTATCTTGATCTCATCAGGTACAACGTCGACCTCATCGTTCAAGGCCTCACCTCGAAGGAACCCTCAGCATGAGCGCACTCGTCGAACAGCCTGTTGTTGTCCTTCATGATGTGCGAGTGCGCTACGGCACGGTCACCGCGCTTGAGCACGCCTCCGTTTCCCTCGCCGCTGGGCGGGTGACGGGCCTTGTTGGTGTCAACGGGTCGGGTAAATCGACGCTCATGAAGAGCATCCTTGGCCTCGTGTCACCAGACGGCGGCAGCGTGCAGGTGCTTGGGGGCTCCGTTGATGCCGCTCGCAAGGCATCCAAAATCGCCTACGTTGCTCAGAGTGAGGCAATCGATGAGAAGTTCCCGATCTCAGTGCGCCAGGTGGTTGAGATGGGGCGCTACGGTGCCCTCGGGGTCACTCGGCGACTGAGGGCTCCCGATGTTCTCAGGTGTAACGAGGCGATGCGCCGCACTGGCGTGCTTGAGCTTGAGCATCGCTCGATTGGTGAGCTCTCTGGTGGCCAGCGCAAGCGGGTGTTTTTGGCACGAGCTATTGCGCAGGATGCGGCCGTGATGCTGCTTGACGAACCTTTTTCCGGCGTGGATGCCACGTCGCAGGCCGCGATCGTTGGGGTCATTCGACAGCTGGCGGCTGAGGGGGTGTGTGTGCTCGTTTCGAGCCACGATATTTCGTCGTTGCCAGAACTGTGCGACACCGTGGTGCTCTGGTATCATCGGGCGCTGTTTGAGGGGCCGCCAGCCGAAGCGCTCAACGATCACAACCTTGCGCAGGCCTTTGCCGCAGGCGTTCGAGGGGGAGCATCCGACACTCCTGGCGATGATGGTCGCAGTTGGACCCCGATGGGTGGTGCGAAATGAATGTGATCGATCTGCTCGCTGAGCCGTTTGGGTACGCGTTCATGCAGCGTGCCCTGCTGATCACGGTCATTGCAAGTATCGTCTGCGCCGTCCTGAGCAGCTGGCTTGTACTCATTGGATGGTCGCTCATGGGAGATGCGGTCTCTCATGCGGTGCTTCCTGGAGTTGTCCTTGCGTACGCACTTGGCGTGCCGTTTGCGCTCGGGGCGCTTGTGTTTGGCGGGGGAGCAGTGCTGCTCATTGGCTTCGTTCGCGGGAAATCCGAGGTGAAGGAGGACGCCGCAATAGGCATCGTGTTCACGACGCTCTTTGCGCTCGGGCTTGTGCTCATCTCGATTGTGCCAAGCCAGGTTGACCTCACCCATATCCTCTTTGGAAACCTGCTTGGCGCGTCAGTGCTTGACCTGTGGCAAGTGCTGATCGTTGCGGCGGTAGTGCTGAGCATTGTGCTGCTCAAGCGGCGCGATATCACGTTGTTTGCGTTTGACCCTGTGCAGGCTCATGCAATCGGGTTGTCGCCGCGCCGGCTCAACGCGTTGTTGCTTGGGCTGCTTGCCCTCACCGTTGTTGTCGCGTTGCAGGCGGTTGGGGTGATCTTGGTTGTTGCCATGCTCATCATCCCAGGGGTCACGGCGTTGCTGTTGACCCGCCGACTGAGTCGGATGTTGTTGGTCGCTCCGACGCTCGCCTCGCTGTGCGCCGTTGTTGGGCTGTACGTGAGCTACTACGTGAACGCCTCATCCGGTGGAATGGTTGTGCTGACCCAGGGAATCCTGTTTTTTGTGGTGCTGGCCGCTGTGCGGCTTCGTTCCGCGCTCCTGCGGCGATCTCGTGTCGCCGCAGGAGCCTGACGCCGGCGCGTTACGGGTGCGAGACGATGCGGTCCATGGTGTCGAAGAAGCCGTTGTAGCCGAGGATGACCTGCTCAACCTGCTCGTCGGTGAAGCCGTGCCTCGGTTGCGTGAACTCCATGACCGTCTGCACGGAGCCGTCAGGCGTGGCTTCTTCGCGCAGGTCAACCGTGAGCGGGTCTCCGGCCGGTTCGTCGGGCATATCGGTGAGGGTCATGGCGAGACGTTGTGGGGCATCCAGCTCGGTAAACTGCCCTGCCCAGTTTTTGATGCTGCCGTCGGGAAGTTCCATGACGGCGGTCCAGGTGCCACCAACCCTGACATCCATGGAGAGTCGATCGAGGGGAACATTGATCGCCTCTGTTCCAAACCATACCGAGAAATCTTCAGGCGTGGTCCATGCCGCGTAGACCCGCTCGGCCGGGGCGCGAAAGGTGCGGGTGATGGTGAAGATGTCTGCCATGATCTTTCCTTCGGTGTGTTGTTTCCCAAATTATGCGGACAGTACGAACTATAGAACTGCCCGCACACTTCGGGAAGGGGCAGCCAGCCTTAGCCAGCAAATGTATCGGGATGTGGTCCGATACGTCCGGCTTCGTCTGGCGTTTCCAGGTTGTCGATAATCGCGATATCCGCGGCGCCCAGCTCAAAGCTGAAGACATCCAGATTCGAGGTTATCCGCGCTGGGTGTGTTGACTTTGGAATGACAACTCGATCCGCCTGTACGTGCCACCGCAGGACGACCTGCGCCTCGGTGACTTGGTGCGCTCGAGCGATCTCCGACAGCGCGGGGTGACTGAGGAACGTTCCCTGGCCAAGTGGGCTCCACGCCTCGGTGATAATGCCGTTCGCGGCATGGAACGCGCTGAGCTCGCGCTGCTGCAGGCCGGGGTGCAGCTCAATCTGGTTGACGGCAGGAACCGTGCCTGTTTCGGCAATAAGTCGCTCGAGATGTGGCTGTTGGAAGTTTGAGACACCGATCGCCCCGACTCTGCCGTCGCTCAGCAACCGTTCGAGGGCGCGCCACGAGTCAACGTAGCGGTCGAGCGTTGGCACTGGCCAGTGGATGAGGAAGAGATCAAGCGCATCAACCCCGAGCCGTTCCAAGCTGGCATCGTAGGCCCGCAGCGTGTTGTCGAAGCCGTGATCGTCGTGCCAGAGCTTTGAGGTGACGAACAGCTCGCCGCGATCAACGCCCGACTCGGCGATGCCGACCCCGGTGCCCACTTCGTTGCCGTAAATCGCAGCCGTGTCAATGCTGCGGTAGCCTGCATCGATTGCGGTGCGAACCGCCGCGGCCGTCTCGTCGTTACCGATCTGGAAGACGCCAAAACCAATGCGTGGCATCCACGTGCCGTTATTGAGTTGAACGTGGGTTGTGGCGTTTGGGGAGGCAGTGCTGGCGTTGGCGGGGATTGCGTGTGTGTTCACGATGTTCCTTCTGATTTGGTGGGTGAGCGTGCCGGGTTGGCGGTGGATGCTGCGCTTAGCGCTGTGGTTCAAGCTCGGTTTTGGCGAGCGAGGCGAGCGAGGCGAGTGGCGCAACGGTTGGTCTCTGATTGGACGAGTATCGTGCGATGACCATGACAACAACAGCAAGGGCCGTGATGCCGGCCCCGACCCAGATGGGTGAGGTGTAGCCAAAGCCTGCCGAGATGGTGAGCCCGCCGGCGAATGCCCCGAGTGCGTTGCCCAGGTTGAATGCGCCGATGTTTGCGCCTGAGACGAGTGTGCTGGCGTCTCCTGCCGAGTTCATGACCCGCATCTGGAGCCCAGGAACCGTTCCGAAGCCAAAGCCTCCCATGAGGAAGAGCGAGACGATCGTGGCCGGCTGGCTGCCCGCGGTCAGCGCGAAGAAGGCCAGCACAGCGGTGAGGGCAACGAGCAGTGTGAGAAGGGTGCCGTCAAGATTGCGGTCTGCAGCCTTCCCGCCAATGAGGTTGCCGATGAAGAGCCCAACGCCAAACAGGACGAGTAACCACGGCACCGTTGTTGTCGCAAAGCCGCTCACCTCGGTGAGTACGTAGGCGATGTAGGTGAATGCGCCAAACATCCCGCCAAAGCCGAGAATTGTGACGAGGAGTGAAAGAACAACCTGGGTCGAACGGAAAGCGGCAAATTCATCGCGGAGGCGCGCGGTCGCCGATCCGCGCCCAGCATCAGGAACGAGTATGAGGATGCCGAGCAGGGCGACGACGCCGATTGCCGAGATAGCCCAAAATGTTGCACGCCATCCAAAGCTTTGGCCGATAAACGTGCCAAAGGGGACACCAAGCACGTTCGCAACAGTGAGCCCGGTAAACATGATCGCGATGGCGGCTCCCTTTTTTTCGGGTGCAACCATGGCGGCGGCGACCACTGAGCCGATGCCGAAGAACGCGCCGTGGCACAGCGCGGCTAGCACGCGTCCTGCCAGCATGAGTTCGTAGGTTGGGGCAATTGCCGAGAGGAGGTTGCCAGCAATAAAGAGTCCAAGCAGGCCAACGAGGACCCGTTTGCGGGGGAGGCGGGCGACTGCTGCGGTCATTCCGATTGCGCCGACCGCGACGGACAGTGCATATCCGGTGATGAGCCAACCGGCAGCCGCCTCCGTCACGCCGAATGTATTGGCAACATCGGGGAGGAGACCCATGATGACAAACTCGGTGAGGCCGATGCCAAAACCGCCGAGGGCGAGTGCGATAAGCCCGATGGGCATGTGGTGTCCCTTCTGAGAACAATGTCTGTGGAGATCCCTCAAGGTGCGGGGTTGCCTGTACTTCGAGGATGGCGCCGCCTAGAATAGTTGCAGACGCGGGTTAAATGATTGCATACGCAAGTATCCAGCGCAAGCAACTAATTGTGGAGTGTTGCATTTTCGGGTCATAATTAACCTCGGATGTCGCTCGTTGAAAGGACCACGCATGGGAATCGCCGATACCGCCGTTGAGGTTCGCGCCCAAGGCTGGCGCACGCTCGCAGCCCTGCACGGGCTTATTGAGTCGCAGCTTGAGCAGGCGCTCCAGCAAGCGGCGGGCCTTTCTGTTGTCGAATTCACGGTGCTTGACGCGCTCAGTCGGCAAGACGGCTGGCATATGCGTATGCAGCAACTCGCGCGGGCAACGGCACTCAGCGCAAGCGCGACCACCCGTCTGGTCACGCGTCTCGAAGACCGCGGGTTGCTCACGCGCATCCTTTGCCAGGATGATCGAAGGGGAATCTATACCGAGCTCACGCGCGACGGCGAAGCGCTGCTGCAGTCGGCGCGGCCGGCTCAGGACGCTGCACTGCACGCGGCGCTGGAGCAGGCGCGCGAGGTGCCAGAGCTCGAGGGGCTCGTGGATGCGCTGCCAGAGTTAGTCGTTCCGGCACGCGCCGCAGGGTAGTGTCTGCGTGAAGTCTCTGACTGCGATAAGGTAGTGATTTGTCGCCCCCGTAGCTCAGGGGATAGAGCAACAGCCTTCTAATCTGTCGGTCGCTGGTTCGAATCCAGCCGGGGGCACCCAGTGCGACACTCCAATTCTTGGGGCTCCGAGCGGGCCCTGTTTTGGGTTTTGCAGGCTCGGCTCGTGCGTGGGGAGAGAATTCAAACATGGAGCGGTCGTCTCTCTTATCGGATTTGCCGTTACGAGAATTGGAATGTTTTGTTGTCCTGAGTGAGTGCCTGCACTTTGGGCAGGCTGCTCAGGTCCTTGGCGTGTCGCAGGGCCGAGTGTCACAGATGATCAAGCGACTCGAAGTTCGAGTCGGTGCGAGTCTCTTTCGGCGCACAAGTCGTCGGGTTGAGCTCAGCGAAATCGGCATGGGCCTCGCCGCGGATATCGGGCCTTCGTTTGAACAGCTCCGATCCGGCTTCGGCGCGGCGCGGGCTGCTGCACTGTCGCCCGAGCGTCCACTTCGCATTGGCTTCCAGTGCGCGGTGTACGAGTCGGTCGCACGAGCGGTGACCGCGTTGCCAGACGGTGCGACGCAGCTTATCGAATTACCGTGGTCAGATCCGTTTGGCGAGGTGAAGCGGGAGACGGTTGACATTGCTCTTGTCCTTGCCCCAAACCGCGAACCTGGACTGCGTCAGCTGCTTGAGTTCTCTTCGCAACCTCAGCTTGTGGGGCTGTCAGCGTCGCACCCGCTCGCGAGTGAGTCACGAATGACGCTGACGCAGCTTGGTACCCTGCAATTGGTTGGGCCTGATGATGCTGCACCAGCGTATTGGCGAGCCGTGAACGCCCCGCTGATCGGTGAGGATGGGCATCAACTGAACTATTCATTGTGTGCTCGAACGTTGCCTGAAGCGCTGTCGCTGGTCGCGACACAGCAGGCCGCTGTGCTCCTCTGCATGGCCAGCGCGAAGTACTTGCCCAGACCAGACGTTGTCTATCTCCCGGTTGTTGGCTTGCCTGATACGTCGCTGATCGCGGTGACTCAGCAAACCAATAGGCACCCCTTAGTGGAAGAATTTGCCCTCCAGTTGAGTCTCGCTGTCTGAGCGTGGCAGGATGCGTGACCGGCGAACGCTTCGGGTGCCTGTCGCTGGGCGTGGACGCGTGAAGACGGCGAATGCCACGGCAACCAGTGAGAGGCTCGTTGCGAACCAGAGGGTCAGGCCCTCACCTGCTTGATCCATGACGATTCCGCCGGTGACCGAACCCATCGCGATGCTGGCGTTAAAGAGACCTGACCAGAGTGCAGAAGAAGACTCGACTCTCGCTGGGTCTGCGGAAGCAGTCCAGGCTTGTGTCGAGACCGAAATTCCCCCGTAGGCGATACCCCACAGTGCGAGCGTCACGAATGCAGCGATTGCCGCTGCGGATACGTTAATCGCGAGGAGGGTCGTGGCTGCCGTAACCCCACTGACGGTCAACACAACGGCGGCTTTTGGTGCCCTGTGGGCAAGCGGCCCAAAGAGAAACGTCCCTGCCAGCCCCGCAATCCCATACATCATGAGTGCCGCGGCGATCGTGGTGGTGGTCAGGCCGAATTGTGATTCTAGGATTGGCCGAACATAGGTATAGCCGGTGAAATGTCCAAATACGACGAGGCCGGTAATGATGAGACCACAGGTGACGCCAGGGGTTCTGATCGCAGCAAATGTTGTCCTGAGTTTGGCCGACTCGGTTGCGGGAAGCGCAGGAAGAAACAACCAGAGCAGCATGGCTGCGATTGTGCCAAGTCCGGCAATGAGCCAGAAAGCGACCCGCCAATTTGCGACATCCGCAACATAGGTGCCGAGGGGAACGCCGACCACTGACGCCACTGATACGCCGGAGAAGATCACTGTCATGGCTGTTCCGATCCGGTGACTGGGAACGAGGCGACCACCGAGCCCTGCGGCAAGACCCCAAACCATGCCCATCGCGATGCCTAATAGGACTCTCGCCACAGCGAGGACAGCAAAGTTTGGGGCAAGAGCGGTCATGACGTTTGCGGCGGCGAGCGTCAGCATGAAGGCGACCATGATAATTCGTCGGTCGATCTGACGGGCGAGCACTGGGGCAAGCGTGCACGCAAGCGCTGCGACGAGCCCGGTAATCGTGAGCGTCATCCCTGCCGTCCCCGCTGAGACGTCCATGTCGTCCGCAATTAGTGTGAGTGCGCCGACTGGCATCATCTCCGAAGTCACAACCAGAAACGTCGAAAACGCGACTGCGAGAACCGCGAGGACGGGGTTGTGGCGTGGGGTGATCAGGTGGTTGGGGTGAAGATTCATGCCTCTATCCCACCGTTTGTGCTGGCCCGGAACAATGACGTTCTCGTGATGGGTTCATTAGCCTGGCTCATGGAACGCATTCCCTCGAGGCTGAGAGGGTCCTCGAGTTGGCGATATTAGAGACTTCTCTCTAATATGGGGTCATGGGCCGAAATCCAAAGTACTCAACCAACGAGATTCTGGATGCCGCGCGAACGCTTATCGCCCGCGGCGGTGTCGGCGCTGCAACGGTTGTTGCCATTGCTGCGGAACTCGGGGCACCATCGGGCTCGATCTACCACCGATTTCCTTCGCGCGACCTCATCATTGCGCAGCTCTGGATTCGCACCGTTCAGCGGTTTCAGGCCGGCTACGTACGAGCCCTCCGCAATCCGGATCGGATGCGAGCGAGATCGAGCGCGGTCCGGTACGTCCTGCAGTGGTCGGCTGAAAACCCGAGCGATGCTGGCATCCTGTTGTCGCAAAGCCGGACGCAATTATTGGCAACGTGGCCGAACGAACTGGGAAGCGAGCTTGTGACGCTCAACGACGAAGTAGCGGCCGCGATGAGCGAGTTTGTGAAGGACTGGTTCGGCAGCGCCACCCCCGAGGCGGTAGGACGAGCCAGGTTCGCGCTGATCGAGCTGCCGTATGCCGCGGTTCGGGCCCACCTGACAGATGGTGAGGCGCTCAACGGCTGGGCAATTGACGCGGTTGTTGCGGCAAGCGCGGCAATTCTGAAGACAGAGGGATGATGGCGGGCAGTTCATGAGACGTGTTGAAGATATCCACAGTCGGCGCTTTGCCTCGAATCCCGCGGCGGTTGGTGGGCAACTTGAAACGCTCTCTCAGCCGGACGACGATTTTTGGGTGACCGACCTTGTGCCACCGATGGTCCTTGACAACGGGTTGCAGCCAGGTTCAGTCGGCGGGCATGGCGCGGTCAGATATAGCGTCATTGAGCACGAACCCGGAAGGAGCGTCGTTTTTCGATTCGACCAAAGGACCGGGCTGCGGGGTACGCATCGCTTCGTCATCGAGCAAGACGGCGATGACATCATCGTTCGGCACGAACTTGAAGCTGAGCTTTCCGGGGCCATGCGTCTGTTATGGAAGCCGCTCGTACTGCCGATTCACAGCGGTGTCATTGAGGATATCTTTGACCATTTGGAGCGCAGCGCAGGACACGAGCCGAATCGACAGCATCCAACACGTGCGCCGATGCGCTGGATCGCGCGCCGGATGGCAGCGTTGGAGACACGCGGTTAGGCTGCCGGCGCATCGCGGATTGTTACCGGGGTCAGCGTGCTGCCGTCCTCCGCTGACACGACCTGCCGCGCTCCAACCGGGGAATCAAGTCGAACAACGACCAACCACGGCTTGCGTTCTGTCGAACTCGACGATTCCGATTCGGAAGGTCGGCAAATCCATGAATAGCGGTAGCGGCTTGAATCTCGGGGCTGCTTGACGGCAACAGACACCACAAGAGTGTCCCGCTTTTCCTCAACATACACTGAACTTGGCACGCATGAGCCGGCCTGAACGGCAAGCACCAAGTCGCCATCGGATGCGCGGTCCAGATCGATGACCGCTCCGTGCGACGGGTCACCAACAACCGCATAGGCGCTCACCTCAGCTATGCGCTCGTCTTCATCAGGCTCGGGGCCCGTCCGTGGGGAGATAGTGGATTTGACCTGGATGCTGTCCAAACGTTCCGAGGAGCCCGGTCCGAATCCCCATGTCGCCGTAAATCGTTCCTTCTTCTGGGCTTCGATGTTGCCAGCGATCATGACCCCGCCGATGATCATACTTGCGATCAAGAGAAAAGCTCCGAACCCCCGAGTGTACAGAGCATATGCGTCGCTTGGCTCTGCTGAATCGCCGTCTTTGAGGGTCCAACGATTACCGAAAAGCATCATCGACCGTGGCATCACAAGCAGGAAGAGGCCGACAACAGGGACCAGGAATACGAGCCAAGAAGTTTCAGACATGCGTGGGGGAGCGCTTTCTGCTGTGAACGGGGTGAGTGAACCAGACTAGCGCGTTTCTGCACCGTAACTTGGCGAGGTGGTGACGACGAAACCGATCTGTTTTGTGCCCGGCTCAGTTGCCGGGCGTTGTCTTCTGCTGAACGGCAGCCCAGCCGGTAGCCGCAGCCCCAAGCAGCCCAGAGAGTGGTCCGTTCTGCGCGCGCACGAGTGCGGGGGAGCCTGGCCTGCGGGCCAGGAGCGCCGCATACTCAGCATCCAACGCATCCGCGAGCACACCCTCGGCCGTGCCTAAGCCGCCGCCGAGTATGATGCGTTCAGGGTCGATAAAGCTCACAATCGAGTCGAGGGCTCTCGCCAAGACCCGGCCGGCATCGCTCAAAAAATCGTGCTCGGTTCCTGGCAAGAGCAGTGCGCGTGACGCGATTTCGCGCGTCTCGACCTGTTCTCCGGTGAGCAGCGCAAACCGTGCGCTCAGCCCTGCGCCCGAGGCATATTGTTCGAGGTTTGTCGCCCCGAGAAGATCGATATCGGCGCCAGAAACCGGCCACTCGCCGAGTGCGATTGCCTCGCCGCGATGTCCTGGCAGAACAACGCCGTTAACGCCGATGGCGCTCGAGAGCCCGGTGCCAAGTGAGACATAGACAAACGAGGAGGCGTCGCGTGCGGCGCCAAAGAGGACTTCGCCTATTGCCCCAGCACGAACATCGGATTCGACTCGGACGGGAACCTGGGCAGCGGCACTGCCAAGGGCCCGCTCCGCGACCTCGGTAAGCACCGCGGCTGGCTGCTGCTGCCACGAGATCACCTCGCTGGAGGTGAGTTGACCTGCGGCGTCAACGTATTCGGGGAACCCAGCTCCGACGGCCACAATCGTGAGGTTTGCATAGGGCGAACCCTCTTGCCCGAGCTCGTGTACTGACTGTTCAACCATGTTGCCAAGGTGGTCAACGTCGGATACCGAGCGTTCGGCATCCCTCGTCGGCCATTCTCGCTGGGCGAGTACCGTGCCACCGGCGTCCACGAGCCCGATAAGCGTTTTGGTTCCGCCAACGTCGATGCCAAGTGCCACGTGATGGTCTGCAGCGGTCATGCCTAGGCCTCCCTGAAGAGTGATGCTTCGAAGCGATATGCATCGCCCCTGTAGGTGACTCGACCGAGGATGACCGGTCGGTCGGCGAGATCAAACGCGGTCTCCTCGCCGATGAGCACCGGGTCTCCCTCATCAAGATTGAGCTGTGCAGCCACGTCGCGCGTCACGGCCTCTGCGTGCACTGCGTAGTCGCTTCGCACGACTCGCACGCCGCTGAGCTGCTCAAGTGAGCGATACAGCGACGCGTCGGTGAGGTCGGCCTCCGCCAACTCTGGCGCCCGCGACTCGGGGATGATCGAAACGTCAACGCAGATCGGTGTTGAGTCAAACCCTCGGATGCGCGTCGTATGAATGACCGGCGCCGCTGGGGAGATCGCCAAGGCCTCCGCCTCAAGCATGGTGCTTGGGCGGACAACCTTGCTCACGACCTCCGCCGTTGCCCGCAGCCCTTTGGCCTGCGCAAGTTCGGTGAAGCTGCGCAGGGATTTTGGCTCTGAGACGTGATCGGTGTGCACAAACCAGCCACGCCAGGCCGAGCTATCGAGGTGCCCTGATTCTTCAAGCAGTGCGAGTGCCTTGCGCAGCACGCCTCGGCTCACGCCAACCGTCTCCGCGAGATCACGCTCCCCGGGGAGCTTTGCTCCTGGCGGAAAAATGCCGCGCTGAATCATCTCAAGGATCGTGTTTTGGGCGCGAAGGACGGTCTTACTTGGAGTCACCCTCCGCGAGGGTTCATCTCCGCTCACAAGATTCGTCGACATGAGGCTCCTAGGGGGTGAAGGATGAAGCTGCAGCACGATCGACGTACAGCCCGGCATTCGCAATCTCTCGATACACTGTAGCGGGCCACTCGGGGTCGTATCCGGTTGCCTCACTGAGGCGGGCGACAGCCAATCGCTTGCCTTCGCCCTGTGCGATCATTGCGGCCCGCTTCGAGAGCGAGGCTATGGTTTCGATGCCGACCGTCACACCGTGCGTTGGCACATCATCCAGAGACCCATACTCTGGGAACGTCTTGAGGTTGTCGATGCGCGTCTGTTCGGCGAGCTTGACAACGCGTGTGCGCGAATCGCGGGCCGATCCTGGAGGGTTGAACGCAACGTGACCGTCTCCAGCGCCGCTCGCGAGCAGGAAAAAGTCGATGCCGCCAGCGGCTGTGAGCTTCTGATCGTATTCTGCCGGTGCGGCCGGGTTCGGGAACCAGACGCGGTCGTCGCTGATGGACGACGACTCAGACGCCTCGTTGAGAACAGCCTGAATCTCGACGTGGGCGAAGCGGCGGCACGAGTAGTGAACGTCAGCGGGAACATGCTGCCAGGAGTCGCCATCGGCAAGAACGTAGTCATCCATCATCGCGATCACAACGCGGTCGAGGTTGAGGTTTCGCTCCTTGATTTCGCAGGCAAGGTTCGCGTAGGTGCTTCGGGGCGTGCGGCCTCCTGGGCAGCCAAGGATAAACCCTGCCCCTGCCTGCTCTGCTTCCTGCATCACATCCGCGATCTGGGCAGCGAGGTGCTTGCCAAGGTCGTCGTCGGTGTCAAAAACGTACACGTTTTCGGTCATGGGGGTATTACTCCTTTACTGCTCCCGCAACGATGCCCGAGATGAAGCGTCGCTGCAGGAAGACATAAACAATCAGAATGGGAAGTGCGACGATCACGGCTGCGGCGGCAGTCACTGCCGGATCGGTGGTTCGTTGGCTGCCAGCAAAGAACGACAGCGACAGCGGGGCCGTCTGTACATCTGGATTTTGCGAGACCAGCACGAGCGGCATCAGGAACTCGTTCCAGGTGAACAGGAAGATGAGCACCGACAGTGTGCCAACGGCGGGCCAGGCGATGGGCAGGTAGATCTTCATGAGCGCCCCAAAGCGGCTTGCGCCATCGACGCGGGCCGCCTCAAGCAGCGAGGCTGGCACGCTCATAAAGAAGGTGCGCATCCAGAACACACCAAGCGAAATCGAGGTGGCGATCTGGGGGAGGATGAGCGCCCAGTAGGTGTTGAGCAGGCCCATGCCTTCGAGCTGGTAATAGAGCGGGATGATGAGTCCCTCGTAGGGAACAACCAGCCCAACAATGAGTATCCCTGCGAGTAACCACTTGCCCCTGAACTTCATGGTTGCGAGCGCATAGCCGCCAAGAATCGAGACCGCTCCGGCGCCAACAACAACGGCGAGCGCAACGATTGCCGACGAGATGAGGGCGCTGTCAAAGCTGCCGCGCGTCCACGCCGTGAGGTAGTTCTCGAAGGTCACGCTGGTAGCAGCTGTTGCCCCGCCCTTCGCCGAGGGAGTGAGCGACAGGAGCAAGATTGAGACAAAGGGATACAGCGCGAGGAGTGCCCCGACGATAAGGATGACGTGGCCGATGATTTGCTCGGAACGTTTCTGTTTCATGCTGAGCCCTCCTTTCGTGCGCGGCGGCGGAGCTGTGTGCGTTGTCGTGGTTCTTTTTCTTTGAGCAGGTACATCGTGAGGCCAACGGCGGCCAGGATGATGATGGTGAGCAGCACGGCGAGTGCTGATGCCCCGCCAACATCGCGGGTCATGAATGCACCCTGATAGACGTAGTACGACGGCACCGTTGTTGAGGTGCCAGGCCCACCGGAGGTTGTATTCCAGACGATGTCAAAGTTGCGAAGCGCTGCCGTGATCATGAGCACCAGCGCAACACTGATCTCGCCACGGAGCCCAGGCAGCGTGACCGCAAAGAACTCGCGGACCGCGCCGGCTCCATCGAGCCGCGCCGCCTCATAGAGGTCAAACGGAATCTTCTGCGCGCCGGCCATGAACAGGACAAAGCCGAGCCCAAACATGATCCAGGTGCCGATGAGGCCAACGGAGGGGAGGGCCGTCGTGAAGTCGCCGATCCATGCCCTGGTCAGGAATCCGAGGCCGATCGCGTCGAGGAAGTTGTTGAGCGGGCCATTGATGTCATAAATCCAGCGCCAGGCGACGGCAACCACAACGGTTGAGAGCACGTAGGGGATGAAGAGCACCGCGCGAAAGAACGTGAGCCCGTAGACGCGAATCCGCGAGATAACCGCAACAAAGATGAGCGCAAGGACGCTGGGGAGCAGCGCGTAAAACACGATAAACACCAGCGAGTGCAGTAGGGCTTCCCAGATAAGGGGGTTGTTGATAACTGCCGCGTAATTGTCCCAGCCTGTCCAAACCGACTCGGTGATGCCGTCCCAATCGAAGAACGAAATCCAGATCGATTCGGCAATCGGGCGGAGCATGAAAATCCCGTAGAAGGCAAACGCCGGGATGAGATACAGATATGCGACGTTATCGAGCCGCGGGCGGCGGCGAACCGGGCTAGCCGATTCACCGCCGTTCCGACGGGTTCGCGCGCGTGATGCGTGTGATGTTGCGCTCATGATGGGTGTTGTTACCGCTTGTCCTGGAAGGTCGTCCAGTTCTTCTGAACGGTCGTGAGGAAGTCGGGGCTTGACGTGCGTCCTGCCATGACCTCTTGGAGGCCTGACGTGAAGGTGTCGTACATGGTGTCGGTTGCCCAGTCGTACCAGTAGAGGGACCCGTTATTGCTCAGCTGCTCGTCTGACGCGACGGTGAGGTCGCTGAACAGCGGCGTTGGGGCCGTCACATTTTTGGTCTGAACCGGCACTCGGTTCACATCGGCGAGGTTCTGAGCGAAGTCTGCTGAGTTGATCATCGCGACAAACGCGATGGCGGCTTTTTCATTTTTCGACTTGCTGCCGATGTGCCATGGCAGCCCAAATGAGCCAGAGGATGCCGTCGTTCCAGACTCGCCAACCGGCGCCGCGACAAAGCCAAACGTGTCGCTGTCGGAAATGGTGCCGGCGTGCCAGTTGCCGCCGATGTAAAACGCTCCGGTACCTGCCGCAAACGCGTTGGCCGCGTCGTCGGGGCTTGTGCCGTCGTAGCCTGGGCTCAGGTAGCCGTCGCTGACCCACTTCGTCCAGGTATCGAGGGCAGCGGCGTTGGTGTCGTTGTTGAAGTCAGAGCCCTTCTGCCCGGTGATCCAGGCCACGGTGTCGCTTGCAGGGGTCATCGCTCCCTGGACAACAGAGAAGGCCTGCATCGCGGTGGTCTTGTCTGCGTTGCCAAACGTGATGGGCTGCTCGCCGGATGCCTTGACCGCAGCAAGCGCGGCCTCAAACTCGGTAAACGTGGTTGGGGGAGTGATGCCGAGTCCAGAGAGGATCTTCTTGTTGTAGAACACACCAACCATCTGGTTGTCCGGCGACATGCCATACGTCGTGCCGCTTCCGAAGACCTTGCCGTCGTCAGACCACTGGAGCTGCGAGATTGCGTCTCCAACGGCATCCGCGTATCCATAGACCTCGGCAACGTCGTCGAGCGGGCGGATGAGCCCTGCCTTGACGAGCGTTCCGTCGGTTGCATAGCCCTGGTTGCCCTGTGTGACGTCGGGGGCCGAATCGCTGTTCATCGCGTTGACAACGGTCTGGGTCAAATCTTCGTAGCTCTTGTACTGAATCTTGACGTCGACGTTTGAGAATTCTTTTTCGTAGAGCGGTTCGAGGAGCTTGAGGGTGTCTTCTTCGCCCTGGTCGGCCCAGACGTTGAGGGTGATGTCGCCAAGCTTCGAGACCTCGTCTGCGGTGACCGGGGCCGTGATCTTGGTGAACGTGCTCGTGTCGGAGCCGCCGGATGAGGCTCCTGGGGCTGAGCATGCCGCGAGAGACGTGGCAAGCACGACGCCAAGCGCGCCGGCGCCGAGCTTCTTGCCTGTCGTGCGTGATACCCGAAACCTATCGGCGCTGATATGTGAACTCATGGGGTGATCCTTTCTTACTGCTGTGTGGTGCTGATGTGGTGAAGCTAGGACGCGTTGACGCGCGTGTTGAGCCAGTCGAAGTTACGGGCCTGATCTCGTGCGACGCTCGGGTACTCGTCGACCCGTGCCGGCGCGCGATCCTGCTCAACAACGAGCCAGCCGGTGTAGTTGCGGCGGAGCACATCGGCGAGGAACGCATCGAGGTTGATATCGCCGTCGCCAAATGGCGTGCACAGGTTGGCCCACCAGTCGTCGAAGTCGGTGCGCCCTGACTCAACGGCCTGGCGCAGCACAGCTAGGCTCCCATCCTTGACGTGGATATGGTTGATGCGCTCCCACCAGGCATCGAGGTGCGCGATGGCATCGCCGCCGGCAAACACGATATGCCCAACGTCAAAGGTGAGCGAAACATCCGTGAGCTCAAGCAGGCGCTCGATCTCCCACGGCTGTTCGACGTAGGTTGACACGTGCGGGTGGAATGAGACGTCGAGGCCGCGGTCGCGGGCAAGGTTCGCTGCGTCCTGGATGATCCGGGCTGACGTGGTCCACTGCTCGTCGCTCAGCGCGAGGGAGCGGCGGTGAACCGGATTGCTGAGCAGTTCGTCGCTGCCCTCGTCCGCGAAGATCGCGGGGCCGGTTGCGCCAGTGGCCACAAGCTCGTCGAGGGTCGTGTGCATGCGTTTGATGTCGAGGCTGAGCACGTCATCCGGCCCGATGGTGTGCAGCGGGATATAGGCGCCAGCTACGGCGAGGCCGGTCTCGGCAAACACATCCCGAGCCTGCTCAGGCGTCCCAAAGAATCCGGGAGGGCCAAGCTCGCTGCCCTGGTAGCCGGCCTCGCGCATGGTTCGGAGGACGCCGGCCGGTGACATGGAGTCGTCGTCGCCCGAGACATGTCCAAACACGCCGTACGAGACGGGAGCGTTGGCGATTCGCGGCCTTGGCTGGGTGGGGTCGAGCCTGTTCATCGTGCCGCCAACCGATCGACCTCGGTGACCAGCTCGACGCCGATTCCTCGGCCGATTGCCTTGGCAAGGCGCTGCAGCGATTCGATGTCTTTCTTGACGTCAGCAAAGCCTGCCTCGACGGGCGCGCCGGTGAGGATGGAACGTTTGAAGGCGTCCAGCTGCCGCAGGAATCCAGTTTCGTAACCCTCGGTGTAGGTTGTGGACTGGCGTTCAAGCCCGTCGTGTCGCTGCACGTTCAGCACGCTGCGTTCTTCGAGCAGATACGGTTTGGCCATGCGGTATGAGAGGCGGCCGTTTGAGGCGAGAATGTTGAGTTCTTCGTCGTATTCCGGGTACTCCGGCACCCAGTTCCAGCTGAGGATGTAGCGGATATCGCCGACGGAACCGGTCGCGAGTAGGCAGGCGGGGGCGTCGCCGTCGAGAGTAGGGAAGGCGTCTGCGGTCCACTCGGTTGGCAGTTCGAGGCCGAGCGCGCGAATGAGGCTGAGCTCGTGCACGACCGAGCCGTTGAGTACGTTTTTGTAGTAGTTTGCGAGGGATGCTGGGGCATCGCCAAGGGCCTCGGAAACGCGCGCGTCCTCGTAGGCGTTGGCCGCGTTGATGACGGCCATGTCGGCGTCGCGCGGAGGGACGGCCATGCGCAGGTGGTCGATCTGCGGGCTGTCATCTGGGTGGGCAACCGTGATGCGAACGAGCCGCGTGTCGGTGAGGGCCTGCGTCTCCGTGCGGGCCCGAGCAGTGAGCGGGTCGTACATCTTCATGTACCCAACCTGGGCAACGCGTCCGCTCGTCTCGTGAATGCGTTCGAGCTGCTCAATCTCGGCGATTGTGAGTGCGAGTGGCTTCTCTGCGAGTACGTGTTTGCCGGCTTGCAGGGCGCGTGCCGTGAGGTCTGCGTGCGAACCCGGCGTTGCGATGATCACGGCGTCGATGTCTTGATCGCCAAAGATATCGTCCGGGTTGGTGACTCCGCGGAGGCCAAAGAGGGCCGCGACCTCGGTCACACGTGACGGTGAAAGATCGCAAACCGCGGTGAGGTTGAAGCCCGCGCGGCGGAGCAACGGAATATGCACCGATTGGGAGATGGTTCCGGCGCCAATGATGGCTATCCGGATGCTGTCTGCTGGTGGAACGGCGGGAGTGGTATCCACGGGGTTCATCAATCGTCCTCGATTCGCAATCGGCGTCCCCGGTCGGGGTCGCTGCACGGAATACAGGATGACATTAAAAGACCAATTAGTCCAGTTAATGTACCAACTCGTTTTTTGGTTTGTGGCCGGAGGTTTGGGGGAGTGTGTTTCCCGAGTGCCCCTCATTCGCGACGACGGAGTGTGCACCAGCGTTGGGTTGCGGGGCAGGCTACGCTCGAGAGACCAGCCCGTTGACCGCTCAGGAGAATCACATGACCGTCGTAGTTACCGCCATCTTCCATCCCGTCGAGGGCGCAAAAGACCGGCTCATTGCGGCCATGCAGCGAGGCATCGAGGCGGTTCATGACGAGGCCGGATGTGAGCTCTATGCGATTCACGACGCCGAAGATGGCACCGTCACTATGATCGAGAAGTGGACAACCGCTGCCGACCTTGAAGCACACTCTGTTGGCAACGCCGTCGCGGTGCTCAACGCCGACATTGATGGCCTGCTTTCGCGGCCGGTTCAGGTGACGCTCATGACGCCAATAGCCATTGGCGGCTCGGCCGGTGCGCTCTAACCCGCCGGCCCCAGGCCCGGTCTCGGCATCGGATATCACTCGTCACCATGAGGCCGACCCCCGCGAGAATCCGTGGGTCGATGGAACACCGTGGCCTGAGACTGCCGTAGTTGTTCGGGCAAACCCTGATTGGCCTGCACGCTACGCCGAAGCGGCTCGGCAGATCTTGGAGACGCTCGAAGCAGCCTCTGTCGGTACCACGATTGTCTGTACGCTCGAGCACGTCGGATCGACGGCTGTGCCGGGCCTTGCCGCAAAAGACGTTATCGACATAGACCTGACGGTTGGCGACCCAACTGACGAGGCGTCATACGTTCCGGCGCTCGTGGCGATTGGGTACACCCACGTCATCAGGGAACCGTCGTGGCACGAGCACCGGATGCTCCGCCTCGCCGAACCACGGGTCAACCTGCACGTCTTTGGCAGGGACTGCCCAGAGCTGATCAGGCATCGCCTGTTCAGGGACTGGCTTATCGAGCATCCCGCCGACCGTCAGCGGTACGAGTCAGCAAAGTTCGCTGCGGCCGCCTCCAGCGTCGATGGCGTTCAGACGCGTGAATATAATGCCGCTAAAGAGCGGGTGATTCACGAAATCTACGGGCGTGCGTTCCTGGCTGCTGGCCTGATCTAGGCTGCGGGGGAGCTGGCCGCCTTGCCAGCGCGAGCGGTCCAGCGCCCGTCGTGTTGGGTCACGCTGATGGGATGCTCAAAACAGTGCGAGATGGAGTCGGTCGTGAGCGTCTGCTGAATTGGCCCCTGCATGGTTATGCGCCCGTGCGAGAGGAGGAGCGCATGCGTTGTGGAGGTTGGCAGCTCTTCGAGGTGATGCGTCACCAAGATTGACGCGATATGCGGATGCGTCGAGTCGAGGTTGTCGATGGTTTCGAGGAGTTGCTCGCGTGCAGCAACATCCAACCCGGTGGATGGCTCGTCAAGCAGCAGTAACTGGGGTTCGGCGATGAGCGCCCTCGCGATCAGGGCGCGTCCTCGCTCGCCCTGGGAGAGCGTTGGCCAGGTTGATTCGGTTTTGCCCGCGAGTCCGAGCAGGTCGATGAGTTCATCGGCCGAGCGAACCTGGGCGTCGGTTGGCCCCCAGCGCATCGGCCGGTCAATCGTGCCGGTGAGCCCGGTGAGCACAACCTCCTGAATGCTGAGGCCTGAGGTGAGCGGGTGGCGCGGGTTGACGTGCCCAATATGCGTGCGAAGGGCCTGGAGCTCCACGCGGCCGAGCTGCGCGCCAAGCACGCGCACGGTGCCTGACGTTGGGTGTGAGACCGCGCCGCACATGGCGAGCAGAGTGCTCTTGCCTGCGCCGTTTGGGCCGAGGATGGCCCAGTGTTCGCCGGCCTCAACGGTGAGCTTGATGTCGCTCAAAATCGGCCGTTTGTTGCGCACGAAGCTGACGTCGTGCAGTTCGAGGGCAGGGGCGCTGTCGCTGATGATTGAGCGCTGGAGAGTCATGCAAACCTCGCTTGTAGGTGGGAAAGGTGAATGCGGCTTGCGGCCGCTGCTTCGTCCGCCCGCCGCTCGCGAATGGCTGCGGCGATGGCGGCGTGACTGGCGTGATCAGCGGGCAGATCTTTGGTTGGTTGGAGGCGCAGCATGGCGATCATCGCCGGGCGCAACCGGGGGAGGAATGCGTCGAAGAGGTCTTCAAGCACCGGGTTGTGAGATGCCCGAATTACAGCGCGGTGGAACGCCATGTCGATATCGACGTAGGTTTCTACTGTTGAGCCGCTGGGCGTGGCTGCGGAGTCGGCATCCCCTCGGTCGGCAAGGGCCTTGGTGATCGCCCGGAGGTCGCTCGGGGTTCTGCGCTGAGCCGCGAGTCTCGCTGCTTCCGCCTCGATCGCGATGCGCGCCTCAATCACCATGAGGATGTCGGCTGCGCGCAGTGAGGCCTCAACGTCGTCGTTTGGTTCGAGGGCCGTGACAAAGACGCCAGAGCCTTGGCGGCTTTCGAGCATCCCTTTTCCGGAGAGTTCCCGGATGGCCTCCCGCACGGTGGAGCGGCCAACTTCAAGCTGCGCGGCGAGCGTGGTTTCGCCGGGGAGTTTTTGGCCGAGCGGCCATTCGCCGGCCGCGAGCCGAGCGGCGAGTGACTGCGCCACCTGGTCGGCGAGTGGGTTGCGACGTATTGCGGTCATTCGTGCCTTCATATGCTGTGTTGTGGCCATAGCTGTTGGCCATATACAGATTTTACTCTTCAGCTTGTCTGAGGAGTTGATGTGCTCTACTGTAGTGCATATGTTGTGGAACGTGCTCCTTCTTCGCCGCCACGGCGGGGCCTGAATCGATCGGCCCCCTGCCGTGGGGTTTGTGCTGCGCCGGTCATTCTTCAGACCATAGAAAGCGCACGCATATGTTCACCTCAACCGTTTCACCTGACCCACAACCCGGTGCCTCAACCGTTCCTGCTGCCCCAAGCTGGAACCGTCAAAAGCCCTCCGGTATGCCGTCACATCGGTATCGCCCCGCTCACGATCGCGTCGAGATTCCCCTGACCGACACCCAACGCGAATGGCCAAGTCGTCGGCTCACAACCGCCCCGCTGTGGGTGCCGGTTGACCTTCGAGACGGTAACCAAGCCCTCGCCGAGCCGATGGACCCTGCCCGAAAGCGCCAGTTCTTCAAGCTCATGGTGAGTATGGGATACACCGAGATTGAGGTTGGATACCCATCGGCCTCGCAGACAGATTTTGACTTTGTGCGGCTCATCGCAGATTCGGGCGGTACGACAACTCCGCTCGCGCCGGATGACGTCACGATAGTGGTCTTTACGCCAGCGCGGCGCGACCTGATCGAGCGAACGGTTGAGTCGATCTCCGGCATCCGGAATCCTGTCGTGATTCATCTCTACACGGCAACAGCGCCAACCTGGCGGGATACCGTGCTTGGCAAGAGCCGCGACGAACTCGTCGAGCTCATCCTTTCGGGTGCCAGCGATGTGCTTGAGCTGGCAGGGCACCTGCCGCACGTGCGCTTTGAGTTCTCGCCAGAGGTGTTCAATCTCACCGAGCCCGACTACGTGCTCGACCTGTGCAACAGGATTACGGAGCTGTGGGATGCGCGTCCAGAGCGCCCCGTCATCCTGAATCTGCCAGCGACCGTCGAAATCGCCTCACCAAACGTGTATGCCGACCAGATTGAATACATGCATCGCAACCTTGCGCGCAGGGAGAGCGTGATCTTGTCCGTGCATCCCCATAATGACAGGGGAACGGGCGTGGCCTGCGCCGAACTCGCGGTGCTTGCCGGCGCCCAGAGGGTTGAGGGCTGCATCTTTGGCAACGGTGAGCGGACCGGCAATGTTGATATTGCCACGCTCGCGCTCAACCTGCACGCGCAAGGCGTTGATCCGATGATCGATTTTTCGCGGCTCGACGAGATCAAGCGCACGGTTGAGGAATGCACGCGGCTGCCTATCCATCCGCGGCATCCGTATGTTGGCGAGCTTGTCTACACGGCCTTTTCTGGCACCCATCAGGACGCGATCAAGAAGGGATTCGCTGAGCACACGGGGCGAGCGGCCGAGACGGGAGTCGAGGAGTCGGAGCTTGAGTGGCGAGTGCCGTACCTGCCCATCGACCCTGCGGATGTTGGGCGTAATTACGACGCCGTCATCCGAGTCAATAGCCAATCGGGTAAGGGTGGAATCGCGTACCTCTTGCAGGCGGAATACGGCCTCGAACTGTCGCGCGAGCGTCAGATCGAGTTTGCCGGTCACGTGCAGCGTCGAACGGATGCCACGGGCGCCGAGCTCAGCGCGGCGCAGTTGTACGAGCTCTATGTGGGCGTCTACGCGGTGGGGCCTGCATAGCCAACCATCGGTTTGGGAGCTGTGCGGCGAAGAGCCAACGCTCAGTCACAACGCCCAAACCGGTGAGGCGCTGTCGCCTGCTGCGGGCTATGGCTCGCGTGTGACGGGATCAGCGAACGGTTCAGCGACCGGTTCAGCGACCGGTTCAGCGAATGGATCAGTAGCGTTTTGGATGCGCCGGAACGCCTCGGTGAGGACGGGATTGCCGTGGCCAAATCCCGCTATCTGCGCGTTGGTGTCGGCGATACGCGTGAGGGATGCGCGAGCGATAGCCCGATCCACGTTAAACACCCCAAGGATTACATCGCCGTTCAATTCGGCAACCGCATCGCCGGTGAGTACGGCACCCGGCTCCGGGAGAAAAAGCGCAATGCTGCCTGGAGTATGGCCGGGAGTGGCGATAACTCGCGCGCCTCCGGCGAAATTGAGCACGTCGCCATCCCTGACCAATCGATCAACCCGGCACGCCGGGCCGTGTGGTGGGTCTTGCGATTCGGGGTGGATGCTGCGCTCTGCCTCGGTCAGGACGGGCAGCGGGCCCCTGCTGGTTCCGGCCACAAAGGAGGCATCGTCGGCTCCGGCGACAACCTCGACGTCACCCCAGCCGATGATTTCGGCGGCTGCCCCCGCGTGATCCTCGTGGAAATGGGTGAGTATGATCCTGGCGACGTCGGATGGCTTGCGTCCCAACGTCGCGAGTGCGCGAGCGATCAGCGTGCTGCTGCCCGCCCAGCCAGTGTCGATGAGGGTGACCTCGGTGCCCTCGCACCACAGGTAGACGTTCAGAAGGTGCGCGGCACCTCCCGGCACAAGGAGTCGATGGAGCCCCGGCGCGAGCTCGGTGAGCGTGAGTTCAGACATGTGTTGAAACTAACACCTCAGCGAGAGGCTTGGTGACCGCTGACCTCGGCGGGCGCGCTATGCCGCCGTTGGCCATGCACGAAGCGCGATCGTCGTGACCTTTGCGAGGCGCGAGCGCGGTGCACCGTCTCTGGCGTGTTGCTCAAGTCCGCTCAGTACGGAAAGCACAAACTGGGCCAGTGCCGCTGCATCGGTGTCTGTTGGGATTCCACCTGTAGAGATCTCGTCGGCGATCTTCGTGGCGAGCAGCGCGGTTTTGTTTTGCCGGATGAGTCTGCTTGCCTCCTGCACGACAGGGTCGGGTGACCCGGTGTCGCCACTCACAACAAGGCAGCCGCGGGGGAGATCTGGCCTCGTGTAGCGAGTGGGGGCCTCAGCAAAAATGCGCGCGACCGCCAGAGTGGCCGTTGGCTCTTCGGTGAGTGCGGCTTCGATGAAGCCGCCGTAGGTGGCGTCGTAACTTCGGAGCGCCTCGGCGAAGAGGTGTTGCTTGTCGCCAAACGCGTTGTAGAGGCTTGGGGCGGCAATGCCGAGTTCTTCGGTGAGGTCTCGAATTGATGTTGCCTCGTATCCGCGCTGCCAGAAGAGTCGAATCGCGCTGTCGAGGGCGGACGCTCTGTCGAAGGAGCGGGGTCGCCCGCGGGTCGCAGTCATAGCTCACATTCTATAGCGATCGTTCTAGAATGTGCTAGCCTCTCGTTTTGTAACGTTCGTTAAACAAAAAGGAATGAATATGAGTGTGTTGGTTGGGAAAACGGCGCTGGTAACCGGCGCAGGCCGGGGCATCGGTCGGGCAATTGCCTTGCGGCTCGGCGCAGACGGTGCCCGGGTCGCCGTGCACTTCGGCACGAGCGCGGAGGCCGCGCAGCAGACCGTCGATCAAATCATCCGTGCTGGTGGGGAGGCCTTTGCCGTGCGCGCCAAATTGGGAGTCTCAGGGGATGCTGATGCGCTGTGGGACGCGTTCGACGCCAAAGCGGACGGTGTTGACATTATCGTGAATAACGCGGGCATCCTTGGCGATCCCGGTCCGTTTGTTGAGATCACCGAGTCTGCACTCGACGAGCTCTTCGCCGTCAACGTCAAAGCACCGCTTCGCATCCTGCAGCGCGGGATGCTGCGCCTGCGCGACGGGGGTCGCATCGTGAATGTGTCGAGCAGCCTCACACACGGCAGTCGGGCCGAGCACCTCCTTGCGTACACGATGTCAAAGGCGGCAATTGATGCGCTCACGGCGAGCCTCGCACTTTCCGTCGGTGCGCGCGGAATTACGGTCAATGCGGTTGGGCCAGGGCCGGTCGATACGGATATGAACGCATCCTGGTTGCGCAGCGCTGACGGGCGGTCGGCGGCAGCCAGCCAGTCGCCGCTCGGCCGAGTCGCCGGGCCAGAGGACATAGCCGATGTTGTTGCGTTTCTTGCGTCTGAGCAATCGCGGTGGATCACCGGCCAGTGGATCGACGTCAGCGGGGGTGCTTCGCTCTGATGGCGCGAGCCCGGACGGCCCCCGCTCGCGTATCGGCCGCGACATTGCCCGCAGCCGTCTGGATCATTGGGTTTGCCATCTTTGCCCAGGGAACAAGCGAGTTGGTGATCGCCGGGCTCCTGCCGGAACTTGCGAGCGATCTCACGGTCACCGTTTCTCAGGCGGGCCTGCTCGTCTCGGCCTTCGCGCTTGGGATGTTCGTTGGCGCTCCCATCCTGTCGATCGTGACCCTTCGCATGCCGCGTCGGCAATCCATGCTCCTGTTTCTGGCGGTGTTTATTGTTGCTCACATTGTGGCAGCCACGGCCGACAGCTATCAGGTGTTGTTTTTGACCAGGCTTATCGGTGCGTTTGTCTACGCGGGGTTCTGGGCTGTTGGTGCCGGCACTGCGCTTCAACTGGTTCCCGCCGGCTCGCGGGGTCGCGCGATGAGTGTCGTTGCCGGCGGGCTGACCGTTGCCCTCGTTGTTGGCGTGCCAGCCGGGACCTGGCTCGGGCAAGCGTTTGGATGGCGCAGCGTGTTCTGGGCAATTGCCGGTCTCTCTGCGGTTGCTTGGTTCGCCGTCTTCGCCGCTGTTCCTCGATTCGCGACGACCGCACCGCCGCGAATAGCCGCAGAAATGCGGGGGCTACGCGTCCCTCGGCTCTGGCTCTCCTACGCGATGACCTCGACCTCCATCGCCGCGCTCATTGGGGTGTTCTCGTTTCTTGGCGTGATTCTTGTTGAGGTCGCGGGATTCGCCAGCGCCGTTGTGCCGTGGTTGTTGCTTGTGTACGGGGTCGGGGCGCTCGTGGGGACCCTGCTTGGCGGTCGCTTGGCCGATCGGCTTGCCGTTGGTGTCCTTGCCGTTGGCTTTGGATGCCTGCTGATCGTTTTTGTGCTGTTTGCGCTCCTCGGCACCATGCAGGCGGTTGTCATTGCCCTCGTGTTGCTGTTGGGCGTGGCGGGGGCGATGACCAATCCTGCGCTCAACGCGAGGGTCGTGACCATTGCTCCTGCGGCGCCAACCCTTGCCGTTGCGGGCAGCGTATCAGCGTTCAATCTTGGAATTGCCCTTGGTCCGTGGCTGAACGGTTCGCTGCTTGACACCGGTTCTGGATACGTGAGCCTGATCTGGGTTGGTGCCTCGCTGGCCGGTGTCGCGCTTGCTCTGCTCTGTCTTGAGTGGCGGCTCCAGAACCGTCACACCCGGTGGCGGCGCGAGGGGCAATTGCTAAATGTCTAACATCGGGCCATTGACATTTATGGTCGAGTAGTCGCAAAATGAAGCTCATCATCAGTAGGTTTTCCTTTCTCAACGACGCGAGAGTGACAACAAATGAGCAATGCAGATCCATCGCCAGCGCAATCATCGTCGCAGGCCAAAGCCCAATCCATGGCCGATTCCGACGCCGCCGACCTGGCCGAACTTGGCTATAAGCAAGAACTCCATCGCGGAATGTCGGGGTTCTCCAACTTCGCCGTCTCCTTTTCGATCATCTCAATCCTTGCCGGCTGTATCACGTCGTACGCCATCGCGTTGCGATCCGGCGGACCCGCCGCCATTACGCTCGGCTGGCTCATCGTTGGCGTATTTGTGCTGTGCGTGGCCATGGCTATGGCCGAGGTATGTTCGCGCTACCCAACGGCCGGAGGGCTCTACTTCTGGGCCGGTCGACTCGCAAAAAAGAATAAGCGCGAGTGGGCCTGGTTTGTTGGCTGGTTCAACTTCCTCGGCGAGATCGCGGTGACGGCGGCTATTGATTACGGTGCCGCAATGACCATGATGGCCTTCGCCTCGCTTACGTTTGGCGTAGAGCCGACCCCGCTCAACACGTTTGGGCTGTTCCTCGTGATCATCATCATCCACGGCATCCTCAACGCCTTCGGGGTGAACCTCGTGAGTCTGTTGTCGAACGTTTCGGCCTGGTGGCACATCTTTGGCGCCGCGATTATCGTTGCGGTGCTGTGGATTATGCCAACGAGCCACCAGTCGTTCACCTGGACGCTGACAACCTGGCACAACGAGACGGGCTGGACGTTCGGGCCCTATGTGTTCCTCATGGGCTTGCTTATGGCGCAGTACACCTACACGGGCTACGACGCGTCGGCGCACGTTGCGGAAGAGACCAAGAACGCTTCGAGGGCCGCCCCGAGGGGCATCGTCATGAGCGTTGTTGTTTCGCTGGTTGGTGGTTGGATTCTGCTGTTCTCCATTACTGCGGCAATTCAGGATGGTTCGCAAGAAGGGCTCTCAACCCTGCTCGCAACCGATACCGGGCTGCCTCCCGCTCAGATCTTCATGGATGCCCTCGACAACCCAACCGTCGCCAAGTTCATGCTGTTCATCGTGTGTGGTGCCCAGTTCTTCTGCGGCATGGCCTCGGTCACCGCAAACTCGCGCATGAGTTACGCGTTCTCCCGCGACAACGCAATTCCCGGTTCCCGCCTCTGGGCAAAGGTGAACCCACGCACTGGCACGCCAACCAACTCGATTTGGCTCTGTGTTGCCGGTTCGATTGTGCTCACCATTCCCGCTCTCTTTAACTACACGGCGTACGCGGCCGTCACCTCGGTTGCGGTTATTGGGCTGTACATTGCCTACGTGGTTCCGGTACTCCTTCGTCGACTGAGCAAGGAATTCACGCCAGGGCCTTGGAATCTCGGCAAATGGAGCCCGCTTGTTGGCTGGGTCGCGGTCGTTTGGGTGATCTTCATCTGCATTCTGTTTGTGCTCCCGCCAAGCAACCCCATCACGATTGATTCGTTCAACTATGCCCCGGTCGCCGTGGCGGTTGTCGCGATCTTTGCCACGGTGATGTGGTTTGTGAGCGGCAAGAAAAACTTCATGACCAATAAGGAAGCCGAGCACTTGACGATTGAGGCGGACCTGTTGCTTGAGGAGGGCGCTCCTGGGGCTGCAACGCCTGGTGAGAAGCCCGTCGGCGAGAAACTTCTCGACGACTAGGCTCAAGTCATGAATACGGCAGCGCAACAATCGCCACTCGTTGAGGCCGTTTTGCAGCCGGTTCGGGGCCATATGGCATTCGAATCGTGTGTTGAACAGCTCGGCTCGGCCATCCAACTCGGCATTTTTCCGGTTGGCACGATGCTGCCAAACGAACGTGAGCTCGCGGAACGCCTCAGCGTTTCGCGAGCCACGCTTCGTGAAGCCATCAGCGCGCTGCGGGCGGCCGGCTTTGTCTCAACAACTCGGGGCAGGGGAGGCGGCACCACGGTTGAGCTTGTTGAGCATATTCATCAGAAGCTGCCGGAAGAGCGAGAAGATCGGCGAGCTGAGATTCGTGACACGCTCATCCTTCGAGCCGTTATTGAGCCTGGCGCCTGCTTTCAAGCAGCACAGACCGATCTGTCTGCCGTCTCGATAAGCCTCTTGCGCACCGCGCTGAGCGAGGCCGAGTCCGCGGATTCGCCAGCCGCGTACCGACGTGCGGATGCGAGGCTCCACCTGGCGATTGCCTCTGCCTGCGAGTCGGCGGAGCTCAATAAGGTGAGCAGCACCGTGCAGACTCGGCTGCACAGTTACCTGAACGAGATTCCGTTCTTTCAAGCCAATATTGAGCATTCGGATGAGCAGCATCGAGAGATCGTGGAGGGCATTCTTGCGGGAGACGGTGACACCGCACGGCGTGTGATGGAGGTGCACTGCGCGTCGACCGCTGCGCTGTTGACGGGCCTGCTCGCCTGATTTCGTCTGAGTGTGCTCTGGCCAACGTCGAGTCAGTAATATTGTATATATTACTGACTCGACGTTGAGTTGGTTTTCCTGCAACTCAGGACAACGAGAGGGCAACTATGGCAACCGCAGAACGAGCATTCGAGCGCAACTGGAACTCCGTCACAACGGTCGACTATCACACCGGTGGTGAACCGTTCCGAATTATCGCCAAGCCCCCGGTTGAAATCCTCGGCGAAACGGTTGCCGAGCGCCGTGTCTACGCGATCAGCGATCCTGCCGTTGACGACCTCCGACGGGTGCTCTGCTACGAGCCGCGCGGCCACGCCGACATGTACGGCGGCTTCATCACCCCGCCCGACAACGACGGCGCACACTTTGGGGTGCTCTTCTGGCATAAAGACGGATTCTCAACCGCCTGCGGGCACGGCACCATCGCCCTTGGCGTGTGGGCGGTTGATTCTGGGCTTGTTGAGGCTGACCCGAACGGGGCAACGGACGTGGTTATCGACGTTCCCTCCGGCAGGGTTATCGCGCGCGTCAACAGTATCGACGGACAGATCGAATCGGTCGACTTTGTCAACGTCGCGAGCTACGTCATCGACGCGAATGTTGCGGTTGCCACCAGTAGGGGAGAGCTCACCGTCGAGGTCGGCTTCGGCGGAGCCATCTACGCGCAGCTCGACGTTGCCCAACTCGGGCTCACCGTCGAGCCAGAACACGCGGCCGAGCTCATCGCAATTGGGCGGGAGATTAAGTGGCTGCTCAACGATTCTGCGCAGGCAGAGCATCCAACCGACCCGCGATTGAGCGGGATTTACGGCACGATTCTCTTTGAGGATCTTGGAGATAGCGAGCCGGGCAGCCCCCATCAGCGAAACGTCACCATTTTTGCCGATGGTGAGCTCGACCGCTCGCCATGTGGTTCGGGAACGAGTACGCGCGTGGCTTCGCTCTGGACATCCGGGCGCCTTTCGGATGTCGGCGTGCTCACTCATGACTCGATCGTCGGCTCTCGCTTTGCCGGGCGGGTGCGTTCGCGCGAGACCGTCGCAGGGTTTGAGGGCGTGACCAATCAGGTCTCTGGTATGGCGTACCGGGTCGGCGAATCAACGTTCACCGTGGATGCTCGCGACCCCCTCGTGCCTGGGTTTGTGCTTCGCTAGGTTGTCTTGGCGATCTCCGCGGCCGCGCCGTCGGTAACGGAGAGGAGGTCGAGCGGCGCGAGTTCAATGTCGAAGCCCCGTCGACCTCCGGAGACAAAGATGGTGTCGAAGAGTTCGGCTGATTCATCCAGAAATGTTGGCAGGTGGGTCTTCTGGCCGATCGGGCTGATGCCGCCAACCACGTAGCCAGTTTTGCGTTCTGCCAAAGACGGGTCCGCCATGACTGCCTTTTTTGCGCCTGCCGCTTTGGCGAGCGCTTTGAGATCAAGGAGGCCGTTGACGGGCACAATGCCAACGACGAGCTGGCCGTCGGCATCCGCGAGGAGAGTCTTGAAGACGCGGTCTGGCTCTACGCCAAGCTCGCGGGCGGCCTCCTCGCCAAAGTTTGGGGCCGCAGGATCGTGCACGTACCCATGGGCGGTATACGGGATGCCTCGCTGCTCAAGCAGCGTCGTGGCTGGGGTGCCAATGGAATGGTCGGCTTTTTTCTTGGCCACGGATGCTCCTGTCGGCTCTGGATGTGCGTCGCCCTTAGTCTACGGATGTGCGGTCGCAGGAATAGAAACCAAACTCTATGCGTTTGCATGAATATGGAACTTGGATTTTATACTTTCGGAGATATTCACCCCGACCCAAACACGGGCATCGGCATTACACCAGGCCAGGCAATCCGCGACGTGCTTGAGCGAACACGCCTCGCAGAAGAGGTTGGTCTCGATTACGTCGGCATCGGCGAGCACCACCGCGAGGACTACTCAATCTCGTCGCCCTCAACCGTGATCTCTGCGGCCCTTGCCCAAACCGAACGCATCCACGTCGGAAGCGCCGTGACCGTGCTCTCAACAGAAGACCCCGTTCGTGTCTATCAGCAGTTCTCCACAATGGACCAATTCTCCAACGGGCGGGTCGAGCTGCTGGCAGGGCGAGGGTCCTTTATCGAGTCGTACCCACTCTTTGGTGCTGAACTCGGCGACTACGACGCGCTCTACGACGAAAAGATTCAGCTGCTGCTCGCCCTCGATTCCGGCGAACCAGTGACCTGGAGCGGCAAGTTTAGAGCCCCGCTTGAGGATGTTGTGGTGCTGCCGCGTCCGGCCGATATTCCTGGCCGCGGTGCTCACCTCAACATCGCAGTTGCAACGGGCGGCAACTCGCGTTCCTCCGTCCGCGCTGGAATGCTCGGGCTTCCTGTGAACTACGCCATTATTGGGGGAGAGCCTGCCCAATTTGCGCCCCTCGCCCAGCTGTACCGTCAGGCGCACGAGCAGGCGGGGCATCCAGCAGAGAAGCGAACGGTGACCGTTTCGGCCATGGGCTTTGTCGCCGAAGAAAATGCCCGTGACTTCTGGTTCCCATATTGGTACGAGTCCATGCGCGTGATCTCGGCAGAGCGCGGATTCCCCGCCCCAAGCCGCATGAGCTTCGAACAGACAGCCGGCCCGCGCGGGGCGTACTTTGTTGGGAATCCCGACGAGGTCGCGGCCAAGATCGTGCACGTGCACGAGGCCATCGGTAACGACCGCCTCATCCTGCAGATGGACCTGAGCGGCGTGCCGCAGAAGGAATCACTGAAGGCAATCGAGTTGCTCGGCACCGAGGTGAAGCCCCGCATCGAGCGGGCCCTCGCGAAGTAAAACTATTTGGGAGTTTCTGCTGCGAATCGATGGATTTTGCGCAGAAACTCCCAAATAGATGCAGGTTGTTAGCCCTCGAGGTTGTCGACGCCCGGCATCCAAGCCAGGTCGGGCTTCCCCCAGCCGTTTTTGCGTTGTGCCTTGTGAGCGGCACGGCTGTGCGGGTGCACAAGGCGGTCGACGTAGAGCAGGCCGTTGAGGTGATCGTATTCGTGCTGGAAGACGCGGGCGAACCATCCGCTCGCCTCGATGGTGAAGGGCTTATTGTCGAGGTCAACTGCCTCAAGGCGGATGCGCTCGGAGCGGCGCAGCGGAAAACGCTCGCCAGGGAACGAGAGACAGCCCTCTGATTCCAGCTCATCGTCGAGTTCCTCAACGGTTGGCGGGGTGATCCAGAGCACCGGGTTGATCGCGACGCCGCGGGCAGGGCCCTCGTCTTGGTCGTCGTAGCTCCAGACAAAGATGCGTTTTCCGATGCCAACCTGGGGTGCGGCAAGGCCAACACCTGGCGCGAGATCCATCGTTTCGTACATGTCCTCAACCAGCTGCTTCAGATCGTCATCAAACTTGGTCACCGGTTCGGCGATGTTGTGGAGGACAGGATTGCCAGAAATACAGATGGGAAGAACAGCCATGTTACAAGCCTATCGACTGGAAAGGCGGTAACGTGGCAGAGTGCATATTATTGAGGCTGTTGGGGAGGCGACTGAACTTCTTCGTGATCCCAAAAACTTTTTGGGGATCCCGATCGCTCTGCTTGGAGCGGTCTTTATGTCGTTCGGTGCGCAGTATCAGAGTCGCGGCGTAAACAAGGTTGAGCACATCTCCGGCCAGAAGGCCAGTTCAGGCCTGAGCGGAAACCAACTTGCGAGCCTGCTCAAGCGGCCCTCGTGGGTCATCGGCACACTGTTGCTTGGCTGTGCGGTGCTGCTGCAACTTGCCAGTCTCTCGTTCTCGCCACTGATCGTGGTGCAGCCGCTCGGCGTTGTTGCACTGGTAATAACCTCGATCCTGAACTCGCGAATCTCAGGGCTCAAACTCAACAGCAAGACCAAGCTAGCCATCGTGCTGTGTGTTGTTGGCGTGTTTGTGTTTGTCACGATCGCCGCCTTCACCGCGACGGATAGCGTGGTTACCGACCAGCACCTCATCACGATCCTTATCATCCTTGCCGTCGTATTGGTGCTGTTCACCATCGCGTTTATTGTGCTCAGGCATAAGACGCGCGCCATCTTCTATATCATCGGCGCCGGCATCATTTACGGCTTTGTCGCCACGCTTGCCAAGGTCGTGATCGGACGCATCCAGCAGGGTGAATTTGATACGCTCACCCTCATCTGCCTGGTAGCGCTTCTTGCGGCTACCGGAGGCGGAATGTACTTCGTGAATAACGCCTACTCATCCGGCCCGCCAGATCTTGTTATCGCCGGCCTCACCGTTATCGATCCCATGGTGGCGGTCGTGATCGGAATCGTTGTCCTTGGCGAAGCTGCGAATGCCTCGCTCCTGGCGATGGGGGGATTTGTGCTCGCCGGTGCAACCGCGGTTGTTGGTGTGATCATGCTTGCGAAATACCATCCGCAGGTACAGGACTAAGAGCGTCACTTTTTCGCGAGTGTCGGATGCCGACGGTAACGTCGTTCCTACGGCATCCATTGCCAGCGCATCCCTAGAGTCACGCCTGCTCACCAGCGAGAAAGAAGTTCCGTTTGTCCCCGCCCCTTGACGGTCAGCCGCCATCCGCAGACCGCATGACCGAGCCGCGCCTCCGTCGAGCCGCAAGGCGGCACGAGATTCTGCTCGGCTTTCGCGATGCCAGCACGGCCGGGTTTGCCATGGTGCCGCTTGGCATCGCATTTGGGCTGTTGGTTGCCCAGTCCCCGCTCGACTGGTGGTGGACCCCCATCATTTCCATCGGGGTCTACGCGGGGTCCCTTGAGTTCTTGGCCGTTGGGCTGCTGGTTGTTGGCACCCCGTTGCTGACCATCGCGGTCACGACGTTCCTCGTCAATTTCCGTCACGTCTTTTACTCGCTGACGTTCCCACTCGACCGGGTGCGCGGCAAATGGGCACGGTTCTACAGTATGTATTCGCTCACCGATGAGGCGTATGCGCTCACGGCGGTCACCGACCGTTCGGTGCTGACCTCGACCCGCATCCTGTCGATGCAGTTTTTCTGTCAGTTCTACTGGGTCATTGGTGGGCTCATTGGTGTTCTTATCGGAGAAGCCCTGCCCTTTGCCCTTGTTGGCATTGACTTTGCCCTCACCGCACTGTTCGCCGTGCTCACCCTCGATGCGTTTTGGGCGAATAGGGACATCGGCGCGCCGCTGCTTGCCGCGCTCAGTGCCGCCGTTGCGCTGCTGGTCGCGCCCGGCCAAATGCTTGTGGTCGCGATGGGGCTGTTTGTCTTGTTGCTGATCGTCCGTTATCTCGTTTCGGGTCGAAGGGTTGCTGCGGCAGCTATGGATTCCGGCGTTGCCGTTGCGCATGAGCCGAACCTTGACGGTGTCAACAACACGGATTCCCCTCTCGGAGAAGCAGGCCACAATGCCTAGCACCGCTTACCTGCTTATCGCCATCGGCCTGATGTTTGCCATTACGTTTACACTCAGGGCGCTGCCGTTTGCCATCCTCAAACCACTCCGCAAATCAAAGCTGTTGGCCTATCTTGGGCTCTACATGCCTGTCGGAATCTTGCTCATCCTGGTTATCTATACGCTGCGCGACCTCGACTTCCTCTCCGGCAGCAGGGGCATTCCAGAGGGCATCGCCCTTGCCCTCACGATCGCGCTGCACTGCTGGAAGCGAAACGCGCTGCTCAGCATTGTCAGCGGAACCGCAATCTATGTTGTCCTGATCAATTTGGTGTTTATCTAATGGCTCAAACCGAACGCACTCGACGCATGGCCGCTCGCGGCTCATCCCGCACCATCACGCGCAGCGTCCGACGGGCTCGGCGCTGGCTTGTGGTGACGCCAGTCGCTCTGCTTGCCCTTGTCGGCTCGCTCCTGCTGGCGGCGGCCAACTCAGACACCGATGGCATGCTTGGCGGGGCTCACGGGCCAGATTCCAGCGTCTTGGAACCGGCGGGCGATGGCTCCGGGGTTGGCGACGGTGGGAGCATCCCCTTCCCCGAGGCGGTTACTGGCAAGACCGCCGCAGAAGTTCTTGCACTGATACCGACGAAGGGCAAAGCCCCGAAGACGGGATACAACCGCACTGGCGTGTTCGGTGAGGCATGGAGCGACGTTGACCACAACGGTTGCGACACCCGAAACGATATCCTGGCCCGCGATCTCACCAACACGGTCGCACCGAATGGCTGCAAGATCATCACCGGCACCCTTGCCGACCCCTACACGGGACGCACAATCGATTTTGTGCGGGGCGATAAGACGTCGCCGCTTGTGCAAATCGATCACGTTGTTGCGCTCTCAAACGCGTGGCAAACCGGTGCCCAGCAGCTCTCGGATGCGCAACGACTGTTGCTCGCCAACGACCCGCTCAACCTGCTCGCCGTCGATGGCCCAACCAATAACCAAAAGGGTGATGCCGATGCTGCCGCGTGGCTGCCACCGGCAAAAGCGAGCCGCTGCGACTACGTCGCTCGCCAGGTTTCGGTGAAAGCGATCTACGGGCTCTGGGTCACCGAGGCAGAGCGCGACGCGATCGACAGGGTGCTCGCCGGATGCCAGGGGCAACCGGCGCTCGAATCCGGGCTCTAGCGTCTCAACCTGTGTGGGGGTCACGGGGTGTGTTCGTGTCTGTTGCATGTTCGTGGTGCCACAAGTCCTGCGTCGGTTTCTGAGTGAGGGCTCGATACCGGTATTGTTGATCTGGTGCTGAGGGGCGTTAGCTCAGCCGGTTAGAGCAGCGGACTCATAATCCGTCGGTCGCGGGTTCAAGTCCCGCACGCCCCACAATAGATTACCTGATCAAGTACCAGATTTGCCGCCAACTATCTGTAGTACGGGAGCGACGTGGGGCAGTCGTGGGGCAGACTCTTTCTTGGACGGCTTCGGCGAAAGCGCCAGAGGGCTCGAAAGCGCGGCCAAAATCGTGTCGGTTGGTGATTCTGCCAGATGCGCATATTTGCGTGTCGTCAAGGGTGAGACATGGCCCAGAAGCCTGCCGACCTCTTCCAGTGAGACTCCAGCTTGAATGAGCCAAGATGCGTAGGTGTGTCGTAAATCGTGAATGGTGACATCGGTGATGTTGGCCGCGGTGATGGCAGGAAGCCAGACCTTTCGACGCCAGTTTGAATAGTCGAGCGGTGCGGATTTTGGGCCGTCGACCCTGAATAGTTGCCCGGCTTGTTTCTTCACGAGTTGTTTGATCTCGGCCAGTACCCAGTCTGGAACTGGGACGGAGCGGCGTCGGCGAGACTTCGGGTAGTCCTTGAGTCGGTTGCCTCGGTCGTCCCAAGTCTCAGATACTCGAATCACAGCTTTCTTGACGTCGACGCGCTTGCCTTGTAGTCCGATGGCTTCGCCCCACCGAAGTCCCGTGCCGAGTAGTAGAGCGATCAGCGCTCGGTCTCGGCTCTTTTTTGGGAATTGTTTGAGTAGGCGCTTCGCTTCCTTTTTCGTGAGGTAGCGCTCTTTTGCATTGTCGGGCGATGGGAGTTTGAGCCTGGCCGCTGCGTTGCTGGGTAGAACCTCAGCATCCACGGCAGCAGCCAAGGATGCCGACATGAGGTGCACTATCTTTTGTACGGTGGAGGGCGCGAGGCCTTCGGCAGCGAGCTCGCCTGCCCACTCGCGAATCTTATGACGGGTGATGTCAATGAGGGCTATTGAGCCCCACTTTGGAAGAAGCCTTGAATCTCGTCGTGTAGCATCCCTGCTGAGAGTGGACGGCTCCACGGATCTCGTAGGCCACCACTCTTCGCACCAATCAGACCATGATCGTAATGCCGCCTTCGGGTCGCGCCAGCCAATCGAGTGAGATCCTTCCTCTTTGACTGTCGCGGCTTTGAAGGCGGCTTTTTTTGTGTCAAAAACGCCTGCGCTGCGCTTCTCTCCGGTTGGTATCCGGTACTGTCCACGGTACTTGCCAGACGGTAGCTCTTCAGCCCAAGCCATGACGTTGCCTTTCTCGGTAAATACGGCGTTCGGGAGATTTACATCCGTGCGAGAAGTTCAGTCTTTTTCGTCTCAAATTCAAGCTCGGACAGGATTCCGGCGTCACGGAGCTCTGCGAGTTGACGTAGCTGACCTGCAAAATCGGGGGTGCTCTGACTGACGGCCGTCGACTGTGCGACCTGAGCCACGTTCACATTGACCGTCGGATGGCTTGATGCTTTCTGAGCCTGCATCGCGGTAATGATCGCTTGACGGAACTCGGCTGCCTCGTCGCGGCTCACACGGAACGCGGTTGTGTTGACTGCTGCGCCCGAGGAAGTCTGGACCTCGACGAGGTGGTAAAGCATTCCGTCTTTGCGGTTTGACACATTGGTGACGTGCTCAAGAAGGACCATATCGAAGCCGTCTTTGCCTCCCTTGATGCCGGTGGCGAGCATGGACGCGCCGGCGGTCATCGTGGCGAGAGCAACTTTGCCAGCTGATACTCCGCGCGCTCTTTCCCACTCGATGCGATCGGGCCAAAGGCGCACTTGGGCATTTTTGCCGCTGATGTGGCTGGTCACTGCGTACAGCGGTGGAATCTCGGTTGCTGTAACTTCGCTGGTTTCGTCGTCACGAACGTCTGCGGCGACATCGCCCTTCAGCTTCAGCGTGGCGTCTTTGGCATTTGTAATCGCCTGGTTGGCTGAGTCTTTGATCTTGTCGAACATTCCCATGTTTTTGACCTTTACTGTGTGGGGTGGGGGAGGTGATTGGTTTGTATTCAAGTCAGGTGTGGGCTATGCGCTGGCGCGCTGATAGTTGCTAGTGAGATAGGTTTCTAATACTTCGGCGGTGACGAAAAGTTCTAGGCACCATTGCCCGGGGTCGTCGGATGCTGCCACAGCAGCCATGAGATCGACGTCGCAGATTAGCCGGTTGGCGGCGATGCGGTTGACGAGACGTTCGCGTTTATCGTGCGCCGGCCCGTATGGCATAGGGGTATCTTCGCGTTCGGCGTGGACTATTTCATGCGCGAGGGTGCATCGTTCTTCGCGAGTAGTCAAGCCTCGTCTAAGGATGACGAGTTTGTCGTCGTGGAGGTATTCAGCGTCATGATCTTGGCGACTTAGGGGGCCGTATGTAACGGTGAGGCCCAGCGACGCTGCGTGGGCCCACGAGTCGTAGAACATCAGGGATAGTCCTCCTCGTTGACCTCGATGGTCCTCGAGCGTGTTTTCGCGACAGCGGGGAGGTCTTCTTGGTTGGTGGGTACTTCATCTCGGCGATGGTCAGCCAGGTGAGAGACTGTGGCTGCGGTCTGGACGGCTTCGGAGATTGGTGCATCCCAGAGACCCGAGATTTGAGTTACGTTGAGTCGACGTCCAACCTCGACAACAAGTTGTTCGTCGGTGGCGGTTTGAAGGGCTCTTTCGAGTCCCTCCGCCCCCGCGTCTTCGGGGGTAAGGTGGCCGGTCGCTATGAGCTCTGCGACTACAGGTCGTCCATATGCCCTAGCTACGGCACGAACCGTTTCGAAGGTGACCTGATCCTGGTTGACTTGGCGGGTGAGCGTCGAATGCGTGGTGCCGATTTTGCGGGCGACTTCTCGGTGTGAGTCGTTCCCGCGAATCGAGTCAATCCAATTCATTGCGTTGTTCATGTGTCAATAATGACACAGCACTGTTGCGTTTGTAAACCAATATGTTCAAAAGTTTGACAGCGTGGTGCTCTCATGTGAATATTGGAGCATGAACGCAACAAACGTACAGCAAATGAACCAGCCGGTTGCGGTGATTCGTCCCGGGCTGCTTGACAGACTCAAAGGAAACTCTGGTATCCGGAACGACGAAGCTTTTGCTCGCCTCATCGGAGTAAGTAGAGCTACCCTTCAGCGATTCAAGAACGGCGACGAAGTTTCGATGCGGGCTGCAGTTGGCATCTCGCTCGCATTCGGTCTCGGAATCGGTGAAATTGTGGAAGTTCGTCAGGTAGAGGGCGATCCATCCTCTCGCAGCGACGTGGGAGCGGCATCATGAGAGCACGCAGAGTAGCTCGGCTCCTTACCCTCCGTGAGTTGCTCGGCAACCACCACACTGCTGCCTTGGCAGTCAAGGACATAGACGAGGGGTACCGCATTCTCTCCAGGATTCGCGCCGTGTCAGCGGCCATTCGTGAGGCGGTGGAATCGTGAGCCGCCTTACGCCGCTTGATGTAGTTCGAGAGACCGGTCGCTCCTTGAGTACTGTCCGCCGGGCAATCAAGAGCGAAGACCTGCATAGTACACAGCCGCGTATCAACGGCGTCGTCAAGCGCGGCAGCCACCGTTCGATTGAGCGTGAGTGCTTGGATGCTTGGCTTGACGGCATCTTGTGCTCGCATCGGCAAAACGTGACACCTATTTCGAATCGGCAAAAGCGCGCGTCGTAACCATACGGTGCGGTCAACTCTCTGTCCTAGATCTGATCTTGGACGAGCTGCTGCATACCAAAAAGTATTGATTGAAAGGCAAGAAAAATGACTGAAAAGACTCCCATCAAGCCCGAAGATATTCGTCAGGGTGACCTCATTCGGATCGAGTATCGACCGGGAAATACGTTCTCCGCACTGGAATACACAGCAAAGGAAGAGGCCCATGCTGGGGATGCTCTGACTGATGACGCTCTCTTCCTTCTTTACCGACCAATATCCTTGCCGACAGCACCGGGCTTATACCTCGACAAAGACGGCGATGTGTGGCAAGTCGCGAAAGCGGGTAAAGCGCGCCTCAGGCAGAGAGGCGTTGATGAAGATGGCCTGCCGGAAGAATATGCGCCTTATCAGCGACTTGAGGCTGTCAGCGTAACGCTCGCGCGGGTAGATGAGGAACTGCGGCGAAACGAGTTGAGTCTTTCCGCAGGTCATCTGGCAAGAGCATTCTCGGAGTAGCCGCTGCCATGACAATTACTACGCGTGTTCACTCGCAGGCCGCCGCACGCTCTGCGTTCGATGTGCTGTTCCTGGATACCGGCGTCGTCCTCTGTGTGGCGACTGCTTAACCGTCCTCTCTCCCGCTGAGCGGAAGCTCTGGCTGGCTAAATAGTCGGCCGTTTCTGAGCCCAGTCACATATAGGGCTGGCCACTGCATACCCAAAATCTCTCATGAAAGGCAAAAATATGGACTCCGACATTACTATCGAGGACGCGCGGCACGTGCTGTGGTACTTCGCAGACCGAACCAACGGCTGGGAGTACGGCACCTTCACTGGCAAGCTCATCTCAGCTATCGCACACGCAGACCAAGGCAATCAGGAGCGGTTACGGCTCGGCTTCCCCGGTCTTGTAGCGGCTGCCCGGATGTGTATGTATGACCAAGGCGGCACGCACATGCTTGGTCAGTTTGTGAGGGGCGAGCTGTGAACGCTTCCTCCCTGCTCAGCATGGCGGCGGTGCTGGTCATTGGCATTGCTATCGGCCGCGGCGCCCAGATCTTCAACGGCCTCAGCTTGCTTGGCCTGGCGCTGGTTGCTGCGTCGTGGGTCGCTTTCCTGATTGAGGAACGGTCGTGAGGGTGGCGGCTGGTACCGATCTTGATTTGACGGTGCTGGAACACCTGGACTTCGAACCGGTATGCGAGGGCACCAGGTTCACCGAATGCAGTGAGGCTGCGACAAGAGTTCTCGTCTTCAATTGCAGATGTTGCTTGCGAAGGCTGCAATGCGCGCCGTGCGCGAGCAACATCATTGAGGACATGCGGGAATGGCTTCGAAGCCCTGTGGCATCGGTAGTTTGCCGCAGGTGCAACAGCAAGACGACTCATGCTGAGAACTTGCCATTGAAGGTCGGCTCATGATCACCATCAGGGTCAAGGGCAAGCCGATTCCGCAAGGTTCGAAAACGGCGTTTGTGGTGAAGGGCCGCGCGGTGGTGACGGATGCCAACGCGAAGTTGCTGAAGCCGTGGCGCAAACATGTTGCGGCCACCGCTCGGGAACAATACACCGGCCAAATGCTGACTGGTGCGCTGCAGGTCACGCTCCTCTTCCTCTTCGAGCGTCCCGCGTCTGTGACTCGGAAGTACCCGTCGGTCAAGCCAGACGTGGACAAGGTCACTCGCGCAATCTTTGACGCGATGACGGACGCCGGTGTGTGGAAGGACGACGCGCTCGTCGTTGATACACGGCAGAAAAAAGAGTACGCGGCAACCGCTGGGGTTGTCGTGACTATCAAAGAAATTGACTGAAAGGCAAGAAAATGACTGTGAAATATAGCTCACAACGCCCGCTCGACGAGCTCGACGGATTGCAGGACTTTGAGGATGACTTCAAGGAAGAATCTGCGGAGCCGGTACTCATCGTCGGTGTCGTGCAGACACAGAAGATCGAGCACATCATCGCGGACGGCACTGACCGTCCGACAGTGAAGTTTCGGCAGATTGAGGTGGTGCCGGCGGCTGATGCAGCGACTGTCTCTGCCTTGATTAAGAAGATTTATCAGGACCGCACTGGCGACAGCGCTCTTGAGCTTGCCGGTCTTGAGATTGACGGTGATGACGAATGACCGCTGTGACGTATCAGCCTCAGGCGCTCGTTGATTTGCAGGGCCGTGTGCTGGGGAATGACTCGGATCGTGCAGCGTGGCTGGAGGCCCGTCGAAGTGTGATCACTGCTACTGAGGCGAAAACTCTTTACAAGGGGTCGAACGCCGATAAAGCAAAGATCGTCCGTGAGAAAGTCACAGGCGAATCGTCCTTCTTCGGAAACCGGTATACGGAGTGGGGCACCTATCGTGAGCCGTTTATCGCTGCTCAACTTGCCGGTCATGGGCTGGAATTGTGCGGTGACTTGATTCACGCCGAGCTCAACTCTCGGCATGCCGCAACTCCGGACTTGATCGGCGTTGACTTTGACGAGCAGATTGTGCTCGGCGAGATCAAGACGGCGAACGATGTCATGGCTGTGGGCTCGCCGAAGTTTGAGCAGCGTGGGTATCTGTGGCAGATGCTGTGGCAGATGTACTGCTTTGGCGCTACTCGCGTGCTCTTTGCATGGGAGCAGCACGACAACGATTGGTCTCGTTGGGATGCACGCCCGATGGATGACCAATCTCGCTGGGACGAGTTTGGGCCTAAAGTGCTGTGTCTCAATACCGAGTGGGTGGTGCTTACTCCACAGCTTGAGGTTGAGCTGACGAAGATGATCGCGGCAGCTGATCGAGCACTTGCGCGACTCGACAAGCAGCTTGCGGAGACGTCGGCTGACGAGGAGCCTGTCTTCTCTCCAGAGCAGCTAGCAGACCTGGTCAGGCATGGTACTGAGAAGGCGCGCCAGCTCGTTGCCGAGACCACAGCGAAGAAGGCTAAAGAAGCTGCCCAGAAGGCAGCTGAGGCCATGTTTACCAACGTCACTGAGGTCTATTCCGAGGTGCACGAGGGCATCAAATTCACGTGGTCGCCGCCTGGACCAACGGAGGTGACCCAGACGGATTTGGAAGCTGCTCGGGCCGCCGACCCTGCGCTGGCCGAAGCCCTCGGTGTGGCCGACGCCGCTTGCGATGCGGCGATGGTTGCGCGTGAGGCCATCGCTGATCGGTGGGCGAAGCATGTGCAGGGATACGTGTCTGTGGTGCCGGGTGTGCCGTCTCCATCGAAATTGACGATTACGAAGCAGAAAGTGAAGACCAATGAGTAGTACAGCTGTGGCGGTGAAAGGCCTGCCTGTATCGAGTGATGTAGGGCAATGGTCATCTCAGGAGACTGCATTCGCGCAGGCGATCGGCCTGGTCAAGACGAATGGCCAGGGGAAGCTGATCCCAGCACCACGGGAGACGATCGAGGCGTTCCTGCATCAGTGCCGCCGGACTGGTTTGGACCCGGTAGCCCGTCAGATTTATTGCATTGAGCGCGGCGGTAAGTACGGCATTCAGGTGAGCATCGACGGTGCGCGGCTGGTTGCTGAGCGTACTGGCCAGTATGAGGGGCAGACGCCCGCCGAGTGGACGGCAGACGGTATTACTTGGGTGGCGGTGTGGCTGAGTGATCAGGCTCCTGCTGCTGGGCGTGTGGGCGTGTATCGCGCTGGTTTTCGTGATCCGGTTTACGGTGTGGCCCGGTTCTCGTCGTACTCGACGGGGCAAAACCTCTGGAGGAAAATGCCGGAGGTGATGATCGCGAAGTGTGCCGAGATGCTGGCACTCCGGAAGGCGTTTCCACAGGACCTGAGTGGGCTGTACTCGTCGGAGGAGATGGAGCAAGCAGGAGGTCGGACTGCAGCCGCACCTCGTGCTGAGGCTTCGCCTCACTTGCTGCCTGCTGAGGCATCTGCCCCGGCAGCTGAGGCTGTGCAAGTGTTTTCCCAGGACTGGGTGAAGCGTGCGGCGCTGTGTAGGGATTACGAGGAACTGCGGCCGGTGTTCGCGGAGGCTCAGGCTGCCGGTGAGTTGGGTATCCCCGTTGATGCCTCGGGCAAGACGCTCAACGTTTATTTGCGCGAGTTGAAGGCGAGCTTGCCGGAGAAAGCCGAACCCGTGGCAGCCGAGTCGAATGCACCTGCGGTTGATGATACTGGTTGGGCGGTTCCTGGTGGTGATGCGGCGGCTCCAGTGACGGATTGGCCGACAACGAAGGTGCCTGGTGAGGCTGTCGAGGGTAAGGCTAATGCGGCTACGGGTGAGGTCGAGTATGACGAGAGCGAGATCATCTAATGGCGGCCCCGCTGGACCTGGATATCCTGGCCGGTCTGCGCGCGATTGGGATTCACGAGCCTTCGCCGGAAGAGCCGTTGCACGTTCGACTCGTGTCGGCGCTGTATCGCACACGTGGTGAGTCTTGGGGGAACGCCCTCATTGCAATCAAGTTTGAGTTCAACTGGGCTTGCAACCAAGCGGGTGAGGTCTATGCCAACGCGAAGACCGACTACGAGCGGCTGATCGATATCGAGACAACGAAGATCCGGGCGACGCAGGAGAAGGTTTCTCGTGCGGAGGCTGAACAGATCGTTCGAGCCACGGAGGAAGCGTACAAGCTCAAGCTGGCGTTTCTGGTGGCTGAGAAGCGTGAGCAGTCGATGCGCAAGTTTCTCGACACCTTGGGTGAAGCTCTGGAACTGCACAGAACAGATCGCGCCGATAAGCGTAAGACGGATTCATTTCATGCAGAGGCAGGTGTGTGATGGGAATGTTCGTTGTCCGTGAAGAGCTCAGCGCTCGCCATGTGGGGTTGTTTGCTCGTGTCCGGGTAGACGGCCGCACAGAGGTTATTGACCGAATCGTAAGTATCGAGCACCAGGTGTCCATCGTCGAGGGCGAGACAGTTACGGGTATCCGATTCAGAGATATCCAGAGCACCCGAAACTTCTGGGTAGAGGGCGACACCGTTGAGCTACTTGATCCGATCCCTGGCGAGCCGACGTGGGCTGAGGTCAGCATCTCGGAGCTGATCGAGGAGCGTGACCGGCTACTGGCTGAGCTCCTGGAAGAACGCACCCGCAACCATCACCAACGCCGATGAGGTTCTTCATCATCTGGCCGTGGGAGGCCAGCGGCGTTTTCCTGCTCGCCGCTGGCCCACTCGAAATACGCATAAGCATTACGAAAAATACTGATTTGAAAGGCAAGAAATAATGACCGGAACGATTGAACACATCGACCCGCGCGAACTGATCATTGCGGCGAATGTTCGCAAGGATGTGAAGCTCAAGCCCGAGTTCGTGAGCTCCATTCGCGAGTCTGGAATTCTGTCACCGCCAATGGTGACCCACAACAAAGACGGCGCATTGGAGGTTGTCCTCGGTCAACGGCGCACACTCGCCGCAATAGAGGCTGGCCTTGAAACGATGCCTGTCTACGTGGTGGGGGAGTCGGAGGCGAATGCGGCTCGTGTCATTGATCAGCTCGCGGAGAATGAGCAGCGCGAAGAGTTGAGCGACGCTGAGCGCCTGGGCGGGTACCGCGAGTTAGCGATGTTCGGACTTTCAGCGGGCGATATCGCGAAGTCGACAGGCACCTCTAAGACAAGAGTTGAGACAGCCTTGTCGATTGCGGCGGTCCCGGCCGCGGTGGAAGCGGTAGCTGAGAAACAGTTGACGCTGGAGCAGGGTGCAATTGTGGCTGATTTTTGTTCAGACTTTGCTGACGATGAGGAATTGATTGCTGAGTTGCTCGCGGCTGAGCCTGACGAGATTGAGCGCAATGCTCCAACGCTGCGCAGAGAAGCAACTCTCCGCGCGCAGGCCGCTGTCGTTCGTGCAGATGCCGAAGACGCCGGGTTGACTGTTTTGGATGTGCCCTTGGACAGCATGTACGTGCCGCTACCTGTGACTGATGAGGGCTATGTGCGGTTGGGTCGGTACGCGTTTCCGGCAACTCCGTCGGCAGAAATATCGAGTGAAGAGGCCGCCCTGATAGAAGGCGTCGTGATTCGAATTTGCAGAGACTGGGGTGTGATTGATGGTGTCAATCAGCAGGTTGCGCAGGCCGTCTTCTATGTGCCTGAGGCGGCGGCCGAGCAGTTGGTTCCGAAGCAGTACGACAGCTCGAGCGGGCGCACGGACGAGGAGCAGGCTGCATATGAGGCCGAGCGCGTCAGGCGCGAGCTCGAAAGGCAACGTGCTTCAGACGCGAAAGAAGCGCGGGTCGAGTTCGCGGTGCAGGTTCTTCAGCGTAAAGGACTGCCTGGGCAGTGGGCAGATTTCGCCGCGTTGGCGCTGGCTCACGACGCCCGCGAGTCTGTGAATATTGACGGCCTCGCTGAAGCGATCGGAATCAAATCGGGATATCCCGGCGATACACGCGGTGTCACTGAGCTGGCCTTGAAGAAGAGGGGCAATCGGTATCTTTTGGCGCTGGGGTTTGATGCGGCCGAACGTACTTTGGGGCACGTGCCGGCGTTTTTGGTGACCTATTTCGGTTGGCTTGTGGCCTGGGGGTACGCCATGTCGGAGTTTGAGATGGAGCTTCTAAGAGAGGCGCATGTTTCCATCGCAGGCGAAGATGCTGATGAGGTTGTTGATGGTGCTGACGAGGCTGAGGGGGAAGCGGAGTGAGTGCGCCGTCGCCTGCGGTGAGGACGCAGACATACATCCGTGACGGTAACCGTTGTATCGTCTGTGCCTCGTCAGAAATGCTGACGTTTCAGCATCGGCAAGCGGTAGGCATGGGCGGGTCAAAGACTCGTCCGCAGGTGGCCGAGGGATTGACGGCGTGCCTGATGTGCAATGACCGTTTTGAGGGTGATCTGCAAGAAACGGCGCTTTTGTTCGGATGGAAGGTGCGCCGCAATATTGGTCATTTTGTTTGTGAGGACGTGCCGGTGTTCTTTCCGTTATGGGCTCAGTGGTTCGTAGTCGTTGGGGAGATCCGAGTTCCGATTACAGAGCTTGAGGCTCGACGAAAGATGATCGCCGTGTATGGCCCTGAGTACGAAGCCTGGAGGAAAGGGAATGAGCAATAGGGCACTGCACTGGGCATGGGAATTGGAACTACCCATGTCGCAGAAGTTCGTGTTGATCGCGCTTGCAGATATGGCAGATGAAGCTCACTCATGTTACCCCGGTCAAAAGATGCTGGCAAAGATGGTCGGGGGGTCGGTAGACACCATCCAACGCGCCCTTACTGGCCTAGAGGGGCGAGGCGCAATCTCCCGAAAGCGACGATTCAGGGAAGACGGATACCGCACGAGCGATCGCTACGTGCTCAGCGTCGGAGAAGTCCTGAAACCCGAGAAAAAACTTAAGCCGCAAAATCCTACCTTGGATATTCCTACACAAGATTCAGCCCCTACCTTAGGCCGCAATCTGCCCCACCTTAGGCCGCAGAAACAGGGGGGCAAGAACCATCAGTTAACCACCAGAGAACCATCAGTTAACCCCGACACCGCTTTTGATGAGTTTTGGAAGGTCTATCCACGGAAAGCAGGTAAGGCTGCTGCTCTTAAGAGCTTCTTGAAAGCTGCGGCAGCGGTCGGTACAGAAGTACTGCTGGAAGCGGTGAAAAGATACGCGTCTGATCCTGGGCTGCCCCGTGAGAAACGATTCATTCCGCACCCGGCGACGTGGCTCAATCAGGGCCGCTGGGACGATGAGCCCGAAGCCGGCAACGGTGGTCAGCTCGGCGAGTCAGTTGTCCTGGTGCACAAGTTACGAGAGGAGGAGTCCCGTGAAGCTTTCACAGGTAGCAGAGCTATTGACGCTGGCGCAGGGTTTTGATCGGCGGCAGCTCGAGGAGCATCATGCGCGGGCGTGGTTCGAGGCGCTTGGTCACCTGGACTACGACGACGCGAAAGCGGCGGTAGTCGCCCATTACCAGGAGTCGAGGTTTGCCGTGATGCCGGCGGATGTGCTGGCTCGTGTGCGTGAGGCTGCGGAGGTCCCGCGGGAGAACCTCACCGACCGGCGAATGCTTGCCGAGCGGAATGAGTGGCTGCGTCTGCACCACATTGACCCGGCTGATTGGGACGGATGGATGGCGCGCGGTTTGCCCGCTCGCGCGGCGTTGGAGCGTCGCGGAATTGAGGTCGACGAGATTGGAGCGATTGATGCCTGAACGCGTAGAGATCACGGCAGATGGCTTACTGCGGGTCAGCATGAACACCGAAACGCACATGCTCGGTACTCGCGTCCCGACGGTGCTGATGACCCCCGAAGAAGCAGCGCTGCAGCGTGACGCGCTGACGGAATTCTTGAAGGGAAGCGGGCTATGAGCATGCACGATGTAGAGGCCGAGCAATGCGCTCTTGGTGGGATGATGCTTTCCAAAGCTGTCGTTTGGGAAGTCATGGAAGTTCTCGAGCCAACTGACTTCCACGACCCGAAGCACGAGACGATTGCTCGCACGATTGTGGCGTTGGCAAGCTCAGGCGAGCCGACAGACCCAGTGGCGGTGTTCAACCGGCTGCGGGACGATCAGACCGGTATTGACGCTCCGTATCTGCATCACCTGGTGGAGGTCACTCCTACGGCTGCAAACGCAGCGTACTATGCGGGGATTGTTCGGCAGCGCGCCGAACGCCGCAGGCTAAAAGAGGCTGCGGTGAGTATCAATCAGCTTGCCGCTGAGGAGAACGAAACGCCTGCGGATTTGGTTGAGCGGGCGCGCGGCTTGGTCGACGATGTTTCTCGGTCTACGAAGCGTCAGATTCGCCGCATTGGCGAGTCGCTGCCGGCCCTGTATGAGTCCCTCGATCAGGCACCTGAATTCATCAAGACGCCTTGGGCTGACCTTAACCAGGTTGTCGGCGGATTGCGCGCCGGGACGTTGACAATCATCGGAGCCAGGCCAGGCATCGGCAAGACCGTTGTGGGCCTGCAGATCGCTCACGAGTTGGCAAGGGAGGGCAGCGTCGGCTACGTCTCGCTAGAGATGAGCGAATCGGATATCCAGAAGCGTCTTCACGCTCAGGTCGCGCAAATCCCGATGAGCTCGCTGATGGATCACCAGATGATGCCGACGCACTGGCAGTCAGTGGCGAAGGTGCGTGCAGGGCTGGAGCAGATTCCGCTTTACATCGCGGATGATTTGGAGACGCTGACGCAGATTCAGAGCTTCGCGCGGTCACTTGCGCGCCGGGGCAATTTCAAAGGCCTTGTCGTGGACTACCTCCAGCTCATGACCTCAGGTAAGCGCGAGGAATCCAGGCAGCAGGAAGTCTCAAGCTTCTCTCGCTCGCTGAAGCTGCTCGCGGGTGACCTTGGCATTCCGATCATTGCCCTGTCGCAGCTCAATCGTGCAGTGGAGGGGCGCAAGACCGGGAAGCCACAGCTTGCCGATCTGCGCGAATCAGGGTCGATTGAACAGGACGCCGACGTGGTCATGCTGCTGCATCGGGATGAGAAGCAGCGACCGAACGATTTGGAAATCATCGTGGCCAAGAACCGCCACGGAAAACAGGGTGATGTGACGTTGAAATGGGAGGGCGTTTTTGCTCGTGCCATTACTCGTCCATGGTCACCAACCGCATTACTCGAAAAAGACGATCTAAGGGGTTAGAAAATGGCAAACGTAACAACTACTCAGGCGACGGTCACGAGGCTCGCAGGCGCGAAAGGTGTGGCAGTGGAAGAGGTCTCTAGGTCTCGGGACGGTCGCGAATTCAAAATGTACTTCACTGTCTGGCTTGGCGAAGGACACGGCCTCCGCGTGGGCGACAGCGCCAGGTTTACTGGATCACTCGGCGCGAAGACGAGGGAATACGACGGGAAAAACTATATGGACTTGTCGATTTCGAACGGGCGATATGACCCGGCAACGCTGAAAAGCAGCAATGATGTTTCTCAAGCCATGCCTGACGGTTGGGGCGAAGAGGACAGGTTCTGATGAGTGACGACATTGAACCAATGACCGCGGCCTTCATCCTGAACGCAATACGCAAGAATCATCGCCGAGCAGCAATCGTGTCTGAGCTCAGTATTGACGACTTCGATCTGCCCGATTCGGAAGACATTACAGAGAACCACTACAGCTACAAACCCAGGCCAGAGGGACACAAGCTCATGCGTCGCATTGACGCGCTGATGTGGTCATCGCTCGAACGGACAGCGATTGAAATCAAAGTCACCAAAGCGGACTTCATGCGTGACACGTACTGGAAACGACGTGCATGGCAGCGGGTGAGCCACCGGTTCATCTATGCCGTTCCACATGACCTTGACGTCATGAGCCCACACGGGTGCGGCCTATGGCGCATCCACAAAGACGGCCGCATCGAGGTCGCGAAGAAAGCAATTATCAATCGCACGCCTGACTCTTTGCCGCAGACCGTGGTGCAGCGCATGGCGTATCGAATTTCAGGAGAACGCGATGAGTGACAAAAAGACTGCTGCTCGAAAAGCAGACGCGGCACTGACTGGGTTCCTTGTGGAGTTCGATAAGTCGCTGTGGCCCGAGGAAGTGCGCGCGATTGAGTCCGCACTCAAAATCGTGAGGAAGTACCAACGATGACTGAGATACCCGACGACGTAATCGAAGCGGCCGCGAAGGCCGCTTGGGAAGCAAACGCCGCAAAGGCTCTGCTGAGTCCTAACACACCTCTTTGGGTCAAAGAAGCATATGAGCGAGGTTGGGAAGGGGTGATCGCTGAGCGTAAAGCTCTCTGGATAGATTCTGTTCGGTCAGAGGCCCCGGTTATCGCTGCGTGGGCACGTGAGCAGGCACTAGCCGAGGCTCACGAGGCAGTTCGGTGCAGCATCGTGTCCATCGGCCCAGAAGGGCCAAGCGATCAGATCCACGAGGCCATGTACAACGGCGGTTGTGACGCGCTCAGGGCGGTCGCCGCTCTACGTGGCAAGGAAGGGGAACCACGTGACTGACCAGTGTGTTTGTTGCTCAAACCCTGCGAGTACAGGGCTGATATGTCGAAGCTGCTGGGGGAGAGTCCTTTGGCAGCTGGATGCCTTACCAAGCCTTATCGGCACGATCCGCGCGCAAGTAATCCCTGCCGGCGGTAAAGGGGACGGAGTGAAAGTCTCCGGTACAAGGGAGCATGCTGCGCCTCTCAGCCTTACCGCGATGGAGGACGCAGACAACGCCTATGCACGCCTCGCCGAATGGGGAACCTACTGGGCTGAGCAACTCGGCGCTGCACCGGCCGCGCCGCTTGCCGCAGTCACCGGCACCGGGCGAGATCTAGCCGGACTCAAAGCCTCAACCACCCCATCCGTTGCGCGACGACGGGCGCGATGGATCGCTACATGGTTACGAGCTCACCACGACCGCATCGTCCACCTGCCGGGCGTAGCGGCCTACCACGATGACCTTGTTGATCTTGTCCGAACCTACGCCGGCAGATACGACCAAGACACGCATGAGAAGCCCCTGCGAAAACGACTGTGTGTGGTGTGCTTGACCTACAAGGTCACTGCTCGGACGACATGGCGCGGGAAAATCGAGGTGCGGTGCACCGAGTGCGGGCAAGGCTACAAGACGGACTTCGAAGAGATATTTGGTGCAGACGATGAGCGAGCAATGGCTGACCTTGCGGCAAGCAGCTCAGCGAGTCAGACGCAGCAAACGCACGATGAGGTACTGGGTTCGTGACGGCATGCCAACCCGCTTCCGCGAAGATGGGGCACGAGAGGTAGAAGAGAGGATTGCCCTTGAATGGCTAAGGCACAAGACCCTAGCCAATCCAGCCCATAGATGGCGACTGCGAAGAGCACTAGAAAAAGAATCCCAAAAGAATTTGACAGGGGAGTGATTGCACCCCCTACTCTTATAAATGGATCATCACGCCCCACCGGAAACAGTGGGGCGTGACCCAGTTAACCGGTACGTTATTTGCCTTTCATACCGGGGAACAAGAAGGCCCGGCACACAGGGAATGTGCCGGGCCTTCGCGGTACCCAGGTCGCAAAGAAAACAGGCCAGAGCCCACACCGACCACCAGTACCCCAGGGCACCAACCCACACAGGAGGCGACACCCAATGGCACGCACCAACGGACAGCTCTACAAGCGCCTACGCCGAGAGTTCAAAGACGAACACCAACCACTCAACACACCCTGCTGGATATGCGGACAACCCACCATCGAATGGGACACACACGGCCAAGACAACTCATTCGAACTCGACCACTACCACTCAGTCAGCGAACACCCCGAACTCGAAACAGACCCAAGCAACTTCCGAGTCTCACACCGCACATGCAACAACCAAAGATCAAACAAAGCACCACGCCTCGGACTCGGCACCCTCTCACAAACCTACTACCCCCAACAACCCAACACTTAGACCCCCAATAAAATCCAACAAACCCCAAACCACAGCCCACCTCCCGCGCGCCGGTGGCATCCCCCTCCCGGTTTTTACCCCCCATCGCGCGTGTGCGAGAGAGGCAACTGTCGTGATCGTTGAAAGATTGTCAGTTTCGGACTTGGTTGAGTATCACCGAAACCCGAGGAAGGGCGACGTTTCAGCGATTGCGGAGTCGCTGCGTGCGCGCGGGCAGTACAAGCCCCTTGTGGTGAATCGTGGCTCGGTAACGGGGTTGCGTAATGAGATTCTTGCGGGGAATCACACGTTTCGTGCTGCGGTTTCGTTGGGTTGGGAATCCATTGAGGTTGTCCTGGTTGATGTGTCTGCGGACGAGGCAGCGCAGATTGTTCTTACTGACAATCGGATTGCCGATCTTGGCGGGTACGACGATGCTCAGTTGCTCGATCTGCTCGAGGCTGTGTCTTCATTGGACGGCACGGGTTATGCGGTGGCTGACGTTGACGTGTTGGCTTTGGAATTTCGTCCACCGGCGTCTCTGACTGATCCTGATGAAGTGCCGGATACCCCTACTGCGCCAGTATCGGTTGAGGGTGACATCTGGCATCTCGGCAATCATGTTTTGCTGGTCGGCGATTGTACGGATCGTGAGCTGGTACGTGCGGCTGCCCCAGGGGTGCCTTCTGTGGTGTGGACTGATCCACCGTATGGCGTGAGCTATACAGGAAAAACAGACAAGGCACTGTCGATCAAGAATGACGGGCTTGCGGATGCCGAGAACGTGACGCGTGGAGCGATATCGGTGATTGCAACTCTGTGCTCGCCGGGTTCTCCCGTTTATGTGGCCCATTCTGATGTGCTTCGCCCCGCCCTGCATGACGCGATGAGTGAGCATGGTCTGATGTGGCGGCAAACGTTGGTGTGGGTGAAGCCGTCTTTTGTGCTGGGTCATTCTGACTACCAGCCGAGGCATGAGCCAATCGCGGAAGCTGTGATTGAGTTCGAGCCCGTCGCATACGGTTTTACCGGTGGCGGCTCAGGGCGGCTAGGTCGAGGCGGCCCTAACTGGCATGGCGACAACCGACAGTCAACCGTATTCGAGGTGGCAAAGCCGCACCGAAATGCGGAGCATCCGACGATGAAACCAGTTGAGTTGATCGAGCGAATGTTGCGCAACTCGATCGCTCCGGGCGGGCTGGTTTTTGATCCATTCGGCGGGTCGGGCAGCACAATGATTGCAGCTCATCGTTTGGGATTGAAATCATTCTTGGTGGAGCTTGATCCTGCATATGCGGATGTGATTTGCCAGCGTTGGCAAGAACACTCCGGTGTGGTTCCTCGGCGTAATGGCGAGGCTGTCAGTTTCGTTTAGGAGGTTTCGGTGATTGCTGCTGAGCGGACGAAGCGTGACGAGCAAGCATTAGATTTGCGTCGAGCTGGCATGACGCTGGAAGCCATTACGAAGCAGCTTTCGTTCAAGAGCGTCAATGAGGCTAAAGCCTCACTCAAGCGGGCGATGCAACGATCTGGCGGGCCGATTAGCGATCTTGAGGATTTACGGGCGTTGGAGCTTGACCGACTTGACCGTATGCAGGTTGCGTTGTGGCCTGCAGCGACGCGTGGTGAGGTTACCGCAGTCGATCGAGTTTTGAAGATTCAGGAGCAGCGCTTACGAATTGCGCGGGTGAAGCGCGAGGAGCTGTCTCGTTTGACGGATTCGTTTGATGAGGCGGTCGCCGCGTTGGATTTGGCGACAGAGGATATTGCTGCGGCTGAAGCCGGGAGGGTGCTTGCGCAGCGTATTGATGCGGCGTGCGCATCGGGTGACCCGATGCAAGAGACGAAGGCGCTGTACCTGATTCCGCATTTGATGAACGTGCTTCGTGAGCTTGGAGCGACGCCTGCGTCTCGCGACGAGATCGCCTCCGGTACAGCAGCGGTTGCCGGGCAATCTGCTGTTGATGAGGATTCCGAACCGGATGATGAGTTGGAAGCATTCAGGAAGGGTAAGCGGTCCTCATGACGCAAGTTTTTGGTATCACCGAGCCGCGCATTTTTACCAAGCCGCTACGGGAACTGACACCAGAAACGACACACGGCTTTGAGGTCATCGCCTTTGCTAAGCAGTTCCTTGGGATCACACTGTATCTCTGGCAAGAATGGCTGCTCATCCATGCGCTCGAATTGAAGCCTGACGGTACATATCGGTTCAGTCGAGTATTTGTGCTCGTGGCTCGTCAAAACGGTAAAACGACGCTGCTCATGGTTCTCACCCTGTGGTGGATGTTTGTGGATTCAAAGCGGTTCCCTGAGCATCTCGCCGCTCGCGACTTCATGGTGCTCGGTGTGGCCCAAGACTTAGACCAAGCCGAGGAAGCGTGGGAAGAAGCGCTCTCCTATTGCGACCCTGACGACAAGCCGCGATCCGGTTATGTGCCGTTTGCGAACCCAGTGTTGCAGCGGCACTCTCGTCGACCGTCGCGCCGGAATGGTAAGAAGGAGATGCGCCTCAAATCTGGTGCGGTGTACAAGGTCAAGGCGACCAGCCGTAAGGCCGGCCGTGGGAAATCGGCCGCTCGTATCATTCTGGACGAGCTGCGCGAGCACACTGACTGGCAAGCATGGGCCGCGATAACGAAGACCACTCGAAACAAGTTCAATAACCAGATTTGGGGTATCTCAAACGCTGGAGATGCCCGCTCCGTTGTGCTGATGAAGATGCGCGATGAGGCAATCAAGATTGTCGAAGAGTGGGACAGGTACGTTGAGACGGGCATCAAATCCGTTGAGGAGTATCTAGAGGGCGTTGTTTCTGACGATCTGGCTATTTTTGAATGGTCAGCGATCGACGGACTGCCTGTCAACGATCTTGACGGCATTCGTCAGGCCAATCCGTCGCTAGGGTATTCGAGTATTTCGTTGAGTCAGATTTTGTCTGAGGCGGCGACGGAGCCTGAAGAGATATTTCGCACCGAAACGCTGTGTCAGTGGGTTACCTCTCGCGTCCCGGCCTATATGGATTGGCCAGAGTGGCAAGCGTGCGCAGACGGGCCCGACGATGACGGTGTGGGCGGTTCAGCCCTTGCCGAGGACTCGCCATTGTGCTTGTCGATTGATACATCAGCGAAGCGTGACTTTACTTCGATTGCCATTGCGGGCTACCGCGATGACGGACGCATCCACGGCGAGGTTGTGGCCCAGCGTGCGGGCATGCTTTGGGGTGTCGATTATGTCACGAAGGTTGCTCAGCACCTTGGTATTGAGTGTGTGGCAGTACAGGCACGCGGATGTGCAGCGGTTGATTTTGTCGAGCCTCTAGAAAAGGCCGGCCTCAAAATAATTCGCATCGAGGGTTCCGCTCTTGGCTCTGCGGCCGGGCGTATTCGCGACCGTGCGCGCGACGACAGATTGCGACACCGTTCTCAGCCGTCGCTTGATTTGGCTGTGGCGAATGGCATAACCAAAAAGCTTGGCGAAGTCGTGGCTTGGAACCGCGAGGGTTCAGTGGTCGATATTGCAGGCTTGGTTGCTTTGTCTCAAGCAATATACGGGCTTGAGAATCTCCCGCCTGAACCAGAGGCGGTGCCTCCACCACCTCCGCAAGCGGAAATTGTCACACGAATCGACGTGACCCCAGCCGACGCCAACCTGGCGACGGCCGCATTCTGAAAGGTAGGTGCCCAGTGGCTGACGAGCTTGGATATCAGGCGATCAAATTGGCCTCGTGGGAGGTGCTTGGAGCCGAGTCTCACGAGACTAATCCGGCGCTGGAATGGCCGCAAAGCATCGAAGTCTACGACAAGATGCGCCGAGAGGATTCGCAGATCGGCTCGGTTTTGCGCGCGGTGACGCTCCCGATTCGCAGCGCACGGTGGTCGATCGACCCTGCTGGCGCGAGCGATGAGGTTGTCGAGCTCGTTGCGACAGATCTGGGCCTCCAGATCAAGGGGCAACCGCGTGTAGCACCGCTGCGCACTCGCGGTCGGTTTTCTTGGGGCGAGCACCTGCGCATGGCGTTGCTCGAGCTGCCTTTTGGTCATTCGTATTTCGAGCAGGTTTACCGCATGGAGGAAGGTCGGGCGAGGCTTCGTAAGCTCGCGTGGCGGCCACCCCGCACCATTTCCAAGGTGGAGGTCGCCGAGGACGGCGGTCTGATCGCCATCTACCAGTACGGAACTACGGGCGGCGAGATCCGCATTCCCGCAGACCGTGTAGTGGCTTACGTCAATGACCGCGAAGGTGCCAATTGGCGTGGTCAATCTCTCCTGAGAACCGCGTACAAGAACTGGCTGTTGAAAGACAGGATGCTGCGCGCGCAAGCACTGACCGTAGAACGCAACGGACTAGGTGTGCCTGTCTACACGGGTGCTCCCGTGCCCGACGGTACGAATTTGGCTGAACGCAAGGACTGGCAAGAATCCGAGAAGTCTGCGGGCCTCACCCTTGCGACGGGTTTTCGTGCTGGTGATGCGGCGGGTGCTTCCATACCGAACGGGTCAAAACTTGAGCTGATGGGAGTGACTGGCAAGCTTCCGGAGACCGATGAGCCCATTCGGTATCACGATGAGCAAATCGCGCGTGCGGTACTCGCGCACTTTCTAAACCTTGGCACCGAGACAGGATCGTGGGCGCTCGGATCGACTTTCGCGAACTTTTTCACCGACTCGCTGAATGCGGTTGCCCAGCACATCGCCGACATTACGCAGCAGCATGTGGTTGAGGATCTCGTCGACGCCAACTGGGGCTCAACTGAGCCCGCACCTCGACTTGTCTTCGAGCCGATTGGATCTGAACACCCTGTCACTGCGGAGGCTATCAGCGCACTCATCGCATGCGGCGCGCTCACATCCGACGAACCGTTGGAAGCGTTTGTGCGTACTTCGTGGGGTCTTCCTGTGCGCGATCCAGAGACCGCACGGCATACCGGCATTACTGAGCCTGAGGAGGCAGCATGACAACCAATAACAGGTGGAAGAACCGCTACTGGGGTGATCAATCACCGCCCAAGGCGAAGGCTGAGTTTTTCAACGCGGTGACGTCTCCGGCGCCATCAGGAACCGGCACTGTGGCAACGATCCGAATGTATGGCCCGATCGACTCCTGGGGAGGGTATTGGGGCATCTCCACGAAGGATGTCGGCGCGGTACTCGACGCCCTTCCAGATTCCGTGACGCAGATCATCCTTCGAATCAACTCACCTGGCGGAGAGGTCTTCGAAGGCGTATCAATCCTGAACATGCTCCGCTCACATAAGGCCGAGGTGACGGCCGTAGTCGACGGCTTGGCGGCATCAGCTGCATCCGTAATTGCCGCAGGATGCTCGGACACCGTCATGTCTCCAGGAACGCAGATGATGATTCACTCGCCTATGTCGTTTGCCTATGGCAATGCGGGTGAGCTGCGGAAAACCGCGGAAGTTTTGGACACTATCGAATCTTCTCTGATCGAAATTTACACAGCGAAGGGCGGCGAGAAGGACTGGGTCGCTCTGCTTGCTGATGAGACGTGGATGAACGCAGCCGAGGCCGTAAGTATGGGCCTGGCTGATCGCGTCGCGGTGATCCCGGATGCTGGCGAGGCAGCAACCGTTGGTGAGGAAGAACCAGCAGACGAGGCCGATACGGAGCATGAGTTCAACGATCGTGCCAATCAAAGACTTGCCAGGGCGTCTGTTCTGGCAACTTCACTCCCGAGCTCAACCGGGCCGGGTGACACCAACCGAAAGGAGAACGTCGTGGATTACGACGCTTTCAAGGCTGGACTTCGCGAGCGGCTCGGTGTGACCGATGCCGCCATCTCTGAGGAGCAGCTTCTCGCTGCTGTCGACGAGTCCCTCGCGGAGCAGGTAACAGATACGAGCACAGTGCCCGAGGGTACCGTGCTCATTGATGCTGGGGTTCTCGCACAGCTCCAGGGCAACGCACAGGCTGGAGTCAAAGCTCTGGCTGCTCAGGATGCCGCGCGACGTGACGCGATCGTGAACTCGGCAGTGGACGAGGGACGTATCGCGCCTGCATCGCGTGACACTTGGCGCGCGCAGCTCGATGCCAACGAGGCCGGCACTACGTCACTCATCAGCTCGCTTGCCGCGAATGCGGCACTGCCAGTTGTCGAGCTCGGTATCGGTGTCGATGCCGTAACTGATGAACACACCCGGCTGGCTGCCGCTGCAGGCTGGACCGATCAGAAGCAGGAGGCGTAATCATGGCTGATCACATTCACACATTCGCGCCGGGAGCCTCGGTCACCTGCGTCGCTGACGCTGACATCATTGGCGGTCGTCTTGTGGCGATCACCGGCCCTCGCGCGGTGACCACGGCAACCGAGTCAAGCGCCGGCGTTTTCGGTGCTGCCGCACAAGACGCGACTGAGGGGGACGACGTACTGGTGCTGCGCGGTGGCGTACAGGCCCTGGTGGCCTCTGCCTCGATCACAGCGGGCCAGCGCGTCAACCCGGCCGCAGACGGACAGGTTGCTGCGGTTACTGACGAGCGCGGCATTGGGCTTGCGCTTACCACGGTCACAGCTGCCGATCAGCTGATCCAGATTGCACTGGACTAGAAGGAGAGCAGAACAATGGGAAGTTCCCTGACCTATCCAGTGCCGCAGATTCGCGGCACTGAAAGCATGACGACTGAGCAGATCCATCAGCTCCTTCGCACACAGCCGCTGATCGCCAAGCGAATCCGAACCCTTGCTGAGCAGCGCTTCATCTCTGATGCGCTTCTCAAGGGGCGCTTCAAATCAGTAGGCGGTGTCGTTCTTTATGAGAACGGCGAGCCGTTGTTTGCTCCGGACGATCCAGAATCGATCATGCCTGGCGGTGAGTACCCCAGGTCGCAGGTAACGGCCGGCGACCTTGCTGCTGCGCGGGTTGAAAAGTGGGGTCGAGATGTTCCGGTCACAGACGAATCGATCGGTCGTCGCGGTATTGACGTTGTGAACCGCTCACTGAACCAGCTGGTTAACCGCATGGTTAAGTTTGTCGATTCGGCTGCGCTCGGCGTGATCGCGTCAAAGGTCACCACTACCAGTGCTGCCTCTGGCGCTTGGACGACCGCGGCGGCAATCGTGAAGTCTGTCGAGCTGGCGAAAGCTGGTGCTGAAGAATCAGGCGAAGGCCACACGATCGATACGATCGTGCTCAAGCCCACTGCCTACGCGACGGTCATGTCGATCTTTTTGGATGCCGGTTTGCTGCCTCGTGAGGCCTCAAACCCGCTGATCACCGGAGCTTGGCCACAGGTCCTTGACCTGACGTGGTTGCGCTCACCGCACACGCCAACGTCTGCGCCAATGTTGGTCGATACTGACGAGCTTGGCGGCATGGCAGACGAAGACTTGGGTGGCCCCGGCTACACAAAGTCACTGCCCGGCGTTGAGGTCAAGTCGATCCGAGAAGACCTCACAGACGGGTACCTCCTGCGCTCACGTCGTGTAACTGTGCCTGTCGTGACGGATGCTACGGCCGGCCTCACCATTACTGGAACGGGGCTCTAATGGCTGTGAAACAGTATCGGGTGACAGCGACGATGGCCGTTGTAAAAGTCCCTGGCGCGCAGGGCGGCGAAACGTATTTTCGCCGCGGTCGGAAGCTGCCTGGCTCCGTGGAGTCTGACGAGGTGAAGCGACTCCTTGCACTCGGGTTGATCGAGGCTGTCAAGGATGCTCCTGTATCTGATCAGGCGGCCATCGACGCAGCGGCCAAGGCAGCAGCGGAAGAAAAAGCGAAGGCCGAAGCAGACGCAGCGGCCAAGGCAGCAGCGGCCGCCAAGGCAGCGAAGTAGATAGACAAGGGGTGATGGAGTGATAGACCATAACAGTATTGGGAATGATGAGGATCTTGCTCGCGAGGTCCTCGTGATCGGTCGATCCATTGCCCCTTGTCTCACATCGTTCACGGACGAGTCCGAGGAGCAGAAAAACGCTCTGGCGATTCTCCGGCGCGTTTACAAGGAGGTTGCCGGTCGGGGGTCTCGGTTTGTGAAGGCTCAGCGTATTGGGTCTGCCTCGGTTGATTACGGCTCTGTCAGCTCTGCGTTTGACGGGGACCCTCGTAGGGCGCTCGAAGCTCTCTGCGCGAGTGCCGGGCGTGCCGGTGCGCCGGCTGGTCGATTTCCTGCCGAGGCGACGGTTTCGAAGATTTGGCCCGAAGGCCGGTACACGTAATGGACTTCCCATACGGGAAAACCGTATTCCGACTTCGTGCCAAACCGATACCCGACCCCTACAACCCTGCGCGCACTGTGGCCAGCGACTGGGAGAACCCAGATGTGCTGCCTATTCAGGGCGCGTTTGTTGCTCATTCATCGACCTCGGCGCTGGGGAACGCAAGCAGAGAGCAAGCGCTCGAAGCGAAGAGCCTGTTTTGCGAGGGCGACATCGATATCAAAAAGGGTGATCGTATCCGGGATGGTGACGTCGGCGCACCGGTCTACACCATCGATGGGATTCCACCAGCTGCTGATTCCAATCCGTGGACTGGCTGGACTCCTCCTCGTGAGATTCCACTTACCCGCTCAGTCGGCTAATCAGAGAGGGTGCGAATTGTGGCAGCGAAAGGACAAACTACTGTTCAATTCAACCGTGCGTATTTTGACTCGATTCTGAGGTCCGCAAATGTACAAAAGCTCACCGACGAGACTGCCGCGCGTGTCCTGACAGAGGCACAGAATACAGCCCCCGTCGACACCGAAGATTACAAGAAAGGGCTTCACCTAGAGCACCGCGAAGCGAAATACCGTCGCGTCACACGCGTCGTTGGTGATGACGCGAAGACCCTGCTTATCGAGTCCAAGACGGGCAACCTCGCCCGCGCACTGAAAGCGGCGAAGAAATGAGGATTGAACCTCCCGATCTTATGCTGTGGCTGACCGCCTACATTCGCGCGGAAGGTGTAGTGGCAGGCCTTGACTTTGAAGTTGGCACGCGTGAACCTGCGGAATTGCAGCTACCTCTCCCACGCCCGCTGATTGTCATTCGAGACGATGGCGGGAGCCGAAAGGACTGGATAACGTTTGACCGCACGATCGGCGCATCAGTGCTCGCTGGAACACGAGCCAATGAGCGTCCTGCAAACGATCTAGCCCGGTGGCTCGCTTCGGTGCTATTTGACGATGCCCTCCCTCTTGTCCAAGACTGCCCCATTGCTTCAGTCGATTGGGACGGTTGCAACGGGCCATTCGATGCAGCGGAAACGCTCGACGTGGCACGCAGATACCTCACCGCAAAATACGTTGTGAGCGGCTCCTGGTGAGCCAACCAGTAACAGCCAATTCAGGGTCTCGCAAATGCGGGGCCCTTCACTTTTTAAGGAGTAATCATGAGTGCTGATGCACAAGGAAATAGCGTCGAGAACGTCGGCGTACCAATCACGGGCTTGGCAGCATTCGCTCCCGTGATCGCCATCAACGCACTGTCGAAGGTGCAGCTTGCGGCGAGCCCACTGAACATGCCAGCAGGCTTCAAGAAACTCGGTCTGATCAAGGTTGACGGGGGACCAGCGCCGGCTCGGGAAAGTGGAGACGCTATCGACTTCTTCCAGAAGGGATACAGCCTCGCTGGCGACGGAACACGAACGGTTCAAATCGTGCTTGCCGAGCAGAACGCGGCGGTAACAGAGCTGATTGAAGGCGTGGAGCCTGACGAGAACGGTGTCATCGAAGTCTCGTCGTCGCTCCCAGACAACCAATTCATCCTTTTCGTATCCACTCGATACCGGAACGGCGTGGAGAAGCGCGAGATCGGTGTGGCCTCAGTCACAGCCGTTGAGCCAGATAAGCAGGAGCGCGGATCTGTCGAAGGCGCTTCCGTCACCTTCACCTGGCAGGAGCACGAGCTTTTCAACGGCTCGCCGTTCTGGCGGTGGCTCGGCACTCCCGGTACCGGCGCGGAAGCGAAAGCTTTCTGGACGGTCACCGTCGACGGCGCACCTACTGGTGGCACCTACACGCTTGTCCTCGCTGGCGCATCGACACCGCCGATTGCGTATAACGCTGCTGCGGCAGCAATCACGGCAGCGCTGAACGGTTTGTCAGGCGTCACCGGACTTTCTGGAATTACTTCCTCGGGCAGCGGCCCATACGCAGTCACGCTGCCCTCGGCGGCAGTGCTGGCTACCGGTGTTATCGACCTGACGGGCGGCACGAGTCCGTCTGTGACTGTCGCATAGCACCACTCTGACTGCTGGCCGGAGTGCGTCGGGTCGCTCCGGCCAGCACCACACCACCCAAACCCGACATCAAATATTCATCACCCGACAAGGAGACACCACCGTGGCTACCAAAACCACCAAGACCACCACACCTACTAAAGCCGAGTACGACTTTGACAGCTGGACTGATGACGCAGAGGAAAAGGCGATCGCCGCAATCGTCCCGGACGTGCGATACATCATCGTCGGTGACACCTTTGTCGGCAGGTTCGCCGACAAAGTGACGGTTGAGCTACCACTCAAGCTTTCGCTCGACATCATCAACGAGCTGGCGGCTCTGTCAGACGATCCCCTCGAGCAGCTTGTCTTTCTACTGACCAAACTGGGCGGCGCGGAAGCGGCCGCCGAGTTCACGAAGCACGATGTGGCCGAGACTGCCGTACTGGCCTCGAAATTCTTCACCATTCTGCAGCGAGTCACTCAGGCGTCGCTCCCGGAATGATCGCGGTCGCCCAGCTCATCCGAGACCGGCCAGGAACCGTCGCGCGCACCCTGCGTGAGACGTTCGGTGTTGGCCTGTCCGATCTGGGCGACCGCCTCTCCTGGGGAGAAGCGCTTCTGCTGCTGAGGGAAGCTGCCGCCGATCAATCAACAGCGCTTGGCGCTGACCTTGCCGACTGGGCGTATCCCGCATCGATTCGCGACCTGATCGCATTGAGCGCGCAAATCGCCAATCCGAAGGTCGCAAGCAAGCTCATGCCGTGGGCGATGGAACGTCCCGGCGCCAAAGAGCCGAATGCGACTCCGGATGAAGTGGTGGCGGCAGTCGCCGAACTTGACGCCGGGATTGTCTTCGGAAGCTAACACGAGGAGGTGCCATGTCTGCAGAAGTAGGCTCCGCACACATCGCGATTTTTCCCGAGATGAAGGGCTTCAAGTCTTCTGTTTCGAAAGAGTCAAGGGATGCTGGTGCTGCTGGCGCAAAATCGGTTGAGGGCGGTTTCAATGGCGTTGGTGCGCGCATGGGGCGTGGGCTCGGCAAAGATCTCAAGTCGTCATTGTCGGCAAGTGCTGGCAATCTTGGTGCAGCCGAGCTGCGAAGCATGGAGCGGGAGATCGCTTCGGCAAGCTCAGTCCTGTCGAAGGCTCGCCTGAAGCAGCAAGATGAGGCTGGCAAGGTCCGTGTGGCTGAGGCTCAGCTTCAAGAGACGGTAGCCAAGTCTGGCGAGGGCTCTGCGAAGGCTGTAGCCGCTGAGGAAAAGCTGGCTTCCGCTCGTCGCAATCAACAGGCGGCGACTGATGCCGTTGCTGCCGCGTCGCAGCGGCTACAAACCGCTCAGACCGCCCTCGCCGCCGCGACAACTGCGACGGCAACCTCAGCGAAGGTAGCCGGCGGTGGGTTTCTTCAGATGACGCGGAACCTCCGCGCAGGCTGGACCGATGCGAACGCGGCGCAGTCTGCATTCACGGGGCTCGCTGGTTCAATCGGCGGCATCATTCGGGCGTTGTCCTACGTCACTGGCCTTTCGAAACTTGGCGGGCTTGCCCGCACAATCGCTGCAAGCGTCAGTACCGCATTTACTTCGATGGCGACATCGGTTGGCGGGAAACTTGCCTCTGCCTGGTCTGCTTCTGCGGGTTGGATGTCTGGCGTCGGGTCGTCGGTGCGCACGGCGCTGGCACCGATTGGTGCAACTGCGGCTTCTGCGGTCGCCAAAATTGGTACGCCATTTGTGCAGCTCGGGTCAAAAGTTGCGACGTGGATGTCACCCGTTACCTCGCAAGTTTCGGGCATGTTTGCGAAGGTCGCAGGTTCGGCTGGACCCGCCGGCCGGAGCATTGTTTCTTCGCTGGGTGCTGGGCTGTCGGGGCTTGGCAGTGCCGCGCTCAAAGGCCTCGGTGTCCTTGGCAAGTCAATGCTGTCCGGGTTGCAAAGCATCGGTTCGACCGTCGGGGGACTTGCGGTCAAGATCGGCCAGTCAATCGCCTCTGGCATCAGCTCGGGTGCGACAGCAATGGCTACCGGCCTCGCTGCTGCAGCGGCGGTTGGGGTGAAGGCTTTCACCGGCCTTATGGGGTCGGTGAATTCCCTTCAGCGCATCATCGGTGGCACGACGGAGCAAGTTTCAGGTCTTCGCGGCGCAATGCAGCTATCCGGTATGGATACCGAAGCAGCCAATACGTCGATGACGATCTTCTCTCGGAAGCTCGAAGAAGCCTCCACCTCTGGTGAGGCTGCGGCAGAGATGTCAGCAAAGCTTGGTACTTCCATCACTGATGCAAATGGAAACATCCGCGAGATGGTGGACATCCTCCCCGAGGTTGCGGACAAGTTCAAGTCGATGCCTGACGGGCCTGAAAAAACGGCTTTGGCTGTGCAGATGTTCGGTCGCTCGGGTACAGCGATGCTGCCCTTTCTTAACAAGGGTGCGGCAGGCATTGCTGAGCTCACGGGTAAGGCCGCCGAGCTCGGCATCGTGCTTGACGATACCGACAAGAAAAAGTTCGGCGCGTTTCGCGGTGCTGTTCGAACCCTCGGCGTCACCTTTCAAGGTCTGGCTGTGCGCATCGGGTCGGCTGTGCTTCCGATCCTCACCGGGCTCGCGACCGCAATCACAAACATCGTTACTCCTGCCGTGACGTGGCTGAGGAACGGCGTCGACGCGCTCGCGCCGTCCTTTGAGAAAATCGGCGAAACCCTCGGCAAAGCGGGCTCTGGATTCGGTGGCATCAAAGATGTCCTGACCGGACTCAACCCAGCTGTTGTAGCCGTCGGCGGTGCGTTTGCGATATTCGCCGGCGGTGGCATCGTGGGCCTCGTCGCAAAGCTGCCGCTGTTTGGGGGCGCTCTTGCCGGACTGCTTGGTCCACTGAAGCTCCTCGCCGGGCCGCTCGGAATCGTCGGAGTATTACTTGCGGTTCTTGCTTCATCGGGCGGAGACGCCAGCGGCATTGTCACAGGCCTCACTGGTGTCATCGAAAAGGTCGTCGCAGCGCTTCCTGGAATTGTCCAGAAGATTGCCGAGGTCATTCCTCAGCTCGTCTCTTCAATCCTTGCGCAGCTCCCAGCACTGCTCGAAGCGGCCGCGGGGATCGTGACAGCCCTCATTGACGGCATCGTCGCTGCAATTCCGATACTGGTAGCCGGTGCCGTGACGCTGCTGAACGGACTCATCACAGCGATCGTGGCGAACCTGCCGATGATTATTGACGGGGCCATTCAGCTTGTCAACGCACTTGTCTCAGGAATCGTAGCCGCGCTTCCGTTGCTGGTTAACGGCGCTATTCAGCTCGTCAGTGGTCTTGTGACGGGGATCGTCGACAACCTCCCGCTGATCATCACGGGGGCGACCCTGCTTGTCACATCCCTCATCGAGGGGATCGTCATTGCGCTGCCGCTGCTTCTTGAAGGTGTCGTCCAGCTGATCACAGCGCTACTGACAGCCATAGTCGAGAGCTTGCCAATGATCATCGAGGGCGGCATTCAACTGCTCATGGCTTTGGTCAACGGAATCGTTACTGCGCTTCCAACCTTGATTACGGCAGTCATTGACCTTGTGATGCAGCTCCTTGGTGCCATCATCGAGAATTTGCCATTGATCATTGAGGCAGGCATCCAGCTCCTGCTGGCGTTGATCACGGGCATCGTCGAGGCGCTACCTACGCTAATTACGGCAGTCATCGACCTGATCATGCAATTGCTTGGCGCGATTATTGAGAACCTACCTCTCATCATTGAGGCCGGAATCGATATGCTTCTGGCCCTCATCGATGGCCTCATTGCGGCGCTGCCGCAGCTGATCACAGCAGCAATCACGTTGATTTTGCAGCTCGTGGCAGGACTACTCAAGATGCTCCCCGAGCTGATTACTGCCGGCATCTCACTGGTCGTTTCACTCATTGTTGGTTTGGTGAAGGCCATACCTCAGATCATCGCAATGATTCCGCAGATTATCTCGGCAATCTGGGACGGTCTGATGGGGGTGGATTGGCTTGGCCTGGGTATCGACATCGTTCTGGGCATCATCAACGGGCTTGGCTCAATGGTGGGTTCCATCGTGGATGCGGTAGTTGACCTTGCCGGTGCAGCGTTTGATGGTTTCAAGGATTTCTTTGGAATCAAATCGCCCGCTCGGCGCTTGATTCAACCAGGTCGCGACATTGTTCGCGGCGCGGTGGTGGGTGTGGACGCTCAGTCGGCAGATCTGGGGGACTCTCTCGTGAGCATGGCCAAGGATGCAGCAGACCGGGCACAAGAGGCAATGACGAGCGTGACAGCAACCGTGAATGCAAATTCGACGGTGACAGCAAGTAGCCCCGGCAGCACGTTGGGAAGCGTAGTCGGGCAGCACGGCGCGACTCAGTCGCCCGTGCCACCAATTCAGGTGTTTGCAAACGATCCTAATCTCGTGGCGGCCGTCGTCGCAGAGAACCTAAGGAGATGACATGCGTGTAACACTCGCCTCAGCCAGGGGGGTGCTCGATTTGGTGGACGGGCCTCACGAGAATCGAGCACCCGGCCCTGGCCTCTGGGGACTCGAAAAAGACGGGCTCTCGGGGTGGTACGAACCTGCCGCGCCGCGCGCATCGTCTGAGCTGATCCCGCAGCAGCACGGTAGCTACTGGCCAGCGCAACTCTTGCTCAGCCCTCGGATACTTACGATCAGAGGGTTCCGGCAAGACAAATCATCTGCCGTCGCCGAGTCAATTGCACGCGATTACCTGGCCGCGCTGATTGTGCACGACCTGACGGTCCATGTGCAGGATGCGGCGGGGATTCGCACTGTGACCGGGTATCAGGGGAGTGTGCCCGTCTTTCGGCACCTCAACAATCACAAAAGCGGGTTCTCATTGATCCTGACATGCCCTGATCCCATGAAGTACGGCCGCGAGGCCACCTTTTCAGCAGTCGGCGGCGTTATCACCGCAGAGAACGCGGGTACCGCGCCTAGCTATCCCGTGTTCGAAGTGTCCGGCAGAGTGACCTCTCTGACGATTACTCAGGGTTTCCGAACCATTCGGTGGGCCGGGGACGCGGTCGGGCTTCGAATTGACACTCGCAGTGGCACCGCCACGAGCAACGGAGTCGAGGTCGGTGGGCTGATTGATGACGTTGTCACCGCGCTCCCGCCTGGCCGTCACGCCCTGACGGTGTCTGCCACGGCTGGCGCGCAGGTCAGCATGAAAGTGAGGCCGGCTTGGTACTAGAACCGCTCAAGGTGCTCGCCTTCGAGACGATGACGGGCCAGTTTATCGGGAATATTCCGTACACCAACGTGGTCTGGAAAAAGTCTCTCAACGAGGCCGGCACGATTGATATAACTGTGGATTGGAGCCGGGAGGCAGCTACCTGGGATATCCGCGGAAAGACGTGGCCATGGCGCACACTCATCGCGGTTATACGTGGTGACACCATCCTTCACGCTGGCCCAGTCGTCAACCGATCGAGGCCCCGCGGGTCGCTGACCATCCCGGCATCGGGCATGTGGGAAATCTTCAAGCATCGCCTAGTGCTGAATTATGCGCTGTCATCCAAAAAGGTTGACGGTCAGGTCATGATAGATGAAGACAATCCAGCGCCGGAGTGGAAGCTTGAACTAACCGGGTCGCTGGTGGATATTGCTGTGAAACTCGTAGCTGAGTCGCTCAAATGGGGTGCCTTGCCAATCACGCTGCCACCGTTAACTGGTGGTCCAAACGTGCGCGTGTATTACGGCTTTGACCTGGCGAGCGTTGACACGCGCTTGTCGCAACTCACCGAGGTTATTGGCGGGCCGGAGCTGCGCTTTGAGCCACGAATCGGGGTCGACGGCAGGCTCAGCTTTGCGATGCAAGGCTCTGCGGAACTGATCGACACAGTGCATCAGTGGAATGAGATTGCGCCGGGACAGCGGGTGTCGTTGGCAAGCATGCACGAGGACGGCAGCGCGATGACGACAGATCACTGGGGTCTTGGCGGCGGTAGCGACGACATGGTGCTGATGACGAGGGCATCGTCCGATGCACTGACAAGGGTGGGGTGGCCGGTGATGCAGTCCGCTGATACGTCTCACTCATCGGTGAGCGAGCTGCCGACGCTACGTGGCTACGTCCAAGAAAGTCTCCTGCGCGGTTCACAAACACAAGAGGTCTTTTCGCTTCAGGTGGGCGCTGAGCAGAATGTGAAGCCGGGGGACTGGGCTGACCTCACTGTGGAAGATTTCTATCTGGGCCATACCGTGCTGCCGCTCAAGATTCTTGAGGTAAGCGGAGACACGAGTGACTGGCTGACTGTGAATGCGAGGGTGCGAAATGGGCTATAGCGCAGCCACGACAGACCCTTTTGAATCGCTCCGACGTCAGCGTGAAGCGGAGTCGATTGCCACACGTGAGGCGCTGTCTGCGGGCGGCACGAGATCCTTTCAATCGGTAGCGAAGCTCAGTGCACAAATGGCGGCGATGGAAGAAGTGATTCTGTCGATTCCACACTCGGTAGTGGGATTCGGCCAAGGCAATAATTATGCCCTCAGAGAAGGATGGAACACGGTCGCCAACGTCACTATTTTGCGACCTCCGGGGAAGAACCGCTTGTCAATTATGGCTATCGGCACTGGCTCCGCCACGAATGTGCGGGAGCTCTCCTTCCCGACTGTGGTGTCGCGGGTCATTATCTCCGGAACAGCGGGGATGGAATCAAGCGCGTCGACGAGGCCGTTTTCTGACCGGACGATGTTTGTCTGCGATAGCTCCTTCGGTATGGACGTCAGCAATCCTGCCGCGTCAATCTCGGTCGCGTTTCAAATTGGTTGGTCTGCCGGATACGGAGATTTCCCGGCGCGGTCTGACAGCGTCGCGCAGCTCACCGCACAAGCAACATTTACAAGGACGTGATCGGTATGAATGGTGTACTCGGGCGGCCAACGCTGCTCAGACAAGATATTGCAATCGGTATCGGACGTGACCAAGAACTCGGGTTCCGCTGGTACAAACACGACGGTACGAATAAGACCCTGGTGGACGTGCGCGGACGCACCGCCACGGTCCGCTTTGAATCGCTCACTGGTGAACTGTGGAAAGAATTCCCTGCGAATATCTACGGTGATTCGCTTGTGAGCATCAAGCTGACGGCCGCTTCTTTGGTAGCGCCCGAATGGGCCGGCCGATATACCGGCGCGTGGTCGCTGCGCATCAGCGACTCAACATCAACAGTGCAGGTTGCCTCCGGCTATCTGTACCTGTCGCAATAGAAAGAGGAAATGATGGTAGATCAAGTTGTCGACATCGTAGAATTTGGTATCCCCGGAGGCCAAGGGGATAGAGGGCGTGACAATCAGCTAAAAATTGGCACCGTCACAACCGGAGCCACCGGCGCGGCCGCCGCAGCATCTATCGTCGGCACCTACCCGGAGCAGACGCTCAATCTCACACTGCCCCGAGGCTCGACAGGAGCCACCGGCGCCGGTCAGAACTGGGCGGACATTCTGGGGAAGCCAACAACGTTTACACCTTCGGCCCACACCCACACTGTTGCTGAGGTGACCGGCCTTGCCGCTCGTCTCGCTGCCATTGAAACGGTTACCGAGGGAACCGTGGTGGTCAATTCGGGCTGGGTATTTTCAACCTCTAGGCTCCGAAAAACTGGCAGGCGAGTGCTTGCCGATATCACTATTGGCCGCACCTCGGCCTTGGCGCTGACAGGCGTAGTGGTCGTCCCCGGAACGATCCCGACAGGATTTCAGCCTGAAACCTTGCAGCGTTACACCCCCGGGCTCAACCTCAACGGGAGCGTTGATGCATGGATTGCGCCGGATGGGTCAATCAACCTCCGCACATTCTTCTCTGGCGGCATCACCATTAGTACGAACACGCAAATTGCTATTCAGGGAGTCTCGTGGGACACCCCTGTGTAGCAATCAACGCAGTCGTGCTCTGCGCGGCCTATGGGCATCGAACGCCGATAACCCAGGCCTTGTCACATGCGCCAAGTCCCAAGGGCCACCGTGCTATATGGCCAGCACATCACCTCGGCTTACATCGCCAAATAATAGGAGGGTCGAATGACTCACAGCAAATACACCAATCAGATCGTCCAAACGCACCAACGGTCCTCGCGTGGGGGTCACCAAATCAAGTACTTCCAGCTTCACCACATGGCCTCAACAGACGGCCCCGGCGTCGTTCGGATGATGACCTCCGGCGCACGCGAGGTCAGTGCAAACTACGCCGTGTATAGCGACGGCACCGCCGTGTGTGTTGTGGACGAGGACCTTCGCGCGTGGACCAGCGGTACTGGTGTCCAGGACTCCGAGGCAATCACTTTCGAGATCGCCAACGACAACACCGCCGGGTGGAGCGTATCGCCCGCCAGCCACGAAAAGGTCGCAATGATCATCGCGGATGCGGCGAAACGCTACGGCATCCCCATTACCCGTGACCGGATCTATGGCCACAACGAAATGACCGCGAAATTCGGCACCTCATACGCGACCGCCTGCCCTGGCGGTCTCAACATCGATTGGATCGTCAATCGAGCAAACCAAATCACCAACGGCGCGTCTGCGTCCGCAGCAAAGGAGACACCTCTCGTGGCAACACCAGCAGAAATCAACCAGATCGTCAAAGCCATCATGGATGCGCCTCAGCCTCGCATGACGACTGACGGAAAGAGTACCGGCAAGTTTGACAACATCGGTGGTGTGCTTCGATACGAGTACAGCAAGTACGAGGCACTGCAGAAGCAACTCGTCGACATGCAGAAGCAACTCGCCGCACAGAAGACGCAGACCGCCGAGGTAAGCAAAAAGCTCGACCAGGTGCTCACAGCCCTCACTAAGAAGTAACGATGTCTGTCCGGGACATTTGGGAATCCATCACGGAACCCCGGCACCTCAAGACCGCTTACGCCGCCATCTACCTCATCGTGCTCGGCATCGGTGCAGGCTCGCTCGTGACACCACCGGCAGTCATGACCGGAGAAATCGGCGAGCTCACGTCGATTGCATGGTCACTACTGTTCATCGTCGGGGCCATCGGGGGCATCGTCGCAGTGTTCCCCGGGTGGTGGTGGGTGGAGCGACTCGCAATCGGAATGATTCTGGTTGGGATTGGCATCTACTTCGCGGTGGTGATCTGGGCAGACATGCACGATGGTGGTGTCACCCGATACACACAGGCAGGGCTGAGTTTTCTCTCCGGCTCCGTCTTTTACATCCGCTGGCTTCTTATCAAGAAGTACAGCTTCGAGCCGCGAGGGGGTACACCCGAATGGCAGCAGATCCCCAAATGATCGAAACCATAGTGCAGGCCGTACTTGTGTTCTGCACGGGCGGCGGTCTCGTCAAGCTACTCCAATGGCTCAAAGGGATGCGAGGAGGAGCCACTACCCAACTGCGCGCGGACTTCGACCGCATGGCGGGTGAGCGAGATCGCGTCGCCGAGGAACGAGACAAAGCGCTCGCCGAAACTGACCGGCAAGAGCAGCGCGCAGACCAAGAAGCTGCTCGACGGCGACGCCTCGAGGAGTCCCTCAGCCGTCACCGCCGAATCATTGCTGAGGCACCGTGCCTCACAGAAGCAGATCTGCCACCTTGGCCGGTCTAGATTGGAGAAACATGGCAAAGCACGCTCAAATTCCGACGCCATGGTATGTCAACCAGCGCGTATGGCGCACACTATTTCAGGTCGGGTTGCCGTCTCTGCTCACGTTTGGCTTGCTCGTTCCAGAGGTCATCCAAATAGTTCTTGACGGTTACGGCGAGACCTTGCCGCCATCGGCACGAGGATGGCTCATTGGTGCGGCCGCCTTCGTAACAGTTACTGCCGGGATCTTGTCGAAAGTCATGGCGCTTCCTACAATAAACGACTGGCTGAGTCGGCACACTCTGTTCGGAACAGTCCCGAAGGCTGTCGCCGCAGCCGATACCTCTTGGGGTGAGGGAAGTAGGGGCTGATCATCATGCCAGACATCGAAACGCTCGACGATTTTGTGCTTGCGTCATTACTAAACAAAATCGTCGAGGAACAGGCACGCCGGCAACGATTGTCTGCCATTCCTGTTCAGGTGGCTGACCTACAGAAGCAATTCCTTGCGGACGGTGGGGACCCCGCAGAGCTTGCGTGATTCGTATTTACTGCTGGGCATAAACGTACCTCGCCGGAAGACAGGTTGGTAGCCGAATTGAGTTATCCACAGGCAAAGATGCGGGCATGTAGCAGTTATGGCACAGTGAAGCCATGACTCTCAAACTATCTCTTGAAACATACGAAATGACATATGGCCAGTTGATCGATTTTGCGGACATTGCTAGGGCATCTGGGGTCGACCGCAACGCCCCTGTTGAGCAGGTCGAAGACCCCCAGGTCCCCAACATCGTAGAGCGTTTTGAACTAGATGTAGTTCAAGTTCCTACATCAAACGTGATCATCGATGCATCAACCGCCGCTGATTATGCTCGTGCTCTCGCCAGTATTATCCACAACGAAGGTGATGCACGTGCTGAGCTGGAAACACTTCGGGAAATCTATGAAGCATTGACGTCCAGAATCTAGTTGATTCTACAAATGCCCGCCCTACTTCGGCAGGGCGGGCATTTTGCGCACGAAATCTCAGATCGCAAATGCGATAACCTTCTAAAATGAGACAGTTCTCTACCGCGATGCATGTGATAGTTCTGGTGATAACGGCAGCCGCGACCGTCATTACGGCACTCGTTGAGTTTGGGATAATTACGGATAAGCCATGGTGGGCAGTCACGGTAGTCATCGTGGCCGTTGTCGCCGTGATGCTGAGTGGATTTCGCTCCCTGGCATGGGAGAGAACTGAGGTAGAGACGCTACAAATCAAGCGGCAAATCCAAAAAGCCATAATTCCAGTACTGACGGCTGCTGCAGAGACAAGCGGTGTCAAGATCACGCAAATTGGCGTGAGCGTTTTTGAAACCAAACGAAATCGATTTCGTAAATGGAAGATGCATCTATCTCGAGTTCTAAGATTTAGGTTATCGGACCACCCGCAAGAATCACGAGTTCGCTGGGTTCCAGCTAAGGGGGCAATCGGACGGGCCTGGAAGGAAGGGAATATCGTCCATATCGACTGGATGGAAGTTAGGCGTCGCGTGCCTGTTGCCGACGAGGCCTACTTTGCTCAGCCCTCGGAAGTGCTTGACGTGGATCTGCAGGGTTTTTCCTATCCTGAGTATCGGAACATCGAGTCAAAGTATGCAGAGATTCTTGCCATCCCCATCATCAAAGAAAGCTCCAATGCGAGGTGTATCGGTGTGCTCGCCATCGACATTCCGCAAGGGGTTCTTCCTCAAAAGCCGGGCAGGCTGGACGATCTCGATCTCGTCTCCCTCGGTACTACAGCGGCAAGTACTATCGCCAATGTCCTTGGGAAAAGGTAGAATTAGGCCAAGACGGAGGAGGCAAGATGACAAAATATATTGCAAAGAACAAAGATGGCAAGAGAATTGAAATTTCAGCTGCACGACGCAGGTATTTCGACGAGCTCCAGACCCTCCATCCCGACGAGAAACTAAGTCAGGCAGCTGAGGAAGCGGAAAGATCAAGCACCCAGCAAGAACGTCTTATCCAGGCTTGGGCAGTCACCCACACAAAGCATGTTTGACCGTTTCAACAATGATTTGCCGCCCCGTCCTACTTCGGTAGGGCGGGGCTTTTTTGCGTTAGCGAGTGATTGCGGAAATGTGTAACAAATTCAGCAGACGATAGCTTTTTGCGTCGAGTAGTTTGGTGTCATGACGAAATCCCCCCGATGTCGAGCCGACGTGATTGCTGCTCGAAACCCTCCTGAAAAACACTGGATGAAGATGGTCAACTTCATTTTTGGCATTACTGCCTCTCTTGCCTCTATCGTGGCGTTGGTTGTCGCCTTGCAAGCCAACGCAATCGCCCAGGACAGTGCTCAACGCGATAAAATTACTCAGCAGTTCGAACCCATGTCCACGACTCCCGACGGGACCATAACGAGCCACACGAAGTATTGGACGGTCATAACCAACGAGGGTAGGGTGCCGATCACCGTTCTCGAAGCACACTTGGTTTTGGACAGTGCCGTCATTCCTTACCGATGCGCGGTCAATCCCATTCATCTGATGTTCCATTCGAATCACAGCTTTGTTCCACTTGACGGACTTCTCGACGAGAAGCCGAAGTCTGGCGGGGTTCTCCTTGCTCCTGGCAGCAGCGCGGCGTTGCTGATCTCTCCGAAGGATGCAGAAGGTCAGCTATCTCACCTTCGGGAGGGATGTAAGGACTTGGGTAATGAGCTCAGCCCTAAACTCATCTTTACGCTCAGTAATGGCAACATGGTAACGGCTGATGCCGCTCCTCATATGAGTGAGACGCCAATGATTGTTAGGGACGCATTCAAACGTTTGGGTTGGGGTTTCTGGCCGGTAGAGAAGGACGGGAAGCTTAACTTCTGGGCAGTCCCGCCAACTCCCGAGAACGCGGACAACTGGGATTTCCCCGACGACCCAGTTGACACGCGTCCCGAGGAGACAAAATGATGATGCGAGTCTACGTTTGAGCTTCACTCCGGTGGGTCTATGGCCGTTCGGATGGTAGCTTCTAACTATTTCTGGCTAACGGTAAATCCGGGGGTCATCTGGTGGGCGTAGCTTGGCTTTTTCCTCAAGTAGGTAGTCAGCAAACTGCAGGCACGACTGTACTACGTCTTCGAGTGGCACTTCTCGCAGTCGTGCTTCGTCGAGGAATGCCGGTGCTGCGGGGAAGCTACTGAGGATGGGGACGCCGCCGTGTCGGGGTTTCCCGTAGGCGTATACCTGCCGCACGATAATCCCGGTGGAAGCCATTACTTCGCGGATGTAACAGAGCGGCGTACCGTCGTCGGTTTGCACGCCATAGAGGCCCGGGGAGAGCCGCACGAGATTGCGGGTCAAACGCTCGACCATGGGGATAGTGTACGCCGGGCCACTGACAATGGACGAAGAAAACATGTTGCTGGTGAAGATCCTGCCGAACACAGAAAAGGGCGACTTCCGCTAATGCGAAGGCCGCCCTCAACGAGAACCTAGCTGGCGAGGGCTTTAGCCTTCAACGCCTCGTACTCTGCAGCGGTGATGGTACCGGCGTCGAGGAGTGACTTCGCTTTGGCGATTTCATCTGCTGAACTGTGCCCGGCAGCGTTACGGACGTATTCCTCCGTTGCCTTGCGCGCTTCTTCTGCTGCAGCGATCTGGCGCTTTGTCATTCCGCGGCCACGGAAGATCAAGTACACGAGGACTGTCAGCAGCGGCACGAAGATGAGGAGAACGAACCAGAGGGCTTTGATCCAGCCATTGGTTTGCTTGTCGCGGATCAGGTCGCCTATGACAGAGAAAAGCGCTGTCAGGTAGGTGATGAAGACGAAGATCCAGAACATGAAGACGACTACGTCCCATGCGCTTGCGAAGAGGCTGCTGAGGGTCATTTGTTTTCCTTGGTGTTGAGGTCCAGTGATTGTGCTGGGTTTGTCAGCAAGCAGGTTGCTGCGCCTGCTGTGAGGCTTGGTGCCTAACAATTACTGTACTGAGTCGGAGGTGTGTAGGTTGACCGTTGACGAAGAAGCGGCCCCAACCTTCTGTCAAGGTGGAGTCGCAGCGCCTCCGCAGATGGCAAAGCCGAGCCCGCAAGGTACTCCGAGAAGAAGCGTCGGCTACTCAAGAACGTGTAGCGCCGGCACGAAGAAGACGTGCCCGTTCAACAACCACTATCTGCCTGGCTCGTGTATCAGTCACACTTCACGCGAGGCCGATCTGCACATATGTCTCACCAGCATCACGCGCGAGCACCATTGCCTCAGCGCGGTCCTTGTAGAAGTCGTCCATGCTGCACACCGTAATGGCGCAATCAGCGGCTCACCAGGGCGTCGACGCTATGCGTCGTCCTTGGAGATCATCTTGATCGTCTCCATTTCCCAGCCGCCACCCTCGGCAGCGATCTGAGCAACCACCTTCGCCTCGGCGTCAGCTTTGTGGTCACCCTGCACCTCTACCTCGCGAGTAGCGGTTGCACGGAGCATTGCAGTGAAAGAAGCCATACCTGAATCATGCTGCCGAATAGAGGCAAAGGCAAAACCGGTTCGTGGGGCAAACGTGGGGCAAACCTCGCGTTTTATTTGAGTTCCCATGAATCTTCGTGAATCTCGATATGCCCAAAAGGGCTTGAAATCACAGGGGAAAGCCCCACTGATGGCTCCCTATGCAGCCCTATGAATCTCCATGACTTCCCCCGCTAAACCCACTCATAATCCGTCGGTCGCGGGTTCAAGTCCCGCACGCCCCACGTTCCGCCGCCCTGGGTTTGCCCTTGGCTGGGTTGGTTCTCGCTTGCCGCGGCGCACCGAGGGGTTCCAGTCCCGCACCCTATGGATATAGCGGAGCGGTTGCCATCGCAATTGGCATTCCCCAGGGGCAGAGAAGAACCGCATGAAGCTCCACCCCAATATCGAGCTTTAGCGTAGTGTCCGCAGGTGCAGACAACTCGGATAATCTAACGAGTGGTTATCCGTCTACTCCCATGCTCCGTGATTGCGAGGTTGAAATGAATCGTGTCATTCGATTTTTTCCAGACGATGGTAATCCCTGGCCGCTATGGGAAACCGGGACAGAGGCATATATGCAGACGCCCGAAGCGCTTGGACTCTCGTTGTCGCTAACGAATGAACTGCGCGTTTGGACGGATTTCTGGCTAGAGCATTTTAGTTTTGGCTGGGATTCCCCTGCGAATCATCAAGCCCATCTTGATCAGGCCGAGATCCTTTCCAGCCGTCTTGAAATCGAACTGTCAGGTATCGCTGTGGTCGCTTTTGAGGTGTTCTAGACGATACCTCGAATTTCAGCTGGACGTTGTTGACTGTTACTGAGTTCAATCACGTTTCCTGGCGAGGCGAATTATTGCGATGCGGGTAGCGGGCCTCTCTACCAGCTGAACGAATCGCAGCGACTAGCGTTTGTGTTGCGTTCTCTGGACAGGACCGCAGTTTATCCGTCTTTTTTGAATCAACTGCGACGATTACATCGCGACGAGAAGGCACAGTAAACGAACCCTACTACCGACGAGCCTGCCGGGCAGTATTTCGTCGGGAGAAGTGCGACCACGTTAGTGGTCATCGATGATGCTCGTCTGTTGGGAACCAGGAGGAGATCTTGCGCTGGGTTGGAATCGATCATCCTCTGTCGATCATCCTCTGTAGGTGAGCCCACGTCTAGAAAATGACGACGCTGGAACGGATCTTGTGCCGATACTGCTCTGACCAACGTACTTTGCTGTTGATCAGATAGGTGCTGAGATCACGACTATTTGCCTCGTGCAGATCTGCATGAATCCTGTTGAATCGTTGTGTGTTGCCCGTCCTCCGAATGATGGTTCCTTCGGATTACCCGGCTCATGCCAATAGTCTCGAAACGGGTCAGCACCTGGTCTCACTCGAGTATCGGGCACCACGCTGCTTTTCGCGGCTCTCATCTTTTCCCACGGAGGGGCTCCCGTTCTTGACCACGTTGCCGAGCCGCCATAATGGAGGTGGCCGCGAGGGCTCTGTCGTTGATCATTCCACAGGCGGCACCGAGTCCCACCGTTGCGCTTGAGGTTGCCCCTGGCGCTTTCCAGCGTTCGCGGCAGAAAGGAATAGTGCAGATGGGTGGCTTTCTGAGGATTGACCCGGCGACGCACACCAGCGCTCCCGAACTGCGCAGGATAGGCGCAAGCACCTACCGTGAGCACTTCGCTTCAATCTGGTCACCGGCCGCGCTGGAAAACTACCTGGCCGATCAGTTCGACGAGGTTCGAATTGCAACGGAGATTCGGTCAGGGCGCACTTGCTACCTCGTAGCCACGCTCGGCCCAGCAGCTGATGCAGATCTTCCGATGGACACACAGCGCCGAGTCGTTGGCTACTGCAAGGTTAATTTCGACAGACCTGATCCGGTCAATGGCATTGCCGGAATGGAGCTCGAAAAGATCTATCTTGCCCCGGAATCGACAGGTCGAGGATACGGTGCAGCACTGATGGGTGCTGTCTTCGACCTTGCAAATTCGCGCAAACAACTCACCGTGTGGCTTGACGTTCTCCAAACCAACGTGGCCGGGCGGCGAATGTATGAGCGGAGCGGCTTCACTGTGATCGGCGAGCAACCGTTTGCAACAGATATCCAGACGATTGGATTCTGGGTCATGAGGGCCAGCCGGGCGAGCGGTATCACCCGGGAAGGATAGATCATCCTGCGTTGAGTTTGTGCCTCGCGTTCCTGCACGGCAGAGCAGCGTCGCACGAAAAAGGTTGTGTGTGGTCACGATTTCCAAGTCGGGAAAACCCTGAGTCATGCGGTATTCGCTGAGATGACCATGCGCTTCAGCGCAGACAATCGATGCTTGTTCGCCGCCGAGATTCACAAACTTGAGCGACTTTTCACAGATTGCACAAGAGAGTTCATAAGTACTGCGAGAAGAAAAAGCGACTGCTCACGAAGATGCGTGAAATGCAAGGTGACCCGCCAGCAATCACCGAACTTGCGGTTGTGCTCCAGGCGAGCGGCGACGTAATAGATTGCAGCAGAAGTTCTCTTAACCATTAGGTGCTGCCCTGAGCAGATGGTCCATGGTTCTCACTTGCCGAAGGACAACGATGCTCGCAACCATAGGGGGCGCTAAACAACAGCATCTGGTGCCGACCAGTTCCTGAGCAGGGGAGACCTGCACCTTACCGAATTGAGATCGAGGACTTGAACTTTGGAGAATCCCCTGGCGGAACCTGGCACAGCAGCGCATGGTTCCCGCGCCAAAAAGAACGTTAAATTGGAGAAGACGGTGATTCTCATCGTGAGCATCGTTGTGACGGGTGCTCTTCTCTGGGTGCTTGTGTCCGAACATATTCCAACGCTGCTTTTCCCCGGTCAAGAAAAGTGCGTCACCGTTTCAGTCGATGAGCGAAACCTCGAATCAACTGTGCGTGCTCACGTGAGTCCTGGTTCGTTCGCAGGGCTCAGGGTCGAAGGACCAGGCGCGGCGAGCACCTCCAAACCTGGTTGGGGCGATGGAGACTGGGTTTACAGCTTTCGTGGAGCGATGGCCGGCCCGAATACGGTTTGCTTCACCAATCTCACGGATCACATCATCTTCGAACGGCTGACGGTTTACGCCAATAACTGAGGCGAGTGGTCGTTTTGTTCTTCGAACGTTGCGTGAGTTTTTACGAATCGTGACATGAGTAAACTCGCCTGAACCTGTGGCAAATGGCGCTTACGAAGGCCCACCATAGAGGACGCGATCCTGCATCTGCCAAGTTGTTCGTGCGAGCAATTTCGGAGCTCGTTATAGATGCTGTCGCTGAGCAACTCCCTTTTCCAGACAACACGTTTGCAGCTGCTCGCGCGTCATTCACAGCTCATCAGCGGCGGGACCTACACACAGGGCCAGGGGGAGGCCGCAGCAAGGATGATATTGTTCGGCGCCTCCTCAGGCGGGTTCCCATGCCTTCAGGACGCTCGTCACGATTGTGCTGTCCGCTGCCTGGTCTTCTTGATGCGGATGCTCCGGTGCGACGTGGGTGCAAGCCTTGCTCTGACGTGTGATCTCCATTGGCATCGCGGTCAGCGGCACCGGGCTCCGCAGTGCCGGGACCCGCAGCGCCGGGATAACCGGGCCTCGTATCGATCGCGAGTTGGTTGAGCGTCCTGTCTGCATCCTGGAAGCTTGGCAATTCTAGGACGCGGTGATAGTTTATTAATGCTCGTAAATTTGCCAGCCTGGTCAATGAGTGACTTGTTGCACAGCGGGCACCGGCTTGACGATCTAGCCTGTCGACCGTCTTGACTTCGTCCGATTGTGTGAGGTTTGTGCTGCGTCTGGAGGGCGAGCCAGCGGCACATATTGTGCTTTTCATGCTGTGCAAATTTGAGGTCGCGTGGGAGTGACAACGGAGCCATCCGGGGCATGGCCTGCGTCATGTGGGGGAGGCTGAACGTCCTCAGAGACGGCACGTGTTTTGTTATTGGGAAGCTGACGCGGCTGAACAGAGTGTGTGTCACGTTGAGAGAAGGAAAAGAAATGCGCAAACCGTTTGGTACCAGTTCTCGATCCTCGGTTATTCGACCCGTACTTGTCCTCGCAGTTATCGGTGTGATGACGCTTTCCGGTTGCGCGGCGAGCGATTCGGCGCAACCACAACAGTCGGCATCCGTTCAACCGTCTGCGCCGCCAACACCGAACGCATCAAACCCGGATGTGGCCGAGACCCCCGGCCTTGTCAACAAAACCGCTGAAACCACGGCTGAGACCACAGTCGAGTTCAGGGTCACCGGCGATGCCGGTACGGCGCTGGTCCGAAACGTGGTCGTGCTGACGGATGCCGATTCAAACGGTGATACCACCAAGCACGACCTGCCGTGGAGCGAGACCGTTACGCTGACGGCGGCGGAAACCGAAGGGTTTCATAAGCTGGTGTTGTTTGCAAAAAATGTCGACGGCGAACGGGGCAACATCTCGTGTGAGATTACCGTGAACGGCGAAGCAGTAGCGGCCGAGCAGACGACCGGGTTTCAGCCGGTGACCTGCCTATACGTATCCAACTAGGATCTCCGCTGCGCCATGTTGCGATGCTGCTCTCAATCAGGTCGACGCTGTTTGCGCGATTACGGCAACTCTGGTTGGAAGAAGCGTTCATCGGTTTGGGGGTCGTAGACCGCCATTCCCGCAGCATTCATGACATCGATGATGGTGTTCCAGTCATCACCAGTGACATCGCCATAGGCGGAGACCGAGACCAGCTGTGATGACCAGCCAAGGTCAAAGGCGCCACCTGACTGTCGTTGGAGCATGATCTGTATTGGTGTGTGAGACTCAACCGCGAACCCCTGCAGCGATCCGAGTACGCTCGATTGCAGCGTACTCAAATCGAGTTCGCTCACGCCTGCGACATGACCAGTCCAAAGCCTATCGAGCAGCGCGCTCGGCGTATCAGTGATGGAATCGTCCTGTCGCCAAAAATAGAGGTCATAACTCATACGCTCATTCTAAAGGGCGTCGTTCAGGACAGCTGCCGTGGCCGGAGCTTCTGGCTCAGACGATCACTGATCGAGCTCAGGATGTTGGCGGCCCCGGTTGGGGCCGCTCGGCCGCTAGTTGCTCGCTTGGCGCGCACCTCTGCGCACGGCAATCCAGGCGAAAAGTGCCCCGAGTGGCAACAGCACAACAGGAGCCCAGGCCCAGACGATGGCGGCTCCTCGCAAATGGCCGTTGGAATCTCTGGTGGCGAAGAAGAGCTCAAAGAAGCTCATTCCAGGGTTATCGCGGAGAGACACAACGGTGAACATGATGTTGAGCAGGAGGAAAAACAGGCCCAATCCAAGGAGCGTGACCGCCGCCTTGGTGGTTTTGGGCTGGTGGCGATTTATGAACAGGGAAGACAAGGCTCTGCTTTCGATTGTGCGGAAGACTGAAGGGCTGGCACGACAGGCATACATACCCGTACAACGTGACCGTCGTGACGTCATCAATCACAGCGGTTTTGTTGTTGCCCTTCGTTAAGAGGGCAACGCCGGCCAAATCTTACGCAAAGCGATTGAGACAAACTCAGGCGGCTGGCCGATGCCCAATCGCGTGACGCGAGTTTGGTCTCCGTCGTGAACGACTCTGGAACACGACGGAGACCAAGCCTCAGCAGCGGATGTCTGCAGCGCTTATGCCCGACGCCCCATGCGTGCGGCGGTCAGCATCAGGCCGCCGAGCGCAACAATCAGTAGCGCGAGACCCATTGCTTCTTGGGTCGCGATCCCGGTGACGGCGAGACCGTCCGCTTGACTCGGCGCTGCGTTGCGGTTCGCTGATCCGGAGACGATTGCCCCATTCTCGCCCGTGACAACGGGGTCGGTTCCGGTGCCGCCTGTGTTTGCCGCAACGATTGTGACTGCATCCCAACCGATGAGCTGGTTGTCCGCGCCGTACACGGCAACCTTATGCCCGCCAATTGCGGAGGCCGGAATCCTGACCTGAACCGTTGAAGTCGCCGAAACGGTTGGTGTTCCGAGCGAGAGCGGCTCGGAGAACAGGAAAACCTTGACCTCGTTCCCAACGTGCTGATCATCGAGGGTCACGCTGATTGTGCTGCCAGCAGTGGCCGTCTTTGGCACGGATACCTCGCCTCGGGTTGCTTCCGTGAGTTCTGCCTCGTCTGGCACAAACTCAGCGCTCGGCTGCTCGATGAGTTGCAGTGCTGCCCACACATCGTTACTGCGATCGGTCCACGTGTTGTCCCCGCTGACGCCGTCGTTTGATCGGTTGTAGCTGCCAACCCCGTAGGTGCCCGTTGGATCAAGGACGCCCGCTGGAATTGTGGCGGTCATTGAGAAGGTGCCGTTTTGGCGAAGCAATTGGCCCTGCCCAAGGTTCGTGTCGCCTACCCAGGTGCCCAGCGAATAGGTGATGCCGTCGATGCGCGTGAGCCCGCCCGTTCCTGGCTGCCAGTCACTCGCATCGAAGAGGGCAACATCCAGGAACGACTGGATATTTGGAGCAGCCTCAGACCACGCAGGGACGCTGAATCCGGCGCCAACGATCGTGACGGTCGTTTCGGTTGTGGCATCCACTGGTCCATCTGTCACGGCGGCGAGTTGCGGGCCGGAACCGTTTGCGGGGAGTACCGTCAGCCTGACGGGGTCGGAAGCGATGGTTGCGCCGGGGGAGCCCAAATCGCGGCCTTCGCTGCTCGACGCGGAGGCGCGGATCAGCGCGCCGTCCTGATTGGCGGTCGTCTGCGGAATCAGAAACGTGCTGGCAGCGGTGCTCGCCCCCTCTGTTCCCGGAATCACCTGCCAGGTTGCGCCGTCGTCATAGCTTATCTCCACGCGGTTTTTGGCTTGGATTGCCGAGGGGAACCCCGCGGGAATGGCAACGAGCCGGGCCGGATATCCAGAGAATGTAATGACCGAGGCTGGTTGGCTGTTGAACTGTAGTGCTTTGAAATCGCTTGTCAGGGTCATAACCGGGAGCGAGATGGCGGTACCGTCGGCATTGGTTGCGACCAGGCGGACGTATTTTGCGTTCCAGGCTGCGGATGCGGTGAACGAGAGAGTTTCGGAGTTCTGTCCTTGGATTGCCTCGTACGCGCCTTTGCTACTGCTGGTCAGTGAGCGCTCCCACTGGAGGGAATCGGCGTTTGATGCGGCAGCCGTTACCGTGACGGACCGGCCGTTGATCACCGGCTGAGTGACCTGCACCTTTGTCTGCGCTGTGATGACGGGAGGAGTCGCCTTCGTGATCACTTCGGGTGCACCATCGAACTGCACGGTGAAGGCCGAGGCTCCCTTTGACGCATCGGCTGCCCCTGCGCTGCTGTACCAGTATGAGGAAAGGCCGGAGCGAATGTGAAAGTCGACGACGGACTGTGGCCAGGATCCCCAGCCCTCGACCGTCCGGTTTTGTGGCACCCCTCCGTCCACCGGCACGGTAACTTCGACTCCCGCGTAGTCGGGCTGCACAACGATGCCATGCTCGGTCACGGTGACCGCTGGGAACGTTGCGAGGGTGACGCGCTCCTTCTCAAGGGGAATCAGGACATCGGGATTCTCCATAGACGAGCCGAATCCGCCAAGCGTTGCCGCCAGCGTTCCCGTACCCGACGCGTCAACGTTGAGGCTGAGTTGGCTCATTGACCAGGGAACAAGGCCTCCGTATGCATTTGCGACGATCGCGCCGTCCCACGCGATCGTGGCTTCGCCCGTGCGGGTGTCGGCGGTGCCGGTTCCGTTGGTGAGGAGCATGAGCTGTGTGTAGGACGAGCCGGAGGCACCACTGCATTTTGTTGCTTCAGAGCTGAGGACCAAACCTGAACCTGAGTCGTGGACGACGTGGGCGTTGCCTCGCTCGGCCGCATAGGAGAGCTGTTCGCCCGCTGAGAAATAGTTACACGTGCTATTGGCGGGGTTGCCACCCTGGTACTGTCCGTTCACGCCCCAGAGGAATGACGCCTTGGTGACGGTGGTCGCCCCGCTGTTCTCTGCTGATGCTGCCGTTGTTGTGGTGAGGCCTCCTGCGGTGAGCAGTGCGATGAGTGCCGCGGCGAGCATCCCCTTCGCCCTCGTACGTTGTTGTCTCATGAATGCGGTGCTCCTTCGAATTGTTGGGAACGCGCGTTTGAGCGTTTCTGCGCGCGCCAAAGCGTGTTGAGAGAACCCGGCCGACGGATCGATGCGGCGGGTGATTCGGAGGGAATGTTGTGAGTAAGGCAAGCCTCAGTGCAATACCATAGCATAAGGTTAGGCAAACCTTACTTGCTGGGTTGTGGGTGTTGCCGTGGGTTGGGTCGGAATCAACGCTCGAGTGCGGTCGAGGTTGGTTGTTACCCTTCTGCTGCCCGCTGTTGAATGGCTCGTATTGTCTGCTGCGCCCAGGCCCAGATCGAGGGGTCCGTGAGCTCAAGTGAGCCGTGTACGTAAAGAAATACGCGGCCATGAACAATTTCAAGGTCAGCAGGGCGCCGGGCAAGCTGGTGAAGAAGCTCATCGCTGACAAATGTGCTGGCGGCAGTGCGGTCACTCGGACGCGCCCACAACCTAAATTCCGCCCCGTCTGGCGCAGATCGGTGAGTGGGGATGAGTGCTTCGAAGGGGTTGGTAATGCCGTCGTTGAATGCGCCATTATTCGTTATCGCGTCGAGCAAGAGTGGGGGAGCCGATCCGGCGATCGGGGCTGTCACATAGCCCCAGCCCCAAACGATACGGGTGCCCCGGTATCCGATGGTCGCGTAGCTGTAGTTGGCGGCCTCGAAGGAATCGTCTCGTTGTCGGATGACGTCGTGGGCGACACGTTCCTGGCCTCGTGTGAAGATGCGGCCGGTGTAGGTCAGCTCTGATGCGGTTGGAACGTAGAGCAGGTCATTATCGTCTGCGAATTGCTGGAGCCGAAATCGCTGCTCCGGTTCTGCTCTGACCTGCCTTGCCGCAGTGAACACAACGAGGACGCAGGCGCTGATGGTCGCGAGAGCAATGACGGTGGCGAGGATGCCCCAAACGATTCCCTGTTCCAGTGCGAGGATCCCGAAGAGAATGGAGGTGGGAATGCCGATCATGAGGATGACTGCGATGGCGAAGCCAACGTTGAACCACGACGGCCGAGCCCGAATGCCAGCATTGCGTTCGAGTCCGCGGGCGTGCGCCCTGATCTCAGCTGGGCTGGCCGGGGCCGTGAGTGAGCGTGTGTCGAAGGGTTGAGGGATGCCTGAGCTGTGTGAGGTCGTGGCCGAGGCGCCTTCCCCTGAGGTTGTCGGTTGGGCTGGCGCGGTCGTGTTAACGGCGCAAACGTGGACCTTCATCCTATGTGACGGCGTAGGTGCCGCTGCCCGCCAAGCGTGACAAATACGGCTCTCGTGTGGCCTGGTGGCCGTGCGTGGGGTGCGACACCTTGCACCCCACGCCCGGCTATTCTTCGTTTTGTAGCGTGTCTTCGTTGAGTTTCGAGAGCAGCTCGGCAAACGCCTCAACCTCGCTGAGTTTCCAGCAGCGCAGCGTGTGCAGCACCCGTTCCTGTGGCCGGTTGCGGCCGTCCGTCAGGGCGGTGATTGCTTTTGGCGTGGCTGAGAGGATGCGCCCCCGCCCATCAAGCGGATCAGCGGCGGTCTCAACGAGGCCAAGCGATTCGAGCATCCGAAGCTGGCGGCTCACGACGCTCTTATCGGTCTCAAGGAGCGTGGCGAGGTCGCCGGCATTCATTGGGCCTCGTCTCGCAAGGATGCTGACCATCTTGTAGCCGAACGGCTGCAGGCCGGGATCAATGCTGATCGCGGCTTCTCTCCACGCGGTTTTCGCCCGATTGAAGAGCAGGCTGAACTGCTCTTCAATCGTGGCGATTGCCGGATCGTTGAGCCGGGGCTCTTGGTTTGTGCTGCCCATCGGAGCGCCTAGTTACGGCTCGAGCCCTGGCCCTCGTGCGGGGGCGTTGGGTTAGACAGGCCTACCGGTGGCAGCGCAACGGATGCCGTGCTGACGTCGATGAGTATGTCTTCGACCTCTTCGATCTCATCCTGTAGTTTCTCGGCGGCAGTTTCGGTGGGAACGCTGCCGTTGCTGGCTGCGCCCTTCTCCGTGTTTGCTCTTTGGATGGCGCTCAGCGTGCCAAGTTCCTGTTTGGGGAGGAATGCGACGGCGATGAGCGTCACAACGGCGAGGGGCACGGCGGTGAGGAATACCGCGCCGATTCCGTTGCCGTATGCCGACTCAACAACGATCCGAAGGAAGTCGGGAAGCTCGGCAATTTTGGGGATCGTGCCGTCGCCGAGTGCCTTGCCTGCCGCCATTTGCTGTTCTGGCTGCAAGCCGGCGATGCTCTCCGTGATGTTGCTCGCAACCACGTTGCCGAGGATGGCGCCCATCGCTGAGACCCCGATGGTTCCACCGAGGCTCCTGAAGAAGGTTACGGCGCTTGTTGCGACGCCCATGAACTTGACCTCGATCGAGTTCTGAACGACCAGCACAAGGTTCTGCATGAGCATTCCAACACCAGCGCCGAGCGTGAACATGGAGACTCCAACAAAGAAGAAGTTGGTGTCATAGTGCAGCGTGCTGAGCAGGAGGGACCCAATGATCATGAACACCGAGCCGACGAGCATGTAGGGCTTCCACTTGCCAAAGCGGCTGATGAGCTGGCCAACGATGGTCGAGGCGATGAGCAGTCCACCCATCATGGGGATGGTGAGCAGGCCGGATTCCGTTGGTGTCGCACCGCGGGCGAGCTGCATGTATTGGCTGAGGAAGACGGAGGTTCCAAACATGGCGACGCCGGTCGAGATGCTCGCAATAACCGAAAGGGTGAACGTGCGGTTCTTGAACATTGAGAGCGGGATCATTGGCTCTTCTGCCTTGAGCTCTGCCCAGACTGCGAGCAGGAGCAGGAGCGCGGCGCCGCCGACCATGGCCCATGAGGTTGTCGAGTTCCACTCGAACTGGCTGCCGCCGAAGCTGACCCAGAGCAGAAGCACTGAGATGCCGGCCGAGATGAGAACAATGCCGAGGTAGTCAATCTTGACCTTGCGTGCGGCGCGCTTTGGTAGGTGCAGTGTGAACTGCAGGAGCAGCAGTGCCGCAATCGCGATTGGAAGCGCTACGAAGAAGTTCCAGCGCCAGCCGAGGCTGTCGGCAATAACGCCGCCGAGCAGTGGGCCACCGATGGTACCAACGGCCATGACCGCCCCAAAGAGGCCAGCGTACTTACCGCGTTCGCGGGGGCTGATGATGTCGGCCATAACGATCTGGCTGAGGGCTGCGAGTCCACCCGCGCCGAGGCCTTGGAAGACACGCATGGTGATGAGCATGGTGGTGTCTTGCGAGAATCCGGCGATGGCCGAGGCTACAACAAAGATGATGAGCGCGAGCTGGAGCAGGACCTTGCGGTTGAAGAGGTCAGCGAGCTTGCCCCAGATGGGCGTGCTGACGGTTGTCGCGAGCAGGGTCGCGGTAACCACCCAGGTGAACGAGGACTGATCGCCGCCGAGGTCGGAGATGATCATGGGGAGCGAGGTGCTCACCACGGTCGAGGCGATCATTGACACAAACATGCCGAGGAGGAGGCCGGAGAGGGCCTGCAACACCTGGCGGTGCGTCATTGGCGCGGTGTGTGGCTCACTCACGCCGGTGGGGGTGGAATCTGGACGAGACATTAAGCTCCTTTAATCATTGACAAACATCAACTATATGGAATTGGTTGACATTGGTCAAGTAGAGCTTTGGTCAATCTGCTGGTCAACATGGCCTCACGCGCTGCGGCGACAGGGCATGAGCGTTCGTGCGATACAGTCGATGGAATGAGCGCCAACACCAACACCGCCCTGTCCGCCGAGACCGAAGTTGCCAACCTTCTGTCGAACATGTACGGCGGGTACCTCGCCGGGGACCCGAGCATCATCGACGGCCTGTTGGCCCCAGAGTTTACGATGTTTGATTCGGCAAGCCACGACCTCATCGTTGGTCATGGTGATCTTGCCGCCGTCCGTGCAGCACGCGGCCCGGTCAACCCAAATCAGCGCGAAACCGACCTGGTCGTGCACGACCTTCGCGTGTTTGCGCGCGGAGAGCACCTCATCGCATGCTTCATCCTTGAGGTGAAGTTTGAGGATGCAGCTGGAACGCCCCTCGCCTCGGAGCGTGCCAGAAACACCGCGTTGTTCACCCGCATTGATGGGGACCTTCGTCTGACGCACATCCACGAGGACGTGTGGCAGCAGGGCGGGACCGCGCAGGCCTAAGCCGGCGTCGGCTGCAGCTCGCGTTTGTCTGATCGGTTATGTTCGGCCCGCCGTGCGCGCTGCGCCGCTGGGTCTGCAACCGGGGCACTCGCAAGGAGTGCCTTTGTGTACTCATGTTGGGGTGCTGAAAGGATACGCTCGGTCGCTCCCTGCTCAACGATCGCACCGTCGCGGAGCACCACAACGCGATCGCATAACCGGTCGATGACGGCAAGATCATGACTAATGAACAGGCAAGAGAAACTCCACTCGCTGTGGAGCGCACTCAGCAAATCTAAGATTTCGGCCTGGACCGAAACATCGAGTGCCGAGGTCGGTTCGTCGGCGATCAGAAGCTCGGGGCGAAGCGCGAGCGCTCGCGCGATGGCCACGCGCTGCTTTTGGCCTCCGGAGAGTTCGTGGGGAAAGCGACTGTGCCACGAAGCTGGAAGGCGAACCAGGTCGAGCAACTCGGCCACCCGCCGTGATTCTTCTGCGCGGTTTCTGCGGCCGGTTGCGCTGAACGGCTCGGCAATGCTGCTGCCAATGGTCCGGCGTGGGTCAAGTGAACCAGAGGGGCTCTGAAACACAACGCCTATCTGCTGGCGCAGCCTCCGTCGTTCACGATGGCGCGCAGCGTTGAGGTCAACGCCGCCAAGCACAATGCGCCCCTCAGATACGGGGGAGAGCCCAAGCACAGCCTTACCGATGGATGTTTTTCCCGACCCTGATTCGCCAACCAGACCTACGATTGACCCCGGCAGGATGCTGAGGCTGACGGCGTTCACCGATGGGCCGGGTGTTCCGTGGTACCGCACCGTGAGATCGCGGAGCGCAAGCGTTGGACTCGTGACGGATGCGGTGGTGGTCTGAGAATCATCCGCGGATCGCACCGCAGCGATACTGTGCAAGGCGGTGCGATCGATGCCAACAGGGGCTGACGAGACAGCCGAGGCGCCATCCAGTCGCAGATCCTTGGCGCTTGTGCCGGGCGTGAGCACCGCCGCAAGCAATGTGCGAGTGTAGTCAGCCTGTGGTCTGGCAAACAGGTCTTCAACGCTGGCCGTTTCCACGACTTCTCCGTGTCGCATGACAACGACGCGGTCGGCAAGATCCGCAACCACCCCCATATCGTGGGTAATGAGTAAGACGGCCGTTGTGACGCTGATGCGCCGCAGTAGCTCGAGGATTTCACGCTGCACCGTCACGTCGAGGGCGGTTGTTGGCTCGTCGGCAATGAGTATCTCCGGTTCACCGGCCAGCGCGATGGCGATGACAACACGCTGGCATTGCCCACCGGATAGCTGGTGCGGGTATTGCGTGAGCGTTAATTCCGGGTCCTGCAGCTCAACGTCGGCGAGCAGCTTGAGGGCCCGCGCTTGTGCCTCGGCCTTATTCAGCGACGGATGGTGAACCCGAATGGTCTCGATGAGCTGTGAGCCGGCGGTAAACACCGGGTCGAGGGCAGCCGTGGCGTCCTGAAAGACCATAGCGATGGTGCCTCCACGGATTCCCGAGAGCTGCTCTGGGGTCAGGCTGGTCAGCTCGCGCCCGTCGTGCGTAATTGACCCAGCTCGTGTTGCGGTGGTTGGGAGCAGATTCAGCACCGAGAGCGCGGTGACCGATTTGCCGGAGCCGGACTCGCCCACGATGGCGAGCACCTCACCTCGACGCACTGAGAAGCTCACATCCCGCACCGCAACGACCGCCGAATTGCCCTCGGCAGTCGGGACCGGTCGTGCCGCTTCCGCTCCGAAGGTGACTCGCAGGTTACGTACGCGCAGCGCCGGCTCAGTCATTGCTTGACAGCTGCTCGTCGAGGCGGATCAGGGCTATCACGTAGATGCGCAGCCCAGTGATGAGGTTTTGGATTCGGACAAACTCGTCTGGCCCGTGTGCCCCGCCGTGGTGGGCGGGGATGAAGTCGGGTCGTTCGCCGACCGACTCATCCGGAAGGCCCGCGAGGTTTCGGCCGAGGCCAGGCCCAAACGTGATGGCTCGTGGCAGCACGCGAGAGTGCGTCCCTCCGCCCATGGCAAACGGCTCGGCCGTGGCGTCAAGCACGTCGTTGAAGGACTGCTGGAGCAGCGTGACAACCGGGTCCGTCTTCTCAATGTAGAAGGGCTGGGCGTGCTCGTAATCGGCAACGTGCCCGCCAAAACGTGCGGCGGTTTCGGCGATGGCATCAATGATTTCGTTGTGGTCGGCCGTGACGGGGTAACGGATATCGAGGTGGAGGTAGATGCCCCCTTCAGCCAGGCGAATAAGCCCGCCGTTCTGCGTGAGCTGGCCGGAGGCTTCATCTTCGCGTGCCGCCCCTGAGCCGTCTCCGTATGGTGTTGCGAGGATGGTTTCGAGGGCAACTGCTGTTTCGAGGTCGGTGCCGCTCAAGAGGCCGGCCTCAACGAGGGCGGTTGAAAGCACAAGGATCGCGTTGAGGGTGCCTTCCGGAAAAGCCGCGTGCCCTGAGTGCCCGTGGGCAACGATAGTGACTTCTGAGCCGTCGGCAGAGAGATCGAGGAGGTCCCGATAATCAGCTCTTGCCGCCTCCAGTGCCTCGCGAACCTCGTCGAGTGTGGTGTCCGGCAGGACGAGGGTGGCGGATGCCGGGACCGCGTTTTCTGCTACACCCGCCGTGAACCCGGCAAGGGCTGGGCCGGTTGGTAGGAAGACGCGAACGTTGAGGTTACCTTTTTGGGCATAGTTCACGGGGAACGGGCCGTCAGTCACGATCGAGAGTTTGGGGATGGGACCGTTCGTCGCGTAATAAGCGAGGTCGCCCATTCCGATTTCTTCTGCGCCACCATAGATGATGCGCAGGCTGTGCTTGAGTGGGATGCCAAGGTCGCGAAAGAGTCGGAGCAGGTAGAGATCCCCAACAGCGGGACCCTTATTGTCCGATACCCCTCGGCCAATAATGAAGCCGTCGCGCACGATCGGCTGATACGCCTCCAGCGTCCAGTGGTCGCCTTCTGGCACAACGTCGAGGTGGGAGACGAGGCCGATTGCCTGGCTCGCGTCGTCGCCTGCCGTGCCACTCAGTACCGAAATGGCATAGCCATCGTGTTCTTCGACGGCAAAGCCGAGCTCGGCCGCCCGTGCCGCAGCAACCTCAAATACTTTTGCGACGTCTGGCCCAAACGGCGCCCCTGGCGTGGCCTCGTCTGGCCTCGCGGTACTTGGCACGGTTGCCCAGGTCACGATGTCGGCAACGTATTCGTCGTAGTGCTCGGCGATCCAGCCGTCGACGCGTTCGAGGATGGCGAGTTCTTGCTCAGTGAGGTTTGGCATTGGTGCTCTCTTTCGTCGTTGTGATTTCTGCGGTACTGCGTGAATCGATTGGCTGGCGCTTGAAACGGAACCGCCGGGGCCGAAGGTCGTTGAGTGTTGCGTGTGAGCGGGGGTCGAGGTGGGCGCGAAGGGATTCTCCGATGCCGTTGATCGCGAGCACCATGAGCACGATGCAGACGCCTGGCGGAATCCAGAGCCACGGTTCGGTGCCGAGCACCCGCATGCTTTGCGCTGCGGAGAGCATGTTGCCCCAGCTGGGTTCCGGCAGTTTTACCCCAAGCCCGAGAAAGCTGAGGGCCGCTTCGGCGAGGATCCCGTTGGCAACTGCGAGGGTGGCATAGACAAGGATTGGGCCGATGACGTTTGGCAGCAGGTGCCTGGTTACAATCGTGAGGTGCCGCACGCCGAGGATATTTGCGGCCTGTACAAACTCGCGTTTGCGGACAGACATCATCTCGGCTCGCACGAGCCTGGCGAGGCCCGTCCATCCAAGCACTCCGATGATGAGGATGACGTTCCAGACACTTGCCCCGAGCAGGGCCGCGAGGCAGATCGCGATGGCGTAGAACGGAAAGCACATGACCATTTCGGTGATGCGCATGACCGCACCATCGACTGCCCCACCCCAGTATCCGGCGAGTGAACCGAGCGTGATGCCGATGACCAACTGCACCACCACGGCTGCGAGACCAACAAGGACGGAGACACGTCCGCCATAGAGCAGGCGAGAAAAGACGTCGCGACCGAGCTCGTCGGTTCCGAGTAGGTGAGTGCCGTTTGGCACGGTTTCGAGATTACTCAGGTCAATGTCGTTTGGGCCGAACGGGGTGAGGAGCGGTGCAGCAAGCGCCGCTCCAACGATGATGGTCAGCACCGCGACGCTGACGAGGGCGAGCGTATCCGGCCGCCGCTTCGCGCGATTCGTCGCAATCGTCTCCGCGGTCATCTCGCCACCCGCACTCGCGGGTCAACGACGGCGTACAGCACGTCGGCGAGCAGATTGGCAACGAGGGTAATGAGGGCGAGCATCATGATTATTCCCATCAGGAGTGAGTAGTCGCGGTTTTGTACTGCCTCGAAGTTGAGGCGCCCGATGCCCGGCCACGAGAACACCGTTTCCGTCAACAGCGCGCCAGACAGCAGGACCGGTATTTCAAGCGTCAGAATCGTGATGAGCGGTTTTGCGGCGTTTTTCAAACCGTGTTTCCAGATCACGGCGTTTCGGCTGAGCCCTTTTGCATACAGGAGGACAACGAAGTCCTGCCCAAGAATCTCCGACATCCCACCGCGAAGGTAGCGGCTGAAGACGGCGATATTGAGCGACGCAAGAACAACAGCTGGCAGGATGAGGTGGCTGGCAACATCGGCGACACCGGCCAGCCCGGCGGTGCTGACTCCAACGGAGCGCATACCGGAGGCCGGCAGCAGGTGGAGATCAGCCGCAAAAATCTTGATGAGGACCATGCCAAGAAAAAACGTGGGAACCGAAAGTAGCACGAAGCTCACAACGGTGATCGCGTGGTCGCCGCGAAGATTGCGGTGGGTGGCGGCGTAGATTCCGGCCGGAATTGACACAACTAGCGTCAGCGCAAGGGCAGCGGCCGCCAACGTCAGTGTCGCGCCAATCCGGCTGCCGATCACCTGGAGCACTGGTGCTCCATAGTGAATGGAATAGCCAAAGTCGCCGGTCACGGCCCTCCCGAGCCACTTGACGTATTTGACCGCGAGCGGGTCGTAATAGCCGACCCTCTGGAGGAGTTCTTCTTTGACCTCTGGTGGTGCCGATGGGTCGATCATGCTCGCATACGGGTCTCCGGGCTGCAGCGTGATGAGCGCAAAGACGATGACCGAAATGCCAAACAGAACGGGAAGGGCGATGAGCGTGCGTTTGAGTAGAAACAGCTTCATAATTCTCCACGGGGATGCAGGGGCTGGCACTCGGCCCCGGCATCCCCGCTCCTGCTAGTTGGCGGTTACGGCCCAGTCAACGATGTTGGCAAACGGCTCGTACGGGTAGGGGCTGTAGCCGGTCACCGCGGGATTGACCGCGTACCCGATATTGGGGGAGTACAGCCAAACCCGGATGGCCTTCTCGTTGAGGCTTGTGAGCCACTCACCGGCGAATCCCTGCTGCTCCTTCGGATCAACGGTCGAGTTGATCTGTTCGGAGAGCGAGTCGAGCTCGGCATCCTGGTAGCGCTCCCACCAGAAGTCGTTGTCGTACTTTCCTGGGCGGAAGGTGCCTCCCATGAGGACGCCGTCAAACTCGGTTTCTGGGTTCTGCAGGATGGAAAGGGTCGAATTGAAGTCAGCAGAGACAAGCTCGGCTTCGATACCAAGGTCTTTGAGGTTCTGCTGGATGATCGGTGCCGACCGCTCCCGCGTCTTGTTTCCCGTTGGGAAGTTGATGGTGAACGTGAACTTTTCGCCGTTCTTGTCAAGGATGCCGTCACCGTCACTGTCGGTCCAGCCAGCATCGCTCAGGAGTTTTTTCGCCTTCTTTGGGTCGTAAGCGTACTCATTGAGACCAGTCGGGTAGGCAGGGTCGTCAGGATGCGCGTTGGTGTTGAAGAGTTCCCCGTGCCCGTACAGCAAACTGTCGACGAGCCCCTGCCGGTTGATGCCATAGACGAGCGCCTGGCGAACCCGCTCGTCAGAGAGCCGTGAGTCGGTCGTGTCGAGGGTGAGGTACTGCCCGCCAACGCCGGTCTGTTCCACGATGTTGACGCCCGCATCCGTGTAGGTTGACAGGTCGTCTTCGTTGAAGGACGACAGCTCGGCGATGTCGAGGTCTCCGTTGAGGATCTCCGTCTGCGCCGTCTCTTGGTTGCTGACCTTGAAGATGAGGTTTTCGGTCTGAGGGGTTCCACCAAAGTAGTCCTCGTTCCGTACGAGCGTGACGTGCTGGTCTGGCACAAACTCCACGAACTTGTAGGGACCGGTGCCGACCGGGTTGTTCAACAGCTCGGTCGCGTCGTTCCACTGGGCGACCGGAGTCGATTCCCACACGTGTTTTGCGAGTACCGGGCGGTCGGCGAAGTAGGCGAGAGCCGCGAGGTACGGGGTCGTAAACGAGAAGGATACCGTCGTTGGGTCGACGACCTTGATGCCGGATACACTGTCAGCCGCGCCCGAGTTGTAGGCTTCAAAGCCCTCAAGGTAGGTCGCAAACTCGGGCGTATCGGTTGGCCAGCCGGCATCCGCAATCGCGGAATACGTGAAGGCCACGTCCTCTGCCGTGAAGTCTTTGCCGTCGTGCCACTTCACGCCCTCCTTGAGCTTGAGCGTGAGGGTTTTGCCGTCTTCGCTGAAGTCATAGGACTCGGCGAGGGACGGCTTGAAGCCCTGCTGCTCATCGAGGGTCACGAGGCGGCTGTACACGTTGAAGATGATCGCCCGATCGTAGTCGGTGAAGTACAGCTCCGGGTGGAACGTGCCGTTTGGTGAGCTCCAGAGCGCGTAGCGGATGGTGCTCGCCTCGCCCGTCACAACGGTATCGGCGTTTGCTCCGGTTGGGCCTGTTGGCGCACTGCAGCCGGCAACTAGCGTTGTCACGGCCACAGCGGCAAGTGTGGCGGTCAATATTCGGTTTTTCATGGGATGGTCCTCCGGGCACTCAGCGTCTGATGGGGTGTGGTGACGGGTCGGGGGCTGCGTCGTTGAAAGAAACGTACAGTCGCGCATCCGTTGTCCGCAGAACGCCCGAAATACGGCGAAAAGGCACGTCATGTTCTGTCACCGAGGAATAGCTCGGGAACATTCCCATTAACACGCGGGTTGAATACTGACTCGGCTGTCGTAGGAAACTCGACAGCCGTAACGAATTGATTCGGGATGCTGTGCTGTGATCCCGTGCCGTGAACTCGTTCCGTGCTGCCGCGATGCCGTGCTGCCGCGATGCCAGGCCGTGCTGCCGCGATCCCATTCCGTGATGGTCGGGTCAGGCGACAGTATTGGCGCAAATGCACCTAACGGCAGCGGGGTCGGTGGATTTGTGCCAAATCTGCGGAGGGGCGAGGAGCGGCTAGCGCGGAGGCGCGAGGAACGGCTGGCGCGGAGGGGCGAGGAACGGCTACGGGGAGGGGCGAGGAGCGGCTACGGGGAGGGGTGAGGAACGGCTAGCGAGCGGCCGGGCGGCCTCGCTGCGGGCGGGTTTGCGACACGCGCATCCCGGCATCCGTCGTCTGCTCGGCCTGATCGAGCCAGCCGAGGGCTGCCCGGCTCAGGGCCTCCGTCGAACCGGAGCGGAGGTCGTGGGCGACATCTGGCTGATACTGCTCCTGGGCTTCAAAATTGATGCGCTGCCAGTATTCGCGCGTTGACGCGATCAGCGGCGCAGAATCTACACCGGGCAGCGACCGAACGAGCATGACCTGAAAAACCATGGAATCCCACGCCGAGCCAGGACCGTAGATCGCAGAGCGCAACCATTCGTCGGCCGTCGATTGACCGGCATCCGTCAGGCGATACAGGGGAAGCCCATCGTCGGTGTGCGCATCCTGGGCGACGAGTCCAGCCGCAGACAGCCGTTCAAGCGTCGCGTAGATTTGCCCAACGTTGATGGGGGAGTCGCGGAGGGTGCGAGCGTGGAGCTCATTTCGCAGCTGGAGGCCGTAGGCCGGCGCTTGTGTGAGGAGCGCCAGGATGCCGTGCTTGATCGAAATTGTCCCCTCCTCAAGGGTCCCCACGGGTATGTTCTGTCTCAAGTACATCACAGCGAGCAGCGACAGGCCAATCAAATGCTTGTCTTTTGGCGGGTTTCTCGCAATAATCGTCTGTGTAACTGAACACGTGATGCAAATCATTCGAGAGCTCGACGTTGGGGAAGACGAAACGAGTCGATCGGAGAACAACATGGCATCACAGAACACCCGCGGAGTGCTGTATGTGCACTCGTGCCCGCGCGCGCTCAGCCCACATCTCGAGTGGGCAATGGGCCGCGCTATTGGTCGTTCCGTCAACTTCACGTGGACCCCGCAGGGTGCCCTGCCAGGAACCCAGCGAGCCGAATTCGCCTGGGACGGCCCGGTTGGTACTGCGGCCCTTGTCGCCTCGTCCCTGCGCGGCTGGGAACAGCTTCGCTTCGAGATCTCTGAGGATGCCGCGGAAGGCACCGACGGAGGGCGCTGGTTGCACACCCCTGACCTTGGCATCTTCCATATGCAGACGGATGCGGCCGGCAACGCCGTTGTACCTGAGGACCGTCTCCGTTACGCCATGGAGGTAGCTGGATCGTCAATGCTTGAGCTGCAGCGCGAGCTGCGTCTCGCCCTTGGACAGGCCTGGGACGACGAGCTTGAGCCATTCCGCTATGCAGGCGACGACGCGACGGTTGTGTGGCTCAAACGCTCAAGCTAGCCGGCCTGCGCTGGTGCGTTCTCCCTACCTGACGTAGACGTTGGTGTCGAGCTTGGTCCATCCGGTCTCGCTTGGATTGGCCCCTTCCGTGGCGATTCGGAACACGTGCCCGTCAAAGCCGAGGGTGACTGGTCCGGTCGCGTCTCCGCAGGCGCCCGCCCAGTTGGACGTCGTGAGTGGTTGTTCGAGGACAACAATGCACGGGGAGGTTTTGCCCGCGTCATCGGTTTTGGTTGCGAGGTAGACGGAGTAGCTGTCCCAATCGGCGATAAAACGCGCTGTGTCTGGGTCGTATTGAGCATCGGCAAGGACCGCGTTGCCAACCGCATCGGCAGCCTGGGCTGGCCTGCTGAGTGCCTCATATGCGGGTTCTCCTGCGCATCCGCTTGCCGCGAGTATCCCAACGACAAGACAGGCCCCAAGAGAGAGTTTGGTCATCAGGCGTGTATCCATGAACGTCCTCTTTCACTCGTGACCACAGCTTAACGCAGTCGTGGGGTGCGTTCCCACTCGTGGGGTGCAGAAAAGTGCACCCCACGAACGAAAACGCACCCCACGAGAGTGCAGCGATTACGCCGTGCGGAATCCCGCTACCGCGTTGTGGCCGCCAAAGCCAAACGAGTTGCTGATGGCGAGGTGCTTGCCCTCGCCAAGCGGGCGAGGCGACGTGACGACGTCAAGCGGAATTTCTGGGTCCTGCTCCGTCAGGTTGATCGTCGGCGGCAGCGTGCGGTGATAGAGGGCCAACACGGTAAAGGCCGCCTCAATCGCTCCGGCCCCACCAAGAAGGTGCCCGGTTGATGCCTTTGTTGCCGAAACCGGGATGCTGTGCAGCCGGTCGCCAAACACGCGCTTGAGCGCGTTGTATTCCGCGATGTCACCAACGGGAGTTGACGTTGCGTGCGCGTTGATGTGCGCAACCGCGTCGATACTCTCGCCGCTCAGCTCGATCGTCTCAAGCATCGCGCGGGCAGCGGCACTGCCCTCTGGGTCAGGAGCGGTGATGTGGTAGGCATCGCTTGTGACCGCTCCGCCAATTACCTCGGCATAGATGCGTGCGCCACGAGCTAACGCGTGCTCTTCCGTCTCGAGCACGAGCGCTGCAGCGCCTTCTCCGAGTACAAAACCGTCGCGGGTGACGTCGTAGGGGCGCGAAGCCGTTGCCGGCTCGTCGTTGCGCTTTGAGAGCGCCTGCATTGCGGCAAAGGATGCGATGGGCAGCGGATGAATCGCGGCCTCAGAGCCACCGGCGATGATGACATCGGCATAGCCTGCCCGCAGGTGCTCAACGGCGTTGATGATCGACTCGGTGCTGGATGCACAGGCCGACACAACCGTGCGGCTGCCGGCGCGTGCGCCAACATCCATGCCAACCGCGGCAGCTGGGCCGTTTGGCATGAGCATGGGGACAGTCATGGGAAGGACGCGGCGGGGTCCACGCTCGCGCAGGGTGTCCCATGCGTCGAGCAGGGTCCATACGCCGCCGATGCCGGTTGCCCAGTCAACGCCAATACGTTCAGGTGCTACGTCGGGGGTGCCTGCGTCTGCCCAGGCCTCGCGCGCGGCGATGAGGGCAAACTGGCTGGAAGGATCAAGGCGCTTGGTTTCGATGCGCTGAAGAATATCGGCAGCAGGCACTTTGGCCTGAGCTGCAAAGGTGATTGGGAGCTCGTTCTTGGCAACCCATTCTTGTTCGAGGGTCGTGGCCCCAGATTCGCCGGCAAGCAGCGCGGTCCACGAGTCCGTCATTGTTCCACCGAGTGGTGTGGTGGCACCAAGGCCAGTTACAACGATTTTCTTGGTCAAAACAACTTCTCCCGTTGGTGTAAACATTAGTCAGCGGGTTGGCGTCCACGAATGAACACCAAGCCCGCTGAGAGGGCTTTCGCCCAAAAGCTCAGGGGAATTAGTCCTGTGCGTTAACGATGAAGGTCACGGCGTCGCCGACGGTCTTCAGGTTCTTTACCTCGTTGTCGGGGATCTTCACGTCGAACTTCTCTTCGGCGTTAACAACAATGGTCATCATCGAGATTGAGTCGATGTCGAGGTCATCGGTGAATGACTTCTCGAGAGCAACGGCGTCAGCCGAGATTCCCGTCTCGTCGTTGACGAGCTCAGCGAGGCCGGCGAGTACTTCTTCGGTGGACAGTGCCATTATTTTCTCCTTGTGGGTGGATGGATAGGTAAGTCGTGTGAATCGGGTGGAACCTACGGTTCCGCAAAACTGTTGTGACCGATAAATAAGTGTAGTGTTTCCGTGACTTTACGGAAGCTCTACCACCTGCGCGCCGTAAACAAGTCCGGCACCAAAGCCAATTTGGAGGGCGAGTCCACCAGAAAGTTCGGGGCGTTCCTCAAGCAGGCGGTGCATTGCGAGGGGGATGGATGCTGCCGACGTGTTGCCGGTCGTCTCGATGTCCCGCGCAATGGCGACCGTGTCGGGCAGCTTCAGCTGCTTGGCGAACTCGTCAACGATGCGCATGTTTGCCTGGTGGGGAATGAACGCGGCAAGATCCTCTGGCTGCACACCGGCTGCCTCGAGGGCCTGCTTTGCGACCTTGGCCATTTCCCAGACGGCCCAGCGGAAGACGACCTGGCCGTCCTGACGGAGGGTTGGCCAGTCGACGTCTCCTGCACGGTACTCGCTCCAGGTGTGGTCCATGCCAACGGCATCCCATTTGCCGCCGTCTGAGCCCCAGACGGTCTGCGAGATTGCGGGATATTCGCTCGCGCCGACAACCACAGCGCCAGCGCCGTCTCCGAGTAGGAACGAGATGCTGCGGTCGGTTGGCTTGGCGAAGTCGGAGAGCTTCTCGGCTCCGATGACCAGCACGTGGCGGGCGAGACCTGTGCGGATGAACGAGTCGGCCTGGGCAACCCCATAGGCGTACCCAGCACAGGCAGCGGAAATGTCATAGGCAGCAGCAGGTGTTGCGCCAATGCGATCGGCTACGAGCGCAGCCATTGAGGGCGTCTGTACGGTGTTGCTGATCGTTGAGATGAGTACAACATCGATGTCTGCGCCTACAAGTCCTGCGCGCTCTAGGGCCTCGGTTGCGGCCTCAACCGCGAGGTCCGCTGCGGTTATGTCAGCCGTAGCGCGCTTGCGTTCGATGATGCCGGTGCGCTGGCGAATCCACTCGTCAGACGAGTCAATCGGGCCAACGATGTCGTCGTTGGTCACCGAGACGGTGCCTCTGGCGGCACCAACCGAAAGAATGCGAGTGAACTGCGTTCCAATGCTCTGCTGAAGCTGAACCATTAATTCTCCTTGGTAACACGTGCGCGTTGGCGCAGGGGGTTGTGCGGCTGTATTTTGACCGTTAGGACGGTGAACCGGTCTGAATGAGCTCGACAGCGGCGGCGAGGTCGTCTGGATGTTTGATAGCGACGGCTGGGATGCCGCGAAGTCCGCGCTTGGCAATGCCGGTGAGGGCTCCAGCCGGAGTGAGCTCGATGAGTCCGGTGATTCCTGCTGCCTGGAATGACTCCATGCAGAGGTCCCAGCGGACCGGCGAGGATACCTGCCCAACGAGGAGGTCCAAGTACTCGGCGCCGTTTGACACAGCACGTCCGTCGTTGTTCGTCCAGAGCGTGTGCGTGGCGTCGCTCGGGGTGACGCTGGCTGCCGCGGTACGGAGTGCCGCAACGGCCGGCTCCATGTAGGCCGTGTGGAATGCTCCCGCGACCTGCAGCGGAATCACCCGCGCACCGCGGGGGGCGTTTTCGGAAAGCGCGGTAATGCCGGCGAGGGCACCTGCTGCGACGATCTGGCCGGCGCCGTTCATGTTTGCGGGGGAGAGGCCTGCCTCGGCGATGGCAGCGAGAACGTCTGCCTCAACGCCGCCAACAACGGCGGCCATCCCTGTCTCTTCTAACGCCGCGGCTTCGGCCATTGCGCGACCGCGCTCGTGAACAAGCGAGAGCGCATCCTTGTCGGTGAGCACTCCGGCCGCTGCAGCTGCGGCAAACTCGCCAACCGAGTGACCGGCAAGCGCAACACCGGTGGTGTCGGTGAGCGCGCTCAGTGCGCTCCACGCGAGCAGGCTCGAGCCAACGATGAGCGGCTGGGCGACGGCCGTGTCTTTGATGGTGTCGCCGTCGCTGGTTGTCCCATGGGCGATCAGGTCGATGCCGGCGTAGTCGCTCAGTTCGACAAGACGTTCGCGATACTCGGGAACGGCCACCCACTCATTGAGGAAGCCTGGGATTTGGGAGCCCTGTCCGGGGCAGGTAACAACAATCACTGGAATAGTCTGGCAGATGTTATATGCCAATGCTGGATACAAACCACTAAGAAACTCGATTTCTCTTGTTTATGCCCCACAACTTCGGATCTGCGTTGGCGGCTTGAGACCGGTTTGCGCCCAGAAATCCAAGGTTCTGACGCGGAACCCCTGACCTCTTCACATGCGAAGCGTGAATCGACCTGACTCAAATGTGTCTCTAATCGTGGAAATAGACCCATTTCGGTCAGGTGGATTTCGCTGGGTACCGAGTTAGAGGGGCCGGAGTAAGGAGGTGCGGGCTACGGGCGCGGTGAATCGGCGTTGCGGCCGCGAGTATTGCCCGCCGCAATGGAGCCCACGATGAGGGCGCTCTGCAGGATGAGGGCCTCGCGCGCGCCGGTTGCGTCCCACCCGATCACCTCAGAGACCCGTTTCAAGCGGTAACGAACCGTGTTGGGATGCACAAACAGCTCGCGGGCGGTGGCCTCAAGCGAGCGGCCGTTGTCGAGGTAGCACCACAGCGTGGTGAGCAGCTCGGGAGAGTGCATCTGCAGCGGTTCGTAGATGCGCTCGATGAGCGTGCGACGGGCCATGCCGTCGCCAGCAAGCGCGCGTTCGGGGAGCAGATCGTCTGCGAGGACCGGGCGAGGGGCATTGCGCCATGCCCGTGCAACCGCAACGCCGGCGAGGGCGGCACGAGCGCTTTTTGAAGCATCCACGAGGCTGTCGACGGGATGCCCAAGCACAAGCTGGCCTTCGCCAAACCCGAACTCGAGTTGCTTGGCAATTTCGAGGAAGCTGAGCGGTTCCTCCGGCGCATCTGAGGGCAGCGCGGTTGACGAGTGCTCTGGTTCGGCGCGGCCGATCACCAGCACGAGGCGTTTGCCCTGCACACCGATGAGCACGTCGGCGCCAAGGTGGCGGGCGGTGCGGCGGATCTGGTCGACATCAACGGATGGCGTGCTTGTGCCAACGAGCACACACGCTTCTCCGTGACCGTGCCAGCCGAGGGCCGCGATGCGGCTCTGGAGCTCGTCGTCTGACTCGCCCGTGAGGATCGAGTCGACCACGAGGGCCTCGAGGCGGGCATCCCACAGGCCCCGTGCCTCTGCCGCTCGTGCGTAGACATCTGCCGAAGCAAAGGCGATTTCACGCGAGTACAACAGAATTGCCTCGCGGAGGGATGCGTTGTCGGCCTTGACGCGGTCCTCCACGACCTCAACAACCACTCGAATCAGCTGCAGCGTTTGCTGCAGGCTGATCGAGCGGAGGAGTTCGCGGGGGGCCGCGCCAAAGACGTCAGAGGCAATCCACGGGGTGGACTTCGGGTCGTCGTACCACGAAATGAACGAACTGATACCGTTCTGGGCCACCAGGCCGACGGCTGACCGTCGACCCGGAGGCATCTCCCCATACCAGGGGAGCGTATCTTCAAGCTGCTTGAGCGTCGTTGTGGCGAGTTCACCGGCAACGGTGCGCAGCCACGCGAGCTCCTGCTCTTTTGTTCGCTTCATCTGTGTCAAGACGACGCCGGAGCGCCAGCCCTTAGCTCTCGCCGCCGGCGTTGCCGGTGGTGCCTGCGTTGACATCGAGGAGGCGGTACTTCTCGATAGCCTTTGCCGGCGTGTCAGCGGGAACATCGCCGCGCATCGCGAGGCGCTGGAGGGCGCGAACGACGATGGACTGCACGTCGATCTTGAAGTAGCGACGAGCGGCAGCGCGCGTGTCGGAGAATCCGAAGTCATCGGCCCCAAGCGTCGCGTAGTCGTTCGGCACAAACTGGCGGATCTGATCGGGCACAGCGTGGCTGAAGTCGGTCACTGCAACAACAGGACCGGCCGCGCCGGCGAGCTTCTCGGTGAGGTACGGAACCTTCGGAGTCTCGTCTGGGTGCAGGAAGTTGTGCTCGTCGGCGGCAAGGCCGTCGCGACGCAACTCTGACCAGCTCGTGACGCTCCAGACATCCGCCGAAACGCCCCAGTCGTTCGCAAGAACCTGTTGCGCCTCAAGGGCCCACGGAACCGCAACACCCGAAGCCATGAGCTGGGTCTTTGGCCCCTCAACTGTGGCCTCGCTGAGCTTGTAAATACCGCGCAGCAGGCCTTCGACGTCGAGGTTCTCTGGCTCTGCCGGCTGAACGAATGGCTCGTTGTAGACGGTGAGGTAGTAGAACACGTTGGGGTTCGGGTGCGATCCGCCATACATGCGGTCGATACCGGACCGCACGATGTGGCCGATCTCGTAGCCGTAGGCGGGGTCGTAGGAAACAACGGCTGGGTTGGTGGCAGACAGCACCAGCGAGTGGCCGTCAGCGTGCTGCAGGCCCTCACCGGTGAGTGTGGTGCGTCCGGCCGTAGCGCCAACGAGGAATCCGCGCGCCATCTGGTCGCCAGCAGCCCACAGGGCGTCGCCAGTGCGCTGGAAGCCAAACATCGAGTAGAAGATGTACACGGGGATGAGCGGTTCGCCCTGCGTTGAGTAGGAGGTTCCTACCGCGGTGAACGCCGCGGATGCTCCGGCCTCGTTGATACCAACGTGCAGCAGGACGCCCTGGGGGCTTTCCTTGTACGCAAGCAGCAGTTCGCGGTCAACCGACGTGTAGTGCTGCCCGTTGGGGTTGTAAATCTTCGAGGTCGGGAAGTACGCATCCATGCCGAAGGTACGAGCCTCGTCCGGAATAACGGGCACGATGCGGTGACCGAATTCTTTGTCGCGCATGAGGTCTTTGAGCAGGCGCACAAACACCATCGTGGTTGCGGCCTCCTGCTTTCCGGAGCCCTTCTTCGCAATCGCATACGTCGACTCCGGCGGTACCGTGACGGGCGTGTGCGTGCTGCGGCGCTCTGGCAGGTATCCACCGAGGGCGCGACGGCGCTCGTGGATGTACTGGATCGCAGGGTCGCTTTCACCTGGGTGGTAGTACGGCGGCAGGTAAGGGTTTTCCTCAAGCACGGCATCCGTGATTGGGATGTGCATGGTGTCGCGGAACAGCTTGAGGTCGTCAAGCGTCATCTTCTTCATCTGGTGCGTGGCGTTGCGACCCTCGAAGTGGGGTCCGAGGCCATAGCCCTTGATGGTGTGGGCGAGGATGACGGTCGGCTGGCCCTTGTGCTCCTGCGCGGCCTTGAAGGCTGCGTAGACCTTGCGGTAGTCGTGGCCACCGCGGCGGAGGCCCCAGACCTGGTCGTCGGTGTAGTTCTCGACCAGCTTGAGTGCGCGCTCGTCGCGACCAAAGAAGTTCTCGCGGACGTACGCGCCGCTCTCTGCCTTATACGTCTGGAAGTCACCGTCTGGGGTGACGTTCATGAGGTTGAGCAGGGCACCATCGGTGTCGCGGTTGAGGAGGTCATCCCACTCGCGTCCCCAGACGACCTTGATGACGTTCCAGCCGGCGCCGCGGAAGAAGCTCTCAAGCTCCTGGATGATCTTTCCGTTTCCGCGTACGGGGCCATCAAGGCGCTGCAGGTTGCAGTTGATCACAAAGTTGAGGTTGTCGAGGCCCTCGTTGGCAGCTACCTGGAGCTGCCCGCGGCTCTCGACCTCGTCCATCTCGCCGTCGCCGAGGAAGGCCCAGACCTGCTGGTCTGAGGCGTCCTTGATGCCGCGGTTGGTGAGGTAGCGGTTGAGCTGAGCCTGGTAGATGGCGTTGATTGGTCCGAGACCCATCGAAACCGTCGGGAACTGCCAGAAGTCTGGCATAAGGCGAGGGTGCGGGTACGAGGGGATGCCTCCGCCGGCGTGTGACTTCTCCTGGCGGAAACCGTCGAGGCGGTCTGCGCTCAGACGGCCCTCAAGGAAGGCACGCGAGTAGATGCCGGGGGATGCGTGACCCTGCACGAAGATCTGGTCTCCGCCACCCGGGTGGTCCTGGCCCCTGAAGAAGTGGTTGAACCCTACCTCGTAGAGCGCAGCCGACGAAGCGTACGTCGAGATGTGTCCGCCAACGCCAACGCCTGGGCGCTGCGCGCGGTGCACAAGCATCGCCGCGTTCCAACGGATCCACGAGCGGTATTTGCGCTCGGTCTCTTCGTCGCCCGGAAACTCGGGTTCGTTCGACGACGCGATCGTGTTGATGTAGTCGGTGGTCGGAACGCTCGGCACGTTGAGGTGAAGCTCGCGCGCACGCTGCATCAGGCTCATCATGATCTCGCGCGCACGGCCAGGGCCGTGAACCTTGGTCAGAGCGTCGAGTGATTCTTTCCACTCGGCCGTCTCTTGGGGGTCAACGTCAGTATTGTCGACCGAATATGGGTCTTGGTTGTTTACAGCCACCCTGAGCTCTTTCTCTTCGCTATTGTTTCCGGCGTGCTGGTTGTCAGCCGAAAAGATGGCGTTTTTGTAGATCGCCACGATGATAGTTGTTTCAACCCTACCGACAAAAAACGTGTTCGGGGACCGCTATTGGCTGATGTCGCAGACCGGACTATGATGTGTCTTCGGCCGTTCATTCCCAACCGGAATCCGGCTCGGAAAGGAACACCACATCATGGCTCTCGAAAATGAGACTCACGCTCCCGATTTTGAGCTGGCAAACCAGTTCGGGGAGCGAATCCGACTCAGCGATTTTAACGGCAAAAAAGCGGTTGCGCTGGTCTTCTTCCCACTCGCGTTTTCGGGAACCTGCCAGGGCGAACTGTGCGCCCTCCAGGAAAACATTGCGATGTTCAGGGATAAGCGCGTTGAGCTGCTTGGTATCTCGGTCGACTCGAAGCACACGCTTCGCGCGTGGGCCGAGGAGCAGGGCTTCGACTTCAGTCTGCTCGCCGACTTCTGGCCGCACGGCCAGGTAGCAAAGGAATATGGTGTGTTCCTTGACGAAAAAGGTTTTGCGAACCGCGCGACGTTTATCATCGACGCCGACGGCATCATCCAGGCCAGTTTCATTACTGCCCCTGGCGAGGCGCGCGATATTGAGGCGTATCGCGACGCCCTCGAGTCCCTGCACCTCGTGACTGCCTAGCGCAGGCGGCGAATCGAACAACAACGCCGCAATCATCCCCGTCCCGAAAAGGAATCGGTGGATGATTGCGGCGTTGTTTGTGTTAACCGGGTCAGGCTTGGCTGGCGTGCCCGAGCTGTTGGCCCGGTGTTGGTCGCCGTGCCCCGGCTGACTGGTGCTTGCTATGCGCCTGCGACCCCGGAGAACTCTGACGGCTGAACGATGACCCAGCCCGGACCGTGGAACGCGTACTGGAACGCTTCGCCAGAGCCCCTGCCGATCAGCGCGCCGGCGGTGAAGGAGGACTTCATCTGCGGCTGAAGGTTTGCCGACCACGCAACCGTTGCCTGCACATCCGTGAACGTCGGTTGCTGCGAACAGTCGAGGATGACAGGGGTGCCCTGCGTCACGACGGCCAGTGTGCCGTGACCGGCCACCGTCGTGTTCCACAGGCCGCCGGCCAGCATACTTGCGCCTTTGATGCGGTTGAGGTCGTAGTGCAGATTTGCTTGGAACGCCAAGAGGTTGCTGCCGTTGATCGTGATTGATTCACCCTCAAGCTGCACGATGTGCACATGCGATTTGTAGTGAGCAAAAAATGCGTCACCGTCACCGTAGACCCGCATGAGTGGCTGGTCGTCTGAGGAAACGAGTTTGCGCATGAGCTGCCCCGCGTCGCGTGCGCCCTCATGCTTGAACTCAATATTGCCCTGATAGGCCGTCATCGAGCCTTTTCTGGCAATGAGATCGTTGCCAGGATAGATGCGCGAGCGGAGCATGTAATCGTTCTGCAAGGTCATGAGGTCTTGCGACTGCACCTCGTTGTGAATCTGACTAAACAGTGTTGAACGCATGTGGTTCTTTCTTGTGATGGGGGGACAGCGGCATCGCTCCAAACGTGCCGCTCAGGAAATACATTACTGAGCGGGTGCCGGTACTGGCGCGCCAGCGTCAGGATGAGCGGCGTTGTCGTATCGGCGACTGGCGAACCTGTTGCGGCGTGTCGCCCGAAATCCCGCGGGTTTTTTGGTTCCGTTTTTCTCGTTTAGTATTTTTCTCAAATTCTCAGTACTATAGACAAGTTCGCTTCTGCGGATGAGGGCCTTTAGCTCAGCTGGTAGAGCGCCACGTTTACACCGTGGATGTCATCGGTTCGATCCCGGTAGGGCCCACAGATACCCGCCACATGAGAAATCATGTGGCGGGTTTTTTGTTTCCAGGGTGATGCCAGGCCTGCCGAGGACACCGCCATAATCCGTGCGAGAGTTAGCAGGTCTTGGGCGTCAGCATCCGCAGAACGCCGCAATCACTCGTGCGGATGCCAGCACGGGAACCCGCTCAAATCATTTCGGGGTGCGGAGGATCGAGGTCATCTTCTTGCCGTTTGCGACTTCGTCAACGATCTTGTCCATGTATCGAATCTGTTGCATGAGCGGATCCTCAATATTCTCAACGCGTATTCCGCAGATCAGCCCGGTTATGAGCGATGCGTTCGGGTTGAGCGCAGGGGCGTTTTCGAAGAAGGCTCGCATGGTGACCTCGTCGGCGATTGTTTTGGCGAGGGCATCCTTGTCATAGCCGGTGAGCCACTCGATGACATGGTCCACTTCGTCTTTCGTGTGCCCCTTGCGCTCGGCCTTCGCAATATAGTGCGGATAGATGGCGGCAAAACTGATGCCGTAGATTCGGTGTTCTGACATGTTCGGTCTCCCTCGTGGCCTTGCCGTCCTGCGTCGTGACGGTGGTATGGCGTGGCATGTTGCGGCACGCTTGCCGCCTCGACACCAGCGTAATCCGTTTGGCTGGCCGGATGCGGAGGGCCGCCGCCGTCACGGATTTGATTGCCTGCTCAGACAGTGCCGGTCGGGGGCAGACAAGCGGCCGTTGGAGTCTTAAGCTGTGTGCACGTGAATGGAAATTTTTAGGAAGGACCACTGAAATGGTCACGCAAATCATTCCCAATCTGTGGTGCGACGGCAACGCTGCCGAAGTCGCCGAGTTTTATACGAATCTCTTTCCCGCGTCGCGCATCCTCGAGACGATCAACTATCCAACGGAGGGGTTACTCGAGTTCCAGCAGCATCTTGCGGGACAGCCGGTGACCGTTGACTTCGAGCTGCGTGATCTGCGGTTCACCGCGATCAATGCCGGCCCAGAGTTTCGTGCGAATTCCTCGGTCTCGTTTATGGTCAATTTTGATCCGTCGCTCGACCCTGACGCGAGAGAGCAGCTCGACGCGCTGTGGGAGGGGCTACGCGACGGGGGAGTCGAGCTCATGCCTCTTGCGGAGTATCCCTTCAGCAAGCATTACGGCTGGGTGCAAGACCGATACGGATTCTCGTGGCAGCTCATCCTCACTGACCCCGACGGCGACTCGCGGCCCACGATCATCCCGTGCCTGATGTTTGGCGGGCCAAATCAGAACAGGGCTCGGGACGCGCTCGAGTTTTATACGAGCGCGCTTCCCGAGACGGAAATTGGCACCGTCGCTCCGTACGGAGAGCCCACCGGTCCGGCAACACCAGAGGCGCTGATGTTTGCCGAATTTCGGTTGTGGAGCCAATGGATTGTTGTCATGGACAGCGGGGTTGAACAGGACTTCACCTTCAACGAAGCGGTTTCGCTCGGCATTGCGTGTGAGAACCAGCGCGAGATTGACGAACTGTGGGCCATCCTCTCGAGGGTTCCAGAATCCGAGCAATGCGGATGGTGCAAGGACCAGTTTGGTGTCAGCTGGCAAATCATGCCGCAGAACGTGGGGGAGTTGCTGTCACGGCCCCACGCGTTCGAGCACATGATGCAGATGAAAAAGCTCGTGATCGCGGATTATTAGCCCCTGGCCTTGGACCTAAAGCAACGCTTCGATTACAGCTCCGGTGATTGTCTGCGCCGCAGCAGGAGCAGCACGAACCCGGTTGCCGTCAGCAGCGCCGCGCCCGCCGCGACTGAGGACGTTGAGGTGCCCGTCGCAGCAAGTTTGCCCGTCGTTGTTGCCGGAGGTGTTGTCTCTGCCTGGGGAGCCTCAGGTGTTTGGGTTGAGTGAGGGGGATCGGTCGGCTCGGGAATCTCGACGGGAGGAACAACCGGAGGAATGACGGGAGGAACAACGATTTCGGCAGGGCTGACGGTGAACGTCACCGGTGCCGAAACGGAAGCGCCTGGGCCATTGTCGGCGGGGACGTATTCGGCCACAACCGTGTGTTCTCCCGCCACGAGTCCCGAAACGGTCAGCTCGGCAACAACCCCAGGTGCTGTTCCTGGTCCGAGCGAAATCGCGTCGCCGAAGGGGGCGCCATCAACCACGTACTGAAGCGTGCCTGGCACCTCAGTCCACGCGGTAGCAAGCGTCGTTGCGAAGCTCCCGGTGCTGCCCTCTTCGTGATCCGTTGCTGAGGCCACTGCGGAGGATGGCGTGCGAATGGTCGAGCCATCTGCCCCAAAGTTCACGGCGATGTTCCTGCAGCTGATGGGAAGTTCGGTTGACACGTTCCAGATTTGATTCTCATCAAATACCCCCTGGCCTGCTGGGGAAAGGATAAGCGGAAAGTCTTCGTGCTCGGCCGCCGTACTGGTGAAATACGGGTCGCACTCCGGCACCGAAGTCCAAATGCTGAAGGTGATCCACTGAGCAGAGGCAGGAAAGCTCTCGTTGTTGGTCAGGGTATAGCGAAAAAAGAACTCGGTGCCGGGGATGAGCGACGAGATTTGATTGCCGTCGCGAGTTGAAATGAGGCGAACGTTTGTGAGGCCGACATCCGCTTCCTGTTCCGTAGGCGCGGCAGACGACGCAACAGCGGGCAGGAGGAGCATTGCTGTGGCGGGAAGAATGGCAAGAAGGGACCGGCGTTTGGTGAACGGGTGCATCGTGTGTCCTTCGGGGGGTAAGGATGCGGTGGGTCCAGCGAATCTGGTCAGGCGAACCACCGCGATGTGGTTTGTGCTGAGCGGGCTTTATCTATGGTCGCTGAAAGCAAGCAAAATATCCATACTGTAAACATCGGTGTGCTTGGTTCGCGCACGGTGTTGGGCGTCCTCCACTCAGCGGCCGCGTTGAGGTTTACGCTTGAAACATGGACCCCCAAGACATCGCAAATTTCACGCACCTCAGGAGGGCCCGCGACCTCATCGACCGGGAATACGCGCAGCCACTCGATGTTCCGACCATGGCCAAACACGCCCTCATGTCGCCTGCGCATTTTTCTCGCCTGTTTCGCGCCGCCTACGGTGAGACTCCCTACAGCTACCTCATGACGAGGCGTATCGAACGGGCGATGACGTTGCTGCGCAGCGGTGCGACCGTTACGGATGCGTGTATCGCGGTGGGGTCGACGTCTCTCGGATCGTTTAGCAGCAGGTTTACCGAACTGGTGGGGATGACGCCGAGCGAGTATCGGGCAGCCGAGCACACCGCGATCCTGGCGATGCCAACGTGTGTTGCTCAGGCCCGTACCCGTCCAGAACGAATGATGTTGCCCCGCCGCGAAGCAGAGCAGGATTGAAGAAGCGGACCCACCAACCCCGGGAGTAGCGTAATCACTATGACAATCACACTGCAATACACCAACGTAACCGTCAACAACGTTGACGAAGCAATCGCGTTCTACCGCGACGGACTTGGACTCGACGTGCGCAATGACGTTGCGAACGGCGAGTTTCGCTGGGTGACGCTTGGTAGCCCAGATCAGACCGGAACCGAGATCGTTATCTCGGAGCCACACGCTGGTCGTTCACAGGCAGATGGCGACGCCCTACAAGAATTGCTGTTGAAAGGCCAACTCCCAATGTTGGTCTTCCGGACTGACGATCTCGATGCCACCTTTGAGCAGGTTCGCGCCACGGGCGCTGAGGTTCTCCAAGAGCCCGTCGTTCAGCCGTGGGGGCCACGCGACTGTGCGTTCCGCGACCCATCAGGCAATATGGTGCGCATCAACCAGAGCAGCTAAGAAGCTGACTGCTCGGGGTCGCCAAACCGCATCGCACTTTGGATCCGTGACCAATCAAAGTCATCGCGATGAGATTCGGCCTTGGCGACCCCGGAGAGAATACTCGGGAAGAACGTTCGGTGTGATGATGGCTGCGCGCTTAGCGCCCCTTCTCTTCGGCACGTTTCTTTAAGAAAATAGCACCAAGAATCCAAACGCCAAGCGCCGTCACAATCCACACGATCAGTGGAGCAAGGACCCACGCGGCGACGCCGCTGATCCGCAGACCGCCCGAAAAAAGCGTTGCGACAAAGAGTGCGACAAGCGTCGACACGAGGCCGATGCCACCGAGGATCGGCGAAGCATATTTGCGCGCCATGTTAAAAATGAACGGCGCAAGAATTGCCTGCGCAAGGGTGAAGATGACCACGGCGATGAGGAATCCTGACACCGTGAGCGTTACACCCGGGATGATCCACGCGGCGAGGAGCAGACCAAGGGCCGACGTCGCAAGATTGATGAGCGTCTGGATGAAAAAACGGATCATGGCTGTTCCTTGGTGTGATCGCCTAGCAACGGATGGTGCGCCGGTGCATTCATCGCCGACCAGTTCGATGATCGCCCCCGCTGACCTCAATCTAGAGGAGAACCGCCATACTCGTCTAGCTTTTGCTCGGTTCGTCGCGAAACTGCAGCGGCGTCCACCCAATTGGTCGCGGACCAACGACGTGAGCGCGTTCGCGATCAGACTCGTCAGACCAACCCTGGGCTGCGCGCTTCCCGTGACTACCGATGGTGCCGCTGACAACCCGAAAGCCAACATCCTCTATGACCGCGTTTGGGGCGCTACCTCGCCTGACCGAGGCGCGGCAGCTCCACGATTTATCGGCCCACCCACCACCGCGAAGGCTCCGATAGTCGGCGTACCTGGCGGTATCTGCGTAGTTCCAGCACCATTCCCATACGTTGCCGATGGTGTCAACAAGGCCAAAAGCGTTTGGCTGCTTGAGCCCAACCGGTTGTGGTCCGTCAACGGCATCGGCCGCGGTCCAGCCGATTTCGTGCAGCGCGCCATAGGTTGGCGCTGAGGTGCCTGCCCTGCACGCAAACTCCCACTCAGCCTCTGTTGGTAGCCGAAAGCCGTTGGCCTCGACACGCCACTCGACACCGTGGTCATCCACGAGGTAAGCCTCTGTGAGGCCCGCCAAGCGCGATGCGGCGTTACACCAAATTACCGCGTCAAACCAGGTGACCCCGTGTGCGGGGATACTGCCAGCCTGGTCAGCGGGAAGCAGCTCATGACCGTCGCTCAATCGGTGTGCCGCGAATTGGCTGATCGTCACCGGCGAGACCGAAATAGCGAAGGGTGCGAGGCAGACCTCGACGGTTGACTCCGTTCGCGCATCTCGCTGGCGAATACTTCCGCCGCCGACGTGCACGAATCCGCCTGTGGCCGGCGCTGGGCGTCTCTCATCGCTTGTCATAGCCCTAGTCTGCTTGATCGTGGAGGGGGCCGAGACAGTATGACGACGATCGCTACGCAGGTTCGGCTGTCCAACTACTCATAAACCCGCCGATAACCCGGTACGTTGTAGTGCGCTGACCAGAATTGAGGTACGCGCAGTGCCGATGACTGTTTGGCGGGGGAAATTCGCTTTCGAACAGCGCGGTTGCGTGGTAGCGCTGGATCTGAGCTGGTCCAGCGCTACACCAGCGCTACACCAGCGCTTCACCAGGATCGTCCGCGACGAGCGGCCGACGCCCGCAATTGAGGCACCTGCCTACGGCTGAGCAGGCACTGTCAGCGCCTGAGCCGGAACCGGCCACACAACGGTTGAGCGATAGCCTGCGGCGTCAAGAGCCTCGTGCACCGAGGCAACAACGGCGGAAACGGTGGCTGGCTCATTGAGCGGCGCGTGCCAAACCCTGAGTTCGAAGATGGCGAGGTCCGTCGAGAGTGACCTGGTAATTGCGGTTGTTGGATGTTTTTTGTGTACGCCGTGGGTTTCAGCGGCCGAGTCAACGATGACGGCGAGCACCCGCTCGACCGGTTCGTTGAGCACGACTCGAACTTCAACACTCGTTCGCCGGCTCCCCATCTCGGAATGATTCACCCACGGGTTGCTCAAGATATCGACGTTGGGGATATGGATGGTCTGTCCGTCACGCGTGGCAATGACCACTGCACGACTGTTGAGCTGCTTGACCGTCCCGATAAACCCAAGGACTTCAATTTCTTGGCCAAGGTGGATTGACCGGCGGGACTGAATAATGACCGCGGCGCCGAAGTTTGAGGCAATGCCGCGCAGGGCAAGAAATCCGATGGCTGCGACCAGGATGACGGCGGCGAGCAGGGGCTGGATATTGGCGCCAAGGAGCGCAAGGTCGATCCCAATCGCGAGCAGAATAATGGCGTATTTCACGATTCGAGCGGTGAGGCTGATGAGCTCTGGGTGCAGCCCAGGAAACTTCGTTGCGAGGGCGTGTACGGCTCGTTTGGCAAAATGGGCGACGACGATACCAACAAGCAGGATGAGCACGGCAAACAGTGCGTCCCAGCCGGAAATCTTGCTTGTATCAAACAGGCTTTCGATCCAGTCCATATCGGGCCTTCCCTCCGTCTAGCGGATTGGTCGCATCTCGACGACGGTGATGCCGAGGTTGGCGAGCCTCGCAAGGTATCCGTGCAGGTCAGCCTGATCTCTGACGGGCCCGGTGAGCAGCGACGTGCCATTGGCAATTTGTACCATGGTGAGCTCTGGAAACGCTTCCTTCAACACCGTTGACGGATTGCAGAGCACTCTGAATTCGTATTCTTGTGTCACGGTTTGCCTCGGTTCTGTTATTCGTGACTCCAGCTTCCCCCGAGTGCGCGTGCATGGCATCGCCCGGAACAGGCGATCACGGCCAAGCCTTGCTTACCGGTCAGAGCAAACCGTGTTCGCTTGCGGCAGCAACAGCCTCTGCCCGTCCGGAGACGCCAAGTTTTTGGTAGATCGACCGGAGATGCGTTTTGATCGTGTTTGGACTGAGCTGCTGGTTGCTTGCGATGGTCGAAACACTCTGGTGTCTGGGGAGTTCTCGCAAGATTTCGTGCTCCTTGCGGGTTAGTACTCCAACGGGCTCAAGATCGTTGCCGCTGGCTTGTAGGCATTCGTAGGCTCGAACGATGCTGTGCCCGTATTCTTCGAGCGGCCCAAGTCTGCCGACGCGTTCCGCAACGAGGCGTGCGCCGACGCCGTCAGATGCGAGAAATGGGCGGCGCAGCCGGAGTGGCCTCGAATCATTCAGTGCCTGGTTGACGCGAGCATCCGCAATCGATGTCCTGCCCGACTGGTTTGCCCATTTGCTCAAGAGCAGCCAGCCGTAGACCGAAGTAGCCGGGTTATTGGCCAGGGCTTTTCGCTTGAGTTGAAGCTCAAGTGCCGTTTCAAGTTCTCGCTGGCGGGGCACGCCCTCACTCAGCATCGCGGTTGCAACCACCGCTTCGAGCGAGTCTTGGCCAAGGACATCGGCAAGAAACCGCAGCGCATCTCGCGCCTCGGTGGCCCCGCGAAGGTGCAAGCTGAGGTCGATATAGCGGCAGGAGGCAAGGGCCAGCGTGAGCGGATGGTGGCGGCCGTTGGCGCGAAGCTGGTCGTCGAGGGTATCAAACACGTCGCGAGGGTTCTCGGTTCCATCGAGCCGAATGAGCGACTGCAGTATGGCAGCAGGAACGTCGATCTTTGGCTCATTCGTTGCCGCTCTGGTCATCCGGATGTCATCAAGATCGTGACTGTCAACCGCTTGGCACCGCTGGAAACGTGATGTTGCCCAGCCAAGTTGTGCCTGCAGCGCGACGAGGTTCGTTGAGTAGTCGGTTGTGCGAAGCACGGTCGAGACCTGGTCCTCAATAGCGTGGAGTTCGTGCCAGTTCGACAGTTGTTGCTCGCATTGCGCGTGCAGATCAAGCGCGAGGAGCGAGAGCCACTGCTGGCTGGCGAGCCGCGCGTCAAGGGCAGCAGAGCGCAAGAGCTCACTGGCTGCGGTCCAGTTTGATTGCTTTGCTAGGGCCCACCCCCTCGCAATATCACCGAAGATGACAGTGTCTATCACGAGCTTATCGTCGGCTCCAGAGCCAAGTAGCCCTGGCAAAAAGCGATTGGATGCTGCCTCGAGTCGGCTCAGGGCCTCGGCAACGTCGTGTTGGGTATCGGAGCGAAACACGCTCAGCCCGGCATGGACAACCTGAATGGACAGTGGCGCCCGGTCAAGGGTGACCGAGGCTCTGTCGAGGTGGTGCTGCGCGAATCCGGAAGACATCACAAACGGGACGGAAAGCATTGCAGCAAGGGTGTGCGTTGTTGCGGTTCCTGCCCTCGCCTCGTGAAGATAGCTGACTGCCCGCTCAACGATTGTGGCCGAGCCCGAGCACAGGATGCTGATGCCTTGGTCGTCAAGAAGCGCCCGAATCGACCCTATCTGCTGTGCTTTGAGTGCGTGTTTCAGCGCAAGCTTCGGCTGCCCGTTTGCAACGTACCAGCCCTGAGCGCGGGAGTGCGATTCGAGCGCAGCTGAATGGCTGTGTTTTCGAAGATGGGCGCCAAGGTAGCCCTTCAATATGGGGTGATAGCTGAAGAGTTCGCCCTGCGGCGTCTGCAGTTCTCGTGCCAGGTTGAGATAGACCAAACGGTGCAAGAGTTCCCCGGCATCCTGGCGTCCTGACAGGTGCACGGCAAAACTGGTGGTCAGCTTTTCGGCAACGGCGGTCGACAACAGAAAATCGGTGGTTTCTGTTGGCAGCGATTCGAGAAGTTGGGAAACCAGAAAATCGCCGAGAGCATGTTCGTCGTGATCAAAGGATGAGAGAAAACGATCACGGTTGTCAACGGAGCGGAGCAAGTGCGAAAGTAGGTTGATTGCGATCGGCCATCCCATCGTCCGTTCGGTGACAACACAGAGCTGATCTGGGGTGAGCACGATCCCCATGCGGAGGAAATACTGAGCTATCTCAGGCGAGGTGAACGCAAGATCTTGGGCACGGAGTTCAGCGGTCTCAGGCAGAAGGCCCTCAATTGAGGGGCTAAACGGTGAGTAGTGGCCAGCGAGTCGGAGGCGAACTGGAGCTTTTGGGTTTCGCGCGAGCGAGAGGAGCCAGTCCCTGTCTCTCCGGTTCGTAATCGTGTGCACATCATCGATGATGAGGGTGAACGGCTTCTCGAGGTCAAGAACAGACCAGTCGCGCGGTATACGAGGATCTCGGCGTACTGGTTGTTCAAACAGCGGTTCGTTGCGTTCGATTGCCTGTATGGCCCGGTAGGTCGCATAACTCACGAGCGCTTCGAGCGAAGGGCTGTCGGTGGATGCTTCGCTGAGGTTGAGGCAGACGAGGGCTCGGTTACCTGCCGATCCCTCCAACGCCCATCGGCCGAGGAGGGTGGTTTTGCCCGCTCCCGTTGGTGCCCAGACCGTTCGAACTGAACCAGGTTCGGCGTCGGTCGGTGAGTCGGCCAGTCGCGAGCGTTCAATCACCATCCTCGGGGAGTGTGGCGTCATAAACACGCCAGGGTGATCGGTCCAGTATTCAGCGAGATCTTCCATTGTTAGCCCCCGAGCTTTCAACATCCTGAGCCTTCAGATTAGGCCATAGGAACTTCAAGGGGAAGAGTGGTCTGACGTCTCTCACCCGAAGAGGGTGAGAGGTCGAATTGCTCGCTGACCAGGGCTGACTTGCCGCGGAATTGCCCCCTACCCAAGTAGCTTCGCTTTAGCCGCGGCAAATTCGTCGTCGGTTAGGGCTCCAGCCGAGTGCAGATCAGCCAATTGCTTGAGCTGGTCGAGCAGCGCGCCCTGTTCGGAAGGTACCGCGGCTGCCGAGGAAGGTACCTGAGGTATCGGCGCAGGTTGCGCGTTGGCTGTGCCACTTGCGTCCTGAGCCGCCTTGGCTGCCGCGGCATCGACCTGATCTTGGCGTTGCTGTTCCTCATAGGCAAGGCTCTGCTGCTCAGTTTCGTAGCGGTTGCGCCGCCGCCGACGGATGCCGCCAGTGACGGCCGTTGCCGTGCCCGCGACGATCGCGGTGCGGGCGGCAAGCCCGAGCAGTCCTGGTCGACCAATTCTGCCAAAGAGAGGCATAGTGTGCTCCTTGATATTGTGTCCTGCGAATGGGTAGGGATGCGACTAAAAACTTCCGATGCCTTTCCCGATTTGGGAAACGCCAATGACGAGCAGAAGAACCGCCATGATCGCGGCGTTGTTTCCCACAAGCCACACCCGAAGGCTTTCAAGCGTTGCCGAGAGCTTGTCGGAGGCCACCAGGTAGGCAATCACCGGGACTGCAACGGACGCGCCCGCGATGACCGTGAAGATCACGATCGCCACGATAGTGGGGCCGACGTCCAGCGCCGCGAGGCCGATGGCCGTTCCTGCGGATGCGGCCATGATGAGGTTCTTCGGGTTGACGGCGGCAAGCACAAAGCCGAGCGCCAGACCCCGGCCAACAGTCATGGTGTCGATCGCTGCCATCCACTTTGGCAATGCCGCGTCTTCTCCTGGCTTCGGCCGGGAACGCCACTGCTTCACCGCTAAGAGCAGCAGCAGGACACCGAGCACAATCTTGATCACACCAGCGATGGGTTGAGAAGCGGAAGGGTCAGTAGCGGGAATCAGCGACGAAACGAGGGTAAAAACCGTAACCGCGATCACAATGCCTGCGAGCCAGCCGACCAGAAAACCGAGGCTTGTTCTGCGCGCGTGTGGCGAGAGCAGCATCAGAATCGCCGCAATGATCGGCAACGGGCTGATGGTCACGCCAATTGCAAGTGGAAGGATTTCGCCGATAACCGGTCCCATAGTGTGCTGCTTTCGTCGGTGTGCTCACCAGTCTGCGAGGTCGCCGCGGCCTCGGCTTCATCCGATGCGGGTGATTACACCGCAGTAGACAACAACGAGTATGAAAGCGCGAGGGTCATGATTCGTCAGCATGAGGAGCTCGCATCAACACGATCAGAGGAACATCATGACCGAACTGTTGCTGAACCTACTGCCGCTGGCAATAGGTGTGATTGTGAGCCCGCTTGCAATTATGGCGTTGGTCGCTGTGCTCGTTTCACGGAATGCGCGACGGAACGGACTGGCGTTTTTGCTTGGCTGGATCGCGGCAATCTGCCTGGTTATGGTGCTCTGCTGGTGGATTTTCTCATCGCTCACGCCACCGGACCGCGGCCCGGCCTCAACCTGGGTCAGCATCGTTCGACTGCTGATCGGGCTCATCCTTGTGGTCGCGGCAGGGTACGTCTGGCTGCGAGGACGCCACCACGTCCGCCAGATGGCGGCGGCCGTTTCGCCAAAGGACGTTGTTGCGGCGGCCCCGCAGCTCCCAGGCTGGCTGAAATCGGTTGATACGTTTACCCCGTCTCGGTCGTTTTTGCTCGGCGTTGGCATCTTCATTCTCAACCCGGTTGATCTCTCGTGTGCGGTCTTGGCAACGCTCGATATTCATCAGGCTGATCTGTCCTCGGGGCCAACCGTTCTTGCCGCGATCCTCTTTGGCACGATTGCCGCCTCGCCGGTGCTGATCCCCGTGCTTATCGTGCTGGTTAAGGGGCAGCAGGCCGACCCGTTCCTGAAACGGGCGCGCACATGGATCGCGGGGAATACGAGCATCCTCAACGCGCTTCTGCTTGGGCTCATTGGGTTGATGCAACTGAGCAAGGCCGTCTCCGCCTTATTGGCCAGCTAACCAACAAACCACCGGCGCAGCCGATGGAAGGGAAAAATCATGAAGTTTCGAGTGCTACCTGGGCTCCACGTTCGTAACCTCGGTCGTGAATCACTTGCGGGCGTGACCCTCATGGCGATTGCGGTGCCACTCAACATTGGTTATGCGCAGATCGCCGGGCTGCCAGCGACCGCGGGTCTCTACTCGCTTATCCTGCCCTGCATCATGTTCGCGCTCATCGCCTCGACCCGGCAACTCATCGCGTCGCCTGATGCCGCGGCCGCCGCGCTTGTTGCTTCGTCGCTCGGCGGTTTGGCGACGGCCGGCGGCAAAGACTACATCCAGCTGGCCATGGCACAGGCGATTATCGGGGCGGTGTTCTTTGGTTTGTGCGCGATCTTTAAGCTCGGGTTTCTCGCCAACTTTCTATCGGAGCCCATCCTGATCGGATTTGTAGGTGGTCTTGCCCTCGATATCTTGCTCAGCCAGGTGGCCAAGATGCTCGGCGTCAAGATCAACAGCGGCGATGACTTCATCCCGAGGGTCGGTGAACTCGTGAGCGGCTTAGGCACAACAAACGTGTGGTCGCTCCTCATCTCTGGTCTTGCCGTTGCCGTACTTGTTGGTGGACGGAAGCTTGCTGGCCGTTTCCCGTGGGCCCTTGTTGTCTTGATCGTTGGCACGATTGCGGTTGTATCGACGGGGGCTGAAGCCGCTGGCGTCGCCGTGCTTGGCCACGTCGATGCGGGAGCGCCCGCGCTCACCTGGCCACAGATCTCCCCGAGCGAATGGCTCAAGGTCACCCCGAGCGCCCTCGCCCTGACGCTCGTCGCGATGGCGGAAGGGCTGCTGGTCGCCCGTCGCTACGGTCAAAAACGCGGTTACAGCACAAACCCTAACCGCGATCTCGCGGCCTTTGGTGCGGCAAACCTTGCGGCAGGAGTGACCGGAGGCTTCACTGTCGGCTCCTCGACCTCCCGCACCGCGGCCCTTGACCAGGCCGGATCTCGAACGCAACTGCCGTCGATTGTTGCCGCGGTCGGAACGCTCCTGCTTGTACTGTTTGGCACGGCGTTACTTGAACACATTCCCTCACCAGCAATTGGCGCAATTGTCGCCGTCGCCGTCTTTCCCCTCCTTGGTATTGGCGATCTTGCGCACCTCTGGAGGGTTCGTAAGTTCGAATTTGCCGTGGCAGCAGTGTGCTTCCTCGGGGCGCTTCTGCTTGGACCCATCATCGGAATCATGCTTGCCTTCGTGCTGTCCCTCGTGAACCTCGCACGACGGGCATCCTCGCCGCGTGTTGATCTTCTGGTGAGCCAGCAGGGGGGCTCGCTCTCAAGCGAACCGCTCACCAATACCGCCTCAACCGGGGTTGCCGATGTCGCAGTTGTGCGATTCGCGGCCCCGATCTTCTTCGCAAATGCTGGGGTGCTGAGCGATCGGCTCAGCCAGGTCATCACGGCGGGCTCACAGAACGGACTTGTCAACCTTGTCCTTGATTGCGAAGCGATTACCGACATCGACGTCACAGGTGCCAAAGCGGTTGCCGAAATCACTGAGGTTGCGCAGCAGGCGGGTGTCACACTGCACCTTTCGCGCTTGCGAACCGATATCGCAGCCGAGTTCGCACAGCTTGGCGTCTTTGACGGCGTCGACCACTATGCGACCAACGAGGACGCGTTGGCCAGTCTTTCTGGCGGTCACCAGTCGAGCTCACCCCACCAGGGTGAGGCGCTGGCACTGGCGCCACAGGAAGATACAACTAACCCAAAAAATCCTACTGATTAGAGGAGAGACTCATGAATTTCTGGACTGATTTTTGGAGCGTACTGTGGTTTGCCTTCTGGATGTTTGCGTTCATCGCCTACCTCATGGTGCTGTTCTCGATCATCGGCGATATCTTCAGGGACCGAGCGCTGAACGGCTGGTTCAAAGCCATCTGGATCATCTTCCTTGTCTTTGTTCCGTTCCTCACCGCCGTCATCTACCTCATTGCACGAGGCAACGGCATGGCCGAACGCCAGGCAAAGGACTACAAGGAAGCGCAATCGGCGACCGAGAGCTACATTCGCGATGTTGCCGGTTCGAGCCCGTCCGACGAGATCGCGAAGGCGCAGAGCCTGCTTCAGTCCGGAACAATTACTCAGGCCGAATTTGAGGCCATCAAGCGTCACGCACTCGGCGCCCACTCCTAACCGTTCATATTTGTACCGTTCGAATACCAGCAGAAAGAAGTAACCACATGTCAGACCTCATCGTGATCTCGTTCGACACCGAAGCAGAAGCGGAAGGCGCCTACGAGCGCATCCAACAACTCCAAAACGACCTCGTTGTTGAACTTGCAGGGCTCGCCCTTGTCAAGGTTGACGAGAACGGCAAAACCCACGTAGAAACGCCTGGAGCCGTCGGAAAAGTCGGCGTCGGGGCCGTCGGGGGCGCGCTGTTTGGTACGCTCATCGGCATTTTGTTCTTCATCCCTGTCATTGGGCTGGTCTTTGGTGGCGTCCTCGGTGGCCTGTTTGCCGGCCTCGACAAGACCGGGCTCAACAGCGAGTTTCGGAGCCGGGTGAAGGATGCTGTCGCTCAGGGACGGTCCGCCGTTGTGCTCTACGCGTTCAAACTCACGGAAGACAAATTTGCCGAGGCGCTCGCACCGTTTAACGGAACCATCGTGCAGACCTCGCTGTCTGAGGCCGACGAGAAGGCGCTCGCTCATGACCTCGGCACCGCTCAGTAACTTCCGCTCGTAACCCGCAAAGGATCACGCATCATGGCTAAGAAATTCGGCGGCGTCATCAATCTTGACGTTCGCGATTCGGTTCCAGACTGGAGCCCATACCTTGCAGAGAAGGCGCCGGCCGGTGCCCCAAACATCCTGATCGTGCTGTATGACGACACCGGCCTCGCCGCCTGGTCGCCCTACGGGGGCGGCATCAATATGCCAACGCTCGAACGTCTTGCCGAGAACGGGCTCACGTACACGCAGTGGCACACAACGGCGTTGTGCTCGCCTACACGATCGTGCTTCCTGACCGGGCGAAACCATCACGAGAACGGCTTTGCATCTATCTCTGAGGCGGCCTCAGGATTCCCGGGCCACAATTCCCACATTCCGTTCGAAAACGCGTTTATGGCCGAGGTGCTGCGTGAAAAGGGCTGGAACACGTTCTGGCTTGGCAAGAATCACAACGTGCCGGTCGACGAGTGGGACATGGGCGCGACGAAGCGCAACTGGCCGCTTGCGCGAGGGTTTGACCGCTTCTACGGATTCCTCGGAGGAGAGACCAATCAGTGGTATCCCGACCTGACTGAGGACAACCATTTCATCGACCAGCCGTACCTCCCAGAAGACGGCTACCACCTGTCGAAGGATCTTGCGGATAAAGCGATCTCGTTCATCCGCGATTCAAAGCAGTCTCAGCCAGAGAAACCGTGGTTCACCTTCTTCTGCCCAGGGGCAAATCACGCACCCCACCACGCCCCAGAGGAATGGATAGCCAAGTACAAGGGCAAATTCGACGACGGATACGAGGCATATCGCGAGTGGGTACTTCCGCGCATGATCGAGAAGGGAATCTTGCCTGACGGCACCGAACTGACTGATCTGAACCCCATGCCTGACGGCACATTTACCGAAACGGATTCGGTGCTGCCGTGGGACACCCTTTCGGACGACCAGAAGCGCCTTTTTAGCCGGATGGCGGAGGTCTACGCTGGGTACTCGGAATACACAGACCATCAGGTTGGGCGCATTATCGATTACCTCGAAGAATCCGGTCAGCTCGAGAACACCATCGTTGTGTACGCCGCTGACAACGGCGCATCCGGTGAGGGCAGCCCCAACGGTTCGGTCAACGAGAATAAGTTCTTCAACAGCTTCCCTGACGACCTCGAAGAGAACCTGGGGATGATCGATAAGCTTGGCGGCCCTGATGCCTACAACCATTACCCAACCGGGTGGGCTGCCGCATTCTCAACGCCGTTCCGCATGTTCAAGCGCTACTCCTACCAGGGTGGTGTCGCTGACCCCTTGGTTATCTCATGGCCAGCCGGCATTGCGGCCAGAGGGCAGATCCGGAGTCAGTATCACCACGTGACAGATATCGTGCCAACGCTGCTCGAAGCGGTTGGCGTCGAGTTCCCTCAATCGGTGAACGGCTACGAACAAACGCCATTGCCAGGTGTGTCGATGGCTTACTCCTTCGACGCCGAACCGGACGCACCAACCCAGAAACAGGTTCAGCACTACGAAATGCTGGGAACGCGAGCGATCTGGAATAACGGCTGGAAAGCGGTTACGGTTCACGGCCCACAGTTGGATAAGGGGCATTTTGACGAAGACCAGTGGCAACTGTTCCACACCGATGTCGACCGCTCCGAGAGCACGGACCTTGCGGAGCAGCATCCGGAAAAACTTGAGCAGCTCAAGGCATTGTGGATGGAGCAGGCGCTGAAGTACAAGGTGCTTCCCCTGAACGACCTTGGCCTTCGCGGCATCCTCGCCATGGAGTTTAAGGTTCCGGTTCCACCGAGCGGGCAGTACACCTACTACCCACAAACGCTTGAAGTGCCTGAACGGCTTGCCGCGAACACCCACGGGGTGTCGTTTAAGGTGCTCTCAGACGTGACCTTTACCCCAACAACCGAGGGCGTCATCTGGGCGCACGGTTCCCGGTTTGGCGGGCATACGCTCTTTGTGAAAGACGGCAAGATTCACTACGCCTATAACTTCCTCGGCATTCGTCCATATCAGTACGTGGTTGCCGAGACGGTTCCAACCGATGGGCGGCACATCATCGGCGTCGACTTCGCCAAGGAGCGTACCGGCGAACACTACGAATCGTTTGGCACGGCAACCGTGTATATCGATAGTTCGAAGGAAGCCTCGGCCGAGATCCGAACCCAGAGCGGGCACTTCACGCTCTGCGGGGAGGGCTTATGCATCGGATACGACGGGGGAGACAGCGTCGTTGACGACTATTCCAACGGATTTCCGCTCGTGAACGGCGAGATCCATTCCGTCGTCTTTGATGTGGCCGACGACGCGTATATCGACGTTGAACGCCACCTCGCCGCCGCCTACAGTAGGGATTAGTCGTGACCAACGGCACCCGCCGGGCCTCCTGGATGCTACCGACGCTGCGAGGTTACCAACGCTCGTGGCTCGGGAGGGACATCCTCGCAGGGCTCTCGGCGGGTGCCGTTGTCATCCCTCAAGCGATGGCCTATTCGACCATCGCCAACCTTCCGGTCGAACTGGGGGTGTACACCTGTATTGTTCCGATGCTGGTGTACGCCTTTCTTGGTGGTTCGCGGGCGATGAGCGTTTCAACCACCTCGACCATTGCAACACTCACCGCAACCACACTTGTCACGGCCGGTGTTGCGGCCGGCTCTGACGATGCGCAGCAGGCCGTCCTGACGCTCACCTTGCTCGTCGGAGTGATCCTTGGCGTCGCGCGACTGTTCCGCATTGGGTCGCTTGTTGAGAACATCAGCCAGGCAACGCTCATCGGCATCAAAGTGGGGCTTGGTGCGACCGTTGCGCTTGGGCAGCTGCCAAAGATGTTTGGGGTTGACGTTCAGCAAACCGGCCACGGGTTCATCAGGGCGGTGATCGCGTTGATTGAGGCGCTTCCGCAGTTAAGCGTGACGACGCTGCTCTTTTCGGCTGGCACAGTTGCCGTGCTCGTGATCCTTCCTCGGCTCGTGGCCCGGATTCCGGCACCGCTTGTTGTGGTCGCGCTCGGCATCCTCCTGACCGCCCTCGTCCCACCCGCAACAAGTGGCATCGCGGTCATCGCGCCAGTCTCGACCGGACTCCCGCTGCCGGCGATACCGTCGCTGAGCGGAATCGGCGAGCTGATTCCAGGTGCACTAGCGATCGCGATCATGGCCTTTCTTGAAACGGCATCTGTCGCACGCGGCATTCGCCAGCACGGGGATCCCACTATCGATAGCAATCAAGAATTGCTGGCGACAAGCGCCACCAACCTCATCGGTTCGTTCTTCCACTGCCTTCCGTCGGCCGGCGGCTTTTCGCAGAGCGCGGTTAATCAGCGCGCGGGCGCGAGGTCGCAGCTGTCGAGCATCACAACGGCCGTGCTTGCGGTGCTCGTTTTGCTGTTTCTTGCCCCTGTGCTCAGCTTATTGCCGCAGGCGACACTCGCTGCCATGGTGTTTGTTGCCGTCATCGGGCTTATCGATGTCCCCGGAATGGTCAGGCTCTTCCGCCTCAGCAAGGCCGAGTTTTGGACCTCAGTCGTGACCGCACTGATTGGGCTTTCCGTCGGTTTGCTGCCCGCCGTAGCCGCTGGAGTTGTGCTCACTCTTGGCCTCGTCCTTCACGAACTGAATAAGCCGCGCATCGAGGCGCGTCCGCTCGACGGTGGAGGCCTTTCCATCCGTGTGTTGAGCCCGCTCTACACCGCAAATTTGCTCTCAACGACTCAGGCGATCGCCGCCGCCGCGCAGGAGGCAGAGGCCGGCTCGGTCATTGCGTTGGACTTCTCGACGCAGAATGTGGTTTCGGTCATGGTGATCGACGGCATGCGGGACCTCGACAACGACCTCGCTGCCGACGGATACCGTGTGCTCATCACAAACCTCCCACTTGGCGCGCTGGCACTTGCAGAGCAGACGTCCTGGTGGAAGCGAGTGATCGATGAGGGGCGCGTGCGCTAGCTCAGGGGATAACCGAACCAGATGTTGCAGATGTCTTGGTTGTGTAGCTCGGCGAGCAACGGCCCAAGCATGGAACATACACCGGGGCTGCACGCCCGTCTGTCGCGCCGCGAGACGCCGTTAGGCATCCCGCGCGCACCGGAAGCCGATGTGGCTTGTCGCGGTGTCGTCCGACTGCGGGGAACGGGCCGCAGGTCGATACCGGAGACAATACTCCGGCGCACACAGATGGGAGCCTCCTTTGAGTACCCGCCTCGGTGGCACGGAAACGCCGCCCTGAGCCTCGTTGGTGCCGAGCGAGGGGGGTGCAGACCTCCCCGACGACGGGCCACACTGGCATCCATCGCCGCACGAGCCAGCCGTTGACGGCTCCTGCGAGGTGGAAACACCGGTGCCCCTTTCTCCGCCAGGAACCGCCAAGAGATTAACCACGGTGATCGGCATCGTGACGGGTGCGGTCACGTCAGTCGGCACCTCGTGCCGTTCGGTGTAGGGCGTTGTTGTCCATTCCCAGACGTTGCCTATCATGTCGAATAAGCCGGATCGGTCTGCCGGAAAAGCCCCAACGGGCGAAGTGCCTGCCCAACCGTTGGCGCCCGTATTGAGGTACGGAAAACGCCCCTGCCAATTATTTGCCATGAGCAGGCCCCCAGGGTGTAGCTCGGTACCCCACGCGTATGTGCTTGGCCCGTGGCCTCCGGTTGCCGCGTATTCCCACTCAGCCTCGGTCGGCAGCCGCTTGCCAGCCCAGGCCGCGTATGCGGAGGCATCCTCAAACGAGACATGAATCACGGGATGAGTTGGCCGGTCCCGGATATGCGAACGGGGGCCGGCCGGATGGTTCCAGCACGCGCCTGGCACCCAAGACCACCACTGCTGCCAATCATCAAGCGCAACTGGCCCATGCGTCGGGACAAAGAGCAGCGCGCCGGCACGAAGGTCTTCAGGAGGGAGCTCGGGGAAGAGTTCCGGGTCGAGTGGCCGCTCGGCGACGGTGACGTAGCCGGTGTCGTCAACAAAGGCCGCAAACTCAGCGTTTGTTACCGGATGTTGGTCAAGCAGAAACGACTCAACCCGACGCACATGCACAGGGCCCTCTTCCGGATAGAACTCCGTTGACCCCATGGTGAAGGAGCCAGCCGGAATGAGCGTCATTTGAGGCATAGAGGTCTCCTTTGGTCATACTCTTCTATTTTCGTGTTTTGGCGACACATTGCCCTCACCCGTTTGGGGTGAGCAAGGGGGTTCGACGGCGCTGGCCGTGAGTAGTCTCAGCAGGCGTTCGTGAGTAGCGCACCAAACAAATGTCAGGGCGCGCAGCGCTTGGCGTCGAAATCAAGGGGCTGAGCGGGCAGCCATCGCGCTGGTCGACGGAACGCATCCGGTTGAAGCTACTCAGCAGCTGTTTGCTGACGCACATCCCAACTTGGTGCTACTCAGTTACGGGGGTGTCTCGCTAGGTTGAGAGATTAGGTGTGACTCTTCCCGCCACGAGCAGTTGTCGTGGCGGGAAGAGCATCGCTGACGATATCGATCAGATGGGGGACCTGATCGTACGCATCAAGTCGGCGATTGTCCGTTAACTTTGGGGAAAGTGTTCGGTTACCTCACATTAGAACGAGTTATCTACCTTGAAGTAGGTGATATTTGGGTTTTGAGCGTAGGAAAGACCGCCGTGAGTATTGCTTTAGGGGCTACGGCGAGTTGGAATCAGTACTACGGCGCAAACACTGCGTCGTGGCGGTGAGCACACCTACGCAACTTTCCCCCCAAATTGTCACTTGCTGGGGCTGAAGGGATGAGTCCATGACCATGATTGGTCGAACACACGATATGCAGGTGGCGTTGAGCTTTGTAGATCAGGGGTCGAACGTCCAGATTGCTGGAAGCACTGGCAGCGGGAAGTCGCTGTTCCTGAGCGAGCTGTCCAATTATCTCAGCGAAAACGATTGGAACCCACTCCGGTTTTACGGGATCGCCGAGCTCAAGAATGTACCGCTCATGGCGCTGAATGTCGCGGCGCCGTCCGGAAAAACGGGTGCAACAGGGCCCGCTCAGCTGCGGGACGCCTATCAGCAGTTGATTACACTGACGCAAAAGCCACGATCAATTCTCATAATTGACGATATTGACGATCTTGATGATGCAAGCGCGGGTATCCTTCGGGCGGTTGCGCGGCACAACGGGCTCGTGCTGGTATCCGCAGGTCGAACGATTCCCGTTGGCGGCCTCGGCGGTACGCGCCAACCACCGCGGAACCTCGCCGATTTTGTTGTTGAACTGAAGCCGCTTCCGTTTGATTCTTTTGAGGTGTTGCTTGAAGCGAGGCTTGGCTCTCCGGTTGAATCGTCAACGGCGAGTCGACTCTTTGCCAAGTCTGGCGGCATCCCAGGGCTTGGGGTGACGCTGGCGCTTGCCGCGTCTGCCGAGCATTCGCTTCGGCTCCGCGAAGGCGTATGGACGGCCGAGAGCGACCTGTGGAGCCATTCGCTGCGCAGAATCGTCGAGGCGTATCTTGGGGAGTTGGATGCTGTCGGGCGGGACGCTCTTGAGATGCTGTGCCTTGTTGGTCCCGTTGATATTGAGACGGCCCACCAACTGGTTGGCTGGACGGCTGTTGAGGCACTTGAACATCACGGGCTCGTGCGCACGTACCCGTCAAACGATCGACTTTTGCTGACGGTGTTTCCCGCTATTCTTGTGGAGTTTTTTCGGCACGAAGACATGTCAACGAGGCGGTCGCGGCTCACCGAGGAAGTCGCCGAGCGGCTGCAAACCGTTGGAATGCCCTCACTCGACCAGTCCGACTACTTTGTCAAAGCTGAGCCGTGGGCGCCTGTTGAGGGTTCCGACGCGCTCTTTGTCCGAGTGCTCTATGAGCAGTCTCGCACGCAGCGACTGGTTGCCGAGGCAGAGTGGCAGCGGCAGCCAAGCGCGGCGACATCGTACAACCTGGTGTCAGCGCTCATCCATTCGAACGCCCATCTTGCCGACATTGAACGGGCGATCGCAACAACCGACCTCAGCCAGGCCGATCAGGTGCTTCGGGCCAGGTATACCTGTCTTGTGGCGAGGTGGAAGGCGTACGGTCGAAATGATGTGGATGGTGCCCTCGGCACCCTTGACAAGGCCGCGCCGCAGCTGGGGGAGTATTCGCGGCTGCTTGATGCCTGTCGGGTCAACATTCAACTTGACCTTCTCGGCGCGCCAGACGAGGCAGAGAGCCTGCTGCACGTGACGCCAGGGCTTCCTAGCAGGGTGACCTCGGAGCTGCACATTACCCTTGCGGCAGTGCACATCGCCCGCGCCGAGTTTGCGGAGGCAAGTTCCCTGCTTGATGGCGTTGGTGATCTCTTTGACCGTCCGTGGCGTACCGCACTGTATCGTGGCCTCGCACAGATTGGCGAAGGCAAGCTCCCCGATGCGGTCCGCACTGCCGACCTCGCCCTTGCCGAGGCGAGAGCAACGCTTGATACGGATGCGCTCAGGGTTCATTCGTATCTCGCGATCGTTGCGCTCACGCTGCAGTCAAAGTATCCGCGAATCGAGGTTCTGCTCGAATCGATCATGGCTTTGGGAACGCCGCACGTCTTTCTGCAGCTCTTTCATCTTGCGACCACAAACGTTGCAGCGATGGTTGCCCTGCGCAGTGGCCGAAAAGCTTACGGTGCAAGCCTCGTTGCTCAGCTGCGCACGTTTCCGAACGCCTTCGGCCCGTTCCCAGCAATGGAGATTGGCTGGGGCGCGTCGCAGTTCGAATCGATGGCTGGAAACCAGCGTCAGGCATCCCAGATTCTTTGGGAATCCGGGCAGCGCCTGTGGAAGCGCCACTCGACCTTTGCCTCGCTCGTTGATGCCCTGACGAGCGTTGAACTCAGCAGCGACACCGAACATCTCAACAAGGTGCAGTCGCGCGCTGCCAAAGTAGACAGTGTCTTTGTTGATGCGACCCTGCACTATGTTGAGGCGTATCTCTCACGGGATGCTGAAGGAATGCGAGTTGCCTTCAACGAGCTGACCGAAGTCGGGCGCTGGGGCCTCGCGCATAACGCCCTGACCCACCTCTCGCAATACCTCCGCGACGAGCATCGGGCAGACGAAGCTGAAGCCGTCATCAAAGAGCGTGCCGCTCTGGTAGCCGCGCATCTTGACGACCCATTCGACCTTGCGCGTTTTGTGATCTCCAATTCGTCGCTGACCGACCGCGAGGTAGAGATAGCGAGTTTTGTTGCCACGGGTCAGAGTAACCGACAGATCGCTGAACTGTTGCGGCTCAGTATCCGCACGGTTGAAAACCACGTGCATCGCATCATCCGCAAGGAGGGGCTCACCAACCGGAGCGAGATTGCAAGCCTCGGACGACGCTACGGCTGGGGCGAGGCAGTAATCTCCTAGCGGCGGCGAATGCCTTCACCCCGTTTGTGTGAGGTGCGGCTAAGCGCGCTGGTATTCACTCGAAGATACGTGTTGGGGTGTCCCCGCACGAACCGTCGAGGAGGAACCGTGTCCTGGTTTCGCAAGCGCACATCCCCGCAAGCTCAAAGCGGCGAGGCGGATGCACCAGCCTCCGCCTTGCCCGCTGGCGTGCCCGAACCAAGCGTTGGCCCGTCGAAGCTCCCCACATCGCCGGCTGCCGGAGTTGATCAGGCAGCCGGCATCGGAGCTGAAGCGCCGTCCCAGTCAGAAGCGTTGCCTGACCCCTCTCGGTGGGCGGCCTCTCCGAGAAGCGCCCTCATCCTCGCCGGGCTTGGAGGGGCAACCCTCACCGCTGTTGGCCTCTGGGCCATCCAGTCATTTTTTGCCCCGTTCTTCTTGGCCCTCGTGCTGACGATCTGCGCGCACCCCATTCGGGTTGCCCTCGAACGATGGGGAGTTGCGCGCGGCTTCGCGACCGGCTCTGTTATCGCCGTGGTTTTTGCGCTCCTCGCCTTGTTTGTGATGGCGCTCGTGGTTGCGTTTGGTCAGTTTGCGGCTCTGTTGCCGCAGTTTGGCCCGCAGATAATGGATATCGGAGCCCAGATCGCTGACTGGCTCAAAACCATCGGACTCACTCAAGAGCAGGTCAGCTCTATCGCAAGCGGATTTGATCCTGGTCGCATCATCGGGTTTGTTGCGGCGCTGCTCGGGAACGTTACAAACGTCACGGTTGGCCTCGTGATCATCCTGACCTCCCTGATCCTCATGGCGATGGACGCAGTTTACGTGCCGCTGCTCATGCGTCAGGTTGCTCGAACGCGCCCGCACATGGTTGCGGCCCTTGCCGGTTTTGCAACGGGCGTTCGTCGCTACATGGTTGCGACCACGGCCCTCGGCGTTGTGCAGGGTGTACTCAATTGGGTTGCGCTCGTCATCCTCGGCATCCCAGGAGCGTTCCTGTGGGGGTTGCTGTCGTTTCTCTGCAGCTACATCCCAAATATCGGCTACTTCATAGCGATCATCCCTCCCATCGTGTTTGGGCTGCTTGTTGGGGGATGGCCAGCCGTTGTCGCCGTCATCATCATTTATGGCGTGATCAACGCGGTCGTACAGTCGCTTATCCAACCGCGGGTTGTTGGCAATGCAGTGGCGCTCGGTCAGACCATCACCTTTGTATCTGTCCTGTTTTGGGCGGTTGTGATCGGGCCGATTGGCGCCATTCTTGCCATTCCGCTGACACTACTCGTTCGGGCCATCCTCATCGATTCCAACCCAGCGGCGGCCTGGTGGCGACCCGTTATCGGTGATCTCACCGAGACCAAACGCATTATGAAGGATGAGGACCTCAATCAGAAGCGAGCCAAGAACGATAAACGGGGACGCCAGCAGTAACGACTACTGGATACCCATCATGACCTTGAGTCGTTCCTCGGCCGAGATGAGATGGTTGTGGCTATCGAGGCCGAGTTCGAGTTGGACCCACGCGACACTGCCGGTGAACGCCGTCTGCGTGTAGTCGGTGGTGACGGGGGAACCAAACTCATTCCCAACATCGCAGGTCTCGTCGGCCGAGAACAGAAAAGCCTCCGTCTGTTCGATGCGGCCTGTGCCAACGGGGGAGCCGCCAAGAAAAAGCGTGACGTTTCCTCCCTTACCGATGCCGCCGCCGTCATACGCAAACTCCATCCGAACCTGATACGTGCCTGGCTCGAGCGGCTTGGTCGCTCTGGTGAAGTAGTGTTCAACCCCAAAAAAGTTGTAGCAGTAGGTGAGGACACCGTCCTTGGCATACAGCGAATGGCCGCCGGTCAGTCCACCCTGAGCAACAACAACTCCCTCTGCGCCTTCCGATGGAACCGTGACTTCTGCGGTGATGGAATACGAACGGTTCTTCATAGAAAGAACCGACCCTTCGGTGAGGCGCCCCATTCCGCCAAACAGGAGCTGCTTTGTGCCCGAAACGAGGCTCGGCCGACCAGCAAGCTCGGGGAGCCCCCGTTCGGCAAATCGGTCGTCCAACGGGATGACGTTGTACTTGACCGCTTCAATGAGCCAGAGCCGCTGCAATTCGTGCAGCCGGTCGGGATGCTCTGCGGAAATGTCCTTGGCTTGGGTCCAATCGACAGAGGTGTCGTAGAGCTCCCAGACGTCAGCGTCGAAGGCGGGCATTGTGGCGTCAACCCCCGTTTCCCATGGGGTCCGATGCTTCGTCACAGCGGTCCAACCCTTGTGATAAATCCCACGATTGCCAAACATCTCGAAATACTGTGTCTCGTGCCGTTCCGGTGCAGCGGCATCGTCAAAGGAATACAACATGCTGACCCCTTCAAACGGCTGCTGCATGACACCCTCTACAAATGTTGGGGCTGGGATACCCGCCGCTTCGAGAATCGTTGGTGCAACGTCGATGACATGGTGAAACTGCGAACGCGTTTCATTATTCGCGCTGAACCCTTGTGGCCAGCGGACGATTGTGCCATTCCTGGTTCCGCCAAAGTGCGAGGCAACCTGTTTGGTCCACTGATACGGGGTATCCATGGCGTGCGCCCATCCAACGGCGTAGTGGTTGTAGGCTTCTGGCCCGCCGAAGAGGTCGATTCGCGAGGACATGAACTCTGGCGTCTCGATATGCCCATACCCACCAAGCGTGATCATCTCGTTAAACGTTCCCTGCAGCGAGCCCTCGGCTGACGCCCCGTTGTCGCCAATAATGACAAAGATGAGCGTCTCGTCAAGGATGCCGAGATCTTCAAGGGTGTCGAGCACCTTTCCAACCTGGTGATCCGTGTTCTCAAGGAAGCCGGCATAGATCTCCATCTGACGTGCAAGGACGGGGCGCATGTTCTCATCGATCTCATCCCAGGATGGAATGCCAGGGCTCCGCTCCGTCAGAATGCTGTCTGCTGGAATAACGCCGAGCTCTTTCTGCCTCGTGAAGGTTTGTTCACGCAGGGCATCCCAGCCTTGGTCAAATTTGCCTGCATACTTATCGGCCCATTCCGGTGGCACGTGGTGCGGCGCATGGGTCGCCCCTGGTGCGTAATAGGTAAAGAACGGCTTGTCCGGCATAAGCGACTTCTGCTGACGGATCCATTTTGTGGCGTGATCTGCCAGATCGTCGTTGAGGTAGTAGCCCTCATCCGGCGTTGTGGCCGGCTCAACTGGGGTTGTGCCCTCATACAGCGCTGGGAAGTACTGGTTCGTTTCGCCGCCAATGAATCCGTAGAAGTATTCAAAACCCATGCCTGTTGGCCATTGGCGGTATGGCCCCATCGGGCTGGTTTCCCAGGTCGGCACCTCGTGGCACTTGCCGATCTGCGCTGTGCTGTAGCCGTTGAGCTTGAGGATTTTTGCAAGGGGAGCTGCGGTGTTTGGCCAAATGGAGTTGTTTCCTGGCGCTGAGGTGGCCAGCTCGGCGATATTTCCCATTCCGACTGAGTGGTGGTTGCGTCCGGTGAGCAGGGCCGAGCGCGTTGGCGAACACAGGGCCGTCGTGTGGAACCGACGATATTTCAGTCCCTCGTTTGCAATTCGTTCAAAATTTGGCGTGTTGCACGGGCCGCCAAACGCGCTGGATGCTCCAAATCCAACATCGTCAACCAGAATCACAAGCACGTTTGGAGCTCCTGCCGGCGGACGGAGCGGCACGATCGGCGGATACGAGGTGTCGGGATCCTTTGCATCGTAGGTTGTGAGTCCTACCGGTTTGATATCAGGGATGGGAAGCACATCGCGCTGAAAGGGGTCCTGAACTGATTTGGCTGTTCTGCTCTCGTGAGGCATGTGGCCCTCCAATGTTGGCATGGCGGGAACGCCGCCGTTGAACGGTTGATGAGTCAATCTTCACTACGGGGCTGCCGCTTGGCATCCTCAAATCCGGGTGAACTTGAGCAAGTTCACGGCAGTCCTGGCCACTCAGGAAAGGTTCAGCTAACACCAAAGTTCGTTGGCCCAAAACCCTGAGAGTATTGAGTTTTCGCGAGTTTTGCCGGATCTGATCTGGCAGGATTGAACCCATCGAAGGGGAGTAGTTCCCATAAGGCTTGCGATGGGTTTTATCGCGAGCGGCGGTGACGTCGACATACTGGCCCGGTTTACCGGCCCGGCGCACCACCCCGAAAGGGGCGAACGAGACTTTCGGTCACATCCGCATAATTCCAACACGGCGACTGCCGGCCGTTGGGTGACCGAAGGATTCATCATGAACTCGCTCCGCACCGGATCAGCGCGCAAGCTGATCGTGCCGCTTGGCATCGTTGTGCTTGTTGCGCTGCCAGGCCTCATTCTCCGCATCGCAGGTATCCACGTTGAGCCCCTTGTTGGGGTGCTTGCCTTTGGGGCCGCCATCGTCGCAGCTGCCTTTGCCCTCGCTTGGGCGGGAGAGGCAGCGGAGATGGACATCTCTGGTGGGCTCGCCATCGGGCTGCTTGCGATTATCGCCATCCTGCCGGAATACGCCATCGACCTGTACTTCGCGTTTAGCGCGGGATCGGATCCCTCGCAGGCCGCATACGCTGCGGCAAATATGACGGGATCAAACCGGCTGCTCCTTGGATTCGGCTGGCCGTTCATCCTGCTTGTTGCGTATCTTGCCTTCCGCGCGGCACAAAAGCGCAAAGCATCCATTGACCCAGACGTTGTAGCAAAGCCCTTCGCGATCCGCCTTCCAGGTGACGCGCGGGTCGAGCTTGGCCTGCTGCTGATCGCCTCGCTGGTGACCCTGACCATTCCTATCACTGGGCAGATTCACGTAGCGCTCGGAATTGTGCTGCTCCTCATCTTTGTGTACTACCTGTATCGGGTGTCTCAGGCGGAGACCGACGAGCCTGAGCTTGTTGGCGTAGCCCAATCGATCGGGAGCCTGTCAACGGTCGCCCGCCGATCTACGGTGATCGCGATTTTTGTTGTTTCGGCCGTGGTCATTTTGCTGCTGGCGGAACCCTTCGCCGAAAGCCTCGTTGCCGGCGGCAAGGCGCTCGGCATCGATGACTTCTTGCTGGTCCAATGGCTCGCGCCCCTCGCGTCTGAAGCCCCAGAATTTGTGATCGCCATCATCTTTGCCCTTCGCGGCAAATCGGCCATGGCTATCGGCATGCTGCTCGCGAGCAAGGTGAATCAGTGGACAGCGCTGGTTGGCTCGCTCCCCATCGCCCACATGATTGGTGGTGGCGGATGGGCGCTGCCAATGGACGCCCGCCAGGTTGAGGAGTTTGTGCTCACCGCGGCTCAGACGCTGCTTGGCATCAGCATCCTGCTCACCCTGAAGTTCTCAGGGCGCTGGGCGGCCCTCCTCTTTGCCCTCTTCGCGGTCACTTTTGTGGTGACTGGACAAGAGGCCAGGTACGTTGTCTCAGCGCTATATGCGGTCATCGCGGTTGTGCTTATCGTGGCGCACCGTCGGCACCTCTGGCCAACGCTCAAGGCCCCATTCGAGTTCGAGGCACAGCAGGAGACGCAGGAGCCGTCGGCCCGCACGTAGGTTATCTGACGGTGCGCCGTTGCTTGTTGGCGTGCCAGCCGCTGCGAAACAGCCTTACAGCTGAAACGACGTTGACGGCAGCGGAACTTCGGCCGATTCTCCATCACTGTTGTGACATTTGCAGGGGCAGGTGCCGATTCGGTGCCCGACCTCAACAAACGGCATCGAGCTTTCGCACGTCGCGTTTGATCCAGGATGCTGGCACATCGACACGACTGATGCCGTGGTGCGTCCCGCTTTTTGGTTGAGCACACGGGTCTTTTCGCCTGCGGACTCGGTGAGCGACCAAAACTTAATCGACACGATGTTGCCGTTTGCGTCGAGACTGATCGTGCGGCATCTGGCTGAGCGCGAATTGCCAAGAACCGCGCTCATGACAAGCCTGATGATCATCCCGAGAACAAGGAAAATGAGCACCGCCATCACCAGGAAGACAATGATCATGCGTGCTCGCCCGCTTTCTGATGTGAGTTCCGGCAGTACCTTTGTGTCTAGCCTAGACGCGTCTGGTGAAAGTTGGGTGTATATCCCGCGACCTCAGCGGTCAGCCGAGCGCGTCGTGAACGACGGCGGCCGAGGCGAGGGGTAATTAAAAGGTTAGTCGTCGCGCGAGCAGGTCCAGGTTGCGTCGTCGAGGGCCGATACGGTCATGGTGATCGTGTCTCCGTCGCGGTGGCCGATAAAGTCGCCCCAGAGGTTGCCGCCCTCGTCTGTGGCGCTCACCCCAAACTCGACGCCGTCGTCAGGAAGGCTTGCGGGAAAATTCATGAACCAGCCAGGTTCGCCGTTCTCGGTTGTGGCCTGGATGAAGTTTGAATTCGATTTTTCGCTGAGCTTGTATTGGATCTTTTTGGCGCCGTCGACGGTTCCATCGATGAACGTTACCCAGCTGTTGTCAGCGACGTAGATGTAGTGGCTGCCCTGTGGCGTGCCGTCCTTCGCCGTTTGGTCACATGTCCAGTGGCCCTGAACATACTCGAGCGGCGTTTGCGATGCGCTGCCACATGCCGAGAGGCCGAGGACGCTCACGGTCGATGCGATGACTGCTGTACCAAGGGCGAAGCGCCGGCGAGGGGTTGGACAATGCGGGGGAGTGAGAGACATGGGGCTTTCCTGCAACGTGGGGGTTTCGATAACAGAGTGAGCTCAAGCGAGGAAGATGTGACGCGTCACTCGTCCCGACAATCAGCGCCAATGGGGCGTTTGGTCAGGTTCCTCCCAGTGCTCTCCAGAGTTCATAGCTTAGCCTCAATACTGTAATCGCAAAAAGAAGGGTAGTACTGAACGTGAGTGGCGCAAGCTCCCCATTTCAGTCTTCGACGTACCGTCTTGGTTTTTCTACCCTTGTGCTTGCGGTTCTGTTGGTCGTTCTTGGCGCACACGCGATTTCGTGTTTGTCGATTTCGGCTTCGGCTGTAGGGGCGGCCGACTCGCAGGGGGACTCTTCCGGATCCTTGGCGCAGACGATATCCGCTCTGCCAGCCTCCGACGCGCAGGTTGCCACCCCAAATGGTGAGGCCGCGAGCACCAGCGGGCCCAGTGCCCGTCCCATAACGCAGGTTGAGCCCCGGCCGTGCCACGCGCCGTCAGAGCCAGCAGATACGTCGTGTGTTGCCTCGACCCCAGAGCTACCAACTCTTGCTGCGGAGCCCGCAGAATCAGATGTGACGGTCGCCGCGCTCCCAGACGAGGAGTGGACCGTCGCGAGTTTGGTCAGTGCCGAGGTCGCAACGCCTTCGCCACAAGAACTCTCCATTAGCCGTACCTAGGCCGCCAGCCTCAGCAAGACGGTGTGCGCAATTTGAGAGAGATTGCGCATGAGGTTGAGGATGCGCGTCGCAACTCCCCGAGCGATGCCCCTCACTGTTCGCCCCACCCGCCAGAAGCGCCGGGTGTTTGGGCTGGTTCATCCGGTGATCGGTGGGCCGAAGCATGCCCGCATTGAGCGCGGGAGAGCGAGTGGCGCCATGCCGTCGCTCGCAAATCTGAAAGGAAAGTTTTCTGTTGTTTTTTGATCTGATGCAGGTTGTGGATGTTCCCGTCACGCGGGTTTCGACCGTGATCGGGGGGTGCCGATGATTGGCGTTGGGAAAACTGCGATTGTTGGAACCGTTGCGATGCTTTCGTTTGCGTTGACATCTTCTCCTTTGAGCGCGCAGGCCGCTGAGCCAGTGGTGATGATGCAGGACGGCGGCGACTACTGGTCAGCCTCCGCAAAATCGATGGTTCAGGGACTCGATATTCCTGCGGCTCCTGCCGCGGTGAGTCTGAAGATTGATGAGCTCGACCTGGCCATTGACGGTTCAACCGCGGCGGAATTGAATTCTGGCGGTCATCGCTTTGATGTTGCTGCCACGATCGCCGCGGCACGATCCGAGATCGGCATGTCCATGCCGACGGGGTGGGATATGCCTGGCGAATGCATTGCCGGTGCAAAGCGTTGGATCGTTGCTGGTGGTGGTGCCTGGACTGGCTCAGGCACCCCTGTAGCTAACTACGACGGCGCGACCAGGGTCGACTGGGCGGATGTTTCTGCCGGCGACATCATCCAGTACACCAACATCCAGGCCCCGAGCGCCTGGGCAACTGGCGTACACACGCTGCTCATTACCGGGACAAACGGTGACGGATCGTTCCAAATCGTTGAGCAGAACAACCCGGGTGGTTCAGGGCTGGTGAGCGCAAACGATAACTGGCGTCCAACTCCTCCTGACGGCTTTGAGGCCGTTGCCTGGCGCTTCTAGTTGACCCAGCGGCATAATGTTGCCGCCACCGAAGGCCGTCGCTATGCGTAGCGGCGGCCTTCGTCGCGTCTGATGAGGATGAGCGCGAGGCCAAGCAGGGCAACGGTCCAGGCAACGAGACCGAGCCAGATCCAGGGTTCGAGGGTTCCGCCCTGCACCGCCCAGATCACAAATTCCCGAGCCTGACGTGTTGGGATGAACCTGGTCGCAATTTCGAGCCAATCAGGGAACAACTGGGGCGGGAGAAACAACCCGCCCGCAAATGCGAGCCCAAACATGAGGACTTGGATGACGGCGACGGCGGCTTTTGCCGACATCGAGTAGCCGATGCTGATGCCAAGAAACATGAACGGGAGTGCGGCGCCGACGAGGGCAGCGAAGCCGAGCAGGATGGCAGCGAAGGATGCCGTTGCCTCGGTGAACAGCCCTCCGATGACAAGCACTGGGAGTACGGCAACAAATGCAAGCGCGCCGTTTCCGAGAACGAGGCCAATAACCTGTGACGCTGCGGGTGCCGGAAGCGATCTGAGGTAGGGCTGCCATGGCTTTTCCCGCTCTTCGGCGATGCTGAGACCAAAGCCAAAAAGGGCGTTTGCAAAGACGGCAAAGAAGCTCATCGAGATGACGGCCTGGGTAGCGAAGTCCGGGTTGTCGGCGACGGTGCGCTGGGGGACAACAAAGAAGGTGAATGCCAGCGCAGGGAATACAACGCTGCCGATGATGGCGATTGGTACGCGCGACGTTTCGAGCAGATTGTATTTGGCGTGGGTCAGGCCAAGGCCGACTGTTCTCGTGAGGCTGCTCATGATTCGGCTCCGTTCGTGGTTGACTCAGATCGGCCGCTGTCGTGGCGGGATGGTGATGATTCGGTGAGGGCCTGGAACGCTTCTTCGAGTGTGGCTCCGCGCACGCGCAGGTTCTCGAAGGGAACGTTTGCTCGTACGAGTTCTCGGACGAGCGCGTCGGAATCGGGCGACAGAAGCGTGATGCTGCCGTCGGCGTTCTGTACGCGTGAGCTGATTCCTTGAATCGTTGTGAGCATCGCTGGAGAAGTTGATTCCAACTGCACCTGATGCAGGTTGACCTTGCCAACGATATTTGCGAGCGAGCCGTCGGCGATGAGGCGTCCGTGGTCAACAACCACTACGCGTTCGGCGAGTGCTTCAATTTCTTCGAGGTAATGGCTTGTCACCACGACGGTTGTGCCCTCGCGGTGCAGCTCACGCACGGCGTCCCAGAGCATATGGCGGCCGTCAACATCGAGCCCTGTTGTTGGCTCGTCGAGCAGCACCAGATCGGGGCGACCGACAAAGGCGAGCGCAACGCTCACTCGTCGCCGCTGTCCGCCTGAGAGCGCCCCGGTTTGTTTCGTGAGAAAGTCGTCGAGCCCAAACCGCTGGGATATTTCCTCAAGCGTGTATGGCCTCTCGTAGTGTTTGGCAACGAGCGCAATTGTCTCGCGCACCCTCAGTGCGGCGGGGAGCGCCGTGTTCTGCGGCGTAGAGCCGAGCCGCTGCCTGTTCGCAGCGTCTTTTGGGTTTCCGCCAAAGAGGCGAACGATTCCGGATGTGGGGCTTCGAAGGCCCATCAGCAGCGTGAGGAGCGTAGTTTTGCCCGCACCGTTTGGGCCGAGCAGGCCAAGGATCGAGCCCGAGTCAATCTCGAGGGACACCGTGTCGAGGGCGCGATGTTCGCCAAACAGGCGGGTGACGTGATCAAGTGATGCGAGCGTGGTCATGATGCTCCTTGAATGAGTGATTTGAGTTGGTCGAGGTAGTCTTCGTAGGCCCGTCGCCCTGTGCGGCTCAGAGCAACATAGGTGACGGGTTTGCGGCCGGAGAATCCTTTGTCTTGCGTGACGTAATCGGCGTCTTCGAGCTTGCGAAGGTGGGTAGAGAGGTTGCCAGGTGTCATTTCGAGCAGTTCTTGGAGCCGAGGAAATGCGATTGAATCGCTCGCGTCAAGAGTGGCGAGGGATGCCATGATGCGCAGTCGCGCTTGGGCGTGGATGACGGGGTCAAGATCGGTCATGGTGTGTCTGCCGTTCCCTGTGCCGACGCGAAGCGGCGGTCAGCTTCCGTTTGCTCTCGTTTTCGGGCGAGGATCATGGCGACTCCGGTTGCGATGATCATCCCGCCTCCGGCAACGGCGACAAGAAGGTAGTGTTGCGGCTTCCCGATAAACGCCGCGACGACAGCAACGGCGATGAGCCAGAGCCCGAGCCACAGCGAGTGAGAACTGCTCCAGAGGGCAGCGCCAAAGAGGTACATGCTGCCAACCATGAAGGTAAAAGCGCATGGAAAGTAGATGGCGGCAAGGTCGCTATTCATGCCCGCTTGGATGAGGGCAACTCCAATGAGTGCTGTGGCGGTACTGAGCACGGCCCAGCTGAGGCCGTAAATCGCTCCAGAGAACTTTCCCTTGCCGCGCACACCCCTATCGATGCGCATGCCGGAGACGATGGAGTAGATTGAACCGGCGATCATGAGCGCCGTGAACCCAATGATGGTTGTTTGCGTGCTGACGGTAAACCAGGGGTTTCCGCCCGTGTTTGACCAGTGCAGGAGGTAGCCAATTGCCCAGGCGACGCCCCAAACGATGTACATGCCGGCAACGGGGGCTGTGCTTTTGAGTTCGGTGTTGACGCTCTGTTGCGCGCTGAGCGCAAGCATCTGTTCTGGGGTGAGTGGTGCCTCGTCGTCTGGGACGTCTGCTGCGTTGATCATGAGGGGCCTGTTTTTCTCGTGAACGAAGATAGGTTTTTGCAAAGTACTTTGTAATGCAAAGTTGATGGGTTTGAGCCTATGACAAAACGACTCGGCTGTCTAGCAGGGCTACCTGGTATTCTTGATTCATGCGTCACTACTTCTTCCTGTAACGAACACCATTGCGTCAAGGCTCGTCACGAGCCGATCGTCGCAAACGGATCATTTGCGCGCTCTCACGCGCTTCGTTCTGTGTCGCATCCTCTCGCAGGCCGTCACTGACTGCCCGCCTGCGCCGGTTGGCAGCTTTTGTATGCCAGCCGGGGCGTAGTTACGCTGCCCCAGTTGCGACCGTGTACAGGGAAAACTCATGAATAACGCAGATCAACTTTCGGGCGAATACGCCCAGAATCAACAACGGGCGGGCCTGCAGCTTGCGGGTTCGCCGCGAGAGCATCCGGCGGGACCCTCGGCCCAGCTCGTCGCGACGCAGATCGAGTATCACTACGGGCATAAGCCGGTTCTGAGCAATTGCTCACTTGTTATCACCCCGGGACAGCGTTGGGCCGTGGTCGGCGGAAACGGTCGAGGAAAGACGACGCTCATCGGGCTGCTCGCTGGCGAGTTGACGCCTGTCGCCGGCTCGATCCGGCGCATCGGAACGCTCGGCTACGTGTCTCAGGAGCTGGTGATTGAATCGGAGTCGGCCACTACCGTCTCCGATGTGGTTGATGCCGAGCTCGCAGCGGCCCGTTTGGCCGAGCTCGAACTTGAGCGCAGCGCCGAACGCCTCGCATCGCATCCCGGCAATCGCGACGTGCAGAGTGCATACAGTACTGCCCTCGAACGTGCCCAGCTGCTCGAAGTCTGGGATGCCGATCGGCGTATGGAGCAGGCACTTGCCGGCTTTGGCGCTTCGTTTGAGCGTGCACGACGCTTGAACGAGCTTTCGACCGGACAGCGACATCGCCTTCGTCTCGCGTGCGTGCTCGGTGGCACCTACGACGTTGTGCTGCTTGACGAACCAACGAACCATTTGGATGCCGAAGCGCTGAGGTTCCTGACCGCTTCCCTTCGCGAACGCACCGGAGCCAGCGTTGTTGTGTCGCATGATCGGGCACTGCTGCGAGACGTCGCCACCAACGTGTGTGATGTTGACCCGTCGCGGGACAATCAGCCTCGCATCTATGGCGGTGGGTTTGACGCGTTCGTGAATGGTCGCGCGCGCGAACTCGCCTCCTGGCGCGCTGACTACGAGCAGCAGGTTGCGGAAGGGCAGCGACTCGAATCGGGCCTTGAACAAGCGAGGTCGCGACTGGTGAGCGGGTGGCGTCCGCCAAAGGGAACCGGAAAACACACGCGGGCGACAAGGGCGCCTGCGCTTGTGCGCGCACTCCATGATCGGCAGCGCGAGTTTGCAGAACGCGCGGTGGATATTCCCCGTCCACCACTCGAACTGCGGGTGAAGGGGCCGGACGATGTTCACGAGGGCACACTACTTACGGCGTCACACGTGCGTTGTGACGGGCGTCTTGACCAAGATGTATCGGTGGCGTTGGAGACTGGATCGAGGCTCGTTGTCACCGGCCCAAACGGCGTTGGCAAATCTACCCTGCTTCGCCTGCTCTCCGGCGAACTTGAGCCCTCAGCTGGAACCGTGAGAACGGCATCCGGCGTGCGAGTTGGTTTGCTGTCCCAGGATTCGGACGGTGGCGAACCAGTGTGGACAGACGCGGCCGTCGAAACGGTGCTTGAACTCGGTCTGCTGCATCCAGAGGATACCGAGAAAAAGCTGTCAGAACTGTCTGTCGGGCAGCGACGACGTGTTGACCTTGCGGCGGTGTTTGCGCTGCGGCCTCACGTGTTGCTCCTCGATGAGCCGACGAATCACCTGTCGGCTGACCTCGTTGCTGACCTGATCAACGAGCTGAACGGGCTACAGACTGCGGTTGTTGTCGTTTCTCACGACCGCCAGCTCCTGAGTCGATTGTCTGGCTGGCCACGCTTATCGCTCACAGCACTGGGATGAGCAGGGACGGAGCGCAATAATAGTGAGCAACTACCATTGAGGAGACTTCAGTGACGCTCAAGCCGCATCCACTCATCACGCCAGCCGAGCTTCGATCGCTTACCGCCTCTGAGCGGCCGGTGCGCATCCTCGATGTTCGATGGCGCCTCGGCGAAGACGACGGGCGCGACCAATTCGACGCCGGTCATATTCCTGCGGCCGTCTACGTCGACATGGAGACTGAACTGGCTCGTCACGGCGAGCCGAGTGACGGTCGGCATCCGCTGCCGAGCAAGGACGTCTTGCAGCAGGCAATCCGCCGATGGGGAATCAACCAGGGCGATACTGTCGTGGTGTACGACGATTGGAAAAGCATGTCGGCCGCGCGAGCGTGGTGGTTGCTGAGGTTCGCCGGGTTTATCGATGTGCGGGTGCTCGATGGAGGATGGCGCGGCTGGCTGGCAGCGGCGGGCGAGACCGAAACGATCGAGCAGCAGCCAGCCGAAGGAACCGCAATAGCCGACTGGTCGCAACTGCCGGTGCTCGACAGCGATTCTGCCGCGGCAATTGCCAAAACGGGTGTGCTCTTCGATGCCAGAGCGGGAGAACGCTACCGTGGCGAAGTTGAGCCGATCGATCCTCGGGCCGGCCATATTCCCGGCGCGCGCAGCCTCCCGACGGCAGGACTGACGACCAATGACGGGCGGCTGCTCGGGGCCGCTGAACTCAGCGAACGATTGATTGCGGCCGGTGCCACATCTGCCGACGAGGTGATCGGCATGTACTGCGGCTCCGGAATATCGGCGGCACACCTTGCGCTTGCCGCAACCGTTGCCGGGTATGACGTGGCTCTCTACCCCGGCTCGTGGTCCCAGTGGTCAAACCTTGATCGACCCGTTGCCACGGGTGAAGCCCGCGGCTGATCGCAAAACGGGCCCACGTCGCATGGTCTGCGGCGGGGCCCGTTATGAGGTCGAATATGACTAGTCGTTGACAACAAGAATTTCGTCAAGCGACTTCCGCTCGCGCGGTGCAACTTCGCGCTCACGAAGGATGTCGTTGGCAAGTTCCTCCGGCGCGGCAAGCGTGCCGAGGGTGATCGCCGTGATGGGAGTGAGCGACTCTGGCAGGTTGAACGCGTCGCGAAGGCCATCAACCACGATGCCGCCCATCTGGTGGATGTGCAGTCCCTCGTGGTGCGCCTGGACAGACAGATGAGCGGATGCCTGGCCAAGGTCGTATTCGGCCCAGGGCCGCGTCTTGCCGTCTTCGTCAACGGTCTCAGCGAGCGCAACGATCAGAACTGCCGCGTTGCCTGCCCACGCCTGGTTAAAGCCCATGAGGTTGTCGTGGATCTTTGTGAATGATTCGCTTCCCCGACGGGCAACGATGAAACGCCACGGCTGGCTGTTTGAGGCTGACGGCGACCAACGTGCAGCTTCGAGCACCGATGTGAGCTTTGCCTCGTCGATGTCGACGGTGGTGTCGTAACTGCGTGGGCTCCAGCGTTCTGCGAGCACCTCAAGAATGGGGGCGCTCGTTTCGGCGGTGCGGGATGATGTTGCTGGCGAAGCGTTGGTCACTGGGATCTTCTTTCTCGGAAACAATGTCGGGAGGGTATCCGGATGTGCGCGCCATGAAACCGAGAGGACCCACAGACGCGAGGTTGAGCATCCGTTGCCCATCGAGTACAACAGGTCGGGCGTCAACTTATTCCGATAGCCCAAAAGAAACTCTGTTTGGCCCGAGAGCCCCTGCAACATCGCGGTGCTCTCGGGCGAACGCTGTGCCTACTCCGTGCGTGCCACGACGGTTGGGCACTGCACGTTCTGCAGCACTCCGTGACTCACCGAGCCGAGGAGCAGGCGGGCGATTCCGGCGCGACCTCGGTTGCCGACGACCAGAAGCTGCGCGGTTTCGGCGGCGGTGAGGAGCGCTGCAACCGGGGGAGCCTGGACAACCTCACGAATAATCTTGAGGTCTGGGTATTGTTCGGGAAGGCCGCCCAGCGCGATGGCGATGGCGCTCTCTGCTGATTCGCGCTGTGTAGTCAGCAGCTGGTCGCTCCACAGGTACTCGAGGCCCGGCGTGACGGGAGGTGTCCACGCGTAAATAGCGATAAGCGGCTGGTTGGTTCGGTCTGCTTCAGCTGCCGCGTAGGCGAGCGCCTTCTCGCTTGCTTCTGACGTGTCGATGCCAACAACAACACCGGAACGCTCAACGCCTTTTTCGAGCGGAATGATAGCAACCGGCGACTTCGAGACGGCCGCAATCTTGATTCCCTTTGTGCCAAAGAACATGCCTGGCACTTTGCTGCCCTTGTGCGTGCCAAGCACAACGAGGGCTGAACCCTCTGAGAGCCGCTGAAACTCGTGTGCGGGGTTGCCAACGACGATTTCGGTTGTGATGGGCACATTGGGGTTAAGAGACTCGGCATATTCCCGCTCTGAGGCGACAATCTGCTCTGCGGCTGCCCGTGCTTCGCTGATGAAGACAGGGCTCTCGGAGAGGAACGAATCATCAACAACGTGCGCAAGCAGAACGGGGGCATTGTAGCGATAGGCACGTTCAACACCCCACGCAATTGCGGCCCTGCTCGGCTCTGATCCGTCGATACCAATAACAATTCGCTGAGTCATGGTCTAGCACCTTTCGTGGGGCTTCAGACGGGGCGAATGGGTGGGCCCCGTTCACTCTTAACCGTACTCGTTTTGGGGGTATCCGTGCCAGTTTGCTGATGGTTAAACTATCGTTCAGGGATGTCCGCCTCTGCCGGTGCGGGGTCGGACACAAACGGGGGAGCGCACCATGACACAAGACGAGACGATTGGTGCGTCGGTGTCGGCGCAGGGCAAACAGGAAGCGGCCCAGTGGAGTCCTCGCGGGTTTGTCACTGAGGCTGCTGTCTACGGCGTCATTCTTGTTTCTGGTTTGATCCTCGTAACCGGCCAATATGCGGACGCCTCATGGGACGTGTTCCTTCGAACGCTGGGCACGGTCCTGGTGTTTTGGGCCGCCCACGTCTATGCGGGAACGGTTGCCCATCTTGGCGACGGCACGGAAGGCCTTCCCGATCGTGAAAAGTTCAAGGTTGGTTTTGGATCGGCCTTGCTTGGGTCGATTAAGCATTCGACCGGGCTACTTATTGCCGCCCTTGTTCCGTCGCTGGTCTTGTTGCTTGGCGCGGCAGGAGTCCTGTCCGATAACAACGCCATCTGGGGCGCACTCTGGGTTGACACGCTCCTCCTTGGAATCCTCGGATATATCGGGGTGGCTCGCTGGGCCACCGGCATCCGTTGGCGACTCCTTGGGGCGGTGTGCACCGCGCTATTTGGCGTCATTATTGTTGCGCTCAAGGTGATTATTCATTAGCCGCAGCGCCCAACTGCCTTGGTCTCGCTGCCTCGCTAGCGATGGCCGAGTATCGGGGTGTGCCAGCGCCCATATTGCAGCGACAACGGGCGAAGCTGGCCTTCGAACGGGTATGGTCAAAGCATGTCAGTTTCAGCCCCATTGTTGCCCCCGACCGTTGCCGAAGTTCATGCCGTGATCAATCGGCTGTGGCCAGAACAGGCGGCAGAAGACTGGGACAGGGTTGGGCTTGTGAGCGGTGACCCTCGCCGCCCCGTCCAACGGATGCTGCTCGCAGTTGATGCCGTTCGGGATACCGTCGACGAAGCCGTTTCCCTCGGCGCGGACATCTTGCTCACCCATCATCCGCTCTTGCTCCGGGGAGTGACAAGCATTGCGGAGGACCGTTATAAGGGGGCGTTGCTGGCCGACCTGATCCGGGACAATTGTGCGCTCATCGCGGCGCACACCAACGCGGACAGCCCTGCCGATGGGGTCTCTGACCGCATCGCGCAGCTTCTTGGGCTCACCGAGGTTCAGCCCCTCGTCCCAAGCAACGTTTCTGCGGGCGACGGCGCAGGCATCGGTCGCGTAGGAGTGTTGCCGGAGGCAACGAGCCTCGGCGAGTTTGCCAGGGCCGTTGCCAAGGTTTTGCCCGCGACGGCATCCGGAATCCGAGTCTCTGGCGAGTTTGCGCAACCCATTCGGTCCGTATCGCTTTGCGGAGGGGCAGGAGACAGCCTGCTGCAGAATCCGCTCGTGCTTGGTTCCGATGTCTACGTGACAAGTGATCTTCGTCACCATCCTGCCTCCGAGTCTCGTGAGCAATCGCGCGCGGAAGGCGGGCCTGCTCTGATTGATGTTTCACACTGGGCAAGCGAGTGGCTGTGGCTCGACGGTGCCGCCGAGCAACTCCGCCGTCAACTGCCAGGTGTGGAGGTTGTCGTCAGCGAACTCAGGACTGATGTCTGGGACTTTACAATCGTCCAGTAATTTCCCTCGTTGTCTGAGCGGTGTGCCCAGAATGGGTGTCAATTCACCGTTCCTGGCCTGTGTCGGTGGATTTGTGACAAATCTGTGTGCCGATCGACTCTCAGAACGTTGGAATGAGACGCGTGGGATATTCGTTAGGATTGATTCACGGTGCGCGTGTATCGCGTCCTCGAATCTACCTAGCCTGGCCAACGTAAGGACTCAACGTGAAAGCATCCCAAGGGCAACAGAAAAAACTGCTCGATGTGCAGGCCGTTGACAACCGCCTTGGCCGACTGAATCACCAAGAGAAAACGCTGCCGGAGCGCAAGGCGCTCAGCGATCTACAGGCAGGGCTGTCATCCGCAAAGGAGACCGCTATCCGTGCGCGTGGCATCGTCGAAGCGAGTCAGCTCGAAATCCGTCGACTCGAGGACGACGTCGCAACCGTACGTGCCCGAGCGGCCCGTGACGAGCAGCGCATGGCAACCAGCACAAACTCAAAAGAGGCAGTTGTGCTTGAGGGCGAGCTCGAGACGCTTGCTCGCCGCACCGCAGAGCTCGAAGAGGTGACGCTTGTCGTCATGGAGCGCCTCGAGGCAGAGGAGGCCGTGCTCGCCGAGGCTGAGGCAGCGCTTGCCGGAATCAACGACCAGCGCATTGAGCTTGAGAAGAAGATCGCCGAAGCCATTGTGTCCATTGGCCTCGAACGCGAAGAGGCCACCGACCAGCGCCAAGCGCTCGTTGCGGAAATTGACCCCGAGCTCCTTTCGCTCTACGAAGAAACGCGCCAGCGCTACGGTATTGGCGCCGCGCTCATCCGCCGTGGCATCTCAGAGGGCAGCAACATGGCCCTCACAGAGTCTGACCTCGCCTCCATCCGCGCTGCGGCCCCAGACGAGATCATCTTCTGCAAAGACAGCGGCGCAATCCTCGTTCGCACAAACGAGTCGGGGCTCTAAGACTCGTCGCATCCCTCACCGGCGGATCGGTTCGCCACTCATTGCGAATCCACGCCCAAATAATCGCAACGAGCGGCGAATGGATGCTCGGTTCTGGCAGGCATCCTCGCTGGCCTAGAATAGAAGGTGTGAATGGGTCGACAAGACGGTCGCGGAATCCGTAAGGAAACCGAGGAACGTCCGGGCTCCACAGGGCAGGACGGTGGGTAACACCCACCCGGGGCAACCCGCGAGAAAGTGCAACAGAAAGCAAACCGCCTCCGCGTCTCGCACGCGGCGGTAAGGGTGAAACGGTGGTGTAAGAGACCACCAGCGAACGTGGTGACACGATCGGCTAGGTAAACCTCGTCCGGAGCAAGGTCAGACAGAAAACGTTGAGGCGGCCCGCCGAGTTTTCGGGTAGACCGCTAGAGGCGTGCGGTAACGTACGTCGTAGATAGATGGCCGTCCAGCGGGAGCAATCCCGGGGACAGAACCCGGCGTAATAGTCGGCCCATTCACTTCTCATCCGTCGCTCGTGGGGCGCAAACTCGCTCGTGGGGCGCAAAATAATGCACCCCGGGAGGAGAAACGCACCCCACGAGGCACTATTAGGAAACCGCGAGAGCTGCCGCGCCCATGATGCCGGCATTATTGCGAAGCTCTGCCGGAACAATCGGCGTGTTCAGCTTGAGCAGTGGCAAGAACTTCTCGTGGCTTTTTGAGACGCCGCCTCCAACGATGAACAGGTCTGGGGTGAACAGCGCCTCGATCTGGTCAAAGAAGACCTGCAGGCGTTCGGCCCACTCTGGGTAGTCAAGGCCCTCGCGTTCGCGTACCGAGTTTGCGGCATATCGCTCGATGGAATCGCCATTGTATTGGAGATGCCCAAACTCGAGGTTTGGCACGAGGATGCCCTTGTAAATGAGCGCCGTTCCGATGCCGGTTCCAAGAGTTGTTACGAAGACAAGCCCCTGGTGATTGTGGGCTGCGCCGTAGCGGACCTCAGCGAGACCTGCCGCGTCCGCGTCGTTGGCAAAGGTAATTGGGCGTCCGAGCGTCGTTGAGAAGAGCTCGGCGGCCTCAAGCCCGATCCAACGCTTCGACACGTTTGAGGCAGAGAGCGTCTTGCCGTATTTTGCGATAGCAGGGAACGCAACTCCGACGGGAGTTTCCGGCGACACATCCGGGATCATGCCGACGATCTCGTGTACGGTTGCCGCGATGTCTTCGGGTTCGCCCCCTTCTGGCGTCGCAATCTTGAAGCGGTCGCTCACCAGCTCGCCCGTGAAAACATCCACGAGCGCGCCCTTGATGCCGGTGCCTCCAATATCGATGCCGACCGCGTACTGGTGCTCGGTTGGGTACTGCTCGGCGTAGAGCTGTTCTGCGGTCTGCTGCTCTCCATTGTGCTGCGATGCCATAGTGATTCTTTCGTGCTGTGGTGTGGTGTGGTGTGGTGTGGATGCGCGTTGGGAACGGCTGCGCGCCGCAAAACCCGAGTTAGGGAAGGGTGAGGATTTCGGTGCCCGTTTCGGTCACAACGAGCGTGTGCTCGAACTGGGCCGTGATGCTCTTGTCTTTGGTCGTGACGGTCCAGTCGTCTTCCCACATGTCCCACTCGTGTGTGCCGAGTGTCAGCATCGGCTCGATGGTAAAGACCATGCCTGGCACGATGACATCGCTGAACTGAGGAGCGGAATCGTAGTGAGGGATGATGAGCCCGCTATGGAAGGCCTCGCCAACGCCGTGGCCAGTAAAGTCGCGGACAACGCCGTAGCCAAAGCGTTTTGCGTACGACTCTATTGCTCGGCCGATGATGTTGACCTGTCGTCCTGGCGCAACCGCCTTGATTCCGCGCATGAGTGCTTCGTGCGTGCGCTCGATGAGCAGGTCGACCTCTTCGGCTACCTCGCCAACACGGAAGGTGTAGTTGGTGTCTCCGTGGTAGCCGTTGAGGTACGCCGTGATATCGATGTTGACGATGTCACCCTTGTCGAGCACGGTGTCGTCTGGGATGCCGTGGCAGATGACCTCGTTCACCGAGCTGCACAGCGACTTTGGGTATCCACGGTAGCCGAGTGTTGACGGGTAGGCACCGTGCGCGATCACAAACTCGTGGCCGATGGCATCGAGTTCTTCTGTCGTCACCCCTGGAACGATGGCTTCGCCAACGGCCTGGATTGCCTGGGCCGCAATGCGACCGGCCGCGCGGATGTGCTCAACCTGCTCGGGAGTGTAGGTGTTGTCCCCGGTGTACTCAGGTGGCTTCGGCTTGCCAACGTATGGCGGGCGCGTGATCGATTGTGGTACGGCACGTTCGGGGGAGATCGTCCCCGCAATGAGATGGCCGTTGGTGTCCTTGGGCATACGTTCTATTCTATGGGGAGGTCGATTGATTCTGACCGTTTGTGGCGCACCGCAAATCCGCACGAGCACGGAGGTACATCATGTCCGAGAATCCAGACACGCAGTTTTGGTTCAACTCCCGCACAGGTGAGGTAGAGAAAGGGCCGCAGTCGCTCGCCCAGTATCGCGTCGGCCCGTTTGCAACAGAGGCGGAAGCCGCACGCGCCCCTGAGGTTATCAAGGAGCGCGCAGCCAAATGGGCGGCCGAAGAGGCCGCCGAAGACTGACTCTCTCCACTCGTGGGGCGCGTTATTCCTCGTGGGGCGCAAAAAAATGCACCCCACGAACAAGAACGCACCCCACGACGTGTGTACTGAAGTGTCAGCGAGAGGCAGTAATCTGGTGAGAGTGACTCAAGAAGGGTGTGCCCGTGGATAAGCAAAGAGATTTTGTTCTACGCACGATCGAGGAGCGCGGCATCAAGTTTGTCCGCCTCTGGTTTACCGACGTGGTTGGCACGCTCAAATCGGTGGCCATCGCGCCAGCCGAGGTTGAGAGCGCCTTCATTGAAGGACTCGGGTTTGACGGCTCTGCCATCGAGGGGCTCACGCGCTCGTTCGAGTCGGATCTCCTCGCGTTCCCAGACCCTGCCACGTTCCAGATCCTCCCGTGGCGGGCCGGCATCGACCCGACCGCCCGGATGTTTTGCGACATTACAACGCCAGACGGTCAGCCAGCCGTGGCAGACCCCCGCAACGTGCTCAAACGGATGCTCGAAAAGGCCGCCGACAAAGGCTTCACGTTCTACACCCATCCAGAGATCGAGTTTTATCTGCTCAAGTCATCGGAGTATGGCCCGAACGGCCCAGAGCCGGTTGACCAGGCTGGTTACTTCGACAACGTGCCTGGCGGCACAGCCCATGACTTCCGTCGTGAGAGCGTGCGGATGCTCGAAGACCTCGGAATCTCCGTTGAGTTCAGCCATCACGAGGCTGGTCACGGCCAGAACGAGATCGACCTTCGCTACGCCGACGCGCTTGCAACGGCCGACAACATCATGACCTTCCGCACCGTGGTCAAAGAGGTTGCCATCAGCCAGGGCGTCTACGCGACGTTCATGCCAAAGCCCATGAGCAACCAGCCGGGCTCAGGGATGCACACTCACCTGTCGCTCTTCGAGGGGGACCAGAACGCGTTCTACGAGCCAGGTGCACAGTACCGCTTGTCCAAGACCGGTCGCCAGTTCATCGCTGGTTTGCTCACGCACGCGCCCGAGATTACGGCCGTCACAAACCAGTTTGTGAACTCGTATAAGCGCCTGTGGGGCGGCGGCGAAGCCCCAAGCTTTGTGTGTTGGGGACACAACAACCGTTCCGCACTCGTGCGCGTGCCCATGTACAAGCCGAACAAGGGCCAGAGCAGCCGCGTTGAATATCGTGGCATTGACTCAGCGTCCAATCCGTACCTGTCGTTTGCGCTGCTGCTTGCTGCCGGACTCAAGGGCATCGAAGAAGGCTACGAGCTTCCGCCAGAGGCCGAAGACAACGTGTGGCAGCTCACCGATTCCGAGCGCAGGGCGCTTGGCTTTAACCCGCTGCCAGCGAGCCTCGATCATGCTATCGCCGCGATGGAAAGCTCCGAGCTTGTCGCCGAGACCCTTGGCGAGCAGGTGTTCAACTACTCCATCCTCAATAAGCGCGAGGAGTGGAAGGGCTACCGAGCCGAAGTGACACCCTTTGAGCTCAAACATAACCTGGGCATCCTCTAAGCGAAACGGGCCAAAACGAGTGCGCATGCGATCAATCACAACCACGGGGCTGGTGAACTGACGTGGGGCGCACAACTTCCCTCACCGAGGTTGCCCGCGCGGGCTTTACCGACCTGAGCCAGGCGCGGGAACGACTTGAGGCGCTCACCGAGCGCGGGTTGTGGCCAATGCCCGACTGGCTGGACTTCTTCGCGGTAAGCGCGGATGCCGATACGGCGCTGCGACTCATTGGTGACCTGCTTGAGAACAGCCCGGCCGAGGCCTCCGTTGTCCTGCGCGATTGCCCACAACGCGTGGTTCGGCTCCTCGGCGCGTCTGTTGGGCTTGGCGAGTTCTTTTGCCGGCACCCAGAAGAACTCGAATGGCTGTGCGATCCGGCATTAGAACCTCTAGAACTGCGTGAGTATGTTGATTCCCTGCTGCAATCCGTCGCGGCAGTTGACGGGGTCGCAACCGGAGCCGGTCCTGGCGCCACCGAACGAGACTGGGATGCGCTGCGCACGCGATACCGCAGGCACGTTGCCCAGCTCGCCTGCTTTGATCTTGAGTCTCCAGAGCCCGCTCTCGCCTTTGACGAGGTTGCGCGGGCGCTGAGCGACCTTGCCGCTGCCGCTATCGAGGCATCGCTCGCCGTTGCCAGGCGAACGGTGTCAGATCCGAGCTCAATGGGTCAATCCTTTTCGCGAGAGCAGGTGCTCGCGACCAAACTCGCGGTTATCTCGATGGGCAAAACGGGTGCAGAAGAACTCAATTATGTGAGCGATGTTGACGTTATCTTTGTTGGCGAAGCCGCCGACGACAGCGGCCTCGAAACAGACAGGGCCATCACAATCGCAACGCGGCTCGCATCCGAGCTCATGAAAGGCATCCATGGCCTCTCAACAGAGCCTGCGCTTTGGGAAGTCGACCCCAACCTCCGGCCGGAGGGCAAAGATGGCGCGCTTGTCCGCACGCTTTGCTCACACTGTGCATACTACGACCGTTGGGCAAAGGGATGGGAATTTCAGGCCCTGTTGAAGGCCCGTCCCATCGCAGGAGACCCGCAGCTTGGCAACGAATATCTTGCCGCTATCTGGCCGCTCGTCTGGTCGAGTGGTTCGCGAGAGAACTTCGTTGGCTCCGTGCAAAAGATGCGCGAGCGCGTGACCGCCAATATCCCTGGCGAAGACGTGCATTACCAGATCAAGCTTGGCCCAGGCGGCCTCCGAGATATTGAGTTCACCGTCCAACTGCTGCAACTGGTGCACGGCCAGAACGACGAGACACTTCATGTCCGCGGCACGATTCCCGCGATCGAGGCGTTGGCGGAGGGCGGCTACATCGGTCGCGATGACGCAGCAGAGTTTGTGGATGCTTATCGGCATCTTCGCCTGATCGAGCACCGCCTCCAACTCTGGAGGCTCAGCCGCACGGCGCTCATGCCGCGCGATGAGGACGGTCAGCGCTGGCTTGCCCGTGCCTCCGGTCTCGCAACCAATGCCGCCGACCTCATCTCGTACTGGGAATCAATCAAGGGCCGCGTCAGGTCGCTGCATTTGAAGCTCTTTTATCGCCCGCTGCTTGCCGCCGCGGCGACGGCAAATATCTCGGCGCTCAACGTGGACGATGCGAACATCACCAACGAACAGGCGGCCGCCCGACTCAGCGCAATCGGGTTTGTTGACCCCTCCGGCGCGCTGCGGCATATTGCGGCGCTGAGCGCTGGAGTCTCGCGGAGGGCCATCATCCAGCGCAACCTGCTTCCCGTGCTCCTGCAGTGGTTCTCGCAGGGGGCAAATCCCGACTACGGGCTTCTCGCCTTCCGCCGGATTAGCGACACGCTTGGCACGACGCCCTGGTACCTTCGGCTGTTGCGTGATTCGACGTCGGCCGCCGAACGGCTTACGGCTGTGCTGTCAGGGTCACGCTTTATCGGTGAGCTCATGGAACGCATCCCCGAATCCGTCGCGTGGCTCGAGGGGAATAAGCTTCTCCAAGCTCCAACTCTCGGTGCGCTCACCGACGAGGTGAACTCAATTGTTTCCCGGCACGAGAGCGTCGACACGATTGCACCAGCGATCCGGCATATTCGGCGCCGTGAGGTGTTGCGGGCGGCCATGGCCTCATTTGTGGGCGTTGCGTCGCAGGAACAGACCGCCACAGCCCTGTCAGACACCAACACGGCCATGCTCGCGGGAATACTCAAAGCCATTCGCGAACGCGAAGTCATCGCTGGCGCAGACGGCATTGAGTTCGCGATCATCGCCATGGGCCGATACGGGGGAGCCGAGATGGGCTTTGGCTCGGACGCCGACCTCATGTACGTGTATCGCACGATTGATCCAGCGCTCGATACGGGCCAGAGCACAGCGCAGCAGATTGTGACCGAGATCAAACGGCTCACCGAGGATCCCTGGCTTCCGTTTGATATCGATCTTGGGCTCCGGCCAGAGGGCAAAAACGGTCCTGTGGTTCGGTCGCTGCACTCCTACGCTGCCTATTATGAGCGATGGTCCCTCACATGGGAGGCTCAGGCGCTGCTCCGTGCCCGGCCGGTCGCCGGTGACCAGGCGCTGCAGGACGATTTTGTGGCCCTTGCGGATACCGTTCGATACCGACCAGCCATGAGTGAACTCGATATCCGCGAGGTTCGTCGAATCAAGGCAAGGGTCGAAAGCGAACGGCTGCCGCAGGGCGCCGATCCAATGCGTCACCTCAAGCTTGGCCGCGGCTCGCTGAGCGATGTTGAGTGGTTTGTTCAGTTGCTGCAGCTCATCCACGCCCACAGTGTTCCTGGCCTTCGTACCACGTCTACTCTTGGCGCGCTCAAGGTGGCGGCAGAAGAAGGGCTTGTTGACCGCGAGGATGCCTTGCTGCTTGAGGAAGCATGGATTCTCGCGACTCGGGTTCGTTCGGCAATCACGCTCTGGCTCAATAAGACGGGTGATGTATTGCCCTCAGACCGCGACCAGCTCGAGGGCATTGCGCGAATTGTTGGCTTCCCTCCTGGCTCCGCAAACGATCTTGAACAGCACTATCTCGCAACCACACGCCGCGCGCGAGTGGTCTTCGAGCGGGATTTCTACGGCGAATAGCCCAACGCCCGTTCGGGCCTGTTGACGCCGAGGGTTGAATCTTTCGGTCCAGAATGGCCGTCGGGCCTAGCTTGCGTGTGTAGCTTGCGGAGCCGTGCCAGCATCGGGCGGTCGCCAACCCAAGAAATAAAAAACGACCCGGCAGGTATCGAGAGCGAACGGGCGCATGCCCATTCCTCGAAAAACCTGCCGGGTCGGTGCGATCAGACCGCTTCCCCCGAAACGATCCAACCGCTAGTACATCGGACGGTTAACTCATTACTGACCCTAGCCAGCGCTGAGGTTAAACTCCGTAGTACAGCTCAAACTCGAACGGATGTGGACGCTGTGCCAGCGGCTTGATCTCGTTCTCGCGCTTATATTCTATCCATGTTGAGATGAGTTCGGGGGTGAATACGCCACCTTCGAGCAAGAAGTCGTGGTCATTCTCAAGCGCAACAAGCGATTCCTCGAGCGAACCAGGGATTTGAGGGATGCTCTTTGCCTCTTCTGGCGGAAGCTCGTAGAGGTCCTTGTCAATCGGCTCGTGCGGCTCGATGCGGTTCTTGATTCCGTCAATACCGGCCATGAGCTGGGCGGCAAACCCGAGGTAGGGGTTGCCTGAGGCATCAGGAACGCGGAACTCAATGCGCTTTGCCTTCGGGTTCGTTCCCGTAATCGGGATGCGGATGGCAGCCGAACGGTTGCCTGCCGAGTACACAAGGTTCACAGGGGCTTCGAAGCCCTTCACCAGGCGGCGGTAGGAGTTGATGGTCGGGTTGGTGAACGCAAGAACGGCATCCGCGTGCTTGAGCAGGCCGCCGATGTACCAGCGTGCGATGTCGCTGAGCCCGCCATAGCCTGACTCGTCGTAGAACAGCGGCTTTCCGTCGCTCCACAGCGACTGGTGTACGTGCATTCCCGAACCGTTGTCGCCGAAGAGCGGCTTCGGCATAAACGTTGCGGTCTTGCCCCACTCGTTTGCCGTGTTCTTTACAACGTACTTGAACTTGAGGATGTCGTCAGCCGACGAAACCATGGTGTCGAATTTGTAGTTGATCTCGCCTTGGCCGGCGGTTCCGACTTCGTGGTGTGAACGCTCAAGCTCAAGGCCAACTTCAGCGAGCTTTACGCAGATGTCATCGCGCAGGTCGGCGTGCTGGTCAACGGGCGAGACGGGGAAGTATCCGCCCTTGTATGGGGTCTTGTTGGCGAGGTTTCCGCCTTCTTCTTCGCGGCCGGAGTTCCAAGCGCCTTCGCTGGAGTCAACCGAGTAGAAGCTGGAGTGCTGGTTCACTTCGTAGCGTACGTCGTCGAAGATGTAGAACTCGGCCTCCGGCGCAAAGAACGCGGTGTCAGCGATGCCCGTCGACGCGAGATACTTCTCGGCCTTCTTCGCTACCTGACGAGGGTCCTTCGAGTAGATCTCGCCAGTACGCGGGTTATAGATGTCAAAGACAATAACAAGGGTGCGGTGCGTGCGGAACGGGTCGATGTATGCCGTTGAGACGTCAGGAATGAGCTGCATGTCTGATTCGTTGATGGTGGCAAAGCCGCGAATCGACGATCCATCAAACAGCTGGCCGACTGAGAAGAACTCTTCGTCAACGGTAGAGGCCGGGATGTTGAAGTGCTGCTGCACACCCGGAAGGTCGGTGAAACGGATGTCAAGGAACTTTACGTCGGTATCCTTGATGAACTTCAGTACTTCGGAAGAATCACTAAACATGTAAACGAACTCCAGGATGAATCGTGCTAGGCGGTTGTCTAGGCTCCACTAACGCTACGGTGGCGTCGTTTCCCCTCGGTTATGCAATTGTTTCAGGCATGTTAACGAGTTACCAAGTCGGCTGCGGAGTGTCGCGTAGACTTGTCAGCGTGCCAGATTCCACAAATCCTCCAAAAACCTTCGGCGATGCAGCTCCAAGTGAGTACCCAGGAGAACGGCTTGGCCTTCCGCAATCTGGCCGCGGATCGATTGCACGCATCGGACGACGTGTTGTTGCCCTCGTCATCGACTGGGGGTACGCGATGCTGATCTCACTCGCATTTTTCAACTACGACGCCCTCGCAATCACCGTGATTTTTATCATTGGCCAGGTCGTTTTTATTCCCACTATCGGTGGAAGCATTGGCCACCGACTCACGGGGCTTCGGGTTATTTCCCTGAGCGGAGGGTGGGTTGGAATCTGGCGGCCCGTTGTGCGCACCTTGCTGTTGTGCCTCATTCTGCCGGCCCTAATCTGGGATTCTGACCAGCGCGCCTTCCACGATAAGATCCCGGGAACCGCGCTCATCATCGCGTAATCGAGCTTCTGAACCAAAGGGTTCCGACTGATTGTTACTCGCCGAGTGGATGTGAAGACCTGGCCATGACGGCAAACGACCCGGCATCCTGATGGATGCCGGGTCGTTTGCGTGTTCCGTGGCGACTGCTAGCGAGGGCGCGGTGCGCGAACCCTCGTAGGGTCAACACCCTTTGGAATGCCGATGGGGTTGCTCTGCAGGGAGCTCAGTCGGTTGCCAACGGCCTGAACCTCTTGGCGGGTCAGCGTTGGTTTGATCTTGAGGAGGGCTCGTGAAACCTTCCACAGCGGAACCGAGTCTTCGTCTGGTCCAACGATGATGTGCGTCACTGCAACTGCTGGCAAAACTCGTTTGACCTTGCGTTCTTCTTCAGTGAGCATGCGCTGCACGCGGTCCTTTGGCCCCTCGGCGATGAGTACAACGCCGCCTCGTCCGGTGACTCGGTAGACCGCGTCTTTGGTTCGTGGGTTCACGGCGACGGGCATTTCGCTGCCGCGCCACGTGCGACGAAGCGCGTTCTTCACGACGGCACCAACTGCACCGGGCTCGCCCTCAATCTGCTGGTAGGCGGCGCGCTCAGCACGACGCCCAAGAACGATGAGTACAAGCAGGATGCCAACCATGATGCCGCTGACGACCCAGAGGATGCCTCCGAGGATTCCGCCAGGCAGGAATACTGCAAGCGAGATGCCGCCAAGGAGGGGCAACAGCAAGCAGAGCAACAGGATGAGCGTGATGTTCTTGTCATAACGACGCGTCATCTGAAACACTTGCCACATCTGCGAGATGCGGCCTTGCTTCTTCACCTTCTTGGGCTTCGGGGTATCGTCTGATTTGGCCATACCGTTAAGAATACCGTTGATTCGCTCTGGCCGGTGCCACGCGCGGGAGTTGTTCGCTCGCAGTTGAATACTCACATCCCCGAATGTAGTTTTCAACAGTCCTGATTCCATCGTTATTCTCCACGGTTCCGGATGCTGACGGTTCTTGGATGCTCCCGCACGGCAGGGTGTTGCTATGAAATTCCCCACCGCACCTGCCCCAGCCCGTGATCGTGTTCTTGCGTCAACCGTTGCCGATCGTGCGGGTTTTTTGTTGCTGCGCCCTCTCCGCAGCGACGAGCGAGAACACGCCTGGCTGATCAGGTGCCGAACGACGCATGCCGAGGCAGAGCTTGTCATTGGGCGTCAGCCAACCTCGTCCGTTCGCTCGGCGCGACAACAACGCTTCACCAATGAGGGTGTCAGGTTGAGAGAAGAATCTCGGTTGGCTGGCAGTGGCATCCTCGCCGGTCAATTTGATTACGTTGACTCGCCGAGGTACGGGCAATTGTGGCTGCTTGAGCATCGCTTATACACGCCCGTTGCTGCCTGGGTCGCCGCTGCACATCTGCGCAGGGGAGTTCCTGCGCAGGGCTTGGTGAGCTCATCTTCCGCAGGGGCTGCACTTCTTATTGATCTCATCAGGGGAGCCGCCACGTTGTGCATGGCCGGAATGTGTCTTGGACGTCCGTTGCTTCGTGAGCTCGGGGTTACGGCGGCTGGGCGACTTCTGGTCGTTTCCAGCCGTGGAATCCACAGGGTCCAGTTGGTGCCCGGTTCAGCGGCATCTGCTACGGATATCCTTGATCGCCCGTGCTGTCGTACGGGCGTGCATCCGGAGACAGTCCTCGACCTCGCCAACGAGGTGCTGAGCTCGGGAAACCGCCGCGACCGCCTTGTTCAGGAGCTCGTTCGCATCGCCGACGCGCAGGGTCACGAACATCGCAGCGAGGCGCTCGCGCTGGCGATCGTGGATTCAATTCAGCCGATGCGAGGCAGATCGCCAACCGCGCACGAGTTGGTTGCACACCAGCGACCGTTGCAAGCGATCGCAACTTCCGAGCCATCGAATGGGCGATTCGCCGCGTTGTATAGATCAGCGCGACGAAGGTCTTCCGAGTCTTCCATTGGCCGTACCGTTGGATGGCTGAGGCGAGCGGCAACCGATCGTACTGTGCTGCGCCGATCAATCGTGGGTCTTGGACTTGGCCTCATTCTGGCGGCCCTGTTGAGTGTGCTCATGCCCGGATCAGGCATCGGGTAAGCTCTGCACACACAAATGGCCCCGGCAAGAGAAACCAAGTTCTCTGGCCGAGGCCATCTGATGAGATGCGTTCTGTTCACCGCTCACGAAGGGCGGCTGGCGAGTGATCGCTAAGCGACCTCTCGATTAGATGCCAAGGTTGCCCTCGAACGCAGCCTCTTCCAGACGAGCCTTGACCTGGCTCAGGAAGCGGGCAGCATCGGCGCCGTCGACCACGCGGTGGTCGTAGGAGAGCGCGAGGAAAACAGTCGATCGAACCGCGATGGCTTCGCCACCGTCAACCTTGACAACACCAGGCTTCTTCACAACCGCGCCGGTGCCAAGGATGGCGACCTGTGGCAGGAAGACCAGCGGGGTGTCGAAGAGCGCTCCGCGCGAACCGGTGTTGGTGAGCGTGAACGTTCCGCCGGCAAGCTCGTCTGGCTTGAGCTGGTTGTCGCGGGTGCGAGCAGCAAGGTCGCCGATCTCAGCAGCAAGCTGGGCGATGTTCTTGTCACCTGCATCGCGAACAACAGGCGTCAGCAGGCCACGCTCGGTGTCGACGGCGATGCTCAGGTTCTCGTGCTCTGGGTACACAATCGATTCGCCATCAATCGTGGCGTTGATGATCGGGTAGGTGCGCAGAGCCTCGGTTGCTGCAAGCGCAAAGAACGGAAGGAACGAGAGCTTGTTGCCGGTCTTGGCGAGGAACTCATCCTTCATCGCCGTGCGAAGTGCGGCTACCTTGGTGACGTCAACCTCAACAATGGTGGTGAGCTGAGCCGTTGTGTTCATCGAGATGACGGCGCGCTCCGCGATGACCTTGCGAAGGCGAGAGAACTTCTGCGTGGTTCCGCGAAGTTCCGAAACAACTACTGGAGCTGGGCCAGCCGCGCGGCGTGGTGCCGAGCCGTTGGAGGCAGCTGCGAGTACGTCTTCCTTGCGGATACGACCGCCAACACCCGTTCCAACGATCGAGCCGAGGTCAACGCCGTTGTCGTTTGCGAGCTTACGAACGATCGGTGTGACGTATCCGGCTGCATCGGGGACAGGAGCGGCGGCAGGAGCCGCAGCGGGAGCAGCTGCAACAGGCGCAGCAACTGGCTCTGGCGTCGCTGCAGGGACCGGGGCTGGCGCTGCCGCGATAGGCGCGGCAACTGGCTCTGGTGCTGCGGCCGGTGCCGGTGCAGCAACTGGCTCGGCAGCAGCCGGCGCAGGCTCTGCCGCCGCTGGTGCTGCTTCGGCTGCAGGGGCTGGCTCTGCCGCCGCTGCGCCTGCGCCGCTGCCGTCGCCGATGCGGGCAAGAATTGCGCCGACCTCAACGGTCTCGTCTTCTTGTACGAGGATTTCTTCGACAACGCCGGCGATGGGCGAAGGGATCTCGGTGTCAACCTTGTCGGTTGATACCTCGAGTAATGGTTCGTCTACCTCAACCGTGTCGCCGACGTTTTTCAGCCAACGGGTGACGGTTCCTTCGGTGACGCTTTCTCCCAGTGCGGGGAGGCTAACCGACTCGCTCATGAATTTCTCCTTATATGAACAGGCACTGCTGCCTGCGATGCTCTGTATAAAATTTGTGGCGTTGGACTTGGTGCGACTACATCGTGTGAAGCGGCTTGTTCGCGAGGAACATCATGGCTTCACCGATGGACTCGTTCTGTGATGGGTGTGCGTGGATGAGCGGCGCAACATCCTCTGGGTAGGCCTCCCAGTTCACGATGAGCTGGGCTTCGCCGATGAGCTCACCGACGCGTCCACCGATCATGTGCACACCAACAACGGGGCCATCGTTGACGCGGACGACCTTCACAAGACCGCCAGTTCCGATGATCTCGCTCTTTGCGTTTCCGGCGAGGTTGTACTCGTAGGAGCTGATCGCTGCGTCGCCATACTGCTCTTTTGCCTTAACCTCCGAGAGACCAACCGATGCAACCTCTGGGTCGCAGTAGGTGATCTTCGGGATGTTGACGTCTTCGATGATGACGGGGTTGAGTCCCGCAATTTCTTCGGCGACGAAGATGCCCTGCTGGTATCCGCGGTGGGCAAGCTGCAAGCCGGGAACGATGTCGCCGACTGCGTAGATGCCAGGAACGTTGGTCTGGAGGCGAGCATCGGTGGGAACAAATCCGCGGTCGAGCGTGACGCCGGCCTCTTCGAAGCCCATATTTGCGGTAACAGGGCCGCGGCCGACAGCAACGAGCAGTAGTTCTGCCTCAATAACCTCGCCGTTCTCGAGCGTGATGGTCACGCCGGTGTCATCCTGTGTGACGGACGAGAAGCGCTGGCCGAGCTTGTAGTTGATGCCGCGACGGCGGAACGCGCGCTCAAGCTGCTTGCTGATGACCTCTTCTTCGTTGGGAACGAGGTGGGGGAGTCCTTCAATAATGGTGACGTCTGAGCCGAATGACTTCCAAACGCTTGCGAACTCAACGCCGATGACGCCGCCGCCAAGAACGGCTACCTTCTGCGGTACAAAATCAAGCTGCAGCGCGTGCTCGCTCGTGATGACGCGGCCACCGATTTCGAGACCTGGCAGGCTACGTGAGTACGAGCCGGTGGCGAGAACAACGTTCTTACCAACGTAGGTGTCTTCGCCAACCTGAACGGTGTTCTTGGAAACAAGACGGCCTTCGCCTTCAACAACCGTGACCTTGCGCGCCTTGAGCAGGCCCTGGAGTCCCTTGTACTTCTTGGAGACAATTCCTTCGCGGTATGCCGTAACGGCCGCAATGTCGATGCCTTCAAAGGTGGTCTTAACGCCGTAGCTTTCGCTTTCGCGCGCTACATCGGCAACCTCAGCGGAGTGCAGCAGAGCCTTGGTTGGGACACATCCGCGGTGCAAGCACGTTCCACCAAGTTTGTCTTTTTCGATCACCACCGCAGTGAGGCCAAGTTCAATTGCGCGGATTGCTGTTGCATAACCGGCGCTTCCGCCGCCCAATACGACGATGTCAAAGTTGTGTTCCGACACTGGGTTCTCTCCCTGTTGTGGTAGGTCGTAGATGTGATCGACACGACAATAGGCACCAAAAAGGCACCCTATTAACGCTGTGTCAAGCCTACTACGATGCGTTGCATGTTTTTGTGAGGTGCCTAGGCGTTTGTGAGGTAGTCGATGAGGGTGCGCACCATGGTGCCGGTCGGGCCTGTTCCCGTGTAGCCGTATGCGCCACCCTGATTGTGTGCCGGACCGGCGATATCAAGGTGAGCCCACGGAATAGTTGCGCCGGTTGTTCCAGAAACGGGAGTCTTAAAATCGGTAAGGAACGCAGCCGCGATGAGCATGCCTGCCGCGGTGTTTCCAGGCTTAATGTTTGCAATGTCTGCGATATCAGACGCCAGCATTGGGCGCAGCTCGTCGGGAATTGGCATCGGCCAGAGCGATTCTCCGGCGCGTAGGCTTGCCGCCTGAACCGAGGTGACAAGTTCGTCGTCCCCCATCAGCCCAACCGTGCGGTTGCCGAGGGCGGTGATCGCCGCGCCGGTGAGCGTTGCCACGTCGATGATGGCGTCTGGGCTCTCCTCGCCAGCGGCGATGAGCGCGTCGGCAAGGACGAGGCGTCCCTCTGCATCCGTGTTCAGCACTTCAATGGTGCGGCCACCGCGGGCAGTGATGACGTCACCTGGGCGTGTTGCTGTGCTCGACGGCATGTTTTCGGCAAGGGGAAGCCACGACGTGACGTGAACTGGAAGCTTCAGCGCGGCAGCAGCCCTGATGACGGCCAGCACCGTTGCGGCCCCCGTCATGTCGTATTTCATGCCGATCATGGATGCGGGCGGCTTGAGCGACAGTCCGCCGGTATCGAAGGTGATCCCCTTTCCGACCAGAGCGATGTGCCGTGATGCACCGGCTGGGGCATAGTCGAGGCGGAGGAGTCGTGGTGGCCGACTTGAACCCTGGCCAACGCCAAGGATGCCGCCAAAGCCGTCACGCTTGAGCTCATCCTCTGTCCACACCGTGTGGGTGATGGGGAGGTCGGCAACGCTTGCGAGCGCCTCCTCAACCATGCTTGCCGGGAAGAGATCATTGGCAGGAATATTCACGAGGTCTTTGGTGAGCGCAACGGCATCCGCAATGGCTGCGGCCCGTGACGTGAGCTGCGTTGGGGTATCTGCATTGTGGATCGTAATGTTCGCTACCGGGCTCTGAGCCTTTTCCTTTGTGAGCCCTCGATAGTCCTCGAAGGCATATGCGCCGAGCAGGGCGCCTTCTGCGATTGCCGCGAGTTCCTCTTCAGAACGGGTTGGGAGGGCCACAACGACTGAGTCAATTCCGGCGAGGCGTCGAATGGCTGAGCCTGTTGCGTAGCGAAGCGACGAGGGGGTCACCGAGCGACCGATGCCAACAATCACGAGCGTCTGCGGCCCGGTCGAGCTTGGGCTCGGGATGCGCACGAGCGAGTCGGCCGCCCCCGATACGCCGAGCGCTTCCAGATTGAGTGCGCTCGTGTCGACGTGTGCCGTCGAGAAGAGGTGGGCTTCACCTCCCTCTGCAATGACCGCCCCGATGAGCAAAACTTCGGAGGAGAGGGCTGACGTTGACTCTGCGGTGAGCACCAGATTGGGGATAGTCGGCATAGCTCCAGCCTACGCCTAGACTGAGTGCATGCGTAGCGACGAGCCGCTCTTTGAGCTGAATGAGGATGTCTACGGCCTGGTAACTCCCGGTCTCCCACTGATTATTGCCCTTACCGGCTTTGCTGACGCGGGTTCTGCGGTGTCGCAGCTCGAGGATTACATGATGGATACGGTCCGCCCGCAACCTGTTGCCCTCTTCGACGTTGACCGTCTTCTTGACTATCGCTCGCGCCGCCCAACGATCTTCTTTGCGGAGGACCGTCTTATCGACTACATCCCGCCGGAGCTTGGTCTGTATCTTGCTCACGACGAGCTCGGCAGCCCGTTTCTGGTTCTTATGGGCTTTGAACCTGATTTCCAGTGGGAATCGTTCATCCGTAATCTCTTTTACCTGATGGATGACCTGCAGGTCTCCCAAACGGTCTGGACGCACGCCATCCCTATGCCTGTTCCGCATACGCGCCCGGTTGGGGTAACGGTGAGTGGCACGCGGCGTGACCTTATCGAGTCGCTTTCTGTTTGGAAGCCGAGTACGCAGGTGTCTGCAACGGTCGGCCACCTCATCGAGAATCGGCTTCACGAGGCCGGCAAGGATGTTGTTGGTTTTGTCATGCTGGTATCCCACTATCTTGCGGATTCCGAGTATCCCGCCGCCCTGATTACCGCCCTCGAGTGCATCAGTCAAGCAACCAGTCTCATCTTCCCAACTGATTCGATTCGAGAACGCGGCCGCGAGTTTATGGCAAAGATTTCCGAGCAGGTGGCGGCGAGTCCCGAAACGCAGCGCCTGATTGCGTCGCTCGAAGAGCGTCACGACGCCTACATGGAGGGGAGCACGGTTCGCTCGCCGCTGACCCAGGACGACGGAACGCTGCCGACCGCCGATCAGATCGCGAGCGAGCTTGAGCGATTCCTTGCTGATCGTCGCGACGATAACGACAAATAAGAGTCAGCGCAGCATGTGGTGCCACCCCTCCGATGACGCCCGCAGCGTTGAACGCCAGTTGAACGCTCAGCGGCCTCCTGGCGTGTTCGTTCATAAACAAACTGCGAACGCGTTGGGCCTAGGGGGAATAAAACTCACGATATCCCCGTTTTAGCCTGTAGTCGATCACAGCAGTATTTATGGCCACACACGTGTTCGTGTGCAAGGGCAGGCGAGAACCATGCAATAATTGACAATTAGACCCGGTCAGGGTCGCGCCAAAATCGCAAGATTTTAGCCGCGAGACTTGACATGGGTCTTAGTAGTTTGCAGATAAGTACAAGTGCGAGCATGCTGTCAGGCAGCATGACTCCGAGGAGAGGCGGGTGCGTGGCTACCAAAACCACGACCACAAGTAAGAGCGCACAGGCCGAGGCTGCCCCAGAATCAGGCACTGCCAAGGCAACAAGCGCATCATCAAAGAGCACGGCTTCGAAGGCTGCCGCTCAGAAGGCCCCTGCAAAAAAGACCACCGACGCTGCTGCCCCCGCAGCCAAGGCAACAAAGGCCCCAGCCAAGACGAAGAAGTCGGCTGCAGAGGCTACGGAAGCCACCAAGACAAAGCGTGCAACAACGGCCAAAGCAAAGGCCCCGGTCAAGCGCAAGGCAAAGAGCGACGAGCCAGACGACGACGAGGAAGAAGTTGAGGTTGACGTTGTTATCGACATCGTCGACGTTGATGCTGAAGACGACGTTGAAGGCGAAGAGAACACCAAGAAGAAGGTAACGGCCGACGAGCCGCTGCCAACCGGTGCAATTGTGCTGACGTCGAGTGACGACGACGATGAGATTCCGGTCTTTTCGACGGCGATCACCGGTGCGACGGCAGACCCCGTCAAGGACTACCTGAAGCAGATCGGTAAGGTCGCTCTGCTCAACGCCGCTGAAGAGGTCGAGTTGGCCATGCGTATTGAGGCGGGTCTCTTCGCAGAAGATCGCCTTGCCAACACGCCAGACCTGAGCAAGCAACTGCAGCGTGAGCTGCGCTGGGTTGCCCGTGACGGTCAGCGCGCGAAGGCTCACCTGCTTGGTGCAAACCTCCGACTCGTTGTGTCGCTCGCAAAGCGTTACACCGGCCGCGGAATGCAGTTCCTTGACCTCATCCAAGAGGGAAACCTTGGCCTCATCCGTGCCGTCGAGAAGTTCGACTACACCAAGGGCTTTAAGTTCTCGACCTACGCAACGTGGTGGATCCGTCAGGCAATCACCCGCGCAATGGCTGACCAGGCCCGCACCATCCGTATTCCGGTGCACATGGTTGAGGTCATCAACAAGCTTGCACGCGTTCAGCGCCAGATGCTCCAAGACCTTGGTCGCGAGCCCACGCCTGAAGAGCTGAGCCGCGAACTCGATATGACTCCAGAAAAGGTTGTCGAGGTTCAGAAGTACGGCCGCGAGCCAATCTCGCTGCACACTCCGCTTGGTGAAGATGGCGACAGCGAATTTGGTGACCTTATCGAGGACACCGAGGCCGTTGTGCCAGCGGATGCCGTTGGCTTCACCATGCTGCAGCGTCAGCTTGAGTCGCTGCTTGATTCACTCAGCGAGCGCGAAGCAGGAGTCATCCGTATGCGCTTTGGTCTCGGCGACGGCATGCCGAAGACGCTCGACCAGATCGGCGACACATTCGGTGTGACGCGTGAGCGTATCCGCCAGATCGAGTCGAAGACCATGGCGAAGCTGCGTCACCCATCGCGGTCACAGTCGCTGCGGGATTACCTCGAGTAAACCTGCGCCAGTCAGAACGAAGGCCCCTCACCGATTGGTGAGGGGCCTTCGTCGTAGGTTGGCTCTGCGTGTTGGTGACGGCCGGACAGCTACTGACAGGCAGTCACTACGTGCACAGGCCTACTGGTGAAGCTTGTGGCTTTCGTCGTGCCAGGCTGAGACCAACGGAGCAAGCTTTTCTTTGTGCTTGTTGCCGTGGTGTGCGCAGAACAGGAGCTCGCTGGTTCCCATCGTTGCGCGGATGTATGCCTGAGACCCGCAGCTGTCACAACGGTCAAGCCCCGTGAGCGGGCGCTCCTCATCTACTGGAGCATCCTGAATGTTGTCGGTCATGGTTGTCATGAGCTCCCCCTTTCCGTTGCGTAACTTTATACACCTCTATCAAAGCACGTTGCATCACCGCGTGGGGCAAGTCGCCATTGTTTTCGCTGAACGCGTAGCTGGCATCTTTTGGGTGTCGTTCGGGAATAACGCCCGCCGGTCGTTTACCCTTGACAGGTATCGCGTTTACCCATAAGAGGAGAGCCTTGGCAGCGTCAGACTATTCAGCACGACACTTGTCTGTTCTGGAAGGCTTGGAGGCGGTCCGCAAACGACCTGGAATGTATATCGGTTCGACCGATTCCAGGGGACTCATGCACTGTCTCTGGGAGATTATTGATAACTCCGTTGATGAGGCACTTGCCGGTCATGGCGATACGATCAAAATTGTTTTGCATCCTGATGGCAGTGTTGAAGTTATTGACTCTGGTCGTGGTGTTCCCGTTGATATCGAGCCAAAGAGTGGGCTGACGGGCGTTGAGCTCGTGTTTACAAAGCTGCACGCCGGTGGAAAATTTGGCGGAGGTTCTTACGGTTCCTCAGGTGGCCTGCACGGTGTTGGCGCCTCGGTTGTGAACGCCCTGTCCGCTCGACTTGACGCGTTTGTCGACCGCGACGGCAAAACGTATGCAATGAGCTTCCGTCACGGTGAGCCTGGCATCTTCACGGATTCGGGGGAGCCGTCTCCCGACTCGCCCTTTACCCCGTTTGAGAAGAAGAGCGAGCTTGTTGTTGTTGGCAAGGTCAAAAAGGGCGTAACCGGCACGCGCGTGCGTTACTGGGCCGACCCGCAGATCTTCACGGCCGACGCAACGTTTGACCCAGAGCAGCTTCGCGCGAGGGCGCGCCAGACCGCTTTCCTTATTCCTGGCCTGCGACTTGTCCTTGACGACCTTCGCGGAGACGAACCAACGCACGAGGAGTTCTTCTTCGAGGGCGGCATCTCTGAATACGTTGACTACCTTGCCCCAGATACCGCGGTCACTGACACCTGGCGTCTGAGCGGGACGCACACGTTCACCGAGACGGTGCCCGTTATGGATGCAAACGGCCATATGGTTTCCACGGACGTCGAGCGTGAGTGTGTTGTGGATGTTGCTCTCCGCTGGGGCACCGGCTATGAGACCACCATGCGCAGCTATGTCAACATCATCTCGACGCCAAAGGGTGGTACACACCTCAGCGGGTTTGAGCAGGGCTTGCTCAAGTTCTTCCGCCAGCAGATTGAGGCGAACGCACGCAAGCTGAAGGCAGGCAACGACAAGGTTGATAAGGACGACATCCTTGCCGGCCTCACCGCGGTGCTGACGGTTCGACTTCCCGAGCCGCAGTTTGAAGGTCAGACCAAGGAAATCCTTGGAACCCCTGCCGTTCGGTCTATCGTGAACAAGGTTGTGACGCACGGTCTCAAGCAAATCTTCGAGTCACCTAAGCGTACCGAGAAGGCCCAGTGTGCCTTGGTGCTCGAGAAGGTCGTATCCGAGATGAAGTCGCGCATTTCGCTGCGCGCCCAGAGGGACACTCAGCGACGCAAGACGTCGCTCGAGAGCTCGTCGCTTCCCGCAAAGCTCATCGATTGCCGAAGCAAGGATGTTGCCGGCAGCGAGATTTTCATCGTTGAGGGTGACTCGGCCCTCGGCACCGCGCGCCCAGCCCGCGACAGCGAGTTCCAGGCTCTGCTGCCCATTCGCGGAAAGATCTTGAACGTACAGAAGGCATCTGTCGCCGACATGCTGTCCAACGCGGAGTGTGGCGCGATCATCAAGGTGATCGGTGCCGGCTCCGGTCGTGACTTCGACCTCGATTCTGCGCGCTACGGCAAGGTCATCATCATGAGCGACGCCGATGTTGACGGCGCCCATATCCGTACCCTGCTGCTCACCCTGTTCTTCCGCTACATGCGCCCAATGATTGAGGCCGGCCGTGTGTACGCCGCGGTACCGCCGTTGCACCGCGTGATCGTGCAGAACGCCGGCAAGAAACCGAACGAGACGATCTATACCTACAGCGAGCAACAGCTCCAAGATCTCCTGGCAGACCTGAAGCGCAGGGGCAAGAAATATGTTGAGCCCATCCAGCGGTACAAGGGCCTCGGCGAGATGGATGCCGACCAATTGGCCGAGACGACGATGGATCGCGATAAGCGCCTGCTGCGCCGTGTTGGCGTCGCAGACGGGCAGAAAGCCTCCGAGATCTTTGAGCTGCTGATGGGCAACGAAGTCGCTCCGCGCAAGGAATTTATCGTGTCGAGTTCTGACACGCTTTCGCGGGAGCGCATCGACGTTTAGGCGGTCTGTTAGCGGGGACGGCATCCATATTATGGACTGCCTGTTGTCGCTCTCCCAAGCGTCGGCTGGGTGTGCATTTTTGCAGACACCATCTGCAGGAACTCCGGTTGAGTTGGTCAATTGAACAGTCCACACTCGGACTAAGTCGGGCGCGGATTAATCGCCCTGCAATGGACTACACGGAGAACCGAACAGTGTCAGCGTAGACACGTAGGAGTGACAGATGACTGTGGAAACGCCTATTCAACATCCATCGGCAGAACCGAGCGCCAAAGAATCTGGGCTCAAGAAAGTTGTGATCGCTTCGATGGCCGGAACGGTCGTCGAATGGTACGAATTTTTTCTCTACGCATCGGCGGCAACGCTTGTGTTTGGGGCATTATTCTTTCCCGATTCTGGTTCTCAACTTGATGGCATCATTAAGGCCTTCCTGACCTATGCCGTCGGGTTTGTCGCGAGGCCAATTGGCGGAATCGTCTTTGGGCATTTTGGCGACAAATACGGACGAAAGCAGCTACTGCAGCTGTCTATCATCATGGTTGGCGTTGCGACGTTCCTCATGGGCTGCCTGCCAACGTTTGGCCAGATTGGTTACTGGGCTCCATTCTTGCTGGTGGCCCTCCGGTTTATTCAAGGGTTTGCGGTTGGCGGCGAATGGGGCGGTGCGGTCCTGCTGGTGGCAGAACACAGCCCAAATAGGTCGCGTGGTTTCTGGTCGAGCTGGCCGCAGTCAGCCGTTCCAATGGGCAATCTCTTGGCGACGTTTGTGTTGTTGGTGCTGTCAAGCGTCCTTTCCCAGGATGACTTCCTCGGCTGGGGCTGGCGTATCGCCTTCTGGCTTTCGGCCGTGATCGTGCTCATCGGTTATTACATTCGGACCAAGGTGAATGATGCCCCCATCTTCCTCAAGGCGCGCGAAGAACTCGAGACCAACCCCCAGAAGGGCTACGGGGTCATGGAAGTCTTCCGCCGCTACCCGAGGGGTGTCTTCACAGCAATGGGCCTTCGCTTTGCCGAGAACATTCTCTACTACCTGGTTGTTACCTTCACCATCACGTATCTTGCGGTCATCGTGAAAACGGATACCTCTCGCATCCTACTGCTGTTGCTCATTGCGCACCTTGTGCATTTTGCGGCTGTTCCGTTGGTCGGGCGGATGACGGACATCATTGGGCGAAAGCCGGTGTATATGGCGGGTGCCATCCTCGGTGCAACGTGGGGCTTCTTCGCCTTCCCAATGATGGATACTGGCAACGACGTCATGATCGTGCTGGCCGTGATTATCGGGCTGCTGTTCCACGCACTCATGTACGCGGGTCAGCCTGCCATCATGGCCGAAATGTTCCCAACGCGGATGCGCTATTCCGGTGTTTCGCTCGGATACCAGGTCACGTCAATTGTTGCTGGCTCGATGGCCCCAATTATTGCCTCAAGCCTGCTTAACACCTTTGATTCTTCAGTGCCTGTTGCGCTCTACCTGATGGGTGCGTGCTGTGTCACGATCGTCGCGGTCTTGTGTCTGCGGGAGACCAAAGGCATCTCACTGCAATCAATTGATGTGGCCGACGCCACCCGAACGGCCGAGATTCAGATCGAAGATGCTGCTGCCGTCGCCGCGGGAACCAGGCGGGTACGGCAGTGAGTGCAGCATCCGCGGGGTACCCTCCTGCGTCGGCGGGGGGAACGCTGCCACTCGCCGGACGGCGCGCCCTCATTACCGGGGGCGCCGGGGGCATTGGCCTCGCGTGTGGTCGTCTCCTGGCCGAACGTGGTGCCCACGTCATCCTGGCCGACATCGAGGCTAAAGCCGTTCAATCGGCGGCGCGGGAGATCGGCGGAGAAGCGCTCGTGCTTGACCTGCTTGATACCGCCCAGCTTGAAGACCGGCAATTTGACGTGGACATCCTGGTGAACAACGCGGGTATGCAATCCCTGAGCCCAATCGAAACGTGCGAACCCGCGGTGTTTCGCCGCATGATGACCCTCATGCTTGAAGCTCCGTTTCTGCTCATTCGCGCAAGCCTTCCTCATATGTATCGAACGGGCTTTGGGCGGATTATCAATATGTCCTCGGTGCACGGCTTGCGGGCATCACCGCTCAAGGCCCCCTACGTTGCGGCTAAACACGGGCTTGAGGGGCTCTCGAAGGTCACCGCCCGCGAGGGCGGCCCGCACGGGGTGACAAGCAACTGCGTCAATCCTGGTTTTGTGAGCACCCCCTTGGTGACAAACCAGATTGCAGACCAGGCAGCGGCAAACGGCATCCAAGAGCAGGACGTGCTGCAGGATGTCTTGCTCGCGAAGAACGCGATTAAGCGCCTGGTTGAGCCGCATGAGGTTGCGTCGCTTGTTGGGTTTCTTGCCTCAGACGAGGCTTCGATGATCACTGGCGCGAGCTACACCATCGATGGGGGATGGACAGCCTAGGCTGCCGCCGGACGGAGCACCCCGCCCCTGTGTGCTGGGGTGCTCCGTCCGGCAAACGGCCTAGCCGAGCAGCAGCTCCTGCGACTCAGCGACTTGCTGCTTGATCGCGCTGATCGTGGCCTGCACGGCGGGGGAGCGTAACGACTCGGGTCGTGCTGCTGCCATAATGCGAAGCTTCCGGTGAAACTGTGATGAAAGGACAGGCACAAAGTCGTCGTCATCCGCAATAAGAAATGACGGCAGTAACCCGATGCCTCCGCCAGAGCGGACCGCCTCAACCTGAGCGAAGATGCTCGTGCTTTGCAGGCTGCTTCGTGGATCAGGAAGCCCCGTTGACCTGTGGCCAAGCTCCGCGACCTGGAGCGCCGATTCGACATAGGAAACGAAGGCGTGGTGACGGAGATCTGCAGTCGACTCCGGCGTGCCGTTTCCTTCGAGGTATTCGCGACTGGCGTAGAGCCGAAGGTAGTAGTTGCTGAGAAAAAGCGTGTGTACGTTTGGTACATCGGTTGGCTCAACGACGAGCTCGAGGTCTACACCTGACCGGTTTTGGTTGATGCGCTTGGTTCCGCTCATAACCTCGACGTTGAGACGCGGGTGTTTGCGTTGCAGCGCCACGAGAGCGGGGCTTACGCAACGGGCAGCGAATCCGTCGGGGCTGCTGAGACGAACGAGACCGGTAATGGCATCGCTGTCTTTGGTGATGGTTCGGGTCAACGATCCAAGGCTGAGTTCGATTGCCTCGGCCGCGCGCACAGCCTCTGCGCCAAGATCGGTGAGTTCCCAGCCGTGTGGGCTGCGCACAAGCGTCCGCCCGCCGAGCTGTTGGTCAAGGGCTTGGATTCGTCGTGACACGGTCGTATGTGTGGTTTCGAGGGCGTCCGCGACGGCATTGAATCTGCCGAGGCGGGCAACGGCGAGCAAGATCATCAGATCGTTTGGGCTTGGTGATGACCAGGAGGGGTCGGTCATAGCTGCCTTTCCTAGGGGGCCTACGCGACGCACCTATGAGCAAAAATGCACATAGCGTCTGTAATAAATGCGCTTGTCTGCACATTTATTCACTGCGATTCTAATGATGTCACAGCGATTGTGGCATCACACGGAACGATGCGCGCGCTACCCGCTCGCATCCACAAGCAAAGGAGCTTGCTCATGGCAGTTATCGGATGGATCGGGCTCGGTCACATGGGTGGGCCCATGTCGGCAAACCTTGTGAAAGCAGGCCACACGGTTCGCGGATTTGACCTGAGCGCGGCCGCGCTTGATGCCGCAGAGCAAAACGGAATCATCGCGACCGCGAGCATCGCAGAGGCTGTTGCTGGCGCCGACGCGGTTTTTACGATGCTGCCAAAAGGCGAGCATGCCCGCAGCGCCTACCTCGGCGACGCCGGCATCCTCGCAACGGCCGACACAACGACGCTGCTGGTCGACTCATCCACCATCGATATTGATTCGGCAACGGCGCTCCACGACGCTGCGGCCGCCGGGGGATTCCGATTTGTGGATGCGCCAGTATCTGGCGGAATGAGCGGCGCTGAACAGGCAACACTCACCTTCATGATTGGCGGCGAACCAACAGTTGTTGCAGAGGCCAGCGAGTATATCCGGCCAATGGCAGGAAACATCATCCCAACAGGTGGTCCAACCACAGGGCAGGCAGCGAAGATTTGCAACAACCTCATGCTGTTCATCTCCCTCGCGGCGTGTGCAGAGGGCTCCGTCCTCGCTGAGCGTCTTGGCCTCGACCCGCAGGTGTTCTGGGATATCGCGTCGGTATCGTCTGGTGACAGCTGGGCTCTGCGTACCTGGTATCCCGTTCCGGGGGTCGTTGAAACGGCAGCATCGAACCATGACTTTGCTCCAACCTTCACAACGGATCTCGCGAATAAAGACATCGGCCTTGCAATAGCGGCGGCGAAGAGCACCGGAACACCCCTCGAGATTGGCGAACACGTGCAGGAGCTGTTCCAACGCCTCATCGATCAGGATCAGGGCGGCAAGGACTGCTCAATGATTGTGAAGCTGGTCGACGGCACCGCCCCATCACCCGCACACGCGTAAGCCAACCGGCCGCCATCTACCATGAACGAAAGAGTCACCATGCAGACCATCCCGCACTTCATTAACGGAGAACACGTTTCGGATGCCGAGCGGTTCGCTCCCGTCTATAACCCAGCCACAGGCGCACAGGAGAAGCAAGTCGTTTTGGCATCAACTGCACAGGTCGAAGATGCTATTGCCGCAGCTGCGGGCGCGCTCCCTGGCTGGCGAGCAACGAGCCTTGCGAAGCGAACAGCGATCTTCTTTCGGGTGCGCCAGCTTATCGAAGAACGCAAGGGTGAACTGGCAGCGATTCTGACCAGTGAACACGGCAAGGTGCTCTCAGACGCAGAAGGCGAGATCAACCGTGGCCTCGAGAACATCGAGTTTGCTACTGGCCTGTCGCACATGCTGAAGGGAGAGCGCGCCGAGCAGGTGTCATCCGGAGTTGATGTGCACTCATCCAGGCAACCCGTCGGAGTGGTCGCGTGCATTACGCCGTTCAACTTTCCCGCAATGGTTCCGCTGTGGATGATCGGCAGCGCGCTTGCCTGCGGCAATACCGTGCTGCTCAAACCGAGTGAAAAGGATCCGTCGTCGGCGGTGTTTATCGCCGAGCTGTTTGCCGAGGCGGGTCTGCCCTCCGGCGTGCTGAACGTGGTGCAGGGTGACAAAGAAGCGGTTGATGCAATTCTTGACAGCCAAGAAGTCAAAGCCATCAGCTTTGTCGGCTCGACCCCCATCGCTCAGAGCATCTATGCCCGCGCCGCCGAACGTGGCAAGCGAGTTCAAGCTCTCGGCGGCGCGAAGAACCACATGGTTGTACTGCCAGATGCCGATCTCAGTATGGCCGCCGATGCGGCGATCAACGCAGCCTATGGCTCTGCCGGCGAGCGGTGCATGGCAGTGAGCGTTGTGGTTGCCGTTGGTTCCATTGCCGATGAGCTCGTTGAAGCCATCGCCGAGCGTGGGCGTTCACTCGTCATCGGTGCCGGCACGGATGCTACGTCCCAAATGGGCCCGCTGATCACCCGCGAACACCGGGATAAGGTCGCTGGCTATGTGGCCGGTGCTGCGAACGAAGGAGCGACGGTTGTGCTCGATGGACGCGAGCACGCCTTTGATTCCGACGGTTTTTTCATCGGGGTGAGTCTTATCGACCATGTGAAGCCTGGGATGCGTGTCTACGACGACGAGATTTTTGGGCCGGTACTCTCGGTCGTTCGAGTTGACACCTACGACGAAGCGGTTGCGCTGACCAATGCCAATGAGTTTGGCAATGGGGTGGCCATCTTTACCCGAGATGGGGGAGCCGCTCGCCAGTTTGAGTTTGAGATCGAGGCTGGAATGGTCGGGGTAAACGTGCCGATCCCCGTGCCAGTTGGCTCGTTCTCGTTTGGCGGCTGGAAGAATTCTCTGTTTGGCGACACCCACATGTATGGTCCCGACAGTATCCGCTTCTACACGAGGGGCAAGGTCGTGACCACGCGCTGGCCTGACCCGGCGCAGAGCACCATCGACCTCGGCTTCCCCCAGGTCGACTAGCCAACCTGCATCTATTTGCGACTTTCTGCTGAAAATCTGTGTGATTTGTGCAGATTCTCGCAAATAGATGCAGGTTTTGGATGGGCGGATGGGCGGCGAAGGCTAGTCGGAGGTCTCGGCCGTGTCATCGTTGGCTTCGGGCTGCCCTGCATCAAGCGCAGTCGCGACGCTCTCGCCGATAGAAGCCACCTCGCCGTCAAGGAACTGACCGGAGGCGTCGCGCTTCGCAAGGTCAAGCGGCAGCTCGCGAGGCCCGCCATCAACGCCGAGGGCGCGTGGCTCGCCGTCGCCAACCCAGGCAGCCGTCAGCTCGTCTTCGCCCTTCAAGAACCGCTGAGCCCGCACGCCACCCGTCGCGCGGCCCTTTGCAGGGAACTCGCTAAAGAGGCTTACTTTTCCACTGCCGATTGCGGTTCCAGGCAGGGTTGTCGAGCTATCCGCAACGGTAGCAACCATCGCTGTTTCGAAGATTTCGCGGGCGACCGCGGTGAAATACAGCACAGAGGCTTCCGCAGAGAGCTTGATTCCGGCCATTCCCGATGCTGGTCGACCCTGAGGTCGAACCGCTGCCGATGGGTAGTGAAGCAGCTGGGCATCCGTGGTGACAAAGACGAGTTCGTCGGTGTCGGTCGTGATCGACGCGCCAACAACGGAGTCGCCGTCTTTGAGACCAATAATCTCGAGCTCCGGTTTTGCGGGGAGGTCGGCAAGCGAAACTCGCTTGACCGTTCCCTGCTTTGTCCCGAGGGCGACGAGGATGTCTTCCCCATCTACCGTCGCCGAGAGTGGTGCGAGTAGCAAGACCCGCTCGCCCTTCTCGAGGATGCCGAGGTAGTCGCTCAGGGCTACGCCTGCGGCAAACTGGACGCTCGCGGCAGGAACCGCCGGCAAATCGACGGGCGTGAACCGTACGATGCGGCCGAGTGAGGTGACCGCGCCAATCTCGGAACGGCTCGTGGTCTCAATTGTCGAGAGCACAGCATCGTGTTTGACGCGCCGTGACGACTTCGGGCCGGTCGGGGCGCCGGATTCGGGATCGTGTTCGATCTTGAGAACACGCCCCGTTGTCGAGAGCAGTACCGTGCATGGCGTGTCCGCAAGCTCGAGGTTTGCCTTCTTCGCTTGGGCTGACGAGACGCGAGCGGGTGCCGCCCCCGTGAGTAGTGTGCGTCGTGGGGTGCCAAACTCGTCGGCTACCGCATCCAGCTCTGCGGCGACGACCTCGCGGATGCGCTGCTTGCTGCCAAGAATGGCCTCAAGCTCTGCGATCTGGGCGAGCAAGCTGTCACGCTCAGCTTCAAGTTCCACGCGGGAAAACTTGGTGAGGCGGCGCAGACGAAGCTCGAGGATGTACTCGGCCTGGATATGACTCAGGTCGAAGACCTCCATGAGTCGTTTGCGTGCCGCATCGGTGTCATCGCTTGTGCGGATGAGTTGAATGACCTCGTCGATATCGAGGATGGCCAGCAACATTCCCTCAACGAGGTGCAGTCGTTCCTTGCGTCGTGCGAGGCGGAACTGTGAGCGGCGAGTGATGACCGAGATGCGGTGGTCGACAAATACCTGGAGGAGCTCACGAAGCCCGAGCGTCTGCGGTTGGCCGCCAACGAGGGCGACGTTATTGATGCTGAAGGAGTCCTCAAGCGGCGTGTACCGGTACAGCTGCTCAAGTACGGCCTCCGGGTTGAACCCGGTTTTGATGCTGATGACAAGCCGCAGGCCGTTTTTGCGGTCGGTGAGGTCTACAACATCGGTAATACCGCTGAGCTTCTTCGCATCGACGCCGTCTTTGATCTTTTCGATAACGCGTTCGGGACCAACGAGGTAGGGAAGCTCCGTGACGATGAGCCCGCTTTTCCGTGGTGTGAGCGCTTCGACGCGAACCTTTGCCCGAGTGCGGAACGCACCGCGACCCGTGCGGTAGGCATCCTTAACGCCGTCGAGTCCGACGATGGTTCCGCCTCCTGGGAGGTCGGGGCCAGGGATGAACTCCATGAGTTCCTCGACGGTTGCCGAAGGATTCATGAGCAGGTGTCTGGCCCCCTGCACGACCTCGACGAGGTTGTGCGGTGCCATGTTTGTCGCCATGCCAACCGCGATGCCACTGGCACCGTTGACGAGCAGGTTGGGGATGGCGGAGGGGAGAACCTCTGGCTGCTTAAGTTGGTTGTCGTAGTTGGGAACAAGGTCAACAACGTCTTCGTCAAGGTTGTCGGTCATTGCCATTGCTGGCCCGGCGAGCCTTGCCTCGGTGTATCGCGCGGCCGCTGGGCCGTCATCGAGCGAACCGAAGTTGCCGTGGCCGTCGATCATTGGTACGCGAAGCGTGAAGTCTTGTGCGAGGCGGACGAGCGCGTCGTAGATCGAGGAATCGCCGTGCGGGTGCAGCTTACCCATGACCTCGCCAACAACGCGGGCAGACTTGACGTGGCCCTTGTCTGGGCGAAGGCCCATATCGGTCATTTGGTACAGGATGCGGCGTTGAACGGGCTTCAACCCGTCGCGGGCATCGGGAAGGGCGCGCGAGTAAATTACTGAGTACGCGTATTCCAAGAAGGAGTCTTGCATCTCGTTTGAGATGTCGACGTCTTCAATTCGTTCGGTTGGAATGAGGTTTTCGCTCACGGCTGCTTTCACATGATCTACGTGCGGACAGGTACGATTGCCCCCATGCTACCTACGCAATCACCCTACGGCCTGCGCCTTGCCGAGGTTTTACCAACTTGCCTGTCAGCGATTGGCGTAGGGCAGCATCCACAACGGTTTGGAACGGCCTCAATTGCCGTCGTGATTGTTGTGGATGGTCTTGGTTTTGCGAATCTCAAGCGTCGCTCCGGATACGGTCGGTTCTTATGGGGTTCGAGGCATGAGCGAATTGAGACGGTTGCGCCCTCAACGACTGGCGCGGCGCTCACGACGCTCACAACCGGCACGCTTCCTGGACAGCACGGCTTGATCGGCTACCGCATCCGCGAGCCCAAATCCGACCGGCTTGTCACCACCCTGAGTGAGTGGGATGGTATCGATCCGGTGCGGGAGTGGCAACGAAGCGCTACCGCGTTTGAGGCGGCCGCTCAAGCGGGGGTCGCAAGCGCCGTGATCGGACGCCAGAAGCATGCGGCCACAGGGCTGACCGCGGCGATCCTTACCGGTGCCGAGTATGTTCCCGCCGATTCCTTGGCTGAGCGATTTTCCGCTGCCGAGTCGGTTGTGCAGCGCGGTCAGCACAAGCTCGTCTATGTTTACGTTGACGAGCTCGACCGCGAGGCGCACGCTTCCGGTTGGGAGTCGGATGCCTGGGCCCAAAAACTCGAACTGCTCGACGGCGAGGTGCGCCGATTTGTGGCGGGGCTTCCCGGCTCGGTCGGCGTGGTGCTGACGGCGGACCACGGCATCATTGACGTGCCGCAGTCGCAGCATCTGCTGTACGACGAAGATCCCTCCCTCATGGAGGGAATCGCAGAGGTCGGCGGCGAGCCACGCTTTCGATATCTCTATCTTGACGCTTCTGGCGATGCGGATGCCGTGGCCGCCACCTGGCAAGCTGCTTTTGGCCAGAAGGTACTGGCTGTCACTCGAGACGCGGCCGTTGCAAGCGGACTGTTTGGGGAGGTCACCGAGGACGTGCTGCCACGCATGGGTGATGTCATTGTGGTCGCGCAGAATGAAGTTGCGCTGTATAGCGCAGGGGAGTCCGATCGGGTGTCCCGTGGCATGGTTGGGCAGCACGGAGGTCTGAGTAAACAGGAACTCGGCGTGCCCCTGATTAGATTTGGTGCGTTCGCGTAGCGATGGGGTAGGTGACGCGCACTACCCGGCCTGCGCGTTAGACGGGGTCTTCGTCGCTCCGTGCGCCAAAGAGAATGTCGTCCCAACTTGGCATTTCGGCGCGTTTGCGTCGAGGCCGGGTTGGCAGGTCAGCGACGGGAGCGGTTTTCTGTTCGGAGGCGGACTCGTCCGAATCGGATGCTGAGTCATCTGACGACGATGAACCCGTTGTGGAGGAGTCGCCCGTTGAGTCTTCGGCGTCTCCCCGCCCAGCCTGCGAACGCCCGCCACGGATACCGGTGATTGAGACTCCAGAGTTGGAGGTTTCGAATCGTTCGTCCTGAACGATGTCGAGCATCTGCGTCTCAACGTCTTCGTTCGCTGGCAATGCAGGAATGTTCGGTTCCACTGGCGCCTGCTGCGAAGCGGATTCGCGTTCTCCTCTGCGCCGGCGAAGGGCTTCAAGGAGATCGGCCGTTTGGCCGAAGTCTGTTGGGTCGTCGGCACGCGAGACAGCAAGCTCATCAACCTCTCGCGACCAGTGCGATTCGAGCGGCAACTCTTTCGTTTCGTGCACACCTGCCGCATCGGCTTCCTCGTCGGCAGCCTCGGTCAGTGCATCCACATCAAAGGCCCCAGAGTCGAACCGGTCGCCCTTTTTTTGGGCATCCGGGTGCTCAACGGCGCGGAGTTTTGGGATGAGTCGGTCGCTGATGTCGCCCTGCTTCGAAAGCGTTACTGCTTCGGAGTTGAGGGGGTTGAGCGTGAGTTTCTTGTGGTCAAAGGCCCAGATCGCTTCGTGGTCGACCTCGTTCGCGGTGAAGGCAAGCTTGACGAGCCAACCGTCTTCGTCGTCGCGCCAGCACGTCCAGGTGCGTCCCGTTGCGCTGAGGGTGTCGAGCCGAAGATCGAGCGCCTCGCCGAAGCTGTGCGGCTGGAGTTCTGCCTCTGCCGTATTCAGAACGACTGATACTGCGAGTGCGCTGTCGAGAATGTAACCGCGCTCGGCAAGAACGGGTCCCTCGTATCGCTCAACATCGGCGATGCTGGCACCGGTGAGTTCCGAAACTTCTTCGGCAGTGCGACCGGCACGAATGTGGGTCTGGATGATGCGCGGCGAAACGCGAACCGCGTCTGCATCCCGCTTTTGGAGCCTGCGTACCTCGGCAAAGAGTGCATCGTCGGCGACGACGCTGAAGCTCTCCCCGGCATCGTTCGATACGACGAGGGCGCCGTTTTCGTTTCCGACGACTCTGAGCTCCTGCATATTCTGCCTCCGGTGATGAATAGTCTGCGTCCAAGCATCGCACGCCACTGGCAACAATCCTGATAATGACGAGGGCGTGCCGTATTGTTCTCAGGGCCGAAGGATACCTCAGCCTGAGCAACTCCTGAAGACGCAGTTTGCAATTTTTCCAAGGTTCGTGCAAACTATCGCCGTCCGCCATAAATATGGCTAAAGGATTTCGCACAGAATTGGATGAGAATGGCGACTGATTACGACGCTCCCCGCAAGTCAGATGATGACTCCGAGTCGATTGAAGCTCTGAAAGAGCGTGTTCCCGATAAGTTGTCTGGGGCTGTTGACTCTGAAGATGCTGACAATCCCGGATTTGAGCTGGCTGGCGCTGATCTTTCCGACATGGATCTTGATGTCGTTGTGCTGCCGCCTCAGGATGACGAGTTCACCTGTGTGAACTGTTTCCTGGTTCGTCACCGCTCGCAGATGGACCACGAGACGAAGCTTGGCCCTGTCTGCCGAGAGTGCTCGATGTAAGTTTGACGATGGCCGGTATGGCCTCGTATGCCGGATCAATTGCCTATTTGGCGGTTGGTCCGGTTTTTTGTTGCCTGCCCGTGCAGCGTCGGCGGGCGTTAAAGATCCCGCGCCCAGCACGTGCTGAACCGGTCTTCTACGTGGTAGCCAAAGCGGGGTGTCTCGACAAAGCCGAGCCGCTCAAGCAGGTGTATCGCTTCATGGTTGTGGATGCCGGCCTCCGCTCGAATGCGGCGCAGTCGCCGGTGTTCCGCCTCAGCAAGGAGGCCGCCGAGCAGTATTTTTCCGAGGCCAAGCCCGCGGTCCATCGGATCGACAATGAGCGAGGTGAGTTCTCCCGAGCCATCAGGCAGGGGGAGAAGCACTGCTACGCCAACGGGCGCCCCAGTAGTGGTTTTGCGATTTCCATTCGGGTTGGGATCATCAGGGAGATGCCGCGCGACGTATACCATTCCGCCGGCTTCTTCAATCTCATCGGGGGTGAGCGGTTCACGCTCATCGCCGTACAGGGCTCGTGAGTGATCGCACGCCGCCGCAAAGAGCGGTTGTATGTCTGGTGTGTGTACAGGCTCAAAGCCAAATACATATTTTGGCTTTGGCTGCCTGACTCGAAGGATTGCCAACTGATTGATTACGCGCTCGGCGTAGTCGACGCACCCTGAGCCGTGCGGATAGCGTCGGCTAGCTCGTGTGGCCTGCGGGTAGAAACGAGCCAGTAAGGGGTGGGGTCGTTCGGGTCGGTAATCGTGATTTTGAGGATCGGATCGACCCAGCCGCGAATCATGAGGTACGAACGTGCATCCGACCGCGGTCCTCGTTCTGCGGTGGCTTCCTCGCCAGAAAACGCCTCAATCTCGCCAATCTGATCAACCGAAATCTGGGCGCGACCTGCGGTGAAGGTCTTGTCAACAACCGAAACCGTTGGGCTGCTGTAGAGCAGCGTTCCTGCGACGAGGACATAGAGCACGATTGCCGAAATAACCGCGGCCGGAATCGAGATGGGAAACAAGACGAGCATGGTTCCTGGGACAATCAAAAAAGCTGCCACAAACATCCAGATGCCGGGACGAAGTCGTTCGGTGTAAAAGCGCATACTCTATGCCTACCAGAAGTTCGGAGTGGACGGCGCTACCAGTTGGACTACGCTAGCAAGAGTGACCCAAACTGTTGACGTTCTTATCTCTGCCTCCAGTATTCCCGCCTACGCGCATCCAGGTGACGCGGGCGCAGACCTTCGCAGCACGATCTCACTCGTGTTGGAACCCGGTGAACGAGCGCTTGTTCCAACCGGCGTGTCGTTTGCGATGCCCGATGGCTATGTTGCGTTTGTTGTGCCCCGCAGCGGTCTCGCGACCAAACATGGAATTACGGTTGTGAACGCGCCGGGAACGGTGGATGCTGGGTACCGCGGCGAGGTCAAGGTCACGCTGCTCAACACGGATAAGCGTGAGGCGTATTCTGTCAACGCAGGCGACCGTATCGCCCAGGTAATTTTTATGCAGGTAGCGCAAGCTAATTTCATTGAGGTCGCAGAGCTTCCCGGAAGCGATAGGGGAGCGGGCGGGTTCGGTTCGACCGGTTACTCGGCTCCCGCAACTGAAACTCCCGCAGCCGGATCAGACGAAGAATTGAAAGGACAGAAGTCATGAGTGACGCTGGCAAAAAAAGCAACAAGAACGCCGCCGAGGTTGAATCGGTTGAGATCGACGTAACCGAAGCCGATGAGGCGACCTCTGACGCGGTTGAGCAGGTTGAACTTGCCGCCGACGAAAACATTGTCGATGAGTCAAAATCGGCCCCTGACGACCGTGAAGAAAACGGCCCCTTCGATGTGACTGAGGCCTCGACCGTGCGACCGTATGTAGACCTTGGCGCGATCAAAGTACTTCCTCGCGAGGGGATGCAGATGCGCCTCGACGTTGAGGAAGCTACCCAGCGCATCATCGCTGTCTCGCTCGACTATGCAGACTCCAGCCTGCAGGTACAGGCATTCTCCGCTCCGCGCAGCACCGGTATGTGGCACGAGGTTCGTGGCCAGCTTGAGGGGCAGCTTGACGCGCAGAAGGCAAAATATGTCAGTGCTGAGGGTCCGTTTGGCCCAGAGCTGCAGGCAAAGCTGCCCGCAGAAGGCGGCAAAACCAATAGCGTTCGCTTCATTGGTGTCGACGGCCCTCGCTGGTTCCTTCGCGGAGTGATCTCCGGCAAGGCAGCGAGCGACGAGGCAACGGCTGAGCAAATCCACGAGCTGTTCCGAAGCATGGTTGTTGTTCGTGGCGACCAGGCGCTGCCCCCTCGTGACCTGCTGCCCCTCCGTCTCCCAGCAGCCGCCGTTGCGGTTGGCGAGCCAGAACAGATCTAAGCCGGTTGGCAAACATGACTGAGCCCGAATCTCTTGATGCCGCTTCTTCTGACGCCAACGAGCCTCCCATCGATGGCGCGCCCGATGCGGCGGAACGGGCTCAGTCCCGAGTTCCCTCAGGCGGTCTGGCCGGCAGCCTGAGCCGTGCCGCTTCTGGCGAGGCGCTCACCAAATCGGCGCTGCTTGATTCGATTGGTGGATACCGCGGCATCCTCGAGTCGATCCTTCCCGGCATCGTGTTTTTGGTCACCTACGTCCTGACACACGAACTTGTGCCGAGCGTGATCGCACCGGTGGCCATTGGACTGGTCTTCTTCGTAATTCGTTTGGCCCAGCGTCAACCACTGGTTTCGGCGCTGTCTGGGCTTGTTGGCATCGCGTTCTGCGTGGTCATTGCGCTCCTGACTGGTCGGGCGCTTGATTACTACGTCACCGGGTTCTTCACGAACATCGCCTGGGGGCTCGGTCTCCTCATCTCCGTGTTGGTTGGCTGGCCGCTGATCGGGGTTGCCATTGGGTTTCTCACGGGGCAGGGAACTGCGTGGCGCAAGGATAGGCGCAGCTTTCGGGTCATGATGCTTGTCACCCTGTTGTGGGTTGGCGTTTTTGGTTTGCGGCTGCTTGTCCAGTTGCCCATGTATTACGCGGAGCAGATTGAGGCGCTTGGCGTCGCCCGGCTGGTCATGGGAATCCCGCTGTTCGTGGTTGCCATTGGTGCATCCTGGCTCATTGTGCGTTCGACTCTCGCCGCGAATAAGGCGGCAAGCTCGGATGCGGATACTGCGTTGTCGACTGAGGGCGACGCCCACGGCGAAAATGATGCGGCATCCGGCACCACGCCGAAGTGATAGAATTATCTTGACATCGAGATAGTTTTCCCCGTAATTCCGCGATTTTACTGCTCTAGGTTAGGTCAACCTTCCTAGAGATTTGCCTGTGTCGGGAGCAAGATTGTCTCAGGCTCAGTAAAGGAGAAAACGTGACCGCGGTTAATAGTTTTGGCGCACGGGACACTCTCAATGTTGGATCAGAGGCATACGAGGTTTTTCGTATTGACCAGGTTCCCGGCTACGAGAAGCTGCCCTACAGTCTGAAGGTTTTGCTTGAAAACCTTCTCCGCACCGAAGACGGTGCAAACGTAACAAAGCAGCACATCGAGGCCCTTGGCAACTGGGACCCAACATCAGAACCCAACACCGAAATCCAGTTCACGCCAGCTCGCGTGGTCATGCAGGACTTCACCGGTGTTCCCTGCATCGTTGACCTCGCCACCATGCGTGAGGCAGTTGCAGACCTCGGGGGAGACCCAGACAAGATCAACCCGCTCGCGCCCGCAGAGCTCGTTATTGACCACTCGGTCATCTCCGACCTCTTTGGCGCGCCCGACTCGTTCCAGCGCAACGTTGAGATCGAGTACGAGCGCAACGGTGAGCGCTACCAGTTCCTGCGTTGGGGACAGACGGCGTTTGATGACTTCAAGGTGGTTCCGCCCGGAACCGGCATCGTGCACCAGGTCAACATTGAGTACCTTGCTCGCGTAACCTACACCCGTACGGTCGAGGGCAACCTCCAGGCGTACCCAGACACCTGTGTTGGAACCGACTCGCACACCACAATGGTCAACGGACTTGGTGTGCTCGGCTGGGGCGTTGGTGGCATCGAGGCCGAGGCCGCAATGCTCGGACAGCCCGTTTCGATGCTCATCCCCAAGGTTGTTGGATTCAAGCTTGCAGGCCAGATTCCTGCGGGCGTGACCGCGACCGACGTTGTGCTCACCATTACGCAGATGCTGCGCAAGCACGGTGTTGTTGGCAAGTTCGTAGAGTTCTACGGCGAGGGTGTCGCTTCGGTGCCACTCGCAAACCGCGCCACCATCGGAAACATGAGCCCAGAGTTCGGTTCAACCGCTGCAATCTTCCCCGTTGACGATGTCACGCTCGACTACCTGCGCCTCACCGGCCGCAGCGACGAGCAGATCGCCCTTGTTGAGCAGTACTCGAAACTGCAGAAGCTGTGGCACGACCCGTCGGACGAGCCGACCTTCAGCGAATACCTTGAGCTCGACCTCAGCACGGTTGTTCCATCCATCGCCGGCCCGAAGCGTCCACAGGACCGCATCGAGCTGACAAAGGCGAAGGATCAGTTCCACGTCGACCTGAACAACTACGCGACGGTTTCGCACTCGATTGTTGATCAGGAATCGCAGGATTCGTTCCCAGCATCCGACCCGCCCTCGTCGACGAGCGACGACAGCGGTCACACGGTTGAGGCGCCAGTGCTTATTAGCTCTGGCCCTGCCGGCGCTTCGAACCCCGCAAAGGTGACGAGCCCAGACGGCGAAGAGTACATCATCGACCACGGTGCGGTGACGATCGCTTCGATCACGTCGTGCACCAACACGTCGAACCCGTCGGTTATGCTCGCGGCCGGACTCTTGGCTCGCAACGCAGCCAAGAAGGGCCTCAAGTCAAAGCCGTGGGTCAAGACCACGCTTGCTCCCGGTTCGAAGGTTGTCACTGACTACTACGACAAGTCTGGTCTGACCCCGTACCTCGAAGACCTCGGTTTCTACCTGGTCGGATACGGCTGTGTCACGTGTATCGGTAACTCCGGTCCGCTGCCAGAGGAAGTTTCCGCCGCAGTTCAGGCGAACGACCTCGCCGTCACCTCGGTGCTTTCTGGTAACCGTAACTTCGAGGGTCGCATCAACCCAGACGTGAAGATGAACTACCTCGCGAGCCCGCCGCTTGTTATCGCCTATGCCCTTGCCGGATCGATGAACTTCGACTTCGACACCGACTCGCTTGGCAAAGACACCGACGGCAACGACGTGTTCCTCAAAGACATCTGGCCAGACCCGCTCGAGGTACAGTCGACCATCGACTCGTCAATCGACACCGGCATGTTCACCGACAAATACGGCAGCGTATTTGAGGGCGACGACCGCTGGCGCAACCTGCCCATCCCAACGGGCAACGTGTTCGAGTGGGATGCAGAATCGACCTACGTTCGCAAGCCCCCGTACTTCGATGGCATGACCATGGAAACCACGCCCGTTACCGACATCTCGGGCGCGCGCGTGCTCGCAAAGCTGGGCGACTCGGTCACGACCGACCACATCAGCCCAGCCGGTAACATCAAGGCCGACACTCCTGCCGGTCAGTACCTCACCGAGAATGGCATTGCTCGTAAGGACTTCAACTCTTACGGCTCGCGTCGTGGAAACCACGAGGTCATGATCCGCGGAACGTTTGCCAACATCCGCCTCCGCAACCAGTTGCTCAACGACGTTGAGGGTGGCTACACCCGCGACTTCTCGCAGGCAGACGGCCCTCAGTCGTTCATCTACGACGCCTCGCAGAACTACCAGGCGGCCGGAACGCCCCTCGTGGTGCTCGGTGGCAAGGAGTACGGTTCTGGCTCGTCGCGTGACTGGGCTGCTAAGGGAACAAGCCTGCTCGGTGTCCGCGCCGTGATTACCGAGAGCTTCGAGCGTATCCACCGCTCGAACCTCATCGGAATGGGTGTGCTTCCGCTGCAGTTCCCCGTTGGCGAAAGCGCCGACTCGCTTGGGCTCGATGGCACCGAGGTCTTCGAGATCACCGGTGTTGAGCAGCTCAACGAGGGCGTAACGCCAAAGACGGTCCGTGTTGTTGCATCGCCAAGCGAGTTCTCGGGTGCCGGCAAGGCTCCGGTCGAGTTCGACGCGGTTGTCCGCATCGACACGCCTGGTGAGGCCGACTACTACCGCAACGGCGGAATCCTGCAGTACGTACTGCGTTCGCTCGTCTAGCACCAATGCCCCTCGCGGGGCGCAAACTTCCTCGTGGGGTGCGATTATTCGCACCCCACGAGCGAAGATGCGCCCCGCGAGGGGTTTTTTGTGTCCTGGGAGTTTGCACAGGTGGGGCGTATGACCGGGCAGAAGCGCGCAGAAGCGAGTATCCTGGAAGCTTGATCATTGGTCGATCGGCGGGGGTTAACCCTAAAACCGTCCGCGAGTCGTAAACTCGCACGTGGGCATAGCTGTCCGATTTACCAGGCCTGGTCAGATGTGACCGGGTCGAACGTACCGAGGAGGACGAGTGAGCTTGCTGCAGAGGATAAGCGGACCACGCGATCTTGATCAGCTCTCTCTTGACGAGCTTGAGCAGCTCGCCGCGGAGATCCGTGAATTTCTGATCACCGAGGTCGCCAAGAGCGGTGGTCACCTAGGCCCAAACCTTGGCGTGGTCGAGACCACCATCGCGTTGCATCGTGTGTTCAACTCACCCAATGACCCCATCGTCTTTGACACCGGCCACCAGTCGTACGTGCATAAGCTCCTCACCGGTCGCCAAGACTTCTCTCGCCTCCGCCTTCGTGGCGGCCTCGCCGGGTATCCGCAGCGCAGCGAGTCACCTCACGACATCGTTGAGAGCTCACACGCCTCCAGTTCGCTGAGCTGGGCCGACGGCATCTCCCGAGCCTTTGCCCAGACGGGTCAGGATGACCGTTATGTGGTCGCTGTTGTTGGCGACGGTGCCCTCACCGGCGGCATGACCTGGGAAGCGCTCAACAACATTAGCGACGATAACGCGCGCAACCTCGTGATTGTGGTCAACGATAATGGCCGATCCTACGCGCCAACCATCGGCGGGATGGCCCGATTCCTGAACGGCGTGCGCACGCAGCGCACCTACCGCGATCTGCAGCGTAGTAGCGAAAAGGCGTTCAACCGCATGGGTAAGGCAGGCCGTTCGCTGTATCGCGGTGTCAGGGGCGGCATGCACGGCTTCTTGAGCCGCTTCACCGACAACGAGTCGCTGTATTCAAACCTTGATATCAAGTACGTTGGCCCGGTTGATGGCCACGATATCCGAGCGATGGAAGAGGCGCTGAAGCAGGCCAAGCACTACGGCCAGCCGGTGATCGTGCACGTGATTACCGAGAAGGGGCGTGGTTATGAGCCGGCTCGCCTCGACGAGGCGGACCAGTTCCACGCGGTTGGAAAGATTGACCCCAGCAGCGGACTTCCAATTGGTTCGTCACAGGGGCAATCCTGGACATCCGTCTTCAGCGACGAGATCGTGTCGATTGCCGAGCAGAATAAGCGCGTTATCGGCATCACTGCGGCTATGCTGCGGCCAACGGGGCTGCACGCCTTTGCCGAACGATTCCCAGACCGCGTCTACGACGTTGGCATCGCCGAGCAGCACGCGGTAACAAGCGCTGCTGGGCTTGCCTACGGCGGGTTGCACCCTGTTGTTGCCATGTATGCGACGTTCATGAACCGGGCGTTTGACCAGGTGCTTATGGATGTGGCGCTTCACAAGGCTGGCGTCACGTTTGTCCTTGATCGAGCTGGTGTGACTGGCCCAGACGGCCCAAGTCACCACGGTGTGTGGGACCTCGCAATTTTGCAGGTTGTGCCGGGCATCCGCATCGCATCACCCCGAGACGCGGTTCGCTTGCGCGAGGTGCTTGGTGAGGCGGTCGCCGTTGACAACGCGCCCACCGTCATCCGTTTCCCAAAGGGAACGGCGCAGGCTGAGTTGCCGGCCATTCGACGCACGAGCGATGGTGTCGACGTACTGCACGAAGACGCGAAGCGCGATGTGTTGCTTGTCTCGGTTGGTTCGATGGCAGCTGTTGCCCTCGATGTTGCGGCGCGATTGGCGGATCAGGGCATCGGCTCCACGGCTATCGACCCGCGGTGGGTTGTGCCGGTTGCTGATAGTGTCATTGAGCTCGCGGCCCAGCACAGGCTTGTGATCAGCATCGAAGACGGCGTCAGGGTTGGCGGAATTGGCACCCGGATTCGCCAAGATCTTCGTCGTGCAGGCGTCGATACCGCGGTGACCGAGCTTGGCCTCCCCGACGAGTTCCTCGACCATGCAACCCGTGAAGAGATTCTTGAAGATGCCGGTCTCACCGCCCAGCAGATCGCGCGCGACGTCGTTGCACAGGTACTTGGCAGCAAGATCCCTGTGGCCCGCCCGCTGCCCGGTGAGGTGCCAACAACGACGGCCACAATCGGTATCCATAAGGAAGCGTAGCTTCGCTGTTGGCCTCGGCTGACGCGGTAGTTGTGTGGCCGATACGTGTCGAATCGCACGGCGCTTGACCTAGAGTGCGCTCTAAGGTTTATCGTTGCGATATGAGCATCACACAGGCAGGGCTGTCCATCTCGAAGATGGCTGAGGCGACCGGCGTTTCCGCCCACACCCTTCGGTACTACGAGCGGGAAGGGCTGCTGCTGTACTCGATTGGCCGCGCTCAATCGACGCACCGGCAGTATCACGAGCAGGACGTCGCCTGGGTCATCTTTCTGACCAAGCTTCGGTCAACGGGTATGTCGATCGCGCAGATCCGAACGTACACGGAGCTTGCCCGTCAGGGCGAGGGGACGCAAGCCGCCAGGCTCCAGCTCCTCGTTGAGCACCGGGCAATTGTGAGCGCTCATCTGGCAGAGACTCAGGCGAGTCTCGCGGCAATCGAATACAAGATTGACGTTTACGCACGGAAGGTTGCAACTCAATGAAACATATCAAGCTTGGCTCGCAGGGGCTAGAGGTCGCCCGCATCGGTCTCGGATGCATGGGCATGTCTGCGTTTTATACGGGCAGCGGGCAGAATGAGGCCGAATCGCTGCGCACCATCCACCGGGCAATCGATCTTGGTGTGACGCTGTTTGACACTGCTGAGATGTACGGGCCACACACCAATGAGGTCCTCCTGGGCCGTGCGCTCAATGACCGCCGCGACGAGGTCACGATCGCCACAAAGTTTGGCATTGTTCCGAACAATGGCGCCAGCGGGCGTGGATACGATGGATCGCCTGCCAACGTGCGCCGTTCGATCGAGGGATCGTTGCAGCGCCTCGGTGTAGATGCCGTTGACCTGTACTACCTCCACCGCGTTGACCCCAGCACTCCCATTGAGGACACCGTTGGTGCAATGGGAGAGCTCGTGGCCGAGGGCAAGGTCAAATACCTTGGGCTTTCGGAGGCCGCACCTGAGACCATCCGTCGCGCGCATGCGACGCATCCACTCACCGCAGTGCAAACAGAGTACTCGCTCTGGACGCGCGACCCCGAGGCAGAGGTGTTGCCAACGGTTCGCGAACTAGGCATCGGTTTTGTGCCGTATTCGCCGCTCGGCAGGGGATTCCTGACCGGCGCCATTCGTTCCGTTGATCAGCTCGACGAGAATGACTTCCGCCGGTTCAACCCACGGTTTGAGGGCGATAGCCTGCAGGCAAACATCCGCATTGTCGAGCAGGTTGAGGCCGTCGCGCAGCAGGTTGACGCAATGCCCGGTCAGGTGGCTCTTGCGTGGCTTCTTGCGCAGGGGGAGGACATCGCGCCAATCCCTGGCACTAAGCAGGTCAGGTACCTTGAGCAAAATGTCGCGGCTGACGCCGTCACCCTCACCCCAGACCAGCTGGCCGCACTCAACGCGGTCGCGGCCCCGGTCGGCGAACGGTACCCAGATATGTCATCCATCAACCGCTAGCCAACCGCGCCGCGCAACATAGAAATCCAACCGCGAGTGCCCTCAATTCGACCAAAAATCGCAGATTTGGATCGGATCAAGGGCACTCGCGGCTTGAATCAGGCGGAGCGGTGGCTAGTGGATGCCTCGGATGGGCGGGTTGTGGAACGTCGCGCCGAATACGCGCTCGCTCGCGCCAACGCGGTCGAGGTACGGGGTTGCTCCACCCATTTGGAACGGCCACCCGGCGCCCATGATCATGCAGAGGTCGATGTCTTCAGCAGCGTGCACAACGTCGTCTTCGAGCATCCGGTGGATTTCGTCGGCGAGGCCGTCCTGCACCCGTGTGAGGATCTCGTCGCCGGTGAGGGCCGTGTTACCGGCGAGCGGACTGTTCCACTCGGTCACACCACCTTTTGCCACGATTTTGAGGGCGCCCTTGTCGATGCCCTTGATCTTGCCCTTGCCGTCACGCTCGAGAATCTTGCCGTATTCGGCGAGCTTGTGCAGGTTTTCGCTGCGGTAGAACCGGTCGGGGAATGCGGCGTGATGCGTGTCGAGCACGTGGGCGCCAACTTTCAGCCCAACGAGCTCAAGCAGCTCGAACGGCGTCATCGGTAGCCCAAACGAGTCGAGGGCATGGTCAACAACCTCAAACGGTGTGCCGTTGTCGATTGCGTGCATCGCTTCGCCAAGGAGCTTGGCGAGCACCCTGTTCACAACGAAGCCCGGAGTGTCGCGCGTGATGACGGCGGTTTTCCTGAGCTTCTTTGCGATCACCATGGCGGTCGACAGTGACTCTTCGTTTGTCTGCGGCGTGTTCACAACCTCAATGAGCGGCATGACCGCAACGGGGTTGAAGAAGTGGAAACCAACGAGGCGCTCAGGGTGCTTGAGCTTCGCGCCGATCTGTTCAACCGACAGCGAACTCGTGTTGGTGGCGAGGATGGCCTCTGGGGAGATGTACTGCTCGACATCGGCGAAGACGTTCTGCTTGATCTCGAGCTCTTCGAAGACCGCTTCGATTACCCAATCGCAGTCGGCGAAGTCGGCCTTATCCGTTGTGCCGGTGACGAGCGCAGAAAGTCGGTTGCGCTCGTCGGGGGAGATACGACCCTTTGCCGCGAGCTTGTCGATTTCTTCGTTAATGTAGGCGAGGCCCTTATCGACGCGACCCTGGTCGAGGTCGGCGATCACAACGGGCACTCGTAGGCGACGAACGAAGAGCAGCGCAAACTGGCTCGCCATGAGGCCGGCGCCGATGACGCCAACCTTCGTGATCTTGTGGGCGAGCGCAGCATCCGGTGCGCCAGCTGGCCGCTTAGCCCGCTTCTGCACGAGGTTGAACGCGTACATGCTCGCGTGGAACTGGTCGCCAGTCATGAGCTCGGTGAGCGCTTCGTCCTCGCGCTCGAAGCCCTTGACACGGTCGTTGTCCTTGGCCGCCTTGAGCAGCTCAAGCGCCTTATACGGGGACTTAGCTACGGTGCCAATTCGTGACTCAAGCTGGCCCTTCGCAACCTTGATCGCGATATCCCACTTGCCAATCCGTTCGAGCTTGCCTGGCTCATTTGGCCTGGTTACCTTGACGGTGCCGGAGAGAACGCCATCGGCCCACCGCAGCGAATCCTCGAGGAAGTTGACTGAATCGAACATTGCGTCGGCAATACCGAGTTCGAGCACCTCAGCGCCCTTGAGCATTCGGTTATTTTTGAGCGGGTTTGAGATGACCACGTTCAGCGCGTTCTCAATACCGATGAGGTTCGGCAGGATGGTCGCCCCGCCCCACCCGGGGATCAACCCGAGGAAGACCTCTGGCAGGCCGAGCGCTGGGATGTTCTTGTCTACCGTGCGGTAGTCGGCGTTCAGCGCGATCTCGGTGCCGCCGCCGAGGGCGAGGCCGTTGATGAACACAAACGACGGCACTCCGAGGTGTGAAAGCTTGCCGAGCACGAAGTGCCCAAGCTGACCCATCTGCAGGGCGGTCTCTCGGTCGGAGAGCTCGCTGACTTTGCTGAGATCGGCCCCTGCAGCGAGGAAATACGGTTTGCCGGTGACAGCGACACCCTGGATTTCGCCAGCCTTCACCCGCACGGTGAGCTGGTCGAGGACCTCGCCCAGCTCGTGCAGCGTGCGCGGACCAAGCGTGTTTGGCCTGGTGTGGTCGCGACCATTGTCGAGTGTGATGAGCGCGAGCGTTTTTCCGCTTGCGAGAGGAACATCCCGAACAAGGCTCTTGGTGATCACTTCGTCGCCGCTTGACTCGAGCAGAGCGGTGAAATCGATAGCAGTGTAATCAGTCATCGTGGTTACTTCTTTCCGCTCTTCTTGCCCGAGTAGTTGGGGTTCTCCCAGATCATGGTGCCGCCCTGACCGAGTCCGATGCACATGGCGGTCAGGCCGTAGCGCACGTCGGGGCGCTCGGCGAACTGGTGGGCGAGCTGATTCATGAGGCGAACACCCGACGAAGCGAGGGGGTGCCCGATGGCGATTGCGCCGCCGTAGGGGTTCACTCGGTCGTCGTCATCGTCAATGCCGAAGTGGTCGAGGAACGAGAGCACCTGGATGGCAAATGCCTCGTTCAGCTCAAAAAGTCCGATGTCGGTGATGCTCATGCCGGCCTTTCGAAGTGCCTTCTCTGTTGAGGGAACCGGGCCGATGCCCATGATCTCCGGTTCAACACCGGCATACGCGAAGCTCACGAGTTTCATCTTTGTTTGGAGCCCAAGCTCCTTCACAGCGTCGCCGCTGGCGAGGATGCACGCGGTGGCACCATCGTTGAGGCCGGAAGCGTTGCCCGCCGTCACCCGACCGTGGGCGCGGAACGGGGTCTTGAGCGCGGCGAGGCCCTCCATCGTGGTCTCCGGGCGTGGTGCCTCATCCCTTGTGGCAAGGCCCCAACCGTTTTCACCGCGGATCGCAACGGGTACCAGGTCCGGCTGAATCTTGTTGTTCTCGTAGGCCGCCGCAACCTTTTGCTGGCTGCGGAGGGCAAAGCGATCAGCGCGTTCCTTGGTGAGGTGGGGGAAGCGATCATGGATGTTCTCAGCGGTCATGCCCATGTTGAGGGCATCCTCACTCACCATACGTTCCGAAAGGAACCGTGGATTTGGGTCTGCCCCAAAGCCCATCGGGTGGCGTCCCATGTGCTCAACACCACCGGCGATGGCAACGTCGTACTGGCCGAAGCCGATGCACGCGCTCATCATGGATGCCGCGGTCATTGCGCCGGCGCACATCCGATCAATGGCAAAACCTGGGACTGATTTTGGCAGTCCCGCAAGCATTGCGGCAGTGCGGCCTAGCGTGAGGCCCTGGTCGCCAACCTGGGTTGTGGCGGCGATTGCTACGTCGTCAATCCGTTCGGTGGGAAGTTGCGGGTTGCGTTCAAGAACACCAACCATGGCCTTGACGACCAAATCGTCGGCCCTGGTATTCCAGAACATTCCCTTTTCGCCTGCTCGGCCGAATGGTGTACGAACACCATCAACAAAAACAACATCGTTTACTGCGGCCACTTTGCCTCCAATGACTGAACCAGATTTCATCCTAGGAACGCGCGAACGGCCCCGGAATTCGTTTCACTCTTCCGACGAACCCTGCTCGTCGTTCGCCGCAGGGTTTTGGCGGATGTCTACAAGAGTATCGGTAATAATCTGTCCTGTTGTTTCAACTTGCCAGGGCCGAGCGCCAAATTCCCGCAGCGCATCCGAAACCGACTCTAGGGTCAGATCCTGCGGCGGATGCCAGCACAGGTGCCGAAGCACTTCCGGCGTCATGAGGTTCTCGACGGGAATGTTGAGCGATTCTGATGGTTCCTTGAGCGCTTCGCGGAGTCGAACGAGTCGCTCGTGTGCCTCCGGGTAGCGCATTTTCCACGTGCGGTGTGGAGGCATGCTGTTGGTATTGCTTGGGCGGAGGACAGGAAGCTCATCAGACTCTCGTCCGGCAAGGATTGCGTTCCACCAGCGATCGATCTCGCGGCGGCTCGCACGCCCATTGAAGGTCTTGAGCGCAGCAAGCTGCCCCTTCGAGCGTGGCATTTCTTGCGCGGCGGCAACGAGCGCCGCATCCGGCACTAACCGGCCAGGTGCCACATCGTCGGCACGGGCAAGCTCATCGCGGGCAAACCAGAGTTCGCGGGCGATGGCAAGATTGCGAAGGCCCGTGATCTTGTGGATGCCCGACATCTTTCGCCACGGCTCCTCAGGCGCTGGCTTCGGTTGTTTATTCAGCGTTTCGGTGAACTCTTCAAAGGCGAAACGTGTTTTGCTGTCCTCGTCGAGGCGCTCGGCAAGCTTCGCCCGCAGAGCAGGCAGGAGCGTCACATCCGCGGCCGCGTAGTTGAGCCAAGGCTCTGGAAGCGGACGCGTCGACCAATCAACGGCAGAATGCTCTTTGGCGAGGTGCACTCCGAGCACATCTTCGACAACCGCGCCGAGACCGACCCTCGGCATGCCGAGGATGCGAGCAGCAAGTTCCGTATCAAAGATGCGAACCGGGTCGAGTCCGAGTTCGCGGAAGCACGGGAGGTCTTGGCTAGCAGCGTGGAAGACCCATTCCTCATTACCAAGCTCGCTTTGCAGCGCACCAAATGAGTCGATACCAACCGGGTCAAAGAGGAACGTGCCAGAACCCTCTCGAAAGAACTGAACGAGGTACGCGCTCTGAGCGTATTTGTAACCGGATGCCCGCTCGGCGTCAACGCCGAGGACTCCCGTGCCGGCGGCCAAGGACTCCACCGCCTGGTGGAACGAATCCTGGTCGGTTACCAGCTGCCAATCATTCACGCGTCATCCTTCTGGATTTCAGGGACGTCACGCCTTCTGCGCTGGGTGGGAGGCCCGCAAGCATACACAGGAGTTCACCCCAGCCCTCAACGTGCGGCCCAATGTTGTGGTCAAGGGGAGACCACGAAGCGCGCAATTCAATTTGTGCGCCGTCTCCCTGTGCCGCTAGCTCGCCAAAGCCAGTCGACAAAATCTTAGTTGAGGTTCCGGAGGCCGCGGTGTAGTTCGCATTGCGGGCGTTGAGGCCGTCAACAAGCCACGACCACGTGACCTCCGCAAGAAACGGATCAAGCCCGATTTCGGTCTCAAGGGGTGCCTGTGCAAAACAGATGGCCCGGAATGGTCCACCCCATTCTTCCGGCTCCTGCGCGTCATAGAGCAGGATGAACCTGCCGGTGCCGTGGGGAGAATCGACCCCGTGCTCGTTGGGATTGATATCGGCCGCGAGCGAAACAGAATGCGGGGCGAGCTTTGCCGGTGCTGGAATCGACCTCACACGCAGATCCGTGCGGTACGTTGCCTTGCGGATAGAATCCAACGCACGAGCGAACTCAGCGGGGACCGATTCTTCACTCTGAGTGCTCACAAATGTCAGACTAAGATTGAAACGTTGCTCCCGAGTGGAGCCACGCCGAGAGTCGACCGAGAGGCGCCCCAATATGATTGCTCAGTTCGAGGCAGGCGGGGCCGTCTGATGACCAAGCAGCGACGAACATCTGGCATTGACGCACAGGCACTGGTTGTTGCCGCCGGGGGACTAGCTGCGGGCGTTGGTGCCATCATGGTTGGTTCTGGCCTCGTTGCACTGCGATTTGCTCGGGCCGTGGTTTCCCGACCAACATCGTCCATCTATGACATTCCAATCGTTGCCTCAGATATCATCGCCGAGACGGTTACTCTTGGCGTGCATCCGGACTGCGTCTTGCCGGGGCACTACACGCTTATCTCCGATAATGGCGACAGTATTTGTCGGATTGGCGAGATCATTGAACGTACAGACACCCGTGTGACCAGGCAACTCATTACGGTGGATTCTGGATCCCCTCGACCCGGTACTCGTGGACGCATCAGCGGTTGGTACTATCTGAATCCGTCGGAGCTTGGTTACCCGTGCCAGGACGTGAACATCGAAACAGAGCTTGGGCCGGCTCCTGCCTGGCGTATCGACGCGAAGAAAGCTTCTCCCCGGTGGGCAATCCACGTCCACGGTCGGGGAGTGCAGCGCCCCGAAGCCATAAGGGGCGTACCACCGTTCAGGGAGGCCGGCTATACCAACCTCGTGGTTTCCTACCGAAACGACGGGGATGCTCCAGATGCGCCGGGCAAACAGTACTCGCTCGGTGATACTGAATGGCGCGACGTCGACAGCGCGATTTCATATGCGCGAGCAAACGGCGCGACATCGATCGTGCTTTTTGGCTGGTCGATGGGCGGTGCCACGGTGCTGCAGACGTTACTCAGGTCTCAGCAGGCCAGTGTCATCAGGGGCCTGGTTCTCGATTCGCCGGTGATTGATTGGTATGAGTCGCTGAGGGTTCTCGCTGCAGAGAAACACTTACCGCCGACCATCCAAAACTGGGCATTCGATCTGCTCTCGACCGGATTGTTTCGAGCAACCCAACCGGCGGCCATTAACTTGCGCGCGCTCAACATGGTTGAGCGGGCAGACGAACTGACCGTGCCGATACTACTCATGCACAGCGACGACGACGGATTCATCACCTCAGCACCGTCACGGGCGCTTGCACAGCGCCGCCAAGACATTGTCACGTTTGTGCCGTTTCGCGTGGCAAGGCACACGAAGCTGTGGAATTTCGATCGCAACGGGTGGGCGTCATCCATCCGGAGCTGGATCACGTCAACAGGTATCAACACATAGCGTTGGCTAAGCCCGATCAGCCAGTTGCTGGCGCACCGCCCGCTTGATGCGCCCAAGGATGCCGAGCATGCCTCTGATGCGTAGGGGAGAGACCGCCTCGGTCAGCCCGATCATGTACGGAAAGTCGTCGGGCACTGCGAGCAGTTCGTCGGCGGTGAGCCCGTCAAGGCCCTGCGCCAGAATAGATGCGAACCCTCTGGTGGTTGGGGCCTCGGCCGGTGCCATCGCGTAGAGGTGGAAAATGCCCTCGTCAGTGACCTCTGGAAATATAAACACGGGAGCCTGGCACTCTTCGACCCGCTCAAACAGATCGGGGTGATCCTGGTAGCGCTCCGGAAGTTCCGGCAACTCATTCGAAAACTCAAGTAGCAACTGGAGGCGGTCGCGAATTTCGAGCGCGAGGAAGTCTTCTTGGATGGCGCTCAGCGCTGGTGGCAGTGTTGTGTCAGACATCGCTTCTATCGTAACGTTCGTGGAATACAAAACGGTTCGTGGGGTGCAAATGATTGCGCCCCACGAACCGAATGGTGTGGAAACTGGTCTGGCTAAGCCGGAACTTCTCCGCGGGCTTCGCCCTTTACGATGGGGACGCGAACCGCGCTGCCCCATTCGGTCCACGAACCGTCGTAGTTGCGAACGTTGTCGAACCCGAGCAGGTGGGTGAGCACAAACCAGGTGTGGCTTGAACGCTCGCCGATGCGGCAGTACACCACAACGTCGTCGCCCTCGCTCAGGCCAGCACCGTCACGGTAGAGGGCGTTGAGCTCATCGAGGGGACGGAAGGTTCCGTCTTCGGCCGCAGCCTTTGCCCACGGCACGCTCGCAGCGGTGGGGATGTGGCCGGCGCGCAGCGAGCTTTCTTCCGGGTAGTTTGGCATCGTGGTTCGGAGACCCGTGTATTCCTCAGGGCCGCGAACGTCGATGAGTGGCTTGCCAAGATGGGCAAGTACGTCTTCCTTGTATGCGCGGATGGCAGGATCGTTGCGTTCGATCACTGGGTACTCGACAGGAGTCGGCGTTGGCACCTCATTGGTGATTGGGCGGCCTTCTGCGATCCATTTATCGCGGCCTCCGTTGAGGAGTCGAACATCCTCGTGACCAAAGAGCGTGAACACCCAGAGTGCGTATGCAGCCCACCAGTTGCTCTTGTCACCGTATATGACGACGGTCGTGTGGCGACTGATGCCCTTTTCTCCGAGGAGGGCGGCAAACGCTTCGCCGCCGACGTAGTCGCGCACGACGGGGTCGTTCAGGTCAGTGTGCCAGTCGATCTTCACGGCGCCAGGAATGTGTCCGGTTTCGTAGAGGAGCACGTCTTCGTCAGATTCCACGACCACAAGGTTTTCGCGACCAAGGTTCTGTTCGAGCCACTCGGTGCTTACCAGGCGTTCAGGATGCGCGTACCCCGCAAGCTCTGAAGCGCTGTCAACCTCTATAGACATGTTTCCTCCGTAAGTGTTGATACTGCAATAACGGCACTAGGCTACTCCTGTGGCCGCGCTACGAATCTACGCGAAACCCCTGTGTTTTTCATGTCGGCCGTAGTCTTACGAAACATAACTTGCTCGCATACCACCCTTAGGTTAATGGATACCAACCCGCTGCTCACAATGACCCGCCTTGTCGATCGCACGCCTGGAGTCTCAGGACCAGAAATCGTGCGCAACTTGGTTCCGCCACCGCAGTTTGCCGACGCGACATTTGACAGTTACCGGCCAGATCCAAATTTTCCGTCGCAAGCCGAAACCGTCGCGCGTCTTCGTAACTTTGGTTCCGCCAAAAAGGTCAAGTCCGGTGGATTCTTCAGTAAGAAGAAGGTCGTGAATGAGGACGCGGATAAAGGCGTCTATCTCGATGGTGGCTTTGGTGTTGGCAAGACCCATATGCTCGCGGCGCTATGGCACCAGGCACAAGGGCCAAAGTATTTTGGCACGTTCATCGAGTACACGGCCCTCGTTGGTGCGCTTGGCTACGCCGCTGCAGTCGAGGCGCTCAAGGGCGCATCCCTTATCTGCATCGACGAGTTCGAGCTTGATGATCCGGGCGACACGATGATTATGACCCGCTTGCTTGGTGCGTTGACGGCCGGAGGGACGCGTATCGCCGCGACATCCAATACGCCGCCAAACGCACTCGGGGAGGGACGCTTTGCCGCGGCAGATTTCCTCCGGGAAATTCAGGCCCTTGCCTCAAACTTCGTGACCATCCGCATTGACGGCACCGATTACCGTCAGCGAGATCTTGACGGACACGCAAGAGTCACTCCAGACGCCGAGTTCGAGGATGCCGTTGCGACCCAGGTTGCCGCGGGCAAAACGGTCACCGTGGATGAGTTTGATGAACTCATGGCTCATCTGGCAAAGATTCATCCGTCGAGCTATGTGCGTTTGCTTGACGGCATCGACGTGATTGCGCTTCGCAACGTCACCGAGTTTGACGACCAGACCGGTGCGCTTCGTTTGGTTGCTTTTATTGACCGAGTGTATGACGCGCAGATTCCGATCATTGCATCCGGCGTTCCTCTCGACCAGGTGTTTGGGGGAGGAATGCTGAACGGCGGATATCGCAAGAAGTATCTCCGGTCGATGTCTCGTATGAACGCGTTGACCTCCGAGCTGGCCTAACCAGTTCGCTTCCACAACATCCACCCAGCCACTCCGGCTTGGGTGGATGTTGTGGTTAACCCTGACGCGGTTTGGCGATCGAGGTCGCAAAAGATGCTCCGTTTTGCGCCAATAGGAGCATTTTTTGCGATCTCAATCTTTGACCTCTGTTACGACCTCTCGCGACGAATCGGCACAGGTCGCGTTGACCACGAAACAGAGTTGTTACATGAATGGGGCATCGCGTTACGCGACGGAAACACGGGCCGCCGTCAGCCGAAACACATGAGGAACATGCTGTAACAGACGCCTCAACCACGATCAGCGCCTCAGCAAACGGTTCGACAGAATCACTGAGCACTTATGGGGTCGTCGAGTTTTGAACCACGTACATAACCACGTTTCACAACCACAAGAGGTTCTCATGGACACAACAGTTTGGACACTCACATCGGCGGCACTTGTGCTGCTTATGACGCCGGGGCTCGCGTTCTTCTACGGCGGACTGGTCAAGGCCAAGTCGGTCGTCAGCATGATGATGCTGAGCTTTGGAGCCCTCGGGCTTGTTGCCGTGCTCTGGATCCTGTACGGCTCAAGCATGTCAGCCATTACGAGCGGCAACGTGTGGGCGTTCTCAGGAAATCCCTTCGCTAACTTCGGCCAGGCTGGCGTTTCGGGGGAGGACCTCATCGGGGTCGCATACGGCTCGACCTTTGCGATCATCACCACCGCCTTGATCTCTGGAGCGATTGCCGACCGCGCAAAATTTGGTTCATGGATGATCTTTGCCGGTGTCTGGGCCACGCTCGTGTATTTCCCTGTCGCGGCATGGGTCTGGGGAGGCGGATGGATCTCAAACCTTGGTGACCTCATGGGCGGACTGCCCGCTGTGATCGATTACGCGGGTGGTACGGCGGTGCACATTAACGCGGGTGCGGCAGCTTTGGCCCTTGCGATCGTGCTTGGCAAGCGTGTTGGCTTCCAGAAAGGCATCACACAGCCACACAACGTTCCGCTCGTACTTATGGGTGCTGCGCTGCTCTGGTTCGGCTGGTTCGGTTTCAACGCCGGCGCAGCCAGCGAGCCGGGAGAGGCAGGACTCATCTTCCTGAACACAATCGCCGCACCTGCCGCGGCCATCCTTGGCTGGATCATCGTTGAGAAGTTCAAGGATGGAAAGGCAACGTCGGTTGGAGCAGTTTCAGGAGCCGTAGCCGGTCTTGTTGCAATTACCCCGGCCTGCGCAAACCTCACTCCAGGTTGGGCGCTGCTGCTTGGTCTCATTGCCGGTGCCGTGTGTGCCGTCGCGATCGACCTGAAGTTCAAGCTCGGCTACGATGACTCACTTGATGTTGTTGGTCTCCACTTGGTCGCCGGCATCATCGGAACGCTGTACCTCGGATTCTTTGCGACCGACACCGGCCTGTTTGTTGGCGGAGACTTTGGTCAGCTCGTGGTCCAGTCGATAAGCGTCCTGGCTATCGTCATTTACTCCTTCGTGGTGGCGTTTGTGATCGGTACGGTGATTCAGAAGACCATTGGCTTCCGGGTCACCACCCAGGATGAGGTGGCTGGTATTGACAGCATTGTGCACGGCGAGGAAGGCTACTCGCTCGAAGCACAACCTGCTCGTGTCTAGTTACTGACTACGGTGCCCGGCGGCTGGTCCTCAGACCCCGCCGGGCACTGTTGCGTTATGGCGCGTTTTACTATTTGGGTGGAAGTAGGCCACCATCGTAGGTGTGACCGATTCTTCCCCAGTAATTCCAGCCGCAAACCCCCTGGGGCGAGGCGTCGTTGTTTCCGTGTTGGCCTCGGTTCTCTTCGGGTTTCTGTACTATTTCTCGACGCTGCTGCACCCGCTTTCGGGTGAGGATGTTTTCGGTTGGAGAATGACAGCGACGTTCCCGTTTATGACGCTGTTTCTTGTGCTTTCAGGCCAGTGGGGGATGGTTTGGGATGCCGTCCGACGGGTCGCCGGCAACTGGCGCCTCATCCCAGTTGTGCTCTTCACCAGCACGATGATGGGGTTTCAGCTCTGGATCTTCTTGTGGGGTCCGGTTGTTGGGCGGGCCCTTCCCGTGTCGCAGGGCTACTTTCTGCTTCCGCTGGTCATGGTCGTGGTTGGCAGGGTGTTGTACAAGGACAAGCTCACGGTATTGCAGTTGTGTGCTGCGCTCCTTGCCGCGGTTGGCGTCGGCCACGAACTCATAGCGACGGGTGGACTTTCCTGGGAAACCATGCTGGTTGCGTTTGGCTATCCGCTGTATTTCATCGTGCGGCGGCATTTCAAGACCGATAATCTCGGCGGTCTCTGGATGGACATGGCGCTTATCTTTCCCGTTGCTATTGCCTTCGTTGTGTTTGGGCAGGCCGGGTTCGGGGTGTTTGGCGAGCATCCAGACTTGTACTGGAAAATCGTCGTTCTTGGCGCAGTGAGCGCCGCGGCACTCAGCTGCTATATCTTGGCGAGTAAGTATCTCGACTTCAGCCTGTTTGGCCTACTGAGTTATCTTGAGCCGGTCCTGCTGCTCGTGGTTGCCCTTCTGCTGGGCGAAACCATCAAGGGTGAGGAGTGGTTCACTCAGGCCCCTATTTGGGTCGCTGTTGGCCTCCTGGCGGTCGATGGGGTTCGCCAGGTGCTTGCCCGTCGCAAACGGATCGTCTAAGCAAGGCGAGTCGAACCCGGTCTGCCAACTGGCACGACGCAGGATGTGCCACCGTAGTTAGCCGATAAGCGCCCTGACGGACTCGAGTTTGGACTTGTCATCAACGGAAACCGCAATCATGCCTGAACGGGCAAACGACTCAGCCGTCATGCCCATGCCCGACAGCATTCGACGAAGCTCGTGAACGCCTCCCCGTTGGGGAACTCGTAAATCTGAGTGCGGGTGCCCTCGAACGTGCCGGATCCGTACGAAGTAGCAAATGGCGCGGTCTTTCCTGCCGCTCATGAGATGCGATGCTGTAGGAATCTGGGCGGTGACAAGGAGACGCTTATGCATGGAAGCCTTTCGTGGAAAGCGCGCTGCCAACTACGCCAATCGCCCGTGACTGTGTATCAAACAGCTGCCTGAGCGTAGTAAGAATCAGTCTCCGTCTTCGATCTCGGGAGCAGGGGCGAGACCGCTGTTGATGACACGGTTGAGTTCTTGCGACTTGGCATCCAATTCCAACAGCCTGTCGCGCAAGCCGTTATAGGTCTCGACGTCTGTCTCAAGCTGCGCACGCGTCGTTTCGAGGGCAACTCGACGTTCCTCGAGGGGCGCCTTCTCGGAAGCGAATTGCGTCGCCGTTCGAAAATCCCCGGCCGCCGCTCGCTCATTGAACGAAAGGATGTCGGCATTCAGCTGAGTCACGTCGGTTTGATACGTAGCGCTCCGTGATTCGATGGAATCTCCGAGTTCCTTCATCTGGGCCTCAATGTCGGTGGCCTCCGATTGGATGGCGGTGAAGACCGAGTGGTAACTCTCGAAGAGGTCGAGGATCACAGACCGCGAGGTGAAGTATTTTGCGTAGTGTTCTTCGAGTTCGGGGGAGAGATCAGCGACTTCAGTTCCCAATACCGAGTGCAACTCATTGACGAAACTCGCATGCGGGAGATTTGCGTAAACCTGCATTCGCTCTTCGATTTCCGGATGTTCAGGCTTCAAGCGTTCATATTCTGCTTCAAGTTCGTTATTAACCTGCTCTTGTTCCCCGGCAGACAACCGCGAGTAGGTCGCGTGCAACAGTTCGTGGGCAGCAGTCACTTCAACGATGCCGTCAAGACGTTCATCGTCGACCTTGAATAGGTGGATGCGCGAACCGGTGAAACAACCAAGCACGTGGCCTTCGTCGCTGTGGTCTACGTTGAGGCACTGCTCGTTGAAGCGCTGGCTTGACTCAAGTGTTGGTGCCGAGGCGAGGAATGCCGTCGTGCCTTCGCCCGTGAGCTGGAGCCTGTTCTGCACCGCAGTGACTTCGGCAGTCGGCGTGAAGCCCCAGATGGTGAACTGATCTTCGATGGCTTGCTTATTGGAAAAGCCGAGGAATACGAGCGCACCCAGGATCACCGCAACGATGATGAGTACCGGAATGCGTTTAGATCTTGGGGAATCGACTGTCATGGTAAATCAATTATGTCGGAGCAGCCCAAAGAAGGCTGAAAAAACGCGGGTTTCAAAAAAGTTTTGTTCTCGATTTTGTATCTGGCATGTTCTTCCTATAGAGTTTCTCAAGTACCCGAGAGGGTGCAAGTTGCGGATGTGGCGCAGTGGTAGCGCATCACCTTGCCAAGGTGAGGGTCGCGAGTTCGAATCTCGTCATCCGCTCGAGTGAGTCTAGTAAACCGACTAGACCGCTGGTGGTAGTTCCACGACGGTGGCGTGGCCGAGAGGCGAGGCAGCGGCCTGCAAAGCCGTCTACACGGGTTCGAATCCCGTCGCCACCTCCAATACCACTCACTTTGGGCGATTGGCGCAGCGGTAGCGCGCTTCCCTGACACGGAAGAGGTCGCTGGTTCGATCCCAGTATCGCCCACCAAAAAGAAACAGGAAGTGCAATATGCACTTCCTTTTCTTGTTTAACAGTGATGCATGGTTAGTTTCTCCTTGAACTTGGGGAGGCAGGTTCTGCAACGAGAATTTGCTTGTGTTCACGGGGCGTCTCGGAAACCTGAACAACAGCTCGGTCATCAATCGGTTCCAGACAGTGCACTCGAGCGATTTGCGCAGAATGAGTTTGGCTGAAACTCCTCCATCGTTGCTACTCCCGAAGCGAGCTCCCGGAGTAGCAACGATGCAGAGGGGCTGAAACGTTGTCAGGCGAGGCTAAGAGATTGCCCGCGGCGTTTGTTCGGCAAGCTCAAGTCGCTTCTTGTCTGTGACCATGCCTGGAAGCAAGATGTCCCACATTGCCATGATGCGGCCGTCGAGATCCTCGAGGTTGCTGTAGACCATCGAAACCGTTTGGATGCCGGTGAACGCGGAAATGACAAAACTCGCAAATGCCTCAGGATCAACGGTTGATCGGATGTCGCCGTCGTCAATGGCCTGCGCCACCAGCGCAGCAACGGGCGCACCCCATTCCGCGTAGGTTTTTGAGATCGGGTCGCCGTAGACACCAAGCTCGACGGCAATGCGCATTGACGCGTAAAACAGGGCGTTGCCCTTGATCAGTGCGCAAATGCCGTAGGAGATCTCGATCATCGTGTCGAACGCAGAGAGATCTTTCCCGAGCATTTCTGCCTGGAGCGCGTCATAGGTTGCTTGTTGTTCGTCAATGACGGCCCTCGCGAGGTCTTCTTTTGACTTGAAGTGGAAGTACATCGCTCCTTTGGTGATGCCTGCTATTGACGTAACATCCGCGATGTTTGCCGCGGCAAAACCGTGCTCGACGAAGACTTGTGACGCGGCGTTGACGATATTCTGGCGAGTAATTATTGCTCGTTGTTGCATGATGAAATTGGGACCCTTATAAGTAACGGGTGTGCGTGTATTGCACACACGAGGAGATGTTGGCCCGCCCCTACACGAAACCTAACAAGTACTTAGTTTACGTCGTCGCACTTAGATATCCAACATATTTCGCCGCATCTATGCCGTCTCTCAGCAATCCTGTGCGTTTGCTATTTATCGCCGCAAAGTCGGGATAGCTTGCTAATATTGAACTCAGGTCTGAATTCCATCAGGCCCCGGACGACGGATCAGTACCCGGAACGCGACAAGACTGGCCAGGAGAACACTCATGTCGTGGATTATTTTGATTATTTCTGGCATCTTTGAGGCCGTCTGGGCGACGGCTCTTGGCAAGTCGGAGGGCTTTACCAAGCTCTGGCCAACGGTTATCTTTGGCGGCGCTCTTGTCATCAGTATGGGCGGCCTTGCCTGGGCTATGCGCGATCTCGAAACCGGCACCGCTTACGCGGTCTGGGTTGGCATCGGTGCGAGCCTGACCGTTATCTACGCCATGGTTACCGGTAGCGCCGATGTGTCGGTGGTGAAGGTACTCCTGCTGATGGGCCTTGTCGGTTGCATCGTCGGGTTGAAGGCCGTTTCGTAGCGCACAAATGTGATTGTGGCATCATCCATCTTCCGCTGTGATGGATGCATGTCCGAGGCTGCCGACTTCGGTTCGTTCTGGCGTGTCAGCGGGGAACGGGCCGAAGGGCATCCGTTGAGCTTGTAGAGTTGTCCTGTTACAACATCTAGTCAGGGAGCTCACTCGTGGCCGACGGTTTTTCACTTTTCACCGACCGCTCTGTTGTCGCCATGCGCGTCAACGGAAATCTTTGCGATCTTGCAGCCGAGGTGATGGAAACTGACACCGTTGAACCCGTGACGATTGACTCGCCCGACGGCCTCAACATTCTTCGGCACTCAGCTGCCCACGTGCTTGCACAGGCAGTGCAGCAGGTGAACCCAGAAGCAAAGCTGGGCATTGGGCCCCCTGTCACAGACGGTTTTTACTACGACTTTGATGTTGCTGAGAACTTCACCCCTGAAGACCTTAAGGTCTTGCAGAAGACGATGGATCGCATCATTCGCCAGGGCCAACGCTTTGTCCGTCGAGTTGTTTCAGACGATGAGGCACGTGCGGAGCTCGCAAACGAGCCATACAAACTTGAACTTATTGGGCTCAAAGGCGGCTCAACCGGCGACGATAATGAAAGCGTCGAGGTTGGCGGTGCCGAGCTGACGATCTACGACAACGTTGATCCGAAGACGGGGGAGACGGTCTGGAAAGACCTGTGCCGCGGGCCCCACCTGCCGAACACCCGAATGATTGGCAACGGATACTCGCTCATGCGGGTTGCCGCTGCTTACTGGCGTGGCTCGGAGAAAAATCCTCAGCTGCAGCGAATTTACGGCACTGCCTGGCCAAGCAAGGACGAACTGCGCGAGTACCAGGCACGCCTTGAAGAGGCAGCAAAGCGTGACCACCGTCGCCTCGGCGCGGAGCTCGACCTGTTCAGCTTCCCAGAGGAACTGGGCAGCGGGCTTCCCGTCTTTCATCCACGCGGCGGCATCATCCGCAACGAACTCGAGAGCTACTCTCGTAAGCGTCACATCGAAGAGGGTTACTCCTTTGTGAACACGCCGCACATTACGAAGGGGCACCTCTACGAGATTTCCGGTCACCTTGACTGGTATCGCGATGGAATGTTCCCTCCGATGCATATCGACGCAGAGTACAACGACGACGGATCGGTTCGCAAGGCCGGCACCGACTACTACCTCAAGCCGATGAACTGCCCGATGCACAACCTTATTTATAAGGGCACCGCGCATTCCTACCGGGATCTTCCCATCAGGATGTTTGAGTTCGGCACGGTCTACCGCTACGAAAAGTCCGGCGTTGTGCACGGCCTGACGCGGGTTCGCGGGTTGACTCAGGACGACGCGCACATTTATTGCACGCAAGAAGATATGAAGGCAGAGCTGACCCGTACGCTCGACTTCGTGCTCAGCCTGCTCAAAGACTACGGTCTTGAGGACTTCTACCTTGAGCTCTCAACAAAAGACCCCGAGAAATTTGTTGGTAGCGACGAGGTTTGGGAAGAAGCGACCAATACCCTTGCTGAGGTTGCAGCGGCCTCTGGCCTCGAACTCGTGCCAGACCCGGGCGGTGCAGCGTTCTATGGACCAAAGATCTCGGTTCAGGCCCGCGACGCCATCGGCCGCACCTGGCAGATGTCCACTATCCAGCTTGACTTCAACCTGCCGAACCTCTTTGAGCTCGAGTACGCGGCCGCTGATGGCACGCGGAAGCGCCCCGTGATGATTCACCGTGCGTTGTTTGGCTCGATCGAGCGGTTCTTTGGAGTGCTCACGGAACATTACGCCGGTTCGTTCCCCGTTTGGCTGTCGCCCGTTCAGGTGGTCGCGATTCCCGTTGCCGAAGAGTATGCACCGTACCTCGAAGATGTTGTTGCAGAACTCAAGGGGTATGGCGTTCGTGCTGAGATCGACCGATCCGATGAGCGAATGCAGAAGAAGATTCGCAACCACACCAAGGCAAAGGTTCCGTTCCAGCTCATTGCAGGTGAAGACGACCGTGCAAACGGAGCGGTGAGCTTCCGTTTCCGCGACGGTACACAGCTGAACGGAGTGCCGGTCGCAGATGCCGTTGCTCGGATACGAGCCTCGATTGAATCGCGCGAGCAGGTCCTCACCGCATGGCAAGACTAACGGTCAACGATTATCAATCGTCTGACGACGATTCGTCACGGCCTGCCGATGATTCGGCAGGCCAGGCGGATGTCGTCGATCCCGGCCATCTTGCCGGAGTGCCAGACGAGTTTCAGCGGTTGTGGACGCCGCACCGCATGGTCTACATCCAGGACGGACAGCAGCCGAGCAAAGCGGATTGCCCGTTTTGTTATGCCCCGACCGGTTCAGATGAGGACGGCCTGATCGTAGCGAGGGGCACGCACGCATTTGTGCTGCTGAACCTTTTTCCATATAACAGCGGTCATTTGCTGGTGTGCCCGTATCGTCACATTGCGACCTACGACCTGGCAACGCCTGAGGAAGTCGCGGAAATCGGGGCGCTCACGCAAACAGCGATGCGCGTCATCACCGAGGTTTCTAAAAACCACGGCTTCAATATCGGGATGAACCAGGGTGAGGTCGCGGGTGCCGGCATCGCGGGTCATCTGCACCAGCACATCGTTCCTCGCTGGCAACACGACGCTAATTTCATGCCGATCATCGCCAAGACAAAGGCATTGCCACAGCTGCTAGCCGACGTCCGCACCTCGCTCGCCGAGGCGTGGCCCGCATCCCACTAGCCAACATCTCTTTTGGACTTTCTGCTCAGAACTCAGCGTTTTGCAGCAGAAACTCACAAATAGATGCAGGTTCTTGGACGCGGTAGACTTGCGTGCAGACAGAACAGAGAAAAGGGAGACAGGTGTCCGGACACTCCAAGTGGGCAACCACAAAGCACAAAAAAGCGATCATTGACTCGCGTCGTGCTAAGTCGTTTGCCAAGCTGATCAAGAACATCGAGGTTGCCGCCAAGATCGGTGGTGCCGACATGGCTGGAAACCCCACCCTTGTTGACGCCGTTCAGAAGGCGAAGAAGACCTCAGTACCCAACGACAACATCGATCGCGCGATCAAGCGCGGCGCCGGTCTTCTTGGCGAGCAGATCGAATACCTCAACATCATGTACGAAGGCTACGGCCAGGGCGGCGTCGCCCTCATGATCGAGTGTCTGACCGATAACAAGAACCGCGCCGCTGCAGAGGTTCGCACGGCAATGAGCCGCGGTGGCGGTAACATGGCTGACCCCGGAAGCGTTGCCTACAACTTCAACCGCAAGGGCGTTGTTGTTGTCAACAAGGTCGACGGGCTCACCGAAGACGACATCTTGCTTGCCGTTCTCGACGCCGGCGCCGAGGAAGTAACCGATCGCGGAGACGACTTCGAGATCATTAGCGAGCCACACGACCTCGTTGCGGTTCGCACTGCGCTGCAGGAAGCCGGTATCGACTACGAATCGGCAGACGCGTCGTTTGTGCCAAACCTCACGGTTGACGTTGACGCCGAGACCGCGCGCAAGATCTTTAAGCTCATCGATCAGCTCGAAGACTGCGACGACGTTCAGAACATCTACAGCAACTTCAACCTCACCCCAGAGGTCGAGGCTGAGCTTGAAAAAGACGACTAACGATTCGCAGTTGAGGATGCCGTGCGTATCCTCGGCATAGATCCAGGTCTAACCCGTTGTGGGGTGGGCGTCGTCGAGATTGGCGCCGCCCGCCGCGCAACGTTTATTGATGTCGCGGTTGTTCGAACCCCCGCGAGCATGGAGCTGTCGCAGCGGTTGCTCACGATTGGGTCTGGCATCGAAGAACTCATCGATCAGCACAAACCCGATGCCATAGCACTCGAGCGGGTGTTTGCGCAGCACAACGTGAGCACCGTAATGGGCATTGCCCAGATCAGTGGGGTCGCGTTCTTTCTTGCGGCGCAGCGCGGCATTCCCGTTGGGCTGCACACCCCCACCGAGGTCAAGGCTGCAGTCACCGGATACGGTGGGGCCGAAAAGGACCAGGTCGGGGCAATGGTTGCCAAAATCCTGCGGCTCGCGAGTCCGCCAAAACCGGCCGATGCCGCCGATGCTCTCGCCCTTGCAATTTGTCACGGCTGGCGAGGGACTCCACTTTCCGCGCCACGAGTCGCCGGCGACACCAACCTGACGCCAGCGCAGGCCGCGTGGCGCGCCGCTGAGCAACGGTCTCGATCATCCTGAACCGCGTAGTCTAGACAGGTGATTTCTTCTCTGCGTGGACCGGTGCTTGACGTGCGTGGAGGCACGGTTGTTATCGAAGTTGGGGGAGTCGGCTTTGCTATTGAAGTCACAACCTCCCAAGCCCTTGCCTCACACCGAGGTTCTGAGCTCTTTCTGTTCACGACGCTAGTTGTGCGTGAAGACTCGCTGACGCTGTTTGGTTTTGCGACCAGAGACGAACTCGACGTGTTTGGCATCCTCCTCGGCGTATCCGGGGTAGGTCCCCGTTCGGCGCTTGGCGTACTTAACGTTCTCTCGCCGCAAGACATTGTTGTCGCAGTCTCGGCAGAAGACGATAAGCCGTTCCGAGCGGTCAGTGGTATTGGCCCAAAGACGGCAAAACTGCTCGTCGTTTCACTTGGCGGCAAGCTCTCTGCCCTGTCGCTCGAGCGCCCTGCAGCATCCGCACCTACAGCACCTGTCTCGGCCTCCGCTGCGGTTGAAACCGCACTCATCAGTCTCGGCTGGGCCGAGCGCGATGCGAACGCGGCGATTGGGCAGGTCATCGCTGAGCATACAGATGGCGTTGAGATGACAGAACCGCAACTGTTGCGCCTCAGCCTTGCGCTTCTCGGCTCCGGCAAGGTGGTGAGGTAGCGTGGTTACCGATTTTAATGACGTAGATGGCGAAGACCTCACCAACCCAGACATCATTGCCGAGAATGAGGTCGCCTTTGAGGGAGCGCTCCGGCCACAGAGCCTGAGCGAGTTTGTTGGGCAGACCAAGGTTCGAGGACAGCTCGAACTACTGCTCAAAGCTGCGTCGATGCAGAGCCGTACCCCTGACCACATCCTTCTCGCCGGCCCTCCAGGGCTCGGCAAAACAACGCTCTCAATGATCGTTGCCGAAGAAGTTGGTAAGCCGCTGCGGATGACAAGCGGCCCCGCCATCCAGCACGCCGGCGACCTGGCCGCAATGCTGTCGTCGTTGACCCCAGGCGAGATTCTCTTTGTAGACGAGATTCATCGCATGGCCAGGTCTGCGGAAGAGATGCTCTACCTCGCGATGGAGGATTTCCGCATCGACATAATGGTCGGTAAGGGCGCGGGGGCCACGTCTATTCCTCTTGAACTCGCTCCGTTTACGCTTGTTGGCGCAACGACACGGGCTGGGTTGCTGCCCAACCCTCTCCGTGACCGCTTTGGCTTCACCGCTCACCTTGAGTTCTACGATGCTGTTGAGCTCGAACAGGTACTCATTCGCGCGGCCCGCCTCATGAACTTCGAGATTTCCGCCGAAGCTGTGAAAATTATCGCAAGCCGGTCGCGAGGAACCCCGCGTATCGCCAACCGTCTTCTCCGTCGAGTTCGCGACTACTTCCTTGTGCATAACGCAGTGAGCGACACCGCAGCAGTTGATGCAGCGCTTGAGCTCTACGACGTAGACACGCTTGGCCTTGACCGCCTTGATCGCGCGGTTTTGCGCGGTTTATTGGAGCGCTTTGGGGGAGGGCCTGTTGGCCTCAGCACGCTTGCCGTATCTGTTGGCGAGGATTCCGAGACCATCGAAGCAGTCGTCGAACCGTTCCTTGTACGTGCCGGTTTGGTCTCGCGCACGCCAAGAGGAAGGGTTGCAACGCCCACTGCGTGGGAACACTTCGAGATTCCTCAGCCAAATGTTCTATAGTTGATTGTTGTTTCGAAACTTTTAAGCACCACCCAAACGGGCCCGTCGCGGCCCGAGATGAAAGGTACTCGTGGAAGCCCTTCTGCAAGATCCATTTACCCTGATTATGATTGCCGTCCTTGGACTGCTTGTAATCTTCATGTTCCGCAACGGACGTAAGCGTCAGGCGGCCATGGCTGAGCTGCAGAACAACGTTGTTCCCGGCGCCGAGGTGATGCTGCAGGGCGGAATCTACGGTCACATCAAGTCGATCGATGACGAAGAGAACCGCGTTCGCGTTGAGACGAGCCCAGGAGTCATCCTCACGGTTCACCGCAACGCCATCATGAACGTTGTCACCCCGGTTGCAGCTGAGGCGACTGAAAACGAGTCACTCGCTCCCGACGATGACCCAGAGTTTGGTGAGCGCACCAGCGGTGCATCCAACTCCGAGTTCAAGAGCCCGTTTGACGCGTCTGACTCGAACAGCGCAGACGCGGACGGTTCGGCGAGCGACGACTCGACCGACTCCAGCGACAAAAAATAGTATTCGCTTCTCCCCATCACCCGACCTGCGCCGCTCGGTGCAGCCCTAGAAAGCAGTAACTCGTGGCGACAACCGCTCCGGTAAAAAAGGCTTGGCGTTCACTCGCCTGGCTTCTGGTTATCATCGTTGCCCTCATCGGCGCTAACGCTTTTGGCGTTATCAAAGATGGGGCAACTTGGACCCCTCAACTCGCACTCGACCTTGAGGGTGGTACGCAGATTGTTCTCGCTCCCACGCTCGAAGACGGCCAGTCAGTCTCGGGGGAGCAGCTGACTCAGGCTGTTTCGATCATCCGCCAGCGTGTTGACGCTAGTGGTGTGTCAGAGGCTGAGATCACGACGCAGGGTAACCAGAACATCGTGGTTTCGCTTCCGGGTACCCCGGATGATGCGACGCTGCAGCGCATCCAGGCTTCGTCGCAGTTGCAGTTCCGTCCGGTTCTGCTGGCATCCCAGACGACATCACAAACGGTCGGCGGTGAGGTCAACGCTGACGGCACGACGGCAACACCATCGGCTCCTGCCCCGGCTGTTGACGCTAACGGCCAGCCGTTGTCAGACACGCCGTCGTCTCAGCCGACGGGACCAGGCGACGTAGCCTGGATTACTCCTGCGCTGCAGGACAAGTTCGACAACTACGTATGTGGTTCTGACCAGTCGGCCGAGGCAGGTAACCCTGCCTCGAAGGAGCCGCTCGTTACTTGTGACCCCTACGGTCTTGAGAAGTACATTCTTGGGCCGGTTGAGATCGCAGGCTCGGTCATCACCGACGCGACCGCACAGCCAGAGACCTCGCAGAGCGGCGTCTCAACCGGTGCGTGGGCCGTGCAGATCATCATGAACAACGAGGGAACCAAACAGTTCTCTGAGGTCAGCAAGCGCCTGTACGGCTCGGCCGAGCCGCTGAACCGTTTTGCCTTTGTCCTTGACGGATCCGTGATTTCGGCTCCAACCATGCAAGCGCAAATCACCGACGGCCGTCCATCGATTACTGGTGGCTTCACGCAGGAAAGCGCGAAGGGTCTTGCCGATCAGCTCAAGTTTGGTGCGCTGCCAATCGGCTTCACCGTACAGAGCCTCGACAACATTTCGGCAACCCTCGGCACCAACCAGCTGCAGATGGGTCTTATCGCTGGTCTGATTGGTCTGCTCCTTGTTGTCCTCTACTCGCTGTTGCAATACCGATTGCTTGGACTGGTGACTGTTGCGTCTCTGACGATCGCAGCGGTGCTTGCCTACCTGTTGATCACACTGCTTTCGTGGCGAGAAGGGTACCGCCTGTCGCTGGCAGGTGTGACCGGTTTGATTGTTGCTATCGGTATTACTGCAGACTCCTTCATCGTGTACTTCGAGCGAATACGTGATGAGTTGCGCGACGGCCGGGGCATTGACTCAGCCGTTCAGTCAGGCTGGAAGCGCGCCATCCGCACGATTCTTGCCTCTGATGGCGTGAACTTCATGGCCGCAGCAATCCTGTTTGTTCTTGCTGTTGGTAACGTTCGAGGATTCGCGCTCACGCTTGGTCTCACAACCATCATCGATATCGTGGTTGTTGCGCTCTTCACGCACCCGATCCTGACATTGCTGGCGCGAACCAAGTTCTACTCAGAGGGACACCGCTTCAGCGGTCTTGACCCACGCCAGCTCGGAGCGGTGTACCGCGGCCGCGCGGCATTCCGGACCCCAACGGATTCAGTGAAAGCAAAGAACGCCGGTGCGAGCCGCGAGGCTGCAAAGCGTCAGACGATCGCAGAACGCAAGGCAGCTGAACTCGCTGCTGGGGGCGACGGGGCAAAAACAACCCCGGCAGATACCTCGTCGACCAATACGCGAAAGGAGTCCTAATCATGGGTACTTTTGCTCAGTTTGGAAACGACCTCTACACCGGAAAACGCTCCTACAACATTGTTGGTCGTCGAAAACTCTGGTACATCATCGCAGCGATCATGATCTTGGTTTCGATTCTCGGACCAATCGTACGTGGAGGCTTCACCTTCGGTATCGAGTTCAGCGGCGGTAGCGAGTTCCAGGTTGTCGCTGGCAAAGACCCTGACCAGCAGAAGGCTATTGAAGCCGTTGACAGCGTGGTCCCAGGCCAGACGCCTCGCGTCATGGTTGTTGGGTCTGACACGGTTCGTATTCAGACCGAACAGCTCACGGACGAAGAGACCGGTCAAGTGCGTAAGGCCCTGGCCGAGACGTATAACGTCGAGGAAGACACCATCACGTCATCATTTATCGGGGCTTCGTGGGGTCAAGACATTACGCGACAGGCGATACTCGCACTTATCGTGTTTATCGTTTTTGCCGCGGTAGTCATGGCGCTGTACTTCCGAACCTGGAAGATGTCGCTCGCGGCAATCATCGCGCTGCTTCACGACCTTGTGATCACTGCTGGTGTGTACGGCATTACCGGCTTCGAGATCACGCCAGCGGCAATGATCGGATTCCTGACCATCCTCGGATACTCGCTCTACGACACCGTTGTGGTGTTTGACAAGATTCGAGAAAACACGGGTCGTGGCGAACTCAACGATGCCCGTACCTTTGGGCAGAGCGTGAACCTCGCGGTCAACCAGACGCTTGTTCGTTCGATCAACACCTCGGTTGTCGCCTTGCTGCCTGTCGCATCGATTCTGTTTATCGGTGCATTTATCCTTGGCGCCGGTACCCTTCGGGACATTTCGCTGGCGCTGTTCATCGGTATCCTTGTGGGCACGTACTCGACGATCTTCATTGCGGCTCCGACGTATGCGCACCTTCGCGAGAACGAGCCGGAGATCGTCAAACACGATAACCGCGTTCGCGCACGTGAGGCTGCGAACGCCACCGAGGTTGAGAAGAGCGACGCAGACGCAACCTCAAAGAAACTCGCTGCGGGCGGTTCTGCCGCCGAGATCGGCTCATAGGTAAGGGTCGATCGTTCGTTGAAGAATGTTGGTTGGCGGGCATCTCCTGGTGTGGTTCTTGACAGTGCCGCAGAAGTGGTAACTTCGACACAGGAGGTGCTCGCATGACCGAAACATCATCACACTCAACTAGCACCAGCTTGCGCCGCCTCGTCCCGCGCATTTTTTCAAAGGGAAGCCCTCCTGGGGCTGTTGACGCGCTGATCAAGACGGTGCGCGCATCGCATCCCAAAGCCGATCTCTCAATCATTGAGCGCGCCTACACGGTTGCGGAGCGGGCGCACCGCGGACAAAAAAGACGCAGCGGCGAACCGTATATCACCCATCCCGTAGCGGTGGCTCAGATTCTGGCCGATCTCGGCGTTGGCGCCATGACGGTTGCCGCGGCCCTGCTGCACGACACCGTTGAAGACACCGACTACTCGCTCGATCAACTACGAGCCGACTTCGGTGACGAAATCACGATGCTCGTTGACGGTGTGACCAAGCTCGACAAGGTCAAGTACGGCGATAGCGCTCAGGCCGAGACCGTTCGCAAAATGATCGTCGCGATGTCGAAGGACATCCGCGTGCTTGTCATCAAGCTTGCCGATCGCCTCCACAACGCCCGAACCTGGGGGTTTGTGCCGTCAGAATCCGCCGCGCGGAAAGCGACTGAGACCCTCGAGATATATGCTCCGCTCGCGCATCGCCTCGGCATCCAGTCAATCAAGAATGAACTCGAAGATCTCTCGTTCGCAGTTCTGAAGCCGAAGATTTACGCGGAAATTGAGAACCTGGTTCAGCAGCGGAACCCACAACGTGACGAGATGGTCAATACGGTCGTTGAGGCGATCAACGAAGACCTCCGCGCTTCAAAAATTCGCGGCGATGTTGCTGGCCGCCCAAAGCAGTACTACTCGATCTACCAGAAAATGATTCTGCGTGGCCGAGACTTCGACGATATATACGATCTTGTTGGCATCCGGGTGATCGTGCCAACGATTCGCGACTGTTATGCCGTTCTTGGTGCCGTACACGCACGCTGGACGCCAATCCCCGGCCGGTTCAAAGACTACATCGCAACGCCAAAATTCAATCTCTATCAGTCGTTGCACACAACCGTGATCGGTCCTGATGGGCGGGCGGTTGAAATTCAGATCCGCACCACTGAAATGCACCGCCGTGCTGAGCTCGGTGTTGCCGCGCACTGGAAGTACAAAGAGAACGCTGGCTCATCGAAGCCCAACGAATCCGCCGACATGGCCTGGCTCGCGCATATCTCGGATTGGCAAGCGGAAACCGAAGATCCTGGCGAGTTCCTTGATGCGCTCCGCTTTGAGATTGGCGCAAAAGAGGTTTACGTCTTTACGCCGAAAGGCAGGGTTATTGGCCTGCCAGCTGGGGCAACTCCCGTTGATTTTGCCTACGCGGTTCACACCGAAATCGGTCACCGGACCATGGGCTCGCGGGTTAACGGCCGGCTGGTGCCGCTTGAGACCCCGCTCAAGAACGGCGATGTGGTCGAGGTCTTCACCTCGAAAAACCCTGACGCTGGCCCGAGCAAAGACTGGCTCAACTTTGTCACCAGTACCCGTGCGCGAAACAAGATTCGCCAGTGGTACACAAAAGAACGTCGCGATGAGGCTGTTGAGCAGGGCAAGGACGCAATCTCACGCGCCATGCGTAAGCAAAACCTTCCGCTGCAGAAGCTCATGAATCAGGAGTCGTTCCAGCAGGTCGCGCTTCAGCTTCGGTATCCGGATGTTTCCGCGCTCTACGCTGCGGTTGGCGAAGGCCACGTCTCGACACAGTCAGTGCTCGAGAAAGTGGTTGCTCGACTCTCAGATACCGAGAGTGAGGCCGAAGAACACCTGCCAGAGGCCGTGTTCAACGAACAGCGCAGTGTTCGGCAGACAAGCAACAGCGGCGTCTTGGTTCGTGGCGCCCCAGATATCCTCGTGAAGCTCGCACGCTGCTGCACCCCGGTACCGGGTGATGACGTCATCGGCTTCATTACCAAGGGCCAGGGCGTTTCCGTTCACCAGGTGAGCTGCAAGAACGTCGAGAGCCTGCGTAAGGAGCCAGAGCGTCTTGTTGAGGTCGAGTGGGCCCCGACGGCCAAGAGCGTGTTCCTTGTTCATATTCAGGTGGAGGCACTTGACCGTGCAGGGCTGCTGTCAGACGTGACTCGCGTGCTTTCTGAGCATCACGTTAACATCCTTTCGGCATCGGTCAACACGTCAAGTTCACGACTTGCTATTAGCCGCTTTGTGTTTGAGATGGGGGATACCACCCACCTCGACCGAGTGCTCAATGCTGTTCGTCGCATCGACACGGTGTACGACGTCTATCGTGTGAATGGTGGCTGATCGCCGGTAGCTGTTCCGAGGCTGTCCAGTCGGCCCATCGCGCCTGAATCTTCTGGGTGGCTGCTGAGCAGGCGTTCGCGCAGCGCGAGGCGACCCTCAGCTGGATGCTCAAGGAGCAGGAGCCTGCAGGCCGTTTGGTGTTGAATCGTCCACAGAGGCTCGGTTCTGATGAGGTCAAACGCGGTCCGTGTTGGCGTTGTTACTCGTTCGGTGCCAACGGTATGCACGTCGCTGCTTGCGAGCCTCGCGCGGAGACGCCGGAGTTGGCGGCCGTCGTAACGAGTTAACGCCGCATATGACAACGCCGGTCGTTCGTATACCCAGATTGTTGGTTGCCTCACGCGCGCGGCTCCGTAGACCCACGCGGCGTTCCAGCCCGCAATGATGCGGCAAGGACCGATTCCGAGCGCTGCTGCCCGCTGCGGCGCGCTGAGCGGCGGAAGGCTGTACTCATAGTGCGTGCCACGCTCGAACAGGACGCCGTCAAGTCTTGCTGCGCAGCGTTCGGCCTCTGAAAGCGTGTCGAGACGGGGGAGCGTCGTGTGCGGCCGGGCGGTTATACGGGAAAACGAAACAGGCTGGGAATTGTTCATCACCAAAGTGTGAACGATTCCCAGCCTGTGCGTTCCGAGTTATCCCCAGAAAATCAACTGGTGTTACCTGAACAGCGGAAGACTAGCTACCAATGGCAGCAAGCCACGAGCGCTGCGTTTCGAGCGCCTTCTCTGTTTCTGCGATCGCACGAGCATCGTTGGCTGCTTTTGCCTTGGCAAGGTCTGCCTCGAGCTGCTCGATCGATCCTTCAAGCTGGCCACGAAGTCCCTCGGCGCGAGCCTTGGTTTCTGGGTTGTTGTTCTTCCAGTGGGTCTCTTCGAGCTCCCGAACGTGATCTTCGATCTTGCGGATGCGCGCGTCAATTGCACGGACAGAGTCGCGGGGCACTCGGCCAATTTCATCCCATTTGCGCTGGATTGCGCTCAGAGCAGAGCGGGCTGCGGCGTGGTCCGTGATCTCAAGGATCGGCTCGGCCTCAACAAGAACCGCCTCTTTGAGTGTGAGGTTGGCGCCGTATTCCTCGTCGGCAAGCGCATCAACTTCGGCCTTTGCTCCGTAGAGCACGTCGCCGGCAGTCTTGAAGCGGGCCCACAGCTGGTCATCAAGCTTGCGGCCTGCACGGCCACTTGCCTTCCACTGGTCGAGCAAATCGCGGTATGCGGGGATGCCATCGGCACCCTTTGGAGCGAGAGCTTCCGCCTGCTCGATGAGGCGTTCCTTTCGCTGGCGGACCTCGCGGTTTGTTGCGTCAAGGTCTGCAAAGAACGCCCGACGGGCGGTCTCGATCGTTGAACGAGCGCCACGGAATCGCTTCCACAGTGCATCTGCCTCACCCTTTGGCAAACGAGGACCGGTCTTTTGCTGGGCCTGCCACTGTGTGAAGAGCGAGTCGAGTTCTGCGCTCGTCTGCTTCCACTGAACCTTTGAGAGGTCTTGTGCCGCAAGCTTTTCCGCTGCATCAACGAGGGCTTCGCGCTGGGCGCGGGCTTCGGCACGGGCCTTTTCCTGCTCCGCCTTCTGCTGCTCGCTGAGTTCTTGCACGGCCCCGGTAAGCACGTCGAGGCGTGCGGTGAGGGCTGCGAGATCGCCAACGGCGTTTGCGCCTTGGATCTGGTCGCGAAGCTTGGTCACCGTAGCGGCAACGTCGTTGACCGACGTGCCTCGCTTGATGCGCTGCTCGAGCAGAGTTACCTGACCCGCAAGATCGGTGTACTTACGCTCGAAGTACGCGAGTGCTTCTTCTGCGGTTCCGTCTGGGTACTGGCCTACGGCACGTTCACCATCGCCCTCACGAACGAATACGGTGTTCGTGTCGTCAACACGACCCCACGACTTGTTTGCACTTGTGTCGGACACTGAGCTCATCACCTACTGTTTCACGTTTACTGGACGCCGCTGTTCAGCGTGTATCCAGACTACTGGTTGTCGACGCATGGTCGCTATTTCACTTCAAAGGAAGTAATGGTCGTTGCTACCTTTGGGGCGCCGTCTTGTGAACCGTCGGCCGTTCCCTTACTCAGTATCTGTTTGTTCAATTCGTCAAGCCCGCTCGTGACCTCACCGATGACGGAATAGTTGGGGGAGAGCTGGCTGTCGTCAAATACGATGAAGAATTGGCTGCCGTTTGTGTACGGGCCAGAATTCGCCATCGCGATCATGCCCTTGGTGTAGAGGCCGTCAGCAGGGGCGTTCTCGGTCGGGCCGTAGGAATATCCAGGGCCGCCGCTGCCCGTTCCATCCGGGTCTCCGCACTGGAGTACAAAGAGGCCGGACGTCGTGAGTCGGTGGCAGGAAACGCCGTCGTAGAAGCCGCTCGATGCGAGCGAGATGGTGCTTGCAACGGCTTGGGGCGCAGCAGCACCATCAAGCGTGATGCCAAGTTCTACGTCGTTCAGCGCGAGCGTTCCGGTCCAGGTACGGTCTTCGGCAAGCGCCTTGTCCGGTACATCACCCTGGTTCTCGCCGACTTCCTCGGTCGCGCTTGGTGTTGGAGTGGACGTCTCGGATGCCTCTGGCGCTTGTGGCTGCGCTCCGAGATACATGAGCTGGCCACCCACAGCAAGCCCAACGATGACAACACCGGCGATAGCCCAGATGATGTTGTCCCGTTTGCGCGTTGCTACGCCTTCAGCGTGAATAGTCTGCCTTGCCGAGTAGCCGCGCAGGCGTTCGCGTTGCAGCCGTTCTTCGCGTTTTAGTTTCTTGTCAGACACGTCGATGTACTCCGAGGGTTAAGTGACGTTAGGTTGTTGGCAAATGCCGCTGGGTTGCCGCCACAGTTGGCGGACCCGATATCAATTATGTCAGTGCTGGCTCGTAGACTGTTCAACGTGACTGATTCCGGTATGGCTCTGGGTAGCGCACACACGCCACTCGCCGTTCGAATGCGCCCAAAATCGCTCGAGGAAGTTGTTGGGCAAAAGCATCTGCTTGGCCCCGGTTCGCCGTTGGTCACGCTCGCGCATCAGAGCGACGGTGGCGAATCTGCGAGCGGTGCAGTCTCCATCATCCTGTGGGGTCCGCCAGGAACTGGCAAAACGACGCTGGCTCAGGCAATTGCCCACAGCAGCGGTCGTCGATTTGTTGAGCTCTCGGCGGTCACTGCCGGCGTGAAAGATGTTCGCGTTGTGATGGAACGGGCGCTGAACGACCGAGATTTGTACAGCGTGTCGACCATTCTGTTTCTCGACGAGATTCATCGGTTCACGAAGGCTCAGCAAGACGCGCTCCTTCCCGGCGTCGAGAACGGTTGGGTCACGCTTGTGGCGGCCACCACCGAGAATCCATCATTTTCCGTCATCTCTCCGTTGCTCTCGCGCTCGTTGTTATTGACGCTCGAACAACTGAATGATGCCGATATCGAGGCTGTCGTTCGACGAGCAGTTTCCGATCCTCGCGGGCTCGATAATCAAATCGCGATTACCGACGAGGCCGTGGCAACAATTGCGCAACTTTCGTCTGGTGATGCGCGTCGTGCGCTTACTGCCCTCGAAGCAGCAGCGTCTTCTGCGCTTGCCGAGGGCTACGTGGCGCCTGTAAGCGAGGTTGCGGCTACTGCTGACGAAGTAGGTGCTGATTCAAGCAGTGTCGATTCAACCGATGCTGACGCAAGCGGTGTTGACGCGAACGATGGGCATACATCAGCGGAGGATGCTACAGCGCAGGATGCAACGGGTGAGGCCGCGGATGGCGGCGACACAGATACATCCGCTGGGGCATCCAAGGTCACAAAGGGGCGAAAGCCTCGTACTGCTTCAGGCAATTCCAAACGGAACAAGCCGGGCAATGCTGATGGACCAGCCACAGAGTCCATTTCAGCTGACGAAGTGTCTGATGGGCTGCCGCTTGAGGCCAACGAGGCCAACGAGCCGCAGCGCGTCCCCATCGTTACCGAAGAGGTAATCGCTCGTTCGGTGAACAGGGCCCTCCTTCGTTATGACAAAAACGGCGATGAGCACTACGACGTGATTAGCGCTTTCATCAAGTCGATTCGCGGGTCAGATCCCGACGCTGCCGTCCACTACCTAGCTCGCATGATCGAGGCAGGCGAAGACCCAAGGTTCATCGCACGCAGAATCATTGTGTCGGCTGCCGAAGACATCGGCATTGCTGACCCACAAGCCCTGAGTATTGCCATTGCTGCAGCCGAGGCTACTCAGATGATCGGTATGCCTGAGGCACGCATCCCCCTGTCAGAGGCAGTTATCTACCTCGCGACGGCACCAAAATCTAATGCGGCGTATGTTGCCATCGACGCGGCTATCGCCGACGTTCGGGCAGGAAACTTTGGCAGGGTGCCGAAGCATCTGCGCGACGGTCACTATGCGGGCGCCAAAAAGCTCGGACACGGCGTTGGATACCGCTACCCGCACGATGCGCCAATGGGAGTTGTTCGCCAAAACTACCTCCCCGAGGAAATTGGCAATCGCACCTATTACAACCCAACTGATCACGGCCACGAACGAATCGTTGCCGAGCGACTGGAAAAGATTCGCCGCATCACTCGGGGACAGTAGGCAGTTGCCGCAGTCGCTGCCACCCAACAGGTTGTCCTGTGCTGCAGCTCGTGCGGCGTGGCGGGCCTGCCTGACTCGGGGCAACACGGGCAAACCGCCAGCTGGACATGTGCGCGGATCACGGATGCCCGTGCTATGCTTATCGCTGGCCTAGGTGTTTGTTTCGTGCGGCTGCGAATCACTAATCCGAAGGTGCGTGCCCTGTAGCCGGGTAGCGATGGCCAATCCCTCAAACTTTCCGCGGCATCGATCAATAATCGACCGCGAGTTCACTGTTTGTTCTTTTGAAAGGAAATCGTGTCCACTAAGTCACGTACCCGCAGCAAAACCCGTCTGTCGCGTTCACTCGGTATTGCCCTCACCCCGAAGGCAGCAAAGTACCTTGAGAAGCGCCCCTATGCTCCAGGTGAGCACGGTCGCACCAAGCGCAAGGCAGATTCCGACTACGCCGTGCGTCTTCGGGAGAAGCAGCGTCTTCGCGCCCAGTACAACATCCGCGAGGCTCAGCTGAAGCGTATCTACCAGGAGGCTCGTCGTACCGAGGGCCAGACCGGTGAGAACATGGTTGAGCTCCTTGAGATGCGTCTTGACGCTCTCGTTGTTCGTGCAGGATTTGCACGCACCTCGGCTCAGGCTCGTCAGATGGTTGTACACCGTCACATCCTCGTTGACGGCCAGCTCGTTGACCGTCCTTCGTTCCGCGTCAAGGTGGGTCAGCAGATCCACGTGAAGCAGCGTTCGGAGGGCATGGAGCCCTTCCAGGTTGCTGCCGCTGGCGGACACCAGGAAGTACTTCCTAAGGTTCCCGCGTACCTCGAGGTTGAGATCGACAAGCTGCAGGCCCGCCTGACGCGTCGTCCCAAGCGCGCTGAGGTTCCTGTGACCTGTGAAGTTCAGCTCGTGGTTGAGTACTACGCAGCTCGATAGCAGACTGTGCCTGTCTAGATACAGGTAGAGAAGGGGATGACGCATCAGCGTCATCCCCTTCTTTCTGTTTAGCGTCCGTCAATCCGCCCAGTTTTCGCCGGACAGGCGCTGATAAATACTCTGCTGGTGTGAGCGCAAGCTGTAGGGTTGTTCGTATGTCTGGCGTTGGATGACGCGACAAAGAGTTTTTGTGAAGGAGCGCCCGTGCGTAAGCTGTTTTGGCTGGTAAGTGGGGTTGTTGCAGGTTTTGTGATTGCCCACTACGTGAACAAGAGTCCAGAGGGTCGTCGATTCTTTGAAGAAATCGAACAGGGGCGTCGTGAGTTTGCCGATGCAGTGAACCGCGGATACCAGAGTCGAGAAGCCGAGCTTGGCTCCGCACTCGACGACGTTGAAAACCGCATCAAGAATCTGAACAACTAACTCAGCTTCCCTACCAAGGAGAACCGTACCTGCCCATGCAAACTGCAGAAATTCGTCAGCGTTGGCTCACCTACTTTGGTGACCGCGGACACACCATTGTTCCTTCGGCATCGCTCATTAGCGATGATCCAACACTGATGTTTACCGTCGCCGGTATGGTCCCGTTTGTTCCGTACCTCACCGGTGTGGTTCCGGCCCCGTACCCCCGCGCCACGAGCGTGCAGAAGTGTATCCGCACCAACGATATCGAAGAGGTTGGGCGCACTCCTCGCCACGGAACCTTCTTCCAGATGAACGGAAACTTCTCGTTCGGCGACTACTTCAAAGAGGGCGCCATCACCTATGCGTGGGAGCTGCTGACTTCTTCAGAGGCCGACGGTGGCTACGGCTTTGATCCAAAGGACTTGTGGGTCACCGTCTACAAGGACGACGACGAAGCAATCTCGCTGTGGCGTAAGATCGCAGGCCTGCCTGAGGAACGCATCCAACGTCTTGATAAAGACACCAACTACTGGTCAACAGGGCAGCCTGGCCCAGCAGGGCCTTGCTCTGAGATCTTCTTTGACCGGGGTCCTGCGTACGGACAAGACGGTGGTCCTGCCACGGACGACGACAGGTACGTTGAGATCTGGAACCTTGTGTTCATGCAGTACCTCATTGGCGATGTGAAGGGTAAAACCGACTTCACGATCCTTGGCGAGTTGCCGAGTAAGAACATCGATACCGGCATGGGCCTCGAGCGTGTTGCCTTTATCAAACAAGAGGTAGACAACTTCTACGAGATCGACCAGGTTCGCCCTGTGCTTGACCGCGCTTCTGAGCTCTCCGGTCGGTCGTACGGAGCAAACCATGAAGACGACGTGCGGATGCGTGTGATCGCTGACCACGTTCGTTCGTCACTCATGCTCATGAGCGATGGGGTGAACCCGTCGAATGAGGGTAGAGGCTACATCCTTCGCCGTCTGCTTCGCCGTACGGTTCGTGCGATGCGTCTGCTCGGCGTCGAAGAAGCGACCTTCCCCGAGCTGTTTGCTGCGTCTCGCGACGCGATGAAAGCGGCGTACCCAGAGGTGCAGGCCGACTACGCGCGCATCTCGCGTTCCGCATTTGCTGAGGAAGAAACCTTCCTGCGCACGCTTGCCAGCGGCACGACGATTCTTGATCTTGCGGTTGAACAGACCAAATCAAGCGGGGTTGCGCAGCTTCCCGGCGACACTGCATTCCTGCTGCACGATACCTATGGCTTCCCGATCGAGCTCACACTCGAAATTGCCGAAGAGTCCGGCATCACGGTGAACCGCGAGAAGTTTGACGACCTCATGCAGCAGCAGCGCTCGCGCGCAAAGGCCGACGCGAAGGCAAAGAAGACCACACTTGCCGACCTTTCTGTCTACAGCGACTTCCGGGCAAAGGGCGAGACGGTATTCACCGGTTACACGGATCTCAGCACCGAGTCTCGTGTTCTTGGCCTGATTGTGGACGGTATCCCGGCACTTCGGGCTGTTGCCGGTCAGACCGCAGAGGTCATCCTCGCCGAGACTGCCTTGTGGGCTGAGTCTGGTGGGCAGGATTCCGATTCTGGACGCATTGTTGGGGCCAACTTTGAGCTTGAAGTCATCGACGTGCAGAAGCCCGTCTCTGGTCTCATCAGCCACACGGTGAAGGTGACCTCTGGCGAGGTCGCCGTTGACGATGTTGCCACGAGCATCGTTGACGCCGAGTATCGCCGCGGGGCTACCCAGGCGCACTCTGGAACCCACATCGTGCATGCCGCACTTCGCCAAGTACTTGGCTCGGATGCGCACCAGGCTGGTTCCTACAACAAGGCAGGCTACCTGCGGCTCGACTTTAACTGGGCACAGGCGCTGAGCCCCGAAACGAAGACCGAGATCGAAGAAGTTTCGAACCTCGCCATCCGCGCGAACCACGAGGTTGTTACCCGTGAGATGGGCATTGCCGAAGCGAAAGAGCTTGGCGCGATGGCCCTCTTCGGCGAGAAGTATGGCGATCGCGTGCGCGTTGTTGATATCGGCGGCCCTTGGTCGCGCGAGCTCTGCGCAGGCACTCACGTGTCGAACAGCGCCGAAATTGGCATGATCAACCTCATCAGCGAGCAATCGGTTGGCTCAACCAACCGCCGTGTTGAGTCGTTGGTTGGCATCGAGGCGTTCCGCAGCTTTGCCGCAGAGCGCGCGATCGTGTCTCAGCTGTCGGCGAACCTCAAGGCGCCAAAGGAACAGATCCAGGAACGTGTATCTGACCTTGCGGCGCAGCTGAAGGCGGCGGAGAAGAAGATCGCCCAGTTTGAATCCGAGGCGCTCAAATCGCGCATCCCTGACCTCCTGTCAACGCTGTCGACGGTTGGCGCCGTTGGCGCTGTGATCGCGGACCTGGGAACGGTCGGCTCACCCGATGACGTTCGGAGCCTCGCCGTTGGCGTGCGCGACAAGCTCGCCGCGCAGGATGCCGTTGTGGTACTCGCTGGTGTGGCCGCCGGCAAGCCCGTTGTGATTGTCGCTACAACTTCCGGTGCCCGCAACGCCGGTGTGAAAGCCGGTGCACTGGCCAAGATTGCTGCCGGCGTGCTTGGCGGAGGCGGTGGCGGCAAAGACGACATGGCTCAGGGTGGCGGTTCACAACCAGAGCAGGTTGACGCCGCTCTGGCTGCAGTTCGCCAGGCGATTCAGGGTTAGACCGTGAGAACCGGAGTGCGGCTCGGCATCGACGTTGGCAAAGCTCGCGTTGGCGTTTCGCGGTCCGATTTGCACGGGATGCTCGCGACCCCCGTTGAGACGGTTCAACGGGGGAGTCAGCGTGACGAGGCCATCGCACGCGTGGCGACGATTGCCGCTGAGCTAGAGGTGTTCGAGATTATTGTTGGGCTCCCGCTGAACATGCGCGGTGAATCAACGCCGTCGACAGACGACGCGCTCGCTTTTGCGGAGGCGCTTGGCGAGGCCTGCCAGGTGCCTGTTCGCCTTGTGGACGAACGGCTGTCGACTGTGAGCGCTCAGGGCGCGCTACATCGATCGGGGCGGAACACAAAAAACTCCCGAGCGGTGATTGACCAGGTCGCTGCGGTGATTATCCTGCAGCATGCGCTAGATTCAGAACGATCTTCCGGAACGCCACCAGGGCGGTTGGCGAACGAACAGGACCTTTTCGAGTGACACAGCAGAACGACAACGGCAATACTGAGCCGTCGCCGGAGCCCAACGACACGCGGGAACTTCCGTCACGACGAGAGCTTCGCGAGGCGCTCGCCCGTGAGAATGCGCTGGCTGCGCAGCGAGAGCGCGACGAAACGCTTCGGCTGCAGGCAGCCCAGTACTCGCGCGAGGCGGAGCGCGTCGAGGCACCTGCCGACGATTCGGAGTTGACAGCGACTGGAACATGGTCTCCCGAGCCAGTTGCCGACGAACCGTCTGTCGTGCCTCCAGTCGACAAGAATTACCGGGTTGCCGGACGTAAGGGCTACGTCCCAAGCGTCGAGCCAGCACGCCTCGCGGACGAAGCCCATCCGCTTGACGACGTTTTTGCAGACCTGACGCCCAAGGAAGGCCCCGACACTGTGACTGCCAAGCCACGTTCCCGCGCCCCGAAGAATCCGCATGCCAAGCGCAAGACGAAGCGTGTTGTCATCTCGCTCGTCGTGACTGCAGCACTGCTTGGTGCCCTTGTTTGGGGCGGATCAGTTCTGTGGTCAAGCTTCGGCGAGAGAATCAGCGATTTGTTCGGCTGGAACCAAGAGGTCATCGACTACGAGGGTGAAGGTCACGGCCAGGTAACCGTCACGATTGTGGCCGGCGACACCGGCGCAACGATTGGTCAAACTCTCGCTACTAACGGGGTCGTAAAAACCGCTGAGGCGTTTGTGGCTGAAGTAAGCATCACAAAACCTGAACCGAGTTTCTTCCCAGGGACCTATCAACTTAAACAGGAAATGAGCGCCGCTGCGGCTCTTACCGCGCTTCAGGACCCAGCAAACAAAATTGAGATGAAAGCGGTTATTCCTGAGGGTACCCAGATGTCGCAAATCTTCGCGACGCTTGAGGCCGTCACCGGTATCCCGAATGCTGATTTTGTTGCGGCAGCAGCTGATCCGACGCTGTACGGCGTGCCGGCAACCGCGCCGAGTCTCGAGGGTTGGTTGTTCCCAGCTACCTACGAGCTTTCGGACACCGATACCGCAACGACGATCATCCAGAAGCTTGTTGACCGTACGATTCAATCCCTTGATGCTGCGGGAGTTCCCGAGGCTGAGCGGGAGAACGTGCTCATCATTGCGTCGATCATTCAGCGCGAGGCCCGCCACACCGACGACTTTTATAAAGTGAGCCGAGTTATCCAGAACCGGCTTGATCAGGGCATCAAGCTTGGTATGGACTCAACCGTGAAATACGGGCTCTCTGACGACGCCTCTTCGGTTTGGTCAAGCGACGCGCAGCTGACGGATGACAACCCGTGGAACACCTACGTCCACACTGGCTTGCCTATCGGACCGATCTCGAACCCTGGCGACCTCGCTATCGACGCCGCGATGAATCCAACCCCTGGCGACTGGCTGTTCTTCGTAACAGTGAACCAAGACACCGGTGAAACGCTGTTTTCCACAACAAATGCCGAGCACGAAGAACTTGTCGCTCAGGCCAAGCAGTGGTGTTCAGATAATCCAGATAACCCGGCCTGCTAGCCATGACGGACTCTGCGACGTCGTTTGGTGTGCTCGGATCTCCGATTGGGCATTCGCTTTCGCCCGTCATCCATTCTGCGGCGTATCGCGAGCTTGGACTTGACTGGTCGTATGACGCCATTGATTGTGTTGAGGACGCCCTGCCTGCTCAGCTCGCGTCACTCAACTGGCACGGCATTTCGCTCACCATGCCGCTGAAACACGGCGCATATGCTGCGGCTTCGTGGCACGACCCTGTTGCGGTCAGCAGCGGTGTTGCCAATACGCTGCTGCGCGTTGTTGACGGCGCTGGGGATGAATCCTGGCGGGCCTACAATACCGATGTCGCCGGTCTCGTTGCCGCGCTTGGCGAAGTTGTTCCTTCTGGGATACGTGCCATTGCGCTGCTCGGTGGCGGTGCAACGGCAGTCTCAACCGTGTTGGCTGCTGCGGCAATGGGAACAACAATCGTTCGGGTACACGCAAGAAACACGGAAAAGGCCGCGCCGCTCATCGCCCTCGGCAAGCAGCACGGTGTGCTGGTTACCGTCGTTTCGTTGCACGACGATTCGTCCTGGAACGACGGCGAAGTTCCCATTGACGTTGTGGTGAGCACAGTACCCGGTCATCTCGCGGGGGAGCTCTCCGTTCCGTCTCGCATTCGATCAGCTGTGCCTCTCTACGACGTGGCCTATGATCCGTGGCCAAGCCCGCTTGCCAGACTTTGGGCGGAGGCGGCTGGTACATACGCCTCGGGCATCAGCATGCTGCTGCACCAGGCAATCGTGCAAATACGGATTTTCATGGCAGGGGACCCGAATCGGCCGTTGCCAGAGGAAGACAAAGTTCTGGCCGCGATGAGGGATGCCGTCGCTGACCGCAACCTCGGTTAACGGCCCAGCGCCACCTCACCGACCATTCATATCCGACCACTACCGATAAGATACTCATTATGCTTCGTTGGCTTACTGCGGGGGAGTCTCACGGCCCCGAACTCATTGCTCTGCTCGAAGGGCTGCCGTCTGGCGTGCCCGTTTCACTCTCCGGAATCCAGGATGACCTGGCCCGGCGCAAACTTGGCTATGGCCGTGGCTCGCGCATGAAGTTTGAACAGGACGAGCTCAACCTCTCCGGTGGTGTTGTCCAGGGCCGCACCATCGGCAGCCCGGTTGCGATTCGTATCGGCAACACTGAGTGGCCAAAGTGGACCGAGGTGATGAGTGCAGAGGCAACCGAACTCTCTGAGAAGTCCCGCGGACGTGGAGCCAAGCTGACTCGTCCGCGTCCAGGCCACGCTGACCTGGTTGGCATGCAGAAATACGATTTCGACGAGGCCCGCCCCATCCTTGAGCGGGCCAGCGCACGGGAGACGGCCGCGCGCGTTGCCCTTGGCGCGGTTGCGCGGTCGTTCCTTGGCGAGCTCGGTATCCAGCTCGTTTCTCATACGCTTTCAATTGGCCCCGTGCAGGTTCCAGAGGGCTCGGCGCTTCCCCTGCCAGCTGATGTCGCGGCACTTGATGCTGATCCGCTTCGTTGCTTTGACGCGGCAACCTCAGCCGCAATGGTTGCGGAGGTTGACCTTGCGAAAAAGGAAGGCGACACGCTCGGCGGTATCGTCGAGGTGCTTGCGTACGGACTTCCACCAGGGCTCGGTTCACACGTGCACTGGGACCGGCGTCTTGATTCCCAGCTCGCTGCCGCGGTCATGGGCATCCAAGCGATCAAAGGTGTTGAGGTTGGGGACGGATTCGAGACAACCCGTCGTCGGGGCTCGGTTGCCCACGATGAGCTGCACATTGGGCCTGACGGCATTGAGCGTCCAACTCATCGCGCGGGTGGTACCGAGGGCGGCATGAGCAACGGGCAGGTGCTTCGTGTGCGTGCTGGGATGAAGCCCATCGCGACGGTTCCGCACTCGCTGCCGACGGTGGATGTTGCGACCGGTGAGGCCGCGACCGCACACCACCAGCGAAGTGACGTGTGTGCGGTGCCAGCTGCCGGCGTGGTCGCTGAGGCGATGGTGGCACTTGTGCTCGCAAACTCCGTTCTTGAGAAATTTGGTGGTGATTCCGTTGGCGAGACGCGTCGCAACATCGAATCGTACCTCGACCACATCCCGGAAACGCTCACAACCAAGGTTGACCAGGCGTAGTGTCTGCCTCACCTATTACTGAGCCCATCGTCTTTATCGGGCCGATGGCTTCGGGCAAATCCAGTATTGGCCGGAGGGTCGCAAAGCAACTTGGCGTGCCGTTTGTGGATAGCGACAAGGTGTTTGTTGCTGAGCACGGCGTCATAGCCGACTACTTTACGAGCCACGGCGAGCAGGCGTTCCGCGACCGCGAGGCAGACGTCGTGGAGGCGTTGCTGTTGCAATCGCGTGCAGACCTCGCCTCCGGTCAGCCATCGGTCATCGCGCTTGGCGGTGGGGCGATCGTGAGCGAACGGACACGGGCGAACCTCGCCGACGCGCACATCGTGCTCGTTATGACAACCGAAGAAGCCGTCCTCGGGCGATCAAATCTATCGTCGCGCCCACTGCTTGCCAACGATCCTGGCGCCTGGTCGAGAATCCTCGCTGAGCGCCTGCCGCTGTATAAGCAACTCGCCTCAGCCACGTTTGATACGTCGAGGCTACCCAAAGACCAGATTGCCAACAGCATCACCGCCTGGGTCGAGGCCGGATGCCAACCCGATGAGTCATCTACACGAAGGAACGGTCATGACCGAATCAACGCCTGAGCAGGCGGCAACGCACATCACTGTTCACGGCACGGCGCCCTACGACGTTGTCGTTGGCCGGGGAATTGTCGCTACGCTTCCCACCGTGCTCGGGGAGCGCGTCAATAAGGTTCTGATTGTCCACCCGCCAACGCTTGGTGCCGCCGCGGGCAGGCTCCGTGAGTTGCTCCTTGAAACCTATTCTGAGGTATTGCTCGCTGAGGTTCCGGATGCAGAATCAGCAAAGCGTGTTGAGGTTGCGGCGTTCTGCTGGCAGATCCTCGGGCAGGCTGACTTCACCAGAACCGACGCCATCATCGGTTTTGGCGGGGGATCCGTCACGGACCTTGCCGGTTTTGTTGCCGCGACCTGGCTACGTGGCGTTAAGCTCGTGCAGATCCCGACGACGGTTCTTGGGATGGTAGACGCAGCCGTTGGCGGCAAAACCGGTATTAACACTGCCGAAGGTAAAAATCTCGTCGGAGCGTTTTACGCACCGGCGGCGGTCCTTGCAGATCTGAATAATCTGGCGACGCTTTCACCCAATGAGATCCGCGCAGGCTTTGCGGAGGTCGTCAAATGCGGCTTTATCGCCGAACCGGAGATCCTCGATATCGTCGAGCGTGACGTTGACCTGGCCATTGATCCCACGAGTGATGAATTCCGCCGTGTGATCGAGCTCTCCATCGGCGTCAAGGCGCGTGTGGTGAGTGAGGACTTCACGGAGCAGGGTCAGCGCGAGATTCTCAATTACGGGCATACCCTCGGACACGCTATCGAACACGCCGAGCGCTATCAGTGGCGCCACGGAGCGGCTATCTCGGTTGGCATGATGTTTGCGGCCGAACTTGGGCGACTCGCGGGCAACCTTGACGACGCGGCGGTTGACCGCCACCGTGCCATCCTTGAACTCCTGACCTTGCCTGTTGAATACCCGGCCGGGCGTTGGCCTGGGCTGCTGAGCGCGATGCAGCGCGATAAGAAGGCTCGCGCCGGTATGCTGCGCTTTATTGTGCTCGACCGCATCGGAAAGCCCGCCGTGCTTGCCGGTCCCGACGAGACGCTGCTGTTTACGGCATACCAGGCGATCGCGAGCTAGACGATGACTCACGTACTCGTGCTCACCGCGCCGACCGTCAACGATCTCTCGTCTGGCGGAACGGTCGACGAATCTACCCTCACCGTTGATCTTGAACATCAGCTGGCGACAACGGCGCCGGAGGGGATGACCGTGGAGGTTCGCCACTCGGCAGACGAGGGTCAGCTGGCGTCATGGCTGAACGAGGCAAACGATCGTCGGTGGGACGTTGTGCTGTGCCCAGGCGTGTTTTCGGCGTTCAGCTACTCACTTGCTGGTGCCGTTGGGCGCCTCACTTCGTCTGGCCTGACGGTCATCGAGGTTGACACCGATAACCCACATGCGGGCGCAACGGCACACGCTCACAGCGCTATTACGTCTTCTGCAAGTGGCCTGATCTCGGGATTTGGCATGAATTCCTTTCAACTTGCCCTGCAGCACATTGGCCGTATCCGCTGAACACCACTAAACTCGCAAGGGCAAACTTTGCGCGGCTAGATCTCGCACGTACATTTCATAATCGAACGGAACTCACATCATGGCAACAACGAACGACATTAAGAACGGAACTGTTCTCAAGCTTGAGGGCAACCTGTGGAGCGTGATTGAGTTCCAGCACGTCAAGCCTGGCAAGGGTGGCGCGTTTGTTCGAACCAAAATGAAGAACGTCACGACCGGCAAGATCATCGACAAGACCTTCAACGCTGGCCTGAAGATCGAGACCGCCAACGTAGACCGTCGCGACTTCCAGTACCTCTACCAGGATGGCGCTGACTTCGTGTTCATGGACACGTCAGACTACGACCAGATCACGGTTCCCGCAGCTGTTGTTGGCGACGCCGTCAACTTCATGCTCGAAAACCAGAACGTGACCATCGCGCTGCACGAGGGCGAGCCGCTCTACGTTGACCTGCCGCTGACCGTCGAAATGACCGTCACCTACACCGAGCCTGGCCTGCAGGGCGACCGCTCAACCGGTGGAACCAAGCCTGCCACCATCGAGACTGGCTACGAGATCCAGGTTCCCTTGTTCCTTGAGCAGGGCACCCGCGTCAAGGTAGACACCCGCACGGGCGACTACCTCGGCCGGATCAAAGAATAGTCTCGGCTGAGCTGCTGTAAATGAGCGCACGTAGCAAGGCGCGTAAGCGCGCCCTTGACATTCTGTTTCAGGCCGACCTGCGCGAGATCTCGATTCTTGAGGCGCTGCAGGCCGAGGCCCAGCGTGCCGTGAGCGAGCCAGATCGTCAGGCTTCGTGGCTGTATGCCCGCGAGATCGTTGACGGTGTGAGCGATAACTCGGCAGAGATCGATGAAACCATCGAAACGTACTCGCAGGGCTGGACGCTGCAGCGGATGCCCGCCGTTGACCGAGCCATCCTCCGGGTTGGTGTGTGGGAGATCCTGTTTAACGACGAGATTCCAGCCGGTGTTGCTATCTCGGAGGCCGTCGAGCTGGCCAAGTCGCTGTCAACTGAGGAGTCCGGTGGCTTTGTCAACGGAGTCCTTGGCAAGGTTGCGCAGTCGGTTTAGGTTCTGAGTGCTGCCCCTGTCACCATATCCCGGTAGGGAGTGGGACAGGGGCAGTGTTCGTTAACACGCCGTTGTATTACCCGTCACACCGATGCGGGGCTAGCCGATTGGCTCCGGCATCCGCTCGACCGAGTAGGCTGCCCCAATCCGGCGATTGAGTACTGGATCGTAGAGCTCAACTCGCCAGGCTGTGGCGAACTGATTGACGCCCTTAACCATTTGGATGGTTCCTGAGAGCAGTATGGTTCCAGGTTCGTTGAGGCCGCGCTCGGTGAGTACCGCGAGCCAGTGGTCAGGACTGAGGAGTGCGGCGAGTGGGCTGTCTTGTATGAGCTCCTCGTTCTCGCCTTCGCCGACCCATCCGCGCAGCCGAATGCTGTCGAGATGATCACGGATCTCGGTGAGGGACCAGGCATCGGCGCCAAGCACGTCTGGGCTCGCGTTTTTGCTCCACGCGACTCCGTGGACCTCAAGCTTTCGGTCGGTGTGATCGCAGGCGACCGTGAGAAGTACGTCATCTTCGGTGACGACAAGTGCCCACTCGGCCTCGCCGGAGGTCTGATCGTGCTGAACGGGTACCAGGTTTGTCTGCATGGCGAGGTAGGGGGCGACCGGGTAGAGGGCTGGGATGGTCGTTGGCCCTGGGATGCCAAGCTCGGCGAGTTCGTCGATGTGGTCTTGGACTTCTTGCTGGTTTCGTCCAGCGTAGCCAGCGTTGAGGAGGCGCGTGACGGTCACGCTCGTGCTCGTCTGGTTTGGGAGGGTGAACGTGAGTGTTTGCATCGGGGTTCCTTCGAGTATTCGACACTGAATATGAGCGTCGGCTTGCAGTGGACACTGTGTATGCCTATTGTATACAACAACGTGTCAGTGTTGATACCTCAAGGAGCCCCCACATGAAAACAACCGAAACGCGGCCACACGCGCCCGCAAATCCAATCCCGAAACGTGATCTCTACCGTGCCTTCATAGCGAGCCTCACGGGAACTTCGCTCGAGTGGTATGACTTCGCCGTCTACTCCGCAGCGGCGGCCATCGTCTTCCCGATCCTGTTCTTTCCAGAGAGTGACCCGCTCACCGGAACCATCCTCGCGTTTTCCACCTATGCGGTTGGATATGTTTCACGGCCAATCGGTGGGTTTGTGTTTGGCCGGCTCGGTGACACCGTCGGCCGCAAGTTTGTACTCGTCACAACGCTGCTCATCATTGGTATCGCAACGTTTGTGATCGGGTTGCTGCCGACCTACGACACGATTGGCGTCGCGGCGCCGCTCCTGCTGGTTCTGCTGCGATTTGCGCAGGGCGTTGGTGTTGGCGGCGAATGGGGTGGCGCTGTGTTGCTCTCAAGCGAATTTGGTGACCCTGAGAAGCGCGGGTTCTGGTCCTCTGCCGCCCAGGTTGGTCCACCGGCTGGAAACTTGCTGGCCAACGGAACGCTCGCCCTGCTCACCTCGATCATGAGCGATGAAGCATTCCTCGACTGGGGCTGGCGTGTTGCGTTCCTGCTTTCCGCCGTTCTTGTTGGGTTCGGGCTTTGGATTCGACTCAAGCTTGAAGATACGCCCATCTTCCAGGCGCTCCAGGAATCCGGAGACAAATCGGATGCGCCGATTCGGGAGGTCTTCACGACGCAGCGGCGCCCACTCCTTGCCGCAATCATGTCTCGTATTGGGCCGGACGTCACCTACGCATTGTTCACCGTGTTCACGCTCACCTATGGCACGACGCAGCTTGGTTTTGAACGGGAACAGGTGCTTATCGCGGTACTGATTGGGTCTGCGTTTCAACTGTTTACGATCCCGCTGGCTGGCGCCCTCTCTGACCGGATCAACAGGCGGATGCTGTACGCGTTAGCCGCCGTTGCCGCGAGCGCCTGGGGCTTTGTCTTCTTTGTGGTCGTTGACGAGCAGAACACCTTCATGCTCACGGTCGGCATTGTGCTCGGACTCATGTTCCACTCGTTTATGTATGGCCCGCAGGCTGCCTACATTATTGAACAGTTCCAGCCGCGCCTCCGCTACACCGGCAGCTCACTCGCGTACACGATTGCCGGTGTGTTTGGCGGGGCGATTGCGCCGCTCATGTTCACCTGGCTATTAAGCGCTACCGGATCGTGGATCCCGGTTGCGATCTACCTCGCCGTTGCCGTCATTATCACGCTCATCGGGCTTGCCCTTGGGCGCGATTCAAACGTGGCCGAGGATCACGAATACCTTGAGAGCATGACGGGCGCGGTTGATGTTGCCGAGATTTCTTCGCAACAACGCGCCTAAGCGCCGCGCAAGAGGACGTCGAGCGTGACCGCCAAGTGATGGTCGGTGGCGGCGATTGCGGCGGATATGTCATTCGCTTCGATTGCCGCCACGATGTTCTCGTGTTCGGTGCATACGCTCTCTTGGCGATGTGGCGTTCGAAACAGTGCTTCTACGCCGATGAGTACGAGACGGGTCCGCAGCTTGGAATACGTTTCGGACAGCAACTCGTTCCCAGCGGCATCCACCAGCAACTCATGAAAGGTTCGATCGTGGGCAATGAATGTTTTTCCGGTCGCTTCAGGTTCGGAATGGACGAGCGAACGTTGCTCATCCAGGACCGCACGCATCGCTTGGGCGGGGGCAGCGCCCCGTTCCATCGCGAGGGTTGTTGCGCTTCGTTCGAGGATGCCGCGCAGCTCCATAACCTCGCTGATTTGCCGACCGGTAATGATGGGAATCTGCGCGCCGCGTTTGGGGATCATCTCGACGAGGCCTTCGGCCGAGAGCAACAGCATGGCTTCGCGGACCGGCGTTCGTGAGACACCAACGCGGTCGGCAATGTCTTGTTCGTTGATAAATTGCCCCTGCATCGCCGGGTCGCTGAGTACGTGCTCTCTGAGGAATGACGTTGCGAGATCGCGCCCTGACAGTGGTGCCGACAATGGGTTCTGCATACACCAGATATACACCATGAGGAGAAGAAATGAAGATTGCACTTGCACAAGTAGTGACCGGCGCCAACCTCGCCGAGAACCTTCGCATCGTCGAGGATCGCGTGATCGAAGCGGCAGAACGAGGAGCAGACCTCGTGGTCTTTCCAGAGGCAACCATGCGGGCCTTTGGTAACTCGCTCCTTGACATCGCGGAGCCTCTCGATGGGCCTTGGGTCACAAGCGTTCGTCAGTTTGCACGCGTGTATGGCATCACGATTATCGTTGGCGTGTTTACCCAAGGCGACAACGATCGGGTGGTAAACACCCTTGTTGTCGCACAACCGGACGGACTGAGCAGCTATAACAAGATGCACCTCTTTGATGCCTTTGGGTATGCGGAGTCGGAGTCGGTTCTCGCAGGGGAGTCTCCAACGGTGACCACTATCTCCGATGTGAATGTTGGACTCGCCGTCTGTTACGACCTCAGGTTTCCAGCGCTCTTTGCGCAGAACGCTGCCGCCGGGGCTGTCGTGAACGTGGTGAGCGCGTCGTGGGGTGCTGGTGAGTGCAAGATTGAACAGTGGATGTTGCTGGCAAGGGCACGTGCCCTTGACACGACGACGTTTGTGGTTGCCTGCGGCCAGGCAGATCCCAAAGCTGCCGGGGTGCCGGCCGTTCCGAACGCTCCTACGGGCGTTGGGCACAGTCTGGTGGTCGCTCCAGATGGGACGGTTCTCGCGGAAGCCGGTGCAGGCGAAGAACTGCTCGTCGTTGACCTAGACCTCACCCTCATTGAGTCAACTCGGCGGCAACTTCCTGTTCTGGCAAATCAGCGGTTTCGTTCCGTGCGTGCATAGAACCGGCCAGGAATCGCCAGTGATTGGTCGCAGATCCACTCAATCAATGCCGCATGGGTGGATCCGCGACCAATCTACGCGTGACAGATAAGGGCAGGTCGTGACGGGCTGCCCGTGAGGGGCGTATTGGCCAGGGGGTTGCCCTCGCGTGCGTGCAAGAGCGAGCCCAATGGCGTGTATGCTTGACCGAGACAAAACGACACCTTTAAACGCTGTCCAGAGAGGCAGAGAAGGGAGTCAGCTTTGAGCACTCGCATTGTGCTGCAGCAGGCTGATATTAGCCGGGCATTGACCCGTATCTCGCACGAGATTCTTGAATCTAACAAGGGAACTGATCGCCTCATCATTCTGGGAATCCCAACGCGCGGAGTCTTGCTTGGCCGCCGCATTGGGGAAATCATCCAGAGCATCGAACCAACCGAGCGCAACCTCGTTGGACAGCTCGATGTGACGATGTATCGTGACGATCTCGCCCATCATCCAACGCGGACCCCGTCGCCGACTGAGATGCCGGCAGAGGGCATCGACGGTGCCACTGTCGTCCTTGTTGATGATGTGCTCTACTCAGGCCGCACGATTCGCGCGGCCCTCGATGCGCTCAACGACTACGGGCGCCCCCGCGCGGTACGTCTGGCCGCCCTCATTGACAGGGGCCACCGACAGCTGCCAATTCGTGCCGACTTCATTGGCAAGAACCTGCCGAGCGCCTCGACCGAGCGCATCAACGTGCGGTTGACGGAACTCGACGGCGTTGACGAGGTGGCAATCGAATCATGAGACACCTCCTCAGTACCAAAGACCTCAGCCGCGACGAGGCCATCCAGCTGCTTGATATCGCGGAAGACATGGCCGACACGCAGCTGCGTGAGGTCAAGAAGCTTCCTACCCTGCGCGGCAAGACCGTTGTGAACCTCTTTTTTGAGGACTCAACTCGCACCCGTATCTCGTTTGAGGCTGCCGCCAAGCGCCTCAGCGCAGACGTCATCAACTTCTCGGCAAAGGGTTCAAGCGTCTCAAAGGGCGAGAGCCTCAAAGACACGGCCCAGACGCTGGCCGCAATTGGAGCGGACGGCGTGATCATCCGTCACCCTGCATCCGGAGCGCCTCAGCGTCTCGCCGAGAGCCGTTGGATCGACGCCGGCATCCTCAACGCTGGAGACGGCACCCACGAGCATCCAACTCAGGCCTTGCTTGACGCGTTCACGATGCGCCGCCGCATCCACGGCGAGGCAAGCCGAGGCCGCGACCTTGACGGCGTCTCCGTCGCCATCGTTGGCGACATCGTGCACTCGAGAGTCGCGCGGTCAAACCTGTGGTTGCTGCGCACGCTCGGGGCCAAAGTGACTTTTGTGGCACCCGCGACACTTATTCCGTTTGGCGCGGCATCGTGGCCAACCGAGATCAGCTACAGCCTCGACGAGACGCTCAATAATGAGCGACCGGATGTGGTCATGCTGCTCCGCATCCAGGCTGAGCGCATGCACGCGGCGTTTTTCCCGAATGAGCGGGAGTATTCCCGCTGGTGGGGGCTCGACGACGCGCGTTTTGCGGCGCTCAGAGGGGATAGCATTGTTATGCATCCCGGGCCTATGAACCGGGGGCTCGAAATTTCTTCAACGGCCGCCGATTCCGCGCAGTCGACGGTGTTGGAACAGGTCACAAACGGCGTATCCATTCGGATGGCTGCGCTCTACATGCTGCTAGCCGGCGAACGAGAGGGTGTCTAGGTATGAGCGAATCCGTACTGGTAACGGGGGCAACGCTTCCGTCGGGCGATCGTGGCGACATTCTGATCGCGGATGGCATTATCCGCGAGCTTGGCGGGCTGTCATCGCAAACCGCAGACCGCACCATCGACGCCGAAGGGCTCATTGCGCTTCCCGGTCTTGTCGATCTGCACACGCATCTTCGCGAGCCAGGGTTTGAGCAGAGCGAAACGGTGTTGACCGGAACGCAGGCTGCTGCCGCCGGTGGCTTCACCGCCGTCTTTGCCATGGCAAACACGCTTCCGGTGTCAGACACGGCCGGCGTTGTTGAGCAGGTCTACTCGCTTGGCAAGCAGGCCGGGTACGCAACGGTTCGCCCGATTGGCGCCGTCACGCGTGGCCTAGAGGGCGAGCAACTGAGCGAAATAGGTGCCATGGCACACTCACGGGCTCAGGTTCGGGTGTTCTCTGATGACGGCAAATGTGTGCACGACTCGCTTTTGATGCGTCGTGCCCTTGAATACGTGAGCACGTTTGACGGCGTTATCGCACAGCACGCACAAGACCCACGCCTCACCGAAGGCGCGCAGATGAACGAGGGTGCGCTGTCGAGCGAGCTTGGCCTCAAGGGCTGGCCGGCCGTCGCCGAAGAATCGATCATCGCGAGGGATGTTCTGCTCGCCGAGCATGTTGGTGCCCGTCTCCACATTTGTCACCTGTCGACCGCCGGTTCGGTCGAGGTCATCCGCTGGGCGAAGGCCCGCGGCATCAACGTGACCGCAGAGGCTACGCCGCACCACCTGCTGTTGACCGAAGACCTCGTGCGCAGTTACGACGCGCGCTATAAGGTCAACCCTCCGCTTCGACGTGACGAGGACGTGCACGCCTTGCGCGCCGCCGTCGCCGACGGAACCATCGACATTATCGCGACAGATCACGCCCCGCACCCGAGCGAAGCGAAAGAGTGCGAGTGGGACTCGGCTGCCTTTGGCATGGTCGGACTCGAATCGGCGCTGCCAGTTGTCCAAACCGCGCTGGTCGAAACCGGTCTGATTGGCTGGGACGACGTCGCGCGCCTGCTCTCAAAGGCGCCGGCCACCATTGGCGGCCTCGCAGGAGCTGGCGAGTTGCGGGTTGGGGGAGTCGCCGATATTACGCTGCACGACCCCGCCGCTTCGAGTGTGTTTGGCCTTGGTGATCTTGCCGGAAAGAGCCTCAACAGCCCGTTCCTCGACATGACACTCAGCGGCTCGATTCGCTACACACTGCACAACGGCTACCTCACGGTCGACGATGGTGCCGTTGTTGCCGCAGACACCGTCGCGGCCTATGCCGCCCGATTCAACGAGGGATTCTAATGGGACTACTCGGCTGGGGACTCGTTGTCGCCGCGTTTGTTGCGCTTCTCTTCCTCGTGATGTGGTTTGCCTGGCGGGCGCGCAGTAAGCGTTCGTCGTACCTCTCCGAACCGGATCGCGAGCTCAAGTCTGGTGATTTGCTCTGCGAGATCAAGTGCTTCTACGCGTCAACAACAACCCACGGCCAGCCACTTGAGCGCCTCGTGGTGCCGAGTCTTGGCTTCCGTGGAAACTGCGTGGTGACCGTCACCACCTCCGGCGCCATGATCCGAATCACGGGCGAGCTGCCCGTCGCCATTCGACGAAGCAAGCTGCGTGGCATCCACACGGCCCAGGTCACAATCGACAAGGCAGTGGAACGCGATGGACTTGTTGCCATCGAATGGATGCTCGCAGCGAACACCGGTGACGATGTTGCCGTAGACAGCTACGTGCGAGTGACCGACCCAGCAGACCGCAACGCCCTGATCGCAGCGGTCAATCAGGTACTGCCGCATCCGGCAACTGCCTCTTAGTTCATTTTTCTTTTCACCATTTTTAGACCTACACAGGAGGCATCGGTGAGTTTCACCACTGCAGCACAACCCGCGGTTCTCGTTCTCGAGGATGGCCGCCGCTTTGCGGGATCCGCATACGGCGCAACGGGCCAGACCCTCGGGGAGGTCGTGTTTTCGACCGGAATGACCGGCTACCAAGAGACGCTGACCGACCCGTCATATGCCGGGCAGATCGTCATGATGACGGCACCACACATTGGCAACACCGGTATGAACGACGAAGACATGGAGTCGCGTCAGATTTGGGTCAACGGCTTTGTTGTGCGCGACCCCGCACGCAAGGTGTCAAACTTCCGTGCAGAGCGCAGCCTTGACGACGATCTTGTCGCCAATAACGTTGTTGGTATCAGCGGCATCGATACGCGAGCCGTAACGCGTCACATCCGCGCCGCCGGTGCGATGCGCGCCGGAATTTTCTCCGGAGCAGATGCTGCGCTGAGCGACGATGAGCAGCTTGCGATCGTCCAGACCGGTGCGGACATGAAGGGCCTGAACCTCTCGACCGTTGTGTCAACCCCTGAGGCGTACACCATGCCTGCCGAGGGCGAGTTTGTTGGCAAGATGGCCGTGCTCGACCTCGGTGTGAAGCGCGCAACCCTCAACTACCTCACGCAGCACGGCTTCGAACTGCACGTCATGCCGGCATCCAGCACGGCCGACGACATCCGCGCAATTGGCGCTGACGCCCTGTTTTACTCAAACGGACCGGGTGACCCCGCCGCATCCGACGACCACGTCAACCTGCTGCGCACACTGCTCAAAGAAGGCATGCCGTACTTCGGTATCTGCTTCGGCAACCAGCTGCTCGGCCGCGCGCTTGGCTTCGACACCTATAAGCTGCCGTTTGGTCACCGCGGCATCAACCAGCCGGTCTGGGACAAGGTCAAGGGCCGCGTTGAGATCACGGCGCAGAACCACGGCTTTGCGGTGGATGCCCCAATTGAGGGCATCGTCGAGTCGCCAGCTGGCCTCGGCCGCGTTGAGGTCAGCCACTACAGCCTGAACGACAACGTTGTTGAGGGCCTCCGTTGCCTCGACCTGCCGGCCTTCTCTGTCCAGTACCACCCAGAGGCCGCTGCCGGACCACACGACGCCTTTTACCTCTTCGACCGCTTCCGTGAACTGCTCCGCAGCGGGGCGCTCACCCAAGAGGCATCGCCGGAACAGACGGCACACGTTATGACCAAGACTTCTGTAGCAAACACGCCCGCAGCAAACGGAGAAAGCAAGTAATGCCAAAGCGCACTGACATCAAGTCCGTCCTCGTGATCGGCTCTGGGCCGATCGTTATCGGTCAGGCCTGCGAGTTTGACTACTCCGGAACACAAGCGTGCCGCGTGCTGCGAGAAGAGGGCGTTCGCGTCATCCTCGTCAACTCGAACCCGGCCACGATTATGACCGACCCAGACTTCGCCGACGCGACGTATATCGAGCCGATCACCTCAGAGGTTATCGAGACGATCATTGCGAAGGAGAAGCCCGACGCCATCCTGCCAACACTTGGCGGACAGACCGCGCTCAACGCGGCAATGGAGCTGCACGAGCAGGGCATCCTCGAGAAGTACAACGTCGAGCTCATCGGAGCCAACGTCGACGCCATCAAAAAGGGCGAAGACCGCCAGTTGTTCAAGGACCTCGTGATCGCAGCAGGGGCCGGCGTTGCCAAGTCTTACATTGCGCACACGGTCGAGGAATGCCTCGAATACGCGGAAGACCTCGGATACCCGCTCGTCGTTCGTCCATCGTTCACCATGGGCGGCCTCGGTTCAGGCTTTGCGTACACTCCAGAAGAGCTTCGGCGCATCGCCGGCGACGGCCTGCACTACAGCCCAACCACCGAGGTGCTGCTTGAGGAATCCATCCTCGGTTGGAAAGAGTATGAGCTTGAGCTCATGCGCGACACCTCTGATAACACGGTTGTGGTCTGTTCGATCGAGAACGTTGACCCCGTCGGCGTGCACACCGGTGACTCGATCACGGTTGCGCCCGCTCTGACTCTCACCGACCGCGAGTTCCAGAAGATGCGCGACATCGGCATCGACATCATCCGCGCGGTTGGCGTTGACACCGGTGGGTGTAACGTGCAGTTTGCGATCGACCCTGCGGATGGCCGCATCATCGTTATTGAGATGAACCCGCGTGTATCGCGTTCGTCGGCGCTCGCGTCGAAGGCCACCGGCTTCCCGATCGCCAAGATCGCCGCCAAACTGGCAATCGGCTACCGCCTCGACGAGATCCCCAATGACATCACCCAGGTGACGCCGGCAAGCTTCGAGCCGACCCTCGACTACGTCGTGGTCAAGGTTCCCCGCTTCGCGTTTGAGAAGTTCCCTGCCGCCGACCCAACTCTGACGACCACCATGAAGTCGGTTGGCGAGGTTATGGCCATTGGTCGTAACTATGCGACTGCGCTGCAGAAGGCGCTCCGCTCGCTTGAGAAGAAGGGTTCCTCGTTCCACTGGGGTGCCGAATCGCGCACCGCTGAGCAGCTGCTCGAAGAGAGCAAGACCCCAACCGACGGCCGGATTGTGCTCCTGCAGCAGGCGCTTCGCTTCGGCGCGACGCCAGAGCAGGCCTTCGAGGCGACCAAGATCGACCCGTGGTTCATCGACCAGATGGTGCTCATCAACGAGGTCGCCGACGAGGTCGCCGCCTCAGAGGAGCTCAGCTACGACCTGCTTGAGTACGCCAAGAACCACGGCTTCTCGGATGCCCAGATCGCCGAGCTGCGCAACGTTGCCGAAAGCGACATCCGCGCCATCCGCCACAACCTTGGTCTTCGCCCGGTATTCAAAACGGTTGACACGTGTGCGGGGGAGTTCCCAGCCCTGACGCCGTATCACTACTCGAGCTACGACCAAGAGACCGAGGTGACGCCGAGCGAAGGTCGCAAGGTCATCATCCTCGGCTCAGGGCCAAACCGCATTGGTCAGGGCGTTGAGTTTGACTACTCGTGTGTCCACGCCTCGTTTGCCCTTTCGGCTGCCGGGTTTGAGACCATCATGATCAACTGCAACCCCGAGACGGTTTCGACTGACTACGACACGTCAGACCGCCTTTACTTCGAGCCGCTCACGCTCGAAGACGTGCTTGAGATTATCCATGCAGAGAGCAAGAGCGGCGAGATCGTTGGCGTCATCGTGCAGCTTGGTGGACAGACGGCGCTTGGCCTTGCCAAGGGGCTGAAGGCCGCAGGCATCCCAATTCTGGGCACCACGCCTGAGGCGATCGACCTTGCCGAAGAGCGTGGCCTGTTCTCGAACATCCTTGATGAGGCTGGCTTGATCGCCCCTCGCAACGGAATGGCGTACGACTTTGCCGGTGCCCAGCGCATCGCCCTCGAAATTGGCTACCCCGTTCTTGTGCGCCCGTCGTACGTACTGGGCGGACGCGGCATGGAGATTATCTACGACCCAGCGTCACTTGAAGACTACTTCGTGCGCATCGCCGACCAGGGCATCGTGAGCCAGAGCAGCCCGTTGCTTGTTGACCACTTCCTTGACGACGCCATCGAGATTGACGTTGACGCCCTCTACGACGGTGAGCAACTCTACATTGGTGGCGTTATGGAGCACATCGAAGAGGCGGGTGTCCACTCGGGTGACTCGAGCTGCACCCTTCCTCCCGTCACGCTCGGACACGACCAGATTAACCAGGTTCGCGAGGCGACGCTGTCCATCGCGAAGGGCGTTGGCGTGCACGGGCTGCTCAACGTGCAGTTCGCTATCGGCCAGGGCATCCTGTACGTACTCGAGGCAAACCCGCGCGCGAGCCGCACGGTTCCCTTCGTTTCGAAGGCTCTTGGTATTCCGCTGGCAAAGGCCGCCTCACGCATCATGGTAGGCGAGACCATTGCTTCGCTCATCGAAGAAGGCCTCCTGCCAGAGCGCGACGGATCCCGTGCGCCGCTTGATGCGCCCGTTTCGGTGAAGGAGGCCGTGCTCCCGTTCAAGCGCTTCCGCACCCGCGAGGGCCTCATTGTTGACTCGCTGCTCGGACCTGAGATGCGCTCGACCGGTGAGGTCATGGGCATCGACCGCGACTTCCCTCGCGCCTTTGCCAAGAGCCAGGCTGCTGCCTACGGCGGACTGCCCCTGACCGGTTCAGTATTCGTTTCGGTTGCTGACCGCGATAAGCGTGCGGTTGTGCTTCCAGCCCTCCGTCTTCAGGAGCTTGGCTTTGAGCTGCTCGCGACCTCCGGCACCGCAGTAGTACTTGCCCGCAACGGCATTACCGCGCGCACCGTCAAGAAGTTCTCGCAGGCTGGCGACGAGCCATCGGTTGTTGACCTCATCAATAATGGCGAGGTAGACATCGTTATCAACACGCCGAGCGGTCGTTCAGCGCGTGCGGACGGATACGAAATTCGCGCCGCTGCTGTCGCCGCAGACAAGCCGCTGTTCACCACGATTGCCGAGCTTACGGCCGCAGTAGCGTCGTTCTCAGCTGTCCGTGACGGGTTCGAGGTGACGTCGCTGCAGGAATACGCTGCAGCACGTGAGGCGGCGAAGTAATCGTGACCACAGTCCCCTCGTTTGGTGCACGACTGAGCTCTGTCATTGGCAAGCACGGTCGGCTGTGTGTTGGCATCGACCCCCATTCCCACTTGCTTGCGGGATGGGGGCTGCCGGACACGGCGGCCGGTGCGCGCGACTTTAGCCTCAGGGTTATTGACGCGTGCGTTGATCAGGTCGCGGCGATCAAGCCACAGATTGCGTTCTATGAGCGCTTCGGCTCCGCCGGGTACGTTGTGCTTGAGGAAATCATCGCGGCTGCGCGCCAGCGAGGGCTCCTCGTGATCGCTGACGTGAAGCGTGGCGATATTGGCACGAGTGTGCAGGCGTATGCAGACGCGTGGCTTCGGCCAGGCAGCACGCTTGAATCCGATGCCATGACCATTTCAGCGTTCCAGGGATTCGGCTCGCTCGTCGAGCCGTTGAACTACACGACCACGGCCGGTAAGGGCCTGTTTCTCCTTGCCGCTACCTCAAACCCTGAGGCCCGCGACATCCAGCAGGCCAGGCTCAACGGTGGGTACAACCCCTCGGTTGCCGCGAGCATTGTTGCCGAGGTGCAGCAGTGGAACAGCGACCACCGACGCGACGCCCTTGTTGGTGTTGACCGCAACGGCCCGAGCGTTGGTGTTGTTGGTTCGGTCGGCGTGGTGCTTGGTGCCACGCTCAACCTTGAGCACTACGACATTAACGTCAATCTCAACCGCAATCCGCTCATGCCCGTTTTGGCACCTGGGTTTGGTGCTCAGGGGGCGAAGCTTACCGATGCGAACCGGATCTTTGGCAGCATGACTGCAGCCACACTCGTCAGCGAATCCCGAAGCGTTCTGAACGCCGGCCCAATGGGCATCGTCCAGGCGGTCAGGGAACGCGCCGACGAGGTTCGCAGGGAGGTGACTGCGTGATGAGCGCCGCCAAGTCTTCCGCAATGCCTGAGGTTGATCGCATTGCGGCCAATAAGGCAGCGATTGCAGCACGGCAGGCACGGGCCGCGCTGAAGGCTCAGCTCCGTGATGGTGTGCTGAGCCCCGAGGATGCGCTGACACTGTCTACCGATCCGTCGAGCGCTGCCCACACGCTGCGGGTCACCGATTTTCTGCTCTGCCTTCCTGCCGTTGGCGTCGCGAAGATGCCGCGCATCCTTGAGCAACTCGAGATCTCAGACAAAAAACGTCTCGGGGGGCTTGGTGTGCATCAGCGAAAACGACTTGAGCAGTATCTGCGTTCGCGCCTCGCGACCAAGGGTACAAAGAAGGATGCCCGTCCCCGGCTTACGGTCCTCGCCGGCCCAACCGCGGTTGGTAAGGGCACGGTCGCGACGTATATTCGGGAACACTATCCCGAGATCGCACTCTCGGTTTCGGCCACAACGCGCGCGCCCAGGCCAGGAGAGGTTGAGGGAAAGCACTACTATTTTGTGACCGACGCTGAATTTGATCGCATGATCGCAGAGGGCGAGTTGCTTGAGTACGCGACCGTACACAACGCCTACCGCTATGGCACGCCGCGTGGCCCGATTGAAGAATCGTCGCGCCGTGGCCGCCCTGTGCTCCTCGAGATCGATTTGCAGGGGGCGCGACAGGTTCGAGACGCAATGCCAGATGCGAGACTTGTGTTCCTTGCGCCACCGAGCTGGGACGAACTGGTCAGCCGACTTGTTGGTCGCGGTACGGAATCCGCCGAAGAGCAGGAACGCCGGTTGACCACTGCGAAAGTTGAACTTGCCTCGCAAAATGAATTTGATCACGTCGTAATTAACGACACGGTGGAGCGCGCGGCCGAAAGCGTCGTACACTTGATGAAGCAACTATAGGAGTATTGGAAAACTATGCCAAACGCACAAGGAATTATTGACCCACCCATCGACGAGCTGCTCGCGAAGGTTGAGTCAAAGTACGCCCTCGTGATTTTCGCCTCGAAGCGTGCCCGTCAGATCAACGATTACTACGCAGATCTGCACGAGGGAAGCCTTCTCGACAACGTCGGCCCACTCGTCGACTCCACGGTCGAAGACAAGCCGCTTTCCGTTGCCCTGCACGAAATCGGCGAGAACAAGCTCCACCTTCGTTCAGCGGCTAACTAGTCAGTCGCCACAAAACGAACTGCTAGCGGATCGCTATTTGCAGTGACACACTTCGACACGGTTCCGGGGTTGACTCGGTGAGTGTCGGTAGCACCGGCCATTATGTATGTAGTGGCCGGTGCTGGCGTTTGTCCAGGCATCGGTCCACCATTTTGAGAAGCTACTAACGTGAGGAAGCCCCGATGAGCCAGCTTCGGCTATTCACATCAGAGTCAGTGACCGAGGGTCACCCCGACAAAATCTGCGACCAGATCTCCGACAGCATCCTCGATGCCATGCTCGAACAAGATCCCGCTGCCAGAGTCGCGGTCGAAACCATGGTGACGACCGGGCTTGTTCACGTTGCTGGCGAGGTCACGACATCCAGCTATGTCGAGATCCCGCAGATTGTTCGCGGCGTTGTCAACGACATCGGGTACACCTCATCCAGCATCGGCTTCGACGGCGACTCATGCGGAATCTCCGTCTCGATTGGTGCGCAGTCACCAGACATCGCTGGGGGAGTCAACCTCTCTCTTGAGGCCCGCAATGGCGAAGATAACGACGCGTTGAGCTCTCAGGGCGCCGGTGACCAGGGCATCATGTTCGGATACGCCACTGTTGAGACTCCCGAGTTCCACCCAATGGCGAGCTGGCTCGCGCATCGCATGGCTGAGCAGCTTTCCGAGGCCCGCAAGAGTGGCCTGCTGCCGTTCCTCCGCCCCGACGGTAAGACTCAGGTGACAGTCGGATACGAGGGCGACCGTCCGGTGTCTGTCGAATCCATTGTGCTCTCAACGCAGCACTCGGCCGATATTGAGCAGGCTGCGCTCGCCCAGCAGGTTGAGCAGCACGTTATCCGTCCTGTGCTCGACCGGGTAGATCTTCGCTCAGACAACCCCGACATTTTTATCAACCCGGCCGGCCCCTTTGTTATTGGCGGTCCGCAGGGTGATGCAGGGCTTACCGGCCGCAAAATCATCATCGACACGTATGGCGGCGCAAGCCGACACGGCGGCGGCGCGTTCAGCGGTAAAGACCCGTCAAAAGTCGACCGTTCCGCCGCCTACGCCCTGCGGTGGGTAGCAAAGAATGCCGTGGCCGCCGGCCTCGCCGACCGTCTTGAGATTCAAGTTGCCTACGCTATCGGCAAGGCGCATCCCGTAGGGCTTTACGTCGAGAGTTTTGGCACCGCGCATGTAGACGAGCGCACCATCGAGAGCGCGATTCGCGAGGTCTTTGACCTCCGCCCGCTCGCAATTATCCGAGACCTCGACCTGCTCCGACCCATCTACGCAAAGACAGCGGCTTACGGTCACTTCGGCCGCGAGCTTCCCGAGTTCACCTGGGAACGCACCGACCGTGTAGCCGAACTGCAGAGCGCCGCCGGAATTACCGGGTAGACATTGAACACCGGTCCCGTCGCGAGGGTGCTGCTCGACTCGGCGCTTCCGCAACTCGATCACCTGTTTGACTACGCGGTGCCCGAGGCCCTGCGCGATGCCGTTGCCGTTGGACAGCGCGTCAAAGTCCCGTTTCGTTCGGCTACCCGCAATGTCGGCGGGTACATCATTGAGCTTGCCGACACCGCCGAGTTTGTTGGCGAACTGAGTCCGCTCGCCGAGCTCGTCAGCGAAGTACCGGTCCTGACCCCTGATATTTGGGACCTGGCGCGGACGCTCGCCGATCGTGCCGCCGGGAGCGCAGGGGACATCATCCGCTTGGCGATCCCGCCGAGACAGGTTCGGGTCGAAAAACAGTACTTGGCAAAGCGGGCGGCTGAACACGACGAGACCCCGAGCGTGTCACAGGATGCGTTGCGAGGTAAACCGTCCGCTGCGCAGGGTTCAACCAGCGCCGATCCAGACACGCCGTGGGGGCCCCCAACTGACGCATCCGAAACGGACAACGCCGCGGCGTCGGCGGGCATCGGTACCGACACGCATTTTGTGGGCAGGTATCACTCGTCCCTAGCATCCCTTGGCCAGCAGCCGGCACGCTTGGCGCTTGGCATCGTGCCTGAACCCGCGCGGCTGTCCAGCGGTGAATGGGTTGGCAACTGGGCCGCAACTCTCGCCGAAACGGCATCGATACTGCTCGCCGAAGGCAAGAGCAGCATTCTGGTGCTTCCCGATTATCGGGATCTTGACCAAGCCATGTCTGCACTCCAGACGATGGTTCCGTCCGAACACATCGTGCGTGTTGACGCAAAGCAAACGAATCCTGAGCGATACCGCTCGTTCTTGAGCCTCCTCGAATCCACGCCGCGCGTGATTGTTGGCAACCGCTCGGCAGTGTATGCCCCAGCGCATAATCTTGGCGCGATCATGATGTGGGACGACGGAGACTCGTTGCACGATGAGCCGCTGAGCCCATATGTTCATGCGCGCGATGCGGCGCTGGTGCGGGCCCAACAATCGGCGGCGAGCCTGGTGTTTGCCGGGCATACCCGCACGACAGAGGTGCAGCGGCTTGTTGAGCTTGGTTATGTTGCCGAGTGTATGCCGCTCAAGCGGCCTCAGCCGCGCGTGATCTTGAGCAGTCAGACGGTGGATGCCGACGGGCTTGCCTCCCTCGCCCGCATTCCAACTATCGCGTGGCTTAAGGCTAAGGAGGCATCGACGCAGGGTCCAGTACTGATCCAGGTCGCCCGGCCTGGCTATGCTCCCGTGCTTGCCTGTGCGGAATGCCGTCAGGCCGCGCGCTGCACGCACTGTGCTGGCCCACTCGGAGTTCGCCGCGCCGGCGAGACACCACGATGCGGCTGGTGTGCCGCCCTTGCACAGAACTGGCGCTGCAGCAACTGTAATTCGGCCCTGTTTCGGTTGGTCGGCAAAGGTGCTGGCCGCACCGCAGAGGAACTTGAGAAGGCCTTTCCCGGCGTGCGAGTGTTGGTCTCTGACGGTGAGACAATCCGGCAATCGGTGGATTCGAGACCTGCCATTGTTGTCGCGACGCGCGGTGCCGAGCCGCTTGCCGCAGGGGGCTATGCGGCCGTCATTCTGCTTGACGGTGAAGGCATGCTTTCTCGAGAAAGCCTGCGGGCCGGCGAAGAAGCCCTCCGGATCTGGTCGAATGCCGTTGCCCTTGCTGCGCCTGGTGCCCCGTGCGTACTTGTTGGCGTGTCCGGCCCGCTCGGGAATGCCGTGGCGCACTGGGATCACGCATCTTTTGTTGCTGCCGAGCTAGCCGATCGGCGACTCCTTCGTTTTCCACCTGCTGTTCGTATCGCAACGGTCACCGGTCCTCGCGCGGCGGTCGAGCAGGCCGTTGCCTCGGTGATCCAACCACCCGTTATTGACGCGCTTGGGCCAACTGCCGAAGCTGACGGCTCAGTCAGGTCCATCGTGCGTTTTGACTATCGGCATGGCGATGAGGTCGCGAGCGGCTTGCGGTCGGAACTCATCAAGGCGGCCATTAAGAATCGTCGCCCTCGGAAAGCCGGTGCAGTTGGTGCGCCCGCAGTCCCGCTGTTGCGACTACGGTTTGATGACGCCGATATTCGATAGGGCAGGGCACAACCCGTCTCGGTCGATCCGTTGACGCCTCTTCCGCGCGACCTGGTTGAGGCAGTTGGTTTCGAACTGTGGCGATCGCCCTGACGGCGTTCGAACCAGAGGGCGTAGGGTGAAGGGGTGACCTCATCAGCGAATACCTCTCTCCCGATTCCGGATGACCGCGGCTCGTACCCGGTGCGTGATAGTGGAGACGCGTGGGTGACGGGGCCAGACGGCTCGAAGTTCTGGGGCCGTTACGGTGCTGCGGGGCTGCTGGTTCACGACCCGAAGAAGGGCGTCCTGCTGCAACACCGGGTTGAGTGGAGTCATTTTGGCGGCACGTGGGGCATCCCCGGCGGGGCGCGGCACGAAGGCGAATCCGCCGCCGACGGCGCGATCCGCGAGGCTCATGAAGAAGCCGGGGTTCCAGAAGATCAGCTTCGTGTCCTGTTCACAACGACGCTTGATCTTGGTTTTTGGTCGTATGTGACGGTTGTTGCCGAGGTGACGGAACCGTTTGACGCGGTTGCGGGGGATGCCGAGAGCCTTGAACTGCGTTGGGTTCCGTTGGATGAGGTTGCATCGCTTCCGTTGCATCCGAAGTTTGGCGAGAGCTGGCCGACGCTTCGCGACCGGTTGCGCGCAGAGACCTCATCCGAGTAGCTTTTCGGTTTCATCGCGACACGATGGCAGTGGCGCGCAAAAGTCCCTGCAAACGCACAGCGTCGCGTGACAGCGCGGTTCGCACAAAGCCTGGCACTGCGGGTACTATTAACGCAGCAACTGTGAACCGGCCATCACCGGGGAGTTTTTGGAAGAACGGCCGTCGCGAGAGGGCTCAGTAGAACCAAACGGGTCTGGCCCGTCATAGCCAATGAATAAGCGGCACGGGCGTGAGCGTGTGCAAGCGGGGTGGTACCGCGATAACCGGTGAGACGGGTTGTCGTCCTCGTGTGACACACGACCAGGAGCGAATATGTCCTACCCAAAGTCCCGCGATAACGAACCCAAAGACAACAACGATGGCGCTGCGTTCGGTGTGAAGCCGTCACCCAGTTTCCCGCGCATCGAAGAGGGCATTCTCTCGTTCTGGGAGCAGGACGACACGTTCCAGGAGTCGATCCGCCAGCGCGAGGGCGCCCCTGAGTGGGTCTTTTACGACGGACCCCCCTTTGCCAACGGTCTGCCGCACTATGGGCACTTGCTGACCGGCTATGCAAAGGACCTCTTCCCCCGGTACCAAACGATGCGTGGCAAGCAGGTTCACCGCCGATTTGGCTGGGACACGCACGGCCTTCCCGCCGAGCTTGAGGCGATGAAGCAGCTTGGCATCACCGAGAAGAGCGAGATTGAGGCGATGGGTATCGCCGAGTTCAACGCGGCGGCCAGGGCATCCGTTCTTGAATACACCGAAGACTGGCGCAAATATGTCACCCGCCAGGCACGCTGGGTTGACTTCGACAACGACTATAAGACGCTCGACATCACGTTTATGGAGTCGGTGATCTGGGCGTTTAAGCAGCTGCACGAGAAGGGCCTCGCCTACGAGGGCTACCGCGTGCTGCCATATTGCTGGCGCGACGAAACACCGCTGAGCAACCACGAGCTGCGCATGGATGACGACGTCTACAAGATGCGCCAGGACCAGACCGTCACGGTCACCTTTCCGCTGATCGGAGCGAAGGCCGACGAGCTTGGTCTCGCGGGTGTGAATGCGCTTGCCTGGACGACCACGCCGTGGACGCTGCCAACGAACCTTGCGCTGGCCGTTGGCCCGGCCATCCAGTACGCGGTGGTTCCAGATGCCGCGGGGGAGTCCGAGTACCTGCTCGCCGCCGATCTGGTTGGCAATTACGCACGTGAACTTGGCTACGAGGATGCCGCTGCCGCATCGTCCGCGATCACCCGCACCATCGCCGGTGCTGAGCTCGGCGGCCTTGAGTACAAACGCCTCTGGGACTTCTACGCCGACGCCGAGACGTACGGCACCGAGAACGCCTGGCGTTTTTTGGTCGCTGACTACGTCACGGCCTCCGACGGAACCGGTATCGTGCACCAGGCTCCCGCCTATGGTGAGGATGACCAGAAGATCTGTGAGGCCAACGGCATCCCCGTTATCATCTCGGTTGACGATGGTGGCAAGTTCTTGAGCGTTGTTGAGCCCGTTGCCGGCCTGCAGGTCTTTGACGCCAATAAGCCACTCACTCAGGACCTCAAGGCGATGGGTCGACTGTTCCGCCAGGCGAGTTTTGAGCACTCCTACCCGCACTGCTGGCGCTGCCGCAACCCGCTCATCTATAAGGCCGTTTCGAGCTGGTTTGTTCGGGTAACCGATTTCCGCGACGACATGGAAGAACTGAACCAGCAGATCAACTGGGTGCCAGAGAACGTCAAGGACGGCCAGTTTGGCAAGTGGCTTGCCGGGGCCCGCGACTGGTCGATCAGCCGCAACCGCTACTGGGGTTCGCCAATCCCCGTGTGGAAGAGCGACAACCCTGACTACCCTCGCATCGACGTCTACGGCTCGCTGGATGAGCTCGAGCGAGACTTCGGCGTGCGCCCAACCGACCTGCACCGCCCGTACATCGACGAGCTGACCCGCCCAAACCCCGACGACCCAACCGGTCAGTCCACCATGCGCCGCATCGAGGACGTGCTTGACGTCTGGTTCGATTCGGGATCGATGCCCTTCGCCCAGAACCACGTACCGTTTGAAAACGCGGAATGGTTCGACAGCCACGCGCCGGCCGACTTCATCGTTGAGTACATCGGGCAAACCCGCGGCTGGTTTTACATGCTGCACATCCTCTCGACGGCCCTGTTCAACCGCCCCGCATTTAAAAACGTGATCAGCCACGGCATCGTGCTCGGCAGCGACGGGCAAAAGATGTCGAAGTCGCTTCGCAATTATCCTGACGTCAACGAGGTCTTTGACCGCGATGGTTCGGATGCCATGCGCTGGTTCCTCATGTCGAGCCCCGTGCTGCGCGGCGGCAACCTCATCGTGACCGAGGAGGCCATTCGCGAGGGTGTTCGCCAGTTCATCCTTCCGCTGTGGAACAGCTGGTACTTCTTTAGCCTGTATGCCAACGCCGACGGCTACGAGGCCAAGTGGAGCGTTGACTCGACCGACGTGCTTGACCGCTACATCCTTGCCAAGCTGCGCAAGCTGATCGAGGAGGTCACCGCCGACCTCGACGCCCTTGACAGCACGGTTGCCGCATCGCGACTTCGCGACTTTGCCGAGGTACTCACCAACTGGTTCGTGCGCCGCTCGCGCGATCGTTTCTGGGTCGGGGTCAAGGATGAGCCGTCAAACGCCCAGGCCTTCGACACCCTGTACACGGTGCTTGAGACACTCACCCGCATTGCCGCACCGTTCATCCCGCTCATTGGCGAGGAGATCTGGCAGGGACTCACCGGCGGTCGCTCGGTGCACCTCACCGATTGGCCAGAGGCCGATGCGTTCCCTGCCGACGACGCGCTTGTTGAGACCATGGACCTCGTCCGCTCAGTTACGTCGACCGCGCTCTCGCTGCGCAAGTCAAACGGACTCCGCGTTCGCCTGCCGCTTGCGGAGCTCACCGTCGTTGTGCCTAACTCCGAGGCGCTTGCCGACTTCGCGCTCATTATTGCTGAGGAACTCAACGTCAAGCGGGTCACGCTTGTTGAGCGAGAAGAAGACAGCGCCGAGCGCTACGGCATCCGACGCCAGCTCACGGTGAATGCTCGCGCGGCGGGCCCCCGACTTGGCAAGAACGTTCAGGTTGCCATCAAGGGCGCCAAATCTGGCGACTGGTCTGTTGAGGGCGACACCGTCATTGCTGGTGGACTGCCACTCGAGCCCGCAGAGTACGAACTCACGCTCAGCATTGGTGACGGTGCCGGCGATTCCGACACGGCGCTTGCGTTGTTGCCAGGCGACGGCTTTGTGCTGCTCGACACCAATATCACTCCAGAACTTGGCGCGGAGGGACTCGCCCGCGACGTTGTTCGCGCCGTGCAGGATGCCCGCAAGGCAGCGGGCCTTGACGTGAGCGACCGCATCCAACTTGCGCTCCAGCTCGACGAGGCTGGTGCGGATGCCGTGCGTACCCACGCCGACCTCGTGAGCAGCGAGACACTTGCGACGGGCTTCGAGGTGAGCGCAGGCGCCGCTGAATCCGAAACGACCGTTGGCGACGGTTCGCCGCTCGTCATTACCCTTTCGAAGGTTGAGGCATAGCATGAGCGAACCACTATCCCGCGGCGACGCTATTTACGCCGAGCTGCTTGAGCGGCTTGGTGAAGATCAACCGCAGCCACGCCTCGATGCAACCCGCCGGGTAGCCGAGTTGCTTGGTGACCCGCAGAACAGCTATCCCGTGATCCTGATCACTGGAACCAACGGCAAGACGAGCACCAGCCGAATGACGGAGTCCCTGCTGCGCGCACTCGGCCTCCGCACCGGGTTGTTTACGAGTCCGCACTTGCAGCGATTTAACGAGCGAATCGTCATCGACGGTGAACCCATCGGCGATGATGCCCTAGACGTTGTCTGGCAAGACATCAAGCCCTACGTCGCCATGGTTGACAACGAGCTAGTCGCTCAGGGTGAGCCCCGACTCACGTTTTTTGAGACAATGACCGCCCTTGCCTATGCTGCTTTTGCCGATGCCCCGGTCGAGGTTGCTGTTGTTGAGGTTGGGATGGGCGGCGAATGGGATTCCACCAACATCGTGGATGCCGCGGTCAGCGTGTTCACCCCCATCGACCTTGATCACGTTGAAAAGCTGGGCCGCACAATCGCCGAGATTGCGACGACAAAGGCCGGCATCATCGCCGAGGGCTGCGACGTTGTTTCGGCGCGCCAGACCCCAGAAGCCGACACGATCCTTGCTGAGCGCGCGCACTCGCTGCACGTACCATTTCTTCGCGAGGGCGTCGACTTTGCGGTTGATAGTTCGACGGTTGGTGTTGGTGGTCAGCTGCTTGCGCTCAGGGGTCTCTCCGGAACCATGTACAACGAGATCATGCTTCCGCTCTACGGAGAGCATCAAGCGCAGAACGCAGCGGTTGCGCTTGCGGCCGTGGAGGCATTCACCGGCCGCCGCGTGATCGCGCATGACATCCTTGACGAAGGATTTGGCCAGGTCACGGTTCCCGGGCGCCTGCAGCTGCTCGGCGCGACCCCGCCGGTGTATGCCGATGCCGCGCATAATCCGCACGGCGCGCGCGCCCTCGCCGCATCCCTCAGCGGATTTTTTGCGTTCGAAGAGCTTGCCCTCGTCTTCGGCTCCCTTCGGGATAAAGACTCATACGGCGTCATGGAGGCGTTGCGCGACAGCGTTTCCACCGTTTTTGTGACGCAGTCGTCTTCCGAGCGTTCGCACTCTGTTGAGGACCTCGCCGAGATCGTGCGTGATGCCTCTGCAACCCTTGATGTGTTCGAAAGGGACTCACTTGAGGACGCCATCGAAAGTGCCCGCAATTGGGCCGAGCAGGGGGAGTCGCGCGGTGTTATTGTTGCCGGTTCCATCGTGCTCATCGGCGAGGTTATGACGATCGCACAGCAGAACGGCTGGGCCCTGTCATGAGTGCAGCACGCGCACCGCGCACACCGGCACCACGATCAACGAAGCGCAGCCTTGCATCCATCGTTCTTGGTTTTGAACTGATCATCGTGTTCCTCGCTGGCCTCACACTTTTTGGGCTTGATGCTATCCAACCGGTGCCTCGTGAGTGGGCCCTCTATGGCGGCATCGCGCTCTGCGTGCTCACGGTTCTGGCGATGGCGATGCTGCGAAGCCCCGTCGGATACTGGCTTGGCTGGTTTGTGCAGGCTGCGCTGATGTCCACCGGATTATTCGTGCCCATCATGTTTATTGCTGGCGGGCTATTTGTTGCCCTCTGGACCTACTGCATGATCATCGGCGAGAAGCTTGATCGCCAGACCCGTGCCTATATTGAGGCCGAGGATCGCCTACAGGCGCAGGCTGAAAACGGCGTTGCCTGATACCGTGCAGCGCAAACCTTTCTGACCCGTTCACCACATCACAAGGAGAAACATGCTCATCGAAGAAACACTCGTACTGGTCAAGCCAGATGGTGTCGCCCGCAACCTGACCGGCGAGATCCTTCGCCGCATTGAGGCAAAGGGGTACTCGCTTGTTGACGTCCGCCTCGTCCAGGCAGACCGCGACCTGTTGACGCAGCACTACGCAGAGCACGAGGGAAAGCCCTTTTTTGAACCGCTGCTTGAGTTCATGGAGAGCGGCCCAACGGTTGCCCTTCGCATCGCGGGAAACCGTGTGATCGAGGGTTTCCGCGTACTCGCTGGAACGACCGATCCCACCACTGCCGCGCCAGGAACCATTCGTGGCGACCTTGGCCGCGACTGGGGCCTCAAAGTACAGCAGAACCTCGTCCACGGTTCTGACTCACCAGAGAGCGCCGAGCGCGAGCTTGCCCTCTGGTTCAGCTAACCTCTGACGACAACGGCGGGGCGGCATCCACTGAGGGTGCCGCCCCGCCGTCGCGTTTCGGCCATCGTTCGCCCCATAGTCCGGTTTTTTGGCAAATGTCCCGGACTTTTGGGCGAATAGATTGGGTATGGATGGAGTTCGCATCCACCACCAGCCAGAGGGGGAGTCGAGCGGAACGCTAGGAGAACATCCTGCCGATCTCGGAGATCCAATCGAGGCGAACCTGGGCGATGATCGCGACGATGAGGTAGCAGCCGAGGGTAATAATCCATGCCCACGAGTAGAGCGTTGACGCTAATTCGCGGCCGCGCTCGGAGAGACCAAGGTGTCCCTGCTTGGCAACAAAGAGCCAGGTGTACCAGAACAGCGGGATAACAACGGCCCAGCAAACCATGCACCAGGGGCAGAGTGTGCCGAGCGAGTAGATGCTCTGGCTGATAAGCCAGGCAACGAAGCCAAAGGCAAACGTGATGCCAACGAGGTAGAGGCGCCAGAACCACGATGCGAACTGCGCACCGGCAAGGAGCGCAACGCCAAGAATGATGGGCGCAACAAACATCGCGATTCCAAGGATGGGGTTCGAGAAGCCGAAGATGGAACCCTGCCAGGAGCCCATGTTTGGTCCACACGACACCACAATCGAGATGTTGCAGTTGGGAACGTGCTGCGGGTCAACGAGCGTGTTGATGCGTTCGGTAATAAGTTCGAACGAGGCAAACCACCCAATCACCCCCGCTATGACTGAAAAAATGGCGAATCCAAATGGTCGTGCGGGGGAAGTAGTTGTGCCCATAAGCACAATTCTAGAGTGTCAAATCAACTCTCCGTAATCATTACGTGACATAATGGAATCACGCGTCCGTGGCTACACGCCCCAGACGTCGACTGAAAGCTTTGTGGCGCACATGCGCCCACCCTGTGACCATGACGGTCAGATCACCGCACGGCTGATTTCCTGCAGTGATCCAAATTGAGAATTAGCGCGTTGCGCACGTCGCAACCCGCGCGAGAAGAGTGACCGGATGACCTGTACGCAGGCACCCGGTGAAGGAGTGCACCACTCATGGTGGAAAACAATACAGAACAGAATATCCCGAACGATCATTCGGACCACGAGGCCGTTGCCGGAGGGGCCGCGTTTGGCGGTACCGCCGAACAGCTTTCGCTGAGTGTTCCAGGCGTTTCGCTCGAGAACATTGCTTCGGTTGTCGATTCTGCAGCAACTGCGGCAGAGTCAAAGACCGCGCCAGCTGAGTCGTCGCAGCAGCAGACGGCCGAGGGTGTAACCGCCGCGGCAGCTGGAGCGGGGGAGGCAACCGCATCGGCCCCTGTTTCCGACAAGCCGCAGCCAGTTGTTGAACTGAGCCCAATCGAGAAGTTTCAGTCAACAACGGCCATTACTTTCCTCGCGCCGAACCTGCCGCCAGTAGAGTTCAGGGCCCCGCGTCGCCGCGAAGACGATAGGGCTCCCCAGTTTGACGACTATGACGACGAGCCGACGGTTCGCCGCCGCACGCGCCGCAGAGCCGATGAAGACCCTCGTCCGCTCAGCGACGACCCAAACACCATTGTTAAGGTTCGTAAGCCGCGCGAAAAGGCGCCGCTCATTACCGAGCCGCAGAAGGTGAAGGGTTCAACTCGCCTTGAAGCAAAGAAGCAGCGTCGCCGCGATGGCCGCGAAGCCGGACGCCGCCGTAGCGTCATTACCGAGTCAGAGTTCCTTGCCCGCCGCGAGTCGGTAGACCGGGTCATGGTTGTTCGCTCGAAGAATGACCGCATTCAGATTGGTGTGCTTGAAGACGGCATCCTCGCAGAGCACTACGTCGCTCGGTCGCAAGAGGGATCGCTGATTGGCAACGTCTACCTCGGTCGTGTGCAGAACGTTCTTCCCAGCATGGAAGCGGCCTTTGTTGATATCGGACGCGGCCGCAACGCCGTGCTGTATTCTGGCGAAGTTGACTGGGATGCGGTAGAAACCGGCAACCAGCCCCGCAAAATTGAGTTTGCGCTCAAGGCCGGCGACACCGTCCTTGTGCAGGTCACGAAAGACCCGGTTGGACACAAGGGCGCCCGCCTGACCAGCCAGATTTCGCTTCCTGGCCGCTACCTCGTTTACGTGCCCAATGGCTCCATGAATGGCATCTCGCGCAAACTTCCCGACACCGAGCGTGCACGCCTCAAGAAGATTCTCAAAGAGGTTCTTCCTGACAATGCTGGTGTTATCGTGCGTACCGCCGCCGAGGGTGCGAGTGAAGAACAGCTCACGCTTGACGTCACGCGTCTCACGAAGCAGTGGGAATCCATTAGCGCTCAGGTTGCCGGTGGACAGGCTCCGCAGCTGCTGCACGGTGAGCCAGACATGCTTATCAAGATCGTTCGCGACGTCTTCAACGAAGACTTCACCAAAATGGTGATTTCCGGCGATGACGCTCAGAGCACCATTCAGACCTACCTCGAGCAGGTTGCCCCCGACCTCGTTGAGCGGGTTGAGCGCTACGAAGGAACCCGCGACCTGTTCGACGAGTACCGCATCTCGGAGCAGATCTCGAAGGCCCTTGACCGCAAGGTATGGCTGCCCTCGGGCGGCTCGCTCGTCATTGACCGCACAGAGGCAATGACGGTGATCGATGTGAACACCGGAAAGTTTGTTGGTTCCGGTGGAAACCTCGAAGAGACGGTGACCAAGAACAACCTCGAGGCTGCAGAAGAGGTCGTTCGCCAGCTCCGGCTGCGCGACATCGGTGGCATCATCGTTGTTGACTTCATCGATATGGTTCTTGAGTCCAACCGTGACCTCGTCCTTCGCCGCATGGTTGAGTGCCTCAGCCGTGACCGTACAAAGCACCAGGTCGCCGAGGTCACCTCGCTTGGTCTTGTGCAGATGACGCGTAAGAAGCTTGGCCTTGGTCTGCTTGAGTCATTTAGCGAGCCGTGTGAGGTGTGTGCTGGGCGAGGCATTGTTATCCATCACGAGCCCGTTGAGAAGCACCGTTCTAACCAGGGTGAACCGCGTCGCCGTAAGGGTGGCAATCAACAGCAGAACCAGGCGCCAGTTGCCGCCCCTGCTGCCCAAGCCCACGCCATCACCGATGATGCCAAGAATGCCCTTGCCCAGATTGCGGCAAGCACCATCGTGCACCCGGTCAAGGAAGACGGCACCGTTGACGTGCCAGCGGCTGAGGTTGCTGAAAAGACAGAGCCGCGTCGTGGCCGCAAGCGTGCTTCACGCCGTTCGTCATCCGATGCTCAGCAGTCGGCTGCGTCGCAGCAGGCGTCATCACCTGCTGAGTCTGACACGGTGTCCTCGTCGCGCGATAGGGCATCGGGATCTGCAGATAACTTCTCGGTGGAGGTTGGCGAGTCCCACGAGCCTTCAACCGCTGCTGAGGTGCCCATTCTCGGGATTCCCGTTGTTGCGAAGTCTGAGCGCCCTGCGCGTGTGAGCATGCATGACGCTGAGCAGATCCTTGGATCCGTTCTTGACTCCCTGCCAGAGCCTCCCGCTCCTGGCCGCAGTCGCTCGCGCAGCCGCCGGGTGACGACGTCAGCGCTGAAGGGCGGCACACTGACGAGCGAAGACTCGCAGGAATCCTAGTCCGCGCGTTTGTGACTTAACACACTGCCGCTCAGCGTTCGTCGAATGCTGAGCGGCAGTTTGTGTGTGCGCTTCGGTCTTCGCCCCGTCAGATGAGCAACGACACGCAGGCGTCACTGTTTGACCGGCGCAACCGTGTGGGGTAGAGTTGACCCTTGGTGTCATTTGTTTTCAAGTGATTCCGCTGAGTGATTTCACCCCGTGGTCATAACCCACCCCGGCAGGCGAAGTCTTCTCTTGAATTGTGTTTGAGTGAATTGCACTCGAATAAGTAGAGGCCCAGATCTGGGCCCCTCGAGAAAAAGGTACGTTTAAGTGGTTTACGCAGTAGTGCGCGCCGGCGGTCGGCAAGAACGAGTAGAGGTCGGAACGATCCTCACCGTTGACCGTATCAAGGGCGATGACAAGGGCAAGGTTCAGCTTCCTGCCGTTCTTTTGGTTGATGGTGACAAGATCACCACCGACGCCGACTCACTGGCAAAGGTGAAGGTTGTTGCCGAGGTTCTTGAGGATCTCCGCGGCCCCAAGATCGTTATCCAGAAGTTCAAGAACAAAACGGGCTACAAGAAGCGCCAGGGCCACCGCCAGGAGCTTACCCGTATCAAGGTCACGGGCATCAAGTAGTCGTTCAGACTACTTGCCCAATTAGTTGAGGAGAATAACTACTCATGGCACATAAAAAGGGTGCGAGTTCCACTCGCAACGGTCGTGACTCGAACGCACAGCGCCTTGGCGTGAAGCGCTTCGGTGGTCAGGTTGTCGGCGCAGGCGAGATCATCGTTCGCCAGCGTGGTACCCACTTCCACCCCGGCGTGAACGTCGGACGTGGCGGCGACGACACCCTGTTTGCTCTCGCAGCAGGCTCGGTTGAGTTTGGCACAAAGGGCGGCCGCAAGGTTGTCAACATTGTTGCTGCAGCCGAATAGTCGGTAACAGTTTTTCGGGTGGGCGAGCTTCGGCTCGCCTTTCCCATTTGTAGAGAAGTTTTTAGGTTTAGGGAGGGACGTACCAGTGGCTACGTTTGTCGATCGCGTCGTATTGCATTTGAGCGCGGGAGATGGTGGCAATGGTTGTGTCTCTGTCCGCCGCGAGAAGTTTAAGCCCCTCGCGGGTCCTGACGGCGGGAACGGCGGGCACGGTGGGGACATCGTGCTCGTCTCAGACCCGCAGGTAACAACGCTGCTTTCATATCACCGTTACCCTCACCAGACATCCGATTCCGGAACGTTTGGTATGGGCGACAACCGTCACGGTTCTAACGGCGAACCACTTGAGCTCAGGGTCCCCATCGGCACGGTTGTGACCGATGATGAAGGCAACGAACTCATTGACTTTTCCGAGCCCCACCTGCGCTACGTTGTGGCTAAGGGTGGCCTCGGCGGCCTCGGAAACGCCTCGCTTGCAACGCAAAAGCGCAAGGCGCCTGGGTTCGCGCTGCTTGGTACCCCAGGCGAGAAGCTCGACATCCATCTTGAGCTCAAGACCATGGCCGATATCGCACTTGTTGGCTTTCCTTCGGCAGGCAAATCGAGCCTCATCGCGGCCATTTCCGCCGCGCGGCCCAAGATTGCCGATTACCCCTTTACCACGCTGCAGCCGAACCTTGGCGTTGTCCAGGCTGGAAACACCCGGTTTACCGTTGCGGATGTTCCTGGGCTCATCGAGGGGGCAAGCGAAGGAAAGGGTCTCGGACTCGACTTCCTCCGTCACGTTGAGCGTTGCAGTGCTCTGTTGCACGTGCTCGACTGTGCAACTCTCGAACCAGGCCGCGACCCGCTGAGCGACCTCGACATTATCCTTGCTGAACTTGAGGCCTACCCTGTTGCAGAGGGGGAGATTCCACTGAGCAAGCGTCCGCAGCTCATTGCGCTGAACAAGGCAGACGTTCCTGAGGCCCGTGAACTGGCCGAATTTGTTCGCCCCGAGCTCGAGGCCCGCGGTTACAAGGTGTTCACGATCTCTGCCGTCGCTCACGACGGGCTGAAAGCGCTGACCTACGCCCTCGCGGAGGTAGTCGAACAGCACCGTGCGGCGGAACTTGCCGCACCGGTTGCCCCTCGCATCATCATCCGCCCAACGGCGGTCGACAAACTGCCTTTCACCGTTCGCGTTGAGGGCGGCACCTACGGAAACATCTACCGCGTGCTCGGCCAGAAGCCAGAGCGCTGGGTTGCCCAGACCGACTTTGCGAACGACGAGGCCGTTGGTTACCTGGCCGACCGCCTCAACAAGCTTGGCGTTGAGGATGGCCTGTTTAAGGCAGGAGCCGTTGCGGGCTCCACCGTCGTTATCGGCGAGGGCGACGGCGTCATCTTCGATTGGGAGCCAACGCTCACCTCCACGGCCGAACTCATCACGGCGCCTCGCGGCGCTGACCTCCGACTTGACGAGAACCAGCGTCCAACGCATAAGACTCGTCGTGAGATTTATCTTGACCGCATGGATGCCAAGGCAGAAGCGCGTGCCGAGCTGGAGCGTGAGCGCGAGGCCGGCCTCTGGAAGGACGAGGACACTGAGAGCAGTAACTAGCCGTTCGGGCATCCCCAGCGCTCGGCGCATTGTTGTCAAGGTGGGCTCATCATCGATTAGCGGTGAGAACGCCGCCCAGATCGCGACGCTTGTTGATGCGTTGGCCGTGTGCCACGCATCCGGAACCGAGGTCATCCTCGTGTCGAGTGGAGCGATCGCGACGGGGATGCCGCTGCTGCGCCTCGATGATCGCCCTGACGACCTTGCCACGCAGCAGGCTGCCGCTGCCGTCGGCCAAAACGCGCTTGTCGTCCGGTATCAAGACTCGCTTGATCGCTACGGCATTCTCGCGGGGCAGGTGCTTTTGACCGCCGGTGACCTTGAGCATGAGAAGCCACGCAGCAACGCAAAACGCGCGATGGACAGACTGCTTGGGTTGAGAGTATTGCCAATTGTCAATGAAAACGACACGGTTGCAACTCACGAAATTCGATTTGGTGACAACGACCGCCTTGCATCACTGGTTGCTGAGCTGGTTCAGGCAGATTGCCTTGTGCTGCTTTCTGACGTGGATGCGCTCTACACGCGCCCACCGCTTGAGCCAGGTGCCGAGCGTATCGAGAACATCCCCTTTGGAGACAGTCTCACTGGTGTGACAATCGGTTCGGTTGGCACGGGCGTTGGTACAGGGGGAGCCCTCACCAAGGTTGCCGCTGCACGGCATGCCACGCAGGCGGGAGCGGGAGTCCTGCTCACATCAACCGGGAACGCGGCGCGGGCGTTACGTGGGGAACACGTCGGCACATGGTTTGAGCCTGCCCCGCTACACTAACGGTATGGCCCTCAGCGACGACCTTCTTCACCAGTTCAACCTCAAGCTTTCCGCGGTTTCCGAGGCGAGCAGAGTGCTTTCTACGTCACATACCCTGATCAAGAATGCGGCACTTGAGTCGATTGCGCGCTTGCTTGAGCAGCGCGCCGACGAGGTTGTTGCGGCGAACGCAGAAGATCTTGCTCGGGGACGGGCCAACGGCATGACCGACGGCCTGATCGATCGCCTCACCCTTACCGCAGAGCGCATTGCCGCGTTGGCGGCGGCCGTGCGCGAGATTATTGGCCTTGCTGACCCCGTTGGGGTTGTTTCACGGGGTAGTATGTTGCCGAACGGTGTTGCTATTGCGCAGCTTCGGGTACCTTTTGGGGTTGTTGGTGCTATCTACGAGGCCCGACCCAACGTCACCATTGATATCGCGGCCCTTGCAATCAAGAGCGGTAACTGCGTTGTGCTTCGTGGCGGTTCTGCCGCCGAATCATCAAACAGGGTACTTGTCGCAATTATCCAGGCCGCCCTCGTTGAAGCTGGGCTGCCGGCTGATGCCGTTCATACGATCGATGAGTTTGGCCGCGACGGAGCCGCCCAGCTGATGCGCTCACGCGGGCTCGTTGATGTACTTGTTCCACGAGGCAGCGCTGAGCTTATCCAGACCGTCGTGAACGAGTCGACGGTTCCTGTACTCGAAACCGGTGCCGGAATTGTGCACGTGTTTCTTGATGAATCTGCTGACCTCGACATGGCTGTCAATATTGTGCTCAATGCGAAGGTGCAGCGCCCGAGCGTGTGTAACGCGGTCGAGACGGTGCTCATCCATCGGGATGCCGCGGCGCGAATATTGCCGGTGCTCGCCGGGGCGCTCGAACAGCAGAACGTCGAACTTCGCGGATGCCCCCGCAGCCAGTCGCTTGTTCCTGGCATGATTGGCGCCACCGAGGATGACTGGGCAACCGAGTACATGGACCTCATCCTTTCGGTACGTATCGTTGATTCGCTCGATGAGGCCATTGACCACATCCGCACGTACTCGACCAAGCACACCGAATCGATCATCACCGAGCGTGTGAGCCAAGCCGAACGCTTCCTTGCCGAGGTTGATTCCGCCGTTGTAATGGTCAACGCCTCAACACGGTTCACCGATGGGGGAGAATTCGGATTTGGTGCTGAAGTTGGCATCTCGACGCAGAAATTGCACGCTCGCGGGCCAATGGGCCTTCCCGAACTGACGACTACAAAATGGCAAGTCAGAGGAAATGGTCAGACGAGAAGCTAGCAAAACGCTAAGCTTAGACGTGGTCTATCCAGACCCAAGTTGATGAATGTGAGTGAACCTATGTCTTTCTTGTCGCTTCTTGCCGCCGAAGGCGCACACGAGGTAACCGAACTGGCCATGCCGACCTTCATGTTTGGCGGGGTAGCCCTCGTGGTGTTTGCCGCGCTTGGCGTTGTGACCTGGACCTACCGTGACGTGGCCAACCGCCACCACGACAAGGCCGAAGCCTACGCGCGCGAGCACGCTGACTCACACTGAGTCAGCTCCCAATAGAGCGTATGAGCATCTCCCGAGTGGAACGCCCGCGCATTGGCGTCATGGGTGGAACATTCGATCCGATTCATCACGGTCACCTTGTGGCAGCCAGCGAAGTCGCCCAGCACTTTAACCTCGATGAGGTTGTGTTTGTGCCAACCGGTGAGCCCTGGCAGAAAAGCAACGTCACTGACGGTGAACATCGATACCTGATGACCGTCATCGCGACGGCCGCCAACCCTCGATTCACCGTCAGTCGCGTAGATATTGATCGTCACGGGCCAACGTATACGGTTGATACCCTGCGCGATATTCGCGCCGCGCGTCCGAATGCCGAACTGTTTTTCATCAGTGGTGCGGATGCGGTTGAGCAAATTCTTGGGTGGAAAGATGTCGACCAGCTCTGGGACCTCGCACACTTTATTGCAGTATCCCGCCCCGGCCACGATCTGAGTATTTCGGGTTTGCCAGAGCGGGGCGTAAGCTTATTAGAAGTGCCTGCACTGGCGATTTCATCTACAGACTGCCGAAGCCGGGTCAATCGGGGGTTCCCCGTCTGGTATTTGGTGCCTGACGGAGTCGTTCAGTACATTTCTAAGCACCACCTATACGGAGTTACGGAATGAGTGAACCACACGAAGAACGACCGCTCACACGGCGCGAGTTGCGTGAGCGCGAGATGGGTCGTGCCGCAGATGATTCGTCACCTGCAGAGCCGGCCCCAGCGGTTGCCGAGCCCCCCGTAACCAGCAGCATCCCAATGATTGGGCCTGACGGGCAGCCAATGTCCCGCCGTGAGATGCGCGCGTTATGGGCCGCTGAGCAGGCAGCGCTTGCCGGCGAGCAGTCAGGCAATGCCGTGGATACGGCTCTTGCCGGGCAGGATGCCCCACAAGTTGCCGCTCCAGAGGTACCTTCCTTCGCGCCGCCTGCGCCTCCCGCACCGCCAGCGCAGGACGCGGTTTCAATCGATGCTGGCGTTTCTACTAACGAGTCCGCGGCAACCGTTGAGCAGCCCGCAGTCGAAGAGAATGTTGTCGAGGCTCCCAGCGACGAAAAGCCTTCAAAGAAAAAGCAGCGTGGTAAGCGCAACCAACCCGCAGCGGAGCCGGTTGTAGTCGCGCCCGTTGCCACTGATTCTCCGTTTGACGACATCATCGCTGGTGGTGTCGAAGACGCAAACAGGGCTATCGAAGAAGAGGCCCAGGCCGATGATGCCGAGCAGACTGAGGCGGCTCGCCTTGCCGCTGAGGCAGCGCAGCGGGAAGCGGATGAGGCCGCAGCTGCCCAGGCGGCTGAAATTGCGCGTATCGAAGCTGAAACACAAGCGGCTGAGGAAGCACGCGTCGCCGAAGAAGCACGCCTGAGCCGTGAGGCAGAGGAAGCGCTTGTTGCTGCGAAGCAGCGCATCGCGGCAAAGGCTCAAGCAGCTGAAGAGGCTCGCGTTGCTGAAGAGGCTCGCGTTGCTGAAGAGGCTCGCGTTGCTGAAGAGGCTCGCGTTGCTGAAGAGGCTCGCGTTGCTGAAGAGGCTCGCGTTGCTGAAGAGGCTCGCGTTGCTGAAGAGGCTCGCGTTGCTGAGGAGGCTCGCGTTGCTGAGGAAGCTCGCCTGGCCGAGGAAGTAAAGTCAGAACCCATAACCGTTGAGGTGATCGAGGAGCACGACTCCGAGACGCACACCATCGTTGCCGAAATCGTTGAGGACGACACCTCGTCGTCCAAAGCGCCACAGGAATCGGCCGCGCCGCACATTGAGAAGACTCCCACCGGTTTTGTCTTCCCCGTTATCGCGCCTGACGAGGATGAGCCACAATACATCGTCGACCCGGCAACGGTTTCGATGAGCAAAATTCAGCCGGATGTTCTGTCTCCCGCTCCTGCGCCGAGCTCGGCACCGGCGGAGGATGATGGTGATTTTGACGACATCATCAACCGTGCGGTCGCCTCAGAGGGAGTGACCTCCTCGACAAACGCCCTTATTCTTCCGCTGCTGCCCGATGGTTCCGACCTTGCTGGCGCACTGGATGAGACCGGCGAGGTGTACATCACCGGCTCGATTGAACTCCCACGTGCCCTCAGCGAGACGGGCGGACACGCGCGGCTGCACGACACGATCGATAATCTTGACGGTGTCCTCGGCGGAATTGACGAGCCCGAGTATGCTCCTGACGACACGCGCCCTGTTGCGGCCTCGCGTGCGATTAGTGCACAGTCCTCGAATAATACGCTTGTGACGCCAAATACCAAGCAGGGGAGCAAGCTTCCTCTGGTACTCTCAATAACCGCAGGTGGTTTGCTTGTCGGCATCGTCGGCTTGGTCATCTACGGATCTTCAACTGGCCTGTTTGGCTAGTCACACCTTCTTATCAAGTCAGGAACACTTTTTTATATGACCGCATCAGCTACCTCACTCGAGTCTCTGAATGTTGCCGTTGCGGCGGCGGCAGACAAGATGGGGGAGAACTTCGTTGCGCTTGACGTTTCGGCGTTGTTCCCGCTCGCCGATATTTTCCTTATGGTCAGCGGTCGTTCTGAACGAAACGTTCAAGCGATTTCCGACGAAGTTGAGGACAAGCTCCTTGAATCCGGAGTCAAGCGTGTCCGCCGTGAGGGCCGTTCGGCTGGTCGCTGGGTTCTTCTTGATTTTGGTGACGTCATTGTCCACGTGTTTCACCAGGATGAGCGTTCATACTATGACCTCGAGCGCCTCTGGAAGGATTGCCCTGCGATCCCGGTCGAGCAGCCTGTCGAGCAGCTCGAAAACTAAATAGTTTCCGCAACAGGCCGTCTCGATTTTATTTTCGGAGACGTTCTGTTGTAGGATAGAGAAGTTGTCAGGCGAGCATTTGTCTGACTTCCCGGGTCTGTGGCGCAGCTGGTAGCGCACCTGCATGGCATGCAGGGGGTCAGGGGTTCGAGTCCCCTCAGATCCACCAAAACTCCTTGTCAGAGTAATCTGACCGGGAGTTTTTGTGTTTTCAGCGACGGGAATTTCGACGGTAGATCAGGGAGCTCGTCTCTCGTCTCTCGCCTGTCGCTAGACGTCACAGTCTGGATGAGCGGTCTCAAGTATTGTCTGTGGCAACATGTAGCCTCGCTCGAACGTTCGGCTCGGTATCGCTGTGTTTGTTCTTCGTCTGGCTGCTGAATAGACAGGGTTCGCGCTTCCTCTATACAATCAGGAGCAGCAGTAACCGTTGCGTAAGGAAATGTTGAGTGAAGAAATTTTTGAGCGCCTTGATTGCGTCTCTTGCAGCGGCACTGATCGTTGGACCCGTTCTGTTTGGCGCTACGGGTGCCTACGCGTCGGATCCTGTCACGCTTGGTAAGGACCGCATAACCGACGAGTCGAATGTGCTTGGAGACAACCGAGCAACTGCTGAACAGGCGATCGAGAACTTGTATGACGAAACTCATGTTGAATTATTTGTTGCTTTTGTAGATCAGTTTACGAATCCAACAGATGCCGAACAGTGGGCGAATACGGTTGCCGAAGAAAACAACCTTGGGCCAAATGATGTCCTGCTGGCGGTGGCAACTCGAGGGCGAGCGTTTTACCTATCGGTCGACTCGGCCGGCCCTGTATCGACAACACTCGCGGGCCGAATCGAACAGTACAAGATTCAGCCTGCGCTCCGTGAAGATGACTGGGCTGGCGCGGTCGTCAGCGCCGCAGCCGGTATCGCTGAGGCGGCGAACGGCGAGAGCATCTCCTACGGTGCAACTGAGACACCCTCCGAAGAAACGACGAACCCTGTGGGTGCTATATTTGGGCTGCTATTTATCGGATCCGTGATCTGGCTTGTTGTGGTGTTGAGGCATCGCTCAAAACTGCGCAAACTTGACCGAACACGATCAAACGGGGAACAGCCCTGGCCGACGCCATCTGGTCAGCCTCATTCTGCCCCGGAGGCACCAATTGACATTGCCAGTCTTGAACGAGATGCGGCCACAGCGCTCGTGGCAGCCGATGATGCCATTCGTACGAGCGACCAGGAACTGAGTTTCGCTGTTGCCCAATACGGTGAGCCAATGACCGGGGCCTTCTCTGCGGCAGTGGCTTCAGCAAAGGGTTTGGTCGCTGAGGCGTTTCGGCTCCGTCAGCTTCTGGACGATAACATTCCGGACACCGATGCTCAGATCATCGATTGGAACCGCGGCATCCTGTCTCTCTGCGCCCAAGCCGATGCGGTACTTGACGCCGAAGCCGCAACGTTTGCGGAACTGCGCAGTATCGAAAAGAATCCTGGCGCTGAGCTCAACCGAGTTCGCGATCTGCTGCCAAGCCTTCGGGTTCGCGTGACGTCAACTGAAGGGGCCATCGCGGGTATTCGTGAACGCTTTGCGCCTTCGCTGTTAGTTCCGATTGAAGATAATGCGAATCAGGCCCAATTGAGGGTTGAACTGATTCAAACTGCCCTTGACGAGGCCGCCACGCGTCTCGCCTCAGGCGACAACGCTAACGTGGCTGTGTGTATTCGGGTGGCTGAGGACGCCGCTAGCCAGGCTCTCGGGCTCTGTGACGCAGTCCACCAACTCGGAATTGATCTTGAGCAGGTTCGCGATTCTGTTGGCTCTGCGATTAATGCACTCGACTCAGAACTCATCGATGCTCGACTGATGCAAGCAAACCCCCAGCAGTCTGCGGTCATCAGCGATATTGTTTCGTCAGCAACTGCAACTGTGCAACGCGTGAGACAAGCCCTGACTCTCGGAGGGGTGAATCCATATATCGAACTTGAACAGATTCAGCAGGCGGCCGGACAAGTGGCGAAAGTTCTCGAAGTTACACGTGGGAATCAAGCGAACCATGCTCGCCAACTGGCCTCCGCTGAGCATGAGATCGCAAGCGCGAGCGCGCAACTCTCGGCAACACAGAATTTCATTTCGGCCAGGGTTGGCGCCGTTGGCACAGAATCCCGAACGCGATTCTTCGAGGCTAGTCGTAAGCTCGATGAGGCAAAGACATTGATGCCAGAGAATCCGGATGCTGCGTTCGGAATCGCGCAGTCCGCTTCCTCGCTGGCAAACCAGGCAATGGCCTTGGCAAGTGCTGACGTTGGCGTCTTTCAGCAAGACATTGACCAAGAAGCATCAGGTGTGGACACTGGCATATCGGGGCTATCAGCGACGCAGCTGGCTGGCGCATTTTTGGGTGGCATCTTGGTCAAACAAGGGAGGCAAACGTTCGACGATTCCCCTCCTCGGGAACCGGCGTCTCGGCAGCGACGAGAGTCCCAGCCGTATCGCGAAGCACCTGCTCCGCGACGTTCCCAGAGCCAACGGACGTCCCCATCGTTTGGTGGCAGTGGCGGCTCCACCGGCGGCGGTCGTTCTCGCCGTGGGGGAGGACGATTCTGATAACGCAAATTGGCGCTAAATTGCCTTCTCTGGCTCGCCCGCAAATTTCCACAAATACTCTCTTCAGTACACCTCGTGAAAGGAATCAGCCACATGGCTAAACAATCAATCTTCGGACGAATCGCCCAACTAACGAAGGCAAATATCAATGCACTGATCGATCAGGCGGAAGACCCGCAAAAGATGATGGATCAGATGGTTCGCGATTACACGGCGAACATCAGCGAAGCGGAGAGCGCTATCGCCGAAACAATTGGTAGCCTGCGTCTTGCGGAACAGGATTATCGTGAGGATGTTGATGCCGCTGCGGAGTGGGGCCACAAGGCACTCGCCGCAAGCAAGAAGGCCGATGAGTATCGTGCTGGCGGAGCGACGGCGGATGCAGACAAGTTTGATGCGCTTGCGAAGATTGCCCTGCAGCGTCAGATTCAGGCCGAGGGGGAAGCCCGCGCTGCGGAGCCACGTTTGCAGAGCCAGAACGAGGTCGTTGACAAGCTCAAGAGCGGCCTGGCTGGGATGAAGGCAAAGCTCGTTGAACTAACGAATAAGCGCAACGAGTTGAACGCTCGTGCCAAATCTGTTGAGGCCCAAACCAAGGTCATGGATGCCCTGAAGAGCATTGACATCATGGATCCAAATAGTGAGGTGAACCGTTTCGAGCAGAAAATTCGGCGGGAGGAAGCTCGAGTTCAGGGCGCGAGCGAACTTGCTGCTTCAAGTCTTGACGCACAGTTCAACCAGCTTGAGGACATTGGCGAGCTCACGGAGGTAGAGGCGAGGCTCGCTGCGCTCAAGTCTGGTGGCGTCCGAGCAATCACTGAGTAATCTTCATTGAGCAAAGGCCCAGGCATCTCGTGGAGAATGCCTGGGCCTTTGTGCTGTGTTGAAGGCTCGTTGATGGACAACCAACAATCCAGTTAGGTAGACTGATCTATCTAATTGGAGGCACTATGAGTAAGGCATCAACACCGCGTACGCGTCCGACTCAAGCACGAATCCTTGCTGCTGCGTCTGAGTTGTTTTATGCTGAGGGACTCGCGGCTACGGGAATCGATGCGGTCACGGCGCGAGCAGGCGTGGCCAAGATGAGTCTGTACAACAACTTCGCTTCGAAGGAGGAGCTGGTTGCCGCCTATCTTGAGGCTCGTCACGCCGAATGGCTCGGGCTGTATGAGCGGCGAGCCGCAGAGGCAACGACGCCTCAGGAACGCGCTCTTGCCGTGTTTGATGCGTACGCGGATCACGCGCGATTTGCCTATCCATCGGGGTTCAGGGGATGCGGCCTCCTCAACGCGGCCGCAGAGCTTCCTGTTGGGCATCCTGGGCGACAAGCTGTCCGTGGGCACAAAGAGCAAGTTGAAGCGCTACTTCGAGATGCGCTGATCGACCTTGGCACGTTGAGCGCTGACCTGCTCGATGAGTCGGTTGAACACCTTGCCTTGCTCCTTGAAGGGTCCATGGCGAAGGCCGGTCTTGAGGGTAATGATCGACACATTCTCAGGGCACGTAGGCTCGCGCAAGCGATCGTCGCGGAGCTGACGGCAACCGGTTCAACAGAGCTGTCAAAGTGAGGGCCGCGCGTTATGTTGGCCTTGGCCCGATTCTCGTTCTTGTTGCCTCGCTCTTGTGGGGAACGACGGGAACCGTAGCGACGTTTGCGCCAGGGGTGAGCCCCCTTGCCATCGGTGCCGCAGCAATGGGAATCGGGGGAGTACTCCAGGCGCTCGTCGCGATTAAGCCAATCCGGCGGCAAATTCGCGTTCTTCGTCGGAACTGGCCGATGATTACCGCGGGTGCCATCTGCGTCGCGTTGTATCCGCTCGCGTTCTATTCCTCCATGCACCTCGCGGGCGTAGCGATTGGTACGGTCGTGTCCCTTGGCAGTGCGCCGCTTTTTGCAGCGGTAATTGAGCGCGTGGCTGACCGTGTGGCGTTTACGATTCGCTGGGGCGTGAGCGTTGGTCTTGGGCTGCTTGGCATGGTTCTGCTGTGCCTCGGGCGGTTTGGGGTTGACGGCACCGCAGCTGACGGCACCGCAATTGACAGCGCTGGGACGGTGACTCCCAACGAGTTGCTGTTGGGCACGGGGCTTGGGCTCGTTGCGGGAGCCACGTACGCGGTGTATTCGTGGGCAGCCCGCCGTGTCATGCTTGACGGAGTCACCGCGTCAGCGGCGATGGGCTCCGTGTTTGGCCTTGGTGGGATACTCCTCATCCCCGTACTGCTGGTTACAGGCGAGTCCCTACTGGCCTCGTTGAATAACGCTGCCGTCGGCCTGTACATGGCCCTCGTACCGATGTTCCTCGGCTACGTGCTGTTTGGCCGCGCACTGCTGACCGTTTCGTCGTCTGCAGCGACCGTGCTTACGTTGTTTGAGCCCGTAGTGGCCACAGTTTTAGCCGTTCTCGTCGTCGGCGAGCGGCTTGGACCGATCGGCTGGACTGGGATGATGCTCGTTGGCGCCTGCCTCGTGTTGCTGACCGTTCGGGCAAAGGCCAAATCAATTGATGCACGGGTTCTTCGCTATGGTTAACACCGTGAATGAGACTTTGCCCCCGTGTCCCAACTGTTCGAGCGAGTACACCTACGAGATGGGTGCCCTGTTCGTCTGCCCCGAGTGCGCCAACGAATGGGTTGCTGCCGATCCGATCAACGAGCCAGAATCTCACGAGCGTGTGATCAAGGATGCCGTTGGCAACGTCCTCGCTGACGGCGACACGGTCTCGGTGGTAAAGGATCTCAAGATCAAGGGCAGCTCAACCGTTGTGAAGGTTGGCACGAAGGTCAGGAACATACGCCTTGTTGACGGCGTTGGTGACCACGACATCGACTGCAAAGTTGATGGGGTTGGTCCGATGCAGCTCAAATCAAGCGTTGTGAAGAAGGTATAGCGAAACCCTCGCTGTTCTGCCATGACGCAACGGCATTGCCTAGGAACATCTTGCAACGAAGAAGAGCTTCGGGCTGCGTTGCTATCGCGCGTAGTTTTGGGTTACAGTCGCAACCGAATGCCGGCTGAGTGCGTGCAAGCGTTGTTTTATGGCAGGTAAAAATGCTTTTGCCCATACCGCGTAACCGCGATCGTTTGGGTGAAAGAAGTCAGCTGCAACCTGATTCAGCGCGTAACGAGTGCCTGTTTGGCGTCGGGTCACGCGATGAAGTGGCACAACCCTTAGGCCGAACTCAACGCTAACCAGGTGAACGATCCGATTTGCCTGTCGAACCTTGCGTTCAGCCGCGCCAAAGTAGAACGCAGGCACGTCTGCCACGATCGTGTGTGGAGGGAGCTGCCGACAGAGTTCTCGGAACTCAGACTCGAACCTACGCGCATCAAACTCGGCGATGTCGTTGGCCCCGATGGCAACGGTCACAATGTCTGGTTGCAGCGTTGCAAGCCGGGGGAGTTGCTGCGCGAGGGCCTCTCGAAGTCTGGCTCCTGAACTACTGAGATTGACAATGCGAACGGGCCTTGGCTGGAGCGCCCGCAGGTCGGTAAGGAGCCTACCGACATAGCCGCGGCGTGGCTTACTTGCTCCGATTCCCTGCGCAGCGGAGTCGCCTATGGCGACGTAAAGGAGTTCGTTGGGTTGTGAAGGAAGATCGCGCTGATCTCGCCACCATTTTGCGTTGACTGGAATTGCGGCGTTGAGAAGAGCCGCTCCACGTCGTTGGCGGAGTTTCCCTCTGCGCATGACCCACCGAAGCAGAACGACTGCGCAGAGAACGGGAACCGTGAGGAGCAATACCAGCGGCCATTGGGGGTTTCGAGCGTGTGTCATTTTGCCCTTTCAACAGAGGTCGACGTGTTGGTGCTGTCAGCGTAGTTGACATCTCTGACAAACCTTGAAGCGTTGCCGAATCGTCGCCCTTCGGGAATGTCACGGGTGTGAGCTAGGTTACTATCAGGAGTCGGCACCACAGCGTGCCGCGTAATTCTAAGGATGCTCGTGTCGCCTCGTCCAATACCCCGTGAGGTATGGGTGCTTGTCAGCGCCTCGTTTGTGATTGCGCTTGGCTACGGCATTGTGGCGCCGGTCCTTCCTCTCTATGCGGTCGAGTTTAACGTGAGCAATACTGCCGCAAGCGCGATCATCAGTTCATTTGCCCTCATGCGTCTGTTGTTTGCCCCTGCGAGCGGGTGGCTCATCCAGCGTTTCGGTGAGAAGCGCGTCTACCTCTCCGGGCTCACGATCGTTGCCATTTCGACCGGTGCGTGTGCGTTTGCGCAGGTCTACTGGCAGCTGCTTGTGCTCCGTTCAATCGCAGGTATCGGCTCAACCATGTTTACTGTGGCGGTCATGGGGCTGCTGATCCATATGAGCCCGCCTGACTTGCGCGCCCGTATTTCGAGCCTGTATGCCGGCAGCTTCTTGATCGGCGGCATCGCAGGGCCAACACTTGGCTCGCTGCTGGCTGGTCTCGGTCTGCGTGCGCCCTTCCTCATTTACGCGTTATCACTGTTTGTCGCGTGCATTGTGGTTGGAACAACGCTGGGCAAGGTGAGCGCAGATCAGCCAGGTGTTACCGACAGCCGCCCAACCATGTCACTGCGTGCGGCGCTGTTGCAGCCGCCATATCGGGCAGCGTTGGCCTCAAACTTTGCAAATGGATGGTCATCGTTCGGTGTGCGCGTTGCGCTGGTTCCACTCTTCATGGCGGCCATGTCCACCGACACGACGGCTGCCGCGCTTGCACTGACAGCGTTTGCCGTCGGAAATGCCGCGGTCATCATTCCAGCTGGTCGTTGGTCTGATCTCCACGGTCGGCGGCCATTCATTATCGCGGGTCTTGCGATCACTGGTCTCTCAACCGTCTTTTTTGGATTTAGCAGTGAGCTCTGGATTGCCCTTGTGCTTGCGGTCATTGCCGGCGTTGGTACCGGCTTGCTTGGGCCGTCGCAGCAAGCAGCAGTTGCCGACGTTATCGGACAGAAAGCCAGAGGTGGGCAGGTTCTCTCCACGTTCCAGATGTCGGCCGACCTCGGTGCGGTACTCGGGCCGTTGCTCATCGGCCTCGTGGCTGATGCGTTCGGCTTCGGCCCCGCGTTCGCCGTCACGGGCATGCTTCTTCTGGTCGCTGCGGTCTGGTGGACATTCACGGGCGATACTCGTGAACGCACGCTCACACAAGAGATTCCCATCGTCAGAACAAACGAGCCCTAATCAAGCGCGGCAGCACGCCTCCAGTTGACGATGGCGCTCTCGCTCATGTGCGCCTCACCATTCGGCGGTAGCGAATAGCTCGCTAGCGCGCTGTCAACTCAATATTGGTGCCCCAGGGATCGGTTGTTGTGATGCCGTCTGTTGTTCTCGTTGACTGGATACCCGCTGCGTCTAGCCGATTCTCAACCGCATCCAGTTCGGCCGTGTCCTCAACAACGATTGAGAGCTTCTTGAGTCCTGCCGTGGCCGGACGTTCGCCCGCACCTTCGCTATTCCACGTGTTGGTGGCGAGGTGATGGTGGTATCCGCCGGCCGAGTAGAAGATTGCCCCGTCTACGCGGCTGGTCACGTCGAACCCAAGAATCCCCGAGTAGAAGGCCTCTGCCTCCGCCAGATTTCCCACCTTGAGATGTACATGCCCCATGGCGGCCTCCTTCGCTTCACGGACGCTTTCGCTCGAGGACGTTGCGTGCTGCGCGATGAACTCGTTGACATCCAAAGCGACCGTTGTCATGTCTACCTGATCACCGTTCCAGACCCACTCGTCGCGGGGGCGGTCAACATAGAGTTCTACGCCGTTCCCGTCAGGGTCGCCGAAGTAGAACGCTTGGCTGACGGCGTGATCCGCCGAACCTTGGAACGAGTCTGGTGCATGGTCGGAAACGCGGAGAAGCGCGTCCGCGAGTGCGGCTTCAGAGGGGAAGAGTATCGCCGAGTGATAGAGTCCTGCGTCAGTTGGATTGCTGAGCGAGGTTGCGTTGCTTGAAGACAGCCTGACCAGTGGCTCGCCACTGGACCCAAGGGTCACGGATTCTGCGTCTTCGTTGATGACGGTCAGGCCAACCGCGTCGGCATAGAACGATCGGAGTCGGTCCGGCTGTGCGGTTTCGATTTCAACAAGGCCCATGTGCGTACTGTCTGAAAAGGTCCCGGCGTTGTTGGGCGCTGCGTCTTGGTTACCAACGATGATGCCAACGGTTATGGCCGCAGCTGCGGCAATGGCGAGCGTCGGAATGCCGAAGAGCAGGATTCGCTTGCGGGTGGACGGGCGCTGGTTGGGGTGCTGGCTCGGTGACTTCACCCCTTGAGGATAACTTGACGCTTCAACTGAATCTGGGAAAACAGTGTTAGCGATCCACCGTGGCAATCGCTTTGTGCTCAGACGGACACCTAGGTACGGCAGAATAAACAGATGGCTCCGTTTCTTCCACTTGCCCAAGGCTCCGCAGAACGACTCCGCGATACAGGAAATTTGGGTGGGTGCTCAACCGCCGATCTCCTGAGCCCGGAAGTTCAGACGCTTCTGGTGCGTTTGCGTAAAGACCTTCGCGCGGCAGGGTACAACGCGGAAACGTTAGCAACCGTGCTCGGATCGGCGGCCTCCGCAGCGACGAGGGGGTTCCGCCTCCCGATCGAGCGGCGGCTTCGCGAACGCGCCGAGAGCAACGACGCGACCACAGCCGACACGGCGGTCGCTCTGTTCGTTGCTGGACTACCGCGTTGCCAAAACGAAGTCGACGCCGTGTTCACACGAACGACTACTTTCGGCCTCGCCACGCTTGGTTTTGTGAACGTCGTCGATGCGGGAGAGAGCGATCGTGTTGTCATGCCATCGGTTGATATTGTGCCTCACCAATTCATCGATGACCTTGGTGTTGCTGATTACTGGATTGTGTCTGATCAGGCGGAATTGAGCAGGGGCGAATCGCTTCCAGAGAACTTCGTGTTGGGCGTTGGCGGTGCCACGAAGTCGCTCGCTCAACTCGCAGTCCACGAGCCGGTTGATTCGCTGTTTGAGTTGGGTACCGGATCAGGAGTGCTGGCGTTGCTCGCAACACGCTATGCAAGAACCGTTGTTGCGAGCGATATCTCCGAGCGGGCTCTCTCCTTCACCGCAGCAAACGCGATCCTTAATGAGGTCCCCGACCTGAATCTTCGGCTTGGTAACCTCTTCGAGCCTGTCGTAGGGATGACGTTTGAGCGGATCCTGACGAACCCACCGTTTGTCATCACTCCGAGGGGTGAGGCTGTTCCTGCGTACGAGTACCGCGACGGCGGAATGGTTGGTGACGGGCTCATTCGTGCCGTGGTGCAGGGAATAGAGCCACACCTCGTGCCTGGGGGAGTCGCACAGCTATTAGGAAACTGGGAGTACACATCTGAGCGTGATGAGCACTCGCTCGGTCCGGTTCGGGAATGGCTGCAGGGCTCGACGCTTGGCGGTTGGTGCATTGAGCGCGAACGTCAGTCGGCAGCATCCTATGCTGAGACCTGGATTCGCGACGGTGGGACACTTCCTCGCACACCAGAGTTTGATGCTCTCTACACAACCTGGGTGAACGACTTTGCTGAGCGTGGCGTATCGGATGTTGGATTCGGATACCTCAATCTGCGGGCACCATCCCCGAGCAGCGCCCAAGTGCCACGCGAATTTGAGGTCCGTGGCGAAACCCTTGGTAATAATCCGTTCGGGCTTCGAACTGTTGTGGCAGCCAGGCTGCGGATGGCCACCCATATCCAATCGATGAACGAAACAGCTTTCCTTGCGCTGCGGCCGGTTGTGACAACGGATGTTACCGAGCACCGACACTACTTGCCTGGCGAAGAGAATCCGGCCGTCATCCAGCTGGTGCAGGGCGGGGGATTCGGCCGAACGGTGAACGCCGATACCGCACTTGCTGCCTGCGTGGGTGCGTGTGATGGCGAACTGTCGATCGGTGCGATTAGTGCCGCGCTGTCGTCGTTGCTTGACGCGAATGAGCGAGAACTGACAAGAGTGTTGGTTGAGCGCATGCGCGAGCTCTTGCTTGCCGGCTTTCTGCGGCTCCCTGAGATCGAGGAGTGAGGGAGGCTGGGGGCTTAGTCTTGTCCGTCGAGTGGGCGCGGCGCTAAGTAGCGACGTTCGCGGTACAGCAGGCCGTCGTCGTCGTTGCCCTGGAACCCATCGATAACTTCAGCCACGATTGACGCTGCCTGATTGATTTCATTGCGAGCTACGATCTTGGCGACCAACACCGCCGTGACGTCGTCGAGTACTGGGAGGTTGAATTCTCCACGGTGCCAGTGGTCCCCAACGAATCGCTGCGGCGCTGGCCCTGCCATAATGGTCGCAAGCTTATGGTTGCGCACGCCGAGCATATGAATGGCAACGTGATCGGTGTCGCGCAGGCCGGGCCAGGAGCTTGCCGTAGTTGCGGTGTTGAAGGTGAGCATCGGCGGTCGTGCGGAGAGCGAAGCGAGCGATGTTGCGGTGAACCCAACTGGGCTGCCATCAACGTTGTTGAGCGTGATGATCGCGACGCCGGCGGAGTGGCGTTGAAACGCATTTCGGAAGGCGTTGAGGGCCTGTTCGCTTGAAAGGTCGATCTCAGCGTGCGTCGTCATTGTTCTCCTACACTTCACGGCCTGATACCAAGCCAGCTCTGTGGGCGACGCAGACAAGAACGTCGTCCTTCAACGTGCAACGGCACCTGAGGGCTGGGTATTCCCGACAGACTCCGAGTCACTCCAAGTAGACTAGTCCTGTCATGATTCAGTCTGTAGATTTCCGCGGCGCTCTGCCCTCTCGTTCCCAGCTTCTCACCTCTGTACCCCGTGCGAGTATTGACATCGGCGAGGCCGTAACAATGGTTCATCCATTGATTGATGACGTTCGCACCCGCGGTGTTGAGGCGCTGCGTGAGCAGGCAGAGCGGTTTGACGGGGTTCGTCCCGCCCAGCTGAAGATGCCGGTGCAACGAATCCGTGAGGCAACCGAGGCGCTTGATCCCGCCGTTCGCGATGCCCTAATCGAAGCGATCCGTCGCGTTCGTCTCGCCACAGAGGCGCAGGTGCCACCAGAGCGCACCACGACGCTCGCTCCGGGGGCCACCATCGTTCAGCGCTGGGTTCCCGTGTCTCGTGTGGGGCTGTATGTTCCAGGCGGGAAGGCAGTCTACCCCTCAAGCGTCGTCATGAACGTGGTGACCGCACAGGTTGCCGGCGTTGAGAGCATTGCCCTTGTTTCTCCGGCGCAGACCGAATTCGGGGGAGAGGTTCACCCCTCGATCCTTGCCGCGGCCGGGCTGCTTGGCGTTGACGAGGTCTATGCCGTCGGAGGTGCAGGCGCAATCGCCGCCCTTGCCTACGGCGTCCCCGAGTTAGACCTCGAGCCCGTTGACGTTGTCACCGGTCCAGGAAACATTTTTGTCGCGGCGGCCAAACGCGTGGTCAACGGCGTTGTAGGAATTGATGCCGAGGCCGGCACTACTGAGATCCTGGTCATCGCAGATGATTCTGCCAACCCAGACTACGTGGCAGCTGATCTCATTAGCCAGGCTGAGCACGACGAGGCTGCCGCGGCTGTCCTCGTCACGTCCTCTGCACGGCTTGCGACAACGGTGGTTGACGCGCTTGAGCGCCTTGTCCCGCTAGCCGAGAATGAAGCTCGTGTTCGTGCCGCACTCGGTGGACCGCAATCAGCAGTCATTCTTGTTGACGACCTTGATGCAGCGGTGCAGGTGAGTAACGCCTACGGGCCTGAGCACCTCGAAATTCACACGTCAGAGAATGAGCGGCTCGTTGGGGAGATCCGCAACGCGGGCGCTATCTTTGTGGGTGATTTCTCCCCGGTAAGCCTTGGCGACTATATCGCTGGCTCGAACCACGTCTTGCCGACCGGCGGCAGTGCACGGTACAGCTCTGGCCTTGGCGCGTATGCGTTCCTTCGAGCGCAGCAGGTTGTGACGTACAGTCACGCGGCGCTCACCGAGGTCCACGAGCCACTGGTTGCGCTTGCGCAAGCAGAACACCTGCCAGCCCACGGCGCGGCAGCGACCATCCGTATGAATAACTAGCGAAGGACCCCCATGCACTGTCCCTTCTGCCGATACCCGGATTCCAGGGTCATTGATTCACGTACGAGCGATGACGGCACCGCGATCCGCAGGCGCCGTCAATGCCCGGAATGCACACGCCGATTCAGCACAACAGAGACCGCAAGTTTGACGGTCATTAAGCGCAGCGGAGTTGTTGAGCCGTTTAGCCGTGAAAAAGTGGTCTCCGGTGTGCGGAAAGCCTGCCAGGGGCGCCCGGTCACCGACCCCGATCTTGCGCTGCTTGCTCAAAAGGTCGAAGAGAATATCCGGTCAACGGGTGCCTCGCAGATCGAAGCCAATGACATTGGGCTTTCGATCCTGCAACCACTGCGTGACCTTGACGAGGTCGCGTACCTCCGATTTGCTAGCGTCTATCAGGCGTTTGAATCGCTCAGCGACTTCGAGGATGCCATCGATTCCCTTCGTGCGGCCCGCGCCGAACGTGTACGGGCCGATGAAGCAAACGATGTCGCCCTGAGTGCACCTGCAGCCGAATAATCTCATCTCCAGACCCAACAGACGAGGAATCTCCAAACGTGTATGGTTTTATCTTTCGCACCGTGCTGTCCAAAATGGACCCAGAAAAGGCGCATCATCTTGCCCACGTAGTCATTAAGGGCCTTCCGACGCTAGGTATCGGATCGATTGTGCACCGGTTTACCCGGCCTCGCACCGACCTGTCGGTACAGACCCTTGGGCTCCGCTTTGAGACGCCCTTTGGTGTCGCCGCTGGGTTTGATAAGGAGGGCACTGCTATTCGAGGACTTGGACAGCTTGGCTTTGGTCATATCGAGGTAGGTACCCTAACCGCACATGCGCAGCCTGGCAACGAGAAGCCACGCCTCTTTCGTCTTATTCCAGATGAGGCTGTTATCAACCGGATGGGCTTTAACAACGGTGGAGCTGCAGCGGCTCGGCCGCGTTTTGTGAAAGCTCGTGAATACGCGAGCCGCCCAATCGTTGGGGCAAACATCGGTAAGAGCCGAGTCGTTGATGTGGATGCTGCCACGGCCGACTACGTCACGAGCGCGGGTCTGCTTGCCCCAGTATCCGACTATCTTGTTGTCAACGTGAGCTCGCCAAATACGCCAGGTCTCCGCGGCCTTCAGGAGCTTGCTCAATTAAAACCGCTGCTTGAGGCGGTCAAGGCAACATCGGGTTCCACCCCACTACTCGTGAAGATTGCCCCCGATCTGGTTGACGCCGAGATTGAGGAGATCGCCAAGCTTGTGAGCGAGGTTGGTCTCGACGGCATTATTGCGACGAACACAACCATTTCTCGCGAGGGGCTTCGCACTGCCGCGTCAGTGGTCGAGGCGGCTGGCGCCGGCGGCCTCTCTGGCGCCCCGCTGAAGCAGCGTTCGCTTGACGTACTCAAGCTGATTCGCTCTATCGTTCCCGCTGAGCTCTGCGTCATTTCTGTTGGTGGTGTCAGCACCGCTGATGATGTTGCCGAGCGGCTTGCCGCTGGCGCGACCCTCGTTCAGGGCTACACAGCTTTTCTGTATCGGGGGCCGTTCTGGGCGCGGAGCATCAACCGCGGCCTTGACCGTTTGCTGAATTAGCCGCTGACACAACAAAGGCCCCGCAACGGATGTTTGAATTCAAGATGTTGCGGGGCCTTCGTTGTGTGTCGTGATTGCCTAGCTTGGGCGCTGTCCGCGCTTGACCTGAGGCTTGGGCAGTCGAAGTACGCGAAGCTGCAGGATGCGCATGGCAGCGTACCAGCGGTATCCGGGCTGTACTTTGTCAGCACCAAATTTGTCTTCGAGCTTCTTTTTCAGGCGGAATCCAACGATGATGACGTCAAGCACCGCAAGGAGCAGGAATCCCCAAATTACCAGCACGCTATACAGCTGCACCTGCGGGATCGGCACGAAGGTCATGAGGAGTACAACACCCATCATCGGGATCATGAACTCACCAAGGCTCGTACGTGCATCAACGAAGTCGCGTACCCAGCGGCGCTGAGGCCCCTTATCGCGAGGCGGCAGGTACCGCTCGTCGCCAGATGCCATTCCGATACGTGCGCGTTCGCGCTGTTCAGCCATTTTGGTTTTGTTGACGCGGGTCGCTTCTTTGCGGTCGCTCACAACGAGCGGACGGGCGCGGGCAGCCTGTTGCTCCAAACGGCTCGGAGTGGCATGCCCCTTTTTAGCTGGCTGGCCGGACTCCGTCTCTTCTGGTTCGGTCGCCGCAGCGTCGGGAGTCGTTTTGTTTCGTGCCACTGTTTTAATCCTCAAGTCTTGAACATTGTTCCTGTGTCCTTCAAGAGTACCCGCTCTTGTCCGGGAACATTCTCACGATTTCTTGTGTTGAAGCAGTTACAATCTCTATACGCGCACTACCGCGACCACCACGCGTGGTTTCGAGCGCGAATTTCACGCAACAGCCTAAGGAGTCGCCATGACTGAAACCAACACAATCGACACAGCAGAACACGGTGTTGGACTCAGCGATGCCGCGGCTGCAAAAGTACGCAGCCTGCTTGAGCAGGAAGGCCGCGACGATCTCCGTCTCCGCGTAGCAGTGCAGCCTGGTGGATGCTCTGGCCTGATTTATCAGCTCTACTTTGATGAGCGCTACCTTGACAACGATGCCGTTGTCGACTTCGGGGGAGTCGAAGTCATCGTCGACAAGATGAGTGTTCCCTACCTTGCGGGCGCAACGATCGATTTTGAAGACACGATCGAAAAGCAAGGATTTACGATTGATAACCCGAATGCCGCAGGAAGCTGCGCTTGTGGAGACTCATTTAGCTAAGAATTCGGCGTTTCGCACCGCACGTGTCAACACTCAGCCGTGTCACAGGGTAGGCTAGTAGGCGGTTAGTCATAGACTGACCAAACTTAGTTTGTCTCACGTCTGAAAGGCCTGCGGTGCGATCCAATCGTCGTCTGAAATGGGTGGCAGCCCCCTTAGCAGTGATGCTAACGGTGGTGCTTGCCGGTTGTACCCAACAACAACTTCAGGGCTGGATGCCCGGTGATGGTCCTGATACTACGAACCACACCAGCGGCATCATGGGCCTGTGGGTAACCTCCTGGATTGTGCTGCTTGGTGTTGGCGCAATCACCTGGGGCCTCATTATCTGGGCAGTTATCGTGTATCGCCGTCGCAAGGGCCAGACTGGCCTTCCTGCGCAGCTGCGTTACAACATGCCTATTGAGACCTTCTTCACGGCGGTTCCCCTGATCCTGGTGCTTGGCTTCTTCGCCTTCACCGCTCAGGAGCAGCAGAAGATCGAGGCTCGCGCCGATAACCCCGATGTTAAGGTCGAGGTTTTCGGAAAGCGTTGGGCCTGGGACTTCAACTACCTCGACGAAGACGTGTACTACCAGGGCATTCAGATTCAGCCCGACGAAAACTCAGACGTTCGCGGCGCTGTCGATCAGTCGACCTTCCCCGTTCTCCACTTGCCCGTTGGCAAAGAGGTAGAAATTGCGTTGGAATCCCGCGACGTCATCCACTCGTTCTGGGTTATCGAGTTCCTCTACAAGAAGGACATGATCCCGGGTAAGACCAACTACATGACGTTTGTTCCTGAGCGCATTGGTGAGTTTGAAGGCAAGTGTGCCGAGCTCTGTGGTGAGTACCACTCCATGATGCTCTTCAAGGTGAAGGTTGAGTCTCAGGAAGACTACGACGCCTACATCGAAAGCCTTCGCGAAGAGGGTAAGACCGGACGCGTTGGCGGCGAATACGACGCCAACTCCAACCAGCCTGGCGTTGGAGTTCCCACGAATGAAAGCCACGAGGACTAAGCAATGAAAAAAGGTAACATCCTCGTATCGTGGATAACCTCGACTGACCACAAGGTCATCGGGTACATGTACCTCATCACGTCGTTCATCTACTTCCTTATTGGTGGTCTGATGGCGCTTGTGATCCGTGCACAGCTGTTTGCCCCAGGACTTGAGATCGTCGCAACAAAAGAGCAGTACAACCAGCTCTTTACGATGCACGGCACCATCATGCTCCTCATGTTTGCGACCCCGCTCTTTGCTGGTTTCGCAAACGTCATCATGCCCTTGCAGATCGGTGCTCCCGACGTTGCGTTCCCTCGTCTGAATGCGTTTGCATTCTGGCTGTTCAACTTCGGTTCGCTCATCGCTGTAGCCGGATTCTTCACTCCTCAGGGTGCAGCATCCTTCGGTTGGTTTGCGTACGCGCCGCTGTCAAACACGACGTTCTCGCCTGGCGTCGGCGGAAACCTTTGGGTACTTGGCCTCGGACTTTCCGGATTCGGAACCATCCTCGGTGGTGTGAACTTCATCACGACCATCATCACGATGCGTGCCCCAGGTATGACCATGTGGCGTATGTCCATCTTCACCTGGAACGTGCTTGTCACGTCGCTCCTCGTGCTCATGGCCTTCCCCGTGCTCGCTGCGGCAATGTTCGGCCTCGCAGCCGACCGTATCTTCGATGCGCAAATCTATAACCCCGAAGCGGGCGGTGCCATACTTTGGCAACACCTGTTCTGGTTCTTCGGTCACCCAGAGGTCTACATCATTGCGCTGCCGTTCTTCGGTATCGTCTCTGAGATTTTCCCCGTGTTCAGCCGCAAGCCAATCTTCGGTTACAAGACGCTCATCTACGCAACGATTGCCATTGCGGCGCTGTCGATTACCGTTTGGGCTCACCACATGTACGTGACCGGCTCGGTTCTGCTGCCGTTCTTCTCGCTCATGACGATGCTTATCGCGGTGCCAACAGGTGTGAAGATCTTCAACTGGATTGGAACGATGTGGCGAGGTTCGATCACGTTCCAGACGCCAATGCTGTGGTCGCTCGGCTTCCTCATCTCGTTTGTGTTCGGTGGCCTCACCGGAGTCATCCTGGCTTCGCCGCCGCTTGACTTCCACATCTCCGACACGTACTTCGTGGTTGCCCACTTCCACTACGTCATCTTCGGAACCGTTGTGTTCGCCATGTTTGCCGGATTCTTCTTCTGGTGGCCAAAGTGGACCGGAAAGATGCTCAACGAGCGTCTCGGAAAGATCCAGTTCTGGATCCTCTTTGTTGGCTTCCACATGACCTTCCTCATCCAGCACTGGCTTGGTGTTATGGGTATGCCACGTCGTTACGCGACGTACCTCCCAGAAGACGGCTTCGACTGGATGAACCAGCTCTCAACCGTTGGTTCGGTGCTGCTCGGCATCTCGATCATCCCCTTCCTGCTCAACGTGTACATCACGCACCGTCGTGCACCGAAGGTCACGGTCAACGACCCGTGGGGCTACTCGCGTTCGCTCGAGTGGGCAACCTCTTGCCCGCCTCCTCGTCACAACTTCACCTCCATCCCACGTATTCGCAGCGAATCGCCTGCGTTTGATCTCAACCACCCAGAGATCAGTGGAGTGCGTCAGGTTGAGCCAGCCGTTTCGCCGAATGCCGAGCTGGTAGGAAAAGGAAACTAAGTCAGATGAAATCTAACGTTGTTATTCTCTACTTGCTCACGGTCTTCTTCCTGATCGTTGGTGGCGTGTATGCGTTCTGGACGATCCAGGCATACGGCCACCCAGAGTGGGCTGGCTCGACGGCCATCATCCTCTCGGCTGCGCTGACCGCTTTTGTAGGCTTCTACATCAGCCGCGTTGAGAAGTCAGCAGGTGGCGTACTTCCCGAAGACCGCCTCGACGCCGACATCGATGATGGAGATCCCGAGATTGGCGAGTTCAGCCCGTGGAGCTGGTGGCCGATGGTCCTCGCGGGTGCAGCTGGTCTTCTTCTGGTTGGCCTTTCGGTTGGCTTCTGGATCTCGTTCTTCGCGTTCCCGCTGTTGCTGGTGGCGCTCGTAGGCTGGGTCTACGAGTACTACCGCGGACACTTCGCCCGCTAGATCATGGCAGTCATTCGTCGTGGTGTAGCCGAGGACTCCTCTGCAGTATTTGCACTCGCTCGACAGTTCCAAACTGGCCGAGTGGCAATCAACGTAGATGAGTTTCAGATCGCGTTTGAAAATGTGTTGCGTCACCGTGACCAAGAGACCAACGTGCTCTATGTGGTTGAGAATGACGAGAAGAAGGTTGTGGGCTACTCGCTCATGTCAGTTTCTCGTTTGCTCCACGCATCCGGCCTCACGGCGTTCCTGCAAGAGATCGTAGTGGACGAGCACGCACGTGGCGAAGGCCTCGGGTCTGCTTTGGTCGACGCGAATGAGCAGTACTGCGCAACCCGCGGTGTGCGCCAGCTCAGCATGGCTACGGCTCGATCGGGTGAGTTCTACCATCGCCTTGGCTATGAGGTTGTGGGAGAGTACTTCCGTAAAGTTCTTGACATGGGATAACACCTGAGTCCACAAATGCCGGCTAGATCTTCGGATCTAGCCGGCATTTGTTGTTAAAACGATTCTCTGAGCGGCGCTCGTTGTCCCGTGCGGCCTGGCGCAGCTCGTCGTACAATCTTGTCGTTGGCTTGTTGGCTTGTTGGCTTGTTGGCTTGTTGGCTTGTTGGCTTGTTGGCTTGTTGGCTTGTTGGCTTGTTGGCTTGTTGGCTTGTTGGCTCGTTGGCTCGTTGGCTCGTTGGCTCGTTGGCTCGTTGGCTCGTTGGCTCGTTGGCTCGTTGGCCCGTTGGCCCGTTGGCCCGTTGGCCCGTTGGCCCGTTGGCTCGTTGGCCCGTTGGCGATGTGCAGGCTTGCCATGCCGCCATACTCGGGCTCTTTTGAACTCTAGCACCGACCTGTGGCGCGACCTGTGGCACGAGCGGTGGCACGAGCGGTGGCACGAGCGGTGGCACGAGCGGTGGCACGAGCGGTGGCACGAGCGGTGGCACGAGCGGTGCAGCGTCTGACTCGCTGTTACCGGGACAATCGTAACCGTGCGAGCCTCGGATTCTGTGTTGAGTCCGAACAGCCTGCAGGTTGAGCGTCCAAAACGTCCGGATGGCGCGTTATCCATAGATTCAAGACACGCCTTCCACCTCAGGTGCTTCCTTCATCAGTTGGTCCTGCTTCAGTTGCTCACGTGGGGGAGTAGTGACACACCCGGTGTTGGGGTCCAACTCAATCGGTCTGTGGTTGGTGTCGTGACCATCAAGACGCAACCGGCCGCGGCGACATCTGCGATGAGACACGAGATCACGCGTCAACGAATGCTTTGTACGACGCATCCGTGACTCACACGACGCACGACGTCTCCGCAGACGCTTGTGCGTTTTGAACGCGGGTGGGTGCTCAACAAACGATGACGGTCTCTAACGACGGATTCAATGATGGTTGCCCTCGCGCGAACGAAACACGTTCTGATACGCAGCCGACATCGGTATGTTGCGAAGCAACGAGAAGTTTGTGCTGCCCGGCGCCATGAACGAACCATGGGTGGGATAGGCCACGACGGCTTTGGGGGAGTTCTGGCGCGTCCCCAAGGTGTCCTGCGCGAAAGGCGATCGAGTTTGTAAAAGATGCTCTCAATAGCTTGGAAGTGAGCATTTTTTGAGACCTCGATCACTTGTCCACGTCTCCAAGGGCATAAGCGCGATCACTCGCGCAGGGCCCGGTTGACATGCCCAGAACCAATTGACGTGTCCAGAACCAATTGACGTGTCCAGAACCAATTGACGTGTGACGTGGCTCTGAGAACTTGAGCGGACGCAAGCGGAACTGCTTTCCCCGCGACGGGGAGAAGCACATATTGAACAGTCGGGCTTGAGAGTTAGCCAGAGGACCCGTCGCCCGCGCAAGGGGAGGTTTATTAGGCGCGGCGGTTTGAGTTCACGTCACTCTGACCCGTCGTCTCCGCAAGATAAGGTTTCTCATCCGCTCTTCTTTCGAGAGCCCAACTCGGCCGGATGAACCCTGCGGTTAACGCAGCTGTGGGGCTGGTTACGATTGCTCGTAACCAGCCCCACAGAATAACTACCGATGCCGGCGATGCGGCTTAGTGGTGGTTGTGGCCTTCTGCCTCGATCTCGCCCTGTGTGACAGGGGCAACGCGGTCCTGGAAGAACCAGCGCGAGAAGACGGTGCGCAGACGGTTGCCAAACGTGATCTTGCCTTCGTCGTTGGGGCGCAGTACGAGGGGCTTGTATTCCTCGAAGCTGACGAGTTCCCAGCGCTCGTAGTCGGAGACCGGCTTGTGAACCTCGATGTATTCGCCACCCTGCATGCGAACGATGCGTCCGGACTCGTAGCCGTGAAGGGCAATCGAGCGGTCCTTCTTCTGCAGACCAAGGCAAATGCGCTTGGTGATGAAGTAGGCAATGAACGGTCCGACGATGAGGGCGAACTGGAGGGCGTGGATAACGCCTTCCATCGACATCTGGAAGTGTGTCGCTACAAGGTCGGAGCTAGCACCGGCCCACATAGCAGCGTAGAAGGTAACTCCGGCTGCACCAATGGCGGTACGGGTCGGGGCGTTGCGCGGGCGGTCGAGGAGGTGGTGCTCGCGCTTATCTCCAGTGATCCAGGCTTCAATGAACGGGTACACCATGACAAGCACGATGAAGATACCGATCACAATCAGTGGGGCAAGGATGTTCCACGACCAGGTTCCGCCAAACCATTCGGTTTCCCAGTGGGGAGGTACGAGTCGAAGGGCGCCATCGGCAAAACCGATGTACCAGTCGGGCTGGGTACCTGCCGAAACGGGGGACGGGTCATACGGGCCGTAGTTCCAGACCGGGTTGATCGTGAAGAGTGACGCGATGGTCACAATCACACCGAACACGATGAAGAAGAATCCGCCGGCCTTTGCCGCGTAGACGGGAAGGACAGGGAATCCGACAACGTTGTTGTTGGTGCGGCCAGCTCCAGGAAACTGCGTGTGCTTGTGAACAACCACAAACACAAGGTGCAGCGCGATGAAGACAAGGACCAACGCGGGCAGCAACATAATGTGCATTGCGTAGAGTCGACCAACAATGTCGGTTCCGGGGAACTCTCCGCCAAAGACGAGGAACGAGAGCCAGGTACCTACAAGCGGGATGCCCTTGACGATTCCGTCAATGATTCGCAGACCGTTACCTGAGAGCAGGTCGTCGGGGAGCGAGTATCCGGTGAATCCTTCTGCCATCGCGAGGATGAAGAGGACAAAACCAATCACCCAGTTGAGCTCACGAGGTTTGCGGAACGCACCCGTGAAGAAGATGCGGAGCATGTGGAGACCAATGGAAGCTACGAAGAGCAGCGCTGCCCAGTGGTGCACCTGACGCATGAGGAGACCGCCGCGGATATCAAAGGAGATATCGAGGGTCGACGCCATGGCTACCGACATCTCCATTCCCTTGAGGGGAACGTAGGAGCCGTTGTAGTGGACCTCAGCCATAGAGGCCTGAAAGAACAGCGTGAGGAACGTGCCCGAGAGCAGAATTACAACGAAGCTGTAGAGTGCTACTTCACCGAGCAGGAATGACCAGTGGTCTGGAAAGATCTTGCGACCGAATTCCTTGACCGCGGCCGACACCTTGGTGCGGTCGTCAATGTAGTTGGCCGCCGCGCTGGTGAAGCGAACTCCACCCTGCTGGGGCGCCGTTGATTCGGTAGTGGCAGTTGCGTTAGCGGTACTCAAGACAGACGCTCCCAGAAGCTCGGGCCGACAGGCTCAGTGAAGTCACTCTGAGCGACCAAGTAGCCTTCATCGTTCACGGTGATTGGAAGTTGGGGGAGCGGACGCTTTGCCGGCCCAAAGATAACCTCGCAGTGACGGGTCACGTCGAACTGCGACTGGTGGCATGGGCAGAGCAGGTGGTGCGTCTGCTGCTCGTAGAGCGCTACAGGGCATCCAACGTGCGTGCATACCTTTGAGTAAGCGACAATTCCGTCGTATGACCAGCCCTTGCGGTTCTCATCTTCGATGAGGTCTTCAGGCTTGAGGCGCATGAGCAGCACGATGGCTTTTGCCTTGGCATTGAGCTTGTCGTGCTCGAGCTCGTTGAGTCCCTCAGGGATGACGTGGAAGACCGAGCCGATGGTGACATCTGAAGCCTTGATTGGTGTCCCGGAGGGATCACGGGTGAGGCGAACGCCCTTGTCCCACATGGTCTCCTTGAGCAGGGCAACTGGGTCCTGGTCGTGCGGCGCGAGGCTGCGCAGGAGGACAACGCCAGGGAGCGGGAAAGCTACAAGGGCGCCGATGAGGCTGTTGCGGATCAGCGTGCGACGTCCGAAGCCGGACTCCTCGTTTGCGAGGTGGAAGATCTCTGCGGCCTCTTCGCGAGTCGCGTCGTCTCCACGAACCGGGTGACGCTCGTCGATGCCTTCCTTGTCGTTCATGAGGGCCTTGCCCCAGTGGATGGCTGCAACACCAATTCCAAAGAGAGCCAGCGCCATTCCCAGTCCGACAAAGAGGGTGCTCATTCGCACCATTTCGTGGTTGCCGTTTTCAATCGGGAAGGCAATATATGCCGCGATGGCACCAATGCTTCCGATGATTGAGAGGAAGAAGAGCGTGAAGACCGTTCGTTCGGCGCGCTTTTCTTTCTTTGGGTTGGTGTCGGTGACACGCTTCCTGTGCGGGGGGTGACCCGGGTTGGGAATCGCGTCGGCCGGGATCACCGCTGTGCCAGCAGACAAACCATCGTCTGCGTGCCCAGCACCGCTGGCGGCGACAACGGCGTCAGTGCTGCCGTTCTTCGCGTCCTGTGCCATGTTTCTCCTTGAACCTAATGTGTAATCGAGTAGAGCCGCTGCGTTGATGTTCCCGCGGCAAAAATTATTGCTGCCTAGTTAGATTTTGCGGTGACCCAGACGGTCAGCGCGATGATCGAACCGAGTCCGAAGATCCAGATGAAGAGACCTTCAGCAACGGGACCAATCGAGCCAAGCTTGAAGCCTCCAACCGAAACCGTGTTCTCCATGTACTTGAGGTAGCTGATAACGTCGCGCTTCTCTTCTGAAGTGATGTTTGCGTCGTTGAAGACTGGCATGTTCTGCGGGCCTGTGACCATGGCCTCGTAGATGTGAACGGCGTCGACGCCTTCGAGCGACGGTGCCCACTTGCCCTCGGTGAGTGCTCCACCGGCACCCGCCACGTTGTGGCACATTGCGCAGTTGATGCGGAACAGTTCTCCACCGTTGGCGATGTCGCCTTCGCCGTCGAGGTACTGCGACTCTGGGATTGATGGCCCTGGTGCGAGCGAGGCGACGTATGCAGCGAGCTGCAGGGTCTGCTCATCGGTGAACTGCTTAGGCTTGACCATTCCCTGTGGACCCTGGAATGCCAGTGGCATGCGTCCGGTTCCTACCTGGAAGTGTACGGATGCTGCGCCGGCTCCGATCAGCGTTGGGCCATCGTCTGACCCTTCAGCCGACAGTCCGTGACAGGTTGCGCAGTTTGCCGCAAAGAGCTTTTCGCCCTCGTCGATCGTGCTCTGTGACTGCAGGTCTACTTCAGCAACTGCGGCGCTGCCGCTGAAGCCTGCGTATGCTGCGCCGGTGAAGACGAGCCCAATGGCTACGAGAGCTACCGTCGCCAACGGGTGGCGGCGGCCGGTCTTCTTCGCCTTGTGTTTGCTGCTACGAATCATGCTGTAACGACGCTCCTGCTATTTGATGATGTAGATGACGAAGAACAGGCCAAGCCAGACAACGTCGACGAAGTGCCAGTAGTACGACACAACGATGGCGCTTGTGGCCTCTTTGTGACCGAAGTTCTTGACGGCGAATCCACGGCCGATGACCAGCAGGAAGGCAACGAGGCCGGCTGCAACGTGGATTCCGTGGAATCCAGTGGTCATGTAGAACGCAGAACCGTAGGCGTTAGATGACAGCGTGACGCCCTCAGAGACGAGCGTTGCGTACTCCCAGACCTGGCCGGAGACGAAGATCGCGCCGAGAGCATAGGTAAGGAAGAACCACTCGATCATGCCCCACTGGCTGGGCTTCCAACCGGTAGCGCGTGGCTGGAGACGCTCTGCTGCGAACACCCCAAACTGGCAGCTAAAGGAGGAGGACACCAGGATCGCCGTGTTGATTGCGGCGAACGTGAGGTTGTGCTTGTCGGTCTCGAACTGCCATAGCTCAGGAGCCATGGAACGAAGCGTGAAGTAGATCGCGAAGAGTCCCGCGAAGAACATAACTTCACTACCGAGCCACACAATGGTGCCGACCGCAACAGTGTTGGGTCGGTTGAGTGCGGGCGTAGAAGCCTTGGGAATGATAGAAGTCGCTGTCACACAGTCCATTATGGCTGATTCCCAGCAAGTTTTTTGCCACCGCGACTAGTGTGCGAGGGCGTGTCTATGTTAGGTAAGGATAACCTATCTCGATTTGTCTGTGAGTTTCCGCGGTTTCTCGGGGCAAATTCTCAGGCAACGGACATGAGGTTATACGATTGAAGTTATGAGTTTCTCACCAACCTGGCCAAAAATCATCACTTCTCTTATTGAATCTAACGATTTGAGTGTGAGCGAAGCCGATTGGTGCATGACCCAAATCATGACGGGTGCCGCAACCGAGGCGCAGATTGCATCGTTCCTTATTGCACTGCGTATCAAGGGGGAGACCGTCGACGAGGTGGTTGGGTTCCGCGATGCAATCCTCGATCACGCGCATTCCGTGAGCATTTCGCCCAACTCCCTCGACATTGTTGGAACAGGTGGTGACCGGTTTGGCACCGTAAACGTCTCCACAATGTCATCCATCGTCGCGGCCGCAGCTGGCACGCCCGTTGTGAAGCACGGTAATAAGGCAGCGAGTTCGCAGTCTGGAGCCTCCGACGTACTTCGTGAGCTCGGCATCAATCTCAATCTTGAACCGGATCAACTCGCTACCGTGTTCGACGCGACAAATATTGCCTTTGTATTTGCCGGTCGTTTCCATCCTGGGTTCGCTCACGCTGGTGCCGTTCGCCAACAGATTGGCGTTCCAACGGTGTTCAACTTTCTTGGACCCCTGTGTAACCCAGTGCGGCCGGAAGCATCCGCGGTCGGTGTCGCCCAGCTCGACCGTGTTCCGCTGATCGTTGGCGTATTCCAGACCCGTGGAGCCAACGCGCTTGTCTTTCGAGGGGACGAGGGGCTCGACGAACTCTCAACCGCTGGACACTCCCATATCTGGGAAGTAACGCGAGGCGGCGTGACCGAACACGATCTTGATCCGCGTGACCTCAACATCTCCAAGGCCAGCATCGATGACCTCATCGGACAGGATGCTGCCTACAACGCCAAGGTGGCCCGCGACGTCCTCGCAGGCCATGATGGGCCCGTCCGAGACATCGTGCTGCTGAATGCCGCAGCCGGCCTTGTCGCCTTTGATCTGCATGACAAGCCTGCGAGCGCAGAAATTCCGCTGCTCGACCGATTGCGCACGCAAATGGCCGTTGCCGCCGAAACGATCGACAGCGGTGCGGCACAGGCAAAACTTGCCGAGTGGGTCGGCGCGACGCAGGCCTTCGACTCTGGCGAATAATCCGCACCAGCCCTCCAGCCTCTCGCGGTTGAAGCCGACAGAAGCTACTCGGTTGTGACCGAACGAAGCGGCGTTTCCCAGAAGTCAGCAAACGGCTGGAAAACGAGCTCTAAGTCATGCTGGAGTTGTCGCTTCGGCATCGGTTCGAATGGGCTTACCTCGATGAGAAGACCCCGCGAGGTTGCCTTGCGCTTCCACGTACCTATCGCGACTCCATCCTGGAGCAGCACCGGTTTGAACATTCCGTTATTGCCAGGAACAACGCGTTGCGCATGGTCAGGGTGGATGACCGCATCACGCGCACGGTAGCCAAGGTAGTACTCGTCAAATCCGGCAAGGGGAATGAGCCGCGGACCGGTGGTTTCAATACCGGGCTCCGTGAGCTCTGCGACAAAGTATGACTCGTTGTTGTGTAAAAACGGATGCACTCGACCCCGCTCGGTGGCAAGTCTGACCGCCGTGCGGCAGTCGCCCATGGTGAGGCCCGTCCAAGCAGCAAAATCGGAAAGTGTTGCCGGGCCGTGTCCGTTAATGTAGCGACTAAAGAATTCACACAGGGCGTCGTCACGGTCGAGCACCGTTGGGTTGGTGATCCATTCATCCATGAGCCTGAGTTCCTGTTCAGCAGCTCGAAATGGACCCCAACACAATACGCCGGTTTGGGAGAGGCTCCAGATGATGTGGTAACCGCGTGAGCTTTCGGTGGAGATCCCGTTTCGCTCAAGATGCTCAAGGAACTCGGCGCGCGTTGCCCCGTGGCCGCCTCCGAGCAGATCGATAGCAAGCGACCTGGCCCGATCGAGTGTTTGCTCGTCGAGTCCAAGACCGGCTCGTCTGCTCGCTGCACCCCTCATAAGTCGCTCTGTTGTGAGGCTCAGCATCCAACCGAGGTCGGCGGCGGGCACGGCATGGAGCGTGCCTCGCATTGGCCATCCGCGCACTACTTCGCCACGGTTAAAGGAGTCACGGACGGTCGTGACGGTTGCCGGTTTGCCTGAGGACCGCGCACGTTGGCCAAGGGCCCACAAGACGGCACCAAGATCCTGCCCCTGCATTGCCCCGAAATGAGCAGCAACCGTCAGTACCGAATCGGCAGGGGCGGCCAGGAGTTGTGCGGTGAGGCGCTTCACGCGAAGGAGATCCGTCATAGTGGCCGATTCTAGACCCAGGTTACGCGCGGATGAGGCCTGACTCGCGAGCCTTCGCAACTGCTTGTGTTCGCGACGAAACGCCCAGCTTCGTGAAAATATGAACCAGGTGTGATTTGACGGTTGCTTCGCTGAGGAAGAGCTCGGCACCGATCTGTTTATTGGTTGCCCCGCTCGCAACTCGCTCGAGTACTTCAACCTCGCGTGGGCTGAGCTGGGTGCTTGGCGAGTTGACGTGCCGTACAAGGCGGGTTGCGATAGCCGGCGCGAGCGCACTCTTGCCTGCAGCGGCAGCCCGAATGGCGTCAAGCAGTTCCGTCGGTGGGGCATCTTTGAGGAGATAGCCGCTGGCACCTGCCTCGACCGCGCTCAAAATGTCGGCATCCGTATCGTAGTTGGTGAGCACAAGTACTCGCGACGCGTCTGGTCCAGTCCTGATGAGCTTGGTGGCGTCGGCCCCCTGGATGCGCTGGGTGCCAAATTGGAGATCCATGAGCACAACATCCGGCTGCAACTCATTGGCAAGAGTGACGGCCTCTTCAGCGGTTGCTGCTTCCGCGACGATACTGAGGTCGGGCTCGGTATTCACGAGGGCCACAACACCGGCGCGCACGATGGGATGATCGTCGGCGATAAGAATCCTGATCATTCCGTTGACTCCTGCGGGTCGAGGGGTATTGTGACGGCAACGGCCGTCCCCGAGCCGGGGGAGGACTCGACCGAAACGGAGCCGCCCAGTTGCTTGGCCCGGTCGCTGATAGCCGCGAGGCCAAAGGACTGCCGTTCCGGGTGCGACTGTGTCAGGCGCTGGGCGGCACGATCAAAGCCGATGCCGTTGTCAACAACATCCAGGCTCACCGCATCGCCCATGTAGCTGAGTGTGACATCGGCGCGCGTCGCGTTCGAATGCTGGGCAACATTTCCGAGCGAGCCCTGCGCAATCCGGAGCAACGCCGTTTCAACTGGCATCGGAAGGGGAACTGGGTCGCCACTGGTCGTGACTCGAATATCAACACCAGTCGAGTCTGCTGTTGCCGTCGCCAGTCTGCTGATCGCGCCCTCAAGGCTGTGCTCCTGGAGCGCGGGCGGGCTGAGCTCCGCGATGAATCTTCTCGCTTCAAGCAGATTCACTGCCGCAGTTTCTCTTGCGAGGCGGATGTGATCGATCGCAGGGTGCTCTGGGTCTTCGAGCTCGACCGCGTGCAGGAGGAGTTGGATGCTTGACAGCCCTTGGGCCACCGTGTCGTGAATCTCGCGGGCAAGCCGCGATCGTTCGGCAAGCGTGCCTGCCTCGCGCTCAGTGACCGCCAACTGTTCACGGGTTTCGATCAAATCTTGGATCAGCCTGTTGCGCACTGCCGCCTCACGAAAGAGGGCCTGGTAGCCAAGCCCGATCGCAATCGCAACACCGGCACCGATCAGCGGGCCAATCACTCCACCCGTGCTCCATCCCGTATTCCACGACAGCGTCACGATGGCAACGCCGGTCGTCATGAGCACTACCAGCACATTCCACGGAAGGGGAACAAGATGGAGGTACAGGAAAAAGAGCGGGAAGACGAGGAACGCTGCCTCGGGGGTCAGTACCGCGAGGACCACCCAGAGCGCAGTAAGCACGGTCAACCATACGAGACGTGTAGGCGAGGGCGTCTCGTTGGGAAGCCATGCGCCGCTCACATACACGGCAAGAAAGAGGACCACAAGCGTGAGCACGACCCAGCCATACGCCGGATCGCCAGCCGCAGCGACAGGAGAGTCGCCGTGCTGGAACGCCCGAAGAACAACAAGTACCGAGAGTCCAATGATGAGCGCATGTAGCCCATACCGGAGGCCCGTAAACACGGAGTTGAGCGACGTGTGTTTCATTGCTCCCCAGCGTAACCAGTTCGTCGGTGAACGGCATCCATCAAAAGTTTGATGGACAACCAAACCCAGGCTCGATTCGAACCAACCGCAATCTGAGGATGCTTGAAGAAGCGGCCAGGAATTTGGCCTCTACAGCGTTTGATGAAAGGTCAGCAATGTTTGTTGCGTGGAGAGAACTTGCCGTTGCACGCGGCCGGTTCGCACTGATTGGGTCGGTCGTCACCCTGATTACGGTTTTGGTTGGCTTCCTCGGTGGGCTGACTTTTGGCCTGGCCAATGCGAATATCTCGGCGCTGACCAGCCTGACGGCCAACACCATTGTTTTCGGTTCGGGTGACAGCGCCGATACCTCGCAGGAGCCGACATATGCATCGTCGCAGGTCACCGCCAACGAGCTAGCGATGTGGAGGGGTGCTCACGGGGTTGAACACGCCGAGCCGCTCGGTATCGCAACGGTAAAAGCGTTCGCGGCGAACGGCGACTCCTCTGCGATCACGTTGTTTGGCGTGTCGAGCTCGTTTGATTCCGTTGGCGGCTCTCAGCAATTACCAACATCGGATGACGGAATAGTGCTGTCAGCGGCCGCGGCAAAGAACCTGGGTGCCCTGCAGGGTGATGACGTGACCGTCGCCGGAACGACCTTCACCGTAGATGCGGTTAACGGCAACTCAGAGTACAGCCACACGGGCGTCGCCTACGCGTCGCTCGACAACTGGCGTGTGATCGTCGGACAACAAACCGGGGGTGGGGAACAACCGTTTGCGACGGTTTTCGCCGTTACCGCATCCGGAGCTGACCTCGCGAAAATCGACGCTGAGGCCGGAACGACGGCAACCGGCATCTGGACATCGCTTCTCAGTCTTGAGAGTTTCAAAAGTGAAATCGGTTCGCTTGGGATGATGATGGCGCTGCTCTTTGGTATCTCCGCGCTTGTTATCGGCGCGTTCTTTACCGTCTGGACGCTCCAGCGACATGGTGATGTTGCGGTGCTCAAGGCGCTCGGGGCATCCACCGCGTCTCTTGTGAAGGATGCGCTTGGGCAGGCCCTTGCCGTCCTCGTCGCCGGCGTTGGACTTGGACTCATACTGACGATTGGTCTTGGCCTGTTGGCTGCCAGCGCGCTGCCGTTTGTGCTGAGCCCGCTCACCACGCTGCTTCCCGCCGCCATCATGATTGTGCTCGGACTCGCCGGCGCTGCATTTGCACTCCGTTCCGTGACCACCGTCGACCCACTCGCCGCCCTCAGCGGCCGCAACAGCTAGGACACGCCATGATTCAGCTTTCAGACCTTACCGTCACATTTCCCGATGGAAACGACACCATCACCGCGTTGAACGCCGTTTCGCTGCGGGTTGCACCGGGAACCGTGTCTGCCATTACCGGCCCGAGCGGTTCTGGCAAATCGACACTGCTCTCCGTCGCATCAACGTTGCTCACGCCAACAAGCGGAAACGTTGAGATCGGGGGAGTGGATGCCTCGGCCCTCACCTCAGCTGAACGCGCCAAACTCCGCAGAGACAGCATCGGTATTGTTTTTCAGCAGCCGAACCTGCTGTCAGCGCTCACGGTGCGGGACCAGCTGGTCGTCATGTCGCACCTTGGTCAACGAAGGCTACGTGGAAACGAGCGGTCAGCATACGAACGACGCGCGGACGAACTCCTTGACGCCGTCGGGCTTGCCGGTCAACGGCAGAAGCGTGCAAGCCAACTCTCCGGAGGGCAGCGCCAGCGAGTGAATATTGCTCGTGCCCTCATGAATGAGCCAACGGTGATTGTGGTGGATGAACCAACAAGCGCCCTCGATCAGCAGCGGGGTTCCGAAATCATCGACCTTGTCATCACGCTCACGCAGGAGCGCAAGACATCAACGCTGCTGGTGACGCACGATCTCTCACACCTCACGCGATTCGACGAGGTGCACACCATGATTGACGGATCCCTGTACGAGGGCCTCATCGATGCGACAACCGTTTCGCGAGAGTCTTTGGCTGGGCCGGCGAGTTAACGTCTGACGTTGCGGTTCTGCCGCCGCTGGCGGTTTCTCTGGTCGCCCCGAAATCTCGGGTCGTCAAGCTCGATGACGCTTGGGCTGCCATCGCCGGATGAGAACACGCTCCAGCGGGTTCCGTCAGCCGCCTGAAGTACCCACGGGGACTGGCCGGCGCGACCGCGAGTCCAGCCGCGGATGATCTGGTCTGGCTCTCGTCCAGTGGCCGCCAGCCAGGCATCCAGATAGTCGAGAGGAATTCTCTCGGTGATGGGTACGCCGGCGTCCGCGTGGTACACCATCGCCTCGCGCTCGGCCCTGAGGCCGCCCGCGCTCGCCCGTCCTCGGGAACCGCGTTGAACAGTTGGGGGAGCGCTCGGCCCCGTATCGGGATCGTTCGAAGCCGTTGCCGTAACCGGCTGATGCTTCTCCAGCGGTTCGACGCTCGCCTGTGTAGCGAGTGTCGGCTCTGCGGATGCGTTCGACTCGTCCTGATCCGCGTCATCCGCGTCATCTGGGTCAATCAGGGAAGCAGCAAGCTGCTCTTGGAGATCGGCAATCTGGTCCATTACTCGATCGGTGTCCTGCGCGGTGAGCAGGTAGATCACGAGCGCGAGCGTGAGGCCCCAGACGGTGGCGCCAAGACTGATAACCCCGAGGATGTCGACGTCGGTAGGCTCAACCACAAGCAGCGCAATGGTGACCGCGGCGGCAAGGAGAAACGTCAGGCCGGTCACCAGCATCGGTTTGCCAGCGAGTTTGTGCAGAAAGGCGTCGTAGGGTGGACGGTCGGTCACTGGGGGAGTTGCCATACAAGAACTGTACCCACGGCGCCGTAGCAAACGTGTGCGTGGATGCGCTGCGGCGGCACGTACGTCCGCTCAGCGCATCCCCAAGTCAGGTCAACGCAACCTCAGCTCAGTCATCCCGTCGGAGCCACCTCAGGTCAGATCAGCGCACTCGTTTCCCTGCCGCATGACCCCGCCGTTGTGGCCGCATCGACCGAACAATCACCCGAATCGTTGACGGCACCCTCGCCTGAGCAGTCTGCTGTAGGCGCAACCGTCATACAGACACCCGTTTCGGGCAGCACAAGTTGCACTTGACGTGCCGCAGCATGATTGCCGGCCAGTTCATCCGCAATGGAACGGACCTGCTCATATCCGGTCGCAAGCAGGAACGTCGGAGCGCGCCCATAGCTTTTCATCCCGGCGATGAAGAAGTTGGGTTCGGGATGCGCTAACTCGTCAACACCGTGTGGGTAGACCGTGCCGCAGCTGTGCATATTGGGATCAATGAGCGGGGCGAGCATCCGAGGTGCTTCGATGACCTCGTCGAGCGAGAGTCGGATTTCTCGCAGGAAATCAAGGTTCGGCCTGAACCCAGTTGCGTTGACAACCACGTTTGCAGCAACGGAATAGGGCTCACCTGCGCGGCGCCCGTTCAACACAACGCCGCTGGCTGAGGCATCCGCAACGATGTTATCGATTTCATAGGAATCGATCAGCGTCACCCGACCCGAATCAACCAGTGCGTTCACCATGCCGCCAAGTTCGCCTCGTGCGGGCAGCTCATCAGCTGCCGAGCCGTAGACCCTCTGGGGCGTGCGAGAACGGATGACCCAGGAAATCCGTGTATTGGCTTCGGTCGCGGCAAGTTCGGCCAGTTTCAGGAGGGTATTTGCCGCAGAGTGACCCGCGCCCACCACAACGGTGTGTTGCCCCACGAAGCGATGACGGTCGACACCAAGCACGTCAGGAAGGGCTCCGGTGATGAAGCGTCTGACTGCGGCGTTGTTGGTCGGCTCGAGGCCCGACGAGAGGAGGTTGTTCGGGGTTCCGTATGTGCCTGACGTATCGATGACTGCCGAGGCGGCAACACTCGAAGTGCCGGTTGGCGTCTGCACCCTGAGGACAAAGGGTGCGTGTTCTCGGCCCGCAGACCGAGTCTTGTCCATGCCTTGGCGTGAAACGGCGATCACCGTGCTGCGGTACTGGATGACGGGTTTGAGCTCTGGTGTGTTGCTCAACGGAATCAGATAGGACTCGACGAGGTCTCTGCCGTGCGGGATGCGGGTCGCGACGGGTGCGTCCCAGTCACTCGCATCAAGGAGTCGGGCTGCGGCGGCATCCACAAGAAACTCCCACGGGGAAAAGAGTCGGGTATGACCCCAGCTGGCGACGGCCGCGCCGGCGTGGTCTCCGGCTTCGAAAACGATGACGTCCAGGCCTCGTTCGTGCGCCTGGGCTGCAGCGGCAAGGCCGATTGGCCCCGCCCCGATCACGGCAATCGGTAGTTGGCGAAGTTGCTGGGCGGCGAGGGTCATGATTGCTCCTGGGGGTTGCTGTGTGGTTTTGGGAGCTGAGGGGCACGGCCCTCGGCATCCGTATTGGACATGCTGTGGATGAGTGCCTCGACCCGTGCCCGAATCTCGTCACGGATGCGGCGCACGGCGTCCAAGGGTTGTCCTGCCGGGTCGTCAAGTCTCCAGTCCTCGTAGCGTTTGCCTGGAAAGAATGGGCACGCGTCGCCGCAGCCCATCGTGATCACCACATCGGAGGTCTGCACGGCCTCCGTCGTGAGTATCTTCGGGATGTTCTTCGTGATGTCGATTCCAACTTCGGCCATGGCGGTCACCGCAACGGGGTTGACGCTGTCCTTCGGTGCAGAACCTGCTGACAATACCGTTACGGACTCACCAGTGAGAGCAGCGAGGAACCCAGCGGCCATTTGTGAGCGGCCCGCGTTGTGCACGCACACAAAGAGAACGGTGGGTCGGTTATTCATGCAAGTTCCTTCGCTTCGATGGATTCTGGGTGAGTATCGTGAGCCGCCGGATGCTTGGCGAGTGTCCCAGATGTTGGGAAGATTCGACCGCGCAGCCAGAGAGAAACATAGACAAGCCCAACGAGTACTGGTACCTCAATCAGCGGGCCGACGATTCCGGCCAGGGCCTCGCCGCTTGCGGCTCCGAAAGTGCCGACGGCGACCGCGATGGCAAGCTCGAAGTTATTGCCGGCTGCCGTGAATGCAAGGGTGCTGGTGCGCGCATAGGGGAGTCCGACGGCTTTGCCGGTGAGGAACCCGATCGCAAACATCAGCGCAAAATAGGCGAGTAGTGGGAGCGCGATACTTGTAACGTCAACGGGATGATCAATGACCTGTTGGCCTTGCAGGCTAAACAACAGCACGATCGTGAACAGCAGACCGTAGAGCGCAAATGGGCTCACCCTCGGTAGGAATACTGATTCGTACCATTCGCGTCCCCGCTTGGCCTCACCAACGCGGCGCGAAAGGTATCCAGTGGCGAGTGGGATACCAAGAAAGACAAGCACGCTCGCGGTAATGGCCCAGAACGAAAACGAAGCTGAGGTGGTGCTGAGGCCAAGCCAGGCTGGTAGGACCTGGAGGTAAAACCATCCAAGGGCCCCAAATGCAACAACCTGAAACACCGAGTTGATGGCGACGAGGAACGCTGCTGCCTCGCGGTCACCACACGCCAGGTCGTTCCAGATCATGACCATGGCGATGCAGCGAGCAAGGCCGACAACGATGAGGCCCGTCCGGTATTCGGGAAGGTCAGGGAGCAGCAACCATGCCAGCGTAAACATCAGAGCTGGACCCACGAGCCAGTTGAGCACGAGCGACGACCAGAGTAGGCGCTTATCACCCGCTACCGTGCGGACATCCGAATACCTCACCTTTGCAAGAACCGGATACATCATGACCAGCAGTCCGAACGCGATTGGTACGCTCACCGAGCCGATCTCGAAGGCCTGCAGGAAGCGGCCGACTTCGGGCAAGAGCGCGGCGATCGCGAGACCGAGGCCCATGGCGGCAAGAATCCACAGGGGGAGGAGGCGGTCAGCAACTCCCAGCTGTGGCGCGTGTGTAGCGCGTTGGGTCTTCGTCACGGATGGTTCCCCCAAGAGGGTAGATTGATAACTGTCAATGTTTAGTATTTCCTTAACATTGACGGTTGTCAATATTCATCGTTGGCTTCGTTGCCATGAGGGAAGATCGGCATTTCGCGCGCATGTCAGATGCCACACCCTTGACGATCGGGCGGTAGGTGATGCACAGCGGGGTCACGCTCCACGCTCGGCAAGGCGCCCCACCGTCGGGGCAATAGCTTCGCGTCCAAGTCCGGTTCGTCGACAAGCGTCGACTCGCGTAAACCAACAGTTTCGTTGTCGTCAGGTAATGATGAGGTCGCCGTCTCGCGCTTCGACGGGCAGGTAGCTTGCGATGTGACTCATGTCGCGCTGCGTTCCGTCGCTATCAAGGACGCGAAGCACTGCATGGCACGACGCTTCTGCGGCGCCGTCGCGGAGGAGGTCGATTGCGGATTCCACCATGCTGGCGCTCAGGCCGTAGCGGTCGGGCAGCAGGATGACGGTTGTGAGGCACTCACCTGAATCGGCAACGAGCGTCGTCGACGAGGATGCGAAGTCCTGGGGGAGAGTTGCTACTACCGCAGCATCAACCTCTGGCTGCGTGGATGCTGCTCGAACCGAGCAGCCGGCCAGGCTCAGGGATGTCGTTAACGGCATGATCCACAGAATTCTGGACGCACGACGCATCGGATTCACCGCGTGGATCCGGTGTTGCATGTACGCAGGTCGCACGCAAGGTGTTGCGGAGCAGATGACGCAGCACGGCGACCTGCAAGCCATTCCAACATGAGGGCAACGAGCAGGCTCGGGAGCCAGAAAGGCTGGATGTGTATGCGTTTAGCGAGCGGAGGGTGTCCCATACGTTCACGGTATCATTCCGTAAACCACCTGAGAAACGTTCAAGCCTTGGTTTCCGGGCGGGTCTTCAGGGGGTGTGGCAGCCGTTGTGTTTGCATCGAACAGGCGTGCCGTTCATTTAATCTGACATAATATGCATTATCAGTGATATGTATCGATGGGAATAGGCTGCTTTAATCAACCCTAGAAACTACCCAGACTCTATGCTCAGGAGAATCTCATGACGGAGAATCAGCGACTTCTGTACCGCCTCTTGACCGGCCCTGACGACGCGACGTTCTGCGCGCGCGTCTCAGCCGCACTGAATGAAGGCTACGAGCTCTACGGGTCACCCTCCGCAACGTTTGACGGCCATCATGTGATTGTTGCCCAAGCGGTCATCCTGCCTCGCTCGTCAGGAACTGGCTCGCCGGATATTCATTCAATCTGACATAATCCGCAACGGCTCTGACGCGCCGCGAAGCTACGTATCTCGCAGAAAGTCACAACGCTTCGTAAGATGCCGTTGCGTTTCCTCTCTTAAACCTGTGTCGGTTTGTGTCGGCCTAAAAAGGAAGTCACACCCGACTCGTTTTACGAGAGAAGCCGATTTGGATGCTCAGAGAGCGCTCAAAAACGGACCTGAACGACAGGCCCGGACGCTTCTCTACATACCGATTGCTGCCGGTTTGTGGCAATCAAGCAACGTTGAGGAACGCATGAATAGAATGAATAGATTTAAGCTAGCCATTACGGCCATCGTCGTTGGGGCCTGTGCCTTGGGCGGCGCGACGGCCGCAACCGCGGCTGACTATCAGTCGGGCAGTAAGGGCACTGTATTGCTCTCCAACCCGAACCGTGCGGCGTACTCCCAGTACCTCGGTACAAACTCGAATGCGCCGGTTGGGCTCTCTTGGATCAAAGCGTCGGATATGAAGCGAGACGGATACAGTGCGCTGACCGTTCTGCAGAAACGAGAGGGTGGAAAGTGGGTTGAGGTCTCGCGAGTGATCGCGAGCGGTGGCATCGGGGCAGACATGAAACGGACTGTTATGCGCCCCAAAAAGGGCACCCAGATGCGACTGACCAGCTGCACGATCAATCGTTCGGCTCCTGCCGCAAAGCGCGTTGGGTTCAACTGCCAGTCAGAGGTGTTCTACGCCGTCTAACGACCCGTCTGGAGTCCACACCATCAGGTGGGGAATCCGTCGTGTTACTTGCGTGACACGCGAGGCCTCGCGTCGACGTGTGCATGTTCGAACTCAAGAACCCGCCCTCTTCGTTACGACGAAGAGGGCGGGTTCTTGAATATGAGGCCGTGGGCGAACAGATGATCGGCCCGTCAGATCCGATTAGTTAGGAGCCCTTGGTGAAGTACGAGGTGTCCCCCACGTACCTGGTGTTATTTTCTGGGACCGCGTCGACTGCCGCGGAAGCGACCTCGGCAGCAAACTCACTCACGTTGTACAAACGCCCAGCCGAAGACTTGCGTTCGTCAATGGCACCTGGATTAGCCCGCTCAAGCAGCGTCGCGGTGATGGTCCCCTCGATCATGTCGCCGGAGACAACCACAAACTTGATTCCGCGCTCGGCAAGGGTAGGGATCAGATCGCGCAACGCGTCCTCCCCCGCACGCTTGCTCGTTGCGACAACTTCGTACTCTGGCATCGTCTCGACGGTCTTAATAAAGTGCGCCTGGTGGCTCGTGACAAAAACCACGCGGGCGCCATCGCTCAGCAGCGGGAGCGCCTTCGTGAGCAAGTTGAGCTGCGAATCGCGGTTCAGAACCAGGGCGTAGTCTTCCGCCATGCCGCTTTCCATGCCGCCAGAGGCATTCAACACGAGCACATCGAGGCCGCCATACTCAGCGCGAATGTTGTCGAGCATCCCGTCAACCGACGCTGGGTCGGTGAGATCTGCCTGGACCGTCAGCACGCGACCGCCAAGCTCGCGGAGGCTCGTTGCGAGCTTCTCGGCTCTGGCAGCCTTGTTGCGGTAGTTGATCACAACATCCGCCCCGGCTTCGGCAAAGTAAGAAACCGTATCAGCCCCAATGCCTCGCGACGAGCCGGTCACGAGGATACGCTTGCCGGCCAGGGATGCTGGGGTGAGTGGATTTGCCACGGATGCTCCTTGAAGTAGTACTGCAACGTTGAGAGGCGAAACCAAACGTGGGTTCGCATAGGGAATTAATTTTCTCATGAGACACTACCAATGGTCGGATCACCGCGCGGGCACGCATGATAGTTTTAGGACTACGAGATACGCCACCAAGGGAGTTTGACAAGATGATTGAGTTTGTTATCAATCACGGATGGGTGGCCTGGCTCGCGCTGGCCCTCCTGTTTTTGGTCGTTGAGATGCTGACGCTCGAGTTCACCGGGCTCATGCTTGCAACCGCCTCACTTGGTGGTGTCGTTGCAGGTCTGACGCCGATGCCATTCTGGGCCCAAGTCGTGCTCGTTGCCATTCTTGCGCTGCTCCTCATTTTGTTCATTCGCCCTCCCCTGCTCCGCTGGCTCAAGCGCGACTCAGATCCGACCAAGAGCAACGTTGACGCCCTCATCGGTCTGTCAGGTACGGTCATCTCGGTTATTCCCCAAGACGGCGTTGGCACCGTGAAGCTGAGCAACGGCGACACCTGGACTGCTTCGTTCGCCCCCGGGACACTCACGGCGCTGGTTCCTGGACAGCCCATCATCGTTACCCAAATCAGCGGAGCAACAGCCGTTGTCCGCCCCGCCACTACAGCAGAGGAAACTCTATGAACGGCTCTGAAACCGTAGGTTTTGCCATCATGCTTGTGCTGCTTGTTATCCTAATCATCTTTGTGATTACGGTACTTGTCCGCTCAATTCGCATCATTCCGCAGGCTAACGCCGGCGTTGTCGAACGGCTTGGCAAATACCACAAGACGCTCATGCCAGGACTCAACGTACTTGTTCCCTTCATCGACAGGGTTCGTCCGCTCATTGACATGCGCGAACAGGTTGTTTCCTTCCCACCACAGCCGGTTATCACCGAAGACAACCTGGTCGTATCGATTGATACGGTTGTCTACTTCCAGGTTACGGATGCGCGTGCCGCCACCTACGAAATTGCCAACTACCTCGGCGCCGTTGAGCAGCTCACGACCACGACCCTTCGTAACGTTGTTGGTGGGCTCAACCTCGAGGAGGCGCTCACGAGCCGTGACGAGATTAACGGTCAACTTCGCATTGTGCTTGACGAGGCAACCGGCAAATGGGGAATCCGCGTCGGACGTGTAGAGCTCAAGGCAATTGACCCGCCCCTGTCGATCCAAGATTCAATGGAGAAGCAGATGCGCGCCGAGCGTGACCGCCGCGCCGTCATCCTGACAGCCGAGGGTACCAAGCAGTCGGCAATCCTCGAGGCGGAGGGTGCTCGTCAGGCCGAGATCCTTCGTGCGGAAGGAGAGGCGCAAGCCGCAGTCCTCCGCGCCCAGGGTGAAGGCCAGGCCATCAGCACGGTGTTCCAAGCTATCCACGAGGGTAACCCCGACGGTCCACTGCTTGCCTACCAATACCTGCAGACGCTGCCAAAACTCGCCGAAGGCACCGCAAACACACTGTGGGTGGTTCCGAGCGAACTCACCAACGCGCTCAACAGTGTGTCAAACGCATTTGGTGGACCGGCGAAGGAGGGCGACGGTCCCGATGGCGCCGCCGCGCCGCGCCAGGCCCCGCCGAAGCTTCCGCCGTTTGGCACGCCAGCCGGTTCCTAGCCTCTCGGCATGACCAACACGTTTTGGACAGGCCCCCGGCCGCGCATCCTTGCGCACCGGGGGTTTGTGCTGCACCCAGAGACGTCGCAGGGAAACTCGTTTGCGGCAATTGATGCCGCACTCGAGGTTTCTGCAGACGTCATCATCGAGACGGATATCCAAGCAACGGCCGATGGTGTGGCTGTTCTCTTGCACGATCCGCATTTCACTCCTGCCGGTGGGCTGGCCCCGATCGGCATTCGCGCCGTACAGGCATCCGCGCTCCCGTCACTCGAACTACCAGACGGGCAGACGGTACCAACGCTGCGCGACGCCCTCGTTCAGTATCCAACCGCTCGATTCAACATCGACATCAAGGCCGCGCTTGCCTGTGTGGATGTCGCTGCCGCAATCAACGATGCGAGGGCCTGGAACCGCGTCCTGCTGACCTCGTTTAGCCGCAACAGGCGGTTACGCACAACCCAGCTTCTCGAACGGCCAGTGGCAACCAGTGCCTCCTCACGGGAAGTTGCTGCGTGTCTCACCGCGGCCTCTGTACGATCGGCTCGTCAGTTTCGGCGGGCCAGTGCACGGTTTGACGCCCTGCAGATCCCCGAGCGGGCCGGACGGATTCGCGTGGTGACCCCACGGCTCGTACGGTTTGCACATGCCGCCGGCAAAGAAATTCACGTTTGGACTGTCAACGAGCCTGCCACTATGGCTAGACTCGTGGCGATGGGAGTCGACGGAATTGTGACCGATCGTCCCGACCTCGCGTACCGCGCGATCGAGGGGAGCTGACTGGCCACTCCCCCGGCCGCCGCCCCCGCACAACGTAGTCCGACACCTGGGCATCACCTGGGTATCTCGCAGCAGCAGGACTATTTGGGCTTGGCACGATGTTGTATCGAATACGAGCGAGAGGGGATGGGACTATGGCCGAACGAACACTCAGAGGGGCCCGCATCGGGTCCACAAGTTTGCAGAGCGAAGTTGGAGTGCACTACTCCGAACGCAAGACGGTCACATATCAGGCCGAAGACGGCACCACGTTTGACGTGACGTTTTCGATTGATGCTGAGGTGCCCGAGCATTGGACCGACCTTCCGACCGGCAAGGTTGGCATCCTACTTGACTCGGGTGGCGATCCAATCGTCCCCGCCGATGCCGGCGAGGAGAAGGTGGCGCGCAGCCACTGGGACATGCTGCTCGAACGGCGGTCACGCGAGGAACTCGAAGAGCTACTCAACGAACGGCTCGCATATCTTCGCAGCCGCCGCGGGACCGGCGATCCCATCGATAAGTAACCTGCCGTCCTGATTTATTCGGGAAGACGCTCAGCCAACGTGCCGCATGCAACGGTCACTCTGGTTGGGCGTCTTTTTCGGTTAACGACGTGTTGCGTGTGCGTCGGATGCGGATCGTGTTCCCGATGGCAACGACCGCAGCGGAGACCGCACCGAGGGCTGCGATGATAAGCAGGATCGTTTGCAGCGGCAGACCTATGGCGATGCCCGGTGTGACTCCGCTGACCCGGTCAATGTCCTCAACCATCGTGCCGGGAACGTGTGTGTCAAGTCGGTCGGCGAAGCTGCCATCCGGCAGAATCACGGCGCTCGTGCCAACCGTCGAGATATTGACCACGGTGCGGCCTGTCTCAATCGCCCGAAGCTGCGCGATCGCGAGCTGCTGCACGCTTTCGTCAGTATGCCCAAAATCGGCATTATTCGTTTGTGCAAGGATGAACTCCGCGTCGGTGTTCACCATTTCGCGCGCGAGGCTATCGTCAACGATATCGAAGCAGATGGAGAGTCCGACTCGCCAGTCTCCTATGTCAACAGTCGCGGGACGTGTGCCCGGCGTGTATTCAAGCTGCACCATGTCAACCAGGTCTGGCGCAAGGGCATGGTAGAAGTCCCTGTGTGGCATGTACTCGGCAAACGGCACCGGGTGCTTCTTGTCGTACTGCCCAACTACTCCCCTGCCAGCTTCCCAGACGAGTGAGCTGTTGAAGTAACGGTCTCCGTCTTTGGTGATCGTACCAAACACGATGGGAACGTCGAGGTCGCGAGCGAGCGTTTCGATCATGGACGCCGCATCCTCGACCCGATTGGGGTCCAGATCGGATGCTCCTTCTGGCCACACCACCAGGTCAACGTTGCTGTCTGCGAGTGTCAGTGATTCGGTGAAATGTGAGTTAATCGAGTCCCACGGCTGACGATCATCAAAGATCCCTGACTTGGTGTTCCCCTGCACCGCCCCAATTCGCACGGTTCCCTCTACGGGGAGTGCATACACAGGCACAACAGAGAGCATAAGCCCAAGCAGAACAGGGGCAAGGACAAGGATGCGAGGGGCCGTCACATATTGCCCTGGCGCCACGAGTTGTTGTCGATAGAGCGCAACTGCGCAGAGGATGAAGGACACAAGGAACACCATCACAAAGCTCAATCCGGAAATGCCGATCCACGAGGCAAGCGCACCGAGCGGGCCATTTGACTGGGTTACCGCGACCCGACCCCAACCAAATCCGCCGTACGGCCAGCTCCCGGCAACCGTCTCTTTTGCGAGCCACAGCCCTGCAAGAACAACGGGAAGAAGTGCAAGGGTGACTCCGTTTCGGTGTCGGAACAGCCTCGGGAGGTATCGAGTGACAAGTGCGATCAACGCGCCAAAGACGACGTGCCAAAACATCATGAAAGCGGCAAGTGCAGCCCACGGAACTGGGCCGAGGTAAAGGGTCAGCCAGAAAATATTCGGCATCCAGAAGGCGGCGCCACCAAGAAGGCCGAGCAGTGCGCCGGCCCAGAAGGTGCGTCCCCAAAGCGGCGCGATAAGCAACGCAATTGCAGGAAAAGCGACTGGCCACCAGGCAAGCTCAGGCGACGCAACGTCGAGCAACAGGCCGCCGAGGATCGCGAGGGCACCGGCTAACCATCTGTTCTGGATGAGCACGGAAGCCGACGATGGCAACCCCTGGTGGTCGGAACGAGAATCAGGCAAGGTCAAGCTTCGACCACCGACGAGTACGCAACGATACCGGTACGAAGGGCCTCAACTGCCTTCCTTGCAACCTTCGCGGTTGCGGCTGGGGCGACAATAGCCACTTGCTCAAGCAGGTCAACCGTTTGTTTCGTTGACCGAACAAAGTCGCCAGCTGCCATATCGGCCTCGCGAAGGACAAGACTCAGGTTGTCTCCCCTTGCCCAGGCATACATCGCGTTGCAGAGGCCAAGAGCGGGCTGGTCGGTACCGGGGAGTTTGTGGCGGCGTTCGACGTCATCCAGTCTGGCCCAGGCCTCGGTTGTGAGACGCAAGGCCTCACGGAACGGGCCCTTTGGCAGGTAGTTCTCTCCCACGGATTCCTCACGGCGGGGCTCGTAAACCAGCGCGGCACACAGTGCGGCCATTGCCGGCACATCAATGCCCTTCCAGTAATCGTTGCGGAGACACTCTGCGATGAGCAAGTCCCTTTCGCCGTATATGCGTTTGAGGGTACGACCCCACTCGCCCAGTACAACGGAACTCTCCTGGCTTGATGGCTGTGCGGAAGTTGTGTCGTCGAGGGCAGCATCAGGAAGTGAGGTTTCGGCTACGGCCGTTGAAACCTCAAGATAGCCAAGCTCGGTTAGGACATCCGTTACCCGGTCAAACACCGTGGCAACCGCCCCGGTGCGCGAGGCGATCTGACGACTCAGGTCCTGCTTCTTTGCGTTGAGTTTGACCCAACGCTCGGCCCAGCGAGCATGCAGTTCACGGTCTTTACACGAGTGACACGGATGCTGTTTCATCTCAGCACGCAGTCGATTGATCTGCGCGGCACGCTCTGCTTGATCGCCCGCCGGCGTGGCGGTGCCACGAACCGATAAGCGCTCCCAGCGCCCCAGTTCTTCGCGGATGCGTGCGTAGCTGATAAAGTCGCCGCGGTCGCAAGCCATTGAGGTTTCGTAGCCTTCGAGGGAATCCTCGTACTGGCGCACAGTTCGTGCCATGGAGACAACGGCACGGTCGGCTTGAAACTGGGCAAACGAAGACTCCAGGATTTCGCGTGTGCGTTCGCGACCATAGCGATCGATGAGGTTGACCGCCATGTTGTAGGTTGGGCGGAAACTTGAGTTCATCGGGTAGCTTCGGCGGGATGCGAGCGCTGCGGCCGCGTGCGGGTCAAACCCGTCGTGCCATACGAGTACCGAATGGCCCTCAACATCAATTCCACGACGGCCGGCTCGACCGGTGAGCTGCGTGTACTCCCCCGGTGTGATCGGCACGCGTGCCTCGCCATTGAACTTTTCGAGCTTCTCAAGCACCACGCTTCTCGCCGGCATATTGATGCCAAGAGCCAACGTCTCAGTTGCAAACACGATGAGAACAAGCCGCTTTTTAAAGAGCTCCTCGACGATCTCCTTGAAGGCAGGAAGCATGCCAGCGTGGTGGGCTGCGATACCCCGCTCGAGGCCGCTCAGCCACTCCCAGTAACCAAGAACGGCAAGGTCAGCGTCTGGGATGTCCTTGGTGCGTTCCTCGACGATCTCACGGATCTCGTCAGCCTCCTGCTGGGTCGTCAGGCTGATGCCGTCCCTGAGCAGTTGTTGAACGGCTTGATCGCAGCCGACTCGGCTGAAGATGAAGAAAATTGCCGGCAAGAGACGAGCATCCCACAGGTCCGCCACCACCTCGCTGCGCCTTGGCGACAGCGAGGTCTTGTAATCGTGCCGACGCGTTCCTTGCTCCCGACCGCGTTGGTTACGGCCACGCTGGTTGCGGCCACCGCCTTGGTTTGGTCTTCCTCTCGCCTCGGACTGTGCAAGCCTGACGAGCTCGGGATTCACCCTGGCATCCGCGCTGGTCGCGTCACCGCCAACAGGATCAAAGAGCTCTGTCAGCCCAGATCGTGTCACGACATGCTGATCAAGCGGAACAGGGCGATGCTCGGAAACAATGACGTCGGTGTTGCCTCGAACGGCCTGCAGCCAGTCACCAAATTCCTCTGCGTTTGACACCGTCGCGCTGAGCGAAACCATCGCAACCGAAGCCGGAAGATGGATGATGATTTCTTCCCATACCGCGCCCCTGAACCGGTCGGCGAGATAGTGAACCTCATCCATCACGACGCACGAGAGATTGCGCAGCAGTGTCGAATCCGCGTACAGCATGTTGCGAAGCACCTCAGTGGTCATGACAACGATGCGGGCCGTTGCGTTCACATTGGTGTCACCGGTCAGCAATCCAACGTTTTCAGGACCGTATTCGGCAACTAACTCGTTGAACTTTTGATTGCTCAGCGCCTTGATTGGTGCCGTATAGAACACCTTATCCGTGGCCCCGCTCATCGCGAGGAAGATCGCGAACTCGGCAACAACGGTCTTACCGGCCCCCGTTGGTGCGGCGACAAGAACGCTGTTTCCGTCTTCGACGCTTTCACAGGCCGCAACCTGGAACGGATCAAGCCCAAACTCGGACATTGTGATGAACTCGCGCGTCCTCGGATGTTTTGCACCCTGTGCGGCGCGCGCGTAACGCTCGGCCGGCGAGAGTTCTTGGTCGTCGTGAACAGTCATTGTGCAGCTCCCCGCTGTGAGAAAGGGCCAGAGCCGCTAGGCCGGGTCAGTGAGATCGTAATCGGCCAGGAGGCCTTTTTGCTTTTTCGCAAGTCGTCTATCGTGCAGATAGGCAATGCCGGCTGCGAGCAGATAGAGCAGGATCATCGGTATCGCAAGGAAGAGCATGCTCAAGACATCCGCTGCAGGCGTTGCCATCGCGGTAAAGAGGACGATCACGAGGATAGCGACGCGCCACGACTTGATAATTGACTTTGCCGTCAGCACCCCAACAAAGTTGAGCAAAACCAGCAGCACGGGAAGCACAAACGCAACACCAACCACAATGATGAGCCGAAGCGCAAAGTCGAAGTACTGCCGCGCGTTGAGGCGAGCGGCATCCTCAGCCGGGGCAAAACCCGTCATGAGGTTCACGATGTTTGGGAAGACGATCCAGCCCGCATAGCAACCCGCAAAAAACAGCGGCACTGCTGCGGCAAGAAACGCAATGGCGTATCGCTTCTCATTGCGTTTGAGGCCGGGAGAAAGAAACGCCCAGACCTGATAGAGCCAGAACGGTGCCGAAAGGACAAAGCCGATAATGAGCGAGATTTGCAGCTTCAGGTCAAACGCGCCGGTGATGTCGGCGTAGTTCAGCTCGGCTTCGCGGTTCTGCTGCTCGGCAATCGTGAAGATGGGCTCACGGAGCGCGTCCCAGACAAAATCGGAGAGAAACCATCCGACGACCATGCACAGAACAATCGCGATGGCAGCGCGAAACAGCCGCTTACGCAGCTCAATGAGGTGCTGCCCCAGAGACATCCGCGCTTCGCGGGATTTCTGGGGCTTCGCTGAAGCTCCCAACGAAGGCGGCTAGTGCTGTGTTGGGGTGTTCGGCTGAGTACCGTCGCTTGGTGCGGCGGCCTCCGGAGCGACGTTCTGCGCAGCCCCGTTCGCAACAGTGCCAGGTGCGGCTGGCGCCTGACCTGCTGCGGCATTTGGTGCGGATGCATCTGGAACGTTGTCACTCTTGATCTCGTTCTTAAAGATCTTCATCGACTGCCCCATGCTGCGAGCCAACGCAGGAAGCTTCGTTGCGCCAAAAAGTAGCAGCACAACGAGGATGATGATCACCGCGTGCCACCCGCCAAAGTTTGCAAGCATTAGGAATTCCGTTTCGTTATAAAGCAAAAAGTCATCACAAGTCTAACCTATGACTCCTGGGCGAAAACTTACGATCCGTAGAGGTCGAGCGCGGCTTTGGCCCACGACGACACTGCGGTGCGCGCCTCGGGAGGATCAACAATGCTGAGCTCGGCGCTGTGCGTGGAAGCGAGCCTCGTAATGCCCGCGAAGCTTGACACTCGGATGCGGGCAAGGGCCCGCTCGCCGATCGCCGGCGGCGGCAACAGCACTGGTCGCTTTGCGTTCTGTGCCGTCACGGGCGCCTCCGGATCAAAAATCACGGGCTGGAAGTCTTGAATGAGGCTGAATCCAGCTGCACTCACGTCGAGGGTTACAACCTGCTGGCTGGCATCCTGTTCAAGAAACTCGGGATCATATGCTTCACGGCGATGCGTCGGATCGATCGTTTCGCCAAGTTGCACAGCGGTCATGCGGTCGAGTCGAAACATCCTCGGAGCCTCACGGAGGTGATCCCAGCCGCGGAGATACCAGACATCGTCTGTCGAGACGACTTCTTGGGCATCAACCGTACGCTGGGCCTGTTCCCCATCAGCGTTTCGGTAGTAAAAATCCAATTGGCGGCCTTCGGCGACGGCCTGACGCGCCAGCGTAATCCGCTGCTCGCCGGCGGAGCCAGCAAATTCGTGAGGGGCTATGCTCACCGTCGAGAGAAGCGGTCCATCTGCTCCCCCGCGCAGCTTTTGCATGAGGAGGTCGATGTCTCCTGAATCACGGAACTCAGGAAGGCCAGAAAGGTACTGGAGACCGGCGAGCAGCGCCGCTATCTCAGAGGTGGAGAAGCGCGGAACATCTTCGATGCCAACATAATTGCGCAGAACCACCTCGTCGTGCTGCTCGAGTGCATCCCAGTCGATGTCGAACAGGTCACTGTGCTGGTACGTTGACGTGTCGCCTGGAAGACCGGCTGTTCCGAGAAACGGAACAATCGAACGAACGTAGGCGGGCGCTACGTCAAAATCATTGGCGACCTCTGTAACGGTCACGACTCCGCGGTCGATGAGATAGGGAACGAGGCTCAGCAGGAACGTGAGCTTATCGGTTGCGACCAGTGGCTGAGGTTTAGCCATGCGCGCTCACCGCCCTTCGGAGACGCCGGATGACGAGATCACGCAGTTCAGCTGGCTCGATAACCGTCGCCTCTGGGCCGTAGCCGGCGAGCTCGTCTGCAAATACGTGGGCATCCACATAGGGAACGGAAAGCGTGATCAGGGCGGTCGAGTCGTCGATTCCAACTGGAGAGTCGCCCTCGCTCGCCTTCGCCGCGCGCTCAGCGAGCCGAACGGCAGCATCTGTGTTCCGAAGTACCCTGACCGTCGCGTGCTGACGATCGGCAATGGCCTGCAGCTCAGAGAAGAGGTGACCAGCGTAATCAAACGAATCGTCATAGTTGTAGTCGGGTGCAGAAACCTGCGAGACGGGTGAAACCATTCGCGAGAGCAGGAATGTTCGGGGCGCGTGCATCGCCCAGTCGTACGAGTAGAGGTGCCAGCGCGACTCAAAGCTGACCAGCGCGAGTGGTACAACCTCTCGTGTGAACACGGCAGGAATTCCGGGCTTTGCATACTGGAATGACACGGTGTGGCGCTGCTGAATGGCCTCAAGCAACGCCGGAAATGCCGCGTCTCGAGTGTGCACTCGGGGCGAGTATCCGATCAGCGCGGAATCGGGGGTAACGCCGAGCGACGTTAGCTTCATCAGCGAGCGGCGGGACTCAGCCGAGAGCGAGCCCTCACGCCAAACCGTTGAAGCGAGCGCAAGGAGCGCGCGCTCCCGAGCGTCAAAACTCACATCTGCGGGAAGCTCGTAGCCCTCTTTGAGGATGCGGTACCGCATGAGCTGGGTATTGCCGGCTTCTTCCGGCGAGTCAATCGTATCGAGGGGGATGCCGAGTTCGCGCAGGCTGTCTTTGTCCCGCTCGAATTGGCGTTCGAGTGAGGCATTATTGCCCGACTCGTCATAGCGATCCGAGTAGCCGTACACCGACGACAAGATCTGCTGCTTTGTGAGTCCTGTCGTGCTCGCAATGAGCGCGAGCACCATGCTGAACAGTCGTTTCTCCGAAGAGATCGAGCGTTGCTGAGGGGCAGCCACCGTTCTCCCTTCGTCGCGGTGAAACAAGCAGGGCGGATGCCCGGAAAACGGCCTAAGACGCGCTCAGCACATCGATCACAAAGATCATGGCTTCGTCGCCAGGCACAATCGCAACGATCTGCGATCCGACGGTCGAACCAATGATTGCTTCGGAGAGGTCATCGCCCTTGGCGACGGGAACAGCGCGGGGCTGACCGTCATCCCAGGTCGAGCCAACGACAGCTTTGGTGTTCCAGTTCACCTGGAGAATCTGCAGCAGTACGGTATTTCCATCGGCAACAACCTGGGCCGTATCTTTGCCAGGCGCGCGAACATCACCAGTTACACGGGTTGCCGAAACAAACTTCTCGGGGGCGGCCTGATTTGGCAGCGTGAGTCCAGGCTGTCCGTCTGGTGTGGTCACAACGGCAGGGAAATCATTCGGCAAGTCATGAACTGCGCCGGTTGCTTTGTTTGGGCTTGCCGAAACAACATCAGCAACCATCACCAGCTTGCCGTCCTTGCCAAGCTGCGGAAAGTACATCGCGGCGTCGTCTGCTGACACGCCAAGGTCAGTTGCCGAAAGCGTCACAGCAATACGTGAACCAACGGGGGTACACGCCAGCGCGCTCTGGAGGTTGTTGAGCTCGCCGCTTGCCGGAACCATCGCCATTTGTGGGGTGCCGGAGTCGTAGGTATTCAAGATTGGGTCACCGGTGACACCATCGAAGAGCACCTGATTGAAGGTAACAATGTCGCCCTTGTTTACAACGTTCCCGTCACCAAGTTCAAGGACGCTACGTTCAGAAGAGGTGCCATAGGCAGGAGTTGGGAACGTCACCTTTGGCGATTCTCCAAAGCTGTTGCTTACGGAGATGCTGTCAGATCCCTGGCCCGACTTGAGTAGCGGCTCGCAGCCGGCAACCTGATCGGATGGCGTGCTGCTGCACGCGGTGAGCGACAGGGTGATGACTGCTGCGGCAAGGACGGCTACGTGGCGCACTGATACTCGATTCATGAAAGGCATTGGGAGAGAAAACGACCCAGCAGAAAGTCTATCCGACGTCGGGGGCGGAATCGTCATCGGAAGCGGCGCTGCGCGCATCCGCTTCCCGACGAGTCCGTGAGTGTGAGGCACCGGTCTGAGCCTGGCGAACGTTCTTGCGAAGGTATTTATCGCTCTTGTCGCGAAGACCGAGCGCTCCTGGGGTCCAGGCTTCGACGTCCTCCGCGGAGAAATCAGATTTTGAGGGACGGCGCTTGAGCTCTGGAAGCACCGTGCCGGGAGCAAGTCGTCGGGCGGTAATCAGGAATCCGGTGTGGGCAATCATGCGGTGATCAGGACGAACCGCAAGGCCTTCAACATGCCAACCGCGCACCATGGTCTCGTTTGACTGGGGATTAGTGAACATTCCGGTCGCGCGAACGGCCTCTGCAACCCGCGAGAGCTGGGTCACTGTTGCGACGTAACAGAGGATGACCCCGCCCGGTTTGAGTACACGTGCCGAATCCTCGATGCACTCCCACGGCGCGAGCATGTCGAGCACAACACGATCAACCGTGTGTTCTTCAAAACGAGACTCAAGCTCATCCTGCAGATCACCAACGGTGACGCTCCAGTTTTCTGGCATGTAGCCGAGGAACGTTTCGACGTTACCGCGCGCGATTTCGGCAAATTCCTCGCGACGTTCGAAGGACGCGAGCGTGCCGGTTGGGCCAATGGCCCTGAGCAACCAGGAGGACAGTGCTCCGGACCCTACGCCGGCCTCGACGACCGTGGCGCCGGGAAAGATATCGGCCTGGGCCAAGATCTGTGCGCTATCTTTCGGGTAGATGATGGCAGCACCACGCGGCATTGACATCGCAAAGTCGCTCAGGAGCGGCCGGAGGGCAAGGTATGGCTCCCCCGTTGTGTTGCTGATGACCGAACCGTCTGGCACGCCAATGAGCGAATCGTGTTTGATGACACCGCGGTGGCTGTGAAATTCTCCACCAACCGTCAAGGTAATCGTGTGGACCTTGTTTTTCGGACCCGTGAGCTGCACACGGTCGCCAATCTGAAACGGCCCGCTAAACGGCAGCGGCGTGTTGGCTGACTCGGTTGATTCAGTCACTGAAGCGTTCTCCTAGGAAGGGTTTGCGCCGCCGGGTGTGGCGGTCGAGTTGGGGCCGCGGTGTGCGGCAAAGAGCTCGGCAATGTCTGTAGCCGTCTTGCCCTCAAGGGTTGGCCAGAGCGCGTGTGAATCTGTGTTGTCGAGGCTGAGGAGATGAGGGATGCCAAGGGCGACAGCACCTGATGCCCACGCCGCGCGCAATCCATTGATCGAGTCCTCGAGCGCCACGCAGTTGGCAATGTCTACTCCAAGAGCTTCTGCCCCCATGAGGTACGGATCCGGGTGTGGCTTTGCGTTTGGTACCTCGTCGCCAACAATCAGGTGCTGAAAGGCAGGAACGGGCAGCAATGCGAGAATCTTCTCGGTCAAGACTCGGGTAGACATTGTCACCAAGGCCACCGGTATGTTGTGAGCGTGCAGGTCCTCAAGCAACGAGAGTGCACCTGGGCGCCACGGCATACTTTCGGGAACGAGCATGTCGGAAACCGCTTGGGTTAGCGTCTCTACGATCTCGTCGGCGCCGAGCGTAATGCCGGCTCGCTGGAGCACAACTGCGGCATCCCACAGCCCCATACCCGTCATTGCTCTGCGATCGTCGTCAGTGAGGACTGCGCCGTATTGCTCGGCGAGACGGTCCTCGGCAATATTCCAGAACGGCTCGGTATCTATGAGGGTGCCGTCCATGTCCCAGAGAACTGCGGCGGGTAAAAGTTGAGTCACAAGGAACGAGTCTACCCAGTTAGGCAGCGGGTGCGAGATTCGAGGTGTCGGCCAAGTCAACACCGAGGAGGGCCATGATGCTGCTGCGGACCAGCGCTACGTCATCGACTCCCCCAGCGAGAGCCTGGTGGGCGGCTGCGTCAATAGCCCCGATCGCCGACGCCGCGTCGAGGTCATTTGCCAGCGAAACGCGGATGTTGTTAAGCAGCTGACCAGCGTCAACGGCAGGTCCGTTGGCTCCCTGACCGTCAGCTGATGGCGAGAAGGCACGCATCCACAGGGCAAATCGATCGGTTGCCTCGCCAAGTCGAGCATCCGTCCACTCCCAGGCGGTGCGATAGTGGCTGGCCATGATGGCCAAGCGGATGACACTCGGATGCACTCCGGAACGGCGAAGTTTTGAAACAAAGACGAGGTTGCCACGCGATTTACTCATCTTCTCGCCCTCGTAGGCGACGAGCGCAACGTGGTTGAATACCTTGGCAAGCGGTTGGCCGTTCAAGGCAAGCGCGTGTCCAGCGCTGAAGTCGTGATGAGGGAAAACGAGGTCGTAGCCGCCTCCCTGCACAGAAATATTGCTGCCAAGCGCGTCAACCGCGATAACAGAACACTCAATATGCCAGCCGGGGCGGCCTCTACCAACGGGGCTATCCCATGCAGGTTCGCCAGCACGCTCCGCGCGCCACAGAAGCGGATCGATGGGATCACGCTTCCCGTCGCGGAGTGGATCTCCCCCTCGTTCGGCGCTCAACTCATCAAGTTCGGGGCGATCGTACGGAGTCGTTGACCCGACCGTCCAACCCGGGGTCAGCGTCTCGTGTGAATCGAAGTACAGATCGCCCTGAGTCCCCTCAACGGCAACACGATAGGCGAATCCGGAATCCTCGAGCCGCTTGACCCCATCTGCGATCGCGTCAATCTGCTCCGTAACGCCGACATAGGCGTCTGGCGGAAGCATCGAAAGGGCCGCCATGTCTTCGCGGAACAGGTCGATCTGCTCTGCAGCCAGGTCTTCCCAATTCACTCCGGTCGCGTCAGCGCGCTCAAGAAGCGGGTCGTCAATGTCGGTAATGTTCTGGCCGTAACGAGTTTCGAGGCCCGCGTCCCTCCACGCACGAAGGAGTAAATCGTAGGCAAGATACGTGGCCGCGTGACCAATATGCGTTGCGTCGTAAGGCGTAATGCCGCATACGTAGAGCGTGGCAACGGCGGGTTCGTCGGTCGACGGCACGAGCCGCTGCGTTGAGGTATCAAAGATAACCGGCACGAGGCCGCTCCCAGGTAGCACTGGGACAACTGGTGCGCTCCAAGACTGCACGGCGACTCTCCTAAGCGCTAATCACGCCGGTGGACAGCATCACAAGGAGCGCCCCTCCCAGCAGAATCCGGTAGACAACAAACGGCATAAAGCTTCGCTTCGAGATGTAGCGCATCAGGAACGCGATGATGAGGATACCAACGACAAACGCTATGAGTGTTGCGACAGCGGTTTCAGCTGCCCCAAACGGGCTCGCTACGCCGTGGTCTGAGAACAGCTTGTAGAAACCAGAGCCAAACACGGCTGGAATTGCCAACAAGAACGAATACCGGGCCGCAGACGGGCGATCGTACCCCATCAAGAGCCCCGCAGTAATGGTGCCGCCAGAACGAGAGACGCCGGGAATAAGCGCGAGAGCCTGGGCAAAACCGTAGATAATGCCGTGCTTTGCCGTCATGTCGTTAAGAGTCAGAGTCTTCTTGCCAACGTAGTCGGCGACACCGAGGATGATGCCAAACACGATCAGCGTGCCGGCAACGATCCAGAGCGAACGCAGGGTCGTGTCGATTGCATCCTGGAACAGGACTCCGAGCACAACAATTGGAAGGCTGCCGAGGATGATCCACCAGCCCATAAGCGCATCAGGATCGCGGCGGGGCACCTTGCCAACGAGTGACTTGCACCAGTGGCCGATGATTCGCACGATGTCTTTCCAGAAGAACACCACAACGGCTGCTTCGGTACCGAGCTGCGTAATGGCAGTGAACGCCGCTCCAGGGTCTCCCCCGTTTGGAAGGAACTCACCAACGATACGAAGGTGGGCGCTTGACGAAATTGGCAAGAACTCGGTCAATCCCTGAACCAGGCCAAGGATGATCGCCTCAAAAAAACCCATGTTGTTCCTCTATCTGTCGACCATTTGTCCAAGCACAAAGCCCGTTTTGGCCCAGCAACCTAGGTTAGTACGTCGACAGGAGGTCCGTGAGTACACGGTGCCCAAAATCGAGGGATGCAAGCGGCACCCGCTCGTCAACGCCGTGGAACATTCCGGGGAAATCGAGGTCTGCCGGGAGCTGTAGCGGGGCAAAGCCGTAGCCAACAATTCCCAGCTTACTCAGAGCCTTGTTGTCCGTTCCGCCGGAGAGCAGGTACGGGAGCACCTTGGCGCCGGGGTCGTGGGCTTCGAGGGAGCCAACCATGGCATCCACCAGCGGGCCCTCAAACGGGCTGTTGAGACCAACGTCGCGGTGAGAGATCGAAATTTCTATGTCGTCGCCAACAATTTCTCGGATCGTCGCAAGCACGGTTTCCTCGTCGCCGGCAAAGGCTCGCACATCCACGAGGGCCTCGGCGCTGTCAGGAATCACGTTGTGCTTATAGCCAGCCGTCAACACCGTTGGATTGGATGTGGTGCGAAGCGAGGCGTGAATAAAGCCAGACGCTGCCCCGGTGGCCAACACAATTTCTTCTGGGCCAACCTGCTGGGGGTCAACGCCAAGCAGGTTGGCAAGCTCGTCAACAAGCGTACGAGTGGTGTCGGTGAGGTGCAGCGGCCATTCGTGGCGTCCGAGCGCGGCGACTGCCTCGGCCAGACGGGTGATGGCGTTGTTGTGAATCACCCGAGATCCGTGCGCGGCAACGCCTTTGGCAGTGAGTTTGATCCAGAGGAGTGCCTTCTCTCCGGTTTGCAGGAGGTATGCGCGCTGATTATTGACGGTGATCGAGTAACCACCAACCTCGCTGATGGCTTCCGTTGCGCCGGCAAACAGGTCTGGCCTGGTATCAACAACGTGGTGTGACCCGTAGACGCCACCGTTTTCTTCGTCTGCGAAGAACGCAACAACGAGGTCTCTCGCAGGCTGGCCCGTCGCCAGAATCTCTTCGAGGCTTGTCAGGATCATGGCATCCATGTTCTTCATATCAACGGCTCCCCTGCCCCAGAGCATGCCGTCTTTGATGGTTCCTGCAAATGGGTCGACGCTCCAGTTTGCCGCGTCGGCGGGGACAACGTCGAGGTGACCGTGCACAACAAGAGCCCCCTTGTCTGAGCTGCGGCCCTTCACCCGTGCGACAACGCTTGTGCGGCCCGGTTCCGAATCGATGAGCTCTGGTGTGAGCCCCATGGCGCGAAGATGTGCGGCAACGTATTCTGCGGACTCTGTCTCGCCGTTCGATTTGCCGCCGCCGTAGTTGCTCGTGTCGAAACGAATGAGCTCCTGAGCGATGCGTGCGGTCTTGCTGACCTCGTTTGAAGAGAAATCTGGAAGTTGGGGCATAGAAGTAGGCTATCGACAACCTTCAAAAAGATCACTTTTTCACGCGATTCCGCATCAAAATGGGGCAAAAATCGACGATCTTGCCAGAGTGGTAAAAAGTGCCTCAGAAGTCATGCTAGAGTTTTCTTCGGCCGGTCTTGTACCGAGCCAGACATGCGCGGGTGGCGGAATGGTAGACGCGCTAGCTTGAGGTGCTAGTGTCCGTATTAGGACGTGAGGGTTCGAGTCCCTTCCCGCGCACGTGTCGCTCAGAAGAGCGTTGTGTAAGGCCCCGGAGAAATCCGGGGCCTTTTTCGTTTAAGCCTGACCACTCTCTCCGAGTGTTCGGGAGTTCGTGAGGCACGCCTCTTGCTGCCCCGCACGAACTCCCGAAGAGTTTCGTCATGACCCGGTTGCGACCACGGGCTGCGGCGTTCAGCCAAACATGAGCGACGGATGTGTCAGACGCCACCACAGCCCTGGGTCGGTCAATTCGGTATCGGTCACGATGTCAACCGACTGGCTACTCGCATCCGTTGGCGTTTCGGCATCCACGAACGAGACCGTCAATTGGCCAACGGCGCTGCCGGCCACGACCGGGGTCGTCTGTGTCACTGGAGAAGCGGTCCACTCTGCCGTCGCACTCCCCCAGACGCGCACAGAAACATCTTCAGCGGCCACGAGCGGCGTGAGATCCCCCCAGGGAGCCTCGAGTGTGCCGAGTTGCGTTCCGGCCTCCAGAATCGATTCCTGGTGTACCGTGCCAAGGACGCTGTCGGCAAGCACCCTCGACAGCTCCCCCCGCTCAGCGACCGAGTCGGCTCCAAGAACCACGCCGATGACCGTTGCGGTTTCTTCCCCGGCAGTACCGGTTTCATCCAACACCGGCATTTCTCTCGCAAACAGCAAACAGTATCCGGCCGCAACGGTATAACCGGTTTTGATCCCTGTGAAGCCGTCGTCGCCGATGAGCGGGTTCGTATTCTTCACTTCACCGATACTTGGAAGCTCGATCACATCGTGAGAAACGGCATCGGCAACAACCTCGTTGGCGAGGGCGAGCTTGCCAAGCTGAATCAGGTTCTCAACCATCGCGACGTTCCCGTCCTCGAGGCCGTTGCTATCAACGATGGTCATCTCGGTCAGCCCATTGGCATCGAGCCACGCGCGTGTGGCAGATAGGTAGGAATCAATGTCCCCGTAAGCCCACAGCGCGAGCTTTTCGGCGTAGTTATTTGCTGAGGCAACGAGCATCCCAGAAATGAGCTCCCGCTCGCTCAGTGCAACCCCGATCGGAACGTCAAGCGTTGTGCCGCCTACCGCGATAATCTGCGCGGTCGCCGCTTGATCTTGGGTCGTAAACGGAATGGTTGGCCCGGATTCGCCCGCTGACAACGGGTGTGCGTCGAGCACCATGAGTGCGGTCACAACTTTGGTGATGCTCGCTATGGTGTGCAGTCCTCCGGCGTCAGAACTCATAAACACGTCCGAGTTATCGAGCAGGCTGATCGCACCAACAGCATCCGCCGCTGGCCAGGCCGGAGACAACGCGGCGCCGATGGGGGAAGGCCCGATTGTGTTGACAACAGCCGACGCTTCGGGCAACGGAGCGGTTGCCGACGCAACGGTGTAGCCCCCTGCTCCAAGGAGAAGTGCGGCAACCGTGATGGTCGTTGCCAGCCTTCTCCTCCGGCCGATACGTTTACGCGGGCGCACCAAGGGAGGCGAATCGTCGATCGTCATAGGTTCAGGCTAGTGGGGTGGGCCTGGCAGAACCCCCGGCGACGCTCCCAGATGGGGAGCAACGACCGCTTGTCACCCCGATACGTCCGCGCTAGTGGGCGCCTAGTCGCTTGCGAAGCACGGCGATACGCGCTTGTAACTGCGTCACACTCGCCTGTGGCACGGCTGGGCCACCACACATCCGTCTGAGCTCCGTGTGGATCATGCCGTGCGGTTCGCCTGAGACCTTTGCGTACATGCCGACAAGACTGTTCAGCAGCGTGCGCTGTTCTTTGAGCGTTCGGAAGAGCGGCTCAGGAGCCTGGGAAATCTCGGCCGGATGCTCCGTCTTGCCCTGTTTGACAGCCGAACGTTTCGCCTGTCGCGTTTGGCGCTGCATCAGCAGTTCCTTGACCTGGTCGGGTTCGAGGATGCCTGGGAGCCCGATAAAGTCGAGCTCCTCTTCACTGTCAATATCGGCGTAGCCACCAAATTCGCCGCCGTCGAAGAGGGCGCGGTCAAAATGTGCGTCAGATTCAAGCGCCGCAAACGAGAACTCGCGAGTGAGTTCGTCAGACGCTCGCTCTTCCTTATTGGCGGCCGCCATCATGGCGTCTTCTTCGCTCCACGCGTTGCCTTCGCCGTCATCAGCCGTTTGGCGATCGAGCGCGTGATCGCGCTCCTTCTCCATCTCTGAGGCGAGGGCCATAAGCGTTGGCACATTCGGGATGAACACGGATGCGGTCTCGCCGCGTCGACGGGACCGTACAAAGCGTCCAATCGCCTGGGCAAAGAACAACGGTGTCGCAGAGGAGGTCGCATACACACCAACGGAGAGCCTAGGAACGTCAACGCCCTCTGACACCATCCGGACGGCGACCATCCACCTGGAGTCCCCTTCTGAGAACTTGTCGATGTTATCGCTGGCCTGTTTATCGTCAGAGAGGATGAGCGCAACGGGTTCGCCCGAAATCTTCTGCAGCATCGCCGCATAGGCTTTTGCCGTTGCGTGGTCGGTTGCGATAACCAGCCCGCCTGCATCAGGAACGCTCAGCCTGACCTCGCTCAGGCGCTTATTCGCGGCGTTGAGCACCGAGGACATCCACGAACCCTCTGGATCGAGCGCGGTTCGCCAGGCCTGCGACGTAATGTCTTTGGTGTTTCCCTCGCCAAGCCGCGCCGACATTTCGTCGCCTGTGCTTGTCTGCCAGCGCATCAGGCCCGCATAGACCATGAAGATAACCGGCCGAACGATGCCGTCCTTGAGAGCTCGACCGTAGCCATAGTTGTAATCGGTTTGAGAGACGCGGATGCCGTGCTTATCTGGTGCGTACTCAACAAATGGGATGGGCGCCGTGTCTGACCGGAACGGTGTTCCCGTCAGCGAGAGGCGTCGCTCCGCACGGTCAAATGCCTCGCGGATACCGTCGCCCCAGCTCAGCGTGTCGCCGCCATGATGGACCTCGTCGAGGATGACAAGCGTCTTCTTTTCCATCACGAGCCGCCGATGCAGGTCTGGCTTCATGATGACCTGCGCGTAGGTGAGCGCGACGCCGTGATACGGACGGGTTATGTAGCCGTCGCTGTTCTTGAAGTAGGGATTGAGACGGATTCCGGCGCGTGAGGCCGCGTTGGCCCACTGCGTCTTGAGGTGCTCGGTCGGAGCGACGACCACGATGCGGTCAACGGTGCCGCGACCTCGAAGCTCAGCGGCAAGCCTCAGCGCGAAGGTCGTCTTTCCGGCGCCGGGTGTCGCGGCCGCAAGGAAATCGCGTGGCTCGTTGTGAAAATAGGCGGTGAGGGCTTCCTCTTGCCAAGCACGAAGGTTCGCCGCTGTTCCCCACGGCGCACGCGCCGGAAAGGCTGGCGAAAGGTGCTCCGCGGCGTGTGTGCCGGGTGCATGCTCTGCGCCAAGTTCGGGTAATTCTTCGATAGTCACGACCTTCAAGGATACCCGGATCGTCTGACATTCATGAACACGTCGGGTACTCTAGTATGCGCAACGAAAGGCGTTTCTCCCATGGCTCAAGAGCATCCCTGGTCACGATATGTCGCCCTCGGCGATTCGTTTACCGAAGGAATTGGCGACCCAGAACCCAGCAGTCCAGGGGGCCATCGGGGTTGGGCAGACCGGGTTGCCGAAGTCCTCAATGAGAAGAACGACGACTTCGCCTATGCAAACCTCGCGGTGCGCGGAAAACTCGTCCAGCAGATCATTGACGAGCAGATCGAGCCTGCGCTGGCGCTGCGCCCAGACCTCATCACGATCTCAGCAGGTGGCAACGACGTCATCCGCCCTGGAACCGATCCAGACGTCATCTCGGCCAAAATCGAGTCTGCCGTTGAGCGCCTGAGTGCGAACAACGCCACGATTGTGTTGTTTACCTCTGTTGACACCGGCTTCTCCCCCGTCTTCCGCAGCATCCGCGGCAAAGCCGCCATCTATAACGAAAACGTTCGCGCCATTGCGCACCGATATGACTGCCTGGTTGCCGACCAATGGGCAACCCGTGAACTCGCGGATGTTCGTATGTGGGCGCCAGACCGTCTGCATTTTAACGCCCTCGGACACCACACGGTTGCGCGTGTTGTCCTCGAAGCGCTCAACATCGAAAACGACCTGCAGCCCCTTGAACCAGAGCCACTTCCGCAGCGAAGCTGGCGTGCGGCTCGCGTTGAGGACCTCTCGTGGGCACGCGAATACCTGGTTCCATGGGTGGTTCGTCGCATCCGGCACCAGTCATCCGGAGATTTCATTTCGGCGAAACGGCCAGAAGCAGGCGCGGTTACCCCGCACACCAAGGACTAGCGCTTCCGCAACTCCCAGAGGGCAACGGCCGAAGCCGCAGCCACGTTCAAGGAGTCGACCCCCGCACGCATGGGGATGGTCACGATCGTGTCGGCGGAGCCAAGGGCCCGTCGGCTGAGCCCGTCGCCCTCGGTGCCAACCACAAACGCGATCTTTTCGTGCTGCTGCGCCGCAAATTGGTCAAGATCGACGGAATAGTCCGACAGCGCGAGTGCGGCGATGTGAAAGCCTTCCGCATGCAGCTGTTCGGTTGTTTCCGACCACTCGCCAAGCCGAGTCCACGGCACCTGGAACACGGTTCCCATACTGACCTTGACGCTTCTTCGATAGAGCGGGTCGGCACACCGCTGAGTAATGAGTACGGCATCCGCGCCAAGGGCCGCAACCGAGCGGAAGATTGCGCCAACATTCGTGTGGTCAACGATGTCTTCGAGGATGATGACGCGTGAGGCGTCTTTCAAGAGATCAATGACCGGTGGCAGCTGGGGGCGAATCATTGCGGCAAGGGCACCACGGTGAACGGCGTAGCCGGTGAGTTCCTCAAGAACCGCGGCAGTGCCAACAAAGACCTCAACGTCGGGATGCCCAGCAAGGATCGGCTCGACCTGCTCAACCCACTTCTCCTCAAGCAAAACTGCCTGCGGGATATGCCCTGCCTCAATCGCGCGAGCGATCACTTTGCTTCCCTCCGCAACGTACATCCCCGCCTTTGGCTCCTGCACGCGGCGCAAATTAACGTCGGTGAGCTTCGCAAATGAGGCAAGCTGTGGCAGGTCGAGGCGGTCGACGGGAATAAGGCGCATCGTTCCAGCGTAAAGTATGAGCTACCCATCCTTGTGCGTCGTGATCCGAAAGGGAATGCTGTGAAGAGCCAGGTCGTTGTACACGAAGTGAATGACAGTGCGCTCGAACCTATCCTTGAAGCCATCCGACGAGGCCCACTCTCCGTACTCACCGGAGCAGGAGTGAGCACCGATTCTGGCATCCCTGATTATCGAGGCGAAGGGTCGCCCCCTCGCCACCCGATGAACGTTCAGCAGTTTCTGACCGACGAGCGGTACCGCAAACGCTACTGGGCCGGCAGCCACCGCGGTTGGAAGACCTTTACGAGCACCCAGCCAAATGCAGGGCACCGCGCACTTGCTCGGCTTGAGGAGATCGGCGCGGTGAACGGTGTCATCACGCAAAACGTTGATGGATTGCACATCCACGCCGGTTCGAAACGGGTGGTCGATGTGCACGGTTCCATGAGCCGCGTGCGCTGCCTCGATTGTGGGCAGTACTTCTCGAGGGCAGCGATCGAGGAACAACTCGTTGAACTCAATCCGCATCTCGACGATCCGGGCTTTGTCACGATGTCACCGGACGGCGACGCCGAGGTCAACGACATCGAGGGTTTCCAGATTCCCTCGTGCACCGTCTGCGGTGGGATGCTCAAACCAGACGTTGTCTACTTTGGCGAGCTTGTACCCGTGACACGGTTCGCGTCGGCACAGGCAATTGTCGCCGAGTCGAGCGGCTTGCTGATCCTCGGTTCGTCACTCGCGGTGAATACCGGTATCCGGTTGCTCGAACAGGCGAGGCGCGAGGGCAAACCCATTTTTATCGTCAACAGGGGCGCAACGAAGGGCGACTCGCGCGCTATGGTGCGTATCCATGCCGGTACAAGCGAGTTTCTCGAGGCGCTGCTTGCTCAGGTTGAGGGCGCGCCCGTCGCTGTTTAGCCCGTCGTTCGTTCACGACGCTCGCCGTTACGAGTCGAGAAATTCTCGGACGTACCGAACAGCCTCCGCCGGCTTTTCGTAGTGAACAAGGTGACCTACGGAGTTGATGACTCGCAGCCGCCCGTCCTGGAATCGCTTGACCAGCGTGCGCTGGGCTGACAGCGCCGTGATGTCGTCTTTCTCAGCGGCGATCAGAACGGTTGGCACGGAGATACGCTCGGAGAACTCGCTCACGTCGTGGCTCACCGATGCTCGGAACGACTCCAATACGACCGTGCGGTTGGCAAAGGCGCTGAAGTACTCGTCGTGCTGGCCATGAATCCATGCACGAAGGGCACGGTCTCTCGTCTTTGCCATGGCAACGCTCGAAACACGGGTGATGATTGAGCTCTTGAGGAGTGCGTAGCCAACTCGCTCGGGCAGTTTGGTGCCGAGCCAATAATAGAACACCGCAAACTGGGTCAGGATTCCGCGAGGGCCGCTCAGCGCAGGCGCCCCAATCGGGTTCACCAAGATGAGTTTCTCCGGACGCAGGCCGCCAGCAACGGCCGCCGACGACACGATTGAACCAAACGAGTGGCCAAGCAAGTAGACGGGCGCACCGTCGCGCTTGACCAACGACACAAACGCGGCCAGCCACGCTGAATACTCCGCAACGCTGTGTTCACGCCCGGCTGGGAACGGTGGGGCGATGCCAAAGCCCGGAAGGTCTGGCACAATCACACGGTAATCGGAGAGTCCTGCGGCAAGAAGCAGGAGTCCGTGATGGTCCCCGCGAAACCCGTGCACAAGGATAATCGTGGCGCGATCATCGGCAGCCAACGTTGCGCCGGCAGTGGATACTCGTGAGCCGGTACGTGGCTCCGCAAAATACTCCCAATAGGGGGACTCAACGCCGTCAACAACAATGACGTGTTGTGTTGGTTTCCCCTCGGACTCAAGCCAGGCAAGTGTCGCCGCTGGGGCATCGTTCTGCGGGAGCGGAGCATCCACCCGAATCGAAACTGGTTGCTCGCCTGCTGAGGTCATGAAAATAGTCTAGGCGTTCTGGCCTGGGAATCTCCGGCCATACCTCGCCGAGAAGTCGGTGCTTCCCAATAGAGTGGAAGCATGACTCAGAATGCCCTCCCCGTGTGGTGTGAGAACCTTGCCGTTTTTGACACCGAAACCACGGGCATCGACACCGCCCACTCACGCATCGTCACCGCAACGATCGCCATCGTCACCGCAGACGGTTCCGTCTCGGAACGCCACGACTGGTTCATCAACCCTGGCGTCGAGATCCCCGAGCGGGCCACCGCTGTGCATGGCGTCACTACGGCTCAGGCTGTTGCGGGGGGCATGGATGCCGAAACGGGCATCCGCCAGATTGTCGAGCGCCTCCGCGAGGTCTTCTCTCGCGGACTCCCCCTTGTTGCCTATAACGCACCCTACGACCTCGATATGGTTCGCAACGAGGCACTTCGCTACGGCATCGCCCCCATCGATCGCCCCTCGCCCGTTCTTGACCCGCTCGTTATTGACAAGGCCGTCGACAAGTATCGAAAGGGCAAGCGAACGCTTGAGGCCGCATCCGCCGAATATGGAGTGCAGCTTGGTAACGCCCACGACGCGGGCGAAGATGCCATCGCTGGCGGCCGCGTCATGCAGGCCCTTGCCGTGCGACACGCAGCAAAGCTCCCAGACGACCTCGACACACTGCACGCCATGCAGGTGAAGTGGGCTGCCGAGCAGGCTGCAAGCTTCCAGGAGTACATGCGTCGGGCTCGCGACCCAGAGTTTGTTGCCGACGGGCAGTGGCCTGAACGCTTTTAACCAGGACGTTGTCTCCTGCGAATCGGCGGGAGTGACTTCCCTTCGCTAACGATTTCGGGCGTCTGCGGGAATGAACAGTCCTATCCCGCAGAACACCCGCCCAAATCTCGCAAATAACATAACGAAGGCCCCAAGCAGATTGCTTGGGGCCTTCGTTATGTGCTGAGGGTTGGTGCTTACGCGCCGAATCCCTTGAAGCGCTGGTTGAACTTCTCGACGCGTCCGGCCGAGTCCATGATGCGCTGCTTACCCGTGTAGAACGGGTGCGATTCGCTGGAGATTTCAACGTCGATGACGGGGTACGTAGCGCCGTCGATCTCGATCGTCTTGTCGCTCGAAACCGTTGAGCGCGTGAGGAACGTTGCGCCGGAGGCCAGGTCGCGGAAGACCACCGCTTCGTATTCTGGGTGGATTGCTGTCTTCATCCGATAGTCCTTTGTCGTTTGGTCATCTGTCACCCTGGTTGGGGACACAAGTTAGGGAGGCCCTGTAAAACACAGTGGGCCAGCTACCTACTCTAGCAGATAGTCACACATTACGTGCTTGATCCGGGCGTGTCACCGCCCGTTTATGGGGTGGCTAGTTGCCGGTAGCCCGAGCCGCGTATCGACCGGCCGACTTGGTGAGCTCAAATTCAAGCCCGAAGGTGCTGCGAAGGTTGTCGGTAGTGAGGACATCGTCGAGAGCGCCCTTTGCCACAATCTGACCCTTGTTAATCAGGAGAGCATGCGTGAATCCGGCAGGAATTTCTTCCACATGGTGAGTGACCATGATCATGCCGGGCGACGACGGCGAGGCTGCGTATCCGCCAAGCAACTGCAAAAGTCGTTCGCGTGCACCAAGGTCAAGGCTCGCTGCCGGTTCGTCAAGGAGAAGTAGCTCGGGGTCGGTCATGACGGCACGGGCAATCATGACGCGCTTCTGCTCACCGTCACTGAGTGTTCCAAAGGTGCGGTCCGCGAGCTCGCCGAGATTCCATTCTTCGAGTACGCGCTCGGCGCGGCGGATGTCGAAATCGTCGTACTGCTCGTTCCAACGCCCCTCTACCGAGTACGCGGCGGTCATGACAGTGTTGAGGACGGATTCGTTGAGCGGGATGCGCTTGGCCTGCGCTGAGGACGCAAACCCGAGGCGATTGCGAAGCTCAAAGACGTCAACGCGACCGAGTCGGCTGCCAAGAATGTCAACCGTGCCTGTTGTTGGGTAATCGTGCCCGGTCGCGAGGCGAAGAAGCGTGGTCTTTCCCGCGCCGTTTGGTCCAAGAACCACCCAGCGTTCATCTCCCTGAATGCTCCAAGTCACCCCGTCGAGGATGTGGTTTCCATTGCGGACATAGCTAACATCGTTGAACTCAAGCACACCAGACATGCCCACAAGCCTACCGTCGCAGGAGCGGCATCCGGTGAACGATTGTGCTGTGTCTTGAGTTTCTGAACGGAAGCTTTGACGCGTCTAACCTAGGCACGATCGGCAAGGTGGCGCGCGGAGATCAGCGCAGGAGTGAGGAGTACAGCTCCCTGGTTTGGGTTGCGATGGCCGTCCAGGAAAACTGCTCAACGGCTCGACGGCGCCCCTGCTCCCCCAGCCTGCGTGCAAGCTCTGGCTGCTCGATGAGACGCGTGAGTGCCGCCGCGAGATCGCGGACATACTCGTCCGGATGCGTTGGCGTTCCGCTGCCATCGTCACTCTGCGGAAGCGGAACGATGAGGCCGGTCTCGTCATGAACAACAACCTCAGGGATGCCGCCGGTGTCTGACCCGACCACTGGGGCCCCGCACGCCATGGCTTCGAGGTTCACGATCCCCAGCGGCTCGTAAATTGACGGGCAGACAAAGGTCGTAGCCGATGTGAGCAATGCCCGCAGATCGTCTTTTGGCAGGTGCCGCTCAATCCACACGACACCCCTCCGAGTCTGCTGTAGCTCACGCACCAGCTCAGTCACCTCGGCCATGAGTTCTGGCGTGTCTGGCGCACCGGCACACAGCACCAACTGCGCGTGTTCTGGCAACAGGCGCGCGGCGCGAAGAAGATAGGGAAGGCCCTTTTGCCTCGTGATGCGGCCGACAAAGACGACGGATGGCCGATCAGGATCGACGCCGAGGTCACGCACGCGTTGCGGATCGGCAAGCGGCGCCCAATCGGTCGAGTCGATCCCGTTATAGATTGTGTGGACACGTGCAGGATCCAGACTCGGATACGACCGTAGGATGTCAGCACGCATCCCGTTGCTCACCGAAATGACGGCATCTGCTGACTCGTAGGCACCGCGCTCGATCCAACTCGAGACTCGGTATCCCCCACCAAGTTGCTCTGCCTTCCACGGCCGAAGCGGCTCAAGGCTATGGGCGGTCACAACGTGTGGGATTCCGTGCAGCATCTGGGCGAGATGGCCTGCCCCGTTTGCGTACCAGGTGTGCGAGTGAACCACGTCGGCTCCCCCAGCATCCTGAGCCATTCGGAGATCAACCCCGAGCGTGGTCAGGGACGGGTTCGCGTCGGCAAGGTCGGAAGGGACACCGTATGAATACGTGTGCGGCTCGTCTCGCTGCGAGCCAAACGCACGGACATACACATCGGTCGTGGCTCGCAGAGCGCGAACGAGTTCGGCTACATGCACGCCGGCACCACCGTAGATCTCCGGCGGGTATTCCTTGGTCAACACGTCAATGCGCATATACGAACTGTAGCCCCAAACGGCCTCGTCGAACCACTAGCATTGGCACATGGGAGCACCAAAGATCTTCGCAATTGTCCTTGCCGGCGGGGAAGGGAAACGGCTCATGCCGCTCACCGTTGACCGCGCAAAACCTGCCGTACCATTCGGTGGCCAGTATCGCCTCATCGACTTCGCGCTTTCCAATTTATTGAACTCTGGCATGACCAAGATTGTGGTGCTCACGCAATACAAATCTCACAGCCTCGACCGCCACGTCTCCCAGACCTGGCGGCTCTCAAGCATGCTGAACTCATACGTGGCGTCGGTTCCCGCGCAGCAGCGACTCGGTAAGCGTTGGTTCAGCGGCTCAGCCGACGCTATCCTGCAGAGCCTCAACCTCATCCGCGACGAGAAGCCGGACATCGTTGTGGTTGTCGGCGCCGATCACGTCTATCGCATGGACTTCAGCCAGATGGTTGACGCACACATTGCCTCTGGAGCAAAAGCGACGGTTGCGGCTATCCGCCAGCCCATCGAGCTTGCCGACCAGTTTGGTGTCATCGACCTCGACCCAACAGATCCGACCCGCATCCGGGAATTCCTCGAAAAGCCAACGGATGCCGCTGGCCTTGCAGACTCCCCCGGCGAAGTGCTCGCCTCGATGGGCAATTACGTCTTTGACGCTCAGGCTCTTATCGACGCGGTCACGAGTGACGGCGAACTCGCCGACTCCAGCCACGACATGGGTGGCGACATCGTGCCGGCCTTCGTTCGAGCCGGTGAAGCAGGGGTCTACGACCTTAAGAACAACGACGTGCCAGGATCCACCGATAGAGACCGTTATTACTGGCGCGACGTCGGATCGATTGAGTCGTTCTTTGAAGCGCATCAAGATTTGGTTTCCGCGTTGCCTGTGTTCAACCTGTACAACAACGCCTGGCCCATCTATAGCCAGCAACTCAACTCGCCCCCGGCCAAAATCGTGCGCGATGCAAAAGGCAATCTTGGTCAGACGATCGATTCGATCATTTCGCTCGGCGCCGTCATCTCAGGGGCGCATATTGAAAAAAGCGTTATCGGGCCGTGGTGCCGCGTGAATTCCGGCGCAACCATTCGACACTCTGTCTTATTCGACGACGTTGAGGTTAATGCCGATGCGATCGTTGATCACGCTATTCTCGATAAGTCGGTCATCGTCCACGCGGGAGCCCGTGTTGGAGTTGACCACGATCACGACCGCGAACGCGGATTCACAGTCACCGAGACGGGTATTACCGTTGTCGGTAAGGGAGTAGAAATTCATCCATGACCCAGCAGCGCACCGGCAGCGACGAGTTTGTTGCCCCTCTTGTTGTCCTTGACGCCGACTCAACCACCATCAAAGATGAGGTCATCGAACTGCTCGCCGATGCCGCCGGTAGCGGCGAGCTTGTTGTCGCGGTGACCGAACGGGCCATGCGCGGTGAAATCGACTTTGCAGAGAGTCTCCGCGAGCGGGTCGCAACGCTCAAAGGCCTTCCCGAATCGGTGCTCGCCGAGGTGTACGCCCGTATTCGGCCGAGTGATGGTGTCCGCGAGCTCATAGCTGCCGTCCACGAACGCGGTGGCACGGTTGCCGTCGTCTCTGGTGGATTCCATGAACTCCTTGACCCGTTGGCGGCAGAGCTTGGGCTCGATAAGTGGCGCGCCAATAGGCTCGAAATCGAGGATGGCGTGCTCACCGGCCGCGTCACAGGGCCAATTATCGACAGCGACGCAAAGGCGTCCGCCCTGCTTGAATGGGCTGCAGAAACAGGAACCCCTATCGAGCACACCGTTGCAATCGGCGACGGCGCAAATGACCTTGGCATGATGGCGGTGGCCGGCCTCTCAGTGGCTTACCACGCAAAGCCCATCGTGCGCGAGAAGGCCTCGGTTGTGGTCGACACACCCGACCTCTCACTCGTCATCCCGCACCTGCCGTAATTCCCACAAACAATAAGATTGCTCATTCTTCACGGCCCGTATTATCCTGAGCGTGGCACCACCTCGTACTGCCCCCTCCTGACGATGAAGTCAGATCAGTTTGAGGGGTAGTCCGTTGGAGGATTCGTGTCCAGCAATAAGCAGATAGCTTTTCCAAGGAATCGGAGCCTGCTCGCGGCCGCGGCAATTACTGTGAGTACGCTTGTAGCTCTTTCAGTTCTCGTAGATACCCCTTCAGCTGACGCAGCAACGGTGAGTATGTGTTCGTCCATCAAGTACCGAGATAAACAAGTGACAACATGTAATCAGGCACCCCAACTGAACGGAAATGGGTGGATCATTGGTTACAGAGACTCGATCAAGAACTCAACAGGAAAAATAGCGAACGGTAGTTGCAATGCAACGACAACAAAAACATCAACATACACGTTGAGCGCGACCGTTTCTGCGGAGGCAAGCGCGTGGATTTTTGCTAAGGTCTCCGCGTCAGTGACTGGTGGAGTATCAAAAAGTATGAGTTCAGGATACGGTGCGACGGTATCTTTCACGGTGCCGGCTTACAAGACTGTTAACTGTGACCGTGGAATAATTACTCAGCCCTTTAGCGTCAAAGCGGTAGTCACGACAAAGTTCTTCAATCCCTACACCTTACGGATTACTCGCGTCACACAGACTTCCAATGTATTTACGGGGCTGGCCCCCAGTCGAGCTCAGTGGCGAATTTTCTAATGTGTATGGAAAACCCCGTACTCAATTCCCGGTTGAGACGTATTGCTGCGAGCTTGCTAGCGATAGCCACGGTGTTAACCGTTGCCGCCTGCACTCCGAACTCCCCCGATTTACCCCGTCCCACCTCAACGCAACCAATGGACTCGCGCCTCCAGCCGCAAGACTGGACACTTGGCGAGGGTGAAGAAATGGTGGTTTCGAAGGAAGGTTCTGCCGAGGAGGCCTTCAACGTCAGTCTTGAAGAGATTACCGAGGACAGGTACATAACTTACACACTTTGTTTTTCAGGAATCGATGCGGAAATCAGCACTATTGATGTTCTGGATATGGATACTGAATCGGCTTCCTTCATTTGCGACGGAATAATGAACCGTCAAATGGTGATCTTCGATCGAAGTGACTCGGAGCCTAACTCTTTACGCGTTTCTTTTCAGGGTGACGGTAAATGGGGTTTTGTTTTAGCACGAATGGTGTCGTGATGGAAAAGAACTCCTCAGAAATGAAAATGATTCTGGTGATTGCCGCGACAATCGCTATCGTTCTGACTGGTTGCAGTGATCGAACGCAACATTTGGGAGACCCAAATTTGGCCTCACCACTCGGACCGTATTGGAACGCGATCGAAAGCTCTGCTGCGAACGATCAGAAAAATTCGCCCAATAGCGAGATTTCGTACGGAGAACTCGTGGCTCGTTGTATGAAAGAGCAGGGTTTCGACTACTGGCCGGAGCCTATCAAGGGCGAAACGAACTCAACTGTTGATGCTGATGTTGACGAACAGATTCTGATTGCTTTGGAGAACGGTTACGGAATTGTGCCGCGATTCGAGGCCTTAGACGGAACCGTCGCTAGCGAAGAAAACCAAGATGAGAACGAATTATATGTTTCTACTATGACGTCAAGCCAGTTTGACGCGTACACTCTTGCGCTCTACGGTCCAGTTTGGAATGAGTTAACCGATGCCGCTCAGTCAGGTGACAACGTTACATGGGAATGGGAAGAAGCCGGTTGTGATGGAGTGGCAACGCATGCAGTGGAATCCGAGACCATAATGTTCTCGCCGAATGACGATGTTACCCCTTTCGACGACCTCATCGAGCAGATGTATGCAATATCCGAACAAACGCTTCAGACAAACACCGGCAAACAATTGTTGAACAATTGGTCGCTATGCATGGCCCAATCAAAATTCGATTATCTCTCCTGGAATGAAATCCCCGGTCAAATTCAGAATGAATACGATGCGCTCATTGCTGAAGCTCAACCAACGGCTCTACTGGACCAAGACGTTGTGTTTGTTGACGAAACAAATAGTGGATTGCCCGATCGTGAACGACTGGAACTGCTTTATGAGAAAGAACGAGAAGTTGCAGCGGCAGATCTTCGTTGCCAGTTTGAGGTTGGACGAGATGAGCTGGAGCGAGAAATCCAGGTCGAGCTCGAGCGAGAGTTTGTTGCCCAAAATCACGACCGACTCAGCAAAATGCTGAGCTGGTTTGAACTACACAACTCATAGTCGCTTTTTGTTTCATACGTAGTGTCGACCCGAAGGGATTCTGGAATCAAATCACAGCTCAGTGGCACTCCAGGATCGCCAATGATTGAGAGAAACCCTGACTTAGTGGCCCATCCCAAGGCCGCCATCAACGGGGATAACCGCACCAGAGATGTAGCCAGCGTCGTCGCTTGCGAGCCAGGAGACAGCCTTGGCAACCTCGGATGCCTGTCCGTAACGGCCGGCCGGGATTGCCTTGCGGTATTCGGCCTGCTGTTCTTCCGGAAGCTCTGCCGTCATGTCTGTCTCGATGAAGCCGGGGGCGACCACGTTGGCGGTAACACCGCGGGCCCCAAGCTCCCGGGTAACGGAGCGGGCGAATCCGACAAGTGCCGCCTTCGACGACGAGTAGTTGACCTGACCGGCGCCGCCGTAGAGGCCAACAACGCTGGAGATAAAGATGACACGGCCAAAGCGCTGCTTCAGGAATGCCTTTGACGCGCGCTTGACAACGCGGAAGGCTCCCGTGAGGTTCACATCGATCACATCGGTGAAGTCTTCTTCAGACATGCGCATGAGCAGCATGTCCTTCGTGATCCCCGCGTTGGCCACAACAACCTCAACCGGGCCGAGCTCAGCCTCGATAGCGGTAAATGCCGCGTCAATGGATGCGGCGTCGCTCACGTCGGCGACAACGCTGAACGAACCCTCCGGACCGGAGCCACTGCGAGCAGTGACGGCAACACGGTGCCCCTGTGCGATCATCTCTTCGGCGATCGCGTAGCCGATGCCACGGTTTCCTCCGGTCACAAGAACGGTCCTCGGCGTGGTGCTCGGCGTGGTCATTTGGGATCCTTTCGATCAAAGCTTCAACAATCCTCCAGCATAGAGCGTAGGCTGGACTTGGTCCCTTTGAGACACCACAAACTATGAAATCTGTACAGTCTGCAACTTCGCTTCCCGAGTCGCCCGGCACCGACCGGTCGCACCGGATGCGCAACTACGCCATCACGATGGGCATCAGGATGCTCTGCGTCCTCGCGATCCCGTTTGTACACGGCTGGTGGATGGCGCTGTGTGCCGCTGGCGCGATCATCCTCCCCTATTTTGCGGTTGTCCTCGCCAACGTCACGACCAATAAACCGGGCGAAGGCGCTGAGCGTCAGACCGTACAGACACTGCAAGGACAGTCCGCCGCTTCACTTGAAGAAGACGGCCCTGTCGTCATCACAGATCAGGCAAAACAGGAGTGGGTCTACTACCCGCCGTCTGATCACACGCCTGGGCCGCACGACCAAGAAGACCCGCATCCAGATCCCACAAGTCCCGAGCGCTAACGGAGCACCAACTGATATCTCTCTTTGGGGCTGAGCCCGATGTGCACACCTGTTCGCGTGCAGGATGTACCCAGACCGCAGCACATAGCATTGAATGGCGCAACCCGCGCATTCACGGTCCAGAACGCAAAAAAGTTTGGCTTGCATGTGACGAGCACGTTGAGTATCTCGCTGAGTTCCTGCGATCTCGTTCGTTTCCGGTTGCGGTCTTCCCACTCGACGCAGAGACCAGTGACACCAGCCACAGCACAGCCCCCGCTGACGCAACACCAGACACGACGAACGGTAGCAAGTGATGACCAGGAGCCCTGAGCTCGAACAGCAGACTGAAGGTTGGCGGTTCCTGCTGTCTCGGCGTTGGGCGGGTTATCTCTGCCTCACCATCGTATTTGCGATTGTGTGCTGCTTGCTCGGCAACTGGCAGTTCGCCCGCCGCGCCGAAGCGCGTGCCGAGATCGCCCGCATTGACGCTAATTACGACGCCGCTGTTGTTCCGCTGCAGCAGGCCCTCCCCGAGTTAGATTCGTACGACGATGAAACGCAGAAGTGGAGTCAGGTTACCGCGAGTGGAACGTACCTCACTGAACACCAGACCCTCGTCCGCATCCGACCGCTCAACGGCAGCCCAGGCTTTGAGGTGCTTGTGCCGCTACTGCTTGACGATGGGTCTGTTTTCATCGTCGATCGAGGTTGGTTGCCTGCGGGATCAACGACTGACAGCCCCGATATTGTTCCGGATGCCCCGGAGGGCCGCGTGACCGTCATCGCCAGGTTAAAGGCTGGCGAACCAGAGCTCGCAAGCAGAACCGCCGGCGAAGGACAGATCGCGACTATTCACCTTCCAGATATGGCAAACCGAGTCGATAAACCCGCCTTTACTGGCGCCTATGGCTTGCTCGTTTCTGAGGACCCCAGCGTCGAACTCACCCCGGTACTCGCAACAAAGCCAGAGCGCGACGAGGGCCCGCACCTCTCCTATGCGCTGCAGTGGTATGTATTTGCTCTGATGGGCTTTATCGGCCTTGGATGGGCTGCGCGCCAGGAGTATCGCAACATCAATGCGGCTGACCCAGAAGAGCGTGAACGCGCACGGAAGCGTGCGGAGAAGGCACGTCTTAAGCGCACCGATTCCGAGATCGAGGATGAGCTGCTCGACGCCTAACGCGGCATCTGTCTGGCGCTGCTCCCGGTTCCGCAAGTTCCCTCAAAAAAGCCTCATCCGCTCCTGTGAACGGATGAGGCTTTTCTGCGAGCCGGTCGACCGACTATGCGAGCTCGATGAGCTCCAGGTAGTCCTTGTTCCAGTGGTCTTCGGTTCCCTCCGGCATGATCAGCACACGCTCGGGGTTGAGGGCCTGAACGGCGCCCTCATCGTGCGAGACCAGAACAACGGCGCCGCTGTAGTGAGCAAGCGCGTCGAGGATCTCGGCGCGGCTCGCAGGGTCAAGGTTGTTTGTTGGCTCATCGAGCAGCAGCACGTTCGCTGCCGAAACAACCAGCATGGCAAGCGCAAGCCTGGTCTTCTCTCCACCAGAAAGCACGCCGGCAGGCTTATAGCCGTCATCGCCGGTGAACAGGAACGAACCAAGAACCTTACGCGCATGCATCTCCGTGATGTTTGGTGATGCGCTCATCATGTTCTCGAGCACGCTCCGCTTCACGTCGAGCGTCTCGTGTTCCTGAGCGTAGTAGCCAACCCTGAGACCGTGGCCTGGCTCAATCTGGCCGGTGTCGGGCTCATCCACGCCAGCAAGAATGCGGAGCAGGGTTGTTTTGCCGGCACCGTTGAGGCCGAGGATCACGACCTTCGAACCGCGGTCAATCGCGAGGTCAACGCCCGCAAAAATCTCAAGCGACCCGTAACTCTTCGAGAGGTTCGTCGCCATGATTGGCGTTCTGCCGCAGGGGGCGGGGTCCGGAAAACGCAGCTTTGCAACGCGGTCTACCGCGCGTACCTCTTCGAGGCCGCTCAGCATCTTCTCAGCGCGAGCAACCATCTGGTGAGCGGAAGCCGCCTTTGAGGCCTTTGCACCAAACTTCGCGGCCTGCATCTGCAGGGCCGACGCCTTTTTCTCAACGTTGGTGCGTTCCTTGCGGCGGCGTTCCTCGTCGGCGGCGCGCTGACGCTGGTAGTTCTTCCAGTTCATGTTGTAGATGTCGATGCACTGGCGGTTGGCATCGAGGTAGAATACGCGGTTGACTGTCTCACCAACAAGCTCAATATCGTGAGTAATCACGATGAAACCGCCGCGGTAGCTCTTGAGGAACTCACGGAGCCAGACGACAGAGTCAGCGTCCAAGTGGTTCGTTGGCTCATCAAGGATGAGGGTTTCGGCATCCGAAAACAGGATACGAGCGAGTTCAATACGGCGACGTTGACCACCGGAGAGGCTGCTCAGTGGCTGGTCAAGGATGCGATCCGGCAGGTTGAGGTTGCTCGCGATGGACGCAGCCTCTGCCTCGGCCGCGTATCCGCCAAGCGCAGTGAAGCGGTCGGTCAAACGGCCGTACTTTTTCATGGCGGCTTCGGCGACAGCAGGGTCGTCGTCTCCCATGAGCAGCGAGGACTCCTGCATTCCGATCACGAGCGAACCGAGTCCACGGGCGTCAAGGATGCGCGTGCGAGCCAACTGGTCAGGGTCTCCAGAGCGTGGGTCCTGAGGAAGGTACCCAACTTCGCCACCGCGGTCGATGCTGCCCTCGCTCGGCTGGGCGTCACCAGCGAGGTGTTTTGTGAGGGTTGTCTTGCCGGCACCGTTCCGGCCGACAAGACCGATCTTGTCGCCGGGGGCAACACGGAAGCTCACCTCGGACATGAGGCGCCTCGCTCCAACATCGATGGCAACGTCTTGCACGGCAAGCATGGCGGTGAGGTTCCTTCCGGTGACACACGTGTGTCAGTTCAAACGAGGCCGACAGATTGCGGCCAAAACTCTAGTCTACCCGCAGTTGGCTGTGTATGTGCCGCCGGACGCACTTCTTTCCGTCAGGCCAAACACAGGGACACACACTCCAGACCTACGAGTTCAGCGACGACGTGCGCCCTCGTTCCGGGACGCGCCGCGAGATTGGTCGCAGATCCACCTTACGGTTGGCAGTTGGGTGGATCTGCGACCATTCCGAACCGCTGCAAAGGGCCAGGCACGCTCAGGGCAAGTTTCTCGCCAAATGAATACTGCCGCTTTCCCGTTTGAAACGGGAAAGCGGCAGTTGAGGGTGACGCCTAGATGGCGAAACCGAGGGCACGCATCATGTCGCGACCGTCATCGGTTATTCGTTCCTGGCCCCACGGGGGCATCCACACCCAGTTGATCCTGAACGCTTTCACGAGCCCATCGAGGGACTCGGCAACATCGTTCTCGATCACATCGGTGAGCGGGCATCCTGCTGAAGTCAGCGTCATGCTGATCACAAGGGCCTCGTTCTCAGCATCCCAGCCAAGATCGTAGACCAGGCCGAGGTCAACGATGTTCACACCCAGCTCAGGGTCGGAAACATCCTTGAGCGCCTCGATGGCCTGCTCGTAGAACTCTGGTTCGAGAGAGGTAACCATGGCGTTCCCTATACTGCTGTCGTGAGGTAGCGGTCGTAGCCCTCTTCTTCAAGACGATCAGCGAGCTCAGGACCACCCTGGTCTGCAACCTTGCCCTCGACAAATACGTGCACAAAATCAGGCTTGATGTATCGAAGAATACGCGTGTAGTGAGTAATGAGCAAGAGGCCAAGCTCGTTGGTTTCGTGGGCGCGATTCACGCCCTCAGACACGATCTTGAGCGCGTCAACGTCAAGGCCAGAGTCGGTCTCGTCGAGAACGGCGAACTTTGGCTTGAGCAGTTCAAGCTGCAGAATCTCGTTGCGCTTCTTTTCTCCACCTGAGAAGCCCTCGTTGACGTTGCGCTCTGCGAACGACTTATCCATCTTGAGGTTGTCCATTGCCGTGCGGACGTCCTTGACCCAGTGACGAATGGCAGGAGCCTCTCCGTCAATCGCGGTCTTTGCCGTACGCAGGAAGTTGGTGTTGGTCACACCAGGGATCTCAACCGGGTACTGCATTGCAAGGAACAGGCCAGCACGTGCGCGCTCGTCTACCGACATCTCGAGGACGTCTTCACCGTCCAGCAGGATCTCTCCACCATCAACGATGTACTTCGGGTGTCCGGCAATCGTGTAGGCAAGCGTCGACTTGCCCGAGCCGTTTGGTCCCATCACGGCGTGGATTTCGCCCTGCTTGATGGTGAGGTCAACGCCGCGCAGGATCTGCTTGGTGCCCTGATCGGTCTCTACGCTGACCTGAAGGTTCTTGATCTCCAGTACTGAGCTCATGCCGTTATCTCTTTCGTTACAGTGGGGTCAATAAAAATGTCGCCGTCTTGGATCTGAATCTCGTAGACGGGTACGGGTTCGTACGCGGGAAGGTTCATAGGCTTTCCCGACTTGAGTGAGAATGCCGAGCCATGGGCCCAGCACTCGAGGGTGTCGCCCTCAACAAAGCCTTCGGAAAGGCTAATTTCGCCGTGCGTGCAGGTATCGCCGATAGCGTGCACGTCGCCAGCTGAGTCTTTCACGACAGCGATTGGTACGCCCTCGAGAACGACGCGCTGGGCTTGATTCATGGGGAGCTCGTCGACCGAGCACACGCGAGTAAGTGCCACGTTTCTAGCGCACCTCGAGGGACAGGGCCTGCGACTTGTTGAGCGACTCCTCGATGGCGTCGTTCAGGCGAGCCTCGAGTTCCTCGTTGCCGATACGCTGGATGACCTCAACAAGGAATCCGCGCACCACCAGACGACGAGCCTCGGCCTCGCTGATACCGCGCGACTGCAAGTAGAACAGCTGCTCGTCGTCGAAGCGGCCGGTTGCCGAAGCGTGTCCTGCACCTTCGATGTCGCCAGTTTGGATTTCCAGGTTTGGGATTGAGTCGGCACGCGTTCCGTCGCTCAGCACCAGGTTACGGTTCTGCTCGTAGGAGTCAGTGCCCTTCGCTGACTGCTGGATGAGGACATCACCGATCCATACCGTGCGTGCACCCTCGCCCTGCAGCGCACCCTTATAGGTCACGCGGCTTTTGGTGTGTGGCGCGTCATGATTCACGTAAACGTGTTGCTCAAGGTGCTGGCCGGCATCCGCAAAATACACGCCAAGTGCCTCAATATCGCCGCCCTGGGTGTTCAAGTGTGTCGACGGGTTGATCCGCACGACCTCTCCCCCGAGCGAAACAACGATGTGCTTGAGCTTGGCATCACGACCGACCGAAGCAAAGTGCGTCGCAAGGTGGTGGGCATTGTCAGCCCATTCCTGGCTGCTGACAACGGTAAGGTCTGCCTGCTCGTCAACGATGATTTCAACATTTTCGGAGAGCTCTGCCGTCCCGAAGTTCTCAAGGATAACCATGCCTCGGCTGAACTTCGTGGCGTGGATCACAACGTGTGCGGCGCGTGGGCTCGTTCCGAGGTCGCGGCGAGTGACGTTGATGACCTTGTGCTCTTCACCGGTTACCTCAATAAGAAGGGCCTCGTCGAAGTTGGTCCAGGCGTTTGCCGAGCCTCGCTCCTCAGGAACGCCAGCCGTACCGATGCGCGCATCGGTACGCGGAATCCACGAGAGGTTTATGCCCTCGGTGGATGCAGCCTCGTAGTCGTAACGCGAACCGTCAAGTTCGCCATGAAGCAGCGCATCGATGCGGTCGACGGGCGTGAGCTTCCAAACGGCCTCACGACCTCCGACCTTCGCGAAGTCAGCGACGTCGTAGGACGAGAAACGTTCAGAACGCACCTGGACAGGAACAACCGACCAGCCCCCGTCGGAGTGAGCTTTGAGGCCGTGCTGTTCGCTGCCAACCATTGTTTCTGTCTGAGCAGGTGTTGCAGTAGTGGGTGTCGCTTGTGTCATGACTAACCGACGGATCCTTCCATACCCATTTCAATGAGCTTATTCAGTTCGAGCGCGTATTCCATCGGCAGTTCGCGGGCAATCGGCTCAATAAAGCCGCGCACGATCATAGCCATTGCTTCTTCTTCGGTTACGCCTCGGCTCATGAGATAGAACAACTGCTCTTCACTCACCTTGGATACGGTTGCTTCGTGTCCGAGTACGACGTCATCGACACGAATGTCGATCGCAGGGTATGTGTCGGAACGAGAGATGGTGTCGACCAACAGCGCGTCGCAGACAACGGAGTTGGCGGAGTGGTGCGCATTGGCATCCACGCGTACTTCGCCGCGGTAGCCTGATCGACCTCCACCGCGGGCAATCGACTTCGCAAGAATGGATGACTGCGTGTACGGAGCCATGTGAATCATCTTGGCGCCCGTGTCTTGGTGCTGACCTGGGCCGGCGAAGGCAACAGAGAGCGTCTCACCCTTTGCGTGTTCACCAACGAGGAAGATGGATGGGTACTTCATAGTGACCTTCGAACCGATGTTGCCATCGACCCACTCCATGGTTGCGCCCTCTTCTGCGATGGCACGCTTGGTAACCAGGTTGTACACGTTGTTTGACCAGTTTTGGATGGTCGTGTAGCGAACGCGGGCATTCTTCTTCACGATGATCTCAACAACAGCCGAGTGCAGCGAGTCAGACTTGTAGATGGGGGCCGTGCAACCCTCGATGTAGTGCACGTAGCTTCCCTCATCGGCAATGATGAGCGTGCGCTCAAACTGGCCCATGTTCTCAGTATTAATGCGGAAGTAGGCCTGCAGCGGAATCTCAACCGACACACCCTTTGGGACATACACAAACGACCCACCAGACCACGCCGCCGTGTTGAGCGCGGCAAACTTATTGTCGCCAGCAGGGATTACGGTGCCGAAGTACTCTTGGAAAATCTCGGGGTGCTCACGAAGCGCAGTGTCGGTGTCAAGGAAGATGACGCCCTGCTCTTCGAGATCTTCACGAATCTGGTGGTACACAACCTCGGATTCGTACTGGGCAGCAACACCAGCAACGAGGCGCTGGCGCTCGGCCTCTGGAATACCAAGGCGTTCGTAGGTGTTTTTGATCTCTTCAGGAAGGTCTTCCCAAGTCTGAGCTTGCTTCTCGGTTGAACGGACAAAGTATTTAATGTTGTCAAAGTCGATCTCTGACAGGTCGGCGCCCCACTGTGGCATGGGTTTGCGCTCGAAAAGCTTCAGTGCCTTGAGGCGGCGTTCGAGCATCCATTCCGGCTCGTTTTTCAGATTCGAGATGTTGGTAACAACACCAGGATTGATACCTCGTTGGGCTGACTGCCCAGCGGCGTCGGCATCATGCCAGCCGAATTCGTATACGCCCAAGCCATCCAGCTCTGGACGGTCAATCAGAATATCTGACATACGTCAACTACCTTCTTCCCTTATCTAACCTGTATTAACAGGCCGGGACTCTTTGTCATTCCCCGCATCACTGAAACGAACCAACTTCCGAACATGAGGCCCGGACAAGCCACATCGCATCAACCACAAGTCGTCTACACAGACCAGCTTGCAGTATTCTGAGAGTGTGGATCGATTGGTCCACTGTCGCGATTTCTTCACGACTGCGGCCACATCACTGTGTGACTGCATCAACTCACCAATTCTACAGGTTTCACCGGTGTTTGTGAGGATCGCATCGCTATTAACAGTTTCCATTGATATTGAGTTGAGACGTGTCGCAACAAACTTCAGCAGTTCAGGGTCGATTTTCCTCGTTTTGGCAGCGCCTGCCAGACCATGTAGACAAACGAGTACGTGTCATCGCTTGGCTCTCGCTGATCGGCCAAACCGTCATCGTGGCAACGGGTGGCGCGGTTCGCCTCACAGCATCCGGCCTCGGTTGCTCAACCTGGCCAAAATGTACCGATGATTCCTGGGTCGCGACGCCTGAGGCTGAGTGGCACGGTGTCATCGAGTTCGGCAACCGGCTGCTGACGTTTGTGCTCGCGGCAATTGCGATCATCGCGTTCCTCTACATCCTGCGCTTCCGTAAGCAACGACCAGATCTCTTCTGGATCACGTTCTCACTTGGCATGGCCATCCCTGCGCAGGCAGTTATTGGCGGCATCACCGTGCTCACGGGCCTCAACCCCTATATTGTCGGGCTGCACTTCATCGTTTCTGCGGCGCTCGTCATTTTGGGTACGGTCTTTGTCTACCGGGTCTATCAGGGCCGCGGCGGGGCGTTGGATGTCGATCCGCTCGTTGCTGGCCTCGCCTGGCTCGTCGCTCTTGCCTCGGTTGTCACCGTTGTCATTGGCATTTTGACCACTGGCGCTGGACCACACGCTGGACACGACGGCAAAGCGGATGACGCGCCCGTCGTGCGAAACGGTTTTGACGCCATTCTGATGCAACACGTTCATGCCTACCCTGCGTACATCATGTTGGGCCTGAGCGTGCTTCTGCTGATCGTGCTCATCGTGAAGAAACGCGGCGTCAGCATTCGCTTCACCGCTGCCCTCATCGGCGTCACGATCGTGCAGATCATCGTTGGCGTATCGCAGGCCCGTCTTGGACTCCCCGAATTGCTCGTTGGCATTCACATGGTCCTGGCCTGCGTCACGCTCTCTGGCGTCACCGCGGTTATCCTGTCGCTTTCAACGTCGCGACAACACACGAAGGTTTCCTAGTCCGTTCGCGTTCTGAGCCTGCTGTTGCGGGTCCAGAACGCGACCTTTCTGTCGGAGCGTTTAGCCAAAAACCAACGGGTCGATCAAGACTGCGATGAAGAGCACCGTGAGGTAACTGATCGAACCGTGGAACACACGCATCGGCTTGCTGTCGAGGCCACGGATGGCGCGCGAGTACATCCTGTGCGTCTCGTAGATGAAATAGCTGCCGGACGCTAGCGCAACGACCGCATAAATTGGCCCCATAGGCGCAACAGGGATAAGTAGTAGCGAACACGCAACCATTGCGTATGAATAGAGAATGACCTGGAGCCCAACGGTCGCTGTTCCTCTGACCACCGACAACATGGGGACACCAACCGTGGCATAGTCATCGCGGTACTTCATCGACAGCGGCCAGTAGTGCGGCGGCGTCCACAAGAAAATCACCATAAACAGGATGAATGGCGTCCAGCTAATGCTGTTGGTAACGGCGGCCCAGCCGATGAGGACGGGCATGCAGCCGGCAATCCCACCCCAAACGATATTCTGCGCCGTGCGACGTTTGAGGATCAGGGTATAGACAACGACGTAGAACAGTATTGCCGCAAGCGACATCGCGGCAGCAAGCAGATTAGTGAAGACCGCGAGCCAGACAATAGATGCGACGCCGAGGCTCCAGGCGAAGACAAGCGCCTCCCGGTCCGTCAGTTCACCGGTGACAAGCGGTCTATTCTTCGTCCGATTCATGAATCGGTCGATGTCTCGGTCGAAGTAGCAGTTGAACGCGCCAGCCGAACCGGCGCTTGCCGCTCCCCCGATAAAGGTGGCGAGGATAAGCCAGAGGCTTGGCATACCGCGCTCCGCCAAGATCATGGTTGGCACCGTCACGACCAGAAGCAATTCGACGACGCGAGGCTTGGTGAGTGAAAGATACGCTGCCAGCTTTCGCTGTAGGCCGGGTCGAACACGCCGATTCGGCGACTGGTTACTGATCGTTTCACGTACCGTACTCATATCCGTATTAGTGTACGTCACAGCAACAAATCGACCGTTTTGTCCGCATGACAGGCCGGATGAATATCGATGTTGCCCGCAATGTATGGCATTGTCGGTGGCCTAGGTCAATATAATGATGTGGTGCCCTTCTCTCGTTTTGGGGAAGTTTCGCCTGCGTAGGCGACGGCACCACAGGAACAGTCGTGCTTCACATCACAATCACAGAGAACGCACGCAAACAGCCCTCAGGGCATTACAAAAGTGTCCTTCGGGGCAATGAAAGGTGAGTAACCAAGTGGTAGATCTTCAGTGGGATGCTATTGATCAGAAGGCCGTTGACACCGCACGCGTGCTGGCAGCCGACGCCGTCGAGAAGGTTGGCAACGGCCACCCAGGAACGGCTATTAGCCTCGCACCGGTCGCTTACCTCCTTTTCCAGAAGGTCATGCGTCGCGACCCAAGCGATCAAGACTGGCTCGGCCGTGACCGCTTCGTGCTCTCGGTTGGCCACTCGTCACTTACCCAGTACGTTCAGCTCTACCTCGGCGGATACGGCCTTGAGCTCGACGACCTCAAGGCGCTTCGCACGTGGGGCTCGCTGACGCCGGGTCACCCAGAATATGGCCACACGAAGGGCGTCGAAATCACGACAGGTCCGCTCGGTCAGGGCCTCGCCTCAGCGGTTGGATTTGCCTACGCAGCTCGCTACGAGCGTGGCCTCTTCGACCCAGAAGCCGCACCTGGCACAAGCCCATTCGACCACAACATCTACGTCATCGCTGGCGACGGGGACCTGCAAGAAGGCGTCACGAGCGAAGCTTCGTCGCTCGCAGGCCACCAGGAGCTTGGCAACCTCGTTGTCATTTACGATTCCAACCAGATCTCGATTGAAGACGACACCGACATCGCCTTCACCGAAGACGTGGCCAAGCGCTACGAGTCGTACAACTGGCACGTTCAGACGGTTGACTGGAAAAAGACCGGCAACTACGTCGAGGACCTCGCTGAGCTCAACTCGGCTATCGACGCAGCCAAGGCCGTCTCCGACAAGCCCTCACTCATCATTCTTCGTACCATCATTGGTTGGCCAAGCCCAAAGAAGCAAAACACGGGAAAGATCCACGGTTCTGCGCTCGGGGCAGAAGAACTCGCAGGGCTCAAGACCGCACTTGGGTTTAACCCAGAAGAGTCGTTCGCTGTTGCCGACGAGGTCATTGAGCGCACCCGTGGCGCCATCGACCGAGGCAAGGCCGACCGTGCCGAGTGGACCAAAACCTTTGACGCGTGGGGTGCAGCAAACCCAGAGCGCAAGCAATTGCTCGAACGACTCCTTGCTGGCGACCTCCCCGAAGACTTTGACGCTGCGCTTCCCGTCTTCGACGGCGGCTCGTCAGTCTCGACTCGCGCTGCAAGCGGCAAGGTGCTCAACGCCATTGGCTCGGTCATGCCAGAGCTGTGGGGCGGTTCAGCCGACCTCGCTGAGTCAAACAACACCACTATTGCTGGCGCAAAGTCATTTGTTCCGGCAAAGTGGTCGACCTCAGAATGGTCTGGCAACGAGTACGGGCGCGTGCTCCACTTCGGAATCCGCGAGCACGCCATGGGCTCGATCCTCAACGGAATAGTGCTGCACGGCCCAACTCGTGCCTACGGCGGAACGTTCCTGATCTTCAGCGACTACATGCGTCCAGCTGTTCGCCTTGCTGCGCTCATGAACGTACCGTCCATCTTTGTCTGGACCCACGACTCAGTCGCGCTTGGTGAAGACGGTCCAACTCACCAGCCAATCGAGCAGCTCGCTACGCTTCGCGCAATTCCAAACCTCGCGGTCGTCCGCCCCGCTGACGCCAACGAGGTTGCCTACGCTTGGCGCGAAATCCTTGCACGCCGCGAAGGACCAGCTGGAATCGCTCTTACACGCCAGAACCTGCCGGTCTTTGACCGCGGTGAAGGCGCGGCCGACGGTGACACCTTTGCATCTGCCGCAAACGTGGCGCGCGGTGCCTATGTCCTCGCAGAGGCACCCAACGGAACCCCCGACGTTATCCTCATCGCCACCGGTTCAGAGGTTCAGCTTGCCGTTGAGGCCCGCGAACAGCTCCGCGGCGAAGGAATTAACGCTCGGGTCGTTTCAGCCCCGAGCCTTGAGTGGTTCGCCGAGCAGCCCGTGGAGTACCACGAATCTGTGCTGCCTACCGGAGTCAAGGCTCGCGTCTCGGTTGAGGCAGGTCTTTCTCTCGGATGGCGTGAAATCGTTGGCGACGCGGGTCGCAGCGTTTCAATCGAACACTTCGGCGCGTCCGCCGACTACCAAACCCTTTTCCGTGAATTTGGCATGACAACCGAAGCTGTTGTCGCCGCGGCAAAGGACAGCCTTTCCGCTCTCTAGCGGGCGGCCTGATCAAAAGGAATACAGAACATGACTAAGACACCTACCGCCGCACTCAGCACGGCCGGCGTAAGCATTTGGCTTGACGACCTCTCACGCAGCCGCATCAACTCCGGAGACCTTCAGCGTCTCATCGCAGAACGCAACGTTGTTGGTGTGACCACCAACCCGACCATCTTTGCCGGGGCACTCTCGAACGGTGAGTCCTACGCTGAGCAGGTTGCTGAGCTCGCTCAGGCCGGGGCGGACGCGTCACGCGCCGTCTTCGAGATCACAACCGACGACGTCGCAGCTGCTTCGCAGGTTTTTGCCGACATCTATAACACAACAGAGGGCTATGACGGCCGTGTCTCGATTGAGGTCGAGCCTGGTCTCGCTCATGACGCAGCCGGAACCATTGCACAAGCCAAAGAGCTGTGGGCAAAGGTTAACCAGCCGAACGCCATGATCAAGATTCCCGCAACCCTTGCAGGACTTGAGGCCATCACCGAAGTGATTGGCTTGGGAATCAGCGTCAACGTCACGCTCATCTTCAGCCTTGAGCGCTACCGAGCCGTGATCAATGCCTTCCTTGGCGGACTCGAAAAGGCCCGCGCCGCTGGAATCGACCTGTCAAACATCCACTCGGTTGCTTCCTTCTTCGTTTCTCGTGTTGACCTCGAGATCGACAACCGCCTGACAGCAGTTGGCACAGACGAGGCCCTTGCGCTCAAGAGTAAGGCTGGCGTTGCAAACGCTCAGCTTGCCTACCAGGTCTACGAGCAGGCTTTCGAGAGCGAGCGCGCGAAGGGACTCCTCGCCGCAGGCGCACGTCGCCAGCGCCCGCTGTGGGCCTCTACCGGCGTGAAAGACCCAGCACTCCCCGACACCATGTACGTCACTGGACTTGTGGCCCCTGGCGTTGTCAACACCATGCCCGAGAAGACGCTTGAGGCGACCTTCGACCACGGCGTTGTGACTGGCGACACCGTCACAAACAACTACGACGAGGCGCAGGCCGTTCTCGACGCAATCGATGCCGTTGGCGTTTCCTACACAGAGGCGACCAACAAGCTCGAAACCGAAGGCGTCGAGAAGTTCATCGTTTCGTGGAATGAACTCCTCGAGACCGTTGATGCAGCGCTGAAGGATGCACGATGAGTTCCACTACCGGGGGCGACTCACCCGACGAGTCAAATGTGAATGTGGCCGGCGCGGAAAACGTCATCTCCGTTGGAGCCGCGGTTGCCGAACGAATCTCGGCAACCGTCGCCAAACTCGTTGAAGACAAAGTAGCGTCGCGCCTCGCTGGCTCAGATCACACATTGTGGGGACCGGCCGCAGAGGCCGAAGCCATCAAGCGTCTCGGCTGGCTGTCATCCACGCTCGTATCTGCCCCCTTTGTTGACCAGATGGCTGAGTTGCGCGCAGAATTCCTCGACGAGGGTATTACGCACGTGGTGCTTGGTGGCATGGGCGGGTCAAGCCTCGCACCAGAGGTCATCACCGCGACGGCCGGCGTAGAGTTGACCGTTCTGGATTCAACCGAACCAGGTCAGGTCCTTGCTGCCCTCGCCGACCGTCTTGACAAGACCATCGTGGTGATCTCCTCGAAGTCTGGTTCAACCGTTGAAACAGACAGCCAACGTCGTGCCTACGAGACCGCGTTTGAAGCCGCTGGAATCAACCCCATCGATCGCATCATCGTGGTCACCGACCCGGGGTCACCACTGCACGAGTCAGCAAGCGCTGCCGGTTACCGCATCTTCCTCGCGGACCCTGCCGTCGGAGGACGATACTCGGCGCTCACAGCATTTGGACTCGTTCCTTCGGCTCTTGCCGGAGCGAACATTGGCGACCTGCTTGCGCAGACCGAACGCTTCCAGCCGCTGCTCAGCGACGACTCGCCAAACAACCCTGGTCTGCTCCTCGGTGCTGCCCTGGCCGCCGGCGCACCCGCCGTCGACAAAGTTGGGCTCATCGATAACGGCTCGACCGTTGTTGGGCTTGGCAACTGGATTGAACAGTTGATTGCAGAATCAACTGGCAAGCAGGGCACCGGTGTCCTTCCCGTCGTGCTCGATGCGGAATCCTTTGAGGCGAACCACGTACTTGCAGATGTCTTGCCCGTACGCCTCGTTTCACAGCTTGGTATCCCTGCTGTTGATGAGATTCAGGTGGCAGGTTCACTTGGTGCCCAGTTCATCCTCTGGGAGTTCGCCACCGCGGTCGCCGGTCGTATCCTTGGGATCGATCCTTTTGACCAGCCAGACGTTGAGTCCGCAAAATCGGCCACGCGCGCGCTGCTTGACAACCGTCCAGCACCAACCGCCCCGAACTTTGTTGACCAGGGCATCCAGGTACGCGGCGATCAGAAACTGCTGCAGGGTGTTTCTACGCTCAGCGGGGCACTCCGTTCGTTGCTGTCGACGCTCACGCCGCAGAGTTACATCTCGCTCCAGGCCTACGTCAACCGCGTTGCTCATCCCGAACTCGCCGAGCTGCGCGATGCGTTCGCAACCGCGACTCACCGCCCAACAACATTTGGCTGGGGACCTCGGTTCCTTCACTCGACCGGTCAGTACCACAAGGGTGGAGCGCCAACCGGTGTGTTCTTGCAGATCCGCAGCATCCCAGATGTTGATCTCTCGATCCCTGAACGGCCATTCACCTTCGGTCAGCTCATCACCGCGCAGGCTGATGGCGATGCGAGCGTGCTTGAGTCACTCGGTCGTCCAGTCCTCGTTCTCACGATGACCGATGCCGTACGTGGCCGCGAGACGCTCCTTGCCGCCCTCGCCGACGCGTACCGCTCCGCATAATTCAGAAAGGTCTTCGTGCCAGTGAGCCCCACTACTACGAGCACGTCGCCACAACACAGTAATCCTCTTCGATCTGCCGACGACAGTCGGCTGAACCGAATCGCAGGGCCAAGCGCCCTCGTGATCTTCGGTGTTACTGGCGACCTCTCACGCAAGAAACTCATGCCGGCGGTCTACGACCTTGCCAACCGCGGACTCCTTCCACCAGGATTCGCGCTCGTCGGGTTTGCCCGCCGTGACTGGGAAGATCAAGACTTCGAACGAGTTGTACACGACGCGGTCAAGCAGTACGCACGCACTCCCTTTAACGAGGATGTGTGGGCCCAGCTCAAGCAGGGAATCCGTTTTGTGCAGGGCGAGTTTGACAACCCCGAATCCTTCGAAAAGCTCAGCGAAACCCTCGCAAAGCTCGATACGGAACGTGGAACGATGGGCAACCACGCGTTCTACCTGTCAATTCCTCCGCGATCTTTCCCTGAAGTCACACAGCGACTTCGTGAGTCTGGCCTTGCCGAAGCTCAGGACGGCAGCTGGAGCCGAGTCGTGATCGAGAAGCCGTTCGGAAGCGATCTGCGCACCGCACGCGAACTCAATGCGGTTGTGGAGTCGGTCTTTCCGCCTGACGCCGTCTTCCGCATCGACCACTACCTTGGCAAGGAGACCGTTCAGAACATTCTTGCGCTGCGGTTTGCCAACCTCATGTACGAACCCATCTGGAACGCCGAGTACGTCGACCACGTACAGATCACCATGGCAGAGGACATCGGAGTTGGGGGCCGGGCAGGGTACTACGACGGCATCGGCGCGGCGCGCGACGTTATCCAGAATCACCTCCTCCAGCTGCTTGCACTGACAGCGATGGAAAAGCCCGAAAGCTTCGAGGCATCAGATCTGCGCGAGCAGAAGGAGCGCGTTCTTGGTGCCGTTCGACTGCCAGAAGATCTTGCACACGCAACCGCTCGTGGCCAGTACACGGGTGGTTGGCAGGGTGGCGAACAGGTCATCGGTTTCCTCGACGAGGACGGGATGAACCCCGAATCAATCACCGAAACCTATGCCGCGATGAAACTCGAGATTGATACCCCTCGCTGGGACGGCGTACCGTTCTATCTGCGTGCGGGAAAGCGTCTTGGCCGTCGGGTTACGGAGATTGCAGTGGTCTTCAAGCGACCAACCGACTCGCTCTTTGCTTCGAGTCAGAACTCAGATCTCGGACAGAACGCGCTCGTTATCCGGGTCCAGCCGGATGAGGGTGTCACGATCCGCTTCGGCTCAAAGGTTCCCGGTCCGACAATGCGCGTTCGTGACGTCACGATGGACTTCGGCTACGGCCACGCCTTTACCGAGGCGAGCCCTGAAGCATACGAACGACTCATCCTCGACGTATTGCTTGGCGACCCGCCGCTGTTCCCGCGTCACGAAGAGGTAGAACTCTCCTGGAAGATCCTCGACCCGATCGAGGAGTTCTGGGAGCAGAACGGAAAGCCAGAGCCCTACCGCCCCGGAACCTGGGGCCCACAATCGGCCGACGACCTGTTGGCTCGCGATGGAAGGACGTGGCGCCGCCCATGATCGTAGAACTTCCCGATACAACCGTCAGCAACATCTCAAAGGCGCTTGTGCGCGTTCGCGAAGACGGCGGAGCCGTTGCCCTCGGACGGGTACTGACCCTCGTGATTTCGACGGATCCCGAACACCTTGAAGATGCGGTCCAGGCTGCAAACGACGCCTCACGAGAGCACCCGATGCGCGTGGTTGTTGTGGCTGTTGACCAAGGTGCCGAGCACATTGTTGAGGCCCGCATCGATGCACAGATTCGTGTTGGAGGCGACGCCGGCGCGAGCGAGGTCATCATCCTGCACGCCTATGGCGCCGCGGCAAGTGACTCCGAGAGCCTCGTAACCGGACTTCTGCTGCCCGACACGCCCGTTGTGGTCTGGTGGGCTGGCGTCTGGCCAGGACACGCGTCTCAGACGTCGCTCGGAAAGATTGCGCAGCGTCGCATCACCGATGCCACAACGCATCCTAATCCACAGCAGGCTCTTGTTGAGCTTGGCCAGAACTATTCCCCAGGTGACACTGACCTCTCGTGGTCTCGCATCACCCTGTGGCGGGCACAATTGGCAACCGTTCTTGACCAGCCGCCATTCGAGGCGGTTGAGGCGGTTGAGGTAAACGGATCCGTAGAGTCTCCCTCGACGACGCTCCTTGCCGCCTGGCTGTTCCAGCAGCTCGACGCGCCAGTGACTCACCACCTCCACCCAGACAAGTCTGGCGGATGGGGCGTTGATAGCGTTCAGCTGAAGCGGGCATCAGGCACGATTGAGCTGGAGCGAACGCACGACACTGTCGCGCAGTTGAGCGCGCCAGGCCAGCCAGTGCACGACCTCTCACTCCCCCGGCGCTCGCTCCGCGACTGCCTTGCTGAGGAGCTTCGCCATCTCGATCCAGACGAGCTCTATGGTCGTGTCATCACCAACGGTGTCGCTGCGCTCACACACGAAAACGCAACGGCATGACGGCCGCGCGCGAAATCGTAATCAGTGAGTCCCTCGACGCCGCAGCTGTAGCTGCCGCTGAGCGCTTCATCCGCGTCCTGACCGAAGTACAGGCTGCAGGCCGGGCGCCGCAGGTTGTACTCACCGGAGGAACCCTCGGCATCAAGGTGCTGGAGGCAACGGGCTCCAGTGCCGCCGCCTCTCGCGTCGATTGGAGCAACGTCGACCTCTACTGGGGCGATGAGCGTTGGATGCCAAACGGTCACGCGGACCGAAACGATGAGCAGGCTCGCGAGGGATTCCTCGAGGCGCTTTCCATTCCAACTGACCGCATCCACCGCTTTCCCGCAAGCGATGACGGGCTCACGCTCGACGAAGCAGCAGTTCGCTATTCAGCCACGATCGCACCAGCGATGTTAGCCGGGTTCGACGTTGTGTTCCTTGGCGTTGGTCCTGACGGACACGTCGCTTCGTTGTTTCCTGCACGCCCGGACCTCACCGACGCAACCGACCCGGTGATCGCCGTTCGCAATTCACCGAAGCCGCCACCCGAACGCCTGTCGCTGACGATTCCACTCATCAACACCGCTCACCGTGTGTGGCTGCTGTGCACCGGAGCGCCAAAGCGCGAAGCGTATGCCAACGTTCTGGCAAACGTTGGCGCAGAGACCGCGCCAGCCGCCGTAGTTCGTGGCACCGACGAGACGGTCATCTTTGCCGACACCGAGGTGCTCGGCTAGCGCCGATACAGAGAACAAAAAGGCCCCACAACAGAAATGTTGTGGGGCCTTTCGTTTGAATCTTATTGCGTGGGCTAGGCCTTGACCGTTCCACGACGGATGCGCAGCTGACGAAGCGCATCCTCAAGCAGTTCTTCTGCCTCAGCCTCGGTGCGACGTTCCTTCACGTAGGCCAGGTGAGTCTTGTATGGCTCAAGCTTGGTGATCTGCGGAGGGTTCTCCTTGTCACGACCGGCTGGAAGACCAGACGACGGGCAGTCAATGCTCTCTGGAATCTCTTCGTCTGGAACATTGGCCGCAAAGTGGCGAACCGTCTCGTTGCCGAGGGCGTCCCAGTACGAAATGGTGATTCGTTCTGCCTGAAAACCGTGGTCTTGCTCACCCATTGGGCCAGAGCCCACGCGTGAACCTCGAATTGCGCTACCGCCAGATGCCATTACAACCCCGTATCAAATTTAGTGATGATGCCAAGGACAACGATCACGGCGAACCAGACAAGGCCAAGAATGACCGTGATGCGGTTGAGGTTACGCTCAGCAACGCCGGATGAACCGAGGCTGGACGTCATTCCACCACCGAACATGTCTGACAGACCGCCCCCTCGACCTTTGTGAAGCAGGATAAGCATGGTCAGCAAGAGGCTCGTAATACCGAGCACAATCTGCAGAATGACCTGAAGGATTTCCACCGAAGAGAACCTTTCATCAGTTGGAGGGCACGTCGCGGTCGACGTTTAGACCACAGCCCAGTATACGTGATGGATGAAGACCAGTGCGACTACACGCCGACGTGCTTCTTGAACTGCACAATACGCGAGAACTCATCGATCGCGAGGCTTGCTCCACCAACGAGTGCGCCATCCACGTTTGGCTCACGCATGAAGCGCGCGATGTTGTCCGACTTCACCGAACCGCCATAGAGGATACGCGTCGCAGCAGCGCGGTCGTCGCCAAGCACTTCGGCGATCACAGCGCGAAGGGCAGCGGCCACTTGCTCTGCCTGCTCTGCGGTTGCTGCCTGACCCGAACCGATTGCCCAAACGGGCTCGTAGGCAACAACAATCTCGTCACTAGCCTTGAGGTGAGAGAGAATCTCGCGGAGCTGCGCGACGGGTACGGCGCTTGGTCCGTGCTCTTCGAGGTCCTCTGCGGTCTCGCCAACGCAGATGACGGGAACGATACCGTGGCGAACGGCAGCCGCCGACTTGGCTCCAACGATGGCGTCGGTCTCACCGTGCAGCTGACGACGCTCCGAGTGTCCGACAATTGCGTACTGCACGTCAAGACGCGAAAGGAACGCGCCAGAGACCTCACCCGTGTATGCACCGGAGTCGTGCTCCGAGATGTCCTGCGAGCCAAAGCCAAGCTCCAGCTTGTCTGCTGAGATGAGCGTCTGCACCGATCGGAGGTCGGTGAACGGCGGGAACACCGACACCTCGACCTGGCTAAAGTCATGTTTTGCGTCGCCGAGGCTCCACGAGAGCTTCTGCACAAAGGCGATGGCCTGGAGGTGGTCCAGGTTCATCTTCCAGTTGCCCGCGATCAGCGGGGTGCGCGTTGCCTGTGCGTTGTCGTTTACCATCCCAATACCTCCAACCCCGGGAGCTTCTTGCCCTCGAGGAACTCAAGACTGGCGCCTCCGCCGGTCGAAATGTGACCAAACTGATCGTCGCTGAAGCCCAGCTGACGAACTGCGGCAGCGGAGTCTCCGCCACCTACTACTGCCAGTCCCTGCACGTCAGTGAGGGCACTGGCGACGGCACGTGTGCCGCCTGCAAACGCTTCGAACTCGAACACGCCCATTGGGCCGTTCCAGAACACAGTGTCGGAAGCCCTGATGGCTGACGCAAACGTCTCTGCCGTCTCTGGCCCGATGTCAAGGCCAATGCCAGCATCACCAAAGGCGGTGTCCGCGATGGCGTCAGCAGGGGCAACGACGTGCTCGGCGTCAGGCGCGAACGCGTTCGCGACGACCACATCGGTTGGCAGGAGGATGGTGACACCACGCTGCTCTGCTTCGGCAAGGTATCCGCGTACGGTTTCGAATTGATCTTCTTCGAGCAGGCTCGATGCAACCTTGTGGCCCTGAGCAGCAAGGAAGGTAAACAGCATTCCGCCGCCGATGAGCAGCGTATCTACGCGCGGCAAGAGGTGACCGATGACACCAAGCTTGTCGGAAACTTTTGAGCCGCCGAGCACAACGGCGTATGGACGCTTTGGATTTTCGGTGAGGCGATCGAGCACCTCAAGTTCGGTAGTAATAAGTTGACCAGCAGCGCTCGGCAGCGCCTTGGCCAGTTCGTACACGCTCGCCTGCTTACGGTGCACAACTCCAAAGCCGTCCGAAATGAACGCGTCGCCCAGCTGTGCCAGTTTGGCGGCGAATGCTGTCCGCTCGTCGGCATCCTTTGACGTTTCATCGGCGTTAAAACGTAGGTTCTCGAGAACAAGGATCTGCCCGTCGTTCAGCTTGGCAGCGGCAGAGGTCGCTTCCTTGCCAACGGTGTCTGCCGCAAACAAGACCGGGGCATCCACCAGTTCTGCAAGCCGCTTTGCAACGGGTGCAAGCGAGTACTCGGCCGCTGGCTCGCCGTTTGGGCGCCCGAGGTGGCTGATCACAATCACCTTTGCACCCTCAGCGACAAGGGCCTGCAACGTTGGAAGGGAGGCTCGGATACGGCCGTCATCGGTTATCACTCCCCCGCTCAAGGGAACGTTCAGATCACACCGAACGATGACACGCTTGCCAGAGAGGGAGCCCAAGGACTCACGGGTACGAATCGACACTGTTACTACTTTCGACGAGAAAACATGGGACATCGCTGGCTCGGCAGAAGAACTCGTACCGAGCCAGCGATGAGGTGTTACCTAGAGCTTGCTTGCGACGAGCTCAGCGAGGTCAACCAGACGGTTGGAGTATCCCCACTCGTTGTCGTACCACGACGCGAGCTTGACCTGGTTGCCCATGACCTTCGTGAGGCCAGAGTCGAAGATCGACGAGTGCGGGTCGGTGACGATGTCGCTCGACACGATTGGCTCGTCGGTGTACTTCAGGATGCCCTTGAGCGGGCCGCTCTCGGCGGCAGCCTTGAACACAGCGTTGATCTCGTCAACCGTGAGGTCATCGCGATCGGTCTCAACCGTGAGGTCGGTGATCGAGCCGGTTGGAACGGGAACGCGAAGCGCGTAGCCGTCAAGCTTGCCCTTGAGCTCGGGCAGAACCAGCCCGATTGCCTTTGCGGCACCCGTTCCCGTAGGAACGATGTTGAGCGCAGCAGCACGTGCGCGGCGGAGGTCGCCGTGCGGGCCATCCTGCAGGTTCTGGTCAGCCGTGTAGGCGTGAACAGTGGTCATGAGACCCTTGTTGATGCCAAACGCGTCGTTGAACACCTTTGCCAGCGGCGCAAGGCAGTTGGTGGTGCACGATGCGTTGGAAATGATGTTGTGGTTGGCGGGATCGTAATCCTGGTCGTTCACGCCGAGCACAAAAGTAGCCACGTCTCCAGTCGCTGGAGCGGAGATGATGACCTTCTTGGCACCTGCGTCGAGGTGCTTCTGAGCTGCCTCAGCCTTGGTGAAGAAACCGGTCGACTCGATGACGATGTCAACGCCGAGTTCACCCCATGGCAGCAGTGCGGGATCGCGCTGCTCAAATACTTTGATGCTCTTGCCGTTGACGATGATCGAGTCACCCTCAAGCTTGACGTCGGCATCCAGACGACCCGTGATGGAGTCGTACTTAAGAAGATGCGCGAGCGCAGCGTTATCGGTGAGATCATTTACGGCGACGATCTCGAGGTCACTGCCCTGTGCAAGAGCTGCACGAAGGAAGTTACGCCCTATTCGACCGAAGCCATTGATGGCTACTTTTGCGGACACATTTGCTCCTGTTTTGTTGGCACCCGAAGGCGCTCGATTTTTTCATGGTTAAAGCGCGCTGGCCGATGACCGAAGTCAACGGCCAGCGCGTTTCAACAACTAATGACTAGACCACAAGGCCGGGGGTCTGCGCACGCGCAGCCGCAAGGCGCTTCTCAACATCGTTCCAGTTGACAATGTTCCAGAATGCCTTCACGTAGTCGGCACGAACATTGCGGTAGTCAAGGTAGTAGGCGTGCTCCCACACGTCGAGAAGGAGCAGCGGAACGGTTCCAACAGGGAAGTTCGCCTGCTGGTCAAAGAACTGGTGGATGTTGGCACGCTGGCCAACGGTGTCCCAGGTCAGTGCGGCCCATCCGGAACCCTGCACACCCAGCGCCGTAGCGGTGAAGTGAGCGGTGAACTTATCAAACGAGCCGAAGAAGTCATCAATTGCGGATGCAACCTCACCGGTGGGCTTGTCGCCACCGTCTGGCGAGAGGTTGTTCCAGAACACCGTGTGGTTGACGTGTCCACCGAGGTTGAAGGCGAGGTCTTTTTCGAGCTTGTTTACGTTCGCGAGGTTTCCCGAGTCACGAGCTTCGGCCAGCTGATCGAGGGCGGTGTTTGCGCCCGTCACGTATGCAGCGTGGTGTTTGTCGTGGTGCAGCTCCATGATCGCGCCGCTGATGTGCGGTTCGAGGGCGGAGTAATCGTAGGGTAGGTCGGCAAGCGTATAAGTAGCCAAATTGCTCATCTCCTTGATGTGAATAATCACGCGCGCAGAATCCTGCACGTTGAACTCTAATCTTATCTAAAGATCGTCGAGGTCTGCGGGTAAACTCGCCTCGGTTCCTGGGATACCCCGCACCTGGGCTTCTTTGTCGGCCATGGCAAGCAGTCGACGGATGCGACCGGCAACGGCATCCTTCGTCATGGGTGGATCGGCGTGCGAACCAAGCTCATCGAGGCTTGCTTCCTTGTGAGCCAACCGAAGTTCGCCGGCGTAGCGGAGATGGTCAGGAACGCCGGCACCCAGGATTTCGAGGGCACGATCGACCCGGGCGCAAGCGGCAACGGCAGCCTGAGCTGAGCGACGCAAATTTGCGTCATCAAAGTTCACAAGACGGTTGGCGGTTGCCCGAACTTCACGACGCTGACGCATCGTTTCCCATTCCTGAACCGTGCGGGTTGCGCCCATGAGCGTGAGCATCTGCGCGATGGCCTCGCCCTCACGGATGACGACCTTATGGATGCCGCGAACCTCACGGCTCTTTGCGGGCACGCCAAGACGCCCAGCGGCACCAACAAGCGCCATCGCGCTCTCGTTGGTTGGGCAGCTGACCTCAAGGCTTGACGAACGGCCAGGATCGGTGAGCGCACCCTGCGCGAGAAAGGCTCCACGCCAAACAGCAGCAAGCTCTTCGGTGGTTCCCGTCGTGAGACGGTTCGGCAGCCCACGGATCGGGCGGCGGCGAGCGTCAAGCAACCCGGTCTGACGAGCGAGTGTTTCTCCGCCCTCGATAACGCGAACAAGATAGCCGGGAGCACCCTTTCGAGAGGTCCCCTGCGTCTGGGCGGTCGCGGTGCTGCGCACTCCGTAGACCTCGGCAAGGTCTTTCCGAACGCGGCGAACGATTACTGGAGTGTCGAGCTCTGATTCAAGGGCGATGCGCCCTGAAATGGTATGCAGACCACCCGAGAACCGCAGAATAGTTGCCACCTCGGCAACGCGTACCGTGGTTTTGCCCACGTCAATACGGGCAAGTTCATCTTTAACCTCGGCTGTCAGCGCCAACCTTAAAACTCCTTCGAACGGTGTGCACGCACACCACTAAATAACTTACGGGTCGCGGGTCGTTGAACGACCAGTGTAATCGCGACTAGCTACCTGCGAACGCTATTATTCGCGGCTACATCGTGTGACTGTTACTCACGACCAAGGTCGCGGTGCTTCACGTGGACAACAACCCCTGGGAGGTTCTGAAAACGATCAGCAAGCTCCCGCGCCACGGCTACTGATCGGTGCTTTCCGCCAGTACAGCCAACTGCCACTGTAGCGTGTCGTTTGTTTTCTCGCTGGTACCCGGCGAAGACGGGGGCAAGAGCTTCGGAGTATTTCTCAATGAATTCACCGGCTCCCTCACGCGAGAGAACAAATTCCTTCACCGCCTGATCCGCGCCGGTGAGGCCGCGAAGCTCTGGAATCCAGAACGGGTTTGGCAAGAAACGGACGTCAGCGACCAGGTCAACATCCGTTGGGATGCCGTATTTGAATCCGAAGCTCATCACCGTGAGTTGCAGCGCGGGGTCGTCTGAACTTGAGAACATCTCGTGAGTCGCGGACGCGAGCTGGTGGATGTTGAAATTGGAGGTATCGATGACCACGTCGCTTGACGCGCGCAACTCGCGGAGTCGCTCGCGCTCACGGTGGATGCCGTCGAGCAGAGTGCCCTCGCCCTGAAGCGGATGCGGCCGACGAACGGACTCAAAGCGGCGCACAAGTACATCGTCGGTTGCTTCAAGGAAAATAACGCGAACCTGCGAACCATCACGCAGGTCGTTAATGATTGGCTGGATGTCGTGGAACAGATCACGACCGCGCACATCAATAACGGCGGCGATTTTGGGCAGGGTATCACTCGCTTTGTCAGCCAGGTCAGCCAGCGGGCGAAGCATTTGAGGCGGGAGGTTATCAACCACATACCAGCCGAGGTCCTCAAGCGCGTTGGCAACCGTTGAGCGGCCTGCTCCCGACATTCCCGTCACAATCAGAACTTCTTGCTGCGTGGCAGATTCCGACATGTTCACCGCTCTCTCATTAGGTATGGGTCTCTGTGGTCAAGCCTACCGGGTCTCGCTATCAGACAGGTTGGCCGAGGTATCAGACTCCGCCGATTGCCCCGTGAGTTGTTCCACCGGTATCGCATTGGATGGCTCCGGCGCTTCGTCATTTGTGCTGGCGGCCTCGGATTCTTTGGCAGCCACGTCTTCCGACGAGCCCAGCACCGCAATGATCGCGTTGGCCAATGACGGGCCGATACCGTTGACCTCCGAGATTTCTTCTGGCGTTGCCTGGCGGAGACGCGCAACCGAACCAAAATGACGGAGCAGGGCCTTTGTGCGGGCGGGCCCAAGCCCGGGAATGCCACTCAGTTGCGTCGAGATATCGCGTTTGCGCTTGCTGCGCTGATATGTAATGGCAAAGCGGTGTGCCTCGTCACGAAGCCGCTGAATCATAAACAGCGCGTCGCTGTTGCGAGGCAAAATCACGGGGAACGGGTCTTCTGGTAGCCACACTTCTTCGAGGCGCTTAGCGATACCGCAGAGGCCAATGTCGGTGATACCAGCCTCGGTGAGCGCGCGGTGTGCGGCCGCCACCTGAGGTTCGCCGCCGTCAACAACAATCAGTTGAGGCCGGTTTCGGAATGAGCCAGGTCCGGCGTCGTCACGTGCCTCGGCATTCAGTTGTGCGGCCCGACGCGAAATGACCTGATAGATCGAATCGGTGTCATCTGTTGTGGTCGGAATCGAATACCGCCGGTAACCGGCTTTATATGGGAGCCCATCCTCAAACACGACAAGCGAAGCGACCACGTTGGTTCCCTGCAGGTGCGAGACGTCAACGCACTCCATCCGGAGCGGGGCTTCATCAAGGCCGAGTGCTTCTTGGAGTGTCGCGAGGGCCTCTGAGCGGGTGGCGAGGTCAACGCTCCGCCGTGTCTTATACAGCATCAGATGTTGAACCGCATTGAGACGGGCACGATCAAGAACCGCGGCTTTGTCGCCTCGCTTTGGCACGCGAATGTCCACAGCAGCAATCGAATGCTGCTGCGCGAGCAGATCGGCGAGCACCTTCGGGTCCGGCGGCATTTCTGCCACCAGGATGCTGCGAGGCGGCTGTTCGTCGTCATAGGCCGTCTGCAGGATTGCTTCGATCAGGGTTGCCGGACTGTCGTCGAGTTCAAGATCGACAATCCAATTTCGCTCACCCCTGATGCGCCCACCACGAACGATGAACTGGTGCACGGATGCTGCAAGCTCGTCGCCAGCGAGGCCAAACACATCCGCGTCGACCGTGTCGTCGAGGACCACCGCGCTCTTGGCCAGCACAAGCTGAACCGACTGGATCTGGTCGCGGAGCACCGCTGCCTCTTCATACTGTTGCTGCGCGGCTGCCTCAGACATTTGGGCCGTGAGTTCGCGCACATAGCTTCGGTCGTTGCCGCCGAGAAAACTCACCAGTCTGTTCACGATCGCCCGGTGCTCTTCGATGGTGACCTGCTGCGAACACGGGCCGTGGCATCGACCGATTTGCCCAGCAAGACAGGGTTTACCGGAGCTCATTGCGCGCTTATAGTCCGACTCGTTGCACGTGCGGATAGGAAAGGCCGACTGAAGCAGGTTGAGCGTTTCGCGGACCGCCCATACCTTTGGGTATGGGCCGAAATACTTGGCCCCTCTGATTTTTGCCGTGCGCGTGATGATGGCACGCGGCGCCTCGTGGGCAAGCGTAACCGCGATATAGGGGTAGCTCTTATCATCTCGAAACTGCACGTTAAACGGCGGCTCAAACTCCTTGATCCACGAGTGCTCAAGAAGCAGTGCCTCCGAATCGCTTCCAACGACTGTCCACGTCACGTTACTCGCGGTGGTGACCATTCGCCGCGTGCGTTGATGCAACGACTCAAGCGGCGCAAAGTAGTTACTCAGTCGAGCGCGGAGGTTCTTTGCCTTGCCAACGTAGAGAACACGACCCCTGGCATCCGAGAATCGATAGACGCCTGGGCTCGTCGGAATTTCGCCCTGTGCCGGGCGGTAATCCTGAGGGTTCGACATACTTAGCTCTTCGCGTTGGCCGGGCGTTTAACTCCGAGAATCTCGGCGAGGAATTCGCCAGTGTAGCTCTCTGGGTTGGCCGCAACCTTCTCGGGTGTGCCGATTGCAACGACGGTTCCGCCGCCGGCACCGCCCTCTGGGCCGATATCGATAATCCAGTCGGCAGAGCGGATGACATCGAGGTTGTGCTCAATAACCAAGACCGTATTGCCTTTATCAACAAGCCCGTTGAGCACGAGCAGCAATTTGCGAACGTCCTCGAAGTGCAGACCGGTGGTTGGCTCGTCGAGCACATAGATGCTGCGCCCGTTCGAGCGCTTCTGCAGCTCGGTTGCGAGTTTCACTCGTTGAGCTTCACCTCCTGAGAGGGTTGTTGCGCTCTGCCCGAGTCGGACATATCCGAGGCCAACATCAACCAGTGTTTTCAGGAAGCGATGAATTGCGCTGATTGGTTCGAAGAAGACCGCGGCTTCTGCGATCGGCATGTTGAGCACCTCTGCGATGTTCTTGCCCTTGTAATGCACCGAGAGTGTATCGCGGTTGTAGCGGTCTCCCCCACACACCTCACATGCGACGTAGACGTCAGGGAGGAAGTTCATCTCGATCTTCAGCGTGCCGTCACCAGAACAAGCCTCGCAGCGGCCTCCCTTAACGTTGAAGCTAAAGCGTCCGGGAAGGTATCCACGCGCTTTGGCCTCTGGCGTCTCGGAAAACAGGGTGCGGATGCGGTCAAACACACCGGTGTAGGTTGCTGGGTTTGACCTTGGCGTGCGCCCGATGGGGTTCTGATCGACGTGTACGACCTTATCAAGGTGCTCAAGGCCCGTCACTCGGGTGTGCCGGCCTGGCACGCTCCTGGCTCCGTTGAGCTTATTCGCGAGGACTTGGTAGAGGATGTCGTTCACAAGTGACGATTTACCGGAACCGCTCACACCCGTCACCGCGGTGAATATGCCCAAGGGGAAATCGACGGTGACGTTTTTCAGGTTGTTGGCTTGTGCCCCAACCACGGTCAGCTTTCGGTCTTTATCGCGAGCTCGCCGCTTCTTTGGCGTCTCGATGGAGAGCGCACCCGACAGGTACTTACCGGTCAGTGATCGTTCGTTGACGAGCAGATCATCATAGTGACCAGAATGAACAACTTCGCCGCCCTCGACTCCGGCTCCGGGACCGATATCAACAATCCAGTCGGCGGTACGAATGGTATCTTCGTCGTGTTCAACAACGATAAGCGTGTTGCCGAGGTCGCGCAGTTTGATGAGCGTCTCGATCAGGCGTCGGTTATCGCGCTGGTGCAGGCCGATGCTTGGCTCGTCGAGCACATACAGCACACCAGTGAGGCCGGAACCAATTTGGGTGGCCAAGCGGATACGCTGGGCCTCGCCGCCGGATAGGGAGCCAGCGGCCCGAGCAAGGTCGAGGTAGTTGAGCCCAACCTCGATCAGGAACTCAAGGCGCAACCGAATCTCACGGAGCACCTGCGCAGCGATTGCGGCCTGGCGGTCGGTCAGCGTGAGCGTGTTCATAAACGTCTGCGCATCGGTGAGGCTGAGCTCGCAGACGTCGGCGATGCTCTTTCCTCCGACGGTGACGGCGAGTACCTCAGGCTTGAGACGCTGGCCGTTGCACGCCGGGCAAGGAATCTCACGGAGGTAGTCGGACCATTTCTGGCGTGACCAATCGCTATCGGCTTGGAGGTACTGTCGTTCGATGTATGGAACAACACCCTCAAAGCCTGAGGTGTACTGCATTTCGCGGCCGAAGCGGTTCTTCCACTTCACACTTACCTCAAAGTTGTTACCGTTCAAGACGGCCTGCTGCACTTCGGTCGACAGCTTCTCCCATGGCGTTGTGAGCTTAAAGTCGAGGTCTGCGGCGAGGCCTTTGAGCAGCTTTTCGTAGTATTGGTACAGCCCTTTGCCCTGGGTTGTCCATGGGATGATGACCCCCTCGGAAATGCTGAGGCTTGGGTCGCCAAGCAGCAGGTGCTCGTCGACTGACATGCGCGTGCCGAGTCCACTGCACTCCCCGCAGGCGCCAAATGGCGCGTTAAACGAGAAAGTGCGCGGCTCGATTTCGGTGAGCTGAACAGGGTGGTTATTTGGGCAGGACAGCTTCTCGGAATACGTTTGCCAGGCCGCGTCGCCTTCTTCGTCAACAAAGTTGATTGTCACAAGGCCATCGGTGAGGCGCAGCGCGGTTTCGAGGGAATCGGTGAGCCTCCCAAGGATGTCGGGACCTGCCACGAGCCGGTCAACGATGACCGAGATCTCGTGTTTGATCTGCTTCTTGAGCTTTGGTGGGTCACTGAGCTGGATGCGTTCACCGTCGACAAGGGCCCGTGCAAAACCGCTTGCCGCGAGGTTGCGGAAGAGATCAACAAACTCACCCTTCTTGCCCTGTACAACGGGCGCGAGGATCTGGAAGCGCGTGCGCTCTTCCATGAGCATGAGGCGATCGGCAATCTGCTGAACCGTTTGGCGCTCGATGACCTCGCCACACACCGCGCAGTGTGGGATACCGGTGCGGGCCCAGAGCAGACGCATGTAGTCGTAGATCTCGGTAATAGTGCCAACCGTTGAGCGAGGGTTGCGGTTCGTCGACTTCTGGTCGATGGAGACCGCTGGGCTGAGCCCCTCGATGAAGTCGACATCTGGGCGGTCTACCTGACCGAGGAACTGGCGCGCATACGCCGAAAGTGACTCGACATATCGGCGTTGGCCCTCGGCAAAGATGGTGTCAAACGCGAGCGATGACTTACCTGAGCCAGAAAGCCCGGTGAAGACCACAAGCGAATCTCGTGGCACCGAGACATCAACATTGCGGAGGTTATGAACGCGCGCGCCCTGCACGCTGATGCTCGGCCCTGTTGTCGGCTCGATATGCGCGCGGGCGACCTTCTTCTGGGGGGCAGGAACAACGCTTGTGGTGGGTTCGTCAGTTAGCTGTTTTGGCACTCCTCAAGTCTACGGGGAGCCACTGACATTCTGCTGCGCGTGCTATCTCACCTAACCGACAGGTTCGGCGTATCCTCCCGGTTGGGCGTATCTTTCCCGGTTGGGCGTATCTTGCAAGTTACGCCCAACCGGCAAAGATACGCCCAAGCGGTGCAAGGAAGCTACGCGTCGATATGCCCTGCTGCCATCATGTTTCGCAGTTCTTTCTTCAGCTCGGAAACTTCGTCTCGCAGCCGGGCGGCGAGCTCAAACTTGAGCTCGGATGCGGCAGTCAGCATCTGGGCGTTGAGGTCGGCAACAAGCGCCTCAAGTTCGTTCGCTCCCGTCGCCGCGATGCCAGTGCGTCGCAGATTGGGCGTCGGCGATTTCTTTTTGCCGTCGCCGCGCGAGTTGAGCAGCGCTGCCGTGTCGGCGTCTTCTCTGGCAAGCACGGCCGTGATGTCACTGATCTTCTTGCGAAGCGGGGTCGGATCGATACCGTGTTCGGTGTTGTACGCGATTTGTTTCTCGCGCCGGCGATCAGTCTCATCGATGGCCTGGCGCATCGACGGTGTAATGCGGTCTGCGTACATGTGCACCTCGCCCGACACGTTACGTGCGGCACGACCGATGGTCTGGATAAGTGACGTTGACGACCGGAGAAAGCCCTCCTTATCGGCGTCGAGGATCGCAACAAGCGAGACCTCGGGAAGGTCGAGGCCTTCTCGCAACAGGTTGATACCAACAAGAACGTCGTATACGCCCTGCCGCAGCTCGCTCAGCAACTCAACCCGGCGAAGCGTATCGACATCGGAGTGCAGGTATCGCACCCGAACGCCCGCCTCGGTGAGGAAGTCGGTGAGCTCTTCTGCCATCTTCTTCGTCAGCGTGGTCACAAGGATACGCTCGTCTTTCTCCGTGCGCTGCTTAATCTGCTCGAGCAAATCGTCAATCTGACCGAGCGACGGCTTAACAATGATTTGCGGATCAATCAGGCCAGTTGGGCGGATAATCTGCTCAACAACACCGTCGGCGATGCCCATCTCATACTTGCCAGGAGTTGCAGACAGGTACACCTTTTGGCCAACTCGTTCGTTGAACTCCGGCCACTTGAGCGGCCGGTTATCGAGCGCACTCGGGAGTCGGAAGCCGTGATCAACAAGCGTTCGTTTTCGCGATGAGTCGCCCTCATACATAGCCCCGATCTGGGGAACGGTGACGTGAGACTCGTCAATCACCACGAGGAAGTCGTCTGGAAAATAGTCGAGCAGGCAGTGCGGAGCTTCACCAGGCTTGCGGCCATCGATATGACGCGAATAGTTTTCGATGCCGGAGCAGAACCCGATCTGCTCCATCATCTCGAGGTCGAAGGTTGTGCGCATACGAAGTCGCTGTTCTTCGACAAGCTTGCCGGCCTTCTTGAGCTGTGGCAGGCGCTCGTCAAGTTCATCCCGGATATCGCCAATTGCGCGCTGCATGACGTTGTCGCTCGCCACGTAGTGCGAACCGGGGAACACCGAAATAGAATCTGGTTTGCTCACAACGTCACCAGTAAGCGGATGCAGGAAATACAGCGCCTCGACCTCATCACCGAACATCTCGATGCGGATGGCGAGCTCTTCGTACATAGGAATAATCTCGATTGTGTCGCCACGTACGCGGAAGTTTCCCCGTGAGAAATCAATATCGTTGCGCTGATACTGCATAGACACAAACTTGCGGATGAGCCAATCTCGGTCAACCTGCTGACCAACACGAAGCGCGACCATGGCCTCGTAGTACTCTTCTGGCTTACCCAAGCCGTAGATGCACGACACCGTTGAGACCACAACAACGTCACGGCGGCTCAGTAGCGAATTAGTCGTCGAGTGCCGAAGTCGTTCAACCTCTGCGTTTACGGAGGAGTCTTTCTCAATAAACGTGTCTGTCTGGGGAACGTAGGCTTCAGGCTGGTAGTAGTCGTAGTAGGAAACAAAGTACTCAACCGCATTATTTGGCATAAGCTCGCGGAACTCGTTCGCAAGCTGCGCGGCAAGCGTCTTGTTGTGGGCAAGGATGAGCGTTGGTCGCTGGACCTGTTCAATAAGCCATGCCGTCGTCGCTGACTTACCCGTACCCGTAGCACCGAGTAGGACCACATCGGTCTCTCCCGCATTTATGCGAGCGGTGAGTTCGGCGATGGCCTGCGGCTGATCGCCGCTCGGCTCGTAATCACTAATGACTTCGAAGGGTCGCACCACGCGTGTTGGTTCCATAGAAAAGAGTCTACGGCCAGGCGCTGACAGTGGGGTGGGTGCGACAGGGCGCGTTTCCGCTACAAGCGATTGATGACGCGCTGCCACAGCGCATCCGTCTGGGCGATCGTTTCGTCCACGCTCCCAGACGAGTCGATGACGACATCGGCTACCTCTTGTCGCTGCTCGGATGTGGCCTGCTTACTGATGCGCCCTCGCGCTTCGTCTTCGGTCATTCCTCTGAGTTCGATCAGTCGCCGAACTCGGGTCTCGACCGGTGCCTCAACCGTCACGATGAGATCCCACGGATGATTGACCTTCGCCTCGACAAGAAGCGGCACGTCGTAGACGATGACGGCATCCGGCTCGCCCTCCGTAATGGAGGCAAAGCGTTCACGAGTGAGGCGCTGAACCTCAGGATGTACGATGCCGTTGAGGACCTCGAGCTTCGCCGGGTCGTGAAAGACGATCGCACCGAGGGCAGCTCGGTCAAGGTTCCCGTCAGGCGTAATCACTTCTTGGCCAAACGCCTGCGCAACGGAGGTAAGTCCCTTGCTGCCGGAAGCAACCGCTTCACGAGCCAGCTGATCCGCGTCGATGTGGTGAGCGCCGTGTTCTGCAAGCCGACGCGAAACAGTACTTTTGCCGGCGGCAATTCCGCCCGTTAATCCAATGAGGTACACGCGGCGATCTTATCTAAGGCCGCGCCCCGCGACCAACTGTGTGCTGTCAGTTCGGTTCCGTTTAAGGGGAAGGACACCCGCTCGGACACACTCGTGCACAGACTGTTAGGCTTTAATCACTATGTTAGAGTTGCTCACTGGCGCAAGTTTGGCCCTCGCCGCAGGCCTGAACGCATATATTCCGTTGCTTGCTATTGGGCTGCTGTCACGGTTTACCGATTTCATCGCTCTCCCAACCACCTGGTCGTGGATCGAAAGTGATATCGCACTGATCGTAATCGGCGTGCTCCTCGTGATTGAGCTGATCGCCGACAAAATACCCGCCGTAGACACTGTCAACGACGTCATTCAAACGATTATCCGTCCAGCATCCGGCGGCATCGTCTTTGGGTCCGGAGCGAACGCAAGTACGGTTGCGGTTGCCGACCCATCAGCGTTCTTTGAAAACAATCAGTGGGTTCCTGTAGCTATCGGCGTTGGGTTGGCCCTAATTACGCATCTCGTCAAGACTGGCTTCCGAATAGCGGCGACTGCCATGTTTGTCGGCTTCGCTTCCCCACTCCTCAGCACGTTCGAAGATGGTGTCAGCGCAGTTGGTTCATTTCTTGCGTTGTTCGCCCCGGTGCTTGCCGCCCTGCTGCTTATCGGAGCCATCATTGGTATCGTCATGCTCTGGCGAAAACGAAAAGAAAAAACCCGTCAGAATCGCGCTGTTGCGAATCTGACGGGTTCGTAGCGGCCCAAAACCTAGGGCGTCTGTTGCGTGAGGCCCCTAATTTGTACCCACGCACTCCGGTAGCTACACCGTTTCTGACTCCGTGCTTCACATTCAGCCCCAACAGGTATTGCTCTCCCCTGTGAGCCTGTAGCCTGCTTCAGATGATTGCGCATCGTTTCTTTCCTGTGAACACGGAGTCGGTCTTTGGTGCCAGTGAAGGTTGTTGCCAACTTCCCCTTGCACTGTGTTAGACCGGAGGGTACGCATTTCTTTACGCGGGTTTTTCAAAAAAGTTTGAAAAAGTTTTTGTTCCTCATTTGGGCGCGGAATGACGCTGTTTTCCTGCCAAATTCAATGTGCGTCCGCGACACAAACTCGCCCGACTTGATCGTTCCCACTCACAATCACCTGCCAATCGGCCAGCCCACGTTCGGGATCCCTTCGGGTCCCCCGCGAGAGCCCGAACCAGATGTGACGCTAGAGTTCCTTCCGCCGACGGGGAAGGAACTCTAGCGTCACATCTGCTGCGCTTCGGTCAGTGGATGCGGAGAGGACGCGCGATGAGGACGCGCGTGTTGAGGTGGGGCTGAGGCGACGCACACAGGGTGTCCGCGCGCAGAGTGGCCGCGCCCAGGATGGCCGCGCCCAGGATGGCCGCGCCCAGGATGGCCGCGCCCAGGATGGCCGCGCCCAGGATGGCCGCACCCAGGATGGCCGCACCCAGTCCCGTCGCACCCAGGGGCGAGACAGCTTCGGGCCACCGCACATCCCCCCTCGCATGCCCGGCCACCACTGCCATGGTCAGGATCACCACACGATTGATCACCACACGCTGGGCGCGGCACGAAAGGGCGCCACGAGTTGGGTCGGCGCAGTGAAGTGCGGCCCGGTGGTGTGCAGCGGCGGTGCAGCGGCCAAGTGTGGCCAAGGTAGGGGCCCCAGCTCAATATCCGTCCTGAAGGCAACGCGTTAAACAAAGAACGGGCCGCCTCCCGAAGGAGACGACCCGTTCTTACGAACCTGAAGTGAAGCTAGTTGATACTAGTTCTTCTCTTCGAGAGCCGACTTGAGCGCAGCAAGCGACTCGTCGCCGGCGAGTGCGCCAGCAACGGTGTTGTCGCTCGAGAATGCCGTGTCGCCTGCAGCGGCAACGTCAGCTGCCTCTTCCAGTGCGGATGCGGCAACCTGCTTCTTGTGGGCTTCCCAACGCTCCTGTGCAGCAGCGTAGTCCTGCTCCCACTTTTCGCGCTGGGTTTCGAAGCCCTCTTTCCACTCGTTGGTCTCGGGGTCGAAGCCTTCTGGGTACTTGTAGTTGCCCTCGTCGTCGTACTCCGTGAGCATTCCGTAGAGTGCTGGGTCGAACTCGGTGCCCTCTGGGTCTACGCCCTCGTTGGCCTGCTTGAGGCTCAGCGAGATGCGGCGACGCTCGAGGTCGATGTCGATAACCTTGACGAATACCTCGTCGTTGACCGAAACAACCTGCTCGGCGAGTTCAACGTGCTTGCCCGACAGCTCGGAGATGTGCACGAGGCCCTCGATGCCGTCTGCAACGCGAACGAACGCGCCGAAGGGAACGAGCTTGGTGACCTTACCCGGTGCAACCTGTCCGATTGCGTGGGTGCGGGCGAATACCTGCCATGGGTCTTCCTGCGTTGCCTTGAGCGAGAGCGAAACACGCTCGCGGTCGAGCTCAACCGAGAGAACCTCAACGGTAACCTCTTGGCCAACCTCAACAACCTCGGAGGCGTGCTCGATGTGCTTCCAGCTGAGCTCGGAAACGTGGACGAGGCCGTCTACGCCGCCAAGGTCAACGAATGCACCGAAGTTGACGATCGACGAGATAACACCCTTGCGGACCTGGCCAGGCTGGAGGTTGGCGAGGAACGTCGAGCGGCTCTCTGACTGCGTCTGCTCAAGCAGTGCACGACGTGAAAGCACAACGTTGTTGCGGTTCTTGTCGAGTTCAAGGATCTTGGCCTCGATCTCCTGACCAAGGTAAGGAGTGAGGTCGCGAACGCGACGCAGCTCAATGAGCGAGGCAGGAAGGAATCCACGAAGTCCGATGTCAACGATGAGTCCACCCTTGACAACTTCGATGACCGTTCCGGTGACAACACCGTCTTCGTCACGGATCTTCTCGACGTCGCCCCAGGCACGCTCGTACTGTGCGCGCTTCTTGCTGAGGATCAGACGACCTTCTTTGTCTTCCTTCTGCAGAACGAGCGCCTCAACGGTGTCGCCTACGTTGACAACCTCGGTGGGGTCAACGTCGTGCTTGATGGAAAGCTCACGAGAGGGGATAACACCCTCGGTCTTGTATCCCACGTCGAGCAGAACCTCGTCGCGGTCGATCTTGACAACGGTTCCCTCGATGAGGTCTCCATCGTTGAAGAATTTCAGAGTCTTCTCGACTGCGGCAAGAAAATCTTCAGCAGAGCCAATGTCATTGATGGCTACCTGCTTGGCTGCCTTGCCGGTCGTTGCGATTGTCATGTAGTTAGTACTCCAGTACGGACATATATCAGGCCAAATCAGCTGGTCTCGCGGGCGCGAGGCTGAATTTGACAGCGGACAAAAATGTCACAAGTGTGACACTGTATTGTAGCTGACTTTATCAGGGCAATTCAAGGCGCGACGCGGTGCCACGCCGCGCCAAGAATCCATGAACCCCTAGTCTCTACCAGGTGGACTCGCCCCGGGTAACCGCATCGTATCCACCGTCAACAAAAATGACCTGACCACACAGGTGACTGTTCTGCTCGCTTGTGAGCCAAACCAGCAGCTCGGCAGGAACGATCGCCGCGGCAGGACCGTTCAGTGGCATCGGCACCTGTTCGTTCAGCTGCTTACGTCCTTCTTCTGTTGCCACCAACTCAGCCGTCATCGGAGTGAGGATCACTCCGGGGGCAATTGCGTTCAGCGGGATGCCAGCCCCAGCCCACTCGGCGGTGGGAGCGGTGCGGCGAACCCACCGGGCAAGAGCTTGCTTGCTCGTTGAGTAAATCATGTACCCAACTTCTGGCCCGAGGTCGGCAAGCTCCTGTGCCCGCGCGATAGCTTTCGGCTCATCCCCGGCAATGAACGCCTCAAGAAGGGCGTCATCATGCGGGTGCAGCGACGCCATCGACGCAACTGTCGCCGCGCGTGGAGCATCAGACTTCGCAAGCAGTGGCCGAAGCCCCTCAAGCGTGGCAATTGCGCCGAAGTAGTTCACGCCGGCAGTTGCGGGAATCGGAGCACTCAGCCCTGCAATTGCAAGCACGGCGTCAACGCGACCGCCCGACAACTCAGTCGCCTGAGCAACCATAGTCGCTCGACCATCCGCAGTGGTGAGGTCGACATTGATGTCGGTGTCGCGGAGGTCAACGCCAATCACGGTGTTGCCAGCAGCCTCCAACAGTTCTTTGCTCGCCTTGCCGATGCCGGATGCGGCGCCGGTGACGACGTAGGTGCGTTGTGTTGTCATATTTCTTCTCTACCTTTCAAACTGACGCTTGGGGCGGCACGATCACTCACTGATCTGCGCGGCAAACGCCTTTGCGTCCCGACTGAAACGCTGAAGCAGTTCAGCCAGGTTGGCTCGTTGATCATCTGGCCAGCTTGCGAGGATGTTGGCCATCATGTCGTCCCCAGCGACGACAAGAACTCGCATGGTGGCAAGCCCATCGGCGGTGAGGCGGATGCGGGATGCCCTGGCATCCGCAGCATCCGTTGCGCGTTCGACGAGCCCAAGCTCGGCGAGTCGCTTTGTCATCTTGCTGACGTTCGAGGCCCCGACTCCGAGTGTTTCTGCAAGATCTGAGGGCCGAGTTGCGCCGTTTCGGGACAACGACGTCAAGAGGATGATGCTGGTTGCGTCGAGCGCCGTGCCAGCAGACTGTGCGAGGCGTTCAATGAAGCCCCCGGACCCCCACAGCGTGAAGACCTCAAGCAAGGCAGCAAGCGGGGCTGAGCTGTAGTCGAGTGGATTTTCCATAGGAGAAACGGAGCTACCGCGTTGTCCTGCTGGGTTGGCCACGAATCACACCTCGATTTACTGTCTTGACGACAGTATATCAATTGAGGCTGAACGATCAAGGGCAACTACTCAAGCGACTGGTAATCGCCAATCCACTGAGCAAGCTCCGGATAACAGGCCGGATTTCGGCTAATCGCCTGGTGCAGCTCTGGAAACAACTGAGCGAGACGCGCGAGCCTCGCGGGATCAGTCGAGGGAGAAGACGCCTCTGAAACGGCGACGGCAACCTCCGCCGCGATCCAATCGCGAAGGCCCTCATAACAGGCTGGGTGAGCAAGTACACTCGACCACACTTCTGGGCTCGAGACCGCGATCTCGGACAGTCGCTCAGGCGAGGTATTTTGGTCTGCAAGTTCGTCCCACGAACCAACATCGAGGTCTTGGGGCGAGCGAACATCAGCACCGGCATCATTAGGAAGCTGCGACAAAGACGACACGACTTCGCTATCACCGGCGGCATCCCCTGCGCCGCCGCCTGGTTGCTGCGATTTCGAGCCGAACCTACGATTGACGGCCTCTAATGCCCCGGTAAGCGGAAGCGCGTCGGGCTCCGTAGCCGTCAGCGAACCGTCGGGCACGGCAATTTGCTCAATGAAATCGCCCTCGGCCTTGCTCCGAACTTGGCCGTCGCGGAACTCGTGAACATCTTCAACGGTCAGTATCCATTCGGCCGTCTCCAGCACAACGACCCGGGGCCGACGACTGAATAAGCCCTGACTCCCCTCCGTCTGAACTGTAACCGATCCTTGCGGCACAGAAAAGGTCAGGCCATCGTCGGAAATTGAACCAGGCGATACCTGGCCAAAAATACGCTCAGCCGCGATACCGATTGCAAGGTTGCCCCTGACCGTCTGCGGCTCTTCCCGGCGCGCACCAACGAAGGGCGGCAGCCCACGCTTGCTTGAAAACACCGCATCGGAGGCAAGCCACATGGACTCGACTCCGTGTGCGCCGTGCATCGTGGGAAGTTGATCGGTCGACAGAAAGACACCAAGCAGTGATTCAGAATCGCGATTCGCCGCAATTGCCATAATTACTCGTTTATCTTTCTCTCTACAACGCCGGCCGTGGCTGCCAAACGCAGGCAAGGCAGACTTCAAGCGCAGGCTAGTGCGCGCCGGCATCCCAGTTGACGCCGCGCCCAATGTGAACATCGAGCGGGACGCTCAGTTCTACAACGTTCGACATCTCTTCGTGCACGATAGCCTCTGCCGTTTCCCACTCGCCAGGAGCCACCTCGACGATTATCTCATCGTGAACCTGGAGAAGCATGCGAGAGGCAAGCTCTTGCTCACCAAAGCGACGCTCAATGCCAACCATTGCGAGCTTCATGATGTCCGCCGCGCTCCCCTGAATGGGGGCGTTTAGCGCAGCACGTTCGGCGTTTTCACGAACAAGTCGGTTTGGGCTGCTCAGCTCAGGGAAGAAGCGCTTACGCCCAAAAATAGTTTCGGTGTACAGGTCTTCTTTTGCCTGTTCTACAACGGAACGCAGGTAGTCGCGCACCGCACCAAAGCGAGCGAAGTAGTCACCCATGAGCTGCTTTGCCTCGCCCACCGAAATATTTAGCTGCTTTGAGAGCCCAAACGCACTGAGGCCGTACGCAAGGCCGTAGGACATCGCCTTGACCTTGCTGCGCATTTCAGACGTTACGTCGCTTGGCTCAACGCCAAAGATTCGGCCACCAACAAAGCTGTGCAGATCTTCGCCGAGGTTGAAGGCCTCGATGAGCCCCTCGTCGCCAGAGAGGTGAGCCATGATACGCATCTCAATCTGCGAGTAATCGGCGGTCAGCAGCGTTTCGTATCCTTCACCAACAACAAAGGCCTGACGAATACGCCGGCCCTCGGCCGTGCGCACTGGAATGTTCTGCAGGTTGGGGTCGGCGGATGACAAACGCCCCGTGCTCGTGCCCGCCTGCTGGTAGGTGGTGTGCACGCGTGAATTCTCGCCGACCGCTTTCTCGAGGGTTTCTACGATCTGCCGCAGCTTTGTCGCATCGCGGTGCTGGAGCAGGAGGCCAAGAAACGGGTGCGGATTCTTCGATTGCAGGTCGGTGAGCGCCGCGGCGTCGGTTGAGTAGCCAGTCTTTGTCGCCCGGGTCTTAGGCATATCGAGCTCGTCAAAGAGCACCTCTTGCAATTGCTTTGGCGAACCGAGGTTGACCTCGTGACCGATCACGTCGTACGCCTGCTGAGCGAGCCCAGACGTGCGCTCCCCCAATTCCGCATTCATCGAGGAGAGGATGCCTCGGTCGATCGCAACGCCCCGAAGCTCCATCTTGGCGAGCACAGGGAGCACCGGCATCTCAATCGTTTCGTACACGCTTAACGTGCCCTCATCGCTCGCCGCCGTAATGTGCTGCTGCAGACGACGAACGAACCACGCCGTTGTTGCGGTACTCACAACCGAATCTTCGTCGGGAACGAGCTGATTGGGGTCTGCCACCGGCAACGACTCGCCAAGGTACCGAGACACAAGATCTTCGAGGGTTTTGTCTGGGCTGCCGGGCCGAAGAAGCCATCCGCCGAGGAACACATCGCCCCGAACCCCGTCAACCCCCAGCTGTTTGGCAGCTTCCGAGGTGAGATCGTCTTGGCTCTGCTCGCCGGTTGCCGCAGCCCGTGCGCCGGCCAGAGCGCGGGCGGCAGCCTGGACCTGGTGCTTTGCGTCGAACATAATCTTTGGGCTATCGCTGGCCAGCCAGGCCTCGAACTGGGCGTAATCGGCTGCACCGGGTTGCCAGGCAAGTTGAACGCTTGTGGCGCCAGCCGCAATGCCAACACCAACGACTGATCCTGAGGTTGCGTCGATATCAAAGTGCAGCCCCAATCCGTCTGGGTGCGCGGCAGACTCGCGGGCTAACCAGGCCTCGAGTTCTTCGTCAAGCAGCACCATCGGTTTTGGGCACGGCTCAGCAGTGATCACAGCAACCGGCCCGGATGATGCCGTCGCAGACGCGCCCTCGTGTCCGTTGAGCTTCAGGACCCGCTCAAGGAGGCTGCGGAATTCGAGCCGACCAAATGCCTCACGAACGGCATCCTCGTTGAACGGCTTAGGGGTGAGGTCGTCGAGTTCAACCGGCAGTTCGACGTCGTTGACAAGACGGTTGAGGCGACGGTTACGTTCCGCGAGGTGAGCGTGCTCGCGAAGGCTTTCGCCGACCTTGCCACCAATCTCGTCTTGGTGCGCAAGAATCTCGTCAAGCCCCCCGTAGAGGTTGATCCACTTCACTGCGGTCTTTTCGCCAACCTTTGGCACACCTGGCAGGTTGTCGCTCGTCTCGCCAACAAGCGCGGCGATCTCTGGATACTGCTCTGGCCGCACGCCGTAGCGTTCCATCACTTTCTCGGCGTCGTAGCGAGTCAGATCGCTGACGCCCTGACGTGACGGGTACAGCAGGGTGACATCATCGTTCACCAGCTGGATAGTGTCGCGGTCACCGCTGACCACAAGCACACGGTATCCGCCCTCAGCCCCTCGCTTAGCAAGGGTCGCCAGAATGTCGTCTGCCTCGTAGTCTTCTTTTTCAATCGTAAAGATGCCCATGGCCGCAAGGGTCTGCTGCAAGAGCGGGATCTGCCCCTTGAACTCAACAGGAGTCTCGCCACGTGTGCCCTTGTACTCGGGATACTCCCTCGTGCGGAATGAGTGGCGCGAGATATCAAAAGCCACCGCAAGCGCATCGGGCTTCTCAGCCTTTAGAAGGTTGATAAGCATGGCGATAAATCCGTGGATGGCGTTGGTGTATTGCCCGTCGCGCGTCTGAAAGCTCTCGACGGGGAGCGCATAGAACGCGCGGAACGCGAGCGAGTGACCGTCGATGACCATGAGAGTAGGCTTTGATGTATTTGACACATCCCCCAGCCTACAAGCCCGCACCGACGGACAGCTGGTCGACTTAGAGGACACCATGACAAACGAAGCAATCGACGGCATGAAATTTCTGGAAACTCGCGGCGTTGGTGCCCTCGCCGACAAGATGGGAATCGAGTTTCAGGAATTCACCATCGACCGCACCGTCGCCACGATGCCGGTTGCCGGAAACACCCAGCCTGCCATGCTGCTGCACGGTGGAGCCTATGTTGTGCTGGGCGAATCGCTCGGTTCGATGGCGGCAAATCTCTTTGCTGGCCCGAATAAACTCGCCGTTGGCATCGATATCAACGCCACTCATACCGCGTCGGCAACTGAGGGTTACGTCACGGCGGTGTGTACGCCCATCCACCTCGGACGCAGTCTCACGGTTCACGAGATTGTAATCACAAACGAAGCAGGAAAGCGCTGCTCGACCGTGCGCATCACGAACCTCATCAAGGACGCCAAATAGATTTACGCCGCGTCGTGTGATTGCCCGGGTTGTGCCGACGACTCACAGCATCGAGGGCGGGATATCCACCCTATTAATCGAAAAATAGGGTGGATATCCCGCCCTCGATTACGAGTTGGCTTGGTCTGAGCGCGCGCTGGGAGTGAACGACGGTGGGCCCGCAACCGAAGTTGCGGGCCCACCGTCGTTCACAAACGTTCTATTCGGCTTCTGCCGCTGGTTCGGCAGCCTTTGCGGGAGCCTTCTTGTCACCACTCAGCTGATCGATGATGGCCTGAGCTACATCGTGCATCGTGAGCCGGCGATCCATGGATGCCTTCTGAATCCAGCGGAATGCCTCTGGCTCGGTCAGGCCCATCTTCTCGTTGAGGATGCCCTTTGCACGGTCAACCAGTTTGCGGGTCTCGAAACGCTCGACAAGGTCGGTGACCTCTGCCTCAAGCGTGACAATTTGCTGGTAGCGAGAAAGCGCAATTTCGATTGCGGGAAGCAGATCGTTCGGAGTAAACGGCTTCACAACGTAAGCCAGAGCACCGGCTTCACTTGCGCGCTCGACCAGCTCTTTCTGGCTGAAGGCGGTGAGCAGCACAACCGGCGCGATGTGGTTCTTGCTAAGGCGCTCGGCAGCTGAGATGCCATCAAGCAGCGGCATTTTCACATCCATGACAACGAGGTCGGGGCGCAGCTCGGTCGCAAGTGCAACAGCGGTTTCTCCATCACCGGCTTCGCCGACGACATCAAACCCGGCGTCGCGCAGGATTTCAACGATATCGAGACGAATCAGTGATTCGTCTTCGGCCACAACAACGCGGCGGGGTGCAGTATTTGATGGAGTTTGGTCATTCACAGGGTTAAGCCTACGGTATTGTTGTACCCGTTGCGCAAGCCGGATTGGCGGAATGGTAGACGCGGAGCACTCAAAATGCTTTGTTCGAAAGGACGTGTGGGTTCAAGTCCCACATCCGGCACCAAATTACCCGCTCGGGTAAATCAGAAAAGCCCCTCCTCTGGAGGGGCTTTTCTCGTTAAAAGCCGGTTGTGTTCGGGCGTGTCGTGTCACATCTGAAGAATTTGAACACCGATGAAGACCTGGCTCCGAGTCTTCACTCCCCGACGCACAAACGAGCTCGGCCCGTGAAATGCACATATGTTCATTTCACGGGCCGAGCTGCACCCTTGCGGGGTTGAATGACCTAGTCGCGGTGTTCCGTCGTCTCAGAGGCGAATTTTGCGTCGCCAATGCGGTGTACTCGGAGGTCGTTGGTCGAACCAACAACTCCGGGAGGGGAACCGGCGATGACAATCACCTTGTCACCGATCTGGGCCTTGCCAGAATCGAGCAGTGCGTCGTCAACCTGCAGGAACATTTCGTCGGTCGAGGTTACCCGATCAACGAGGAAGCTCTGCACGCCCCAAGTGAGCTGCATGCGGCGGCGAATATCAAGCGAAGGTGTGAAGCCGAGGATCGGGATTGGCCGACGCAGGCGGGACATCCGGCGAACCGAGTCGCCAGACTCCGTGAATACGCACAGGTACTTCGCACCGATGAAGTCAGCAACCTCTGAGGCCGCGAGCGTAATTGCGCCACCCTGGGTGCGGGGCTTGGTTCCAAGCGCTGGGATGCGCTCAAGGCCGTGATCCTCGGTCGACTCGATAATGCGAGCCATCGTCTCAACCGTGATAATGGGGAACGCCCCAACACTGGTTTCTCCGGAGAGCATTACCGCGTCGGCACCATCGAGGATGGCGTTGGCGCAGTCGGACGCCTCAGCGCGCGTTGGGCGGGGGTTCTCGATCATCGATTCGAGCACCTGGGTCGCCACGATGACGGGCTTCGCCATGCGGCGGGCGAGCTCTACGGCACGCTTCTGCACGATCGGCACCGCTTCGAGCGGAAGCTCAACGCCGAGATCTCCACGGGCAACCATGATGCCGTCAAAGGCGTCAATGATGTCTTCGAGATTCTCAACGGCCTGCGGCTTCTCGATCTTTGCGATCACCGGAAGCTTGACGCCCTCTTCTGCCATGATTTCGTGCACGCGAACGATGTCGGCCGCGTCGCGGACGAACGAAAGCGCGATGTAGTCGGCACCCAGCTTGAGGCCCCAACGCAGGTCGTCTTCGTCTTTCTGCGACAGCGCAGGCACGTTAACGGCAACACCTGGCAGGTTAATGCCCTTGTTGTTTGAGACGTTTCCGGGAACCGTGACCTCTGTGGTGACAACGGTGCCGTCGGTCGACAAGACCTTAAGCGAAACCTTGCCGTCATCAATGAGCAGCGGATCGCCTGGCTTTACGTCGTGAGGCAGACCCTTGAAGGTCGTGCCGCAGATCTCTTTGGTGCCAACAACATCCTCAATGGTGATCTTGAAAATATCGCCAACCTCGAGGTAATGAGGGCCATCGGCAAAGGTGGCAAGACGAATCTTTGGTCCCTGCAGGTCAACCAGCACGGCGACGGGACGGCCGCTTTCTTCTTCCGCGCGACGGATGTTGCGATACACGCCCTCGTGGACGTTGTACGTTCCGTGGCTGAGGTTCATTCGCGCCACGTTTACGCCGGCGTTAATGAGCGCCAGCGTGTTGTCATAGCTCGATACCGCCGGACCCCAGGTCGCGACAATCTTTGCATGCCTCATGAATTAATACTCTTTCGCTTTTTCTTCGTGGTGTGGTGTTAGAGGCTAAAGCCGCGGTCAGTGGGTTTCACGGGCGCGGGAAGAACCGTCTGTCCTTCAAGGTACTCGTCTACGGCCGCCGCCGCAGCACGACCCTCGGCAATTGCCCAAACGATGAGCGATTGTCCGCGTCCGGCATCCCCGGCGACAAACACGCCTTCTCTGTCGGTGTGGTACTCCCCCGAACGAACGACGTTGCCGCGCGCATCGGTAGGAATCCCCAGTTGAGAGCCGAGTTCTTCGGTTTCTGGGCCGGTGAATCCAAGCGCAAGCAATACCAGATCTGCTGGGATGTCCCGCTCGGTTCCGGCCTTTGGCAGGCGTTTGCCGTCAACAAATTCGGTTTCGGCAACACGCACGGCACACACTTCGCCAGCGCCGTTGCGAACAAACTCAACGGTCGATGCGAGGTACGTGCGGTCGCCACCCTCTTCGTGCGCGCTTGAAACCTCGAACAGCGTCGGCTGCATTGGCCACGGCTGGTGCTCGCCGCGAGCAAGCGGCGGCTGCTTTCCAATCGCAAGCGAGGTAACGGATGCCGCACCTTGGCGGTGCGCCGTGCCGATGCAGTCCGCGCCGGTGTCGCCTCCACCAAGAACAACAACGTGTTTGCCCTCCGCCGTAATCTGGTCGAAGACAGACTCACCAGCAGCAACGCGGTTGGCCTGCACGAGATATTCCATCGCAAAGTGCACGCCGTGCACCTCGCGTCCTGGCACGGGAAGGTCGCGAGGAACGAGGGCACCAGTGGCAACAACAACGGCGTCATAACGACGACGGAGTTCATCCCAGGTGATATCAACGCCGATGTTTACGCCGGCGCGGAAACGCGTTCCCTCAGCCTGCATCTGGCCGATACGCAAATCGATGTGGCGCTTTTCCATTTTGAAGTCCGGGATGCCGTAGCGCAACAGCCCGCCGATACGGTCGTCACGCTCGTAGACGGCGACCGTGTGGCCGGCGCGGGTGAGCTGCTGAGCCGCAGCAAGGCCAGCTGGCCCAGAGCCAACCACCGCAACGGTCTTGCCGGTGAGGCGCTCAGGAGGGTGTGGCTCGACCCATCCGTTGTTGAAGGCCTGGTCGATGATCGACACCTCAACCTGCTTGATGGTCACGGCAGGTTGGTTAATGCCAAGCACACAGGCGGACTCGCACGGTGCAGGGCAGAGACGTCCGGTGAACTCGGGGAAGTTGTTGGTGAGGTGCAGTCGCTCGATCGCGGCTCGACCCTCCCCCTGGTACATGAGGTCGTTCCACTCAGGGATGAGGTTGCCAAGCGGGCAGCCTTGGTGGCAGAACGGCACACCGCAGTCCATGCAGCGACCGGCTTGACGGCGGAGCTGCGTTGGGTCACCCTGCTCGTAAACCTCTTTCCAATCCATGAGGCGGATAGGAATTGGGCGACGGGCTGGCAGCTCGCGCTCTCGTGTCTTCAAAAAACCCTTGGGATCAGCCACCGGTCACCTCCAAAATACGTGCCCAGACGGTATCGCTGTCTGGATCGAGTCCTTCGTCAACGGCTTGCTGACGCGTGTAGAGCACCGCTGCGTAGTCGCGCGGCACAACCTTCACAAACTCGGGGGCAGTTTGCGCAAAGTTATCAAGCATCCGCTGTGCAAGCTCGGAGCCAGTTCGTTCGACGTGAAGTTCGAGGTGTGCGCGCACAACCTCGAGATCGGCCCTGTCGAGTTCGGTGAGCTGGAGCTCGCCAGACCCAAGCGAATCGGCATTCACTTTTCCGGTGTCCAGGCGGTAGATGTAGGCGGTTCCACCAGACATTCCGGCGCCAAGGTTCCGGCCCGTTTCACCAAGGATGAGCGCGGTTCCCCCGGTCATGTACTCGAGGGCGTGGTCGCCAACACCCTCAACAACTGCGGTCGCACCAGAGTTACGAACCAGGAAGCGCTCGCCAACGATTCCACGGATGTTGATGCTTCCGCTGGTCGAACCGTAACCGATGACGTTTCCGGCGATGACGTTATCTTCCGCAACGAGCGTGGCGTCAAGGGCAGGGCGCACGATGATCGTTCCGCCCGAGAGGCCCTTGCCAACATAGTCGTTTGCGTCGCCCTGCAACCGCAAGGTGATTCCTGCCGGCATGAACGCGCCAAGCGACTGCCCTGCGGTTCCACGCAGCGTCACATCGATGGTGTCAACCGGCAACCCGTCGTTGCCATACCGTTTGGTCACCGCGTTGCCGAGCATCGTGCCAACGGCACGCTCGGTGTTGCGAATCGGCAGGTCAATGCTGACCGGCTCTGCGCGCTCAAGGGCGGCTTCGCTCAGCTCGATGAGCTGGTTGTCGAAGTGCTGCTCAAGCTCGTGGTCCTGCGTTCGTGCGCTCACAACCGGCTCATTTGGGTCAAGTTCTGGCCCAACAAGAATCGGGCTCAGGTCAAGACCGGAAGCCTTCCAATGCTCGATCGCCTTATCGACGTTGAGTACTTCGCTGTGTCCAATGGCCTCCTGAACGGACCGGAATCCGAGCTGCGCCAGGTATTCGCGAACCTCCTCAGCGATGAACTCGAAGAAGTTGACCACGTGATCTGCTTGACCAGTAAACCGGCTCCGCAGTTCGGGGTTCTGCGTGGCAACACCAACGGGGCACGTGTCGAGGTGGCAGACGCGCATCATGATGCAGCCCTCCACAACAAGCGGCGCGGTCGCAAAGCCGAACTCCTCGGCACCGAGCAGGGCTCCAATGATGACGTCGCGGCCGGTCTTCAGCTGGCCATCCACCTGAATCACGACCCGATCGCGCATCTTATTGAGCATGAGCGTCTGCTGGGTCTCTGCGAGCCCAAGTTCCCAAGGAGTTCCGGCGTGCTTGAGCGAGTTCACCGGGCTTGCACCCGTCCCGCCGTCGTACCCAGATACGAGGATGACGTCGGAGAGCGCCTTGGCGACACCGGCCGCAACCGCGCCAATGCCAGACTGGCTGACGAGCTTGGTGTGGATGCGCGCGGCAGGGTTGGCCCGCTTGAGGTCGAAGATGAGCTGCTTAAGATCTTCGATGGAGTAAATATCGTGATGCGGTGGCGGTGAGATCAGCCCGACGCCGGCCGTTGCGTGCCGAGTGCGCGCAACCCACGGGTATACCTTCGTCGGCGGCAGCTGACCTCCCTCGCCTGGCTTCGCGCCCTGGGCGAGCTTGATCTGGATGTCGTCGGCGTTGGTCAGGTACATGCTCGTCACGCCAAAGCGTCCAGAGGCGACCTGCTTGATCGAGCTTCGACGTTCGGGGTCGAGCAGCCGGTCGAGGTCTTCTCCGCCCTCACCGGTGTTCGACTTCGCGCCGAGGCGGTTCATCGCAATGGCGAGGGTTTCGTGGGCCTCCTGCGAGATCGAGCCGTAGCTCATCGCGCCGGTGGAGAATCGCTTCACGATCGACGCGACCGACTCAACATCCTCAATCGGAATCGGCTGACGATCGCTTGAGAAGCCAAACATGCCCCTCAGCGTCATGAGCTCTTCGGCCTGATCGTCGACCAGTCGCGTGTAGTCCTTGAAGATGTCGTAGCGACGGTTTCGTGTGGAGTGCTGGAGGCGGAAGATCGTCTCTGGGTTGAAGAGGTGCGGCGAGCCGTCACGGCGCCACTGGTACTCGCCACCCGTCTGCAATCGCTGGTGAGCGAGCGGAGCGCCATCCTCTGGGTACGCCTGCAGGTGACGGTCGAGGTTCTCGGTCGACACAACTTCGAGGCCAATTCCACCAAGTTTGCTGGTGGTGCCCGTGAAGTAGCGCTCGATGAATTCCTCGCCAAGACCAATCGCTTCGAACGCCTGAGCGCCAGCGTAGGACGACACCGTCGAGATGCCCATCTTCGACATGATCTTGAGCACGCCCTTGCCAAGCGCCTTAATCAGGTTCTTGACGGCCTTCTCTGGCGACACATTGGTGACCATGCCGCTGCGGACGAGGTTCTCGCACGTCTCCATAGCAAGATACGGGTTGATCGCGGAAGCGCCGTAGCCGATCAGCAGCGCAACATGATGTACCTCACGCACGTCGCCGGCCTCGGCAATCAGGCCGACTTTCATTCGGGTCGACTGGCGGATGAGGTGGTGATGCACCGCTGAGACCATCAGCAGCGACGGGATCGGCGCGAGGTCTTTATTCGAGTCACGGTCGGAAAGGATCAGGAACTCCGCACCAGCCGCCACCGCGGCATCCGCCTCGGCACACAGCTCATCGAGGCGATGTTCGAGGGCTTGCGGGCCGCGGTCAAAGCGGTATAGTCCGCGCAGCGTGACCGTGCGGTCGCTGTCCGGCTCGTGATCAATGTGCTGGATCTTTGCCAGCTCGTCGTTGTCGATGACGGGGAAGTCAAGGATGACCTGGCGTGCGTGCTCCGGAGTCGCGTCAAGCAGGTTCCGCTGCGGCCCGAGCCCGAGGCTGAGCGATGTCACAACCTCTTCACGAATCGAGTCGAGCGGAGGGTTGGTCACCTGCGCGAACTGCTGCACGAAGTAATCAAACATGAGCCGAGGGCGCTCGGAGAGCACAGCGATCGGCGTATCAGATCCCATAGCGGCAAGGGGCTCAACGCCGTTCTTCGCCATCGGGGTGAGCAGAAGGCGCACCTCTTCTTCGGTGTACCCGAAGGTCTGCTGGCGGCGCGTGATCGAGGCCGGAGGATGCACGATATGTTCGCGTTCCGGCAGCGCCGACAGGCGGATGCGGCCCTGATCGAGCCAGTCACCCCACGGTTCGAGGGTGGCAACTGACGACTTGATCTCGTCATCCTCGATGACGCGCCCCGCCTCGGTATCAATGAGGAACATCTTGCCTGGCTGCAGGCGCCCACGACGGATGACCTTTGCCGGGTCAACATCCAACACGCCCGTCTCGCTGCCAAGCACGACGAGCCCGTCGTCGGTGATCAGGAAGCGACCGGGGCGGAGGCCGTTGCGGTCAAGCGTGGCACCAACAAGCGTGCCATCGGTGAAGGTCAGCGCGGCGGGGCCGTCCCACGGCTCCATAAGCATTGAGTGATACTCGTAGAAATCGCGCTTGTCCTGATCGATCTCGGCCTGTTTCTCCCAGGCCTCAGGAACCATCATCATCATGGCGTGCGGCAGCGAACGCCCCGAGAGCGTCAGCAGTTCAAGAACCTCGTCGAAGCTGGCCGAGTCGCTCGCGCCAGGCGTGCAGATGGGCATAACCGGGGCGAGGTCGCCAAGCAGCTCGGACTCAAGCTGAGACTGGCGCGCCTTCATCCAGTTGCGGTTTCCCTCGACCGTGTTGATCTCGCCGTTGTGGGCCATCATGCGCAGCGGCTGAGCCAGAGGCCACGACGGGAACGTATTGGTGGAATAGCGCGAGTGAACGATTGCAAGCTTCGATGCGAAGCGCTCGTCGCTCAGGTCTGGATAGAACGGCTCAAGCTGGAGCGTCGTCACCATCCCCTTATAAACAACAGTGCGGGCCGACAGCGAGATGAAGTAAGCCCCCAACTCGCGTTCGACCCGCTTACGCACCCGGAAGGTGAGGCGGTCAAGTGCGATGTCAGTTAAGGTTCCATCTGCGCTCGAAACAAAGAGTTGTTCGAACGCCGGCATAGCTTCGCGTGCCAACGTCCCGAGGTTCTCAGGGTTTGTGGGCACAACTCGCCAACCGAGCACGTTGAGGCCTTCCTCAACGGCGATTGCCGCAATGCGCAGTTTGATCGCCGCGCGCTTGGCGTACACAGTCGGCAGGAACGCCATACCAACGGCATAGTCGCCCTGCTCTGGCAGGTCGAACTCTACGACCTCGCGAAAGAAGTCGTGCGGAATCTGAGTCAGGATGCCGGCGCCGTCGCCAGTTCCTGCATCGGAGCCGATGGCGCCGCGGTGCTCAAGGTTGCGCAGCGCGTTCAGCGCGTTATCGATGATGTCGTGTCCAGGCGTCCCACGCAGCGTAGCGACCATGGCGAGGCCACAGGCATCCTTCTCAGAACGTGGATCGTACAGGCCCTGGCTGGCTGGAAACGCGCCGTAGCCGTTTGCAGCACCTTGCAGGTGTCTGTCACCCGAAAAAAGGGTCGTTGATGTCATGTATTACCGTCCTCACGTGTCAAGTCACGAATGAATGTGAATCGGGACAACGCTGGCCCGGTATCGTGAAGCGCCGTTTTCCACGTTCTACAAACCGTGGACCAACCGGCCCCGCAGACGCGAGGCCGAATGATCGGTCACTTTAGTGTTGTCAACACCCGCAAGCGAATGCTGCGCGGAATGTTACTGAGTGGCGGATCGCTCGCTTGTGGCGGCTTCCGGAAGGGGTTCGCTCTCATCTTCGTCCGTGTGTGCGCGGCCAAGAATGAAATGCGTTTTTTCGTCTTCCGATAGTACATCATCCGAAACGTACTTCGGACCGCGACCCGGTCGGTAAACGTCATTTTCGAGCCCAGGGTGCTCTTTCCGCTGAATCAGGATAATCACAATTCCGACAACCACGGCCAGCAGCGCGGTCCACATGTTGTATCGGAGGCCGAGGAACGAACCGATCGGGTCAACGCGAAGCGTCTCGAGCCAGGCGCGGCCAATGCCGTACCAGATGAGGTACATCGCGAAGGTCATGCCCCAGCGGGTGCGCAGCTTGCGCTCAAGGATGAGGATGATGGCGAGACCAACGAGGTTCCAGATGATTTCGTACAGGAACGTTGGGTGGAACAGGGTTCCCTCAGGCAGTCCGATTGGGAAGGCCGAGTTGGTCTTCTCGATCTCAAGACCCCACGGAAGGTTCGTTGGTGAGCCGAACAGCTCGTGGTTGAACCAGTTCCCGAGGCGGCCGAATGCCTGGGCGACGAGGAGACCAGGAGCCAGTGCGTCGGCAAACGACCAAAAGCGGATGCCGGTAATGCGGCACGCAATGAGCGTACCGACGGCCCCACCAAGCAGGGCACCAAAGATGGCAATGCCGCCCTCGTTAATCATGACTACCTTCCAGTAGTCAGCGCCCTCGTAGAAATAGTCGTTGGTGTGCGTCAGCACGTGATACGTGCGGGCACCAATCATGCCAAGGATGACCGTCCAAAACGCGAAGTCGAGGGTGACCCACGATTCGCCGCCTCGCTTGGTCAAACGGTGGTTCGTGATAATCGCGGCGGCAATAATGCCGGCCAAAATGCACAGGGCGTAGAAGTGGATCGGCAGCTCGCCTCCCCACGGCAAGGGAATGCTAAAGGAGCTTACCTCTGGGCTGGGGATGCTCGCGGGCAGGATTCCCGACATAACGTGCAGTGGCAAGCTCACCTAATACTTCTCTCTCTAGCAACAAATTGTGCTGGCCCAGCAGCCGAAGCCTTTGGGTCCTTCAATGATTCTAAACGGCTATTTCTGAACGGCTGTGCCCTCGGCAAGTGACGCGGCCGCATCCGCTACGGCGCTGACCCCGCCCTCTGCGAGGGCGCGAACGAGCGCTGAACCGACGATAGCACCGTCGGCGTAGCTCAGAATTTGCGACACGTGCTCGGCGGTGGAGATTCCGAGGCCAACACACGCGTATTCCGCGCCCTGCTCGCGCAGACGGCGAACGAGGGTTTTCGCTGCAGCATCCACATCAATGCGGGCGCCAGTGACACCCATCGTCGAGACGGTGTACACAAATCCGCGGCTGTGTTCGATGGCCTGGCGCAGGCGCACATCGGTCGACGATGGCGCGGCAAGGAAAACGCGGTCGAGGCCGGTTCGTTCGGAGGCGGCAAGCCAGTCCGCTCCTTCGTCTGGGATGAGGTCTGGCGTGATGAGCCCCGCTCCCCCTGCCTCAACAAGCGCGTCTGCAAAGCGTTCAACTCCGTACTGCAGCACAGGGTTCCAGTACGTCATGATCAGGACCGGCGCGTTCACGCGTGCCCGGATCTCGCGGATAGCGGTGAAACCGTCGCGAAGACGGAAGCCGTTCTCGCGTGCCTTGAGGGTGGCAGCCTGAATAACCGGGCCGTCCATGACGGGGTCGGAATACGGCAGACCAAGCTCAAGGATGTCGACACCGTTTTCGACGAGCGCAACGGCTGCGTCGATGCTGGTCTGCAAATCAGGGAAACCGACGGGCAGGTAACCGATGAGGGCGCCGGAGCCCGCGTCGCGGCGGGCCGAAATAACCTGCTCGACCTGAGAGGTAGACGTAGTGGTCACTGAGCTGCTCCCGAAGTTGAGGCTGACTGGCTTCCGATAAGCCCGAAGTATTCGGCCGCCGTTTCCATGTCTTTATCGCCGCGTCCGCTGAGGTTCACGAGGATCGTGGAGTCTGGTCCGAGTTCTTTTCCAAGTTCGATGGCACCGGCAAGGGCATGCGCGGACTCGATCGCCGGGATGATGCCCTCTGTGCGGGTGAGCAGCAGCAGCGCATCCATTGCCGCTGAATCGGTCACAGGGCGGTAGTTAGCGCGGTGAATGCTGTTCAACCAGGAATGCTCTGGCCCAACGCCTGGATAGTCGAGACCGGCCGAGATCGAGTGGGACTCAATGGTCTGGCCGTCCTCGTCTTGTAGCATCATGCTGCGTGCGCCATGAAGTACGCCAGGGCGGCCCATGCTGATCGTGGCCGCGTGACGGGGGGTATCAACACCGTCGCCGGCTGCTTCGAAGCCGTAAAGGGCGACGTCAGCATCGTCGAGGAACGCGTGGAAGATGCCGATGGCATTCGAACCGCCACCGACGCAGGCCGCAACGGCATCCGGAAGCTTGCCGGTGAGCGCGAGCACTTGCTCGCGGGCTTCTTCGCCAATGATCTTCTGGAAGTCACGCACCATGGCAGGGAACGGGTGGGGCCCCGCGACCGTGCCAAAAATGTAGTTGGTGGTTTCGACGTTGGTTACCCAGTCACGCATCGCTTCGTTGATGGCATCTTTGAGCGTGCGGGAGCCGGCAGTGACGGGAATTACCTCGGCACCAAGCAACCGCATCCGTGCGACGTTGAGGGCCTGGCGCTCGGTGTCAACCTCGCCCATGTAGACCGTGCACTCAAGGCCAAACAGCGCAGCAGCGGTCGCGGTTGCTACTCCGTGCTGTCCTGCGCCCGTTTCGGCAATCACTTTGGTCTTGCCAATTCGCTTCGTCAGCAACGCCTGGCCGAGCACGTTGTTGATCTTGTGCGAGCCAGTGTGGTTGAGGTCTTCGCGCTTCAGGATGATGCGCGCGCCACCCGCGTGCTGGGCAAACCGAGGCACCTCGGTAATGATCGACGGACGCCCGGTATAGCTGCGGTGCAGCTCGGTGAGCTCTGCGGCAAAGGAAGGATCGTTGCGCGCGGCCTCGTAGGCCTCGCTCAGCTCGTCGAGCGCGGCAATAAGCGATTCCGGAACAAACCGGCCACCAAACTCACCAAAATAGGGACCAACTTCGTCACGCAATGCCATAAGAACTAAACCGCCAAGAAATGAGCCAGGGATGCGAGGGGATCACCGGTGACAAGCGCCTCGCCAACAAGAACCACATCGGCTCCATCACGGCGGTAGTGCGCAACATCGTCGGCTGAATGCACAGCAGACTCGGCGACCCGCACAACTCCGGCGGGGATTTGATCGGCCAGACGCCCAAAGAGGTCGCGGTCCAGCTCGAAAGTGGAAAGGTTGCGGGCGTTGACGCCCACAAGGTTTGCGCCAAGGTCGAGAGCGCGGGAAACCTCTGTCGCATCGTGCGTCTCAACAAGCGCGGCCATGCCGAGCTGGCCAATGAGATCGTAGAGCTCCTGCAGCAGGGGCTGCTCAAGCGCGGCTACGATCAGCAGCACCAGATCCGCGCCAGAAGCGCGTGCCTCAAACACCTGATACGGGTCAGAGATGAAGTCTTTACGCAGCACGGGCAGCGAAACGGCTTCGCGAACGGCCTCGAGGTCTTCGAGCGAACCGCCAAACTTGCGACCCTCGGTGAGCACACTCACAGCGCTCGCACCGCCCTTTTCGTAAAGCGCTGCAAGAGCAGCAGGGTCGGGAATATCAGCGAGGGCACCGCGAGACGGACTCGCGCGCTTCACCTCCGCGATAATCTTGACGCTGTCTTCTGGCTGAAGAAACGCGAGCGCGTCGAGTGCGGGCACCTGAGCAAGCGCGGCCGCCTCGACAACACTGAGTGGGCGAGTTTCCCGACGGGTGGCTGCGTCTTCACTGGCGCCCGCCATCAGAGAACTGAGCACGTTAGTTGTGCACCTTCTTGGGCACATACTTGGGGCCGTTAACCCCGTAGCCAGCCTTCGACATGATGAAGCCGATCAGCAGGCCAACCACAAGCAGTCCGGCAGCTGCCCAGACGAGCCATGCCATGTGCAAGAAGAAGGCAACTGTGCCGATTGCGAATGCGATTAGCATCACAACAACTGCGGTCCATGCGGCGGGTGAGTCCCCGTGGCCGGGCTCTTCGTGTTCGATACTCAATGAAACTCCTCAAGTCTTGGTACCCCGCAAGTCTATCTGGACGAATGCGGCGAATCCTATTTGACGCACTGGGAGTGGGGAAATTGCTAGGCATCCGCCCCAAGGTCGACCCTGCGACTCGGCAGCAGGGCCCCTCGGTGGGCCGCAACGGACAAATCTGTTCGCCTGAAAGTCCGGTCTTTTGGGTCGAAAAGGCGGACTCTGAGGCGAACAGATTGGGGCTGCTGGGCAGCCGGGTGCCAAGAGGGGGGCAGAGGGGGCGAGAAGAGGTTGAGGAGGGCCGGGCTATTGGCTGGGGTCGGCTCCGCGGCTCTGACGATCCCACTCCGAGATGCGATCGTCGCTTTCGTCCACGTCGTCATCGCTATCGTCGACACTGTTGATTTCGGAATCAGCAGCATCGTCAGCGTTGCCATCGGCGTCCGCACCCTGTGACCCGTCGGCGAGATCGGCAAGGCTAGTCGCGCCCTCGCCCTCGGCGCTCAGCACAACCGCCTGGTACTTCGAGGATGACTTTGGCCAGTTCCTAGCGGTCAGCAACACAAGGACACCGCTCAGAGCCAACAGAACGGCAGTAGCGATGCCAACGTATGGCCAGAACGTTTGCGACCAGGACTCAACGAGAGACGTAATAGATGCCCGACCAGTCACACCGGTGAGCGCGGTAATCTGCGTTGCGCCCCCCATAATGGGGTTTCCGAGGGATGATGTTGTTGCGAGTACCGCGCATCCGCCGAGGAGCACAACAAGGACGCCAAGCACATAGCGGAAGACGCTGCCGGCGATTGTCAGCGCACCACCGGCGGCAAGTCCACACAGGGCAAATGCGCTAAGGGCTGCTGCTGCCTGCTGGCCCGTAACCTCAATAACCGGCGCATTTGGCACGGTGTCAACGAGGTTCAACGTAAACCAAGGCTGTCCCCACGCAACAAACACGAGTCCGCTCGCGGCAAGCACAGCGAGGATGCTCCATCGCTTCAGTCTCGACGAACGTGCTTTGTCTGCTGCGCGATCATTGGTCATTAACGTACCTCGGCTGTGTGTGAAGAATCGGTTGACTGTATAGGAAGCGTTGAGAAGGTATTTGCGATGGCAACGGCCCTGAGCGGAGCCGCTGCCTTGTTCTGCGATTCCTCAAACTCCAACCGTGGAACCGAATCCGCAACAATTCCGCCACCAGCCTGGACATGGGCGGTGTTTCCAACGATCGTAGCCGTTCGGATGGCAATCGCAAGATCAGCTGAGCCGCTCAGCCCAAAGTAGCCAACAACTCCCCCGTAAACTCCACGCTGTGCCGGTTCGAGGTCGTCAATAATTTGCAAGGCTCGCGGCTTTGGCGCGCCGGAAAGCGTGCCAGCTGGGAAGGTAGCCCGGAAGGCATCCACGAGTCCAGCATCCGGCCGCAGCGAACCCTCAACGGTTGACACGAGGTGCATGATGTGGCTGAACCGCTCAATGCGCATGAACTCGGTCACCTCGACGCTCGACGAGTCACATACCCTCAACAGATCGTTGCGCGCGAGGTCAACAAGCATGAGGTGTTCGGCCCGTTCCTTCTCGTCCCCCTTCAACTCGTGCTCAAGAGCTCGGTCTTCTTCAACCGTTGAGCCTCGTGGCTTTGATCCGGCAATAGGATGCGTGATGACGTGACTGTTCTGGACCGTCACGAGGGCTTCGGGACTCGACCCGACGATGGAATACGGGCCCGTCTCGTCAGATTCGAGACTCAGCAGGTAGAGGTACGGGCTCGGATTCAAGTGACGGAGCACGCGATACACGTCGAGCGGGTCCGCTGTGCACTCGATATCAAAACGCTGAGACAAAACCACCTGGAAGATGTCGCCGTCAACAATGTGCTTCTGGGCAACCGCCACGGCATCAAGGAAATCCTGCTGCTCGGTGCGATGGGTTGGCTGCGGAACCGCGCTGAAGTCGGCTGTTGCTACCGGCGTCTCAGTCGGCTGGGTGAGCTTTTGCTGCAGCGCGTCAAGGCGACCCTGGGCATCACTCCAAAGATCATCGGAGGAGTCGGTATCGTCGTTGAGCGCATTGGCAATCAGCGTGACCGTGCCCTCTCGGTGATCAATCGCGATGAGCTCAGACACAAAACTCAGCGCCTGGCCGGGAACCGAGTAATCGGCCGGCGGTTGATCTGGCAAATCCTCAAGCTGGCGGATGGCCTCCCACCCAATAAACCCGACGAGCCCACCGGTCAGCGGTGGAAAGCCGGGGATGCCAGGGGCCGACCAGCGGCGAATGACCGCGTCAACCGCATCCAACGGCGAGATCGCCGAAAGATCGGTGCCGGCCACCCGTTCCTCGGCAAGGCCATAGCTTGTCCATGCGGCGCGGTCACCCCGCTGAGTGAGCACGCCGAAGGAACCAGCGCCAATAAAGCTAAATCGTGTCCAGACACCACCCTGTTCTGCCGACTCAAGCAGAAACGTGCCAGGGGCTCCAGCGGCAACCTTTCGGTAGATCGACACGGGGGTGTCGCTGTCGGCAAACAGCACCCGCGAAACGGGGACTACCTTTTGGGAAGCAAGTAGAGCATCAAACTCGGCACGCTCTGTGGTGTGATGCGAGACGCCAATCATGCTGACGGACCGCTGAACTCAGTATCCGAGGACGGGTCGCCGAGAACGGCATCCAATTCGCGCCCGGTGAAACACGTACGCGTTCCCGTGTGGCACGCAGCGCCAATCTGCTCGACCCTGATGAGCAGGGTGTCGCCGTCGCAGTCCATCGCTACGCTGCGCACATACTGGCGGTGGCCAGAGGTATCCCCCTTGCGCCACAGCTCGGCACGCGAACGCGACCAAAACGTGACCCGACCCTCGGTAAGGGTGCGGCGAAGAGATTCCTCGTTCATCCAGGCAAGCATGAGCACCTCGCCAGAGTCGTGCTGCTGCACGATGGCTGGCACGAGGCCGTGCTCGTTATACACAACCTGGTCAAGGGATGCCTCGGTGACGTCAGCCATCAGCGCACCACCTGGCCGGCCTCAGCAAGCGCCTGCTTCACTTCACCGATCGTGAACGTGCCGTCGTGGAAGATGGAGGCCGCAAGCACGGCGTCGGCGCCAGCATCAATTGCCGGCGCAAAGTGTTCAAGTTTTCCGGCTCCACCCGAAGCGATAACCGGGGCCGACGAGACCTCACGAACCGCCTTGATGAGCTCAAGATCAAAGCCAGCGAGGGTACCATCCGCGTCGATCGAGTTCACGAGCAGCTCGCCTGCTCCTCGCTCAACAACCTCGGCGGCCCAAGCAATCGCGTCAATGTCTGTCTCCTGCTTGCCGCCGTGCGTGGTCACAACAAAGCCGGACGGCGTTCGCTCAGACCGCTTAATATCAAGCGAAAGCACAACCACCTGGGCACCAAACCGGTCGGCAATCTCCCCGATGAGCGCTGGTCGCTTGATCGCAGCGCTGTTGACGCCGACCTTATCGGCGCCGTGGCCGAGCAGCTTTGCAACATCCTCAACCGTGCGGACGCCCCCACCAACCGTGAGCGGGATGAAGACCTGCTCTGCTGTGCGCTGGACAACATCGTACGTAGTGGAGTGATCGTCAACCGTTGCGGTGACGTCGAGGAAGGTGAGCTCATCGGCTCCCTGCTCGTAATACTTACTCGCAAGTTCAACGGGGTCGCCGGCATCGCGGAGGTTCAAAAAGTTGACCCCCTTGACCACGCGGCCGCCCGCAACATCGAGACACGGGATGACCCGAACAGCAACAGACACAATGGTCCTTTCTCACAAAACCAAAACCGGCACCAGTTCATGGCCCGGCGCATATGCCGCTAGAGGCGTGCGGCGTGGATGGCAGTCACGAGCAGCGCGCGAGCACCAAGGGCGTACAGCTTGTCCATAGTCTGGTTGGCTTCTGCGCGGGGAATCATGACCCGAACAGCTACCCACTCGTCGTCGCGCAGTGGCGAAACCGTCGGCGATTCGATGCCAGGAGCGATACGCACGGCCTCATCAAGCTGGCCAACAGGCAAGTCGTAGTCCATGATGACGTACTGGCGAGCCACAAGCACGCCGTGCAGGCGGCGCATGAGCGTCTGTAGGCCGTCTGCCTCGGTTGGCGCGCTAATCAGCACGGCTGACGACTCAAGGATGACAGGGCCGAAAATCTCAAGGCCAGCGGCACGCAGCGTGGCACCCGTCTCGACAACGTCGGCAATGGCATCCGCGACACCAAGGCGAACGGCCGACTCGACGGCGCCGTCAAGGCGAACGAGCTTGGCCTTGACATTGCGGGCAGACAGGAAGTTGTCAACGAGTTCTGGATAGCTCGTCGCGATACGCAAACCGTCGAGCTGGCTGATATCGGAATATTCGCCAACCGGCGCGGCAAAGCGGAATGTCGAACGAGCGAAGTCGAGGCTCGCAACCTCGTGGGCGAGGGATCCAGAATCGAGCAGCAGGTCGCGGCCGGTGATGCCAACATCGAGCGCGCCGGAACCAACGTAGGTGGCAATATCGCGCGGACGAAGGTAGAAAAACTCAACCTCGTTGGCATGGTCGGTGTAGACCAGCTGCTTCATGTCGCGACGCAGAGAATACCCTGCTTCGGCCAGCATCTGGCTGGCGGTTTCGGACAGCGAACCCTTATTGGGAACGGCGATACGCAACATAAAAAGTAATCTCTCGGTAGGTCGGGACTCGGTAGCGGGAGTGAGCGGTTAGAGGTACCGGTACACGTCTTCGGTGGTGAGGCCCTTTGCGATCATCATGACCTGCAGGTGGTACAGCAGCTGCGAAATCTCTTCGGCAGTGGCTTCGTTCGTCTCGTATTCGGCTGCCATCCAAACCTCGGCGGCTTCCTCAACGATTTTTTTCCCAATCTGATGGACGCCGGCATCAAGGCGTGCGACCGTGTCAGACCCTTCAGGACGCTTCTGGGCTTTGTCAGTGAGCTCGTTAAAGAGGTCGTCGAAAGTTTTCACTGTCCCAGGTTACCGTCTTGGACCGGCGTGCGTGTGCGCACCGTGAATGCTGGCCGCCTCGCGAAGCTCTGCGATGCGATCTGCAGGCACGCCGTTGAACACGCTCGAACCGGCAACAAAGGTGTCAGCGCCGGCCTCCGCGGCAACAACGATGGTGTCGGTCGTGACCCCGCCATCCACCTGAAGCCACACATCGAGCCCGTGCTTCTTCCTTGCCTCGTCAAGAAGCCGGAGCTTTGGCATCATCGTTTCCATAAACGATTGGCCGCCAAAACCAGGCTCAACCGTCATGACAAGAATCTGGTCAAACTCGCTCAGCACGTCAAGGTATTGCTCAACGGGGGTGTTCGGTTTGATGGCCATACTTGCGCGCGCGCCGATGTCCCTCAACTTGCGGGCAAGGGCGACGGGGTCGCTGCTCGCCTCGGCGTGAAAGGTCACCGAGTAGGCACCCATCTCGGCGTAGGCGGGGGCCCAGCGTTCGGCATCCTCAATCATGAGGTGCACGTCGAGTGGGATGGGCGAAACCTGCTGGAGGCGCGTCACGATGGGAAGTCCCATGGTGAGGTTTGGCACAAAGTGATTATCCATGACGTCAACGTGAACGAGGTCGGCGGTTGAGATGCGTTCAAGCTCCTGCTGGAGGTTGGCAAAGTCGGCGGACAAGATACTCGGGTTAATTCGCTGGGTCACGATCCCATCCTAACCTGCATCTATTTGCGAGTTTTTGCGGTGAAAACGCGTTTGTGCAGCAAAAACTCGCAAATAGATGCAGGTGTCACAACGGGTGGCTGTGCGCCGTCTTATAGGTAACAGGTTCACGATCGAGGAGATTTCTCATGGCACGGCAGTTCACACATTCACCGCACGTTGTTGTGCTCGGAGCGGGATATGCGGGGGTCATGGCGGCCAATCGCATCGCGGGGGCACCGGATGCTCCGGTCGTCACCCTCGTGAACGCGGAGGCCGAATTTGTGCAGCGCATCCGGCTGCACGAATACGCGGCGGGCGGGATGCACCCGACGGTTTCATTTGACGGGCTGCTGCGGTCAAACATCCGGCTCGTTGTCGCCGAAGTGAGCCGAATTATCCCGGCCGAGCGACGGATTGAGCTGGTCGCACGTGCGGCTGGTCAACATCCTGACCTGGTGAACAACTCGCTCGAATACGACTATCTGGTGTATGCCCTCGGCAGTAATCAGCTGGACAAGACTTCAGATTCGTATTCTGTTAATTCACTGGCCGGCGCAGCTGCACTTCGCGCACGCCTTGGCGACCCCTTACCGTCGGCCCCGCTGGTTGTGCTCGGCGGAGGCCACACCGGGGTTGAGACGGCGGCGGAACTCGCCGAATCACGTTGGGCAGCTGCGGCAGGTGCCCACGCTCACCACCGCGTCCGACTGCAGACCACCGGCCTGCTGCTCCCGGGTGCCAGCGAAAAGACTCGGCGAGTTGCCCACCGAGACCTCCGGCAGCTCGGTGTCGAGGTGGTTGAACACTGCGACCCAGCTGCCATCCCCTCCGGCTCCATCGTCATCCGTTGCACCGGATTTGCCAACGCAACCGTGGCAGCGGCAAGCGGATTGCCCGTTGATTTGGCGGGCCGGCTGCTCGTAGATTCGACCCTCCGCTGTGCTGCTCAACCGTTGCCACCCGAAGACGGCCGGACACCCTCTGACAAGGCGGGGTTCGATCGGATCTTTGGCGCGGGCGACGGTGCCCGAATCAGCGCCCCCGGTTACGAATATGTGCGCCAGTCCTGTGCAGCAGCCCTTCCACAGGGTGCCCACGTCGCCGACAACGTGCTCCGAGCGCTGCGCCGCGAACCGTTGCTTCCTCTCGACGCAGGATTTGTTGCTCGGTGCGCGAGCCTCGGACGCTCACGGGGCATCATTGAGTTTGTGGATGCCGCAGATAGCTCGAGGCCGTTTCGCCTAACCGGCTGGGCCGGCGCGCGCACGAAAGAAGCAATCTGTAACATGACCCTCACGTGGCTTGGCCAAGAACGAACGGCGCACAAACGCTACCGCTGGTTTTCGGGCCCTCGGACGCTTCACGCTGAGACAGCGGCTTCCCGGCCGAATACGCCAACGCAACCCGTATTACCGCCCGCAGACGAGAGGTACGCAAGATGACAGGGGTCAGCAACCCATTCGCCGATGACCGACGCCTGCTCCTGAGCATTGCGTACAACATCACCGGCAGCATCAGCGATGCGGAGGACCTCGTCCAGGCCGGATACCTACGCTGGCAGGCGAGGCCAACCGACAGGCAAGTCGAGCATCCACGGGCCTACGCCGCCCAAATCGTGACACGTCTTGCTCTCGACCTCCTCGACTCACCGGCCAGGCGCAACGAACAGTACGTCGGTCCGTGGCTGCCGGAGCCGTGGGAAACCATCGATGTGCCAGAGCCAGCATCCGAGCACGGGCCACACGCCACTGCAGAACTGTCCGAGCGGGTATCGACGGCCTTGCTTGTTGTCTTGCACACCCTGAGCGAAGATCAGCGCGCAGCCTTTGTACTTCACGATGTGTTTGGGTTCAGCTACCCGGAAACCGCTGCAAGTATCCAAAAGTCGGAGGCCGCAACTCGTCAGATCCTGCACCGTGCCCGCGAGCACGTCAAGGCAGGGCGTCCGCGCATCGAGGTGAGCGCGCGGGAGCATCGACAAACGGTTCAGCGGTTTGCCGACGCTGCCAGCACCGGCGATGTGCAGTCGCTGCTGAGCGTGATCGCGCCGAATGCCATCCTGGTTGGTGACGGCGGCGGTAAGGCTAACGCCGTGCGCCGGCCGGTACTTGGCCGCGTGCGCATCCTGCGGTTCCTGCTCGGAATCTGGCTGAAGCGGGCCCGCGACACGGTGACGACCATCCGGCAGGTCAACGGGAGGGATGCACTCGTGATCAACGAGCACGGCCGAACGACTGCCGTGTTTGAGTTTGACGTGCTCGACGATGGGGTCGCCCAGATTCTCGTGCAGCGAAACCCTGACAAACTCGCTCGATTTGACGCATAAGTGAGGCGACGTATGGCCGCTGCTAACCTCAAACTATGAGCACACCCGAGACCTGGATCCCCCACAACCGCGAAGATGGTGAGCTGGTTGGCTGGATTCTGCCTGAAGGCGACGGCTTCGTGACGTTCGATCTGCTCGGCCGGCAGCACACCGCGCATCCCGTTGACTGGTTGGATGCGGAACAGGCGCTTGAAGCGCTCGGCATCGGCTACCTGGCGAACATCTACGCCTACCGAGTCAGCGCGGATGATTGGGCGCGCGTGCGCATCGTTGAACTCTCGACCGAGGGCGTCACCGTGAAGGAAGACGACTACGGGGATGTTGTCGCTGATCTGCCCCGCTACCGCCTGCCGTTTCCGGTCACTGACGACCTGCGCTTGCTGGAGGATGCCCCGGGCCCTGTGCGCGGGCAGTTCAACTAGCTCGACAGAAATCTGTTCGCCCCAAAAGCCGGTTAAACCGCAGAAAAAACCGGATTATGGGGCGAATAGATCGGCGCTACGCGTCCTTCGTGAGCAGCGCCACAAACATCGCATCGGTTCCGTGGCGGTGCGGCCACAGCTGCACAGAGAGCTCGTCTGAATCGCCGAGGTCGACCTCGTGCGGTGCGACGCCGTTCAGCACCTCGCGAGCCGAGAGCTCGGTCAGTTCCGGATGCTTCTTCAGCAGGCCGTTGACCACCTGACGGGTCTCTGCACGGTGCGGCGAGCACGTGACGTACGCCAACAGCCCGCCAGGCTTCAGCGCCTCCGCCGCGGCATTGACCAGCTCATCCTGCAGCACCGAAAGCGGCGGAATGTCGCCTGGGCTCTTGCGCCAGCGAGCCTCTGGGCGGCGGCGAAGCGCGCCAAGACCGGTGCAGGGCGCGTCGACAAGGATGCGGTCGAACCCGTCGGGGAATCGTTCCGGCGCCGTGCGTCCGTCGCCGACCACAACATCCACAGTGTCTTGCACGGCCAAAATTGAGCGGCGCACGAGGTTGGCGCGGGCAGGCACAACCTCGTTTGCGATGACGTGCGCACCACCGAGTCTGGCCTCTGCACCGAGCACGGCACTCTTGCCGCCGGGGCCTGCGCAGAGATCAAGCCACTGCTCCCCCTCGGCAATGCCCCTAGCGCGCGATAAGATGAGCGCCGCGACCTGCGAGCCCTGATCTTGCACGCGCATCCAGCCGTTGCTTGGGCCTGTCACAACGGAAGGGTCTCCACCGTCAAGTGTGTAGCCGATTGGGGAAATGTTTGACGTCTCCAGCGTGACATCGTCAGGGATCCGCTCGGCAATTGCGATAGGGCTGCCCGGCAGTTCCGCGAGGCTCACAAGCGGAGGGATGTTGTCGGCGGCCAACAATGTCGGCAGCTCATCGGTACGCCCCTCGGCGCGCAGCGCGGTTCGCAGGGCCCGGATGATCCACTCTGGATGCGAATACTCGGCGGCGAAGCGCTGATCGTCGGTTGACAGCCCCTCGAGTACGTCGTCGAGCCACTCCTGCGGCTCGCGCCGACCGAGCGCACGCAGCACTCCGTTGACAAACCCAACGGCTGACTGTCGCCCGACGCGTTTCTGCAGATCAACGGTCTCGTTGACTGCCGCATGCCCGGCAACCCGCATGCTCAAGATTTGGTGCGCGCCGAGGCGAAGGATGACGAGGGCGACGGGGTCAATCGAGGTGACGTCACGTTTGGCAGCCAGCTCGATCACACGGTCGTAGTAGCCCTGCATCCGCAGCGTTCCATATACCAACTCGGTCGCAAAGCCTCGGTCGGCTGCGCTGAGCCCTGAGTCACGGAGTCGCGATGGAAGCACCAGGTTCGCGTAGGCATCCGAGTCGCGGACCTCTGCGAGCACCTCGTAGGCGATGAGACGTGCGTTTGGCTGCATGGTGCGGTCCGTTCGTTGGGCTGAGATGTGATGCTGAGTTTGGTGCTGTGCCGGCATTATTCGGCCGTGAGCTGTTCTTGGCGCTGGCCGCGGAACCAGTCAGTTGCTGCCATTGGCTTTTTACCCGCAGGCTGGACAACCGTGAGTTGCAGGGGCGAGGTTGCGGTTGCCACAAGAACGCGTCCGTCTCGCAGGATGATGGTGCCGGCGCTGACCTGCTCGATTGCGGCATCCCCAGAGGCAGCGTCGACGCGAGCCAGTTCAAGAACCTTGACTCGCTGGCCGTTGACGTCGGTATAGGCACCTGGTTCGGGTGTCACGCCGCGAAAACGCGCATAGACAGCGTCTGCCGGCTGCGTCCAGTCGAGATGACCATCACTGTTGCCAAGCTTTTTCGCGTAGGTTCCGTCACCCTCCTGCTCGGCGAACACCGCGGTTCCGTCGGCGATGGAGTCGACGGCGTCGAGCACATCTTTGGTTCCGTCAACCGCATACTGAGCGAGCACGTCGCCGGCCGTTGCTGTGTCGGAGAATGGGATGCTCCGCTGGCGGAGGATGGCCCCCGCATCCAGTGCCTCGACCAACCGGAATAGTGTGATGCCGTTCTCTGTTTCACCGGCGATCAGCGACTGCTGCACGGGGGCGGCGCCCTTCCATGCAGGAAGTAGAGAAAAGTGCAGGTTGATCCAGCCGTGCGTCGGGGTGTCAAGCAGTGCGCGAGGCACGAGCCCGCCGTACGCAACAATGACGCCGAGTTCCGGCCGATAGGAAGCGACGGCGTCCGTAATCTCAGCCGTCATGCGGTTTGCCTTAATGACGGGGAGACCAAGCGCTTGGGCGGCAACCGCCACCGGCGACGGGGTCAGGACTCGTTTGCGACCGAGTGGAGCATCCTCGCGGGTCACCACTGCGACTACCTCGTGCGTTGAGCCGTGGAGCGCTTCGAGGGTCGGCACGGCAACCTCCGGGGTTCCGGCAAAAACGATCCTCATACTTCGGCTCCTGTGTTCGCGTCAGTGCACTAGTTTAGCCGTTCCCTCAACGCAAGTTCGCGCCGCCACGTTGGGGCGCCACGGCACCGCTCACAGCCGCAGCGACGTCGAACTCGCAATCAGTTCCCTGGTAAACGGATGCCGGGGCTCGGCCAGCACCCGCTCGGTTGGTCCCTGCTCCACGATCTCTCCGTCGCGCATGACCAGCAGGTTGTGGCTCAGTTCTCGCACCACTGCGAGGTCGTGCGAGATAAACATCAGCGAGAGTCCGTCCTCGGCCTGCAGCTGCTTAAGCAGCGCGATAATGTCAGCCTGCACAGAGACGTCGAGCGCGCTCACAACCTCATCACACACCAGCACGGCTGGCTCTGGCGCCAGGGCGCGAGCAATCGCGACCCGCTGACGCTGCCCACCAGAGAGTTCCTTCGGGAGGCGACCACCGAGCGACGCTTCGAGCCCGACTTTGGCGAGGAGGGCATCCACGCGCTGCCGAAGCGCAGCACCCTGCAGATGAGGCAGGGCCTCGGCGATTGAGGCGCCAACCGATCGGGCCGGGTTGAGCGCCGAGTACGGATCCTGATGCACCAGCTGGATGTGGCCCCGCATCGGCCTGCGACGACGCTCGCTGAGCGCGGTCCAGGGTTCGTCGTTCAGCAAGACGGAGCCGGCATCCGCGCGTTCGAGGCACATCACGATACGGGCGATAGTGCTCTTTCCTGAACCAGACTCCCCCACGATGCCAAGCGTTTCCCGCTCGCCAAGGCTAAAAGACGCATCCTTCAGCGCGTCAAGCACACTGCCGTCTGGGCTATGGAAGCTCTTCCGAAGGCCAGCTGCGCTGAGCACGGTACGCGAAATCGCCGTCGATACTGGGGCTGTGCCGTGGGGAATCGCCGCAACGAGCCGACGGGTGTAGGGATGCTGGGGCGCTCGCAAAATCTCGTCCGGAGTTCCTCGCTCAACAACAACACCGTCGAGCATCACAAGCACGGTGTCGGCTATGTCACGGACCATCCCAAGATCGTGGCTCACGAGCAGCAGGCCCATGCCGTCGTCCGTTAATTCTCTGAGCAACCCAACGATGTGCCGCTGCACGGTGCTGTCGAGGGCCGTTGTTGGCTCATCAGCGATCAGCAGTCGGGGGCCCGCCGCGATGCCCTGGGCAATGAGCGCCCGTTGCCGCAAACCGCCTGACAACTCGTGCGGATACGCACGCCCAATCGAGTCAATGCGAGGCAGTTTCACCCGTTCGAGCAAGCCCGTGACGCGGTCACGGCGATCCCTCCGATTGCCAACCCCGCGGACCTTCAGCGGCTCCGCAACGGCGTTGCCGATTCGTTGGAGCGGGTCAAGCGACAGCAGCGCATCCTGGCTCACGAGCCCAACGCTGACGCCACGGCGCTCACGCCAGCCTGCCTCGCCAAGTCCACGCACATCCTCGCCGCACAGGTCGAGCACATCAGCCTCGACTCGGAGTTCGGGCGAGACCAGACCGATCAGGCTGCGCGTGACGAGGGTCTTGCCGGAGCCGGACTCCCCCACAATCGCGACACACTCGCCAGCTCGAACCGTCAGGCTCACGCCGTCAACCAGCATCCGCTCGGTCGAGGCGATGCGCAGGTTGACGAGCTCTGCAACAACATCCATCGTCATGAGCTGGCCTTTCCGTTGACAAGGCGCTCAGCCGGACGGCCGCCCCGATCGATAGCGGTTCCCGGCTTCGGCAGGCGGTACAGCCCGGCCTCAAACCCGCGGGAAACGACCGAAACCGAGAGCACAGTGAGGATGATCGCGAGACCGGGAAAGACCGCCAACCACCAGGCCCGACTGAGTGAGTTTCGTGCGCTGGAAAGCATGAGACCCCAGTCTGGATCGGGCTCTTGCGCGCCAAGACCGAGGAAACTCAGGCCGGCCGCGGCGACGATACTCGTGCCAATCCCGATGGTCGTCAACACAAGGATAGGCCGAAGCGTTGCCGGAAGGATATGGCGGCGAAGCACGTAGAGCGGATGCCGGCCAAGCAGGGTTGCGGCCTGCACGTAATCCGTCTGCCGCACGGTGAGCATCTCGGCCCGTGCCACTCGGATGTACGCAGGAATCGCCCCGATGAGCACCGCGATCGCGACATTCACCGGTCCGGCACCAAGCACAGCGAGGACAACCAGCGCCGTCAAGAAATCGGGGAATGCCATCAGAATTTCGACGGCGCGCATGAACACGGCATCCAGCCAGCGAGGGGCGAGGCCAAGCAAGGCACCGATAAGGGTTCCAATGGCCGCTGCGCCAACCGCCGCGGCAAGCCCAACACCAAGCGAGTACCGTGCTCCGTAGACGATGCGGCTGAGCACGTCGCGACCCGTCTGGTCAGTGCCGAAGGGATGTGCTGGGCTCGGCGGTTGCAGGGCCCGAGCGAGCACATTTTCAAGTGGGTCGTACGGTGTCAACAGCTGCGGCCACAGCGCCGCAACCACAAGCAGCAGCAGAAAGGCGATCGCTGCGACTGACGCGATTTTGCTGCCAAGGGTGCGACGACGCAGCGGGGCAAGGACGGTGGCCGTGGTCATGAGGATGCCCGCCCCATCCCGACCACCGCGCGCGAGAGGCGAGGATCAATCACTTCACTCAGCAGATCAACAACGGTGTTAATCGCGACAAACACAAACGCAATGACAAGTACAACGCCAAGCACGGTTGGCAGGTCACGCGCCAGGATCGCGTCGAGGGTGACCCTGCCAAGCCCAGAGCGACCGAAAATTGTCTCGACCAGCACCGCCCCGCCGATCAGCGACCCGGCGATGTAAGCGCTCAGGGTCAGGGTTCCGTTTGCGGCATGGCGGAGCGTGTGATGCGTGAGTAGCCTCGTCGGGGCAACGCCTCTGGCCCGCACGGTCTCAATAAACGGTTCCTGTTCGGCAGACTCGATGCCCCGTCGTAGCACCTGCCCAACAACGGCGCTGATCGGGATTGCGATGGTAACGGCAGGCAGGATGACGGACGACACTCCCTTTGACCCAGAAATGGGGAACCAGCCAAGCAGGAACGAAAAGAAGCCGAGCAACAGCAGCCCGGTCCAGAACACCGGCGCCGAAACCGCGATGAGTTCAACAGCGGTAATTGCGCCACGCCATTTGGCCCTCCGACCAAGCAGCGCCCCACAGGCGATGAGCAAGACAGCGATAGCAAGCGCTACGGCAGTGAGCTGCAGCGTTGCGGCAAGCTGCGAGCCGATGACCTCAACTACGGGCTTTCGCAACTGGTAGCTCTCGCCAAGGTCACCGCGGAGGATGCGCCCAAGGTAGGCCGTGTACTGATCCCACACCGGAAGGTCGAGCCCGAGTCCCTCACGAATCTGATCCCGTTTTTCTTGGCTCATCTGGCCTGATGGCCCAAGCATGATGTCAACGGGGTCGCCGGGAACCAGCTTGATGGAGAAGAAGGCAATGGTGACGGCCCCCCAGATCACGACGAGTAACCCCGCGATTCTCAGGAGGAGTCTGCGGGCGACGCGACGTAAGGCACCCTTCACGCGTCCACTCCTCATCCACATCCCGAAACCCTCCCTGAACCTGCATCTATTTGCGAGTTTCTGCGCAAAAATAGCTCAATCCGCGCAAAAACTCACTAATAGATGCAGGTGTGAGACTAGCTCACGTCGGCGCTGTAAAACTTCGGCCGGCCGTATGCGTCAAACGTGAGGCCAGTTACGCCCTCGCCAACCGCGGTCACTTCGTAGGCCTTATGGATTGGGATGATGGCGATGAACTCGTTGTTCCACTCTTGCACCTGACGGTAGAGGTCGGCGCGCTCTGCTGGGTCAGTCGACTCAGCCGCCTGGTCAAGCAGCGCATCGATGTCGGGACGAACAACGGTCGAGGCGTTCTGGAATCCTTCACTGTACAGGTGGTTGCGGAGGATGTCTGCGTCGATTCCCGAGTATGACCAGTCAGTCAGGTCAAACGTTCGTGGGATGTACTTCTCGTTGTACTGCGCAGGTTCAAGGTTTTCGCGCTTCAGCTCGAAACCAACCTTCTTGGCATCGTCTTGGAACGCGTTGGCAAGGCTTTGATTCTCTTCCGAAACGGGAGTCCATGCAATCCAGGTCGCGCTCAGGCGCTTTCCGTCTTTGGTCCGGTATCCATCGGCGTCACGCTCGGTCCAGCCGGCCGCGTCAAATGCCGCATTGGCTGCTTCAGGGTCGAAGCTCCAACTACCGTCGATGTCGTCGGGAACGGTTCCGGGCGTATTCGACGAGAGGATGTTCCAGGCCCGGTCAAACTCCCCAAAGAAGACGGTGTCTACGGCAGAGTCGATGTCAAGCGAACTGCGGAATCCTTTGCGAACATTCGCGTCAGCGAAGACTCCAAATCCGTCGTTCAGATAGAGAGAGTACGGGATGCCAAGGACCTCTCGCTTTTCAACCGTCAGCGAATCGTTCAGCTCGCCAATAGCGGAAGCAGGAAGTCCGGAAGCCACGTCAGCCTCACCGCTGTTAACCGCACCTACACGCACTGAGCTTTCGGGCAGCATGGAGATGACGAGCGTGTCGAGGTTCGCGGGGCCGCTGTGCTTCGAGGCAGCGGACGGCCAGTTGTAATCCGCATACTTCTTGAGCACAATTTCCTGCTTTCCAACGAGCTCGTCAAACGTAAACGGTCCAGAACCGACGGTAACTCCCGCCCCGCCAGCCGCAAGGTCACTCTTCTTTTCGTCCAAGACCTTTGGCGAGTAGAACCCAAGCTGTGTGTAGCTGAGGTTCTGGAGGAGCGGCGCAAACGGCGTATTTAGCACCAACTTTGCCGTATACTCGTCCACCACCTCAACCTTCTCAAAGCGGTCGCCGCCAAGCAGGCTCAGCGCCTGGGCCGACTCGGTTTCGGGGTCGACCACGTGTTCAAAATTGGCTTTGACCGCTGCCGCATTGAACTTTTCACCGTCGTGGAACACCACGTCATCACGCAGATTGAAGGTGTATTCGAGGCCGTCATCCGAAACGGTCCAGTCGGTGGCGAGCCACGCAACCGCCTGGCCGTCCTCATCCACGTCAACAAGAGAATCGAAGACGTTGCGAAGGATGGTTGCGGAGCCATCGATTTGCGTCTTGTGAATGTCAAGGTGCCCATCGGTGACGTTTGCCCCGGAAACGGCAAACGTCAGGGTCTTTTCTCCTGAAGAGTCTGCGCCAGCGCCAGTTGCGCAACCCCCGAGCAGCAGCGCAAGGCTTGCAAGGGCTGCGGCACCGATGGTAACGCGCGACGAGCGGGAAAATACGGGCCTGACAGACACAAGTCCTCCGGTAATGGGTGTTGTAGGGAAGAATAGGAAAAGCCGCATGGGTTCCATGCTGCGGAGTTAACTATATACATAACTAGATTCAGTACAAGTAATTCGTTTCGGAGAATCATGGCCAACACGCTCGATCCGCAGAACAACGACGCCGTCAGCGACGCCGCTGAACCGGTCGGCCGCGTCGCAACCACGTCCTCACCGACACCAAGGCATCCAACACGAAGGCACGAAGGGGCCGCCCACGCGTATCCAGCCGAGAAGTTCTTGAAGATGCAGCATTCGAACTGTTTGTCGAAAACGGCTACGCAAAAACCACCATCGACCACATCACCCAGCGGGCTGGCGTTAGCCGCGGCACGTTCTTCAATTACTTCACGGCAAAAGGTGACGTGTTCTGGGGCGACGTCGACGAGCAACTCGCCAAATTGCCCGCCTTTCTCGCCGACACCGACCCAAAGCTGCCCGTCATTCGGGCTATCGGCGAAGCCTTCGCCGATGTTGTTGCCGAGTTCGGGCCCGGCAAAGTTCCCTGGGTTCTCACGCAGTACAACATCATTGGCAGTCTCGCCGAACTGCAAGCATCCGCCCTCAGCCGTTTTACTGCGCAGGCAGACACCCTCAGATTCTTCGCCGCCGACAGGCTGAAGGTCTCGGCTGAGGATGCTCTCCCTCGCGTCATCTCGTACACCTGCATTGCCGCGGTTATCGCGGCGGCGCAAGCATGGGCTGGCGCAGGCAGTGACAGGGGCCCTCTCGCCCCCTATGTGCTGCGCGCCCTCGCCCCACTCGCCGACGGCTTCGAAAACAGCAAGTAGCGGCCACAACCGATACACTAGAGCAGTCTCGCCCTACGGCATCCTTGCCCGTGATTACGCGACCAAATCGGTCACGCATCCGCCAAGCGCCAACCATTATCAACTGGAGTTTTTTAGATGACCGACGCCCGCGTACCCGCAAAGCCAGCACTCGAAGGACTCGAAGAGAAGTGGGGCCAGTCGTGGGAGGCAGCCCAGACGTACAGCTTCAATCGCGAGGGCGCAACGCGCGAGTGTGTCTACTCGATTGACACTCCCCCTCCAACCGCTTCGGGTTCGCTGCACGTCGGACACGTTTTCAGCTACACCCACACCGACGTGGTGGCCCGTTTCCAGCGAATGAACGGCAAGCGCGTCTTCTACCCAATGGGCTGGGACGACAACGGACTGCCAACAGAGCGCCGGGTTCAGAACTACTACGGAGTACGCTGCGACCCGTCGCTTCCCTACGACGCAGACTTCACCCCGCCGTTTGAGGGCGGAGACAATAAGAGCAGCAAAGCTGCAGACCAGTTGCCCATCTCGCGACGCAATTTCATCGAGCTCTGCGAGCGACTCACCGTTGAGGACGAGAAGCAGTTTGAATCGCTGTGGCGCACGCTAGGCCTGTCTGTCGATTGGAAGCAGACCTACCGCACGATCGGCGACGACGAGCGCAGCGCGTCACAGCTGGGCTTCATCCGGAACGTTGAGCGCGGCGAGGCATATCAGGCCATGGCCCCAACCCTGTGGGACGTGACGTTCCGCACAGCCGTTGCCCAGGCAGAGCTTGAAGATCGAGACCAGCCCGGCGCGTACCATAAACTCGCGTTCCACCGCAGCGACGCCAACGGCGACGACATCATTATCGAGACCACCCGCCCTGAGCTCCTCGCCGCATGTGTCGCCCTTGTGGCCCACCCCGACGACGAGCGCTACAAGACGCTCTTCAACACGACCGTCACCACGCCCGTTTTCGGCGTCGAGGTTCCTGTGCTTGCGCACCACCTGGCCCAGCCAGATAAGGGATCTGGAATCGCCATGATCTGTACGTTTGGCGACCTCACCGATGTGGTCTGGTGGCGCGAACTGAGCCTGCCAAACCGTGCCATCATGGGCTTCGACGGACGCATCATCTCCGAAGCGCCAGAAGCCATCACCTCAGAGGCTGGCCGCGCTGCATACGCTGAGATCGCAGGAAAGACGGTCTTCTCGGCGAAGAAGGCCATGGTTGAACTGTTGCAGGCATCTGGTGAACTCATTGGCGAACCAAACACCATCACCCACCCGGTCAAGTTCTTCGAGAAGGGCGATAAGCCCCTAGAGATCGTCTCGACCCGCCAGTGGTACATCGTGAACGGCGCACACGACGAGCAACTGAAATCACGCCTGGTCGAGCTTGGCAACGAGTTGAACTGGTACCCGGAGTTTATGCGCGTCCGTTACGAAAACTGGGTCAACGGCCTCTCCGGAGACTGGCTCATCTCGCGCCAGCGTTTCTTCGGCGTGCCCATCCCCGTCTGGTATCCGCTCGACACCGACGGAAACCCCGTCTTCGATCAGCCCATTATGGCCACGGCAGAATCCCTCCCGGTTGATCCCTCGTCGGATGCCGCGCCAGGCTACACCGAAGACCAGCGCAATCAGCCTGGCGGCTTCGTTGGAGAGGTTGACGTCATGGATACGTGGGCAACCTCATCACTCACCCCGCAGCTTGCTGGCGGATGGAACCGCGACGACGAGCTATTCGACCTCGTCTTCCCGTTTGATCTGCGCCCACAGGGTCAGGACATCATCCGCACCTGGCTGTTCTCGACGATGCTGCGCTCGGTACTCGAGTACAACAAGAAGCCGTGGAAGGCGGCAGGCCTCTCCGGATGGATTCTCGACCCAGACCGCAAGAAGATGTCGAAGTCAAAGGGCAACGTCGTCACTCCGGCTGGCATGCTTGAGCAGCACGGCTCGGATGCGGTCCGTTACTGGGCGGCGTCCTCGAAGCTTGGCGTTGACGCGGCTTTCGACCCGCAGAACCCTACGCAGATCAAGATTGGCCGCAGGCTTGCCATCAAGGTCCTCAACGCATCCAAGTTCATCTTGAGCTTTGACTCGTCACAGGCGAACGCCGTCACCGAGCCGGTTGATCGCAGCATGCTCGCGACGTTGTCAACCGTCATCGACGAGGCCACCCGCGCATTCGAGGCATACGATCACGCCAAGGCCCTCGAAGTCGCCGAGACCTTCTTCTGGACCTTCTGCGACGATTACCTTGAGCTTGTCAAGGAACGTGCCTACGCAGACGGCGGCGGGGCAGCACAGGGTTCGGCAGTAGCTGCCCTCCGGATCGCGCTCTCGTCAATCCTTCGCTTGTTTGCACCCTTTATCCCGTTTGCCACGGAAGAGGCCTGGTCGTGGTTCAACGACACGTCGGTGCACAACGCTGCATGGCCAGTTTCATCTGAGTTGGGTGAAACGGCAGGCGACCCCAATGTGCTGGTGCAGGCCTCGGCCGCGCTTATCGGAATCCGTCGCGCAAAGACCGACGCGAAAGCTTCCCAGAAGACGGTCGTCACCAACGCGGTCATCGCAGCCCCACACGAGCAGCTCGTGGTGCTCGCCCTTGCTGCCGATGACCTGAAAGCCGTCGGCCGCATTATTGAGCTTTCCCTTGTTGAGGGCGATGAATTCGCCGTCACCGAGATTGAGCTCGAAGCCGCTGCGGAATAGTCAAATATGCAGCTTGGTACGCGATGGCGGTTTGGGGATACTCCCCCAAACCGCCTCGGCGAGCACGTTGTCCACGCTGTCTCCGAGGCTGAGCGGATGATTGCCACCGAAGCCGCCAGCGCGGGTCACGCTGCTTCCGCCAGCTATTGGACGCTGACCTGGCTTGAGGGCAGGGCAGTATGCGAGCACGATGACGGTACCCAAGTACGGGAACAACCGTCGGGACAGGCCGTCGTTCTATTGGGGAGCGAGTCGAGCGCTGTCGGTAGTTCGCCAGCCGTTGGCCACCTCATGATCGACGATGACGACGACGATTGGTTGAACGGCTAACGTCAAACGCGGAACGTTCGGCAACGCTGGCTCAATGCGACGCTTTCCCATACAAAACAAGGATTTTCGCCACAAAACATTAATTTGTTTTGTGGCGTTTTTTCGCTAAACATTACACACTTTGCGCAACATACATGAGGTATGTTGACTGTTTGCGCGCACTGGAAAAAAGGGATACTGTAATCAGCACGAACTCACCAAGTTAGCGACGTGCTCTTGAAAATTGGACCACATCGCTTTAACCCGAAAACGACTCCATGCCCCCCAAAACACGTCAAAACAGGCCCCGGCCCCGACTTATCCTGCGAGTGGTCGCCTGCTTCGCCACTCTTGCATGCTTCACCGTCGGACTCCACCTCCTCAACGGGGTGAAGCCGACAGATAGTGCGTATTCAGCGACCAGTAACTCGCGAGCCAACTTGACGGTCAGCGTTGTGCCGGCTTACCGCATGACGTGCACCACCCCAGCGACCGACTATGGCGTTACCGAAGAAGGAAACGTTTACTACGGGCAGGGCAACACACACGTCCCTGTAAGCCAAACGGGACTACTTGCCGGCAAAAAGATTGATCAACTCGCGTGCAACAACACACTCATGGCGGGGCTCGACAGCCTGGGTGATGTCTATATCTGGGAGATTATCCCTATCAGCATCACAAAACTGAGTTTGCCACTCGCTGTCGGCGAAAAGGCCATCTCCATCACAAGCACCTTTGCCTCATTCTCCATACTTACCTCAGCTGGGCGAGTATTTAGCACCGGGCAAAACAACTACGGGCAGTTTGGAAATGGCAGCGTTGACACGACGCAGAGCACGCGCGCAACAGACAGAATACCGAACGAACTCAAGTTCCCAGCCGCACTCACTGGAACGAAACTCAAGTCAATAGCTGGGGGCGCCTCGGGAGTGGTTGGTATTACCACCGATGGTAAAGCCATCCAATGGGGCCTTTCCGACCTGGGAACGGCAACCCCGCTTCCCCGACAGATTTACGGAGCAATCACAGACAGGACCCTTGTTTCCGCTGGTGCAGCTCAGAATTCATACCTCGCACTCGATTCCAAGGGCATGCTCTATTCCTGGGGCTCAGGCCTCGGCCTCGGCCTGAACAGTACCGGAACCACCGTATACGAGCCAACACTCGTCAATCCATTTGGCAGCATCGACAAGCGACCAGTGGCAAAACTCTTCTCACAGTGGGCTGGCCCTGTTTTTGCGTTGCTCCAAGACGGCACACTTCACACCTGGGGCGCCTCAGGCGCCATGGGCATCGACAGCTTGATCGTGACACGGTCACCGATACCAGCAGCGACCGATATGTCAGGTGCGCTTCAGGGGAAGACTATCCTCAATGTATTTCCAGGCTCATACACCTCGAGCGCACAGATTGCCGAAGACGAAGCGCTGTACTGGTGGGGCTTCGGATGGTTCATCAACGAGCCGAACGTGGGACGGCCAACTTACTCGATTGGCAGCCAACAGCTGATTCCCCAGTAACTCGACCTCCCAATGATGCTGTGCCATACGCACGGCAGAAACGTTCATTTTCGCACCTACGCACCCGCTGGAGTCGTTCACAATGAAGATCCTTTCCCAACAGAGACATCGCAACCACATTCAGCGCCCGCGGCTGACATCACGGGGACGACTGCTCCTCGCCCTGACGGTTGTTGCCGGTGTTGGTGCCCTGACGCTCCCAACACTCGGCTCAAGCTCTGCCGCCTATGTTGACGAGGCCAAGGCAAGTCCAAACCTCATAGGCATGCCGGCTGCATTCAGCCTTGAGGTCAAGTCGAATAATAATGGCGACATCTGGTCTCCTGCAACAACGGAGGCTACTGCAGCCATCGTCAATGCGATCACAGACACGACGGTTCCACCCGGTTCCGTATCCAAGCCCCTGCTCATGTCGTCATCGGTCAGGGTCAGCCCAACCTCAACGGTGAGCGGCACAATCACACCAACTATCAAACCAGCCTCGGACTGCATCGGAACCTGTGCGTCAATCTACGATTTCATTCAGCTGAGCGCTTGGTGGGGCACACCAGCGGCACCGTTGACCTCGCCAATCGCAACCGATGTCACGGTGCCAGCGTTCAACGCCCTCACTTCCCGCAGTGTCACTGCCACTCCCGGCACGGAACAGCTCCTCACCATCAAGATCACCCTGCGCCGTCCGCCGCTCGCCATCTATAACGGGGTCGCGACAAACGTTGGCGTCGTCTATAACGGCATCACAGATTCCTCACTTGGCTAGGCAACCATTCACCAACCCGACTGAGCCCGCCTGGTCACCACATGCCCAAGTTGCACGCACAACGTGACTGATTGCTGGGCAACATTCTTCAAGCGAGCCCCGGCAAACTAGTGTCGGAAGAGTGACACGCACAGAGCGCCGGAGACGCGCTCAGTAGCACCACGAGCAGCAGGTTGCCCTCGGGCCAAGCACGGTCACGCACAGTCACGGACCAATCCTAAATGGGCCCATGTGGCAAGTTGGTCAAGCATCCGACAAAACTACTCGATCCTTACGCGCCCCGTATCACTCGTCAGCGGCATCAATGCTCGGCTCGGTCCAACGCCGTGAATACGGAGAAACTCTGTCGTCCAAGAGGACAGCTAACAACCCAACATTGCATACCTGCGTATTGTTTCACCTTCAATTCTCCGCGGACATTACAGATTTTGAGAACAATTCTTAAGGTTAACTAAACCTTTGTGCGTGAGCCAAAAAAGAGCTACTGTAAGGGGCACAAGCTCACTCCTTGAGCGATGCGGTCAACAAAAACTTGTCGCATTCTTCCGACCAAAAGATGATCACATGCCTCCCCTTCCTCGTCGTCGTACCACCGCGCGCGAAACGTGCTTCGTTCGCCGCACCGTTCGCTTCATTGCCTATGCGGCCACCGCTAGCCTCGCTTTAGCCGGCCTACAGGTTGCGGTCACCGCCCATCAAACCGACAGCGCGTACTCCTCAATTAGCAATGCGCAGACGAACGCTACGATCAGCCTCGTCCCTGCCTATCGAATGACCTGCACAACCCCAAAAATCGACTACGGGGTGACGGAGGAAGGAATCGTCTACTACGGCTCCGGCACGTCATACACCTCCATCAGCGCCTCCGGACCCCTGCTTGGTAAGAAAATCGAACGACTCGTGTGCAATGACACTCTGATGGTGGGGCTAGACGACCTTGGGGATGTCTATGTATGGGAGATCGTTCCTGTTTCGATCACAAAGCTCCCTCTCCCCCTGGATGCAGGAGAACAAACCGTCGAACTCACGAGTACCAACGTAAGCTTCTCGGTCCTCACTTCCACAGGTCGAGTCTTTAGCTTCGGACAAAACAACTGGAGCCAGTTTGGGAACGGCACTGTCGACTCCAACTCAAGCACTCGCCCAACCGACAGGACACCGCACGAGCTCACGTTTCCAACGGGGCTTACGGGAACAAAGCTTCAAGCAATCGCTGGTGGCAAGAATGGCGTCGTGGGTCTCACCACTGACGGAAAAGCAATTCAATGGGGCCTCACTGACTCCGGGCCGCTCAATAGGTTTCCCTGGGCGGTAAAGGCGACTGGTGCGCTTCTCAACAAGACGCTCGTAAGTGTTGCTTCGTCAGAACAAGCGAGCCTCGCTGTGGACTCAAACGGTGTCCTGTATTCCTGGGGTTCCGGCGCCGCTCTTGGCGTGAACAACAGCGGCACGGTAAGAGAACCAACGGCGGTGAACTCGTATGGCACCATCGCCAATCGCCCAGTGGCAAAACTGTTTAGCGAATGGGCAGGACCCATCTACGCGCTCCTTCAGGACGGCACGTTACACACCTGGGGGCCGATTGGGGCAATGGGAACAAATGGAACCGTACGACAGACATCAGCCATACCTATGGCCACAATCATGAACGGTGCGCTCAAAGGAAAAACCATCCTCAGAGTCTTTCCGGGCTCATTCACGACGAGTGCGCTCGTCGCCGAAGATGAGGCGCTGTATTGGTGGGGGTTTGGCTGGTTCATTAACGAAGCCAACATCGGCACGCCGACCACGTCCCTCGGAAAACAACAGATACTGCCCCGCTAATCAAACCACTCCTGGCTAGCCGCGGATGCCTTCCCTTGACAGGCATGCGCGGTCACCCACTCGCACCACAACGACAACAACCTAGTTGGAGCCCTCCGCCATGAACCCCTTTTCGAAATACGAGCGGCGCATCCCTGCCAAGGCGCGCTCGACTCGCCGTACCCTGACCACCAAGCGCCGCGCGATGCTTGCCCTCGCAGCCGCCGGTTGCGCAGGCGTGCTTGCACTCCCCACGCTCGACAGCAGCTCCGCCGCCTACGTCGATGGTGCCACCGCGAACACACAAGCGATTGGGAGCCCCGCACTGTTTGGCATAGAAGTCAAAGCAAACAACAACGGAAATCTCTGGTCGGCGGCAACAACCGAAGCTACGGCTGCGGTCGTCAATGGCATAGTCGATACGACCGCACCAGTTGGTGCGGTCTCAAAACCCCTTATCGTGACGTCGTCTGCCCGGGTAACCGCGCAATCGCCAGTCGGCGGCCGGATCATCCCGACCATCACGGCACCGTCGACTTGCACGGGACCATGCGCATCAATCTACGACTACGTCGTGATCACCGCTTGGTGGGGTACGACCCAGTCCCCTACAACAACACTCGTTGCAACAGACGTGTCAATTGCAGACTTCAACTCGCTGGCAGAGCGCAGCACCCTTGGAACCCCTGGTGTTGAACAGTTGCTCACGCTCAAACTGACGCTGCTGAGGGCGCCCGTCTCCACTTACAACGGCGTGTCAACACAAATTGGAATCGTGTACACCGGCCAAACGGATTCAACGCTCGTCTCATAGAGAAGCTTCAGACGCGCCTACCCGTCTTGGCAGGACTCAAGCTGCCAGCGTGACGCAAAGTCGCTGCTTGCCTGAAGCTGAGTCACTGCCTACGTGACCCAGAGTCACTGCCCGTGTGACACAACGTCACTACCCGTCTGAAGCCGAATCGCTGCCACCGTGACGCAAAGTCGCTACCGCCGTGACACAACGTCACTGCCTCCGTGACGCAAAGTCGCTACCGCCGTGACACAACGTCACTGCATACCTGAAGCAAGGCCGGTGGCAGCGTGACGTAAAGCGTTGCCTGCCTGCCTGCCTGAAGCAGAGTTGCTGCCCACGTGAAGCAAACACACTGACGACGAGCACGGGCAATGGCGCAATCGGAGACAGTAACCCCGATCAAAGACGGCAACCCCGGTCAAAGAAGGCGACCGATCAGAGACAACGCCCCAGATCAGAGGCCGTTGTTAGGCCGTTTTATCGGCCCGGCGGGCCTTGCGCAGAACCAGAGTTGGCATAGCGCCCTCGGTAACGCAGGCCTCGGTGATGATGACCTTCTCGACGTTTTCGGTTGAAGGAACCTCAAACATGGTTGGACCAAGCACGTCTTCAAGAATGGCCCGAAGTCCGCGTGCACCGGTCTTGCGCCGAACGGCAAGATCGGCGATCGCTTCGAGGGCCGCCGACTCAAATTCGAGCTCAACGTCGTCAAGCTCAAACATGCGTTCATATTGCTTGACGAGAGCGTTCTTCGGCTCGGTAAGGATCTGCATGAGCGCAGCCTGGTCAAGCTGTGTCACGCTCGTGACGACGGGGAGACGACCGATGAACTCGGGGATCAGACCAAACTTGTGGAGGTCTTCCGGCAGGACATCGCCAAACAGGTTGAGGTTTTCGCCCTGGGTATGCAGTGGAGCATCAAATCCGATGCCCTTCTTGCCGGCACGCTCAGAGATGATGTCTTCGAGACCGGCAAATGCTCCCGCAACGATGAACAGCACGTTGGTGGTGTCGATCTGGATAAATTCTTGGTTGGGGTGCTTGCGCCCGCCCTGGGGCGGCACCGAGGCAACGGTGCCTTCGATAATCTTGAGCAACGCCTGCTGAACACCTTCGCCAGACACATCTCGCGTGATTGAGGGGTTCTCTGCTTTGCGCGCAATCTTATCGATCTCGTCGATGTAGATGATGCCGGTTTCAGCGCGCTTGACGTCGTAGTCAGCCGCGGCAATGAGCTTGAGGAGGATGTTCTCAACGTCTTCGCCAACATAGCCGGCCTCGGTGAGCGAGGTTGCATCGGCAACGGCAAATGGCACGTTGAGGCGCTTGGCAAGCGTCTGTGCGAGGTAGGTCTTGCCACAGCCGGTCGGCCCAACCAGCAGGATGTTCGACTTCGAGATTTCGATCTCGTCAGCAAGAGAATCGGCGCTTGTCAGCGAAGACATAGCGCGAACGCGCTTGTAGTGGTTGTACACGGCCACGGCGAGCGAACGCTTTGCGGTCTCTTGCCCGATAACGTATTCCTCGAGGAAGTCGAAGATTTCGCGCGGGCGGGGAAGCTCAAACTCGCCCTGAACGCTCTCGCCTTCTTCGGCCATACGCTCTTCGATGATCTCGTTGCAGAGTTCAACACACTCGTCGCAAATATAGACACCAGGGCCGGCAATGAGCTGCTGGACCTGCTTCTGGCTTTTGCCACAGAAGGAACACTTCAGGAGATCGGCACTTTCGCCTATCCGAGCCATGGGGTTCCTCCTTGTGAGATCGTGGGTGTCGTGTGTGACCCCATGATGTTTACCTGAATACGAGCCTAACCCCTCCCACCGACACTGCAGGACGCAACGCCGTTTGGGAGGAGAAGGAAATGCGCAAAAACGGGGCGAATCAAAGGATTCGCCCCGCTAAGCACGCCTACTTGGTGAGGGCAGCTTCGGTCTTGCGACCGATGAGAACCTGATCGATCAGTCCGTAGTCAAGCGCTTCCGCTGCACTCAGGATCTTGTCGCGATCGATGTCCTTGTTCACCTGCTCAACACTTCGGTTTGAGTGGTGAGCGAGCGTCGCCTCGAGCCACTCGCGCATGCGAAGGATCTCGGCCGCCTGAATCTCGATATCGGACGCCTGCCCGTGCCCGGCCTGGCCAACGGCCGGCTGGTGGATCAGGATGCGCGCGTTGGGCAGAGCTAGTCGCTTACCGGGGGCGCCACCTGCAAGCAGCACGGCTGCCGCGGATGCAGCCTGCCCGAGGCATACCGTCTGGACCTGCGGACGGATGTACTGCATGGTGTCGTAGATGGCCGTCATCGCAGTGAACGAGCCACCTGGAGAGTTGATGTACATCCGGATGTCACGCTCGGGGTCTTGGCTCTCAAGCACAAGCAGCTGCGCCATAACGTCGTCTGCGGAGGCATCGTCGACCTGGACACCCAGGAAAATGATGCGGTCTTCAAACAGCTTTGCGTAGGGGTCTTGGCGCTTGTAGCCGTAGGCCGTCCGCTCTTCGAAGCTTGGGAGGATGTATCGTGAACCGGGAGCCTGCATGCCGGAGAATGCGGTGCCGCCAACCTGTGGGATAGTCATTGATTGTTCCTTTTCTCGTGCGGCGATTAGTTCTTGGCGTCTTCGGCGGTGTCGGCTGCGGTTCCGCCGCCTCCGATAACGTCGCTTGCAGATTCGCGCATGTGATCAACAAAGCCGTATTCGAGGGCTTCCTGAGCGGTAAACCAACGGTCGCGGTCGCCGTCCTCGTTGATCTGCTCGACGGTCTTGCCGGTCTGCGAGGCGGTGATCTCTGCGAGGCGGTTCTTCATCGAGACGATGAGCTGAGCCTGGGTCTGGATGTCGCTTGCCGTTCCACCAAAACCACCGTGTGGCTGGTGCAGCAGTACACGTGCATTTGGCGTGATGTAGCGCTTTCCCTTCGTGCCAGCCGTCAGGAGGAACTGGCCCATCGAGGCCGCCATTCCGATACCAACGGTGACAATGTCGTTTGGCACAAACTGCATCGTGTCGTAGATCGCCATGCCTGCGGTGATTGAACCGCCGGGCGAGTTGACGTAGAGGTAGATGTCCGCTTTTGGGTCTTCTGCGGCGAGGAGCAAGATCTTTGCACAGATCTCGTTTGCGTTGTCGTCGCGCACTTCGGAGCCGAGCCAGATAATACGGTCTTTCAGCAGTCGTTCGAAGACACTATTGGGAAGTGTTATTTCGCTCATAGAGGGCTCCATTTCGGTTGTGGGCTTGAGTCGAATCTATATGGTCTAACGCCGTCAATTTGGCTAGTTCGCTCAGGGCAAACCAAAAGGCCAAAGAACCCCGGAAAATGCGAGGCCTCTGGCGAACAGCGGCGTGTCACATCCACGGTTTTGAGAATCCCGACCGGAAATCACGGGCGCTCTTTCGGCCAAACGACAAAGCGCGCCCCCATCGTGAGATGAGGACGCGCTTTGTGAATGATCTGTGACTACTTGTCGGCATCCTTTTTGGCGGGAGCCTTCTTCGCTGCCGGCTTCTTGGCCGGAGCCTTCTTCGCTGGCTTCTCTGCTGCCTCGTCGGTGGCCTCGTCAGCCTTCGCGGCTGCCTTCTTTGGGGCTGCCTTCTTGGCCGGAGCCTTCTTGGCAGGCTTCTCAGCCTCAGCCTCAGCGGCCTCGCCCTCTTCGCCAGCATCAACAGCGGTGAACTCGCTTAGGTCAACAGGCTTGCCCGACTTATCGGTCACGGTTGCCTTACCAAGAGCAACGGCGAGTGCCTTGTTACGAGCGACCTCACCAACGATCACTGGGATCTGGTTGTTCTGCTCAAGGGCCTGAATGAATTGACCAGGCTCCATGCCGTACTGGGCTGCAGACGAGATGATGTACTGCGTGAGCTCGTTCTGGGTAGCCTGGATGTTTTCCTGCTCAGCAATCGCATCGAGCAGCAGCTGCGTGCGCAGGGCTTTCTCGCTCGAGGCAGTGACCTCTGCACGGTGCTCGTCGTCCTCAAGGCGGTTCTCGCCCTCAAGGTGACGGTGAACCTCGTCGTTGACGATCTCTTCAGAAACGGGGATGTCGGCCTTCTCAAGCAGGAGGTCAACAAACGCATCGCGAGCCTGACGACCCTGCGTGAAGACAGCCTGCTTACCAACCTGCTCTTCGAGCGACTTCTTCAGTTCGTCGATGGTGTCAAACTCGCTGGCGATCTGAGCGAAGTCATCGTTCGCCTCAGGAAGCTCGCGCTCCTTGACAGCGGTAACGGTAACCGTGATCTCGGCGTCCTTGCCCTCGTTGTCGCCGCCAAGCAGCGTTGAGGTAAACGTTGTGGTCTCGTCGGCCGTGAGTGAGTCAAGCGCCTCGTCGATGCCCTCGATGAGCTCGCCGGAACCAAGTTCGTACGAGATACCCGATGCAGAGTCAACCTCTGCGTCTTCGATCTTGGCAACAAGATCAATCGTGACGAAGTCACCCTTTTTCGCTGGACGGTCAACCGTCACGAGCGTGCCGAAGCGCGAACGCAGTTCGTCAAGCTCTGCCTGAACGGCGTCGGCGTCGATCTCAGCGTCATCAACCGTGAGCTTGATGCCGTCGAGCTTGGGAATGTCGAACTCTGGACGGACCTCAACCTCAAACGCGAGGGTCAACGTGCCAGAAAGATCCTTGATGTCGAGCCACTCGACCACGTCGGCGCTTGGACGGCCCATTGGGCGGACATCCGAACCGTCGAGTGCTGCGCGGTAGAACTCGTCGAGAGAGTCGTTAACTGCCTGTTCGATGACAGCGCCCTTGCCAACGCGCTGGTCGATGATAGCTGCAGGAACCTTGCCCTTACGGAAACCAGGGATGCTGATCTGCTCGGAAACCGTCTGATATGCCTTCTTGATGTGCGGCTGAAGTTCGTCTCCAGTTACCGCAACCAACAACTTGACGCGGGTGGGATTGAGCTTCTCGACGGTAGTTGTAGGCACTTTGTGTTTCTTCCTTGATCGAGTGACATCGTCACTGTATTTCGTGAGACTTTATAACTCATGTGTCGGGGCGACAGGATTTGAACCTGCGACTTCTCGCCCCCAAAACGAGCGCTCTACCAAGCTGAGCTACGCCCCGGATCGTCACGCAATCCGATAGTCAATCTCTAGGGATGCTCCGTTCGAAAACGTGGCTAGCAAGATTGACCTCCGCAAGTCTAGCTGACAGAAACCGTCGTTGCTGACACCAATGAAAATCTGACGAATTTTTCCGCGTATTTCCGCAGAAAATCTCTTAAAAATGGCGTGTCGCGGCCGCCGTTGTTCACGGTCGCCAAAATTTGTACTAAGCTAATTACTCGTTGCTCCTGAAGGTTTCTTCACGAGTAGCGCATCACAGTTACTCAGTAATTGTGGGGATGTAGCTTAGTGGTAAAGCCTTAGTCTTCCAAACTAATGATGCGGGTTCGATTCCCGTCATCCCCTCCACATAGGCCCGGTCAGAACTTCGGTTTTGACCGGGCTTTTTCGTTAAGCGCTGTCAGAACGGCGGTGAGCTCGGCCCGCTCCAGCGCGTTGACTGCGCGTCACCGGCAATCGCTGCCGAAGTTCAAGCCCCTGGCGGCTCGTTCAGCCCCCGCATACAGTCGGGGGATGAGTCACTCCACCCGAGACAATCCCTCAGACCACAACGAACCACCGGCAGACGCTCGTGACAGCAAACAGGGACAGAATGACGGACGGGACGAGTCCCGAAACGAACGTGCCGATCGCAACTGGTCAGAGCTACTCCAGGAGCTTCGTGTTTCACAGATCGGCATTCAAGTCCTTACCGGCTTTCTCCTGACCGCCGCATTTCAACCACGTTTTAGCGACCTCGATTCTGTGCAACGCTGCGTGTACCTCGCGCTTGTTGGATTGACCGCGCTCGGTACGGTCGTCAACCTTGCGCCCGTTGCCTTGCATCGGGCGGTCTTTGGGCGGGGCGAAAAGCGTGGCGTCGTGCAATACGGGGACGTCATGTTGCGAATAACACTCTGCATTATTGGCCTCATCTTTGTCGGCGTGACGTTTTTGCTCTTTGACGTCGTCCTGTCACGACTGTGCGGCTTCATTGCAGGTGGATGCGTCGCCCTCTTCGCGGTCATCCTCTGGGTTGTCCTTCCATCGCGATTGCGCCGCAGCCACGAATCCGTCGATGGCGCGGTCGTTGGCGAGCCAGCGGCATCCGCTCGCCCACTCCAGTAGCCTTGTTGCATGCCTATGTACACTGCCATGCTGCGCTCGATTGAGACGCGCGAGATTCAGATTGAAGCCGACGATCTTCCAGGAGCCAACGAACAGCTCAAGACACAGGTGCCGGAGGGATTCCAGGTTCAATGGGTGCGAAAGGACGGCTAGAGCCGCTCCCACTCTTTGCGCAGGACTTCCCCAGTTATTCTTCAGGCTTCAATTGATGATTCAACTAATGTGGGATGCACGCCCTACAACTCCGTAGGCCACCGCCCCCAATTATGTTGAGGACAACTCGTGCCACATTCGAACAGCCAAGAGCAGCCAACCACTAAGCAGCGGCGAGAACAGCAGCGACAAGAGAAACTCGCCGAGTTCAACCGTCAGAAAGCGCGCAGCAAACGGAACAAACGAATCGGCGTCATCGTTGGCGTTACCGCGGGTGTCGCCGTCGTTGGCCTTCTCGCAACGGTCGTCTTCAGCTCACTGAACAAACCAGAGCGAGACGAAATCAACATCGCAGGGGCCGAGACCTTTGAGGGGCTCACCAACAACCACGTGACCGGCACGGTTGAATATGAACAGTCTCCCCCGGTCGGAGGCGATCACAATTCCTACTGGCTTAACTGTGCCGCCTACACCGAAGAAGTGCCACAAGAAAACGCAGTCCACTCGCTTGAACACGGGGCAGTCTGGGTCACGTACGACCCAAAGAAGCTGAATGAGGATGAGGTAGCGACGCTCAGGGGAAAGCTGCCAAGCACCTACGTCATCCTCTCGCCAAAGTCAGACCTTCCATCCCCCATCGTGATGAGCGCGTGGGGCGCGCAGGTGAAGCTGTCTGACCCAACCGACGACCGCATCCAGCGCTTTCTTGATAAGTACTGGAAATCGCCGTCTGTGCCGGAGCCTGGCGCCTCATGCTCTGGAGCCCTCGACGGCCCTGGCAAAGACTCCTAGCCCCCGCCCGTGTCTTCACGCGCACTGCGGCTCCTCATCGCCGGGGCCATAACTCTCCTGGTTGTCGTGGCGGCCAGCGTCATTATCGGGCGTGCAACCGCGCCGTCAACGCTCGCCGTCCCCGGCACGCTCAGCGCAGAGGCGGGGTTCGCCCGTGACATGCAGACCCATCATGACCAAGCCGTTGAGATGGCAATGATCATGCGTGAGCAAACCACAAACGATGAGATCAAGAGCCTTGCCTATGACGTCGCAACCTCCCAGGCGCAACAGTCTGGTCAAATGTTCGGCTGGCTTGCCGCGTGGGGACTCCCCCAGAACTCACCCCGTGAAGCTATGGCGTGGATGGCCGACAGTGGGCATACGCACAACACCGAAAGCGTTGGTGCCACGGCAGGCGTCATGCCGGGCATGGCCACACAGGCCGACATCGATCGATTGCAATCCCTCACGGGAGAAGACGCAGAGGTACTGTTTCTGCAGCTCATGATCGCCCATCACCGCGGCGGCGTAGATATGGCAAAGGCCGTGGTCGAACGGAGCAAACATCAGGTTGTCACCGACCTGGCGCAGAGCATCATCACCGCACAAACCGGCGAAATTGAGTACATGACCTCGCTGCTCGCCGAACGAGGCGTCAACTAGCTCGGTGAGCAAGTCGATGGCCGTCACTTGCCCACGCGAGTGACGGCCATCTCCAGTTGCTAGGCTCGTTACTTTTCATGCAGGGCGGCCGTCGACGCTCCTCTTGCCGCCACGTGTTTCTGAGTGTGGGCCAGATAGTTCTTCGCGTTCGCTCGCAACCCATCACGTTCGTCGTCAGTAAGTTCGCGCCGAACCTTTGCCGGCACGCCCGCTGCAAGCACGCCTGGCGGGATAACCGTGCCAGCAAGCACCAGCGCCCCTGCGGCGACCAGCGAGCCGGCACCAACGACGGCGCCGTTCAGCAGCGTTGCGTTCATCCCAATCAACGCGCCATCTTCAACGGTCGCGCCGTGCACAACCGCGTTGTGCCCAACAGATACGTCACGGCCCAGCGTCACAGGGAAACCCAAATCAACATGCATGGCAACGCCGTCTTGGACATTGCTGCCCTCGCCAATGCGGATATCCTCGACCTCGGCCCTGAGCGTTGCGTTGTACCAAACACTGGCCCGTTCCGCGAGATAGACACGTCCGACGCAGACGGCTCCAGGGGCGACCCAGGCCGTATCAGCGACGACCGGAGAGGCCTCCTCGCCAAGTTGGATCATGCGGGCGTCGGGATCGGTTGCCATTGCACACTCGTTTCGTTATGGCGGGGCCTCGGCAGGCCTATCGTTCGGAACGAGTCTAGGACAGCGCCGCCGAACTAATACATGCCTACCCTCAGTGAGTCAACCCTTCGTAAGACGAGCCTCATCTTGGTTGCGGAATGCTGAGGGACGAGTAGCGTTGTAGTTACAGAAGACGAAAGGACAATCACTATGACGAAAACATCGTCCACCACCATCCCAGCCGTCGCTAACCCCGACGTTGCAGCAGGCGTCGCTCAGTTCTTGAGCCCAGTGGTTGTCGATCTGACCGCTCTCGCTGTCAACGGCAAGCAGGCCCACTGGCACGTACGTGGCGCAACATTCATTGCGGTGCACGAACTGCTCGACACCATCGTTGCTCACGCCCAAGACTTTGCGGATCTTGCCGCAGAGCGAATCATCGCGCTTGGGTTGCCAATCGACGGGCGCATCGGCTCGGTCGCTGCGAACACCACCACCGCGACGCTGAGCGAGGGCTTCCAGCAGGCCGACGTCACCATCCGGGAGATGATCGCGCAGCTCGACGCCACGATCGCAACGGTGCAGACCGCCGTCACCGAGCTCGATGACATCGACCTCGTAAGCCAGGACGTAGCCATCGCAATTGCGCAGGGCCTTGAGAAGGACCGCTGGTTCCTCTTCGCCCACGTAAGCGAATAACGAGCTCCATTCAACGCACGAGCGGGGTGCCCCAGAATACGTTCTGGGGCACCCCGCTCTGTTGTGTATTGAGGTCGTCTGGCGTGAGTTGGACTGACGCCGCTGCGACCTCTCGTTGTTGCTGAGCGATCACCACTGTGCGGTGATCGCTCAGCAACGGGCGACTAAGGAACCGCTAGTTGAGACCCTTTTCGGTCAGCCAGTCTTTTGCGAGCGTTGACGGCGACGCCTTTTCGGAGCCTTCGCTGCGTGCGTTGAGCGCGACGAGGTCTTCTGTTGTGAGTTTTGCCGAGACCTCATTCAGAATCTTCTTCACCTCGTCTGACGCTTTCTCGCTGTTCATCAGGGGCAGGATATTCTGGGGCAGAATCATGTTCTCTGGGTCTTCGAGGGTGACAAATTTGTTGTCGGTGATGGCAGGCGACGTGGTGAAGATGTCCGCCACCTGCACCTTGCCGTCGTTCAGCGCGCTGACGGTGAGCGGGCCGCCACTATCGTTGTACGGTTCAAACGTGATCTTGTCTGCGGGAACTCCGTAGATCTTGGTGAGGCCCTCTGGACCGTATGGTCGCTTGGCAAGCTCTGGGTTGCCTCCGATGGTGATCGGCACGTCGAGCGCGGCAAGGTCGGCAAGACTCTTCAGGTTATGTTCGCTCGCGAACTCTGCCGTGACGTTGTAGGAATCTTTGTCTTCGGCTGGTGCCTGGTCAAGCACCTCGTAGCCATCTGGCACTGCCTTCGACAGCGCTTCAAGAACCTCATCGCTGGTGCGAGCCGTGCTTGCCTCGTCGTAATACTGCAACAGGTTGCCGCTGTACTCGGGCACGAGGTCGATGGAGCCGTCCTGCAGGGCAGCAAGGTAGACGTCACGCTGGCCGATGCTCATTGATGTGCTGACGTCGATACCGCCAGCGGTGAGCGCCTGAGCGTAGATCTCGGCAACAATTTCGGACTCGGGGAATCCGGCTGAACCAACAACCACGGTTGTGGATGCCCCTGCGTCAGTTGACGTGTCGGAGGAATAAGGGTCTGACGATGAGCACGCGCTCAGGGCCAGGCTGACCGTTGCTGCCACCGCGAGCACGGCTGGAAGCGCCCGTCGCCGCAGTGGTGATGATGTTGCATACATTCTGTGTTCCTTATCTCTTTGGTATCGACGATTCAGGATGAAGGGTCTTGGTACGTTACAGGAGTGGTCGCCATTGCATGCCTAGCGTGTTGCCTTGGTTGCGCCGGTGCGCTCCCTCGAAAGCGCAACGCCCTTTGGCTGAAAGAGCTTGAAGGCGATGGCAAAGACCGCATCGGCGACAAGCGCAAGGGCGATCACGAGCAAGGCACCCGCGTTCATTTGTGCGTAGTCGCGGACGGGTAGCCCGTCAAAGATAAAGCGCCCGAGCCCACCGAGGGGCGTATACGCGGCGACGGTTGCCGTGGCAACCACCTGAAGAAACGCGGACCGGAACCCTCCAAACATGAGCGGCCCTGCAAGTGGTATCTCGACCTTTCGGACGATTTGCCACTCGGTCATTCCGACAGAACGCGCCGCATCGATTGTGCGGCGGTCAATAGATTCGACGCCGGCGTAGGCTCCGGCGAGCAACGGCGGGATGGCAAGGATCGTGAGCGCCGTGATCGGTGCTACCAAGCCAACGCCCATGAGCAGGGCAAACAGCGTGACAAGCCCGAGGGTCGGGAGCGCGCGAAGCGCTCCGGTAATGGCTACAGCCACAACGCGCCCTCGACCGGTGTGGCCGATGTAGAGACCAAGCGGGATAGCGATGACGGCCGCGCACGCGACGGCGAGCACGGTATAAAAGACGTGTTCACCGAGCCTCGCCACAATGCCAGAAGGCCCGCCAATGTGGGCAGGATCGAGGATCCATGCGATTGCATCGAAGAAAAAATTCACGAGGCCTCCTTCACCCGAGACCAGGGCAAGAGGACTCGCCCAATCCCAACAATGATGAGGTCGAAGAGCCCTGCCAGCAGGATTGTGCCAACGATTCCTACCATGATCTCGGTGGGAAAGTTGCGCTGGAACCCGTTCGTGAAGAGGTATCCGAGGCTTGATACCCCGATCAACGACCCAACGCTCACGAGGCTGATGGTGCTTGCCGACACCACACGCATAGCGGCGATAACTACGGGCAGGGCGAGCGGCAGCTCAACACGCAGCACCCGCTGCACCGGCGAGAACCCGAGCGAGATCGACGACTGGCGCACGTCGTTGGAGACCGAATCAAACGCCTCGGTGACGCTTCGCAAGAGCAAGGCAACCGCATACAGGGTGAGCGCAATGACCACGTTGAGGGGGTCAAGGATTCTGGTGCCGAGCAGCAGCGGCATGATGATGAACAACGGCAGCGACGGGATTGTGTACAGCAACCCGCTCACCGTGAGCAAGACTCCCCTCGTCGCCCCAAAGCGGTGCGCCAACCAACCAAGTGGGAGCGCGAGTAGCAGCCCAATGATGGTGGGTGGAAGCGAAAGCCACAGATGGCTCAGCGTCAGCGACCAGATTTGAGGCCAGTTAGCGATGACCCAATCCATCGGCAGCCTCCTCTGCGAGGACGCCGGCAACAGCACCGTTTTCGTCAACAAGCACGCGGCGCGAGCCAACCTGCTGGATGTTCAGGAGCCGCTTGCCGCGATCGGCACCGACAAAACTGGCGACAAAGTCGTCGACCGGATTCGCAAGGATCTCGGCAGGGGTGCCTCGCTGCGCGATATGGCCGCCTTTACGCAAGATGACCACTTCGTCGCCAAGGAGAAAGGCCTCTTCGATGTCGTGGGTGACAAACACGATGGTCTTCGCGAGTTTGTTCTGTATGCGCCGGAGTTCATGCTGCAGCTCGGTACGAACGAGCGGGTCGACCGCGCCAAAGGGTTCATCCATGAGCAAAATATTGGGGTCGGCTGCGAGGCCACGGGCAACGCCAACTCGCTGCTGCTGGCCACCGGAGAGCTGGCTCGGATACTTACTTGCCATCGCACGATCGAGCCCAACCGTGTCGAGGAGATCAAGCGCAGCGGCACGTGCCTCTTTTTTGGGTGTACCGCTCAGCATGGGCACTGTTGCAACGTTATCGAGCACCGTGCGATGCGGCAGCAGACCAGAGTTTTGCATGACGTAGCCGATGCGGCGGCGGAGGGCGACGGGATCGAGCTTTGCGATATCGTCATCGTCGATATGAATGCTGCCGGTCGTGGGGTTAACCATGCGGTTGATCATGCGCATGATGGTGGTCTTACCGCACCCAGACGAACCAACGATGACGGTTGTCGTTCGCGAGGGAATGACGAGGCTGAAATCTTCGACAGCGCGGGTGCCATCGGAAAAAGTCTTGCTGACGTTCTCAAACGTGATCATTCGAGGATGACTCCTTTTGGGTCGTGCGTCAGGGCCTCGGCCACCCCAGATAAACAGTTGGTCTTGCAGTGAATCAGGTGTTGCCTATCCTCTCACGCACCACCGACATCGCCGGTGGCAAATTCGCTAAAAGAGAAAAACCAGCTACCCCCTTGCCAACGCTTCGGCTCCTCAGTATGTTCCCAACCACCTAACAACAGCGGCGGAGCCCGATCGTGTGCACCTGTTCACGAATGTCGGTGGCCTCCGTATGCTGGAACACATGACCTCGAATTTTCTCTCGCTGCCAGCCGATTCAACATCTCAGCAGGCGCTTGCCGACCAGGGCTTGCGCTACGACACCGTTGCCAGCGATGATGCTGCGGCGATGCGGGCCTGGCTCGACGCAGACATGCGGGGATTCCATTCGGCAACCGCTTCGGCCGCGCTTATCGAACATGAACTCGCGACAATCACGGGCAACCGGGTCACCGGCATCTGGGACGCACGAACGGCGCAACCGGAGGTTCCCGTTGCAACCGTGAGTTCCTGGCCTATGCCGCTCACGGTTGCGCCTCAGCAAACGATTGATGGGTGGGCGATCAGCTCGGTCACCGTTTCACCAACGCACCGAAGGCGAGGCCTTGCCCGCAACCTCCTCCTTGGGGAGCTGCGCACTGCCGTTGCACACGGCTGTGCGATTGCAATGCTCACCGTTACCCAAGCCACAATTTACGGCAGGTTCGGATTTGGCCCTGCCGCCTTCAGCTCGGCCTATACAGTTGATACCCAACGGGCGGTTTGGAGTGGGCCAGTACCGACCGGAGCCCTGAGCTTTGTGTCGCAGGAAGTGGCACTCGACATCGGTCCGGCGATCAAGGAACGGGTTCGTCTGCAGACTCCCGGTGAAGTGCCAGTGCAGCAGTTGTGGTGGAAAGAAACGCTTGGCCTCTCCCCCTCATCGCCGGCCGACAGCCACGAGCAGCTCCGCGTCGTTTGCTATTCCAACGAGAACGGCGACAACGACGGCCTCGTTGTCTACCGCGTCGAATCCTCTGACGACCACTCTTCTGCCACCCTCGAGCTGGTCGAACTTATTGCCGCTACGCCAGCCGCGTACGCCGCGCTGTGGCGATTTGTGCTCGAAATGGACCCGATCACGGTTGTGAAGGCGACGCGTCGGGCCGTTGTTGAACCGCTGACCTGGCAGGTTCTCGATTCGCGATCCGTGCGAAAGACTGACGAGCGCGATCATCTCTGGCTTCGTATCCTCGACGTTGAGCGGGTCCTCGCCTCGCGCGCGTATGCTGCAGCCGGCGCGCTCGTCCTCGACGTCGTTGATCCCGACGGCTTCGCAACCGGCACCTATCGCTTGACAACCGATGCCAACGGCACGGGCAGCGTGGAGCGCGTCGACGGAGCAGCTGCCGAGCTGCGCGTTGGTATCGCTGAGCTCTCTTCGCTTTTGCTTGGTGGGTTGCGGGCGGAAACGCTGGCCTCAGCCGGCCGCATTGCCGAGCTCGTGCCAGGGGCGGCCCTCGCGTTTGATCGGGTATTTGCGTCGGCAACGGTGCCTCGCCTCAGCACCTGGTTTTGACCGCTCGACGCTCCGCCGACTCGCCAGAGCAAGATACTCACCGGCATCAAGGGTCTAGGGCGGATGCCCTTAAACGGTGGGGCGATACGCACCAGTTGTGGCTCTATATTGCCTGCATCGCCATCGCTGCGATACTCGGTTACTGGCTCCCCCAAGCCGCATCGGCGCTCAAGGTAGCGGTCTCCCCTGCCCTCGCCCTGCTCATGTTGGTGACCTTCGCCGGCATCCCCTTCGCCTCTGTCGTCAAGCAAGATGGCAGGGGTCGGTTCCTTTGCACGTTGTTTCTCCTCAACGGCGTTGTCGCGCCTACGGTGGCCTTTGGACTCAGCCGCTTCGTCAGCGCCGATCCCGTACTCGTGTTTGGGGTCCTTCTTGTTCTGCTGCTGCCCTGTGTCGACTACGTCGTAACGTTTACGGGGATAGCCGGCGGTAACGCCGCCGCGCTACTCGCAGCAACGCCGCTCCTGCTCGTCGCTCAAATACTGATGCTGCCCGTGTATCTCTGGCTACTGATTGGCGCGGACGCGGCACAACTCGCGATAACGCCTGCCCTACTTGAGGCGTTCGGGCTGGTTGTGCTTCTCCCGATGCTGGTGGCCCTTGGGCTACAGCTCGTTGCACGCCAAACAAACGGTCCCGCAGCGGCGTCGAGGGCGTTGCTGCGCGGTGGCGAAGCAGCAATGGTGCCAGTGATGATGCTCAACCTTGTCCTCATCGTCTACGTACAAACGGGTACCGTGCAGGATCAGGTGATCAGGGTGCTTCCGACTCTCGGGATCTTTGTTTTGTTCGCCGCGCTCATGTTTGGCGCGGGTATTGGGATAACGTGCCTCATGCGACTCGAGGTCACCGCGTCACGAGCGGCCACGTTTTCTGGCATCACACGCAATTCCTTGGTCATCCTTCCCGTCGCACTGGCGCTTCCTGCGTCATACGGTCTTGTGCCGGTGATTGTGGTGTCGCAGACCCTCGTCGAGATTCTGGCGATGCTCGTATGTGTTGTGCTCGTGCCACTGGCCATTCGATCACGGGGCAAGGAGGCAGGCTCGGGCATCGAAGCGACATCCGGTCGGTTAGAGTCGAAGGCATGACCGACCCGCAAAGCGTACGAGTAGACAGCTGGCTCTGGGCAGTTCGAGCGACAAAGACGCGCTCCCTTGCCACGAGTGCGTGCCGTGCCGGTCACGTCCGCGTCGCCGATACTCGCGTGAAGGCGGCCCAAACCGTGAAGGTTGGCGATACCGTGCGCCTCAGGGTGAGCGGGTTCGACCGCATCCTTGTGGTCAAGCGGCTCATCACGAAGCGGGTCAGCGCCGCGGTTGCTGCCGAATGCTTCGAAGATCTCACACCACCACCGCCAAAACCGGAAGATGCGCCGGCAGTTCCCATCCGCGACCGTGGAGCCGGGCGCCCGACCAAACGTGAGCGGCGCGACCTCGAAAAGCTGCGCGGCCGGGTTCCCGGCGGCGAAAGCCTCGAACGCGTAGAATCGCAAGGAACAAAGGACCTGTTTTGACCAACACACCACGCGGCACTGGCAGCTCAAACGGCTCGCAGCCCTCGGCATCACCCAAGCAAACGCCGCCGATCTCCTATACCGCGGTCGCCGCGTTTGGGTTGGCCGGTCTCGCGGTTGCCTCCGCTTTCTGGCTTGGCGATGTGCCAGTGCTCGCCATCGTGCTCTCGCTTGCCGCAGTTATCCTCGGTTTTATCTCGCGCAAGGCGCTGCAGCGTGACGAATCCCTCCGCGGCGCAACCATCTCGGTGAGCGCGGTCATTATCGGGGGAATCATACTGCTCGCCCAAGTCACGCCCTGGATCATGCTTGGCATTTCACAGACGCTGTACCCGCTCACACACTGATCCGATTGCTGCCGGCCCTCAGCCCCTCACGAATCTGCGGCGCTGGTAAGCCGAGAAGTCGCGCGGTTCGCCGTGGGCAGCACTGGCCTGACCCTCTGACCGTCTAGGCGGCAAGGGCGTGGATGGCCGGAATGCTGCACGCCCGCCGACTCGGCAGGAGTGCGGCTGAGACGGTGAGGACTCCGGCTGCCACAATCACGCCAAGGATGAACAGCGGCGGCACAACCAGCGGCGCAACTCCGATAGCCCGAACGCCACCAACCACGCACTGCAGTCCTATCCAACCGAACAGGATTCCCATGAGGAGACCGAGCACGGCCGAACCGATAGCAAGGCGTGCCGTTTCTGCATAGATGACGGCGACGACATCCCGTCTCGACTGACCGAGCACCCGGAACATGCCAATTTCTCGCTGCCGCAGTCGCGTATTCAGCGCAACGGAGTTCACAAGCCCGATTGCGGAAATAATCGCCGTGAAGCTGATGACAACGAGCACAACGGCAACAACCATGTCGATGAGCGGGAAGGCCGTGGATTCTTCCTCCGTGCCGCCATAGGCAAGCCGCATCGCAGGCTCAAACCCTGATGTGGCAACTACAAACATGGTCACGACGGCAATGCTGACAACAACGCCGAGCGCCGCGCGCGCGGTCCGGTCGGGATGTCGCTGCAGACCACGCGATGCCAGTAGGCCCACAAATGTTCGTGGCAACAGGCGTTCGCACAGGGCAAAGAATCCGGGGATGATGACACTGGCACCGCCGATGAAGCCAACAACCGTGCACACTCCCCCAATGAGCCCAGGAAAGATCGCGAGAAACGTGAACGTGCTTGAGACAACGGCTATGCCAAGAAGAATCAGGCCGAGCAGCAGGAACGTAACCGAGAACCCGTTGAGCCGCCGTTTACCTCGGCTCGACGCGGCGCCTTCGCTCGCAGAGGTCGCGGCGCCAAGCGATTCAATGGGGTTCACCGCAAGTACTCCCCGTGAACCGCGCCAGGCAGCCCACCAGACGCATCCCCAGATACCCACAAGGGGCAACAGGAATTCCGGTTTGACCGTCACATAGTCGTTGGGTTCGAGGATCCCGGATTGCACGCCTCCGTCAGCGATCAGCCTGACAAGCAGAAGCCCAAGCGCGCCGCCAGTTATGACCCCTATCGCGCCAACGAGGAGGCCGTTTCTCGCGATCTGGATGCGTTCGTTGCGAACAGACGATCCGAGCAGCCTCCGACGGGCGATATCAGCAACACGTCCGGCGGTAATGATGCTGTAGGTGTTTGTGATAACCACCGTGCTCACCACAAACGAAATGATCAAGAATGAGATTGCGAGCAGTTGAAGAACCACTATAACGCTCTCTTTTCCGCCAAAATCACTGAACAGGATCGCCTGGCTGATCACCGATGTCAGCCCAAGCAGCAGGACGGCGTAACACGCGCTGAGCACAACAACGACCACGCTGACGGTTTGACCCGGCTGCTTGGCCGCTTCGGCGAGCATCATGCGTCTACCTCAGCAAGCATCAGCTGCGAGATGGTTGCGGCGGTTGATTTTGGGATGTCTTTGGAAATGCATCCGTCCGCAAGAAACACAACCCGATCGGCATAACTTGCGGCGGTTGCGTCGTGGGTGACCATGATCACGCTGTAGTTTTGTTCCCTCGAAAGCGTCGACAATAGTTGCAGCACCTCACGACCGGTTGCGAGGTCGAGGTTTCCTGTCGGTTCGTCCGCAAATACGACGGCGGGTTTGTTCACGAGCGCTCGCGCAACAGCAACTCGCTGTTGCTGTCCACCAGAGAGTTCGGATGGTCGCTGTGCAAGATACGGCTGCAGTCCAAGCGTCTCAATGAGATAGGCTTCCCAAGCTTCGTCGTAGGGTGCCGACTTCCGAGACAGCGAATGAGGTAGGCGGATATTCTCCCTGATATCAAGCGTTGGTGCCAGGTTGAAGGATTGAAAGACGAAGCCCATGTGGGTGCGGCGGATTTCGGTCAGCGCGTCGTCGTTGAGCCCAACCAATTCGGAACCCTCAAGCGTCACCGAACCACGGGTTGGTGCATCGAGCCCAGCGAGCACGTGCATAAGCGTTGATTTCCCAGAGCCGCTTGGGCCCATAATCGCGGTAAACTTTCCACGCTCAAAACCGATTGTCACGTCAGAAAGCGCCCAACGCGTCCCGGCACCTTCGCCGTATCGTCTGCTCACGCGAGTTGCCTGTGAGACAACGCCTGAGTTGCTTGGAGCGGCAGCCGAGTGGTCGCCGAGCTGCGCCGGTTGATGAATGTGCTGGCTGGGGTCGTTCTGTTGGGTACTCACATTTCTACGCTAGGGTAACGCCGTTTGCCCGGCCTCGGCCAAAAGTACCAACAACATCCTCCCGAAGGACGGGAAGTGCCGGTACGTTGCGCTGATTCCGTTGCTGCTCAGTCGAGCAGACGATACTCGTGAGCAAACACCACCAGTTGCACCCTGTCGCGGAGCTGCAGTTTGGCAAGCACGCTACTGATATGAGTTTTGACGGTTGACTCGCTCAGGTACTCCTCAGCCGCGATCTCGCTGTTGCTCAGGCCCGTTGCTGCCCTGGCAAAGATTGCCCGCTCGCGCTCGGTCAGCAGCCCAAACTGTTCCGGCAGCACCCGCGGCGGCGTGATCGATTGACCGTGCTCAAAGAGCTCGCCGAGCTCAGTTGGCGACAGCACGGCGTTGCCCGCGTGCACGGCTCGAATCGCTGCGCACAGTGACTCGGCGCTCGCATCCTTCATCAGGAATCCGCTCGCCCCCGCCCGAATTGCAGTCGCAGCTGCCTCATCGAGGTTAAACGTCGTCAGCATGATCGTGCGGAGCGGCTTGGTTCTGGCAACGACGAGGTCCGGATGGTAGAGCGCCTGTACCGCTTGAACACCGTCCATGACCGGCATGCGAATGTCCATGAGCACAACATCCGGCTCACACTCCGCGACAACCTCAATGGCGTGTTGCCCGTTACCCGCTTGCCCAACGACCGCAAGCCCGTCGTGGGCGTTCACCACAACGGCCACACCAGAACGGAAGAGTTCTTGGTCGTCGACCAGTACGACGGAAATGGTCTCGCTCATGCGGGAGAGTGCTCCTTTGGTGCGATGGAAACGGTTGCGGTTGCGCGAAAAATGGCGGCGTTGGACGTACCGTTCAGGAAGGCCGAGGCCTCAGCGGCGGATGGCGGCGTGAGGCTCAAGGTCCCGCCAACTTCAGCAAGCCGGTAACGCATGCCAACGATGCCGTTTCCAGGCGCACGTGTCGCCCGCATGACTTCGGCGTCCTCGGAATGCTCAGTCTCGGCTGGCCCATCCTGATCGCTCACGATGCGCAACGCTCTCGAGTCCGACACCGGGTTGTCGACCGAGAGCGTCAGCCGCTGCGGCTCCCACCGCAGCCTCGCCACGATAACGCTCTCCCTGCGTCCGTGCTTGAGCGCGTTGGTGAGGAGCTCTTGCAGCACGCGATACACCACGCGCTCCACCCGCTCATCAATGACGATACTCGTACCAAGCTGCACAAAATCGACACTCGCACCTGCCGCGGTAACCCCTCTGACCAGGTCGGAAATCTGTGAGAGGCCCTCTGCCGCGATCGGGGCGTCAGTCATCCCACCGATCCGGCCGAGAACCTTCCTGACATCTCCGAGCGAACGCCGAGCGGTCTCGCCAATCGTAAAGACGCCCCGTTTGATACCTTCGGTGTCGTCGTCTGGCAAAAAGCGCACGGCATCTGATTGCGCAATAATCACGGCGAGTGAGTGGCCGATGACATCGTGCATGTCCCTCGCCAACTCTGCTTTCTCGTTCTCAAGTGCCGCCACTCGACGTGAACGCAGCGCTTCGGCCTCGGCTTCGCGCTGCATAACCTTTGACAATTGGGCGGTATGCGCGAGGCGGATGGCAAAGCCGAGCAGCCATGCCGCGCCCAAAAAGACGGCGATCATGACCGAGATGAAAATGATGTTGTTTGCCGATGGGAACGATCCGATCCCGTCCGCGTAGATCCACGAACCGATCAGCGCCAGGTAGATTCCGCCAACGGCCCCGCCAAGGAGCGCAGAGGCTCCGGCGACCCAGAGATCTCGCTTTGTGCCGTAAGCCGCCGCGCTGTAGACAACGATTCCCATCCCGAGGTGCGCCAATGCCGCATCCGCCGTCGCCAGCATCAGTACACAAGCGGAGAGCCAACACAGCGCAAGGGCAAGTCCGGGGCGAAGCCTGCGGAGAGCAATGGCAACGGCGAGTACAAGAATGCTCACCATGCTCGTCCAATAGAAATCACTCACCATTGTGAGATACGGCGCAAGAACGCCAACGAGCAGGGCGAGGAGGATATCCCAGACCAGCTGCGGCCGGGTAACGGCACGATTCCGGCGCCCAGCGGAGGAACGCGAAACTGGCTCTAGCCCAAGCATCGTCCGGGTGCGCTCGGCGCGCGAAGGGTGATCGGTAGCCATACGCCCAACTTATCGCGTTCCGAGAGGCCCGGTTGTTGCCGTCTCCCCCGGCACGCGCTCGTCAGGCGTCGGTAGTTGCGCTGGCGCCGCGTGCTCACGAGCGGCATCCTTCGCATCGCGCCGACGGACCAGCGCAGCAATCACGGCGTCAAGCGCAACACCGAGTACCAGCGCGACCACAACGGCAACGACGGCACCCACAACGGGGTTCTCCGCAAACCACGCGCCAGCCACCAGGCCGACAACAGCCGAATACGTTGCCCAGCAGGTACCAGCGAGCACGGTCAGAGCAAAGAAGCGACGGCGGGAAAAGCGGGTTGCCCCTGCCGTCATGCTTACGGCCACCCGACCAACGGGAATAAACCGGCCAACAAGGATGAGGGTCGCGGCCCTCCGCTCAAGCCCGCGGCGGGCCCAATCGATCGCTGCGACAACCCGAGGGGCGCGCATCCACCGGAACTTTTCGAGGCCAAGCAACCGTCCAATTGCGTACGCTATGTGATCGCCGGCGACTGCCCCCGCCGCCGCGGCAAGAATCAACAGGATGAGGTTCGGATTGCCAGAACTCACCGAGAGCGCGGCAAGCGCAACGAGGATGGATTCGCTCGGGATGGGCGGAAAGAACCCGTCAATCGCAACAACCACGAAGGTAATAGCGAAGACCCACGGCGAAGCTCCCAGCTGAAGGATAAAGTCGTTGAGTGCGTCCATTGGTACCAACATTCGTTCCGTCGCGACACGATCTGCGCCGCGGAACGGTAGCACCCCGGCAAACTGACCAGTCAGCCCGCACGGTCATTCTGCACCACCACGACCAAGACTAAATTCTGGGTCGCGCCCTTCGCGTCATACCGCAGTACTAACGGCCTCCCCCTCCGGGGTGAGATTTGGGTTAGTCGAACAGTCCAAGCCTCGCAGCAAGTGCCAGCGCGTCGTCACGGTCGCTTACCCCGAGCTTCTTGTAGACGCTTCGTAGCTGTGACTTCACCGTGTTGACCGAGACAAACAGCTCCTCGGCAATCTGCGCGTTGGTAGACACCTTCTGCGAGATACGGAGCACGGCCGTTTCACGATCGGTGAGGGAGGAATTCACGAGCGCCTTTGGCATGAAATGACTTGCCGAGCTCAGCTCGTCCATATGGTTGATCAGCGGCCGACCGCCACGCTCTTCAGCAAGCACCCTGAGGGCGTCGAAGTCTTCCCGTGAGATACACGAGAAGATGAACCGAAGCTTATTCTGTACGGCAGGAATCACGGCGCGTTCAAGGTATTCAAGGGCAACCTCACGCGAGCCTCCACGCAGCGCGGCTGTCGCGCGCATCAACCAGAAGGCCACGGTCACACGGCTCGTGAAGATCGGCCGTTGGAGGTTGAGATCGAGGGCGGCCAAGGCACCTTCGTGGTCTGAGATCACAAGGGCGTAGAGGGCACGCGCCATAGCCGATAGCGGGTCAGCGGCCGTCAATTGGGCTACGAAACGCTGCGCATCCACGAGCCGACCGGCGCTCAGGTTTGCCGTTACGCCAACAAACAGCATGAACGAGTTGACGCTCTCGTCACCGCGCGACGCAATCCGCTTTTCGAGGTAGTCGTTAAAGAGATCCGCCGCGTAGGAGGAATGCCCGGCAGTGACAAGCGCAAACACACGAGTACCAACAACGAGCCCCCAGCGCTCAGGAACGTCGACACACTGCACCGCGGCAGAAGCCTCGATCAGTCCCCGCTCTGGGTCGCCAGCATCCAGCTCGGCCCAAGCCCTGCCGACGTAGTAGAGGGCCTGATTGGCCTCCCGTGTCACCGAGCGCATCGGCAGCGTTGCGCTCGCGGTTGCGTACCCGTCGGCGCTGAGGATGTTCGTCTCGCCAAAAAACTCGGAAAGCGCGAACAACGCCACCTGAGCATCCTCAACCACAACGCCGCCAGGGCGGCCGTATTCGAGGCTGTAGCGGAACATCTCGGTGGCGGCGGCAAACTCGTCGAGCTGCAGAAGGGCCTGAGCAAGAGCAAGGCAGTCGGAGGCAAAGGACTCGTTCACGCCGAGGGCGCCAAGCGTTGCCGCGTCGCTTCCAACAACAACCTCTCGGCCGCGGAGGGCCCAGTGGCGGGCCTCAGCCCCCTGCCCAAGCAGCCCGTGCACGGCAGCAAGACCAGCGATATCACGAAGGTAATCGCCTGGATTTGTCGAAGTATGGTTCGTCTGCACCTGCAGATATTTGCGGAGGAGGTCTTCGCCTGCCCCGTTCAGCCCCGACGACCGAATCCGCAGCAGCGCGTTTGCCAGGTAGAGGGACGGATACGCCTCAAGCTGCGCGCTGTCGAGCGCGAGAAACGACTCAACAAGCTCGGCGGGCGGCCCCTCAAGGAGATCCCGAAAATGGTGACGAACGACGTGCTCGGCGCTCGCCCACTCGCCATCAAAGAGATACAGCCCAACCGCCCGGTCGAACAGGCCATGCGCAACGTCCCATTCGGCTAGCCGACGCCGCTGCTCTTGGATAAAGGGGCTTCGCGTGCGGATGCCGGATGATCGCTGGAGACGGGTCCAGACGTGTGGGCTCCACACAAATTCGAGCTCGTCGAGAACGTGGTTGGCTACCCACTCGCCGAGGTGGTTCTGGTTCAGACGATCAAAATAGTCGGCAACAGCTTCTTGCCGGAACAGCAGGCGGGCGACCTCAACCGTAAATTGGCGCGCAACAGACAGGCTGCCAACAAAACCCATAAAGTTCGCGGCTTCGTAGTCGTTCGGACCGCTCGCAGATGCGACGCGGTGCATGTGCATTGCGATGTGGTCGAGGTCAACGCCAACCCACGGCACGCCCGGCTGGCTTCGACGGTATTGCTCAATCGCAAGTTCGACACTCAGCGCGTGACCCGCAACATCGTCATTGATGATCGCGGCGATATCGCTCAGGGTTTCATCGTTTTCTGCAACGCTCAGGCGCAATAACTCAAAGATTTCGGTGCTGCTCATCGCCAGTGAGGCTTCGCGGATGCGCTTCGTGACGATTCCCCGTTCAGCGGCAAGGTCGTTGATCGCTGTGTCGTCATTTGTCGTGATCACAACAAATAACCGGTGGCTCTCTGTGACCAGTCTGATGAGGTCGTGCACAATTTCGTCTGGTGCCCACTGGAGGTCTTCGATGACCAGCGTCGCCGGGGTTGAGTGGGTTGCCAGGACGTCAAGAAACTGTTCCATCAGGTTTTCGGGCTCAATGCCCCGCTGCAGCATTCCGAGGAGCGCCCGGTTTCCGAACGCCTCATGATCAGGACTCTTCTGCAGCGTGCTCTCAACAACTGCGGCCCAGATGGACAGGCGTGTTGTGAGGGTCGAGTTCAGGGAGAGCCTCACCGTTGCCGCAACATCGTCGCTGTGCTGCCCGGCGAGCCACTCATTAATGAGGGTACTTTTGCCGGAACCGACGATGCCACTCACCAGTGTGAGTGGTGCTTGCCGTTGCAGCCTGCGGACCAGCCGTGGGCGCGGCAGGAACACGGCACCCATTTCGCTGTGCGTACCGGCCATCACCGTTTGTGTATGTTCAACATCCTGAATTGATTCCTCGAACATGCCAGATGGCACATAGGTATCACCCCAAATTGAGTCCACGATAAATCATCCCCCCGGAAGACCGTCGATATCCCTAGTACAGCGAATCGCGTCTTCGCGAAACAAACTGTCTTTCAACCATAGGTTGGGGCAGGGCCAGAAGCAAGCTGAGCCGCAGGCGCGTCGGGAGAAAAAATCGAGGTCAGACGTCAGGTTCTGTGACCGAATAGACCATTAGGCTTCCCAAATAATCCCCCTCGTTGTCATCTCAGCTGCCTCGGCGATCACGGTGTCAAGCCTGCCCGTGGCACGAAGGCGTTTGCGCTGCCAGTCGGCCCCGTTCCCCCGCTCGAGGATACGGGCGATGCCCTCGCTGATGGCCACATCGTCACCATACAGCGCTAACGCTGGCGTGATTCGGTCGAGCAAGCCCTTGATAACATCCGCTGCCGATGCTGCGCTGCCGGTTCGGGGATCAACAAGATCGCCGCGTACGCCTGACTGCGCGGCCATGACAGAGGCTAGTCGGACCGACGGCGTTGAGACAAGCGGGGCTGGCATGCCTCGTTGCCACTCCTGCGCCGCAATCTCAACAAGGGCCCGCACGACGCCAGCAATGACCGCGGAATCTTCCGCAAGCAAGCAGACATCGGAAATGCGAATCTCAACCGTCGGATACGAGCGCGACAGCCTGGCATCAAAGGTCAGCAGGCCCTGATCAAGAAGGGCGCCCGTTGCCAGCAGCTCTGCCTCGAAGGCGTGATAGGCCTCTGCCGAGCCAAACAGGTCGAGCGGGCCAGCGCACGGCCAGCGATACAGCCTGCTGTATCGATAACTCGCGTGACCGGTATCCTCGCCGTCGTACAGCGCGGAGTTGGCGCTGAGCGCAAGCACTGCAGGGAGCCACACCCGCACGCGATCGAGGATGCCGGCGCCCTCATCCGGGGATTCAACGGAGACGTGCACATGAAGCCCGCACATGAGGCTCTCTCGAGCGGTACGACCCCACATCTCGGCAATGGTGGCGTAGCGCTCCGACTCGCTCGGATGCGGTTGCACCGGATAGGGCGAGACAGCAAGCGCAACCGCCCTCGCCCCATGCTCACGGGCGGCGGCATCGGCGGTGAGGCGCCCAGCGATCAGTTCAACCCTGAGCTCATCGAGCGACGAATGTGGCGTTGTCACCGCCTCGACCATCTCCTGCTGCAACTCACCGGTGAGCGACGGACCCGAGGCCGCATCGACCTTCGCTTCAGAAAGCCGTTGCTCGTGGACGCGAAGCAGCGTCGTACCGATGGCAACGGGAACGCCAGAGGACTGGCTCATCAGTAGGAGCTCTTCTTCACAACCAAACGTACGCATATGGCCAGTTTGCGGCAGTTGACGAATGGCTGCCAGGCCGTTGCCGCGCGGCCGCTGCCTCTTCTATAATCGCGGCAAATGTCTGGGCCGAGCTTCCGCAAGTTGTCCATCCTCGCTAGGGTCGTAGGTCTACTGTTGGACTCAGTGCGCCACGTCGCAGCGAACCCAGAGGGGACCTCATGAAGAAACGCCAGAAGCGGTCAGTCACCCGGCCGACACTCGCGCCAACGCCAACGCCTGATGTCACCATCCAGACGGATCAGACCAGGGGCGGCGTTCATGTGAATGCGTTCCGCATCGGTCTGGTTGGCGGACTAGGTGTACTCCTTTCCCTCGTCATCGGAGGGATTGTCAGCCAGCTCGGCACGGTCCTCATCTATATCGGTGTTGCGCTGTTCCTCTCGCTCGGGCTCGACCCACTGGTGTCGTGGCTCGAAAAGAAGATGCCTCGCGGACTCGCCATCGGCGTTGTTGTTGTCACCGTCCTCGCGGCCTTTGCTGGCCTCATGTTTGCGGTGATCCCCGTAATCGTGTCGCAGGCAACCAAGCTCATCAACGATTTCCCGAGCATCATTGACGATGTCTCAAACAATGGCTTTGTGCAGGACCTGCAGCACAACCTCAGGGATGTTGTTGATATCGATGCTGCCATCGAACAGGTGCAAAAATTCGTTGGTAATCCGGATAACCTGCTCAATATCGGTGGCGGCTTGCTGTCCGTCGGCGCAGGCGTGGCAGGTGGCTTCACAGGCGCGGTCATCGTTGTCATCCTGACCCTCTATTTCCTCGCCTCGCTCCGTTCGATGAAGGCCGCCACATACCGTTTTGTGCCCGCTAACAAGCGCCTCAAGTTTGTGCAGGTGAGCGAGGAGATTACGCAGGCAGTTGGCCGCTACGTGGTAGGCCAGGTTGGGCTCGCTTTGGTCAACGGAGTGCTGAGCTTCATTTTCCTCACCATTATCGGCGCGCCGCTTCCGGTGCTCCTCGCGGTTGTTGCGTTTATCGCTTCGCTTATTCCGCTCGTTGGAACCCTGTCTGGCGCGATCATTATCAGCCTGATCTGCCTCTTTGCGTCGCCCCTCACGGCACTCGTTGCGGCGATCTACTACATCATTTACATGCAGGTTGAGGCCTACGTGCTCAGCCCACGCATCATGAACCGAGCGGTTTCTGTTCCGGGATCGGTTGTTGTTATTGCGGCCGTTGCTGGTGGAGCCGTTGGTGGCGTCCTGGGCGCGCTTGTTGCGATCCCGTTTGCGGCGTCGGCGCTCATCATCATCCAGAAGGTCGTCTTCCCGGCCCAGGACGCAAAGACCGACTGACGCGGCAGTCCAATCAGGTAGGCAAAAACCGCTCCAAACCCGTTGGTTTGGGGCGGTTTTTGCCTACTCGCTACGGACTTGCACGTTGTGGAACGGACGCGCGCCTTCGGTGAGATTTGCATGATGCTGATGGTATGCTGGGAAACGGCTCAATACTGACTTAACCGGGGGGTACAAGTACATGAGGCAACCGATATTTGGCGCGCGCTCGCGCCGCAACGGAGCACCCGACGCGGACGCAAACGGCGTTGCGCAGCGGGCCGGCGACGCGTCGCAGCGTGCAGCCAGGCCAGCATCCGATTCGTCGCTTCGCTCCACGCGCATCAAAGCATTGCTCGCCGGCGCAACGGTCCTTGTTGCCGGAGGTTCGCTCACACTTGCCGCTTGGACCACCGGTTCGTCGGTGTCAACACCAACTCTCAACGCCGGCGACTTTGGCGTTGAGCTCTCCGTCGACAACGGCGCCACCTGGAAAAAAGCCTCAGGAACAACGCCTGGCGGATCACAGGTGCTGAGTTTCAGCGGGCCAGTCAGCACGCTCAAACCAGGCGTCGACCTCTACTCGCCGTTGCTCGTCCGGGGCACTCCTGGCTCGTGGTCTACCTCAACCGTGCTCACGCAGCAGGGGCTCGCGCCCGGCAGCAGCCAGGCACTTATCGATGGCCTCAGCTACGAGCTCTACGAGGTTACGGATGCCTCCGCCTGCGCGGCACCATACGTGACGGATGCCTCCCGCTACCTGCTCAGCAAGGGCGCGAAGGCGACCCCTGCCTCGGCAACACCGGCAGCGGCCGTTTCAGGGGCAAGGCTCACCCTTGCCGCAGCAACGGACAGCACGGCTGGCCCAACCTCGACCGTCTGCCTCCACGTTCGAATGGCGAAGTCTGAGTACAACAACCAGTCCTCACTTATGAAGACCACAGGCGGTTTTGTGTTTGACCTGACGGCAGAGGAAGTTGTGGTTGAAGAGGCGGCGGGCGCAGCATCCGCTGTCACCGGTGATTAGGCGCCGTTCCTGGCCGCTCACCGTCCTCGCCGCCCTTGGCACACTGAGCCTGGTTGGGTTTGCGTGCTCCCTGTTGTTCGGCATCCGACTCTTTGCGTTCCAGACGGATTCGATGGAGCCGACCGTGCCCCGTGGTGCACTTGGCGTCAGTATCCGGGAGTCCGCAGAGGACATCGGCCCCGGGGACATCGTGACGGTCACGCGGGAAAACGCACTCCCGGTCACCCACCGCGTTATCACGGCGACCCCCTCTGGCGGACGAGTTGACCTCGTACTGCGAGGCGATGGTAACTCGGCTAACGACGCAACCGTCTACAGCGTGACCGAGGTGCATCGGCTCCTCACGTTTGTTCCCTTGGTCGGATATGCGGTTGGGGCGGCGCTTTCGCAGCCACTCTTTCTTGGCTTCGCCACGGTCGCGCTTGCCGCTCTCGTCACGTGGTATTGGTGGCCGACCGCTGCCGGGCGACACGCCGGCGGGTCGCGCAGCGGCGCTGACACGGGCAGCCAATAATGCAACGCCGAAACGGCGCATCCGGTCGCCACTCCAACACGTCACAACGGGAATCCCCCGCCGGTCTGCGCAACGCGAGGACAAGCCTTGCAGCAGCGGTAACCGTTATCGCACTCGTGCTTGCCGTGCCGCTCAGCGCCTCGGCCGGCTGGGTCACGGCAGAGAGCGTCGCAACAACCGAGGTGGCCGCAGGAAGCTTTGAGCCCCAGTCCCGTGCGCCTGGGCAGGGCTGGGTCGATTGGGAACAACTCCAGGATGTGTGGGGCGCGCAAACCGATCTGCCGGTCTTCGACCGCGCCCCGGTCGTCCCAGGTACCACCGCATTCACCGAACGCGAGTTGCGCAATGCCGGCTCACTCGACGGGTCAAGTTCGATTGGGGCAGCGGCGGTTGAGTGGGCCGCCGCCTCCGAACTCAATGTGACGCACGTCGCCGCTGGGGTTCGACACTCCCTCATCTTGACCGCCGACGGCACAGTTTTTTCGTTCGGTTCAGGGGCAGACGGCCAACTCGGCGTTGGCCTCTTCTCAAGCTCAAGCGTTCCCGTTCAGGTGCGCGCTGGCGCCCAGGCCTCCGGCACGCCGTACCTCACCGGTATCGTCTCAATCGCTGCAGGCGACAACACCTCCTTCGCGGTTGCGGCTGACGGATCAGTGTACGCGTGGGGGTCAGGCTACTGGGGCAGCCTTGGCGATGGAACGAGTGGCGACGGCAGACGACAGCCGCTTCCGCTCAGGGTGAAGGGAGGCTCGCAGGGCGGCCAGTACCTCACCGGCATCACTCAGCTCGCCGTCGAATCGTGGCGAGGCGGCGTTCTCGCGCTCGGCGCCGACGGGTCTGTCTACGGCTGGGGCAGCTCGGTTGCCATGCTCAACGCAAGTCGGCCGCTCGTTCCCGCTCGCATCGTTGGTGGCGAACAGGGCGGCACGTATCTCACCGGCATCACGAAGGTCAGTGCCGGGGTTGGTTTTGCGCTCGCGCTGACCAACGATGGCAGGGCTCTCGTCTGGGGCAACCGTGACGGCAACAGCGGAGAGATGGGCAATGGCGCAATCGGCGGCAACCCGGGCGCTTCCTCGGATGTCCCAACATGGCTCAAGGCAGGGCAACAACAGCCGGCGCAACCGAACGCGAACATGACAAACATCGTCGATGTGTCTGCCGGCGGCATCATGAGCATCGTTGATCGCTCTGGCAACGCCTATCTCTGGGGCGGCGGCAATCCAACGCCAACGCGCGTGGCGATCTCCGGGGCTGCGACGGTCACAACCGGCCAAGGATCACCAGTGCTGTTCACAACAACAGCCGGCGAGGTCTGGGCTGGCGGGCCTGCGGATGCCTCCGGCGCTGGCGGCGGCGCTGGCTCAGCGTACGCGCCAGTTCGGGTGCTTGGCGGCGCGCAGGGCACAACGATGCTCAACACCATCGCGCAGGTCTCCGGCGGTTCCGGGTTTGGGCTGGCGCGAACAACGACCGGTGAACTCTACACCTGGGGCCTCAACGAGCTTTCGCAGCTCGGTGTTGGGAGCCGCGTCGAGCAACTCATTGGGGTCGGCCGGATCTCGCGCGACGCAACAACGGCCAACGTCACGCTCACAACAACCATGAACGTTCAGCGCAGCGAAACCGCTCGAGCGAGCCTCGCCGTTCGGGATGACGGGACCAACCGCATCCAAGCAACCTTCCAATCGATAGATAACGGTCGCCTCACCCTCGAGACACAGGTTGGCGGAACAAACCGAACACTCTTCTCAAGCGTTGGCGAGGTTGCCTCAGAGGTTGCTGGGCTCTCGATCACCGCCATCGGCCAATCGGTGACGCTCTATCTCAACGGCAATGTTGTCTACACGGGCGACCTGGAACCGGCAGAGGCTGCCGCGCTGGTCTCGCCGCGAGTGTCGCTCAGTGTTGAGGGAGCATCCATCTCGCAGACGGGTATCACGGCCCCGGCGGTGTGGCCAACGCTGAACGAGTGGACGGCGCGCAGCATCGGCGGCGGAACCTCCTACGGCGGCAATTTTCATTCGATCCAGTTCTCCCTTGGCAGCATGGCGTTCATGCCGGGGATGATGTACCGCAAACCAGTGCTGCACTGGAGCAATGCGTCTGGAACGCACGAGCGGGTGCTCGACCTGGCCGAATGGGCGCCCTCAGGCAACGCGGTGGTCACGGGCGGGGTCGCCTCTATGACAAGCGGTAGCGCGGTCTCCTCCCCCAAATACGTTGTTGAACAGCCCACCGTGTGGTGGATGACGTTTGAAAGCGCCATGACGGTACCCTCGCCCCTGAACGCCGACTACACGGGATTCAACGCGGGCTCGTCGTACTACGATGCGGCGGGCGCACCGATGAAGAACAACGCAAGCTGGGCGGCAAACGGCTACGCCGACGGGGTCCCACGCGAACGTATCATCCTTGCGGAAGGCTGGGAGGATCTGCGCAACTGGGCGACCGTTTCAGGATCGCCGCGCGTCACCACATCCGACTCCGCAGGCGGCATCATTGGCACGCAGTACACGCCCGTTCGGGTGCGCCGCGCACCGGTCCTGCTCTACTCGGCCTATCTCGATCCAACGTCATGCACCGCGGCAGGGGTGGGCCAGAGCTCAAGGATTGTGGATGGCTGGGACGTCCGTATCGCCCCTGGCAAGGTTGTGGATCTTGAGGCAGACGGGCAAGGGCATTCCGTCTGCCTCCAGATCAGCACTGACATCTCAGGGGTGCTTTCCGTCACATGGCCGATCACCGCCGAGGTCACGCTCGACTAGCCGCCGATGTGCGCGACGCGCAGGCGCACAGCGTTCCGGGTCGTTCCCCCAATCGAGGCGCTCATCACGTTGCGTCACAAATGCGTGCGAGTGCTTGTTTCAACCAGGAAACTCACAGTATTCTCTGAATATCAGGTACGCCGATCTTCTCTTCTTCCGGGAGGAGGGGCCCCGGCGCGGTCCCCCCACTGATGCGAACACACATCAGTTAGGAATGGGAAACCTCATGACGACCGAAACCGTTACCCCACGAACCTCGCCGAGCTTCGGCTCCAAACTCGCCGCAGAAACCACAGGCACCTTCCTCCTCGTCTTCGGACTCATCGGAACCGCCACCTTCGCCGCAACCCTCGACGGCGGAGCAGCCAGCGTCGGCACCCTCGGCGCCTGCCTCGCACTCGGCTTCGCCGTCATCATCGGCGCCTACGCCTTCGGCCCCATCTCCGGCGGCCACTTCAACCCAGCCGTCACCCTCGGCCTCGCCGCCGCAGGACGCCTCCCCTGGAAAAACACACTCCCCTACATCATCGCCCAACTCATCGGCGGCATCATCGCCACAACCCTCATCTACCTCCTCGCCCTCGGCGGACCAGACGGCTTCGCCAAAACAGCAACCGACTCAGGCTTCATCTCCAACGGATTCGGCGACCAATCACCAGGCGGCTTCGGACTCACCTCAGCCATCATCATCGAAACCATCTTCACCGCCATCTTCATCTACGTCATCCTCGGCGTCACCCACACCCGCGCCGCAGCAGGATTCGCCCCCATCGCCATCGGCCTCACACTCACCCTCATGCTCATGATCCTCATCCCCATCGACAACGGATCAGTCAACCCAGCCCGCTCCATCGCAACCGCCATCTACGGCGGACCAGACTGGCTCGCCCAAGTCTGGGTCTTCATCATCTTCCCCATCCTCGGCGCCCTCATCGCAGGCTTCAGCTCACGACTCATCTTCGACCGCGTGACGTCACGCTAAGCAACGTCCGCGTGCTGGCGGTGCGCTCACGCTAGCCTTGGCGAGTATCCAACCCGTCAGGAGTATCGTGAGCGCCACTGCCAAGCCACCCGTTCCAGCATCCGCACGCCCCGTAGCCGTCGTCACGGGGGCGACGGGAGGGATGGGCTCGCAAATCGTCGCCGATCTCGCGAGGGATCACATCGTCATTGCGCTTGGCCGAAATCCGAGCGCGTTGTCAGAACTCGGCGCCCTCGACGGTGTGACCGCGGTGAACGTCGACGTCACGACGTATGCCGCTGCGGCCAGCGCGGTTCTTGCAGCGACCGACCGGGTTGACGTGCTCATCCATGCCGCCGCGACCTCAGGAAGGTTCAGCGTAGAAGAAGCGGATGCCGACGAATGGAACCGTCAGCTCTCACTCAATGTGATCGCGCCCGCACTGCTAACCCGTGCGTTGCTCCCCTTGCTGCGCTCGGCAAGGGGCACGGTTGTGTTCATCAACTCTGGTGCAGGAACCAACGCCGCAGCAGGGCACGCCGTCTATGGCGCAACCAAGCACGCGCTCAGGGCCGTGGCGAATTCGCTGCGACTCGAAGAAGGTGAGCACGGGGTACGGGTCTCGACGGTGAGCCCAGGCCCCACTGACACCGAGATGCTGCGGGCAGACTTCGCCAAACAGGGCGCTGAGTACGAACCGTGGCGCTATATCCGCCCAGAATCGGTGGCGAAGGCCGTTCGCCTCGTTGTGGATGCCACTGACGACACGCAGATCACCGAGGTTGCGGTTCGTCCTCGGGCGGAACTGGTCTAACGGCCGCAGCCGGCCTCGCGCGATCCTCGGGTAAGGGGCAGAGAATTGTCACACATCCACCCATAACCACGCCGTTGAGTGGATCGGTGACCAATCTCACGCGACGAGGTTAGGCCCTAGCCGCAAGAACCGCGTCAAGTACGGCTTCAGCGACGTCGCGCTTCGAGCCAGTGGCCTCGTCCGCGATATCACCGGCGGCGTTAACAACAACAACGGTGTTACTGTCGGTGCCAAAGCCCTCGCTCCAGCCGACACGGTTAAGCACCAGAAGGTCTGCCCCCTTGCGTTTTGCCTTGGCCCGACCAAGCTCGAGCAGGTTCGCTCGGTCAGTCGCCGTTTCTGCGGCAAACCCAACAACCGTCTGACCCGGTCGTTTGGTTGAGGCGAGGCCTGCAAGGATGTCTGGGTTCTTGACCAGCTGAAGCGTCAGTTCGTCGCCGGCATCCTCTTTCTTGATCTTGAGCTCGGCAATATCCGCGGGACGGTAGTCGGCAACCGCCGCCGCCATGACGATGACGTCGGCGGTGTCGGCACGCGACCGCATGACGTCGTTCAGCTCTGCAGCGGTTCCGACCGGAACAACCTCCGTGTTTGGCAACCGGCCTGCCATCGTCTCGACCGTCTGGTCAACGTGCGCGGCGACAAAGGTGATCCGCGCACCACGCGCAGCCGCAACCTGGGCAAGAGCCAAGCCCTGTTTGCCGCTTGATCGGTTGCCGAGAAAACGAACCGGGTCGAGGGGCTCGCGCGTGCCACCGGCCGAGATCAGCAGATGGAGGCCCGCGAACTGTTCGCTGTTGTTGGCGTTGCGGCCGGCAACGATGGCGAGGGCGCCCTCGACGATATCGCCAGGTTCGCTCATCCGGCCGGCGCCAACGTCGGTGCCAGTGAGTTGCCCAACAGCTGGGCCGATGAGATGGATACCGCGCCCACGCAGCGTCGAAACGTTGGCGACGGTTGCCGCGTTCTCCCACATTTCGGTGTGCATCGCTGGGGCGAGCACGATCGGCGCGTGCGACGCAAGAATCGTGGTGCCAAGTAGGTCGTCGGCGATACCCGCCGCGAGCTTCGCGATGGTGTTTGCCGTTGCGGGCGCAACAATGATGAGGTCGGCCTGCTGCCCAAGGGCAACGTGACGGACCTCGGCAACATCGTCAAAAATCGACGTGCTGATGGGGTTCCGGCTCATCGCTTCAAGCGTTGGAGCCCCAACAAAACGAAGCGCGCTTTCGGTGGGAATGACGTGCACATCGTGCCCTGCCTTCACGAGGCCGCGCACGACGCCGACCGCCTTATACGCGGCAATGCCCCCGGTGATCCCAACGACGATCTTGAGCGATTTCGGCATTCGAGTGACCTTTCCCACCGCTTGCAGCAGCTAATGCGTTTCTGTACACGTCCACGATGCCATACTTGGACTGTTCGCGATGCACACCGGCATCGCTCGAACCGTTTTCTGCCGCACTTTCCCCCTCACAAGGAGCTTCCCGTGTGCACCGTCGTTGTCAGTATCGATCCTGATGCCGAGTGGCCGGTTGTGCTGCTCGGCCTCCGCGATGAGTCCCCCAGCCGGCCATGGGATCCGCCGGGGGCATGGTGGCCTGACCTTGGGACGCATGTGCGCGGCATCCACGATCAGGAGGCTGGAGGGGCCTGGCTCGCGGTTCGCGACGATGAGCAGCGCCTTGCTGTTGTACTCAATCGGGCAGAACAGCCAGCTGAGCCGGCGGGCGGTTTTGTGTCGCGTGGCACCATCCCCCTTGCCGCAGTGACGAACGGCCTCACCTATGAAGGCACGTTCCCGACCCGCACGTTCAACCTCCTCAACGTCTCGGGAGCCACGGCCGAATACGCCTGGTGGAACGGCACAGACGCTGGCACGGTGCCGCTTCCGCCTGGCGTCCACATGATTACGCACGAAGGGCCAAACAACCGCTCCGTTCCGCGCGTGGCCCGCTGGCTCGATGCGTTCACGTCTGCCGAACGCCCGACGGGTTCCATCGCTGACGGGATAACCGGCGCGAGCTGGAACGACTGGCTGTCGGTCCTCCGTGACAGCGCGGCGCTGCCGAGCAACCACGAGGATGCGCTGCTTCGCGCCGAGAGCGTGCACGGGCATCCGCTCGCCTCGCTTTCTGTCACCGCCGCAGCCATTGGCCACACGACCGTCGCCCTGAGCCACGCACGGCTGAGTTCGCCCGGCCATTTGGACGCCACACTCGACTGGCGCTCCTAGTCGGGCGGTCTCCGATCACATGAGGCCGGATGTCTACGGCCGTCGTTCCCCCTCCGCAGGTCCTCAGCTAGCGCTCGACAGCCGCCAACCCTAGGGCCGCGACCCAATAGCCAGCATCGCAACACCAACGGCCGCAAGTACGCCGCTCGCACAACGCGTGACGGTCAGGCGTTCCCCAAGGAACACGACCGCGGCGGCACTCGCCAGAACAATGCTGCTGCTCCGTATGGCGGCGACCACGGCAACCGGCGTTGTGCCGAGGGCGACTAGGGCAAACAGGTAAGACGCAGGCACCAAAACGGCGAGCGACACGGTAATCACTGGGTGCGCACGAGCCGAGCGAAGGCCCTCTCGCATGCGGCGCCGCACAAGAACGCTGAGTACCGCGGTTTGCAGGGCGCCGAGCACCACGTAGTAGGCAAGAGGGTCAACGCCGAGCGTGACAACGACCCAGGCATCCCAGAGGGTGTAGGCGGCAATCGCGCCCCCGAGGGCGAGGGTCACTGCGACCTGCCTCGCCAACACCTCCGCGGCGCGAAGCCCACCGCCAACGAGCCCAACCGCGGCCAAGGATACACAAGCGATGCCGGCCCATCCTGTCAGGCTGAGCGGTTGCTGCCAGAGCGCAAGCCCGGCAAATGCAACAAGGACGGGGGCGATGCCGCGGGAGACCGGATACACAAACGCGGCGTCGGCGACCGAGTATCCGCGCTGCAGCAGAACCGAGTATGCGGTGTGTAGGAGCGCGCCAACCGCCCCGGCCAAGAGCCAGTCCCAGTGTGGTTCGGCGTCATGCAGCGCGAGCACGGTCACAGCGATGGGTAACAGCGCGCCAATGGCGATCAGGTTGCTGACCCAGAGCAGTGGAAGGCCGGCACCGGCTCCGCGTTTGGCCACGGTATTCCAGGCGGCGTGCGAAATGGCTGACATCAGGGCAAAAATCATTGTTGACTCCGTAGGACATTCACTCGATAGACAGTGTCTACTCTCGGTAGACTGTATGCCATGGCCCATTCCCCAAACGGCACGAGCGCACACCAACGCGGCACCGCAGCCGAAACCCGCTCGCGCCTCATCGCAGAAGCCATTGCACTCTTCGAAGAAGCAGGCCTCGCAGGCTTCACCGGCAGAGAGGTCGCCAAACGCGCAGGGGTATCCCACGGCGCGCCCCGCCGCTACTTCCCTAGTAACGCGGCGCTGCTCTCAACCGTTGCCGCAAACGGCTTCGCTAGGCTCAACGAGCGAGTGGATGCCGTCGCCAGCATCGAGCGACCAGCCGCAGAGGCCCTCCAAGCGGTCGCGAGCGCTTACATCGATTTTGCCCGCGAACAGCCAAACCTGTTTGACCTCATGTTTCGACACGATTTACTCGAACACTCAGGTGAGTCCCTGCGCGAGAACAGCCTTCCGCTACTTGGTCGCCTCCACACGTTTGCCAACGAGGCATACCCCAACGCGCATCCGGCAGCGGCAGTTGACCTGTGGCTCAACCTCCACGGCATCGCCGTACTGCACAGCCGAAACTCACTCGAACTCGTTGGCATCGACGCAGCGGCAGCGGTCAGCCGCGCCATTCGCGCGCAGCTCGCCGAAGATTCCAGGCCTGCCGAGGACTGACTTGAGAGCGGCCGTCGAGGAGAAGCCCAACAGGCAGGTCAAGGCCGCTTCGCGCTACCCAGCGATTGAGGCGTCGGTAATTGTTCCGTCAGGCTCGACGGAGAGCAGGATCACGTGGCCGCCAAACATATTGCCGTCGTCGTAGTACGGATTTACTGAGCCGTCCTCGTCGATACTGAGCTCGCTAAGTCCGATCCGCTCGGCGAACGCTTCGACGGTAATCGGTGCCGATGCCAACGATTCCTCGTCGTCCTGTCGCCAGTCTTCGGCACCGTCGGCCAGTTCCGCAGCAGCAAATGCGCGCCAGCGGGAATCAACATTCGGCATTGCTGCAACAAGCCCGACCAAGCTGGAGAGGGCCACCGCACAGGTCTCAGCTCCCTCGATGGACCCGTCATCGACCGAGAGCGACACCGATACGTCCCGCCCGCACCACTGAATGTGACCGGAAAACCATCCGAAGTTTCGATCAAGCTCGAACTCGCCCATATCTGTCGCGATACGGACAGGCTGCGTCCAGCGCGCCAACCGCTCGTCGAGGTCCCGAACATGAACGTCTCGTTCAATCACTTGGTCGAGCGCAAATTGGTGCACCGCGTTTGGCTCGGCTGCCCCTCGCCGTAGCTGTTCCGTTTGGCCGGGGACGAAGCGACGAGCTCGCACCACATATTGACTGAACGGTTTGAGATCGTAGGTGCTTGACGTCCGCTGCCCATCTGTGGAGAGCCACGAGAGCCGCCCCTTCTCGCTGACCGAGCCGTCTTCGTCGACATAGGCGAGGAGATTCGTAGACGAGGCCCAGAGGCTACCCCCGCGTATGTGAGCCGCTCCACCAACAATTCCGCTCGTGAGTACTACGATCTCACTGCTCTCTGACGCATACTTCGCGTCAAACGCCGCGCGCTCCTGTTGCTCGGTTCCCCCGGCAACATCAGCAGCAGGGCGACGCTCAACCATCGGCGCTTTGGCGCGGAGGAAGACGGGCGCGGGAACGGTGTTGGCGTGCGTGCTGACGGCGACTAAGACCTCATCTCGAACCGCAGGCGCACCGGTATCGGACCGAAGCATCCCGACCATTGGGATGACGATCATCCGGTGGCTTGGATGCCTGGCAAGAATAAAGTCGCCGCGTGCAGCTGTCTCGGTGATCTCGGCAAGTGGGATCTTAATCGTCTGCCCGTTGGATGATGCGATGACGTGTGCATCAGTGATCCACCAGCGCGGGGCTGGCTGGGTCAGGTAGTCCTTCTCGCCCTGCCGCGATTTAACCAACAGGGTACCCCAGACAAGCGCCAGTACCCCAAGGAAAAACAGCGCGACAACGATGCCAAGCACCGACACAACACCCAACAGCAGCGGGACCACAAGCAAGACAAGGGAAACTATCCCAATCGCAACGGAAACCCCCACGAACACCCGGTAGTTGCGTGAGTGCATCGAGACGTTGATGAGTGACGACCACGCCGGCTTCGTCTGGTTTCTATACAGCGACCCCGCGCGATGCAGCTCCTGCGCAACCCGTATGACGTGGCCAGCTTCAAGGTCGTCAATGCTCTGCAGCGCGGGCACGTATGTCATCGTGGCCTCGCCCTCCTCGAACAGGATGCCGTACTCTGCTTGTCCCGTCTGGACGCCGTCGTCAAAACTTACATCATCGTCAGAGCGATCCGCGTCACTGGGATTCAGTTCACCGCGTCCAACCCAGTAGCCATGCTGCCACGCGCGGGAGTGAAATTTGAGGTTGGGCATGGGTCAACCGTCCCTGTTTGACGTCGGCGAGACGAGTTTGAAAGCCGTAACGAACCCGCTGGCGCGTTTGGCTGCGGCAGCCACAAAGGTGGTGCAGTCCGCTGCAGGCGCCTCGCGGAGGCGCGTCTCGGCTCGAAGACGCGGTTCCACTCGGCTACCGATACCGGCACGGTCGGTCGCGTCCCATTCGCACACATTCACACCATTAACGCTAACCGATTACCCTGAACCTTCGCCGCAGTGACCGGCCAGGTTCGGCCGCTCCGATACCGCATCACTGTCTCGCGTACGCCAGTGTGTTCGGCCCCGGCCTAGCGGCCGTATCGAAGGTGGATAATCGGAAACGGACGTCCGTCGCCGTCAGTTTCTGACCGGCCGACTCGCAAAAACCCGCTGTGCTCGTAGAAGCTGAGCGCCGCTGGGTTTTGCTCATTGACGTCAAGCACAAGCTGCGGCGAACGCAGCTGCGCGGCATGCAGGAGCGCGGTGCCAACTCCCCTTCGCATTGCACCGGCATCAACAAACAGCATTTCAATAGAGTCGTCAACCCAACCAAGAAACCCAACGGCGTGGCCATCGATTGTGGCAATATCTAGTTCGACCGCTGGCAGGTAGTGCGTCACCATGCGTAACTCGTACCGGTTAATATCTTCGACCGTGAGGAACGTGTGCGTTGCCTCAACCGAACTGCGCCAAATCTTCACGATGGTTGGCCACTCGTCTTGGCCAAAACACGGCCTCACCAGCAATTGCGACATACCCCAAGTCTACGGAACGCGCGGCGGACTGGCACAATGATTTCATGACCGCATCCTTTGAAGAGCTTGTCGCCGAGGCGCAGTCGGCCTCCGTCGACGGTTGGGATTTTTCCTGGCTCGACGGGCGGGCCACTGAGCAACGCCCCTCGTGGGGGTATGCGGAGACCCTCGGCCGCCGATTGGCGACGGCATCCGCTGCCCTTGATATCCAGACGGGCGGCGGCGAGGTCCTTGCTGGCCTCAGTCAGTTACCGAGGCTCATGGTGGCCACCGAGTCCTGGCCACCAAACGTTGCCAAGGCGACCGCGCTCTTGCATCCGCTCGGCGTTGCCGTTGTGGCCGATGCGGACCAACCTCCGCTGCCGTTTGCGAGCGAGGCCTTCGACTTCGTGTCCAGCCGCCACCCCGTGACGGTGTGGTGGGACGAAATCGCAAGAGTGCTTCGTCAGGGCGGAACCTATCTTGCGCAACACGTCGGTCACTCAAGCGTCTTTGAGCTTGTCGAGTATTTCCTCGGCGAACAGCCAGAGCACATCCGAAACGCGAGGCATCCCGATGCCGATGTTGCCGCGGCAACGGCGGCAGGACTCAGCATCGTTGACGTGCGGTTTGAGCGCCTCCGCTTGGAGTTTCACGACATTGGAGCGGTCATCTACTTCCTGCGGAAGGTGATCTGGATGGTGCCCGGTTTTACGGTCGACGCCTATCTGCCACGGCTTCGTGAGTTGCACGAGCAGATCAGCAACGAAGGCCCGTTTATCGCTCACTCGACTCGGTTCTTGATCGAAGCAACCAAACCAACGAGCTGAGGCCAACTCGTTACGTTCAGACACAGTTGTTTCCAAACGCTATGCCTGAAGCCGTCGGGCGTTTAGCATGTCCAGTATGGCGGTCATCTGCGACACACATGATTCTCGTAGCTTCAGCACCCGCATCGTTGCGGTGGCCGTTGCGGCCTTCTGCGTTGTGGGCATCGGCTTTGGCCAGGGCGGCACGGCCGCGCATGCCGCACCCTCTGACGGATACGCAACGCTGACGGTGAGCGGCGACCCCGGTGCGCGCACTGGCTCCGTCGCGCTTCCCGGCGATCTCCCCACCGCAGCTTTGACCTCAACGTCGCGCATTGGCACGGTCTCCTCGGGCGCAACATCGTGGGTGCCAGGGTCCGCACCCTTCGGCACGTTTGCCGGATCGAGCCAGAACAAGAGCTACCTCTCGCTCGACTCCGGCGGCCAGACAGCAGGCTCGGCATCCGTGACAACCTACACCTTTGCGACACCGGCGCCAGCCGGCAGCTGGGGATTTGCCCTTGGCGACGTCGATGCAGAAGCCCTCACCGTAACGGCCATCGACGCCAACGGCGACGCTATACCTTCGGCCTCGCTCGGCCTCGTCACGGCCTTCAATTACTGTGACGCGTCGCCCCGCGCCTCAGCATGTGCATCCGAGAACGCCCCCTATGCAATTCCGACCGTGTCAACTTCGGCCGAAAGCGTCACGCTCGCTGAGCCCCGCTGTATTGCCGCTAATGCATTCTGCGACACAACTGGCGCGGCGGCCTGGTTCAAACCGCTTGTACCAATTTTGTCGCTGACGGTCACCTCCGCATGGGTTTCCGGCTCGCCGAGCTACCAAACCTGGTTCGCCGACGCGAGTGCGGTGAGCGGGAGGGTTGATGCCACGTGCCTTCCAGCAGGAGGCCTTGGCCTTGACCTGCTGGATGGCTCCGGCAGCCAGGTCGCAACGACGGTAACGGCCGAGGACGGCTCGTTCGCTTTCCCCTTCGTTCTGCCGCTTCGCGACTACGCGGTCAGACTGTCGGTGGTGCCTCCTGGCAGTGAATCGGCACCTGCCACGCCGATTGATGCGGTCACCAATGGGCCTGCAGTCGGCGTCGCACTCGCGGTAGACGGCGTCTATCCGATAACCGGTTCCGTGACGGGCCAGCTACGCGCTGACCTGACCGTGACGCTCGCCGGCCCAAACGGAACAGTCACAACCACAACGGATGCGGTCGGCGACTACGCGTTCCCACCACAGGCATCCGCTGAGTACACCGTCACGGTCACGGCTCCAAACGGCGCAACGGTCGCCCCTGCGAACCGGGTGGCAACCGTGAACTGCGCGGCAAACAACATGCTGCCGTTTGCAATCGAGGACGAACGGGCAACCGAGACCCCAACACCGCCAACCAACCAACCACCAAGCACCGGCTCCAACACGCAGGCCTCCCAAACAACCTCGGCTGGCGGCGCAGGAAGCCTTGCCGCAACCGGAGGACAGCAGAGCGTTGGGTTCCTGACCGTTGGCCTTCTGGTCATCCTCGCTGGCATGACGCTCAGACTGAGACGCAAACCCTCGACCATGCACTGATCACATCATCCAACGAAAGGTCCAAACAGATGCCAGACAGCGCGACAGCCGTAGCGGCCTACACCTATTACTACCCACTCGTTGAAAACCTGCGGCAGGTGAACCGTTACGTCACAACCGGCGTAGGCTCCAATCCCGCCACCCCTTTCAACACATTCTCGCACGCCCGCAACCTTGCCGGCCCGCAGGACACCTTCGTCACCATCAACAACGACACCGTGTACTCGATGGCACAGCTGGATCTCTCGGGCGGCCCGCTCCGCCTGACGGTACCTGCGACGGGCGACCGCTACTACGTACTCCAGTTTGTGGATGCCTGGACCAACAACATTGCCTATATTGGCACGCGCGCGACGGGCAATACCTCGGGCTCGTTCCTCATCGTCCCGCCGGGGTGGACAGGAACGGCAGCCGAGCCAATCGTCCAGGCCTCCACCAATGTTGTGTCCATCGTTGGGCGCTTCGCGTGCACCGGCCCGGACGATATCCCCGCGGTCACCGCGGTGCAAGACGCCACCACCATCACGCCGCTTCATCCGGAGAACGCGCTCGCCGGCATCCCGTCCCCGCCGGAGCAGGCCGATGACGCACAGCAGTTTTGGGCTGAGGCTCAGGCCTGGTCTGCGGCCTTCCCAGCCCCACAGGAAGAACAAGAACTCGTCGACTCGTTTACCTCGTTCTGGTCAGCCACCAGCGACACCGATGCCCGCCGAGCTGGGTATGCCGAGGGAATTGCCCAGCTTGAGGAAGCGACCAAACACGGCAATTCTCCCGTCTATAACGGGTGGACCGTCGGGCTCCACCTCTTCGACTACAACCTCTACAACCTTGGGCTCGGCACCATCGATGAGCCACGCTGGCGAAACGAGAACCAGGAGCAACGCATTCTCGACCGGGCCATCGCCTGCCGCCTCGGCCTCTGGGGCAATCACGCGTATGAGGCCGTCTACGCCCAAGCGTTCACCGATATCGAACAGAATCCACTAGTCGGGGCGAACACCTACAGCATGACGTTCGATTCCGAGCCTCCCGTTGGCGCCTTCTGGTCGATCACGCTCTACGACATCCCCCGCTACTACCTGGTTGACAATCCCATTGACCGCTACTCAATCGGCGATAGGACCGCAGGTATCAAGTATTCGGACGACAGATCGCTGCGCATTGTGATCTCACACGCCCAGCCGATAGACCCAATCGATCTCGCAAACTGGCTCCCTGCACCCGACGCGGCGTTTCGGCTCGTGTTCCGGCTGTACGTGCCCGGCGAGTCAATTCTCGACGGGACCTATGAGTATCCTCAGGTGCTGAAGGCGAGTAGCGAGGGTCAATAGCCCAAATACGACAACATGCGCCGCCGCTCCAACATTTGGAGCGGCGGCGCATGTGTGCGGCGGCCTAACTTGCGCTGGCCCTGCGACGCAAACGTGTCGTGGCCAAGACGGTAGCGCCAAGCAAGAAGGCAGCGATCCCTCCTGCGATAGCGGCGAACTCCGACTCGGCCCCTGTCACGGCAAGGCCGCCGTTTCCTGCGGCAGCACCGACTCCCGTGACGGGAACAGTTGCAACGGGCACGGCGGGCACCGAGTCAACAGCTGCTGCAACGGAGAGCGGCGCCCAGCCAAGCAGGCGGCCCTCTGCGTCCGTCACCGCGAGGCGATGCTGGCCGATAACGGTCGCAAGCGGGATCGTGACCGAGAATTCACCGGCAGCGCTTGCCGTCGCGCTTCCTAGCGGGGTTGGGGTGGAGAACAGGATGGCCGAAACGGTTGTGTTTGCCAGCTCGGCTCCAACCCCAACCGTCATAACCTCACCAGGTCGAACGGATGCCGGAACCGTCACCGTTCCTCGCGTTGCGTCGGTCAGGTCTGCCTCTGAAACTGGTTCAACACCGGGATTCGGCGTTGGCTCGGTCACGGTCGTGACGCAACGAATGAGGCCTTCACGCAGCGAGTGGGAGTCGGTTCCATTGTCGTCAGACCAGAAAGCCGACTTCATCCCGTTGACACACGAGGCCTCTGTGGCAAGGGTAAACCCTTCGTTGTTCACGTTTGGCATGTTGGCAGGTCGCTCGTAGAGTGCGGTGATGTTGAACGCCCCATCGGCACCAACGGCAAGCGTGGCAATTTGACCATCACAGGTGTCGTCACAGACGGCAAAGAGCGAGTTGCTCTCTGCCTCGTATTCGAGGTCCATGATGCCGGGGAATCCGCTCGAAATCGTGGCAAGTAGCGCGAACGTTCCATCGGTATTCAGCGCGAAGGCATACACGTTGCCGTTGGCTTCAATCCCAACAAAGAAGAGCCCGTCGCCGTGGCCCGCGTAGCGTGCTGGGTCGTATGCTGTGCCGGTCGACTGGTCGATAAACCCGGCCGAGACGAGGGCTGCATCGGGAATCCACTCGATAGCCTCAAGCCCAGAGTTTGGCGCAACAACGGGAAGCGCGCTCGCGAGGTTCCATTCCTGGGCCGCGGCGAGGGATGTGCCAGCGGCGCTCGGTGCGTAGCGCAGCACCGAGGGCCGGCTGACCTTACTCTGCGAGTTGTTTCGCTCACTCGAGACGTAGATGCTCGCACCAACGGCGACAACACCCTCTGCGTCAACGTCGCCCGTGCCATCCTGGTAGTGCAGGGTCTTGCCCGCTGCCCATCCATCAGCAGCGACCGGGTTCCAGTTGTCTCCGTCTGCACGCAACTGGTACAGGGTACCGGGGCCGTTCTTCACAGCCCAGATCGTGTCGCCGCCAGAGGCAAGAGGTGATCCGGCGCCAACAATGTCGAGGCCGCTGAGATTGTCTCCGTAGAATCCGGCCTCGTCAACCGTTCGAACGGAGGCCGCGCCGGGCCAGGCCACCGCGCCAACGCCTGGCTGCGGCGTTGGGTCCGGCGTTGGGTCGGGCGTCGTGCCTGGGGTACCGGGGGTGGATGTGGAACACGCATTTGCCGCGCCCTTGGTCACCGCAGTGGTGAGCCCGAACTCCCCTGTCCCATCTGGGCAGCGGCCAAACAGGCTTGCGTGCGCGGTCCAGGTCACGCTGTCGATGAGCGTCACACCGTCAGGCGCGAAGAGGCGCGCGGCGTCGTCCTTGCCAAGCCCAAAAGCGGCCTCGGTGTCGATCGCCAAGAATTGCCCGGCGGAGAGGGTCGTGCCTGCCGAGAGGACAAGCTGATGGTCATCCTCACTGTCCTTCAGCACATAGCCGGCGAGATCAACGGTTTCCGGGCCGATGTTCGTCAGCTCGACCCAGTCCCCTGGAACGCCTCCGGTTGAGACAACCTCGTTGATCCGGATACTCGAGGCAGCTGCAGCAGTGGTCTCAGCTCCTGCGGGTGCGGCGATCAACGCTGGCAACACAATGAGGGAAAGCGCAACGGTGGCGACTGGTGCAGCAACACGTGCTCGAATGAAACGTGGCGCGGTAGACAGAGTTCCGCGTCTGGCGTATGGCATTAAATCTTCTTTCCGTGAGAAAGGCTGAAGGCCGGTTTGGCCCGCTCTAGGCTCTCCAAGCCAGGTGTCTGGTCGGTGAATGAGTCGTGAATCCGAAGGGTCAGCATCATTGCCGGTGGGTTCTTCCTCCTCGTCGGTAGACTCTGAACCTATGAACCCGCTGCTCGATTCTCTCGGCATCACCAACCCCGTTCTTGCGGCTCCTATGGCCGGTGGCGCGACGACACCCGAGCTGGTCATCTCCGCGGGTGAGGCAGGCAGCCTCGGATTCCTTGCGTCCGGTTACACACCTGCGGATGCGCTCGCCGCGCGAATGGCGGCCGTGCGTGACTCTGGCGTCGCGTTTGGCGTCAACCTGTTCGCGCCGAATCCGGTTCCGATCTCCGCGGGCGAGTTTGCCAGCTACGCTCGCCGCCTCCAGGCCGACGCGGATGTGTTCGGCCTTGACCTCAGCACCTCAAGCCCGCTCGACGACGATGACGACTGGCAGAACAAACTTGATGTTCTGCTCAGCGACCCTGTCCCCGCTGTGAGCTTCACGTTCGGCATCCCCTCGACCGAGGTTATTGCGGCCCTCAAACGGGCCGGCAGCCGGATAATCCAGACCATCACGAGCGTTGACGAGGCGAAGCAGGCCGCCGAGGCAGGGGTGGATGCGCTTGTTGTTCAGTCCTGGGAGGCCGGCGGACACTCCGGCACGCTCACGCCGAATCTACTCCCCCTGCCTATTCCACTCGCTGACCTCGTCGCTTCCGTTTCCCAGGCTGTGACGATCCCTCTGATTGCGGCCGGCGGCATCAGCTCCGCTGGGGACGTCGCTGTCGCCCTTCGCTCCGGTGCGAGCGCTGTGTCCGTCGGCACGGCGCTGTTGCGGGCCAACGAAAGCGGCGCATCGAGCGCCCACCGCGCGGCCCTCGCGGACCCGGCGTTCGCGGGGACCGCAATTACCCGCGCGTTCACCGGCCGACCGGCTCGCGGGCTCTACAACGGCTTTATGATCGCCCACAGCGACGAGGCGCCGCTTGGCTATCCTGCCGTTCACCACCTCACCTCGCCGTTGCGTAAGGCAGCGGCTGCCGCGGGAGACACGCAGCGCATGCACCTCTGGGCCGGCACCGGATTTGCGTCAGCGGAGGCCGGCCCGGTGGAGGACATCCTGAACGGGCTGGCCGCCGGAGCGTAGTCACGTCCGCGACCTCGTCGGGCGAAGCTGTACACACGCACCAGCAGGAGTTGGCAGGCAAAGACGCCAAGCAACACGACACAGACAATTCTCATGATGGGAGGGATCGCGTCGATGCCAAGGTAGCCAAGCGGATCCCAGCTGGCGATGCCGCGCACGACTGCGGAATATTCAGAGCAGTCCGTTCAGGTATCGCGCTGCCCGATTCGACGCGATCTGGGCAAAAGCGCATTCGAGGATCATCAGGTGCTTGCAGACGGGCTGGATACTCAGGCAATACTCACGCGGCGGACAACACAGACCTCAATGTCAACGAAAAGTTGACAAGACGATCTTGTCAATATAAAGTTGACAACATGAACAACACACCATCCCCCCGAACCCCAGCCCTGGCCGTCGCCCGCACCCTCTTCTTTACCGTGTGCGCAGCATTCATCATCGCCGTCGTCTCCGTCCTCCTCGCAGAAGGCCCCGGCGGGCTCAACAGCATTGCCCTCCCCTTTATGTCGGCAATCGTCATCGCCTCGATCGGCTGGGCCGCCGCCAAAAAGCAGGCAAGCTCAGCGGGCAACTCGAAGAAGGAATCATGACCCAAGCATCCGGCAACAAAGCGCCTGCGGAGTTGCTCGACGCGACCGAAATAAGCTCAATCCGGGATACGGTCGCCCGCGCAGTCCTTGATTCCTCATCAACCCTGCGCGCCGAGCTCGAAGCCAGCGACGAGGCCTACCTCAAACTCGTTGCGGCAAGCAAAATCGCGGCCGACGAAGCGGCGAACATCCTGCAAGAATCCATCACGGGCGCCCGTTCAGCCGGCCACAGCTGGGATACCATCGGCGCCATCCTTGGCATCAGCCGCCAGGGAGCACAGCAGCGATTCAACTCCCCCAGCGCAACGTCATCCTCGGTCAAGACAAACGTTGCACCCGGCAGAAAGATCCTCAGCCCGCTCACGGCCTTCAACGAGATGGCCGCCCTCGAACGCGAAGGGAAACTCGGCTGGCATTCCGTTGACTACGGCACGCTGTACCACCTGGTCGAGGCATCCCCAATGCAGTGGGAGCATAAGCGATTGCCGTGGACGCCGGGGCAATCGGCGCGAAAGCGCATGGAGGCAGACGGCTGGGTTCAGATTCGCGAAGAAGGCTTCCCCTGGGCCTACTTTAAGCGGCAGCTCGACCTGCCAGCACTATCCGGATAGGTATTCGTAAGCCGAGGCTTCTTCATGAGTCGTAACTGTATGAGGCAATCCCTTTGGGTTGCTCATTATCACAACAGAAAGTACTCATGAAGAAGCAAAGTCTCAGCATTATGTCAATGGTCCTTGCCGGAACGGTTGCGATGGGCGGTATCTCAGCCACGATGCTCACGGTGGATACCTCAGCCGCCGAGGCAGCGCCCTCCGACGTTGTCAGTATCCCGGATGCCGCGCTCGCGGACGCAATCAACGCGTCGCTGAAGCACGCGGCCGGCACCCCGATCACCGAAGCCGACATGGACACACTCGGCTATTTTGAGGCCTCGGATTCCGGCATTACCAATTTGACCGGCCTCGAATACGCGCACAACATGTACTACGCCAAATTCACCAGGAATGCCATCAGCGATATTTCGCCGCTCGCCAATTCCACGGCACTCACCCGCCTGTACCTGGACTCCAATAATCTGACCGACCTCTCGGCATTGGCCCAGCTCACCGGTCTCACCACGCTCACATTCGATTCAAACGCGATCGACGACGTGACTCCCTTGAGCAACCTCAGCAACCTCACCTGGCTGAGCTTTCACAACAACAACATCGCCGATGTGGCTCCGCTCGCTGGCCTGACCAACGTTGAGACGATGATTGGATCCGTCAACCAGATTGAAGACCTCACGCCGCTTTCCGGGCTGAGCGGACTTCGAGATCTGCGCCTCGGCGACAATAACATCTCAGATGTTTCGCCTCTCGCGGCCCTCAACGATCTCTCGATTCTGCGCATCGCAAGTAACGACATCGTTGACCTCAGCCCCTTTGCCGGACTCAGCAACCTGAGCATCCTGACGCTGAGCTACAACCAAATCGTCGATGTGTCACCCCTTTCCGGGCTCACCGGACTGTCAGAGCTCTACCTGACGAGCAACCACATTGCGGACCTCACCCCACTCGCGAACGTGACAGTCACCGCCGCTCGGTCACAGACGCTGGCCGGCCCAGAACTCTACGTTCCGGCACGGACAACGAGCTACACCCGTTCAACGCCTACCGGGCTCATCAGCCTGCCGTATTCGCTCGCCCCAGAAATTAACGCTGGCGCGCTCGGCGATGCCGCATCAGCTACCTGGAGCAATATCGATACCGCGGCTACGCAGCTCACGCTCGATGCTGCGAGCACGGATGCCCGCGTTGGCGAGTACTCCGCAACCATCACGTATCCGCTCGTCCGCGCCGACTACACCAACACCGCGCCCCTCAACGCAACGGTTGGCACCCCCTACGCCTTCGATTTCACCGTTACCCCCGGGTATAACGCGGTTTCGTTTGCGCTGACAAATGCGGGCGTAGACGGCCTGAACCTCGACGCCGCGACGGGCACCCTTTCGGGCACCCCAACAACCGCCGGTGATTACACCGTTGCGATCGATGCGATTGATGCCGACGGCAACGCGATCTCGTACGAGTGGCCCATTCAGGTGACGGATACCGCTGTACTTCCCGAGGCGCCAAACACCGAAACGCCTGAGGCACAAGCGCCACAGTCGTCAACAGACCAGTCGCCAACGGACCAGCCGTCAACCGACCAATCGGCCAGCGCCAACGGTTCGCTCGCAACGACTGGTACCGAACGTTCCGTCGCGTTATTCGCAGCCGCGGGTCTGCTCCTCCTCGCGGGGGCTGCCGCGCTGCGCCGACGCCGCAACGCCTAAATAACTGAAAGGCTCAGGGGGTGCACGCAGACACCCTCCCTGAGCCTTTCTCGCGTTAACCCACCATCAGCCGCCGCAGCAAATCTGAGGGGTTGGCGCGTCTCGCCCGCTAGGGAACCAGGTGCCCGGCGGCGCGAAACAGCTCGTACCACTCGGCACGGGTCAGCGGCAGGTCAGAGCCCAGCGCGGCGCCTGCCACTCGGTCGGGACTCGTCGTCCCAAGAACAACCTGGATGTTTGCGGGGTGCCTGGTGATCCACGCCGTCGCAATCGCGATGGGAGGAACCCCGTAGCGTGCCGCCAAGCGATCAATAACCGCGTTGAGTTCTGGGTAATCGGGCGAGCCGAGGAAGACCCCATTGAAGAATCCGGCCTGGAACGGCGACCACGCCTGGATCGTGATGTCGTTGAGCCGGCAATAGTCAACGATGCCGCCGCCGTCAAGCGTGGCCGACTGCTGCTCGGCCAACATGTTGGTTGAGACTCCCTGGGCCACAATCGGCGAGTGGGTAATCGACAGCTGCAGCTGGTTGGCGACGATGGGCTGACGAACATACTTCTTGAGCAGGTCAATCTGTCGTGGGGTGTGGTTCGATACGCCAAACGCACGGACCTTGCCGGAGGCCTCCAGCTCGTCAAACGCCTTCGCAACCTCCTCTGGCTCAACGAGCGCGTCGGGACGGTGCAGCAGCAGGATGTCGATGCGGTCGGTCTGCAGCGCGGCTAGCGAGCCCTCGACCGACGTCATGATGTGCTCATACGAGAAGTCAAAATACGGCCCGTCGGTGACAATGCCGGCCTTCGTCTGAATCGTCAGCTCGTCGCGCTGCGACGGGGTGAGCTGCATGGCCTCGGCAAATCGGCGCTCGCAGCTGTGCAGGTCTGGGCCGTAGATGTCGGCGTGATCAACGAAGTCGATACCGGCATCCCGCGCCGTATGAATCAGCTCGCGAACCTCGTCGTCGGTTTTCTCGGCGATACGCATGAGTCCGAGCACCACATTGGGGGCGGAAATATCGGTTTGCGGCAGGGTGAAGTGCTTCACGGTGTTGGCCTTTCAACGGAACAATCGGCGGCACGGCAACGTGCTCATGGTCGAGGCATCGCCGAGCGTCATCGGCTGCGAGTCAAGCCTAAGGGTCTGTTCGGAGAAACGCGACGGATTTACGCTGGCTCGGCGGCATTCCGGCCACGCAGCATGAGCACGCAACCGAGCATGACCATACCGAGCATCCCGCCTCCGACCCACAGCAGATCTGGCGCTCCCGTGGTAGCGAGGATCGCTGGCGGTACCGCACCCCCATCGACTCCGGTCGTTGCTTTGCCCGATGGGGTTGCCCCAGGAGCGACTGCCGCAGGCGGCGTGGCCGGCTTATTACCCGGCGGCGTCACCGGCGGAACAACTGGTGGAACAACCGGCGGAATAATGGGAGGGACGACCGCTTGCGCCGTCACGGTGAGCGTTGCGGCGGCGCTCGTTGCGGCGCCTTCCGTGTTGGTCAGCGTCACTCGATACTGGTTGCCGTGCTGCGCAAGGACCACGTCATCAAGCTGAAGGGTGAGGTTAACAGCCAGGGGCAGATCGGTCCACGAGACACCAGCGTCGCGACTCTCTTGCCAGCGGACGGTCATCGGGAGGTCGCCGTCAGCCTCGACGGAAAAGCGTGCGCTCTCCCCCTCGATGACCGACTGATCAGCGGGGTTCAGCGTCACGGTCGGAGCGACGCCGACGGGGAGGGCAGCAACCGAGTTCTGCGTGATTGTGCCGGTAAATCCGGTCCAGGTGGTTCCAGGATCGGAATCCCACGTCAGCGTGTGTGGCCCCTCCGTCGCATACGACCACGAGCTCGTAGCGGAGTCATAGTTGGCCGTCGTCGAGGTCGGAACCACCACAGAACCATCCTGTTCGCGGATGACGTTGTGCTGCGACCGCCCAAGCGGGAGATCAGGCAAACTGACGGTTTGATTTCTCACGGAGACGTTTGTCTGCGACTGGTTCAACGTGATAAGCGACGAGAGGTCGACAATATGGTTTCCGTCAAAATACCCTCGAATCAGGGTTGGATGCAGCGTGGCGACAGGCGAAATATCCGACACGTTGCTGTTGTGCATGGTGATGAATTTCAGCTTCGTCTTGTCTGCAAGCGGGCTCAGGTCTGAGATCCCGGTGTTCGCGGCGCTCACATCGACCAGGTTGGGCAGCCCCCTGAGTGCCTCGAACGAGTCAAGCGGGTTCACGCTCGCGTTGAGAAACTCGAGCGATTCGAGCCCGCTCAGCGGCGAAAGGTCGCTGATCGAGTTGCGAAAGAGGTTGAGTGACTTCAATTGGGTAAAACCGCGGAGCGCCTCAATGTTCAACAGGTTGCCGTAGCTCACGTCGAGTACCTCAAGATTCACCAGGTTCGCGATGGGGCTGAGGTCACCAAGCTGCGAGCCTTCGAGGTCGAGGTCGACCAAGTAAGACAGCTGTTCTAGCGGGCCAAAATCGTCAATCGTACCGTAGGCAACACCAACATGGGTGAGATTCACAAACTGCTCAAGACCCGAAAGGTTGGTCACCCCACCGGTACACCACATCTCGTCCATTCCGGCGGCCTCAACCTGCGAGATGGGGGCGGTTGGTGATTTGCCAAGCTGCCCAGCGATGCACTCTCGCAACCGGGCATCAGGGATGACAACATCGGCGGCAAATGACGGCTGGGCAATGAGGAGTGAGCCAGCGGCCAAGAGTCCGGCCATCGCAATACTGAGACGTTTTTTCATGGGGTCACCGTGTTTCGTAGGGGGCGGTGGAATCCTGGGCCGTGAACACACAAGCCCATACCGTCGATACAAACAACTATCAACACCCATAACATTCTCATGTTTTGTAATGAAAGAACAATTCGCCGAAGCCGCTTGCCTCACTCCTCAGTCACGCGGTGCGTACGATCAGAGCCCGCGCGATCGATTTCGCCTCGACCCAAACACCAGCGCTGCTCCCGCCAGAAGAAGGGCAACAACTCCCCACCAGGCCACAAAGGATTCTGCTGCTCCCGTAATGGCAAGCCCAGAACCGGAGCCCCCCGCACCTGGCCCAGGGGGCGACGTTGGTGGAACGGTCGGAGGAACATCAGTTGTTACCTCGGTCTCCGCGCAGTTTGGCGTTGCCACGGCCGCAACCAACGCCGCACGGTCTGCTGGAGAAATCTCCGGATCAAACCAACCCTCAGGAAGCGACGTGGCCGCACAGTTTGTGACCGCCTTGCCGGCAAGGGATGCGTCGACAGTGCCGGAAACCGTCACCGTGCGGCTCGCGCCAACGGCAAGCCCGTCAAAGCGCCAGGTCACAACCTGGCCGTTCACCTCTGCGTCGTCCGAAGCAGAATCAAGCGTGATTCCCGCTGGCAGCTCGTCCGAAATAACAAACGCTCCAGCGTCTATGTCCCCCGTGTTCTCAACGCGGATACTCCACGTCACGAGCCCGCCTGCCTCGACCTGCGCCGCGCCTGTTTTTGTGACGCTCAGCGTTCCTGCCGGAGCAGAGTCGCAGTCGGATGCCGTGACCGCAGGATCGGTATCCAACAAGGCCGCAGCGTTCAAGAATCCTCCTGCTCCTCCCCCTGTTGCACACTCGCGCTGGTCGTCAGGAAGGCCACCAGGAGTCTGGACCGCAACCACAACCTGGTAGGTGTGGCTACTCGTCGCCTCAATCGGTGTGTCAACAGTCAACTCGGTGACGTCACGCCCATTCCAATTCTCGTTCACTTCGATATCGCCAGGAGTAACGTTTGAGGCGACCGCACTCGTAATCACAATCCCCGCACCAAAGCGAAGCTCATCGGCAAGCGAATACGTGCTTGGGTACGCAGTGTCGTTGCTCACCTCGATGTCGTACGTGAGCTCTCCAATTCCGTCAGGACCAACGGTGTTGCGTGTGAGCGTCTTCGTGAGCCCGATCGGAACGGCAACAACCGTAATCAGAGCATCATCATCATCGGTCGCTGACTGATCAAAGCGGTCAACGATGTTGGCCGTCGCGATATTTGTGATGGAGCCGAGGCCACTCGTCGCTGCGCGAAACAGGAGCGTCTCTGACTGGCCGGGAGCAACCGTACCAACGGCCCAATCGGGGTCGAATCCAGTGGTATCCCCAGCGCTCGCCTCAACGCTGCCGCTCACAAGTGACAACGACGTTGGCAGCACGTCAGAGACCGTGACCTCGCCGGGCTCTTCACCCGTGTTTGTCACCGTGAGCCGGTATACCGCTTCCCGACCGGTTGGGAGTTCGGCCGACTGGCCCCAGGCCGTCTCATCGTCAACCGCGCAGATCTCGGTGATGCAGACATCCTTCACGATTGAAACAGACGGCGCAACCACACGGATCGGCACGTCGGGTGAGTTCACAGGCAACTGCAGCACCTCTGGATTCACGCGGGCGACATACCGGTTGGTGTACTGGTTGCCCGTTGCGTTACCGGTAGGCGTGAGCACCAGATCCCAGCTTGCGGTTTCGTTTGGTGCAAGTACTCCCGACTGCGCGTAGTCACTCGCAAACCGAATGGCGGTGACGGATGCTGCCGTTGGGCAACCTGCGGTTCCCAGCTGAGCCAGCGTGCAGGCCCATACCCCCGTTCCCGGCGGTACGAACCAGGTGTCGGTCACGGCCCCAGGATCCAGCCGGCTATCGCCGATCCCATCTCGAGTATCAAGGTCAACCGGCGGCACATCCGTGACATACGCTGTCAGCCCCGTTGGCAGGTTTTCAACCGAGATCGCCGAAAAGTCACCGGCAAAGCCGGACGGCGGTGTGCGGCCATCACCCGAGAACGGGAGGATATCGATGACATCAAGGCTGTCGATGGGCACGGCCGTGGCATTGCGGATCGCGAGTGTCCAGCGCAGGTCCGTGTTGAGCGGCTCAACAGGCCGAACGGTGGATTTTGTGGCGAGCACGGTGGCAGCGGCGACAACAGAAATCGTGGCCGTTGCCGTTCGCTGGGCCGCCGTCGATGGGTCGTCTGGCGAGGTAATCGAAACGGTGTTCAGGTACGACTGGTTATTGGCCGCGTCGATGGGCACACGCACCTGATACGAGAGCTCAGGCAGCGGAGTCCCCGACGGCACGTCGCCAAAGTTCCAGCGAAGGCCATATGTTGTGTCTGGCGGCGACGTACTCCAGTCGCTGCCGTTACAAAGCGAGCAGAACTCAAGAACAACCCCGGGCGGAGCCGTCACGCTCAGCGGATTAATCGCAAGACGCGGAGCGGTCGTTGGCAGGATGTCGGTCACCACAACGTCCCGCATCGTTCCCGGTGCCGAGCCGATCAGCCCAGAGGCAGACGGCTTGAGCACAAACTCAGCGTCTTGTCCGGCAAGCACCTGCGACCCCGAACCTGGGATCGCCTCACGGACTTCCTTTGACACCCGAACCTCGCCGGGGACAAACAAGATACGGTCGCCCATCTGCGCGCCCGTGTGGTTCACGGGGTTGTAGGTATTCGCAGTGCTCCACGTGGGTGTTTCGCCGTACTTGAACTGCCCGAAGTTCGACAGGATGGTGCCGTCAGGATTCTGTGCGGGATCAAGCGTCGAGGTCGAATAGACCTCAAGATTGGTGTACAGGTAGAAGGCTGTCTGCGGGGCAAGGTCACGACTGAACGTGATTCGTACCCTGTCGATGGTGTCGCGGAAGCCGTTCGGCGTCAGACTCCCGCCAAGCGTTGCGCTTGTTGGCGAGGCCGACCAGACGGCATCGCCGTCGTCACATCGAGCCGCGCGCATACCGGCGAAGGTTGTCGGCTGGCTCGTCCCGGCGCCGTATTCGATCAGATACTGGCCTGGCAACACTGGATCAGCTCCTGCGCTCTGGCCAAAACTCGCTGGGTTCGTGTTGGCGCCAGACCCCTGCACGAGCCGCTGGGAGCTTCGGTCAAAGATATCGCACGTCCTTGCATTCAGCGCTGGCAGCACGGCAGGCGTAATGGCAACCCGGCTCGTGACCTTATACCCAAGACCGGCGCGCAAGTCCCCCGTCCAGAGGCCAGAGGCTCCGGGAGGCGTGCCGCCGCCGGCATAGGCGCGGTACTGCTTGCTCATGCCCATACCGGCGGTGAGGGTGAAGGACGTTGTGTTGTCGCATCGGTCGAGCGGGCGACCGAAGCAGGTCGTGAGCGCCTCACTGCCCGTTCCGTAGTTCGACTGACCGGTTGTATCGGTTGGATCAAACTGGCTCACCGTGTTGGTCAGTAGCAGGCTGTTATCGTCGCCAGTTCCGGGAATACCGTCGGCACCGTTCACCACGTCAGACTGCGGCAGCCACACGCGCATGATGCCCGTTGCCACGAAGAGATAGTTGGCCCCCAGAGTTCCACCCTGCGCGTTTGTGGTTGGGAACGACGATGCCGAGGTATCCATGCCGGTAAACGTCATATCAAACCCTTGCCCGTTTGCGGCACAGGAAATGGTTCCGCTGTTTGGGACGGAGTTGGTGGCCGTTGAGCTGCCGGTGATACCAATTCGCGAGGCGGGAACGCCCCCGATATCGCCACCGTTGATGTACCCACAGCCGCTACCGGCCCAGTCGTAGAGCCGAGCGCCACGGCTGTACTGCGTCAGGTCGTCATGAAACGTGACCGTGTTGCTCAGCTGAGACATTCCTTTGATGCCCTGTTGGGGCCCAAATCGGGTTGGATGGGCAACGGTGATTCCTACGGGGTATGAGTTCATGATGCCTGGCTCGCCGTTTGGCCCGTTGACGTTTGCCGTCGCCGCTCGACCGAGTTTGCGGAGGTCGTAAAACGGCGCGGCCGAAACGGTAGTGCTCACTTCGTTGGAGAGGATGGGAGCATCGCCACTCGCATCCGAAATCATAAATCTCACGGGAAGGGCTGTACCCTGACCAGGCTGGGTGGATACTTTGAGCCGTGGCAGAATCGAGTCGCTCACCGAATCTGGTTGGGAAACCAACTGGCAAACCAGGAGTCTGCGGTCGCCGCCCGGCTGTCCGGTCACGCTGTCATAAATGCCAGAGGGATGAGGCGTGGTTCCAGGACCGACACACGTTGGCGGAACCGCTATCCACTGGGTGCCGGCCGGGGCCGTAGAGGTAATCACCGGCGTGATAACTGCCGCGTTGGTGTTGTACTCAAATTTGTACTGGATCTCGTCATTGGTACGAACGATGCCGTTATTTGCCGCTTGGTCGTTTCCAGGGTCGTTATTGGCGTCAAAGGTGTCGGTTCCGTCTGATTGGACGGTCGCCACGGCACCTTGAATGGAGAACGGTACGATCACACCAGGTTCGTCTGACGCCTCTGCGGGCGCAGCCTCGTCTGTGTTGTCGGGAGGAAGCTGCTGGAGCTGGCCGTCGGTTGCTGGCGCGGTCGGCTGCACGGTCGACTGCACGGTCGGTGCGTCGTCAGACGGCGCAGGTTCGTCGGTCGTGAGCTGCGACGGCGTTGTCGACTCTTCAGAAGGTGTTGGCTGTTCCGTTGGGGGTGTCTGCGTTTGGTCAACCACGGCATCCTGCCCCGTATCCTCAGCCGCCGCTGGGGCCCCTGGAATCATGGAGCCGGCAAGGATAACCGCGGCCAAGGCCGCCACCCCTCGCTGCCACGACTTGCCGCCGATTTTACGCAATTGACCGACGGAGCCGGTTCGTTGTTGACGAGCACGAATCATGATGTGTTCCCCCATTGTGAACGTTTCGTAATGCTGGTTGTACCTCCGCATACACCGGTGTATTACGGAGCCAATTGACTGATTACAATCGCCGTTTCGCTATGGTAGCACCGGCGTTTTGTAGAAAAATAGAGCCTTGCGCGTGATCGAATCCGGTGGGCGCACAGGCCGAAGCCTGATTCGAACACAAAGCCGCCAACACGATCAACGTGTTGGCGGCCTGTCTGTGTTAGCTGTTGAATGCGACCGACTTGCGGCGGTACATCATGGCTGCCGCGCCAATCAGCATGAGGCCGGTGCCGAGGGCAATCGCGATGGAGTCGTTTGCTCCGGTGTGTGCGAGTCCAGCAGGAGCCTTTGCCTCGCCACCGGTTGAACCGGTTGTTGGTTCGGGCGTTGCCGTCGGGTTCTCCGTGTTCGGAGTGGTTGGTGTGGTCGGCGTTGGCGTTGGGGTCGGCGTCACGATCGGAGGCACAACCGCAGCAACAACGTTTGTGCTGACCTCGTTGCCCTTGAGGTACCCAAGATCGGTGCCGAGGTAGTACGTGTTCGCAAACGTGTCGCCGTCGACGGCTGCGCTCGTGTCAACACCGGCGGAAACCGTCACGTGCTCGCCAACCAAAAGGTCGGCACAGTCGATGCGGAGCAGGTTGGTTGCCGCGGTAACGGTCGGAACGCACTTGCTGTTGGTCGAAACAAGCGTCTCGGCCTTCAGCGGGATCTGCGAGTCGACAGTGTCGCTCACCCAGAAGGTCGTGTTGTCCTTCGTCGCGGTGAAGTCGAAGCTGTAGGTCAGGGCTGCACCTGGCTCGATTTCGGTCTTGTCAACAGATTTCAGCGTGTCAACGGATGCTGCCGAAATGTTGTACGGCGTCTGCCACGTTCCGATTCGGCTCACGGTGCTGGCATCCTGCTGGTCCCACGTAACCGACGTCTCTCCGATAAATTCGGGGTAGCCAGTTGTGTTCGCCGGAATGGATTCAACCTTCTGGTTGTAAACCATGAACAGCTTGGAGTCGCGGGGCAGCGAAGCCACGTAGTACTCAACGTGCGTCTGCTGGGTTGTCGGGTCAACCGAAATACGAACCTCGTAGTCGTTCAGCGGATCGCCGTAGCTGCCACCGACCTCCGTGAACTTGTTCGACACGTACGTGAGGCCAGGGATGTTTGGGTAGTTTGGCTGGGTCAGGTCTACCTTCTGGATAGCAAACATGAGGCCAGAGGCAGTTGCAGCCATCACTGGCTTGTCTGCCTTGAACACGGTGTTTTCGAACGGCAGGGTTGCGTCAAAGCGCACGCCGGTTGGGTCGACGGTGTCGCTCATCATTGCCGCGTTGATGCTCGTGCGGATGATGTTCTGGTTGGCGTTCATCAGGTCGATCGTTCCGATTCCCTGCTTCTCGTTGTACGAGAGGGAAAGCGGAAGGCCTGCCTCGAGGGCGGCCGCAACTTCACCGCTTCCGGTCGCATACTTTCCGTTGTCAACGGAGGTGTTGATTACGGACGGCTTCGTTCCGGGAATCTTCACCGAGAGGTGCTTCGTGTCAACGGCGACACCGTCGTTCAGCACGGTCACCGGGAGATCAGCCATCACGACGTTGGCGGCAAGACGACTGGTTTCGAAGTACAGGGTCGAGGGGTATTCGTGCGCGCCTGCTGCGGGAACCGTTTGGTAGCTCACGCGGTAGAAGCTACCGTCCCAGGTGCTCTGGTCAGTGTCCGTGTCATAGGCGCGTCCGTCAAGAACGATCTGGAGGCTACCTGCGACCATGTTGTCTGCGCTGAGCTTGATTGAGTCAGGGTTGTAAACGAGTGGAGTTGGGATGTCGAAGGAGACAACCGATGACTTCTGGTCGCTCGCGCCGTAGGTGTAGGTCACGGCTACAGGCGATGAGCTCTTCAGTATCTGCGTTGGGTTGACCACAACGTTGTTCACGTAGGTGTCAGTGCTCGCAGGATCGGCCATGGCAAGGCCTGGCGCCCCAACGATCACCAAGGCGGCGGCGAGAGCACCGCCCCATGAAATTTTCTGAGTAAATCTAGACAAACTCGTTGCTTCCTAACTGGTTTTCCCGGAATAAACCGGTGTTTCCGCAGGGATACGTTCCCCAAACGCCAGTGGCGTTTTTTACAGGCATCCCCATTTGGCAGTTGAAGACAGCATTAGAGGTCATCGCTTACGCACAACATCAGAAGTTTTTGAGAAAGAACATTTTTGGGGTCCAACTGACCACGTGATGTGTCAGGGTGCCTACCATCCGCCTCAATCAGCGAGGCACCCGGCGGACGGTCAGCCCGCATCCCTGAACTCACCCAAAACGGGTGAATCTGCCGCCGTTGGCTACCCGGCATCATGGAGGCAGCGTCTTGCCGGTTTGTCGGCAGAAACACAACGGAAGGGCACTGATGTCAGAAAAAACAGTTGCGGTCAATGTCGATAATTTTGCTCGCGCAGAATCAGATCGCATGTTTGATTTTGTCTTGCACGACACGGGAGGGACTAACCGATGGGTCATCAACAGGCAACCAACGCCGCTGGACCATCAACCCATCATTCGCCAAAACCGTGACACGCTCTACAGCGCCAACATCGTTGACGCGTCACAGGGCCTCCGCCTCACACTGCCAGAGACCCACGGGCGATATGCCTCCGTCATGGTTGTGAATCAGGACCACTTCATCCCAAGGATCATTCACGAGGCCGGACAACACTCGCTTTCTGCTGAAGAGATCGGAACACCGTTTGCGCTTGTTGGAGTCAGGATACTTGTCGACCCGAATGACCCACTCGACATTGCGGCGGTGAATGAGCTGCAAGACCAGTTTGAGGTCGAGGCGGGGTCTGCGCTCCCCTTCACGCATCCGAGCTACGACACGGCCTCATTCGACAGCACCAGAAACCACCTCGTTGCGTTGTCTCTCGGCATCGGAGACTATCGCGGCGCATTTGGCAGCGCAGACGCCGTTGACCCCGTGCGACACCTGCTCGGCTCGGCATCTGGCTGGGGCGGCTTCCCCGAGAGCGAAGCGATGTATCTCAACGTTGACCCTGGGCTCCCTGCGGGCAGTTACGAGCTCACGGTCGGCGATGTTCCGGTTGATGCGTTCTGGTCGATTACCGTCTACAACGAGGCCGGCTACATGGAGCCAAACGATCGTGGCGTTGTGAGTGTCAACAGTGTCACGGCCGAACGGAATGCAGACGGCTCGGTGACCGTGCGCTTTGGTGACGGCGATCTGCCAAATACCATCCCGGTGCCCGAGCACTGGAACTACATGGTCCGCCTGTACCAGCCGAGGGCTGAGGCGGTTTCGCGTGACTGGGTCTTTCCGTCCCTAAGCGGCCGCTCGCAATAACGCAACAGACAAAGGGCACCCCCGGCGTGATGGCCGAGGATGCCCTTCTTCTGTGTTCCCCTATTCGGCGCTCATCCGACCTGCCCGACGGCGAAGGGCAAAGCCGCCCGCTGCAATCAGGGCGAGGGCTGCAAGTGCTGCCCAGCCGGCTTCAGCACCACCGGTGTTGGTCAGGGATGGTCCACCCGCTGAGCCGCCTCCGGTACCACCCGTTCCGCCGGGAGTGACCGGCGGGGTGGTCGTTGACGAATCGGTGACGACCGCAGTCGCGCCCCCTTCGCTTGCGAGCGTCACATCATCGCCGGAGTAACGGGCGGTCAGCCCATTACTCCCGATAGGCAGCTTTCCAACCAGGTCAAACGCAACCGAACCGCCTACCAATTCGCCGGCGCCAAGCGACGTCGTTCCGGCGAACAACTCAACGCTGCCGGTCGCAGGCAGCCCCTCCGTCGCGACGCTAACCGAGACAGACTGCGCCTCACCGGCCCGAACCGTGGCTGGCGTCACGGCAACGGCGGTGGCAGAGGCAATGCGAGACTCAGCGAGTGGAACGACGCTTGCCGTCGACCCGCCCGCGTCAGACGCAAACGACATCGCTACGCGGGCGACAGGGGGCGTTTCTGCCCGTGCCGTTGTTGCAGGAAGGGCAACGTCAATGCGACGGGTGCCGGCATCCACGCTCTGCTCTGAGCTCGCGACAACGGTGCCGTCCTCCGCGAGAGCGAAGAGCCGGACAAGGCCAGCTGAACGAATGTCAACGGCGCTCAGCAGTGTCTCACCTTCGACCCAGGTCTGAACCGCCGTGCCGGCGTTGGCAGCGGTGGCGGCAGGCTTGCCGGCCAGCGGAACGCCAGTGCGGGCCGACTGCTCGATACTCTGTGGCGATGCGAGGCTCGACAGCGCGTCAAAGTTCAGGCGCGGTGCCTGCGTCGCAACGGCCGGTGGGGTCCAACCGTCAAAGGTTGCGACGCCCCAGCGATACGGGTCCCCCTGGACTCCGCCCCACGTTGACCAGCCGAGTCGGGTCTGGCCGGAGAGATCCTGCGTGTCAGAGTCGTAGACAAAGATGTTCAAACCCATCGCGCTTGGGTCGATGGTGGATGGCAGCGCAGAGGCCGGGATCTTCGTCTCAACGACATAGCCCGTGTACGGCTCGTTGACCGATGTTGCTACCTCCATGCCGGGGGCAACCGCCGCGCCTTCGCCCTGGTTGTTATCCGCGTCTCTCCCGAAGCATGCCTGCCCGCCCTGGGTGGTTGGGAATACATAGGCTTTGAACGTTGTCGAGGTGTTCTCCGAGTTTCCGGCGGGATCTAGCGCGATCTCAACAGAGTCGGTGCGCCAGTGCCGCTTGCAGTCGTTCTCAGCGAGGACCGTTCCCAGGGTGTCGTCTATGACGTTGACCGCGATGTAGATGTCGTCACCGCTCCGCGTCATGTAAGCCTGTCCCCCACAATCAGCAGCGCTTGTGCACGCGGAACCTTCCCAGAGGCGGCTGATATCGATGGGGCCAGTGGTGTACTCACCGGGCGTGATCACGCCGTCAAGCGTCGGTGCTGCGGAAGACTCACCAATACTCGCTGTTGGGACGAGTTCAAGGGCTGCCTTTGCCGTGCTCGTTGTTGCCCCTGCCGTAGTTGTGATGGTGTAGGCGTAGTCCCCGCCAACATTCGACGTGGCCAACGAGGTGTCACCGTTTGTCACCTCAAACTGGACGGTCGTTGACGCCCCAGCCGCAAGGCCTGCGTAGGGCTGCGTCGTCTGCGTCGCGGTAAATCCAGCGGGCAGCGCAATGCTCACCTCACCACTCTGCGATGCGGCAGAGAAGTTCTGAACGTCAACAACAACGGTGCGGGTTCCCCCTGACGGAAGCGTCAGCACGGGAGCAACAAAGCCCTCCATTTGTGGGTAGTTATTTGCTGTAGCCCACTCCTGGAACGCACGAACCTGCGGCAGCAATTCCTGGGTGCCGCGAACGGCTGGAACAACCTCAAACTCGCGATCAACGTAGCCGGTGCCGCCTTCGGCCGCAATCACGGCTGAGACCAGCGAACGGCTGTTGGTAGGCGCATCTGTTGCCGGGGTCACGGTGAATGCGGTGTCAACCGTCGCACCAGGGGCAACCGTGCCGATGGCGGCGGTAGCAGGGGCAACCGTCCAGCCTGCCGGTACCTGCGGGGTAACCGTGACGTTGCTCAGGCCGCTGCCTGCAGGTGCGCTAACGGTCACTGTCGCCTCGGTTGACTGTCCTGGGACGATCTGAAAGTCGGGACCGGTGAGCTGCGCCCCGGTACCAAACGGAAGTCCACCGTCGGCAACAAGCGAGGCGCCCTTGAGCATCGTACTCAGGCTCGCTGCCGCTGGGCTCAAATCACCACGTGTGTAAGGCACCCTTGATTCAACCTGGACCATAAAGTCGCAGCCAATTGCGGCGGGGTCGGCGGGAGCATCCGGGAATCCTGCCCAGCCCTGCGAGGCATATTGTTTCTGGGCTGAACGCTCTACCTGCGCCCAGGTCTGACCGGCAGCCGAGGTGCGTCCGCCCCAAACACCGTAGATGTTCTGGGTTGGGCGAACCGGTGTGTAGACCGTCGGGCAGCGTTCTCCGGTTCCAGCGCCGGAGCCACGCGCGTTATTGAGGAAGATCTTGCTGACCGTCCACGGCTGCAGCCCCTCATCCTGGATCTGACCGGGGAATACGGCTGGGTCTCCGGCAACACGATAGGCCTCAAGCGCGAGCAGTGCCGCTTCTTGGTGCTGGCCGTGATTTCCGGGAGTTGGTGCGGGGTCCATAGTGACCACAACCTCTGGCGTGGTGGAGCGGATGACCCTGACAAGCTTTTCGAGCGATTCCTCGCTCCAGGCTTCCCTCGTGAGCGGTTCCGAAACCGTGTAGTAGAAGTCAACGTCGTCGAGGTTATAGACGTCTTCGATGCTGGCGTGGGAAACGGCGCCGCGCTCTTCAGCCTCGCGAATAAGGCCGAGCGCCGGGCCTTCTTCCGGCCCAACAGCGTTGCCGCCGCCCTCACCGCGCGTGACCGTGACCACGCCAGTTCGGGCACCAAAGGTCTCGGCCCACTCGCCGTACACCGAAAGCCTGCCGGACTCGTCGTCTGGGTGGGCCCCAACAAACATGATGTCAAGATCGGCAGGGCTGCTATGACTCGCAACCTGGGTTGTTGTCGCCGGATGCGGTGCATCCGCCGCGTCAACCGCCGTCGCAGGGAGGGGCGCGGCAAGGCTCAGAGCGAGCGCTCCAGAGCAGCCAAGCGCCAACAGTGCAGTGCCTATTTTTCTGCGTTGCGGCGGAGTCGATTGAACACTTCGTTGTGTAGACATTATTCTCCTAGTAGGGCCGTGGCGGTGGCGCTCACATTGCTCTCTAAGCTCGAGAACCGCCGTCACGTCTCGTTGCTGATTGTTCTCCAACGCTCCTTGTCAGTTTGTGCTGTCGTGCGGGTTGAAGTCTTGGCGTCGTCGCCTATCGACTTGACCTAGTTAAATGCGTCGCCAACTCCGGGAATTTCGGCGCGATAGGTGTCGAAGAGTGAACGGGCAACGTTGACAGAGTCAACGAGCGGATGCGCGGCAATGGCCCTCCAGGCGAGCGTTTCATCGCGGCGCAACGAAGCCTCAATTGCGAGCCGTTCAACGGCCTTAACCTGCTGCATGAGCCCAAGCATTTCGCCCTCAACCGGCGCAACCGAGTGGGCGGTGATGCCGTCGGTGCTAACGGTACAGGGAACCTCGATGACCGCGTCATCCGGCAGTTCTGGCACGTTGCCGCGGTTGGCGACGTTGAGGATCATGGTCGAATCGCGCCCATTGATGAGGCCGGACATGAGGTCAAGCGCGACCGTTTGGTAGCCGCCGCCGTCGATGTCGCTCTCCTCGCGGTTATTCCGCTCGTCTTCCGGGCGGCTCTCAGCCATGTAGCTCGATTCACGATCGTGCTTCGTCTGGTTCCAGAGGGCAAGCGCGCTATCGGGGTGCTCGTGAGCGCCGTGGTAGAAACTGCCCTGCTGGCGGTGCAGGAACTGCCCGCGGGTCTCTTCCGATGAACGGATGCGCGCGGTGGCCTCTCGCTCAAAGTAGTAGTAATAGAGGTACTCGTTTGGGATGGCTTTGAGCGCCCTCACCCAATCGAAGCCCATGAGCCGCGCCTCTTCGATGGTCGTAAGCGACGTGTCGTTTGCGAGCAACTGAGGAAGCTGGTCTTTGCCGTTGACAGAGATGCGGCGAAGCCAGCCGAGATGGTTGAGCCCAACGTAGTCAAAGTCGACCTCGGCTGGGGTGGCCCCAAGGGCATGCACCGCGCGGCGCATGAGGCCAATTGGGGTGTCACAAATGCCAACAACTCGGTCGCCGAGGGCCGCGCGCATCGCTTCGGTCACCATGCCAGCCGGGTTGGTGAAGTTGATGACCCACGCGTCTGGGGCGAGGGCAGCAACGCGTTCGGCAAGGTGCCGCGCATGCGGAAGCGTGCGAAGCGCGTAGGCGAGGCCTCCTGGCCCAACGGTCTCTTGGCCGAGCACGCCAAGATCGAGGGCGATGCGCTCATCCATGATGCGCCCCTCAATTCCGCCAATGCGCATTGCGGAAAACACAAACCGCGCATTCGTAACGGCCTCATCGAGGTTGGTTGTGTAGGTGACAAACGGAGGCTGCGGCAGCGACGGTTGCAGTTGCGTCAGCACGGCCTTGATGGTGTTCAGACGGTCTGCAGAAACGTCGTAGAGGCACAGCTCGGTTACTCGTACGTGGTCGCCGTCGGCGCCAAGCGCCTCAAAGATTTGTGGGACGCGGAATCCGCCGCCTCCGATAATGGTGAGTTTCACGCGAGAATTACGTCACTTCCTGCTTGTCGGAACACTTCAAGGGTTGCGCGGTCGGCATCGGCAGACGCGACCAGCGTGTTGATATCGGTTGCGGGACAGACCGAGAGAATCCCGGTTCCCGGAAATTTGGTTTCGTCGGCGACAAGTACAACATGCGGCGACGCGGCAAGGATCGCGCGTTTGACGGGAACTTCGATTCCCGTTGAGTCCATGACCGTGCCGTTGGCCTGCACGCCGCTCGTTCCGATAAAGGAGATGGATGCGCGCAATTGGCTGAGCGCATCCTCGGTCAACGAGCCAACAAGTGAGTGGTAGGAGCGACGAAGCACGCCGCCAAGCAGCACAAGCTCAATCTCGCTGTCATCTCGCAGCTCGTCGAGCACGGCAATGCTTGAGGTAATCACGGTGATCGTTTTGCCGCGCAGTTCGCGCGCAATGAGCGCGGTGGTCGTTCCAATATCGAGCACAACAACGTCGCCGTCGTTCACAAGTTCGGCTGCACGCTTGGCGAGGCGCTCTTTTGACGAGCTTGATTTCTCGGCTACTTCGTGAAACGGCATGGCGTCTGGCTCAACGCTGCCGCCTCCCCGCACACGGCGTAGGAGGCCCTCTGCGCTGAGGGTGTTGAGGTCGCGACGAATCGTGGAGGGGCTGACGTTCATACTGTCTGCGAGATCTTGGACCGAGGCTTCGCCCGTTTCTTTGACCCGCTGAAGTATCGTCGCTTGGCGCGTACTTGTGAGCATGCGCTCATATTAGCAAGCATGAATGAGCAGAATCAAGCAAATATTTGCTTGTTCTGCTCATTCATGCGTGGTAATGTCCTGACTTAAGCAATGAAGCTCCCCTCGTTTGCTTCACTCAACCCTCAGCGGAAGAAGTAATTTGGTGTCACAACCCCACACACCCGACGGCATCCGTCTGGGTCGCGCACCGCTGCCAACGGCACACCCGACTGGTTCTCCCTTGGCAACCGCAAGCGATTCAAGCGCCGTCAATGCCCAAGAGCTCGACCTCTTCTTGGCAGGCTCGCTCTTCTTCGACATCGTCTTCACGGGCCTCCCCTCCGAGCCACGCCCTGGCACCGAGATCTGGGCCGAAGGTATGGGATCACTCCCAGGCGGCATCGCCAACCTCGCCGTCGCCGCCGCACGGCTCGGCCTTCGCACCGGCCTCGCCGCAGGGTTTGGCGACGACGCCTACGGGCAGTGGACCTGGTCGCTCCTGCAGCAGCAAGAACACATCGATCTGAGCCGCTCGCGAACCTTCAAAGACTGGCACTCTGCGGTCACCGTCTCGCTCGCGACCCAGGGCGACCGGAGCATGATCACACACGGCCACCCCATCCCCATCCCCCAGGCCGAGATGATCGGCACCCCACCCGTCTCGCGAGCCCTGATGGCCGAACTCGTTTCACCCGACGCAGAGACCTGGTGGATGCCGTCCGCGCGCCAAGGCTCAAAGGTCTTTGCCGACGTTGGCTGGGACCCAACAGAGAAGTGGGATACCGCAGTGCTCGATGACCTCGCTAGCTGCCACGCTTTTCTCCCAAACCACGTCGAGGCCATGGCCTACACCCGCACCGACTCGCCGGAGCGGGCGCTGGCCGCACTCGCCGACAGGGTTCCCCTCGCGATCGTCACAAAGGGGGTCGACGGGGCCATAGCCGTTGATTCGAGCACCGGCGAAACGGCCTCAGTGCCGAGCCTCAGGGTGAAGTCAGTGGACCCCACCGGCGCAGGCGATGTGTTTGCTGCCGGCATTGTTGTTGGCAGCCTCGCCGGCTGGCCACTCGAACAGCGACTCCTCTTTTCCGCGCTCTGCTCGGCGCTTGCCGTGCAACACTTTGGCGGCTCGCTCGCGTCACCGGGATGGGGCGACATCGCCGACTGGTGGGAATCCATCAGGAATGCGGCCCCGCACGACACACACGCGGCTGAGGTTGCGAAACGCTATGGTTTCCTCGACGACATCGTCAGCAATGTTTCGCGCGATGCCGTCCGTCGCGCCGAAGCAACCTTCGGCCTCCTCACCGAGGTAGACGAGTACGCACCTCGCTAGGCGACCACCAAGACCCCCAGACCACACCACAGCATCAGCACCAAGAGATAAGGAAAGACCAATGACGATCATCCGAAGAACTCTGGTCAGCGGTGTCGCCGCTGCCGCCATAGTGACACTTGCCCTGACCGGTTGCACGCCCGGTTCGGGCGGAACGCCCTCTGAATCGGCGGACCCAAACCGCACAATTGAGACCGACGTCTCAGCAATGGGTGACCTGACGCTCACCGTCTGGGACCAAGAGGTGCGTGGCGGCCAGAACGAGCAGATGACGCAGCTCAACAAAGCGTTCGAAGACAAATACCCAAACATCACGATCAAACGCAATTCGCAGTCGTTTGAAGACCTCGGCAAGACGCTCAGGCTTGCCCTGAGCGGCAACGAAGCCCCAGACGTCGTGCAGGCAAACAACGCCCGCAACTCGATGGGCGCCTTCGTGACGGCCGATCAGCTGCTCCCACTCGACGCTTACGCTGACGCCTATAAGTGGGAAGATCGCTTCCCCGAAAGCGTGCTGCAGTACTCGCAGTACAGCCCAGACGGCAAAACCTTTGGCAGCGGTTCGGTCTACGGCCTTCCGCAGGTCGGTGAGATTGTTGGCGTCTTCTACAGCAAGAAGAAGCTCGCCGAAATTGGCGTTGAGGTGCCAAAAGACTGGGCAACGTTCGAGACGGCTCTAGGCACTGCCAAGACCGCAGGAACAACCCCGTTGCTCCTCGGAAACATCGAGAAGTGGCCGGCTGTGCACGTCTTCGGGCCGGTTCAGGGGGCCTATGTTGACAGCGAAGAAATCCAGAAGCTCGGTTTTGGAAACCCAGGCGCATCCTGGACCACCCCAGAAAACGAGGAGGCTGCCAGCGTCATCAGCTCCTGGCAGACCGACGGTTACTTCAACGAGGGTGTCAACGGCACCGACTACGACGCCGCCTGGCAAGACCTCTCAAAAGGCCAGGGCGCGTTCCTGATCGGCGGCTCCTGGCTCGCGGCTGACCTCGAGGATGCCATGGGCGACGACGTCGGATTCTTCGCGCCGCCAGCGGATGCCGGCGAAGGCGCACACACCACCGGCGGAACCGGCCTGCCCTTCACGGTCACCAAGGCCTCGAAGAATCCCGACCTCGCTGCCGCCTACATCGATTTCATCACCAACGATGACGCGATGAAGATCCTCGCAGATACCGGAAACCTCCCCGTCGTGAACACGCAGAAGTACGCGCCAGAATCAGGCGTACAGCACGACGTGTTTGCCACCTTCGGAAGCGTTACCACCGACGGCGTCCTGCTGCCCTACCTCGACTACGCAACTCCTACGTTTGGCGACACCCTCGGTGAAGCGCTTCAGGGACTGCTCGACGGCCAGCTCACGCCAAAAACCTTTACAGAAACGCTAGAAACTGACTATGCAGAGTTCACCAGCGCCGGCTAAGTCGGCACGACCAGAACGGTCAGCTTCCGGGCGGAGTGGCTCACGCCGCTCCGCCCGGGAGGGTCGCTGGTTCACCCCATACCTCTATATTCTGCCGGCGTTCATCGTCTACGGCATCTTCCTGCTCTTCCCGCTCGGCCGCGCCGTTCACCTGTCGCTCTTCGATTGGGACGGCCTCACTCTTGCCACCTTTGTTGGCGCCGACAACTACATCAGCATCCTGCACGACGAGCGGCTACGTGCTGCCTTTGGGCACGCGCTTGTCTTTGTGATCTTCTACGCGATCCTGCCGGTGTGCATCGGCCTCATGATGGCCGCTATCCTGACGAGGGCGAGGGTTCGCGGGCTGTCGATCTTCCGCACCGTCATCTTTCTGCCCCAGGTCATCGCCATGGTGGTTGTTGCGATCGCGTGGCGTCAGATCTACGCCCCAAACGGCTCACTCAACAACCTGCTGCGCGCGGTTGGTCTTGGCGACTTTGCACGGGCCTGGCTCGGGGACTACACATTCGCGCTCCCCGCCGTCGGCCTGGTTGGCACCTGGGTATCAACTGGTCTTGTGACGGTCCTACTCATGGCCGGCATGGCCAAGATCCCGGTTGAGCACTTTGAATCGGCCCGCCTCGACGGCGCCGGCCCCATTCGCGAGTTCTTCTCCATCATCCTTCCGGCCGTACGCGCCGAAATCACCGTCGCGCTCACCCTCACCATTGTCGCCTCGCTGAAGACGTTTGACCTGATCTACGTCACCACCGCTGGCGGGCCAGGAAGCTCAACAACCGTGCCGAGCTACGAGGTCTATCGACGTGCCTTTGAACTCGGCCAGGTTGGCTCAGCTGCAGCAGTTGGTGTCACCCTTACCGCGCTGATCTTTGTCATCAGTCTCGTGGTCAACAAGATTGGAGACCGAGCCTCCTCATGAAGGTAAGCAACGTCGAACGGGTTGGCAACTATGTCATCCTCATCATCTTTTCGTTGATTGTGCTCGCGCCGATCTTCACCATTCTGACCGCAGCTTTTGCCCCTGCAAACGCAACGGCAGCCCGCGAGGGTTCGTTTCATCCCGAGAACTTCTTCACGGCATGGCAAGAGGGCCGCTTTGGTCAGTACATGGCAACCTCTGTCCTCGTTGCCATCATCGTGGTCACGCTGACCGTTGTGCTCTCGACACTCGCCGGCTACGCGTTTGGCACCATGAAGTTCAGGGGCCAGAGCGTGCTGTTCTATCTCTTCCTCATGGGCATCATGATCCCGGCAGAGGCCATCATCGTCCCGCTCTTCTTTGACCTGCGCAGCGTTGGGCTCACCGACACGGTGTGGGCTGTAGCCCTGCCGCAGGTAGCCCAGTCCGTTGCGTTTGGCACGTACTGGATGCGCACCTACTTCAGAGGCGTCAATCCGTCGATGATTGAGGCCGCACGCATGGATGGCGCGACGCCGCGCCGCATCCTCTGGTCGATCCTTGTGCCAATGGGCCGGCCTGCGCTCACAACCATGATGGTGCTCGTGTTTATGTGGACCTGGAACGAATTCCTCATCCCCCTCGTCATGTCACCAACAGGCGAGTTCCGCACGGCCCCGCTCGGCCTTGCCCTCTTCCAGGGCCAATACACCCAGGGAACCGCGCTCCTCGCGGCCGGTGCCGTGCTGGTTGCCCTTCCGGTCGTTGTGCTCTATTTCATTCTGCAACGGCACTTCATCAGGGGCATGCTTGAGGGCGCGGTCAAGGAATAATCTCAGTAATCGCAGTCCGAAACCCCGGCAAGCACTTCGGGGAGCGTCTGGAAGATGCGGACGGTGGTGTCTCCCCAGAACGGGATCAGACAGAAGCCGTCCGCCTCATTCCGGATGTGCGCAACAAGGATCACCCCGCACTGCACGTGCCACCCATCAGGGACTGCAACCAGGGTGTAGACCGAGCCGTTATGTTCGTAATCCACAAGACCTCTGGTTGGCAACGCGGTCACTTCTTCTGGCTGTGCGTACAGCATGGTTTTCTCCACCTCAGGGCATTCGGTTGCGCGGACTTGCTCCCAGGTCTGAACGTCCGCCAAGGCCTTCACGTTACCTCCCCAGCGCGATCCGCGACAGGGGCTTGACAACCCGTAGCGCCACAATTCGCGTGCAGACAAGCCTGAACTGGCTGCTGACCGTTCTTCGTCCGATCTTCGTCCGATCTTCGTCCGAGGACGAGAGACCCCATCGTGGTGACTCCCGTCCGATTCGGTTATGCGTTGTTCGCGCCTGCGGGCGCCGTGACGCACCCCGTGTGATTGCCACCAGAGTTGCCGCGGTGACGGGCAATTCCGCGGGTTCTGACGAAAAATCGTCGACAACGTTTCTCAGGGCGGGACTATCGTAGGAGCCATGACCTTCTCCTGGAGTGACTCGCAGCGCGCTTTCACCGACGCAGCAGACTGGTTCATGCAGGTCACGGGCCTCGTCCGCGACCAGTGGGCAGACCAGGGACTTGGCGATTGGGACATCCGCTCCCTTATCGGGCACACCAGCAGGTCGCTCATCACCGTCGAGGCGTATCTTGCGGCGCCAGCCCGGTCCGTTGATATCCATTCATCGGCAGACTACTTTCGGGCCACACGGATTCTCTCGGCAGGAACAGAGGTCACCCAACGCGGAATCGATGCGGGAATCGCGCTTGGCCAGAACCCAAAAGAGGCAATTGCCGCCCTGAACGCTCGAGTCACTGCCCTTGTGAACACGAGGTCCGGTGATGAACGTGTCACCACCATCGCCGGCGGAATGCTCCTGCGCGAGTATCTTCCGACCCGCACGTTTGAACTCGCGGTGCACACCGCTGACCTCGCGCGAGCCCTTGGTCTGCCGCTAAGCATCCCAGATTCCGCAGCGCGTCAGGCACTCACCATTGCCTCAGAACTCTCGCTGACCAACGGCACCGCGGCACAAACGCTGCTCCTCCTGACCGGCCGCGAACTGACCACGCCACCCCCGTCAGTCCTCTAGCGTGTGACCCATATTGCCGCCTCGGCCTGCCCTATGACGCGGGCCAACCGGCACATGTATGCCCTCGCAAGGTGCTTGCGGTGGGGCGCTCCGGTCGAGGCGGGGTCGTTAGCGAACCTGACTAAAGCGGTCGCGTCGTCCGCGTTTCATAGCGAGAACCCAGGCCGCACTCAACTTTGTGGCCATAACATTGGCGTAGCCCTTGTAATTACTCATCCACTTCTGAAACACTTAGGTAATGCTTTCCTTACAAGAAGCCAATCGGGCAATGCCTGACGGGCGTCCAGCCTACCGCCCGTTTCACGCGCGGGTGCTTCGGGTCGTTCAGCTCACCCCAAACTTTATTCGCGTCACCTTTACCGGCCCTGACTTTGCCGAGTTTGGTGTCGACGGGCTCGATCAACGCATCAAGATTTTCTTCCCCCTCTCCGACGGCACGCTCAGCGACCTTCACGAAGACGACCCCGAGCAGAACGGCGACTGGTATTCGCGCTGGCGCGACCTGCCAGTTGAGCGCCAAAATCCGTTTCGCACCTACACCGTCCGCAGAATTGATGCGGCGGCCGGCGAGCTCGACGTTGACTTTGCCACTCATGACGCAACCGCCTCGGCGCACGACGGGCCGGCGGCCCGCTGGGTTCGCACGGCGGCAGCCGGTGACGACGTCATCATCGCGGGGCCGACCTCGCGCAGCATCCACTCGCGCCTCGGCATCGATTGGAAACCGGGCAACGCAAAACGCCTACTCCTCGCCGGCGACGAGACGGCCGCACCCGCCATCTGCAGCATTCTCGAGTCGCTCGAACCCGGCCTGAGCGTCGACGCCTATATAGAGGTAGCAAGCACACACGACGAACTCCCGATTACCCTGAGCCCTGAAGTCGCGGCCGGCGTCCGCATCACGTGGCTCGCTCGCGGCGACAACACACACGGTGCCGCGATCAATGATGCGGTCCTCGAATGGATGCGCCTCAACCCAGAAACGGTCGCCCACGCCTCCTCGCCCCGCCCACAGTCGCTCGAGGACATCAACGTCGACATTGAAACGCTCTGGGACTCCCCCGAACCTGACTCCGGATCCGCAACCGAGTTCTACGCGTGGCTCGCCGGCGAATCAGCCGCAATTAAACAGCTGCGCCGGCAACTGGTGACGCATAACGGCATCGACCGCAAGCGCGTCGCCTTCATGGGCTACTGGCGATACGGAAAAGCCGAAAAGCAGGCATGATCGTTCACAACCGCACGGCCAAACGTTGGCTGTGGCTCATCCTGTCGTGCGTTGTACTCGTCGCAGCAATCGCGCTCAGCCTCGCGATTGGGGCACGAGATGTTTCGCTTGGCACGGTCGCCGATGCGCTCATCCACCCGGACCCCACAAATAACGATCACAGGGCTATCCTCGACCTCCGAGTGCCACGAACGGTTATTGGGCTGCTCGTTGGCAGCGCCCTCGCCCTCGCCGGAACGCTCATGCAGGGCCTCACCAGGAACCCTCTTGCCGATCCTGGCCTGCTCGGCATTAACGCGGGCGCATCCCTCTGTGTCCTCATAGCGATGAGTGTGTTTGGCATTACTCGCCCCCAGGGGTTTATCTGGTTTGCTCTCGCAGGGGCCGCGATTGCCGCCGTGATCGTCTACTTCGTTGGTTCCCTTGGCGGCACAGGAACCACCCCGCTGAAACTCGCGCTGGCCGGCGCCGCCCTCACCGCGGGGCTGACCTCGCTCATTACCCTCATCCTGCTCACCAACTCACACGCCTTTGACTCGTTCCGTTTCTGGTCGGTCGGTTCGCTCACCGGCCGCGACCTAAACACCGCACTCACGCTGCTTCCGTTTCTTGCGGTTGGCGCTGTCCTCGCGCTCATCACGGGTCGGATGCTCAACGTCCTGTCACTCGGTGACGATCTGGCCCGCGGGCTCGGCCAGAACGTGACCGTCACCCGCAGCATCATTGCCATTGCGATTGTGCTGCTCTGCGGCTCGGCAACGGCGCTTGCCGGACCAATCGTGTTTGTCGGACTCGTAATCCCCCACATCGTGCGGCCGCTGAGCGGGCCAGACCATCGCTGGCTGCTCGCCTACGCGATCCCGCTGGGCGCGGCGCTGCTGCTCATCGCTGACGTCATCGGTCGAATAATCTCCCGCCCAGGCGAAATCGAGGCGGGGCTCGTTGTTGCGTTCCTTGGCGCTCCAGTCATGATCGCGCTCATCCAGCGCAAGCGATTGGCGGCGGTCTAGATGTCAACAACTCAGACACTCGCGACGGCCGAGGCAATCCGCTCACTCAGGGTCTCGCGCCGGCGGCGCGAAACGATTATCTCGCTGATACTCGTGGCGCTCTTGCTCGTCGTCGCGGCGGTAACCCTCAGCACCGGTGCGTATCGCATCAGTCCAGATGCCGTGTTGCCAACGCTGTTTGGCAACGGAGCAACCGCCGACTCATTTGCCATCTTTCAGCTGCGCCTGCCGCGCCTCACCATCGGCGTCCTGGCAGGCATCGCCTTTGCCGTATCCGGGGCGCTCTTCCAATCGCTGCTCGGCAACCCGCTCGCAAGCCCTGACATCATGGGCATCACGGGAGGGGCAAGCGTAGCGGCGGTCTTCGCAACACTCATCCTTGGGCTCAGCGGAGCGCTTGTCTCGATCTGGGCATTTGCAGGTGCCATGGTTATTGCAACCGCAATCTCCCTGCTGTCGCGAGACCAGCAGTCAACCGGATACCGTTTTGTGCTCACTGGCGTCGGCTTTGCCTTTATGTGCACCGGCGCGCTCGGCTATTTGCTGACGCGAGCCGAGGCACGTGAGGCGCAAGCGGCGCTTGTCTGGACGGTCGGCAGCATTGCCAATGTTCGATGGCCAGATATCGCTGTTTTTGCCGTCGCCCTGCTGGTGCTCATTCCCGCCGTCGCGGTCTCGGTACGCCGCATCCGCGTCCTGCAGCTTGGTCACGAAATGGCAAGCGGGCTGGGAGTGCGGGTCACGCGAGCACGAATCATAATGCTCATCCTCGCCGTCTCCCTCGCTGCCTGCGCAACGGCAGCGGTTGGGCCGATCGCATTTGTTGCCCTGTGTTCCGCCCCGATCGCGAGACGACTCGTGGCGACGGGGTCACTCGCGCTCGTACCAACCGCACTCGTCGGAGCGCTCATCATCCTCACCTCAGACCTCATCGCCCAGAACGCTTTTGCAAACGCAACCGTGCCGATCGGCATTGTGACAGGAGCGGTCGGCGCCCCCTACCTCCTCTGGCTGCTCGCCACCGCTCACAAAGGACAGTCATCGTGACCACTCCAGCAGCCCGACCCCTCCTTCAGGCCACCAACATCAAAGTTGGGTATGACGGGGACCCCGTGATCGCCGACCTGTCTCTTGAGATACCTGACGCACGCGTCACGGTTATCGTTGGTGCCAACGCGTGCGGCAAATCAACCCTGCTCAAAACGCTGTCTCGGCTCATCACACCCCGATCTGGCGCGGTCACGCTTGGCGGGCGCGATATCTCACAGATTGCGGGGAAAGAACTCGCGCGCACAATCGGGCTCCTCCCCCAGCATCCTGTCTCGCCTGAGGGCATCACGGTTGAAGACCTCGTCGGTCGAGGCCGCTATCCCCACCAGGGATTTGTTGGACGGTGGACGGCGAAAGACGATCAGATCGTCGCCGACGCGCTGCACGCGACTGACACCGCCGACCTCGCAGCGCGGCGCGTGAACGAACTCTCCGGCGGGCAACGCCAGCGTGTGTGGATTGCGATGGCACTTGCCCAGCGCACAGACATCCTGCTGCTTGACGAGCCGACGACTTTTCTTGATCTCACCCATCAGCTCGATGTGCTCGACCTGCTCACCGAGCTCAACACCCGAAACTCCACAACGGTAGTCATGGTGCTCCACGACCTCAACTTGGCGGCCCGTTATGCCGACCATCTTGTTGTTATGCGCGAGGGAAGCATCGTGTGCGAAGGCAAACCCAGCGACATTCTCACCGCCGAGACGGTACACGCAGCCTTCGACCTTGATTGCCTGATCATCGACGACCCGGTGACGGGCTCCCCACTCGTTGTTCCGCACAGTAAGCACGCGCAACGCACCCAAACCATCCAACAACAACACAACTTGGAGCCCAACGCATGAAACGACCCTCCCTCATCCGCATCGCCATAGCGGCGACGACCGCCTCGTTGCTCGTGCTGACCGGCTGTTCGTCTTCCCCAAGCACGGATTCCGCACCAACCGAAACCAGCGAAGGCGCGTTCCCCGTCACCATCGAACACGCCTTTGGCGAGACCGTCATCCCCAGCGAGCCGAAGCGTGTTGTCGCGTGGGGCTGGGGAAGCGCGGATGCCGCACTCGCACTCGACGTTGTGCCGGTTGCCATCCCGTTTCAGTCCTACGGCGGAAACTCAGACGGTGTCCTTCCCTGGATCGAAGAGAAGCTCGACAGCCTTGGCGCAGATACCCCAACGGTGCTTCCCGACACAACAGAAGCCCCGGTTGAAGAGATTCTCGCCGCAAAGCCAGACCTCATTCTGGCAACCTACTCAGGCCTCACCAAAGACGAGTACGACCTCCTGAGCGCCATTGCGCCTGTGGTCGCCTACCCCGGCGAACCGTGGGCCACCCCGTGGCGCGACCTCATCACCACGACGGGCGAGGCGCTCGGAAAGCACCACGAAGCGGTCAAGGTCGTTGAGGACATCGATGCGCAGGTTGCGGCTCAGGCGGCAAAGCATCCAGAGTTCGAGGGAGTCACCATTGCACAGGTCTGGGACTTCTCCGGGAAGTTCTACGTCCACACGCCAGCAGATCCGCGGGTTGAATTCACCGAAGACCTCGGGTTTAAAACCGCAACGAGCGTGACCGAGCTGGATACCGGAGAAAGCACCTTCTTCTACACCCTCAGCCACGAAAAACTCGACTCGCTCACGAGCGACCTGCTCATCAGCTACGCGGATACGCAAGAGGATTCCGACGCGTTCCTCGCGTCGAGTCCGGCGCAGGCCATGAGCCAGGTCACGGAAAACCGCGTTGCCCAGGTTGTTGGCAAGGACTTCATCGCTTCGGTCTCCCCGCCAACCGCGCTCTCACTCACCTGGGGTCTCGACAATTACGTTGACATCCTGGCTCAGGCGGTTGCGGCTTCGAAATAAGCGCTAGCGAGAGTAGACCCTCGCTTGGGGCCGCCGCTCGTGGCGGCCCCAAGCGACGGCAGGCATGGCTAACCGCCGTCTGCCCTGCCCGCCTCAGGAATCGATGAAAGCGACCTCACTATGCCCCATCGCTGGAAGGCCCAAGAACCGATGCTTGACCGAGGCCAACTCGGCGGCCGTTGTGAGGCAGGGAGGACAGTCGTCAAGATGCCGCGTCGTTTCGGGGGAGGGATCGGTCTCCCCCGCAAGGTCTGAGACATAGGCAGCACAGCTGCGTGCTGTTTCGTCGCCGGCGATGACCGCAAGATAGTGAAGGCGAAAGGCCTTTCGCGCCCGCGAGTGCAGCGTACCAACGGCATTCGGCGATATTCCAAGCGACTCGGCTGCTTCTGCGAGTGAAAGCGCCTGCACGTCCCGAAGCCATACGACGGTTTGCCAACGAGCAGGCAGGCGATGAAACGCCTCAACAACCCAGGCCTCTGCCACGCCCTCGCTCCGCTGCTCTGAGGCGAGCTCCGCGCAGAACTCAAGCGTATCGGCCTCAACGTTGACGGTGTGCCGAAGAGACATCCCGTGCCGGATCGCGACCGTTTTCATCGCCGAGACAAGGTACCACCACACCGATACGGTCGGGCCCTTCCCATTTGTGATCGCCTGAATCATCCGGATAAAAGCCTCTGCGACAATGTCCTCTGCCGAAAGTCGGGCCGATGCGTACCGGGCGGCATAGTGAAGGGCAATCGGATGCAGCTGCCGAAACAAACGCTCAAGCGCCGTCGCATCTCCGCCTCGAAATTCGTCGATCAACTGCCCATCCCGAGCGTCACGTTCGGCACCGGTCAGCGGTTCTCCGATGCCCTGTATTGGTGTTGTGGAAACGGTTCGCTGAATGGGCATAATCGCGGCGAGACACTGAGCTTTCATAGGAAGAACGTTGGACTTTCTGAAGGACATTCACGGAGTTTTGGGCAGGCTTGCGCCTCCGAGCATCCTGCGCCGCACAGTCAAGCTGTGATGCGCGCTCGGAACAGTCGCCAGAAGACATCCCGTTACGCAGCCTCCGCTCGACAAACAGCCGAGAAATGGGCGCGCAGGAATCACCGCGTCGATGAAGGGTTCCCTCCAAAACGCGGCACAGTCACGCGAAGAACGAGCAGATCGCCACAGTCAATCCCCTACGTGGCGTCGCAGTCCCCCAGAACAGCATTCGCGTGCTTGCGTCTTATTTATAGCCTATAGATAGCTGCATCATCGCTCGTTGACGGCCGGAAGCTTGGCACCATTTAACCCCTCGATTCACCCCTCAGCCTTCTCTGGACACATCCTCAACCCGCAGCGGCACGGAAAATGCCGTGGCATCGGTCACGTCCGTCTCGATCACGATCGTGTATGTCGAGGCCTGCGCGGCCTGGGCCAGCCTCGTTGACGAGTTGTGATCAAGAACACCACGGGAGCCGTTGGGCCGAAGCACGTCGACGAGGCACGCACCCCCACCAACACTCTGCTGCTCAAAGTAGGCCATCCGGCTGCCAGCACTCGGCTCAAAAAAGATTTGACAGACGCCGCCGGCGGCAGGCACTTCGATAAGAGGGGTGCGGCTGGCCGCACCGCCGTCGCCGGGTGCCATCGCGTTCGTGGCCTCGGTGAGCGGTCCCTCATCGGCGATGCCGCGATTGCCACCGCCGACGTCCACCGCTGTTGGCTGTTCGGATGAACTTGGTTTCAGGGCCTCGCGCGAGGTCTGCGCGGTTGATTGACCGGGATCAGTTGACGCCTGTCCCATGCTTGAGACCAACATGAGCGTGCCGGCCACCGCTGCGATTCCGATGAGCCCGGTCGCCGCACCGATCAACGATTTGCCGGTGAGCAGCGCTCCGGCGCCAGCGGTGAGCGGCGACTCCACGATGAGGCTGGCCGCAGCATCCGCTCCAAACGGTGAGACGGCCCAGGGATGCTCAAAAAACAGTCCGGGCGCAACCATCGTGAGCGCACCAGCAAAGCGGCCCCGGATAGTCCTGAGGTCTTCCTGTTTTGAGCGGCACGAGGTGCAGCCGGAAAGGTGCTCGGTGACCTCGCGAGGCAGCGCCGCTTCCGACTCATCACGGGCAAGTTCCCTGACAAAGCGAAGGCACGACTCTCGCATCTCATCAGCCGCTATCGCGCTGAGATATTCGAGCCGAAATCCCGTTCTCGCCCGCGAATGGAGCGCGCCAACGGCGTTGGCGGTAATTCCGAGGGTGGCAGCGGTCTCGGCAAGCGAGAATCCTTCGACGTCGCGGCACCACACGACCGTCTGCCAACGCGAAGGCAGGCGGTTGAATGCCTCAACAACGCAGGTCTCCGCGACGCCGTCCGACCGCTCAACGACCGTTTCGTCTGCGAGCAACTCAAGCGTTTCTGCCTCAACGTTCACCGTGCGCTGCAGTGACGGCGCGTGCTTGATGGCAACCGATTTCATCGCAGTGACCAGGTACCACCACAGCGAAACGGTTGGGCCGTTTCCATTTCTGATGGCCTGGATCACCCGAAAAAATGCTTCAGAGACGATGTCGTCAGCCGGCAGTTGAGCGGTTGCATATCTCGCCGCATGTTGCAGCGCGTAGGGCTGGTGCAGCGAGAAGAGCGTCTCCATCGCTTCATCGTCACCGTTACGGAAGGCCTCGATGAGCGCCGCGTCCCGCAGATCCCGCGCGGCACCGGTTGTCGTAGCGGCGCGTGTCTGGTCGCCGCCAGAAGGCGGTTGGCTCAACGCCCCGCTGCTCGTTGGGTCGCTCACGCTTGTCTCGAACTCCCCAGCGCCGGTTGACGGCGCGAACGAGCGGATGCGAACAGCCAGAGGGCAAAGCCTGCTGCGAGACACAGCGCTCCGAGCGACCACACCGCAGATCCGGTTCCCGTCAACGCGAGGCCTGAGTCAGTGGCTGCCGTCTCAGGCGTTCCGGGCATCCCGCCATTTCCGTTGTTGCCTTCCGCCGAGCCGGTTCCACCGCCGCCTGCGCCCTCGTGAGGCTCAACGCCGTTGCCACCCTCTTCTGGGGCCTTCGCGGCAACGATCGTAAAGGTATAGGTCACTTCCCCCGTTTGTCCGAAGGCGTCAACGAGCCGAACGGTAAAGTTATCGTCACCGATAAAGCCAGCTTCTGGGGTATAGGTGAGCTCCCCAGCAAGGATGCTCGCCGTCCCGTGAACGGGCTTGGTAACAACGGCGTCCTTGCTCAGGCCCTGGATATCGGTCCCCGTCGCTTCGCCGACCGGGTCAAACGTTACCGATTCGACGTCGCTCGACAGGTCAAGATGCACGTCCTTTCCGACGGGCGGCCGGATGACGGTCAGGGTCAACGTTGCCGTTGCTTCGTCCCCGTGCCCATCGGCTGCCGTGTACTCAAGAGTCTCGATGTAGCTGAGCTCATCAACGGCCCATTCGCGATCGGGAGAAGGAGTAAACTTCAGGCCGTCCGCGGTGACCTCAATCGTCCCTTCGGTTTCGGCACCGTCTATGACCTGCGCGCGAAGCAGGACCAGGCCGTCACCAGCGTCGTTTGCCAACACATCGATAGCGGTTGGTGAGATCCACGGCACCGTTGCACGGTCGTTGGTCAGTTGCAGGGCAGCGTAGACCGTCACGGTGAAGGCCTGTGTCGTTGCCTGGCCAAGGTCGTCCGTGTACGTAATTTCAAAGGAGTAGTCGCCAGGCGCCGCGTTCCCAGGAACGAAGCTGACGGTTCCGTCGTCTTCCATCGTGACGGTTCCAGCAGATGGTCGTTTGCTGACCGTACGGTCGTCGTCAGACACCACTCCAGGATTCAACAGTTGTGGGGTGAAGACGGCTTCGCCGCCCGATGCAATCACCTGGCCTGCGTCAACAGTCACAACCGGTGCCCGCTGCACCGTTACAACGATGCTGGCCGTTGACACTTGACCAAACTCATCGCTGATGGTGTACGCAACGGTGTCAACAAAGGTTGCTTCGCCGTCGGCCCACACGTGCAGGGACTCGACCGAGACCTTGTCGCCATCTTCGCTGACGCGCACGTCACTCGTTGACACTATGTCACCGTCGAAGGTGATCGTATGGCCGGTGTCGTTTGCCAGCGCATCCAGAGCGGTCTTTCCCGACTGACCAATCGTGATGGTGTCGTCGACCGCAACCGGCGCGGCATAAATCGTCAGCGTGACCACCGTTGTTGCGGTCAGGCCGGCCGAATCCGTCACCGAGTAGGTAACGGTGTCTTCGTAGCTCGTTTGTCCGTCAAACGCAGCGGGCCAGTCGGCGGCAGACGCATAGGTGAGCTTTCCGTCGGCCGTTATCGAAGCCGTGCCGAAGGTTGGTTCCCCTCCGGCTTGGATGCTTGAGAAGGTCTGCGGCGCCGGGGCGGCGGCCGTCACCCATGAGTCGTTGGTCTTCACATCAACAACCGTGGATGCTCCCGCCGAGGTGCTGCCGGTATCCGGCTTCAGAGCCAGCGGCGCGAGCTGCTCTTGGAACAGTATCCTCGCATCGTCAACCACATCGCCAACGCCAAACGTGATTGGATGTGACAGCACAAGCGACCAGCCCCGTGCATCCTTCACCGAGGCAACGTAGTCGCCCGCGGCAATGACCCCAAAGTCGAAGGATCCGTTGGACCCGATATTGGTGGTGTACGTCTCGTTGGCGCTCGTAATGGTCAACGTCTTACTGCCTGCTGGCCAGGCCACATCCGCTGGCGAGAATCCACCGTCAAAGTCGAGGTCTCGCCACACCGAACCGGCAAGCGAACCAGCGGATGATGCCAGCGTGACCTCGGCTGCGCCAACTATGCGCTTGACAGAGTTTTGGTCGCCGTCAACCGCTGCGGTCTTGCCGTAAAAATCGTTCTTGAGCTGACCGCCAATAGCCAGCCCCTTGAGGGCGACCGTGATGGTGGCAGAGCCAGAGAACCCCGATTCGATTGGCTTCTCCGTCACGAACCTCAGCGCGGTTGCGGATGACGGGACCGTGCCCGTTTTCCAGGTGATTCCGCTGTGCCCGTCGCTATTTTCGGGTTGCAAAAGCGCCGCAGCGATGTCTTCAGGGGCGTCGTCTGAATACTCGATGGAAACGTTGCCCATCACGCTCGTATTGGCCGTGGAGGATACGGCCTTGATCACGGTGAACCCCTCAGCGGGCAACCCGCTGCTGCCACGGGCGTCACCGTTGTACGGCAGCACGTCAACAAACGTGCCGACTCCAACTTTGTCTGAGGTGCCGTTCGACCAGTTGATCGTGTAGCTGAATTCTTCGTCTGGCGATACGAGTCCAGCCTCACGAGTATTCGCGGATTTGCCACCCTGGAACGAGGCCACGCCCTGCACGGTAATGGCCGCGGTTTCGGTGCGGTCTTGGCTGAGCGCGGTCACCGCGATGTTTCCCCATCCTGCGTAGCTCCCCTGCGTCTTGTCTGCGTCCGAGCTCGCGACAACGGTCGCGGTATGGACTCCGCCGGACGGGCTGAGCGGTGAATAGGTGACGGGAATCGTGAACGAAGGCAGCTGCGTAGCGTGGCCGTGATATTCACCGGGTCCGACGGTTCCAGCAGGCGCGCTCACATCACCAAAGGCGAACACAACCTTGGCGGCGGCGCCGTCATCTGCCGTGCAAGCGATGCCATCGGCGCCGTGGTTTCCTGGCGTGTGCGATTCGTAGCCCGGAAGCGTTTTCACCACATCCCACACTGGCTCAGCGCACGTGGAATCCAGCGCAACGGAGACCTTCATATTTGTTGCTTCCGTCGCTGCGCTTCCGCCGACCGGTCCAACGACCGTGGGGGTAATGGTGAGGTTCTTGATACTTCCGGGTTCTGTCGAGGCTGCGTCCCAGCTTGCTTTGGTGCGGACAAGCGCGTTCGCGACGCGGATGTTTCCGCCGGTCTCGCTGATGGTTGTTGTCCCGTTGTAGGTTGACGCCACTCGCGGCGTCTCGTCAGAGCCAAACTGCCAGTACCACGGAATCAACGAGTCGGCGGTTGCGCTCAGCGAATCGGCGCTCAGCGGCCTGGCCAACGGATTGGCAAGACCTAACGTGCTGTTCACCGGCAACGGTTTGAGGTAGGTCAGGTGAACGGCAGAAACGGAGGCAAGCCCACCGGGAAGCGCAGCCGGATTGGTCACCCAATCGAGTGTTGCCGGATCAAAATTCTTGCGTTCGGCATCGTTGGCAAAGGCGTGATCCGTGTACTTGAGCACATAATCGGTTTTTGGAACAACCGTTCCCGTGATTTGGTGGAAGATGTGGGTCTGCCCACTTGTCAGGTTCAGGCGCACCTCTGGCGTCGTTGTGAGTTGGAGCTTCGCCGGGTCCCAGGCCGAGACGCCCCAGGCGTTCATGGCCGGTGCTCCGGCGGTTTGGTCGTTACGGACGCTCGACAGGGCAAAAAACTTCTGGCCTGGCACAACAAACTCGCGTCCGTTGGTCCACCCGTGGTCATCACCGTAGATGTAGACGTAGTATCCGGCCATTGCCCCGTTGGTTCCGCCAAACACCAGCGGACGGTCAGTTCGAGTGATCGATTGGCCATAACACGATGTCTGCAGGCCGATTGCTGTGCCGGAGCACGCCGCGCCCGCCTCAAATCCTGGAGCGACTCCCGTTCCGAAGTTTGATTGCCCGCTCGTCGACAGCGGGTCAAAGTTCCGAAACTGTCCAACAAGCAGCGTTGGCACGTTCACGGGGATGGATTCGTACGGAGTCCAGATGTACACATACAGCGTTGCGACGTCGCGAAAGTCGGTGGGGGTACCCGCGTTGTATTTTGCCTTGAGAAAGTCTGTCCGCTGCCCGCTCACTGAGACGGTCACTGGCGTTCCCGGCCCGCCTGGTTGCGACACCGAGGCAGAGCCCTGGAGGTCAGGCTGCACGAGCGGAACAACTGCGTTCGGCGGAACCGAAAGCTCAAAACTCAACGGGTCGGAAAGCGCTTCATAGCCCTTGAAGTTGCCGGCCGGCGGCACGGTTGCGCCGAGGTGCACCGTGATCTGTTGGCGTGCACCCTCGGTTCCTTGGTGCACAAACGGCATAGTAAGCCCATTTGTGTACGAGCGAAACTCGGTCTTTGGTATGGCAGAGACCCGTATTTCGGGGGCCACCGTTTGCACGGAACCGGACGTCACCGTCGGCGCGAGAATCTGATCGTGACCTGCGCTGCCAACCCAGGCTCGAACTTTGAACGACTCAGCAAGCGTGTCGGTTGTCCGGTTACACGTCCAGGTTCGGTTTGCGTTTGTGAGCGAACCGCCGCCGACTCCGTTGCACACGGTGGATGCCGTTGCCGTAGCGTCCCATTCCATCCCGGCCGGCAGGGTCGAGGTATACGAGACATCCCCGACGGTGGCGAACGATGAAGCAATCAGGTATTCAACCTGGTCATTTGAGCGCACAACGCCGTTGTTGGCTCCGGAGTCGTGACCGGAAATGTTGTCTGTGTCGAACGGGCCGGTGCCGTCAAAGCTGATCGAGACACCGAGGTCGCTGACAAGCCCCTGCGCCGCATTGGCATCCTGCACTCCGCCGAACGTGGTGACACCAACGACGGCAAGTGTTGCGATAAACGCAGCCGATACTCGCCACCGTCCGCTGCTGACGGCACGCCTTGATTCCTTCTGAAACACAAAAATCCCCTATGTTGCCTGATCGGATGCCGGCGCAGAGCGCATGCGGCGATCGATCGTTTTGTTGGTCACAGGTTAAAGACCCAGGCGGACTCGCAAATCATTCGGCGGCCACGAAACTTTCTTAAAGATTTTTCGAACGCGCCAAAATCCGCAAAAAGACGCTCAATTTCACTACAAAAACCACCTAACCCTCAGTACGCAATGCAGTCGCGCGCGGAAGTATAGCGCGTAAACAGAAAAGAAAACCTTGGGTATCGTTACCATGCAACACAACCTCGATGGCCTTGTTCAGCCGTCGGGCACTTAGGGGAAAACGGGAGGTGACACACATGTACCGATGGATCAATGACGCAATGCACGGCCTCCTTTGGGGCTGGTTCAACCTGGGACGCTAACTCATTCCTCGCGATTGAGTAGTTCCTGAGGGCGTTCCCGGTACACATACCGGGAACGCCCTTCTTTGGGGGCCCCAATTGCTCTCACGGCTGACTGCCTCGACCGTCAAGACGGAGGAACTGGCACTCCAACCAGGTATTTATCTGCACGCTCAACGTCAGGGCCCCTCCGAACACGATGAGAGTCGCAGCGGTCCACAGTCGTCGGCTTACCGCAATTCATGACATAGCGTCCGTTTTTGCACTACATTGCAACTACACGGTCGTCAGCAGCGGTCGAGCAGCTACTGTCAAGGAGAACACGATGAACCCAGTCGTCGCATTTGTTGTGGTCATGCTTGTCTGGACAATCAGTGAGTTTGTCGCGAGAAAAACACGATCACTCCTTTCGAGCCTGTTTGTGGCATCCCTCATTTTTTTGGTCGGATTCCTGACCGGACTCTTTCCGGAAGATCTCCTGGCAAGCTCGTCGCTCCTCGCGCTTGCCGGCGTCGTAGTTGGGTTCATCATCGTTCACCTCGGCACCATGATCAGCCTCGACGATTTTAAGAAACAGTGGCGCACACTCCTCATCGGCATCGCTACCGTCGTTGGTATCGGCGTCTTACTCCTCGTTGCAGGGTTGTTGTTCGGTCCGGACGCGCGAGTTGATGAGTATGGCGAGCTCATCGCAAACGGTCGCGATTTTGTGATCGCGGGTACCGGCGCACTCTCAGGCGGAACCATATCGGTTCTCCTCATCCAGGAATCCGCGCTGGGTGTTGGCCTCACCGCAATCGCGATCTTTCCGGTGCTCATCGCCGCGATTCAGGGACTTATCGGGTTCCCACTCACCTCAATCATCCTTCGCCGCGAAGCAACCCGCCTCAAGGGAGAGTACCGTGCTGGCACCCTTGCACCAGCGGCAAAGGCGGTAGAAGAGCAGAAGGAAACCGGGAGGCTCCCCGCGTTCTTACAGAACACGCCAGGCACGCTGTTCATCGTCGGAGTTGTGGTGCTGGCCGCAATCGGACTCAACAACCTCACCGACGGCACGCTCAACACGTTCGTGATGGCACTCCTGTTTGGCATCATTCTGCGCACGACGAAGGTGTTCAAGCCGTCGGTGTTGGCGGGAACCGATTCGCTTGGTCTCATGATGCTCGCAATCCTTATCCTCGTGTTTGGCCCGCTCGCAACGGTCGACCTTGCCGACCTCCTTGCGCTCTGGAAGCCGCTGCTCCTCGCCTTCATCTTTGGTATCGCCGGAATTGTCCTGTTCTCCGCGGTCACGGGAAAACTGCTTGGCTACAGCATCCCCATGTCGATCGCCATTGGGCTCACCTCGCTCTACGGATTCCCAGGCACCATGATCCTCTCGCAAGAAGCGGCTAAAGGGGCCGGAGAGACGCCGGAAGAGGTCGCCGCGATCGAGGGCGTCATCCTGCCAAAGATGATCGTCGCCGGATTCTCGACGGTCACCATTACGTCGGTCATCGTTACCGGGATCATCGCTTCGGGTATCGGAACGTAAGCACCGGTCGCTGCGCCAACAGCGATACAGCGCTCGCTCGTGACCACGAGTGTCCGTGATCCAACCCAAATTGGTGGTGCCGAGATCGGTTCGGCGGCACTCGCTGACTTCCGACCGAATACTCGGCGGGATTGGCACCCACGGCGTCGCCGGACAAACGCTCAGACCGGACTAGCATTGAGTAACCCAATCTGAACGTCAGAGGAGACTCCCATGGCAATTGACATCGAACAATTCGCGGCGATATACCGGGACCTCCACGAGCACCCAGAGCTGAGTTTTGCCGAGACCCGGACCGCGGCCATTGTTGCGGCCGAACTGCGTGCGTATGGATTCGAGGTCACCGCTGGCGTCGGACGCACAGGCGTTGTTGGAATCCTGAACCGTGGCAGCGGCCCAACGGTGCTCATGCGCGCCGACATGGACGCACTCCCCGTGCGCGAAGAGACGGGGCTCCCCTACGCGAGCGTGGCCACGAGCACAAATAGTGACGGCAAAGTTGTCCCCGTCATGCACGCCTGTGGGCACGACATGCACGTCACCGCGTTACTGGGTGCGCTCCAAACGCTCGCTGCGCAGGACGATTGGAGCGGCCGCATCCTTGCCGTCTTCCAGCCAGCCGAAGAGCAGGGGGCGGGCGCACGGGCAATGATCGACGACGGCCTCTTTGACCGATTTGGCACCCCGGATGTGGTTATCGGACAGCACGTTGCGCCCCTGCCGGCCGGTGCCCTCGGGCTGAGAGTCGGTCCGGCTTTTGCCACGTCGGATGCCCTCAAAATCACGTTGTTCGGCCGCGGCGGACACGGATCTCGCCCCGAAACAACGGTAGACCCGATTGTGCTCGCCGCGTCGGTGGTACTTCGGCTCCAGACCATCGTGTCTCGGGAAATCGCTGGCACCGACACTGCCGTCGTGACGGTCGGCGCGTTCCATGCCGGTGACGCCCCAAACATCATTCCCGATTCCGCGGTCCTCAATCTCAGCATCAGGACGTTTCACGATGGCGTCCGCACTCGGGTGCTCGACGCAATCAGCCGAATCGTTCGAGGCGAGGCAGCCACCGCCGGTGCCGATCGCGAGCCCCTGATCGAATCCACGCATTCGTTTCCGGCCGTCGTAAACGATGAGGCCGCCTCTGCGCGAGTGCGAGCGGCCTTCACCAATAAGATGAGCGGCTTGACCATCGTCGATCCGGGCATGGTCACGGGCAGCGAAGACGTCGGCATCTTTGCGGTTGAGTCTGGAGCTCCTTGCGTGTACTGGCTGCTCGGCGGGGCTGACCCACAGCAGTTTGCCGGGCTCACCTCGTTGGCCGACATCGTCGAAAAGGTGGCGGAACTTCCATCGAATCATTCGCCGCTGTTCGCTCCAGTGATCTCGCCGACGATTGAGATCGGGGTCGCGGCGCTGACCACTGCGGCACGCGAGTGGTTGGTTCACACAGAACCAGCGGACTAGGCGCCGAGCCAGGCATCACATCCCATCACACCGCGCCGCCCGCCGCCGGACTTACCTCGGATGGCCAGCGTGCGAGTGCCCTCAAATCGACCCAGAAGAGCGATTGAGGGTCGATTTGGGGGCACTCGTTGCACGTTTTAGCTGCAACGACCTTCGCTCAGGGCCAGAGCTGCCTCATCGCTCGCCGTGCTCCGTGCGTATTCCGGCGGCTTGGTTGACTCGTCGATATCCGAGCCAAGGATGAGGTCGGCATACGAACTTGTCACCGCTTCGACCGATCCCCCCGCGATCGGAGGCCGCGTTGTTCCGCAGATATCGAAAATCCGCCGGTGGGCTAGCTCGTGCTTGAGAATATTGATGTATTCCAAATCGGCGTACATCGCCGGATACGCGCCGTGGGCAGTATTCACAAACACGCGGTCTGGAACGACGGGGCAGAACGACGCGAGCACCCAGGTGGTGTCTCCTCGCAGGCAATAGTCTCCGCCCTTTGCGTAGTCATAGTCGATCACCATCCCGAACTCGGCGTAGAGTTCGTCGGCGGCAGCCAGGTATGTACCATCAGCGCCCAATTGCGGCACAAAGTCTCGAGCGAACTGCTCGGCATCCTTCATCGAGGTCTGTGTTTCCGGTTCCAAGGAGGTCCCAGCATCGGTGCTCGTGCCGTCGGGCCTTGTCACGCCCGGCAGCGGGGAGAGATCGCTGCCCGCAAGAAATTCCGATTCGAGCAGATCAACGCGCTCCACGATTCCGGCGATCAGGTCGTCCAACTCCTGGGCATCGGTGCTCGATTTTGAGCGGAGAAACTGTACCGAGATGTATTGCGTGTTGATGGTCCAGATGAACTCCTCAACGTAGGCTTCGCCTCGTGCCACCCCGTTGGGGGCGAGCTGCGCCATCGTGCCCTCAAGCTGCGCGTCGGTGTAGAGGTCCTGTATCTCGGTAACGTGCTCAAGCATCGCGGGGAAGCTCGGTCGCTCTTCGAAGACGTAGTGACCGTCGGCAACGGCAATCCCGTCGGCGTAGTCTTTGGTCTCGTCAGCGAGGCGTCCGATGACGGCCTGAACCCCAACGCAGGCTGCCACGATGCCAAGCATCAGCACCCCAAGAAGCACCAGAGAGACAATAAGACAACCACGGCCGTTTCCTCGACGTGGCCCCTGCTGCCCATGCTGATATCCCGGTCCCGGCCCCTGTTGCCCGTACTGATACGCAGGCCCGGCCGGATACGATTGCCCGGCCGGATGCGGCGCAAACTGCGGAACAGGGCCGCGTGCGTCGGTTGACTGGGGCATGGGATACTGCGGCGGATGGTTGGCGGGAGTTCCCTGCGGAGCCCCGTGCGAAGCGCCCTGTGAAGCCAGGTGAGGGGCGCCCTGCGGAACGCCTTGCTGCCCCATGTACGGAGCCAGGTGCGGCGGGAGCCAGGTGCGGCCATCCCAATACCTCAGCTGACCTGGCGCACCTGGAATCGTGTACCAACCAGGGGGCATCGGATACCGGCCAGGTGGCGTCGGGGGGATGTACGACACTGCAAAAGCTCCAAATCTGAGTCACATGTTGTGATCCCAGCGTACCGGTGGTTGCAGTTGGCGGCTGCGTCGATGACGGGCGAGCAGCCAGTTCCCGTATCCCCAGCGCCGAGGTGTGGAGCGCCGAGGTGTGGAGCGCCGAGGCAGCCCGTGACACCACCAACGCTCGACGGCTCAGCGGGGGCACAGACCCGCGGCAGAGCGGATGCGCAGACCGGCCAGGCATCCGCCCAGCCGACCGACCATCCATCGATCCTGCAGATCAGCGGCGGTCTGCCAGTGCCGCGTTACCTCCACACCCGCTAGTGCTCGGTAATCGCCGTTCCAACGGCCTCGTCTTCCAAGATTTCGGGGAGGTTTTCGGTGTCCTTCCGCTTTGCAAGCCCCCGACGAACCAGAGGCCAGCAGACAACCAGCACAACCGTCGCGATCAGGCTTGTCCATACCTGGGTGCGGCCGGTTTCTGAAAACATCATGATGACAAAGACTCCGGCGATCGCCGCGATCAGCAGGATGTTCAACCACGGGTGGAGCCACATCTTGAGCTTGAGCTTGGAGACTTCTTCAGGGGTCATCTTCATCCGGAGGCGCATCTGTGAGAGCGCGATAAAGACGTACACAAACAGCGCGACCAGGCCGGCAGAGTTCATGATGAACTCAAACACGCCTGATCCCGGTGCCGCAAAGTTCACGATGGTTGCCACGACGCCACCAACCGTCGAGGCGAGGAGGGCCATAACCGGAATACCGTTTTTCGCCTTCTTTGCAACGATTTTTGGAGCGAATCCCTGCTCTGCAAGGGCAGCAAACATACGCGACGCCGAATACAGCCCCGAGTTCAGCACGGAAATCACCGCGGTGAAGATGATGAGCTGCATAATCATGGCAGCGCCGGGGAGTCCGAACAGCGTAAAGACGTGCGTGAACGGGGCCTCCGCTACGGTTCTGGGTTCTGGCAGTTCATCCCACGGCACGATGACGGCGATGATGGTGACCGCTCCAACAAAGAAGAGCAGGATTCGCCAGATGATGGTGTTCGTCGCCTGGCGGATTCCCTTGTCTGGGTCTTCCGACTCCGCGGAAGCCATTACGGCGATCTCGGTTCCGAAGTAGGAAAAAATCACGAGGGCAACACCGGTGACAACAGCGCCGAATCCGTTGGGGGCAAACCCGCCGTGCTCCCACAGGTTGGGGATCGAGTAGGTCGAGTTTGGCCACAGACCAAAGGCGAAGAGCAGGCCGGCACCAAGGAAGACAATGATTGCAAGCACCTTGACGCTCGCAAGCCAAAACTCAACCTCGCCGAAGGTCCGTACCGAGATCAGGTTGGTGATCACAAAGATTGCCAACAATCCGAGCGAACCCACCCATGACGGCACCGCGGGGAACCAGCTGTGCAGGGTCTCTCCCCCAAGCACGGCTTCGTAGGCCAGCACACCCACCCAGAAGTACCAGTACAGCCAGCCGACGAGGTATGCCGCCCAGTTGCCAAGCCCAACTCGCGCGTACTCCATAAACGAGCCGATGGATGGCCGCGCTGCCGCCATTTCGCCGAGCATCCGCATCGCGAGGAATACGAGCAGCCCACCGATGAGGTACGACAGAATGGCGGCTGGTCCAACCGAGCGGATGACGTTACCCGAGCCAACAAACAGGCTCGCACCGATAATCCCGCCAAGGGTGATCATGGTGACGTGCCTCGAACGCAGCTTTTTTGGCTGCCGAAGCGAAAGGCCAACGGAGGTTTCGGGAGAAACGGGATCGTTGAATGAAGTGGATGATGCGTCGCGCATGTCAGATTGAACCTTCTGCCGGTAGCTCAGCACCGGCAATGGTGAAAGCAAAACATCGGCGTGATGAGACGGGGGGGGTAGAGGTTGGAAGCTCCTCAGCGAGTATAGGACGGGTTTTGCGGCAAACCGTTCTAAAAAACCAAAACCGTTCGCCTCGACCGCGAAGATTCCGGTTCTGTCTCATTTCTCAATCAATACCAACCCAACCTCAGCTGAGCATGCTTATTTCCGCTTCAGCTGCCGAACAAAAATGTCGGCGGTACCGGGCAGTCGGAAAGATCCTATTCGTTGGCTGCATGTCAACGGCCGTGTCGAGTTACGCGATGTCCTGTCGGCGTCGCGCAACAGAAAAACTGAGTACGCCGAGAAGCAACAACGAAGCTGCCACCGGTAATCCGCGGTCGCCGCTCCCTGTGTGAGCCAACTCGCTCACCGGCAACCCCGCCGAGCCGCTCCCCGCCACGTCATCCGCGGCTGGACTGGTCTGATCGTCAACCACCTGCGTGAGAGCACACGAGGACGAGCTATCGGCCTCACAGACGTGGTCAACCGTTACGACTGCAACCCCAGGCCCATCTACAGACGCTGAGTTGAGAACGCGATCACCTGACAGGAGGTCTGCCGCAAGAGTGCCATGGACATGAACTGCGCGGGACTCGCCTGGTGCCAAGTCCATAGTCCACGTGGCTTGACCACCGGAGACCGCTCCCCCGTCCTCCGCTACCGCGTCTCTCAGATTAGTGGGAAGCACATCAGTCACGGTAACCCCGGAATGAGGGGTTTCTCCGGTATTTGTTACGGTGATGGTGTAGTTCACGCTGCCTCCGGCCGGCGCTGTCGCCTGGTCAACCGATTTATCGATATTGAGCGAACTCGACTTGATGAGCCCGCACTGCGCGGCATCCCCTCTTGCCATCGTCTGCACATCTGTAATTTTCCGAGCGACTAAGGGGACCCCCGTGGCGGTCCCGCTCGCGCTGATCGCAGCGCCACGGTTAATGGCCCAAATTACTCCAGAGTCGGTGAAAGCGTACATGTTGCCTGCGGAGTCGAAGTAGGAACCGATGACTCCAGTAATCTGGTCAAACCCTGTTCCCACGCCGTAATTCGTGTAGACACCTGTAAATTTATCGATTGCCCCAAGCGTTCGGGGAGCATTCCCAATCTTGGCAAGTGTCCATAGCGAGTTGCTGCCAGGAAGTGCCGAGAAGTCTGCAATATCATCGCTCTGAACGCTTACCTGAGACATTGACACTTCAGTGAGAGAACCGTCAGCGTTGATGCGCAACCCGAAGAGGACACCAGACCTCGTTTTGGCCCAGTAGATGCCGTTTTCATCAACGTCACCGGCAATGATATCGCTGTCGGCGGGGAACGATCCCTTGTCCTTGTTCGAGGGCTGGCGAGGGACCATATCCTGACCTAGGACCGTCATCTGCTCGGCCGTTCCGTCAAGCGAGACTCGATAGATTCCACCCTTCACAGCGGCGTCATTGAGTCTCGTCACTCCATAGAGGTATCCGTCCTGCACGTTGTACCCGACGGCGTTGAGTTCGTAGCCGGTGCCAACTGTATTCAGGATAGAGCCAGTTGCGGGGTCGATGATGTTGAGGCTTGCGTCGGTTTCAAACACGAGCAACGCTTGCCCCTCACAAGGCACGACCGCGGTCAACTCTGCATCAGCGCTCATTCCCTGTGAGGCGTCGAGGGCTGACGTCTGGGTTGGTTCGTCGGCATCGCCCAAAGTGGCTGGTAGAGAGCTAGGAGTTGATGTTTCACTTCTGTCAACCGTGTTTGGCAGAGCAACATCCTCTGAGTCAAAGTCGGTTGGCGGTGTTTCCGATTCCCCTGGAATAACCCCGTCCTCGATAGCCGGAGCAGCGGGTGTCACTGGCACCTCAGCATCGTCTGCAATTGCGGCACTCGACGTACCAGCAACCGTCACACCCAGGATTACCGCGGTCAATACTGCTGCAGTTTTGGCCTGAGCCTGACGCCTAAATTCGGAAGGTTGTCGTTTCACGGGAGAGTTACTTTCATTGTGGTTATGGTCTCATTCGGTCAGCTGTCAGTAGTTATAGAGAAAAAATGGCGCTTCTCCTTACGGAACATGGAGACTCCTGTTTCGGCCTGACCGCCGTTATTGGGTCGGTCAAGCTGAGCTGAGAACAATTTCAGACCCGACCAAATACCAAGGATCGAGGAGAAAGCATCCGGCTGGTAGCATCCCAACCGATTCATCTGAGGTGCGCTGGCAGGCCCTCAGGGGTGGCCTCGGCGTAATAATTTTGTGCGCAGCCACTCGAAATTGACTTCTCAAATGACGAGGCAAGACCCCATCGGGCAGCTGAGCTCCCCGCGAGAGGTGAGCTCCGTACCTCGGGCGTTATGTTCAATGCTCACGGGACAGGCCGACAGCACAGCAGTGCTCTAGCCGCTGGCCCATGCTCTGTCCTCATCGACCATAACAAGCTTCTCCCGTCGGTTGGGCGGCACAGCCAAGCGGTGACCGATGGATGCCGCTCCGCGCGTACACTGAATACGAGCGACACAAGGGAAAGCGATATGCGCAAGTTCTGGCGAGGCAAGTCACCGGCACGGCCGGCGTCGCAGCAGGCGCCTGCGCCAGAGCATCCCCCGCTCCCAACGACCGGACGCGTGCAATATGAGGACAGCGGCGAAGTTGTGCCGCACGACTGGCCAGCGGATGACGGTCTCAACTTCGTCGCGGTCGTGCGCAAGTATGGGGTGCATTATTCGCTGACCGAGGCTCAGTGGGAGCAACTGGGTTCCATCTATCAGGCCCTGCCTGGTTCGGTGACGCACGACCAGGGTTATCCCTGCTGGTTTGGTGAGGTTGACTCCCCGACCGGATGGCTTGATGTTTCCGTCGAACCGTCCGGCCTGTTGGTGAGCGGTCGCCTCCCGATTAGTCAGTGGCTTGCGTGGGATAGCGCGTTTCGGGACGCGCTCGACGGCACTGATTTCCCCCGCATCGACTACGGCTATGAATAGGGTGAGCTGGTCATCATGAAAACGCTGTTTCTCGCTATCCGCGCTGGCGACTTCGACAAGGTCGAATCACTTCTTGACCGGAAGCCGGAGTTGGTGGGGGCGATTGCTTCTCCCCCACCCAAAAAGGACACCGGCCAACAACCGCTTGGCGTTGCCATCAAGACGAGGCATCTCGCCATTGCCCAGCTCCTGCTTGACCGCGGCGCAGACGTCAATTTTATCGAGGCCGAGGGGGTCGAGGGGCGGATGCCCGTCATCATCGACGCAATCGATGCGTGTGTTGCCACCGTCGTTGGGCCAGCTGCCAACGAAGAGCGGGCCGCTTCGAACCTGGCCTTCCTCCGCACGATGATTGACGCAGGCGCCGTCGTCACCAGAGCGCATCCGGACACGGGAAACCCGCTGTTGGTCAGCGCGTTTCGGACCGTTAACTATTGGGCAACCGGGCCGTGCGACCAGGCACAGCTCGACAGGCTTTCCGCCGTTTTCCGGGTCCTCATCGAGGCAGGCGCCGACCCAGACGAACCCTTTGAATGGGTTGATGTGATGGCCGCCACGAAGGAGCGAATCCCGAGAGGCACCGTGACCCCGCGCGAGGCCCTCACCAAGTATTACAGACAGTCGTTTGGCGAGCTCATGTTGCAAATGCTGGCGATGGCGGAGGCCGAGGCGCCCCGCCGCACCACGTCAAGACTTGGGCTGTTCCGCCGAGCAACGCGCTAAGGGGTAGCGCGGGAAGGCCGAGCCTCCTGTGCATGATCGGGCATCACCTGCCCGGGCCGCGAGGGTTGTGCAGCAACCCGCCGCCACGATGTGCTGCGCTTGCACCATGGTTATCTTCAGTTTCTCGTCAGGAAACGCACAGGCTTATCGCCGTAAGACGCCGACCACAAGAGTGTCTTTAACACACGTTCGGCAGCTCGATTAGGGGATGTTGCCACCAACGGAGGGTCAGGGGCTACCTTTCTGTCTCCGCCAACCGGTGCGCGGCTCTGCCACCAATCGACGCACTTCATTCTGACGAAAGAAACCATTCACCACATGAACACCACTCCAACAACCGGCGAAGCGCCACCGCGCAGGGCCGGCTTCGCCGCAGCACTCAGAGCCGGGGCTGCTGCCCTCGCCGCAGCTGTGATTCTTCCGCTGCTCCCAATGGCCGCTGCCCCCGCAGCGCAGGCCGCAGAAAATCCAGGCATTACATTCAGCAATGTCACGATTACCGAGGGTTCGCGCCCGCTCACGGCAGACGGATTTCTGCCGGCATCAAACTCGATCGGCATCCAGACCTGGAACCCGGGAGCGGTTGCCGGCTCTGCCGGCCAGTACGTCATGTTTGGCTTTGACGTTGCCATCCCTGACGACGCGCAGCCAGGTGAATCGTTTTCGCTCATACTCCCCGAGTTCTGGCAGGCGCGCGGCGGCTCGAGTCTTGCCCCGCTCACGGATGACGACGGTAACGTCATTGCCACCCCAAAGATCTCGGTGGTTAACGGCCAGGTCAAAGTAACCTTTACGCTCACAAACTTCGTCACGAGTCGAGTTGGTATTCAGGGCCAGTACTCGTTTATGGCGCAGGAAGTCGCTAGCCCAGCGCGCCAAGAGGGCGACCTCGTCGGCGATGTTCTGACCGGAACCGGAGCGGTGCTCGGAACGCTGAAGACGCGCATCCCATCCGCGGCCTGGAGCGCTTCCGCTCTGTCGATGTCGTGGACGGGAAACGCAACAACGCCAACGGGAGGGGTCGAGTTCCGATCGTTACCCTCATTTGATGGCACAAGTGACGTTGACGTAACCGTCTACGCGGGTGCCGGCTACATCTTCGATTGCGATGCGCTCACGAACCAGGACCCAACGGTTGCAACAGGAATTGGGCTCGTTGACATCGGCTCCGTTCGCAACTCGCTGCCAACCGAAGAGTGGCTGCTCGACCCGAGCAAGTACACCCTCGCCTGTGACGGCGGATCCTTCACGCTTCACATGCCAGCATCGTCTTGGACCAGCGCGGACGCAAGCACTGGCCAGGTCCTTCGTATACTCACCACACGCATCCCAACCGATGACAGCTGGCTCACTGACGGCGCGGTCTTTGCCTACGCCGACCTCACGCAGAACGGCGCAGTATCCGAACTCAACGGTCGAGTGACCCCGCCGGGGTCCTCTGGCTCAGGCACGTCAAGCCAGCTGCCACCCGGCGCGTTTGAGACGCTCATGTTCCAAGACCTCGACGGAAACAACGTCTACGATGCGGGCACCGATGTGCTGCTTCCCGGCATCACCGTCAGGATCACCGGCACGACGAAGGCCGGAGTTGCGGTTGACACAACCGTGACAAGCGATGATCAGGGACGGGTGCGCGTGACCCTTCGCGAGGGAGACTACACCGCAACCATCGAGAATCCGCCAGCAGGCCTGGCACAGGTGACGCCCAATATTGGTGACGACGAGTTCGACTCCGACTTCGACAACGGCCAGGCGACGTTCACTATCACGTCGCGCACGACCACTGCCCGCGACGGAGGCTTTGCTACTCCCGTCATTGCGTTGGATACGTTTACCGTCGAAAAGGTGCTGGCCGGAGACGCGTCAGACTGGATCGATCCAGCAACCGAGTTCACCATCGACTACAGCTACCCCGCCGGAGTTGACTATCCGGCTGGCACCGGTTCCATTGTTATCGCGGCGGACGGAAAGCCAGTTGAGTCCAAGCAAATTCCCGTTGGCGCGATCGTTACACTGACAGAGCAGACACCAGCGGCAGTCTCCGGCGCGGTGTGGGGAACACCTCTGTTCTCAACCGCGCAGGTTACAGTTGGCGTTGATACCAAGGTGACCGTCACAAACCAGATTGACCAGGCGTTTGGACAGATCTCGGTCCAGAAGATCGTCTCTGGCAACGCGGCAGATTTGGTGCCGGGCTCGACCGCCTTTACCGTGAAATACAGCTACCCCGCAACGGCTCATTACCCAAGCGGTGGCGGCGATCTCACGATCCTGGCCGACGGCTCCCTCGCGACCTCCGAGCTTCTTCCCGCGGATGCCGTGGTCTCCATTATCGAAGAAACACCGGTGGAGATTGATGGGCTCGAATGGACGGGTGTTTCATACTCGTCAGCCACGACTACCGTTGCGGCTAACGGCGTCCTGGCATTGACCGTGACCAACGAGGCGACGCTGGAAGACGTTGTCAAGCCACACGATCCCTCGACCGAGATTCCCGCTCCATCGGCGCCAACGACTCCCCCGGCCCAGACGCCAGCAGAGGGCACGGTGACTCCGGCGCCGAGCGCGGCCAACACCGCAACAGCCGCGCCGGCGACGGCACTCGCGCTCACTGGCACGTCGAACGCCTGGGGCATCGGGCTGCTCGTGGCGACCCTGCTGCTCGGCGGCGCGCTCCGTGTTGCTGCGCGTCGTCGCGCGTTGAGGAACTAAGCACACGAGCATTCTCGTGAGAACTGGCCCGTTGAGCATTTTTTGCTCAGCGGGCTTTTTCGTATTCACGGCGAAGCGCACTCCGCACGCTCAAATCACCCTCGCATCATTGCTCCCTCGTTGCGTGATCTCAGCAGCGTCTTGCTGAGTTCGGTGGACTCGCATCGTGACCGAGCCGATGAGCCGGATACTCATCGGAATCTGGTCAGGCCTCGGATTCATCACGATCCTACGACGGCATCGGAGTTGGAATCTAGGGATACCTCGACGCAGCTCGATATGCTAAGCGACTTCACAGACGGCCCACTGCTAACGCATGGATCACTCGCGTCCCTGCGGACCAAGATTTACCGGCACGACTGGGAACGCGACCAAAAACATACTCGCGCGCATATATCCTGAAACGCTTCAACTATCAACTCTGGTATTTATAATTCCGGTAGGTCATGATGATTGCAGGATGCTCGCTGGCCGCGTTTCAACGACGAAATATGGCCACTCAACGCTACGTGCAAAGGGTGAACATGCATTGCCAACCACAACCGTTCTTGACCAGCCCACGGTGTGACCATTCCCCCTCACAAGCCAGTACCTTGCCCTCCGTTGTGACCACGGGCTTCGCTCTGCCGGTCGCCGCCGTCAATAGCGCCAATCAGATCCGTCGCCTCCGCACCTGACCACATCGCGTGTGCTCGGCACCAACACCTCGCGAGGACAACGCCGTCGGGAACCACGGCATCCGACCGAAGCACCCCCCAAGAGTCAACATCAGCAGTTGAGAGTAGGGAGCGACACCAGATGAGCAAGCACGGCGACACGCAACACCACAACAATCAACACAGCGACCATGAACACAGCGCCGATGAACACAGCGCCGATGAATCAACAATCGCACCGGAGAGCGTCACACGAGACGTTGCCATACTGAGCCTGGAGAACGTCAACGTCGAAGCGTCGTGGGGACATATCTATGGGCCGGTATCGCTCGAGATTCAACGCGGAGGCGTTACCGTCCTAGTTGGGCAGGGCGGCCGCGGCCGAACGGCGCTGCTCTTGACACTCGCAGGGCGAATGAAGCCGTCAACCGGGTCAATTACGTCCTTTGGTCAAACGAACGCTCCGCACGACCTGTTCACACGCGCAAATGTCGGCTTCATCAGCGAGGTTGACGCCATCCCACAGGCCATTCGGGTCAGAGACATCGTCACCGAACAGCTCAGATGGGGCGACAAATGGTTTAAATGGGTTCCGCCGGCAACCGACGCCGACCTCGAAGCGCTCTGCAGACCGGTCTTCGGCGATCTTGAACTCCCCCATCTCGAATCGATGGTTGAAGAGCTACCAGAACTGACCGCGGCGCTGTTTCGCATCGCGGCCGCAAACGCGAGGCGCCCTGAGATCCTCGTTGTCGGAGGTATCGACAACCTTACGAGCAACCACGGATCGGTGATGCTCCTCGAGCGGCTTGTTGAGCTTGGCAACGAGCAAACCATCATTACGGCAGACGTCAACGGCAAGCGAACAGATCTCGACGTGCGGGCCTATCTCGACGTACCGAACCTCACCAATCACGAGTTCGTTGATGCTCAACCAAGCACAGGGGGGACGGACAAATGATTGCCGCTTTTTCGCCAGGCAGTGACTTTAAACGCTATTACCGAGGTCGGATGCCGCGGCTCGCGTTTGTGGTCATCCTGCTCATGCCGCTCATGTACGGTGCGCTCTACCTCTGGGCCTTTTGGAATCCATTTGGCCACGTAGACAAGGTGCCAGTGGCGATCGTCAACCTCGACACGGGCGCGCAAATGCTCGGCAACGATGTGGCTGCGGGAAAGCAGGTTGTCACCGGACTCATCGATTCGAAGCAGCTCAATCTGTTTGAGGTATCCGAAGAAGAAGCAAAAACGGGCCTCTCTCACGGCAAGTATGACTTCACAATCACTATCCCAGCCGATTTCTCGGACGCCGTGGTGTCAGCAGCGACGGGAAACCCACACTCGGCAGAGCTCATCTTCACCTACGACGAGACCAATAACTACCTGTCAACCGTCATCGGTCAGGATGCCGCTGAAGAGGTCATCAACCAGGTGAGTGCGCAGGTTGGCGAGCAGGTTTTCCAGGCCGTGATTGTTGGCGTCGATTCGACCATTCCCAAGTTGAAGGCCGCAGCAGCCGGAGTTGAAGAACTTAACACCGGCATGCAACAGGCAGACGAAGGTGCCCAATTGCTCGCGACAAACCTCGTCACGGCAAAGGATGGCGCCGCTACCCTCGCCGGAGGAGTTGATGAGATCACCACTCGCCTCGACTCGGTCATCGGTGACGCCGATCGTTTCATCGCGGGTTCTGGCATCACGGGCGCGGAAATTCGGGATACGGCCCAGCGAATCCAGACCAACGTTGACGAGGTCGCTGCGCTCTCAACCGATATCGCGAATGCCCAAACGGCAAACGCTGCACTGCTTGACGCGGTCATCGCGGATCTTCGGCAAAACGACCAGGGAAAAGCCGCTGATGACATCCAGAAGGTTCGGGACGACATCGCAAATTCACCGGCGCTCAAGCAGGCAAACGGTGTCCTCACAACCGTGCGCGACGACTCAAATTTGCTCGCGGCCCAGCTCGGGGATCCGTCAAGCCAGATCAACGTTGTAATGCGGGCCGTTGAAGACGGAAAGGTTGTGCAGGACCTCGCACTTGCCAACCAGGCAGCGGATCAGCTCCGCAGCGGTGCGAACGCGCTCAGTTCCGGTTTGGTAGAGCTGAGTGACGGCGCAAACACCCTCGCTGCTGGAACGCCAAAGCTTGCGTCTGGCACCGCGCAGCTTGAAGACGGCGTCACGCAGGGCATGAAGCTGCTGCCGCACTGGGATAATGATCAGCAAGAAAGCTTCATCAAGACCCTTGCTCAGCCGGTCAAACTGGTCGAGAAAACGGAGCACGAGGCGAAGACCTTCGCCTACGGCTTTGCCCCCTTCTTCCTCGGGCTCGCCCTCTTTGTTGGAAGCATCATTGCGTGGATGCTTTTCACCCCGCTCCAGGCCCGCCCGCTCGCACAGGGGCTCGGCTCGCTCAGAACCGTTTTTGCATCCTTCGTACCGACGCTGGCCGTCGGCATCACGCAGGGCACGATCCTGTTTCTCGTCATCTACTTCGGTCTTGGGCTGGTGCCGGAATATCCGATACCAACGCTGCTCTTTATGTGGCTCATGGTTGCAATGTTCATGGCAATGATCCAGATGTTCAACGCGCTCTTCGGGGCCGCCGTCGGACGAGTGATTACCCTCGCGTTTCTCATGGTCATGTTGACATCGGCCGGCGGTATTTATCCGGTTCAAACGACCAGCCCGCTGTTTCAATGGATCCATCCCTACGACCCGATGACCTACACGGTGACCGGCCTACGGCAGCTCATCATGGGCGGCATCGATTACCGGCTCTGGATCGCCATCGCCGTCATCGCTGGCCTCACGGTCATCTTCCTAGCCGTCTCCACCCTGGCGGCACGGCGAAACCGTCAATACAACATGGACCGCCTGTATCCGCCGGTGGAGGTGTAACAGCCAACCTGTTCGCCGCAGCTCCCTAACCCTGAACGTCGACATCTCGAAACACGTCACCAACTCAAGAGAAATGAGACAGCATGTCTGAAATGTACCGAAACGCCGTTGAGAAGCCGAATGACGCCGAGCTCCAGATCTCGCCCGTCTTTGCCCGGCGGGGAGAGGCAACAAGTCTTCCCAAGTTCTCGATTCCCGACGACATGATGTCGGGAGAAACTGCCTACCAAATAGTGCACGACGAGGCGATGCTCGACGGAAATTCGCGCCTCAACTTGGCAACCTTTGTGTCGACGTGGATGGACGACCACGCGCAGAAGATTTACGCCGAGAGCGCCGATAAAAACATGATAGATAAGGACGAGTATCCTGCAACGGCGACGATTGAGGATCGCTGCTGGCGAATGATCGCCGACCTCTGGAATGTGCCAGACCCCACAGACACGATTGGAACGTCAACCATTGGCTCCTCGGAGGCCTGCATGCTCGGAGGTCTCGCGCTCAAGCGCCTGTGGCAAGAACGCCGCCGTGCGGAGGGCAAGAGCACGGAAACGCCGAACCTCATTCTCTCCGCCGGTGTCCAGGTCGTGTGGGAGAAGTTCTGCAACTACTGGGATGTTGAGGCGCGCTACATCCCTGTCACCGAAGAGCACCTTGTGCTCGACGGCTACGAGCTTGAGAAGTATGTTGATGAGAACACCATTGGCGTTGTTGCTATCCTCGGCCAGACCTACACGGGCCTCTATGAGCCGGTCAAAGAAATCGCCGCGAAGCTTGACGAGATTCAGGCTTCGACCGGTCTCGACGTCAAGATCCACGTTGATGGCGCGTCGGGGGCAATGGTTGCGCCCTTCTGCCAGCCGGAGCTTGAGTGGGACTTTAAGGTTGAGCGAGTGAACTCCATCAGCACGTCCGGTCACAAATATGGCCTGGTGTATCCGGGGGTCGGCTGGGTCGTGTGGCGAAACACGGCGGTATGCCCAGAGAGCCTGATTTTCCATGTGAGCTACCTCGGCGGAGATATGCCAACGCTCGCCCTCAACTTCTCTCGACCTGGTTCTCAGGTCTTGCTGCAGTACTACCAGTTCCTACGCCTTGGTCGCGAGGGATACCGCCTGGTTCAGCAGGGATCGATCGACGTTGCCACGTACCTTTCCTCCGAGATCGGGGCAATGGCTCCGTTCGAACTGGTCAGCAAGGGTGACACCATCCCCGTTTTTGCGTGGAGGATGACAACGGAAAAACGGAACTGGGACCTCTACGACCTCGCCGACCGGCTCCGTATGCGCGGCTGGCTCGTTCCCGCGTATCCAATGCCTGACGATTTGAGCGGCATGATTGTGCAGCGTATCGTCGTGCGCCTAGGGCTCAGCCAAGACCTCGCGAGTCTCTTGCTCGACGCGATCAAGGAAGAGGTCACCTTCCTAGAGAACCTCAGTGCCCCCATCCCCCGGGAAAAGAAACGCCAGGCTTTTAGCCATTAGCCGGGCGTTTGGCATCCGGCTGCCGAAGGTTTGGAGCGGGTCTCCGTCCTCGGCAGCCGGGTTCCGCCTCTGGATCAGGTTGCCAGTCCACCACAGCTGAGAGATGTGCATGAACACCAACAGAAGAACCCCATCCTCGGGAGCGCCACGGGCACGTCCGCTATCGGCACTCACCCCAAACCTCACGAAGCAGAGCTGGTCGTTCATGATTGGGTCTGCCATGTTTGCCGTCGGCACGGCAATCGGGATGCTCGACCCACACAACTCAAACCTGACCAACATCTTCTGCTTCTTCGGGGCCTGGTTTTTCACCGCTGCCGGGCTGATGCAACTCGCGTTGAGCGGAAGCCCAACAACTCGCGTGAGCTACGGGTCGGGCACCATGTTCCGCGCTGAGTGGCTCGCGGCCGCAACGCAGACAATGGGAACACTCCTCTTCAATGTGAGTACCAGCGCGGCGTTAACGGCCAAGACGGTCAGAACCGAGGATCGACTCGTGTGGACACCGGACGCTGGTGGCTCGATGGCCTTCCTGATCAGCGCCGCCTTTGTGTACGTCGCGTTCGTTCGATCGGAGGGCACCATGTGGGACCCAACAAACCCAGGGTGGTGGGGAGCCCATATCAACATGATCGGCTGCCTGGCGTTTGGCTTCTCAGCAATAGGCGCGTTTGTACTTCCCAATGGAACCGCCGACGATCTTTCCCTCGCCAATTGGGGCACCTTCATTGGCGCTCTCTGCTTCTTCACCGCCTCAGCGATCGCCCTTCCCAAACGACGGCCACTCACCGCCTAGCGCGGCAGGTTGCCCGCTCGTCCGCGAGCGCTTCACCGTACGAACCAGCCTCATCCACATCACACAACGTTTCACTACGAAAGGAAGCCTTCACCATGTGCACACGAGTTGTATGGCCAGATGCCAACGGATCAGTCATCGTTGGACGGAACATGGATTTCCATATGGACCTGTTGACGAACCTTTGGAAGTATCCACGAGGCTGCAAACGCGCTGACGGCGTGAACGGAACCCTCACCTGGACGGCGAGGTACGGGAGCATTGTCGCCACGGCGTTCGACATGATCGCGTGTGACGGTATCAACGAGGAGGGCTTCGCTGGCCACATCCTCTGGCTCGCCGAGTCTGATTACGGCAAGCCAGCGGATTCGGCAACGCAGCTCAGCCAGGCAGTGTGGCTGCAGTACTACCTCGATAATTTTGCGACGGTTGCGGAGGCCGTGGCTTGGACCAACGAAACCCAGGTTCAGATTGCCCAGCTGTTTGATCCAACTGGGCACATTGTTCCAACGCTGCACCTTGCGATAAACGACGCGAGCGGCGACTCGGCGATCATTGAGTACACCGATGGGAAGCCAAAGGTGTACCACAGCCGCGACTACCAGGTCATGACCAATTCTCCGACCTACGATAAGCAGTTGGAACTCGTCAAGGAGATTGACGGTCTCGGCGGCACAAAGCCCCTTCCTGGTTCCACGCTAGCAAGCGACCGGTTTGCCAGGGCGTCCTACTATGTGGCGCACCAGGTCCAGCCGAAGACCCAGGTTGATGCGATCGCGGCGATGTTCAGTATCATCCGTAACGCGGCGCAGCCATTCCGTACCCCAGAGGAGGGAAAGCCCGACGCATCCCAAACCATCTGGCAAGTCGTGCTTGACCTCACGAATAAGCGATACGTGTTTGAGTCGACCACTCGTCCTGGAATTGTGTGGGTTGATCTCAACGATATGAGCTTTGCTGAGGGCTCCAAGGTCCTCAAACTTGACCTCGTGAGTCGGCTCGCCCTTGAGGGGGGTCTTGCCGGGAACGTCAGCCACAATTTCACGGCAGTAAGCGATGAAGCGGCGGAGGCGTTGGCCTTTGGGGTGAATGCCCTTGAGCGGGTCGCAAGCATGCAAGACGAGTTCACTGAGATCAAAAAGGCTGTGCAACATCTGGTTGGCTCGAAGAAATAGACCACAGGCTTGGTGGGCGCCCGATCCAACGGCACCCACCAAGCCATCCACATAACCATGTGATGAGGTATCAATGCTTGTTGGCTCCTTGCCTGTCCTCGGGGTGTTGCTCGCTCTCTTGTCTGCGTTCATATTGGCCCTTGGCAATCTTGGGCAAAGTCGCGGTATCAAACGTGCCACCGAGAAACCGAGCAGCACGACCCCGCTGCTCGGGCTCATCCACACGCGCAGTTGGTTGGGAGGGACAGCGCTGATCGGCCTTGCGATGCTGCTGCAGATGGGGAGTCTCGCCCTAGCTCCACTCATCCTGGTCCAACCGCTCGGGGTGGCGGCACTCGTCTTTACCGTCATACTGACAACGCGGGCGTCGGGCAAACGGATTGCGCCGGATGTTCGAAACGCCATATTCATTGTGCTCGGCGGAGTTGCGCTGTATGTGATTGTTGCTGCGTCCGTCAGTAAGCAAAAGGCCATTGGCAACCAACAGCTCGTCTGGATTCTTGGCATCTTGGCCGCCGTTCTCATCCTGTCGTTGGTTGTCTTTCTGATCGGCAAAACGAAAAAACTGCCTCCGTTTACCTTCGTGATCCTTGGCGGCATCTATTCCGGCTTCATCGCGACGCTTGGAAAGACAGTCATCCTCAGGGTCGAGGCAATGTTCAAGGGCGGGGTTGGCGGGGCTGACTCAGGAAGCTGGCTGACGCTCCTGTGCATCGTTGCGATCTCAATCGCTTCTGCGCTCTCAATCGTTTATGTGCAGTACTCGCACACCTGTAACTCACCGGACATCGTCATTGCCGGGCTCACGATTGTTGACCCCTCTGTCGCTGTCCTGCTTGGCATTACGATTTTGCACGAGGCCGCCGGCGCACCCGCGTGGTCAATCGTTGTCCTCCTTATTGCCGGGATTATCGCCTTTTCTGGGGTGCTCAAACTTGCAACTGCCGAGGCAAAGGTCGACAGTTAGGTGTCTGCGCCACTTCGGAGCAATCCTGCTGAGGACGATGTCTCTGTCACGGGGATGCTTGGAGCGATTGGAGCGCTCCTGCTCACCGCAGGCACCAACGCGGTCAACGAGATCGACAGCACCCTGCGTTCCCTTGCATACGTCTATGGCCGGCCCCAGCTGAAGGTGGTCGCGCTGCCAACGATGGTACTCATCGAGGATCCGACAACCGTGCCAGCACGCATGGCGGTCTTTCCGGTGAAGGACCTTGCACTGCTTCGGCTCGACCAGACGGGCCAGCTCGAAAGCCTCATCAAGAGAATCTCTGTCGAACCAGTAACGCCGAGCGAGGTGCTTGCCGAGACTGAACGCATCATGGCTACCCCGCCACGCTTTCGCTTTATAGCCACCCTCGCAGGTCACGTCCTGCTCACGGTTGGCTTCGGGCTCGTACTGAACCCAACGCCCGAAGCCCTTCCCGTGTATTTCATCACGGGCCTCGCGGTGGGCCTCATCGTTCTACTCGGGGCCAGAATCCGCACGCTCTCACTGGTCCTCCCCGTTGTGGCTGCCTTTGTTTCAGTCGCCATCGTTGGGCTCGGGCCGTCAACCCTGACCCAGGATGACACGCTCAGGCTCGTGGCCCCTTCGCTCGTGTCGCTGCTGCCAGGGCTGACGCTGACCGTCGCGGCCGTCGAGCTTACCCACGGTCAGATCATCGCTGGTTCGAGTCGGCTTGTGTATGGCTTCGCTCGCCTGGCCTTGCTCGCCTTTGGGGTCTACCTTGGTCTCGCCACGTTTGGGGTCGAAACCCACACGGCGTCCGCAGCCGACCGTCTCGGGCCATGGGCTCCGTGGCTCGGCGTTGTGTTAGTCGCGTTCGGGTACTCGCTCTTTTCGATCGCTCCCAAACGCTCACTTCCCTGGATCACTGTTGCCCTTGTGATCGCCCACGCCGGCCAGGTGCTTGGCAGCCTCCTTGTTGGCAGCGAACTCTCGGGAATGGTCGGCGCAATCGTCGCGGTTCTCGCTGTCACTCTGCTCTCGCGCGTCGCTTCGTCGCCGCCCTCCTCCGTCATGCTGACCTGCTCATATTGGGTCCTCGTGCCTGGATCAATGGGGTTCATCGGCCTGAGCGAGGCCGCCTCAGGCATGGCAGGGGCTGGTTCAATGATTATCAACACGCTCGGCGCGATCCTCGCAATCGCAATCGGGATGGTCCTCGGCGCAGGAATAAGTCACGACACCGGCTCACTCGCGAGGACGCTGCGCGCGACGGTTCGTGCTCGCGCGAACGAACGCCGACACGGCTGATCTGCGCGTGCTCAGTTGAGTCCCCGCCGCGTCGGTCGCCTATTCTCCCGGAGCTGGCCAAACCGGGCAGATCGCGCGCTCACGCACTCCGGCGCAGCAGCTGACCGAGCAAGCACCGCTGCCGGGAACGAGCGGCCCCTCTGGAGTGACGGCCGGTGCATCCGGAGACTCTCCACGAAGCTGAGCCGCGCGCTCAAACGCCTCGTCGACGAGACCAGATACAAAATGCTCGTTCACGCCGACGCTGTCGGCCCTGACGTAGGCCAGCTGAAGAACGCGTGCGGTTTCGGCGGCCTCGGTGTCGAGGTCATATTTGACTTCCATATGATCTGACACAAATCCAATTGGCACCACGAGCACGCCGGTAATCCCCTCGGCAGCTAGCTCTTCGAGCCGGTCATTGATGTCAGGCTCAAGCCACGGAACGTGCGGAGATCCCGAACGCGAGCAATATACGAGCTCAGGCTGAAGCGGCAGCTCTGCACCAAGCTCTCCCGCGATCCAATCAATCAGTTGCTCATGCTGCCCCTTGTAACCAGCGGTCATCACGGCAGAAGCGTCCTGCATCACATCGGGGATCGAATGGGTTACAAACAAGACCCGCTGCGTTGACGGCTCAAGACCGCCGGTCAACTCGCTGAGTTCGGAAAGACCTCGGCGCACGCAGCCGAGCTGGGCCTTCGCAAATCCGGGGTGGTTGTAGTACTGGCGGATCTTATCGAAGGCGATTTCAACGCCCTCGGCGCCGAGCGTTGCAACCGTCTGCGCGAAGTCCTCTCGATACTGCCGGCACGAGGAATAGCTTGAGTAGGCGGAGGTATCGATCGCGAGGAAGCGTGTACCCGGCTTCGTCGCCGCGAACTCCCTGACCACATCCGACAGGAAGGGATCCCAGTTGCGATTGCCCCACAGAATTGGAGTGGTCACTCCTCGACGCTCCAGCTCGGAGCGAAGCGCCGAGAGGAGTTCACGGTTTTGCTCGTTGATTGGCGAGCGGCCTCCAAAACCGTAGTAATGCTCGCCGACTTCAACGAGCCGTTCGTCAGGAATCCCCCGCCCTGCCGTGACGTTTTTCAGGAAGGGAAGCACATCGGCTTCCTTCTCTGGCCCGCCGAAGGACATGAGAACAAGCGCGTCGAAGGGTGCAAGTTCATTGGTACTCATTCAGTTTCTCCCGATCTTCGGCGTTGTGAACACGGTCAATCCCGGCCCCGATGGCCTGTGTTGGTTCGCGCTGGATGCCGAACCATATTTAGATAGCTAGCCTAGCTAGTTAAATATCAATCGTCGATTGAGGCGCGCTGAAAAAGTCAGGAGAGGCATCTCAGTCCCACCTCATCCTGACTCCTCGGCAAATTTGGCACGGTGCGGGGTGATGCTGAAGCGGCGGTAGATCAGCACGTTGACAAGCATCGCGGCAAGCATCGCAAGACCGGCACCCGCAACGGTAAAGCCAAAGCGTTCGGCATCAAGCAGCAGCGTACTCACCCCGCCCGAGTTCATCAGCACCACCGACAGCGTCAGAAAAAAGCTGTACTGCCAATACGGCTTCTTGATGACCATAAAGAACATGCAGCACCACACAGCCGGCAAGGCAAGGAGGCCAAGGACAGCATCCGGAACCGCCGCCAGCGCGAGTATCGCCACAACGGCAAACCCGGCAAATGTGCCAACAAGCCGGCCAAGCATCCGTTTTGGCGGAATGAGTTCCGTCGGGTCGGCAATGACATAGAGCGTCAGCGTCACCCAAACCCAATGGGTCGTGAGGTCGGTCGCCGTTCCGACCAGCATGACACCCGCAGAGAGGACGCCAAGAAGGGCACCAAACAACAGCGGAACATTGGGGTTCGACACCGTCACAACCCGCATCCTTCGCGTTCCGGTCGCGAGATGCAAGACCAGAACGGCCCACAGCCCCGTGACATTCATCACAAGAATCAGCCCAATGAAGTAGCGAATGTCAAAGACGGGCGGATTCGCAAAGAGCACGGGCGGCGACATCATGAAATACGGCGTCAAAATCGGCAGCTGCAGTACGGCTTTTCCAACGCCTCGACTTGAGGCATAGCCGTACGCGACTCCCAGCACGACCAGGATGAGGGCAAGCGCCCATACATGCTCCCGCAACAGGATCGAGACGGTTCCCGTCAGGGACAGCGCAAAGACCACGGCAGCCCCCAAACGAGGCCCGCCGCTTATCCACCCAAACCCCGCCGCAAGCACCCCAAAAAACGCAACGCTCAACAGCCCGGGAACAAACCAGGACACACCATAGATCGGCGCCCCAATCACCAAGAGCGCGCCAAGAATCTTGAGCCCAAGCACGGCCTGAGCCCGGCCGGTGGACCTGCTACTCGATTCGGGATGCGGGATGCGCTCCGCTCCGATTCCCAACGGCATCGCGGCCCCCTCAGAACAACGTTGTAGTTGAAATGACCTTACTGAGGTAACGGCAGTGAATGGAAGTCGTCTGCAGATTCCAAGGATTGCAGCTGGACATGAAGTGAGGACTCAGCACGCCCATCAGCACCCAATCGCGAATGAGCAACCTGCCAATCTCTGCACTGAGCCGGGGAAGCCCTCAGTCCAAGTTCTCGTCAGCGGTTGGGTTTTCAGGGCTCCAAACTGCGCGCTCCCGATGAGCAAACTCCGCAAAGCGAATCGGGTCTCTCCCGAGTACGTCACTCACGGTACCGGTGAGTCCTGCTGCCATGCCGAGGCGAGCGGTTGTATAAATTGCCGCCGTCACGATAACCATTCCCCATGGCATATTCAGATGCCTTCGGGCGTGGAGCATATACCGGAAGATTCCGGGCCTCGCGTACCGAATCGGGCGCCCGAGCTCACGGGTGAGAATCTCGGCAATTTCACGATAGCTGAGGGCTTCGTCACCGGTGACGGTGAGTGCTCGATTATGAAAGAGCGACGGAGAGAGCAGCGCAGCGGCCGCAACCGCCCCAACGTCAACGGCGTCCACAAATGCTGTGGCGCCGTTGCCGGCTGGCACCATAATCTCGTCTCGATCCCGAATATCGGAGACGTGCGTCGTCGAAAGGTTTTGATGGAAGAAGGATGCCCGCACGAAGGCCCATCCGATGCCAGAGGTGCGCAGCCAAGCCTCGAGGGCCGCGTGGGGCACCACCCGATTCTTCTCAGCTCCCTGCAACGACAACAAGACGATCTGTCCGACGCCAAGTAGCTTTGCGTGTTCTAGCGCGGGAATCATCTCTTTCTTCGGCTTTCCCAGCTGGGGTGGCCGCATCAAGAACATCTGCTGGATGCCGTCAAACGCGTCATCCCAGGTGTCAGGACGCGTGAAGTCCAAGGCGACAGCCTCCACTGACTCACCGAACACCCTCCGAACCGATTCGATGCTCCGCCCAGCCGCGCGCACGGTATGGCCGGCTTCAAGCAACTGCTCAACGACCACTCGACCGATATTGCCGGTCGCCCCAGTCACCAAAATTGGCTGCGCACTCATTCCTAGCTCCGCTTCGTGAGGTTGACCCTCGATATCAAAAAAGATGCAGAGACTGCATCGAGCATGGTGTCGAGTCTATCCGACGTTACCGGGCAGGCCCCATCTACGCATTCGCGTAGCACTCAGGCGCTGCTCAGGTCGAGCTTCTCGCTCCTGAAGCGTCAACGCATTCTTGTCCACGGGCAGCCCCAGAACTAGCACGCCCTGCCGACGACTGCGGGCCTCCGGCCAGGGCGGATAGCAGTATCCAATTCCCCAACCGAAGGCCCGTATGCTCAACGAGCTACGCGGTAGCGATCGTTATCGCGGCGTGGCCGAGCCCATCAGTGTGCGTTCGTTTCGCTGACGTCGCAGCATACCGCCGGCAAGCAGCAGGCCAAGAGCAAGCAACAACACGGAGGTCAGTTGCCCACCGGTCACCGCGAGCGGCAACGGCAACGCTGTTCCCATGTACCGCGATGAGTCCGATGCAGGTGTGGCATCGTTCCCCGTTGGGCTCGCGCCGGTCACGGTTGCGGTGTTTTCGTATGCGCCAACCGTAGCCGTTCCCTGCTTCTCGCAGGTCACGCTTTCGCCAGGCTCAAGGTAATCAATCGGGCAGCTCACGACGCCCTCTATGTTGTCCTCAACAACGATGCCGACCAACGTTACATTTCCGGTATTGGTAACCGCATACGTCCATGTCACGTCGTCACCATCGTTCAGCAACGGAGTATCAGCGGCAAAGGCCTCGGTTGCGAGCTTTCCATTCGTGCGCTTTTCAACCGCAATCTCGGGTCGCTCAATATCGAGAATGACCTCGGCGATCGTGGAGTTCACGTCGCCAACTACCGACTCGGCGTGTGCAACGGCCGAGTTGATCAGAGCATCCCCCAGCGCGTCTTCTTGCGTGATCGTATACGGCGCGCTGCACTGTACCCGTTCACCCGGCGCCAACGAAATGTTGGCGGGATCGAGTTCGACACCATTGGCGTTGCACACAATATCGCCAAGCCCTGGCAGCGGGTCCTCAACGCGAACCTTGTCGAGTACGGTATTCCCGTCGTTCAAAACCTCAAAGGAATACGTCACCGTGTCACCGGCGACTACGCCAACAGCTGGCGAAACGCTCTTCTCCAGCGAAACCACCGGCTCAGCACCGTAGTACCTGGAAGGGTCCTCGTCGGTGACAGCATCTAGCTGAATGGCGTTTCCGTCGTTGTCGGCCGGCTGAGCCGAAACCGAACCGAGGTTGACGTAGTCACCAAGAGTGTCAGCCGACCCGGTGATCGTACACTCGGTACTCTCCCCCGGCTTCAACTCAGTTGTTGGGCAAACGGCCAACCCCTCAAGGTCGTCACTCACACGCAGCCCGATGAGCACCGAATCACCCTCGTTTTTTACGGTGAAGGTCCAGGTCACGTCGCTGCCACGCTGGATTGCTGGCACATCAGTATCGCCGAGGTCGTTTGCATCCGCTCCGTTGGTGCGCTTGACCACGCTGAGCTCTGGGGTAACCGCCTCATAGTGGGCGGAGTCATCCGCTTGCACCGTCTTACCGGCAACAATACTGCCGCCAGAGGTCACGGTGTCGGGCCCCGCGCCCGTCGCGGTTGCAACATTCACATACGGCCCGGCTACTGCCACAGCATCGAGCGTGCAGTCCATCGACTCGCCAATTCCGAGGCTCGTTGCGGGACAGTTCACCGCGCCTTCGATGTCGTCAGCCAAGCTGATGCCGTTGAGAGCAACGTTTCCGATGTTGGTGACGGTGTACTCAAATGTGGCGGATTCTCCGGTCAGTATCCACTCGGGGTCGTCCAGCGTGGTTACGGCGTTACCATTCACCTTTTTGACCAGGTCGATGGCAGGAACCGAACCGAAGTAGGCGCTTGGATCGTCGTCAGAGACCGACTTTTCAGGGCCGTCCGCTGACACCGAACCGGTGTTCCGGTACTGCCCAGGTAGTGCCGTGCCCGTGAGCTCACACGTCATCGACGCCAACGGCGCAAGCTCGGTGTTTGGACAGACAATCGCACCCTCCATGTCATCGCTCACCGCGATGTTCTGCAGCGTGGTGTTTCCCGAGTTGGTGACCACATACGTCCAGGTCACGTCGACACCGTTCTCAACGAACGGACCACTACTTGTCGGGTCGCTGACGGCCTGCTCCTGCGTGAACTTACTCAGTGAGATTTCTGATTCCGCACCAAAGTAGTGAGACACGTCCTGGTCATCGACCCGAGACTCGCCAGAGATAGGGTCGCCCGCGTCATCTGCTGGCTGGCCACTCACGGTTGCGGTGTTTTCGTAGTCATCACGAACGGCACCGTCGGTTGCTTCGAGCGTGCAGGTAGTGGATGCGCCAGGCAGCAACGACGTGACGGGGCAGGTCACTGCACCCTCAACGTCGTCAAGCAGCCGCAGGTCAACAAGCGGGGTGTCCCCCGTGTTGGTTACCACGTACGTCCACGTCACGTCCTCGCCGAGGCCGATCAGCACCGCGTCTGCCGCAGCTGTTGCCAATTCACCGTTGGTGCGTTTCTCTACCTCGATGGATGGCGCGAGCGCGCGACCGAGGTAGTGCGACGGGTCAATTGATGACGCTCCGGCACGCGAAATGGTGCCCTGACCGGTCACTCGACCTGTGTTCTTATACACACCGTCCGGGTACATCGCTGCGTTTTCGGTACTTACCGCGTCAGCCGATGTTGTGCAGGTGACCGAATCGCCAACGGGAATCGTGCCGCCCGACGCTCCGAGGGTAAAGGCGCGCCCTGTTGATCCGAGCGTGCAGGCAAAGACTGCGTCGAGTTCAACATCGTCGCCAAGCGTCACGTTACGAACCGGTTCCTGGCCTTCGTTGGTGATGAGATAGGTCCAAGTCACGTTCTCAAACTCCGTGAGCGTTGGAACGTCTGCGTCGCCTGGAAGGCTGGCATCAGCGCCGTTGGTCGTTTTAAGGAGACCAAGCTTCGGCTGTGGAACGCGAACCTGCGCGGTATTGCTGTCGGTCAGGGTTGCTCCCGATGGGGTGGTTGCAACAACGCCTGCGGTGTTGACGTGATCGCCAATTCCCCAGCCGGTTGACCAGGTGCAAGTGAGCGTTCGGCTTGCACCCGGTGCCAGCGTAAAGGTCGGGAGCGTGCAGTATTCGCCGATCTGAGGGTCAGTCACCTGCACGTTTGTCAGGGTACTGAGCCCGGTATTGGTCACGACGAATCGGTACGAAACGCCAGCGCCAGACGCAACAGTCGCGAATTCACCGGCGGCGTCAAAACTGCCGTCCGCCTTCGCATCAGCGTCAAGCCACCGACCGTTTGCGTTCACTTGCTTGAGCAGCGTGATCGATGGCTCAGCGGTTTCGAGTGACACGGATGCGCAATGGTCCTGCGTGTCTTCGTCACAGGTGCCTGCTGGGCTATCCACGTCGGGCACGCTGTTCGCAGTAATAGCTGCCTTATTGGTGATAAGGCCAACCTTGGTCACGAGCGCCCTGAAGGTAAAGGTGAACGATTCGCCCGCCTGAACGGTACCAACGTCCCACCGTCCGGTAGCTTCATCGACGCTACCAATGGTGACGCGCGACGAACCCGGCACAATGCTGAGCCCGTCAGGCACCTGGTCCTCAACCACTACGTCACGCCCTGGAGCAACTGCGGTCGTTGGATTCTTGGTGGTGCGGTCAAGGTACGAGACCTCTCCCGTATCGGGATCAACGGTTGGGATGGCGTCGTGGGCAACGGTGATTGAGTAGGTTACTTCTTCACCAGGCGCGGCCGAGATCGGCGACACCGTTTTCAGAAGCGACAGGTCACTCTGGGCGACCACAATGCCAACTTTTGGGGGCTCACTCGTCAGCAGCTTCAGCCCGTCGTCGGCACGAGTCGCCGAATAGGCTACCGAGTTCCAGGCAATCTCACCCCGCGTAGGAGTCTTGGCGGGTGAGGTCATCGACCACGACACAATCGCGCGATCTCCCATCGAAATGGGGCCTGCCGGCTTGAGCTTGATCGCGGTCACCGTCGAAGGGTTTGCCGGGAGTGTTGCACTCCAGTCGCTATTGCAACCGACCGGCCAAGTTGCCGATCCGTCGCCCACCTCCGGTCGGCAAGGATTCGTAGCAGTGCTGTACTGCACCGTCCAACCAGCTGGAACGGATACCGCTCCCGCGAGTTCCGGCCCCCACTGGCTGTTTCTGTCGATCGACTGTTGACTATTGGAAACACCCGTATCGCCGATACGTGGGAAAACGTCATAGAAGACGGCGTCATTTGCGGCCACTGAACCACCGTTGGTGATCGTCATCCGATAATCGATGGCACCAGGCTGACCAGGATCAGCAACGCCAACACCGGGGAAGCCAACAAACGAGCTATCGAGATTCCCCTTAACTTCTTTCACCGCGTTGAGCAGCGGAGAGGCCTGAAGCCCAGAAGTCATTCGAGTTCCGGCAGAACAGATCGACTCGTTGTCAACCCGGCCGTTGCCGTTCCAATCGTCGCTATCGTCAGTGAGCGGAACCGTCAGCTCTCGCTGGTTGAAGACACAACTGTCAAACGAAGCGTCATTTGCGGCAGAAATCCGCACGATGTTTTCGGTATCGCCGAGGTTCGGAAAGCTCGCTCCGTTTGCCGGAACAATTTTCGCGACAACGGGCGCACGGTTGGAGAGCACCGTCGAATCTTTGCCGGCAGCATACAGCGGAACACCCTTGGCAACCGTCAACCGAAACAGCGTACGGCCGGTGCCGTTGTAGTTATCAATGAACTCGTAGCTGTAGTCGTTTGGGCCATATTTTGTGGCCGTGTTGCTCGAACCGGGCATGACGCTTGCGACCCTAAGCTGATTTGCGGTGATACCTGCGGGAAAGAGATCAGCGACGACAACTCCGCCTGTCCAGGGCTTGGAAAGATCATCCATGTACATGATGTCCGCGCCGATTGACAGCTGACCAGACAACGCAAATTTATTGGTCTGCGCGATCAGTCCAGACTGCGCACGAACAACTGCACTCTGCGATGAGGTGATCGCACTTCCGTCAAGATAAACGAGGGAGAAGTCAGCGGTATTCATTGCGGTTTCGTCAGCAACCCGGTCACTTGGCAAGTACCCGTTCAGCGTGAGGTCCACAAAGCTGAAGGAGTTCATGGATTCAAGGGTCACGTTGTCAACGACGAGCTCCGCGAGTATGTCATCAGCCTGGATTGCCCAGTCATAGGTTGAGACTTTTTTGAACGTTTTACGCTCGCCGTCAGTATTCAGATAGTAAATCTGACCGTCGGCAAGTGCCGTGAGTGCCGCAGCGGATGTCACCTGCAATGAGGTCACACGCACCGCGGGATCCGAACAAATTGTTCCAGGAGCGTTCGAGTTGTACTGGTTCTGCCCGAATTCGTTCAGCGTGGTGTTCGTGGCACACGGCATCGGGTCTCGCAGGCTCCAGCTTGCAGAAAGCGATGACGTATTCTGCGTTCGAAGCCGCCAGCTCATTGGCGTGTCGTTGCTCTGGGCCTGACCGATCGCCACTGGCGCCGGAATATCCGAATCACATGAGCCGGCAACGTTTATGCGACCAGCGCCGGTTGACTTACAGAACGCTCCGACTGGAGTAAAGGCGCCAAACGTATGGTTCACTGCCGATTCCCGAACCTGCGGTTGCGTCTCGCCAAGGAAGTTGCCTTCGACGCGTGCCGTATTTACAACGGATTTGCCGGTACCAAAACTTCCGGAGGGATAGCGCAGCTCAACCCAGTACTGCTCGTCCGTACAGTGCTTGGCGGTGTTAAGCTCACCAATTTCCCACGTCACGCGGTCGGTCCCGTTGTAGAGACCGTTTCCTGAGGCAGCCACAAACTCAGCGCCAGGAGGAAGCAGGTCGGTGAGTTTTGCATTAACAAGCTGCAATCGTCCAAGCTCATCAGCAGAGTTGTCACACACCCGAATGTTGTACCGAAGCGGAAGGTCATTGGGAAGCGCGGAGCCGTTTGGCACGTTGCCGGGGTTGTCCTTTTTGACGCCAAGCACGCCAACGGCTGTCAGGGTCACCTCTGCAGATGCGCTCACGGCTTCGGCGTTGGATCCTGTGATGGTTGCGTTCAGTTCCGCAACGGTGTTATTCGGGGTGACATAGTTCAGTGATCTTGTCGAGAACTCAACTGCGGTTGTGTTACCGGCTGGCACACCCTTGATCATTGTCACCACGAGCTCGTTGTTCACGAACTGCCAGGAAGCGACATTTGGATGCTTCACCGATTCAAAGTGTTCAGCGGATTGGCTGAGACTCGCTGGCCAGGGAATTCGGATGACGCCGTCATCGCAGGTTGGTGCCGCAACCGCGGAACACGAAACCTGTAAACGGAAGGTGTGCTTATTTCCTGACGCTTGCGGACTCGGCGATTGCCGTGTCAGTTGCAGCTGCCACGAGGCCTCCGCTACCGGTTCCGCGGCCGCGGGAGTCACTGCAACGCTCATGCCAAGCAACAGGCTGAGCGACACACCAAGTATTGCCCGAATTGGACGTCGGCGATTATTCATTTCTATGGATCCACCCCTAATAGACCTTGGGCAAAAAATACCCGTGAATGGTTAACCATACGGAGATAAATACGCACACAATTTATTTGTCAGACAGGACAAATGCCGCAAAAACCCTGCCATCTCGGTGGAATGTCTATGAACCATTCGGAACATTGAGAGTTATTGCATGTTGTCGCAACACAAAAAGCATTACAGAGTCTCAGAGGCTTCACAGGAATCGCACTTTGCGTACGGTAGAGTATTTATCCTCATTCAATTAAACGGCGCTTTTGCCGCGCCCCGGCGAGTGATCTCGCCCCATTCAGGTGATGTCGTCCCAGCCACGAACACATGCCGCCTGCATGGTAACGGAGGAGCAGACGCGGGCCGAGAACCCGCCTACTCATCGAGCCAACGATGAACCATGACGCACGACGGGGCGCCACACCTCAACAGTGTGACGCCCCTCTCCGCGTATGACCTACTCAGCTGCCGGGCGTGAACACGAGCGGACTGAGTCGAATCCTGGCAGCGAAGCGTTTACTCGACGCGACGCCCGAGCTTCCCTCGGTAACCGCGCAGAACGAAGAACCCGCCAATCAGCAGCCCAAGACCGCCAACGAGGGCAAGGACTCCCTGCCCCAACGAACCGGTCATTGCGAGTCCGGCCGGTTTGGTTCCGGGTGTCACGCCAGAACCAGGCTCTCCACCCGCCGGTGGTGCAAGTGACTCCGACACAACGGCAAGCGCGTTATCTTCGCCAGTCACCGTCTCACCGTTGACATCGGTAGCCGATGCCGCGACCTCGTTGAGGAGGTCCTCGTCCGTCACAAGGTTGGTAAGCACAACGACGTTGCTTTCGCCCGCGTTCATCTCACCAATCTGAATCGTTTTGTCAAGCTTCTCATCGGCAACCGTCACATCCGACAGGGGCAGGTTTCCGGTGTTTGTGGTCACGATACGCCAGTACGTCGCATCGCCCTTTGCTACCTCGGTGCTATCGAGCCACGGACCCTCTGGCCCTGTCGAAACTTGCTTGGTCACCGTGAGATCCGACTGAGCCCCAAAGTACCACGATGATGCGGCCGCAAGAAGGTCGCCCTCGCCTGCAGGATGTGCAGCCGCGGCCGTCACGGTGTTGTGGTACTGCCCGGTTATTGCCGTTCCTGGCGCAGAAAGGGTCACGGCCGCTCCTGGCGCAAGATGAGCAACTGTCTTGCTGAAGACGGTTTTGCCATCGCTATCAACATCCGACACCAGGATGTCGGTCAGCGGAAGGGTTCCGGTGTTGCTGACCGTATATTCCCAAGTCACAGCGCTTCCTGGCACAAGGAAGTCTCCAGGCGCCGAGGGAACCGTTTTTCCGTTGGTTGTCTTTGCCACGGTCAGCCCAGCCGCTCCGGCCAAATACCACGATTCGTCTGACTGCTGCTCCGGCTGAACGCCCAAGGGAGCGCCAGCGAAGTCAGAGGCTACTGCATGTGCAACGGCGGTGTTGTGGTACTGACCAGCGCTCGCAACATCGTTTGCTGTAAAGGTGCGTGACTGTCCTGGCAGCAACGGACCCGTGGCCGATGTGGTCGGCCGCAAGGTGCCCGTCGTTCCGTCGCCAGCGGTGTAGCTGTCCGTCACTGCAAGATCACGCAACGGAGTGTCACCCGTGTTCGTGATTTCGTATGTCCACTCAACATCGGAGCCAACCGCGACGGTCGCGCCAGGAGCCTCGGTGTAGGCGATTCCGTTGGTCCGTTTCGTCAGGGTGTAGGCGGGATGCCCGTCACCGATCGCGACCGCGGTGTTTGAGAGGAACGACCGAGGAGTGCCGCCGTAGATTCCGTCGAGCGTGAACGCGTTTGCCGCCCGCTCGTTAAACACGAGACCGTCATCCGCAGTCGTTGGCATCACGAGCGTCATGGATTGCCCGGCTGCGAGGGTTGGGATAGTCACCCGAACCGCCGTCGCGCCGACCGGGTTACTCGTCCAGGTTCCCGACGTTGCGTTGACCGCGTCCGTCGAGTACTCGGCAACCGCACCGGCGGGGAGTCCAGTGATTGGGCCAGAGCCAATCACCGAAAAGTTGCTCAGACGCTGGTCTTTTGGAGTTGGCAGGCGGTCAAAGGCAACCACGTCCGTCATATCGTTTGGCAGTGTGTTTGCAATAAACAGCTCCCAATCAACCGCGCCCTTTGACGTTGCGGCCGCGGTAATGCCCCATTCCGGCTGCTGATCGGTACGGACCTGTTTGGAGAGCAGGATGCCTCCGGCAGAGGTCACCGTGAGCGGCGCACTGCTCGTCGCAATCTGCGGAATTGTGGAGCCGAAGTACGCATCGGGAGCAAAGTATCCAGACCAGAAAGCCATCGGCATTCCGGAATACGTTGGCGACTCATCACGAAGCCACGAGCTCACACTCGCCGCAACGCCACCGCTTGTCAGGGCTTGCGGCATGGTGACTGTCGGAATCGAGTACCAGTAGCCATCGGCCTCAACCGCACGCTCCTTTGCCGTGCCTGCGGCATACACCGACTCGACGCTGTCAAACGTCAGTACAACGACCTGGTGAGTCCCCTGCGCGTCGGTCACCGTTTCAGTTGTGACCGTCGCACCGTCGCCGATGGCAGGAACAGGAAGGCCGCTGACCGAACTGGCCGAAAGCGCCGATACCCCAACCGAAGGGTCGTACGAGACGCCAACGGGGAGCACCACTCGAGCAACGGCACCTGGATAGGCAACACCGGCAGGGTTCACATTTGTCACGCCAACTTGGTAGTCGGTAGCCGCGCCAACCGTAATCGTGGTCGGAGCCTTCACCGTCGTGATCATGTTTACCCGGTCACGAAGCGTGAGCGTCAGCGGGTTGGAGGTACCGGCGACCGTCTCGCCGTCGGTGGTCACTCCGTCTGCCTTGGCAGTATTCACAATCGTTGTTGCCGAAAGGCTCGGATCTGACAGCGAGGCAAACGAGCTCATGTAGGCGGGCGTCACGCGGATCTCGGAGCCGCCAGGCATCCCCGCGGTTGCCGAAGCGTCCACAATGAAGCGCCAGCCGGTCATCCACTGTCCCGTTGGGATGACAACCTCACCAATAGGGCCACCGTCGATGAAGCCGCGTGAGCCATCGTTTGCGACGGAAATCGAGAACGTCGTCCTACCGGTCCGCATGGCAGGAATTGAGTAGTCCTGCCAGGTCTCGTTGGTGTTGGTGATGTATTGCAGCTTGACCGGTGCGTTGAGCGCTACAAGGGCAGGGCTGAACTGCGTGGTCAGGCGGAACAGCGACGCGTGGTCAAAGAACTCGGCGTTCTGTGCCGATTGTTGGGCCGAATCCTCAACAACCATGCGGTCGAGTCTGGCTTTCTCTATGCCTTCGGTGTACCCGGCCTTCACGAGGTAGGTGCTGAGGTACGATCCCGAATCGACCGGAGCGGAGTGCGCGCCGTTTGAGGGAATCGACTTCTCAACGGTAATCCCTTTGCCACCGAGAAGGTCGTTAAAGGCAGGCCCCTGTGCTGAGGCTGTCCCTCCCTGGTATACCTTGCCAACGCGGTCGGTGACCTCAAGGCTGACGGTATTTTGTGGCGGGGTGGTTCCATCGGCAAACTCGGATGCTGGGTAATACACCTGCAACCAGATTTGGGTATTTCCGGCGTCAAGATCGGCCGATCGCGGGCCGTATGCTGCGTTTCGTGTCCACACGGCAGTGGTCGTGCCATCACCATTCTCCGTGAGCTTCCAACTGCCAAGGGCCGTCGACTGGCCGGTGACCGTCGATCCAGCTGGCAGGGTGTCGGTGAGCGTCTGCGACCAGCTTGTTGCCGTAATTGTGGTAGCGCTCCAGTCAACGGTTCGCACGTTGAACGTATAGGTGACGGTGCGGTTATCGCTGCCGGCAAGCGTGGAGGCCTGCTTCTTTGGCAGGTAGTTCACCACGGCGTTTACCTCGGTTGATACCGAGTTGCGCTGTTGCGAATCGGCACCGTAAATCTCAGCGGTCAGCACGTCTCCCGGTGACTTCTGTTGGTTATCAACCTGCAGTACTGAGAAGGTGAACTGCACAAGAGGATTGGTCAGACCGCTCATCTCGAACGTGACGGTACGGGTGGTTTCATCCCAGGAAGCAGATGTGACGGGCGAGCCGGCGCCGGTTGGCACCTGATCAAACGCGATGCCTTCCGGCAGGACGACGCTTGCCGTTGCCTGAGCAATCGGATCCGAGGGCGAGGCCGCAGAAGATGCGGTAACGGTATAGGTAAATGGCGCGTAGAGCTGCACCGTAGTTGGTGCCGAAATCGCCAGCTCGATGTTTGGCTCTGCGGCCGTGGCAACGGCGGGAACGGCGAGCCCAAAGACTCCAGCGAGCAACGTCGCGACCAACGCAACAGCAAGTATTCGCAGGTGTTGCGCACGGCGGCGCAGCGAAATGAATCGTGTTTTCATACATCCCTTGGTGAGAAGTGGATTCGACACACAACATGCGTCCCCCGAATGATGAGGCACAACCCCTGTACCCCAGAAGCACTATCCCCATAGCGCCATTGCCTAAAAGTGTACGTTTGTATGCAGTTCCGAACAATGCTGTGGCGAGGATTCTCGGTTCGTTGCCAGCCAAAGACGCCTCAGAGACGATCACCGCATTCCCTCTGTATGTTTCCCGCCACCCCGAGAAACGCTCTCATGCATTGGTTCGTCTTCAAGTCCAGAGGGCCACCCGTGCACGAGGTCTGGCGCCCAAGCGTCCACGCACCTTATGGAGGCGGGACCGCGAGGGGCGATTATTCGGCCATTGCGTACACGGTGGTGCGGTGTGCTGCGGCCTCGGAGGCGAGCTGCTGAAGTGCGTTGATGAGGTCAGGTTTCTTGGTGGCTGCGGAGGTCACGCGGAGCGCATGAACGAACTCCTTGAGGCCCTGTACGCCGACCTCGGCACCGTATGGATGATCGTGACCATCGGCCCACCCGGTGAGTTCGTTGCCAGCCCGGACCATTGCAGGCAACCCGTGATAGTCCTCAACCGTTGTTCTGCCCCTGATCTCGCCCAACAGGGCATCGATGGTGGGCTGATCGACATCGACCATCATCAACCGCTCATCGAGTTCGTACCAGAATCGGTAGATGCCGGTGCAGGGTACCCCGCACTCCGGGCAGACCTCTTCCAGGGAAGCCTGCATCACAACCTCCAGGCTTCGAGGTTCCGCTCCCCCGCTCTGACACACCCGCAACATCTCACGCACACGTGAAATATACATCCACAATTTCCGAATGCCCTGGGAGAGTCAGCTGCTGTCAGGGGCAGTCACCAGCCACTGAGTACGGATCCCGTCCCGTTGGCGGCCCAGTGGAGGAAGTCGGCAAGGCAGTGGTCTGGCGCCCAACCTGGCGACAATCACGTTGGCGCATTTTGCTGGCTCTCAGTGGATCCACATGCTAAACCTTTAACATCTGCTCGGGGTTCTAAACATCACGTGACTTGGGGGGAAGTTCATGTCTATTTTTGCGATTCATCTGCAGAGTTCAACACTCGCTCACACAAACGGTCGGCGCACGTTCCACAGGGCGGTTGTCGTCGGGCTGATCGTCTCGCTGCTGCTCGTGCTCCTCCCCCGCGTCACCGCACACGCCGCAACTGGCGACTACACAATTGAGATGACAGGCCCAACCACGGTTCCAGTCAGCGAATCCGTTGTCTACGATGTGACGCTCCGAGCCGAGGCAAACACGGGCGCACCACTCACTGGCGTGACGCTGACGGCCGTCCTTGCCGCTGGGTTGTCATTTGACCCCACCTCGATAGACACGAGTCCAAGTTCACCAGTTGCATCCGCCAGCTACGCAGCTGGCACACGAACCGTCACAATCGTGATGAGGGACCTGTCCAACGCGCTGAGCTCATTTTCGTTTTCGACAATACCGACCAACCGTGCCCTCAAGAGTGACGCCACCGTATACTCCAGCACACTGAGCGGGTCGACGTCGGCCAATGGAGTGACTCCGGAACCTTCAACCGTCGTCACCCAGGTCACCGGCAATTACAATTACTCACCAGCAAAGACAGCTACCACGCTCGGCGGATCAAATAACCGTCTCGTCACCTACTACTTCAACGTCTTCACCGATGACTACACGGCAACAACCAACACCTTTACCTCCGCCGCACAGCGACTCACCGATGAGTTCCCGGCTGGAACAATTCTTCGTCAGATCTCCACCGGTCAAGGTTCATGGAACGTTACAGCCACGCCGGGCGACGTCACAACGGCACCGTGGCAAGCGACCTGGACAAACACCTCCAACTACGGCCCCAGTTCGATCGGGATTTCGGGAACCTTTGACACGATTTTCATCATCGTTGAATATCCCGAAGGCGCGACATTCCCCAACGGCAGCCGACCACCGGTTAATACAGTTGGTCTTGAGGTACTTCCAGTTGGCGGAAATGCGAGCGATCCTACTGCCTGGCGACTCAACGACGTCCCAGAACGCCGACTGGCATCTGCTCAGGGCCCTGTCATGAACGAATCAACGGGCAACCCCGTCTTCAGCGTCATCAAAGCAGGCCAAAACAGCGCAATCTCCGGTAACTTTCAAAACAACTACACCGTTTCCGCTTCGTACAGCGATGGCGGGTCTGGGCAAACGCTCATAAATTGGACGGTAGAGGACTCCGCAAGGTCGCTTGGTAACCAAGCGTTCTGGGGCCATACCGAAATCAGACGACTCGCGATTCAACCAAACCCCGCGTTGCAGACAGCAAACACTCCGTTTGTTGTCGAATACACCTACGCTGATCTCAACGCCCCAACGACAGACGCACCGTGGAAGCAGGTTGGTGCTGGGCTTGACGGCACGGGAACTCCAACGGTGTTCCTCAGTGGAGCTGGAGCCCAAAGCATCGTGTTCAATAACACGGGTTCTACACGGTACAAAGAGTTCGCCGCCTGGATACAAGAAGACATCCCGGTCGGAACGGTCATCACGGGGTGGCGCGTTGTCCTTGGCACGGCAGGAGAACCGGCGCCAAGCGGCGCGCAGGTGCTCATGACCGCGAACTACACGTCCATGTACGCTTCCTACATTGACGGCTCAACGTCAACGGCCGCAATTCGGAATACAGCCCAAGCGTCTGCCGTGATGAGCGGAGGCGGGACGATTGCGCCGGTCACCAACTCCTATGCGGTGACCTTTCTTAACTCGGCAAATGTCACCACAAATCTCACCGCCCCGACGTCACTGCAGGTCAACGGCGCCGGCACCTACGTGGCAGGAATCGTGAATCAGAACACCAACGCCTCACACAACGGCGCCGTGCTCAAGGTTGTCCTTCCCACCGGAATCCTCTACGACGAAACCGTTGGAGTAACACCCTACGCGGCAACCGTGCGAGGAACAGGACAACCAATTCCGCCACTTGGCGACGGCGTCACCCTCACCACGGAGATGATTGCAGGACCAGATGGACCGCAGCAGGTGGTGACTCTCACGTTTGCGGAGCTGCCATCAATGCGTCCGGTTGGGGGCCCAAGTGACCTATTTATTGGGACGGATGGCTACCGATACAACGTCCCTGTCATTGCGCTCGCAAACGCCTATATCCCGGGGAACCCAACACTTCCGGTTGAGAGCTGGGCATTCAGCAACGACCCGGCGTTTGCAGGCGTTCCAGCGCGCGGTGACGCCTCGTACTTCCGGGATGACACCCACGACTTCGACCCGGATCGCACGTCAATCGCACGGGCACTTGGCAGTAGCGTGCTCACGGCAGCTGGCGGACTCCTCATCTCAAAAACCTCGAGCGCGACGGGCGAAACAGATACCTGGGCACCAATCTCAGTTGTCTCAAGTGGGTCAACAGCCTATTGGCAAATTCAGATCCGAAACATTCTCCCCAATGAGGTCACGGATGCCGTCTTCTTTGACCGGCTCCCCCAGCGTGGCGACGACAGGCAATCCCAATTTGACACAACGCTTGCCGGCCCGATTACGGGACTCCCGGCCGGCCTCCAGGTCGAGTACTCGACCGATGCAACTGACGCCACAAGCGGCACCTGGTCTCCGAACCCCGCTGGCGCAACGGCCTTCCGAATCACGGCACCGCTCCTCGCGTCAGAAGAGAACCTCCTCATTCAGGTGCCCACAACAATTCCGCAGGACTCCAACGCGAGTTCGCAGGTCAGCAATAATGTTCAAGCGCTCGCCACGTACTCCGGCTCGCCTTCAGCGTTTGCCTCGAATGATGCGGTCATGAGCGTTGCGGCCGAGCCCTCCTTCACCCTGGTCAAGAAGACCAACGGCGTGGTGTACGGCGCTGCGCCGGGTGCCATCGTAGCGTCGGGAAGCACGGTGACGTGGACCTACGAGTTGCACAACACTGGAAACGCTCCCCTCGAAGGAATCAGCGTCACCGACTCGTACACCAACGGTGACGGCACAACGGGAACGCTGACACCGTCAACACCAGAGACGGGGCCGTTGCTTCCCGGCGACACCCGTGTTTTTCAGGCATCCGATACCGCAATCGTTGGCCAATATCACAACGTAGCAACGGCTACCGCAACCGCAATCGACCCCAACGGAATACCGTTCAACGAACAGCCTGAGCCGGCAACTGACGAGTCCTGGTACAACGCGGGTGTTGCCGGACTCACCGTATTCAAAACAACAAACGGTCAGGATGTGACAACCGCCCCAGGGCCAAAGCTCCCACACGGCAGTGACGTTCGCTGGGAGTACACGGTCACGAACACGGGACAACTGCCCCTCGCTGATGTTCAAGTTACGGACACAACAGCGTCAGGAGAGCTTGTCTTCGAGGATGCTATCGCGCTGCTCAACCCCGGCGAATCAGTCACCCTTGAATCCACGGGCAAAGCGGTCGAAGGGCAGTATCAGAATACGGTTGTGGCCGAAGCCCCGAACCCCGCTGGAGGGACTCCGCTTGCCGCATCCGACACCTCCTGGTACTTCGGCACCACGACGGGTGTAGCGGTTGAAAAACGCGTTTCGGACTCGCAGGACGGCCCATGGAGCGAAACGCTGACGGTTGACTCAGGCACAACGGTCTTTTGGCAAATAACGGTGACAAATCACGGTAATGTTCCTGTCGACGCGGTTGAAATTCAAGACGCGGCACTCAACGAATCTGCAACCGTTGGCCCTCTCTCCCCAGGAGAATCTGCAACCACCGTCTTTACGCAGCAGCATGTCACTGCCTCGCTGATGAACGTGGTTGTCGCGCAACCGTCTGGGTCAGCCGAGGAGTCTTCCGACACCGCAAAGGTCACCGTCAACTCGCCCACCGGCCTGCTCACCCAGACAGGGGTCAACGGCGGCTGGCTTGCACTCCTCCTGTTCCCGATCATGGGTGCCGGCCTGGCCCTCATTCTTTGGCGTCGGAGAGCCTGAGCCTCGCTGACGGGCCAGTCGCCCATCGGGGAAGCACAGCGTGGAACGCAGCGAAACGTTGGATGCCCTGGCTCGGCTGGCCTCGCCGGAACGAGGCGAGGTCTTCGCCTATCGGTTGAGGAGGTGGGACCGAATATCCTGCCTCCTACTTACATCGAGTTTGCGCATGATTCTGTGCATATGCGTTTCCACGGTCCGAACGCTCAGGACAAGGCGTGCCGCAATCTCTTGATTTGAGCGGCCGGCCACAGCCATTTGTGCAACTTCGCGTTCTCGGTCGGTGAGCGCAACAGATCCGGTGTTTGACCGAGCCAGGTCGACACGTTCGTTCCCAAACGCCTCACGTATGCCCGCAATCCTCGTTGTGGCAGAAAGCGCCACATCGGTCCGTCCTTGTTGCCCGGCAACAGTCTTGACCTGTTGAAGGGCTCGTATGGCCGCACCAATTCGACCGGACAATTGAAACGCAGCTGCCGCTTCGAGCATGCCTTCCAGGTCAGCGTCCAACGTAGCTTCGAAGTATTCAAGCTGAGCGCGAAAGGCCGTTTCTCCTTCCACCTGAGCAAGATACGACCTGGCTTCACGAACTCGATCCTGTGTTGGGTCGATCTCAACGGCAGCGAGAAGCCCAGACAGCGCAGCGAATCGAGCCTGTCGAGCCCAGAGATCGATTGACGCGTCCCGGATGAGTGTTGCGGCCTCCGCCGGTTGACCGTTAAACACAAGAAGCTGAGCCTGCGCCCAAGCCCTCGACTGCCCAGGGAGGGGCCCGTCGCTTTGGGCAAGACGCTCGACATCGGCAAGGCGCTGCTCCCCCGTGGCAATGTGTCCGTTACGGATTGCGGTCAGCGCCCCGACCGACAACAGCGCCAGCTGGTTACCGGCGGGAAACGGCGTTGGAACACCGACCGCGAGAATGGAATCCACGAGGCTGTCAAGATCGCTGGTTTCCCCGACCTGTACCCGTGCCACCATCGAGCCAGCACCAAATACTCTGAGGCCCTCAATATCAAGATAGCTGTTGGCCTCATCAAGGCCTCGGATGAGCAGCTCCGAACACCTCGTGTAGTCGCCCTGCCCCAGAAACGTCGCGGCGAACAGCGCGCGCGGTCCCGTCGCAGGCTCGGTGAGCTGTTCCAACTCGGAATACACGCGCTGGGCGTCTCCGAAGCGAGCCGTTGCCACCAGCACAAAGAGCTGGACCTGGAGGAGCTTGATCTTTACCGAATCAGGAAGATCATCCGTCACCTCGATGAGTTCTGAGAAGTCAGGCGGTAAATTGCCCATGCTGAATCGAATCTCGACCTCAGTCGCGTCAAGGATTCGGCCGAATACACCGAGCCCTTCACGGCTGCCGCGTGCGCAGAGCAGGGCCGCATCGAGATCTTGGTCAACATATGCTATCCAACGGCACTCAAGGTTGATCATCATGGCCTGATTGAACAGGTCTTCAGCAGCGCGGTCAGTACTCGAAAACACGCGTTCTACGATTGCACGCGTCGCCGGAGAAATCGTTTGACTCAGCGCCTCAATGTACCGCATTGCGTTTGACGGAATGGGGGAATTCTCCCATTCTGTCGCGGTAACCAGACGCAGCGCACGCACGCGCTCATGCAGCAGGCGAACGAATATTGCGTCTCGCTCAGACGAACGTTCAATCTGCAGTTGTTGATCGTGGAACACACCCTGTTCAGATTCGGCCGTCCCAAGTTTCTCCCTGATCAGCTCAGTCAAGCGAATCCGGCGGACACTGAGTGGTTCGTGTCTAAAATACTCAACAAGCATGGGCGGGGTAACGGTCACCAACTGGGATTGCCCCCGTTGGATGATGGCAACAAGCGACCGCTCTTGCAAGAGCTCAAGCGTCTCCCAGTCAACAAGTTTCCGAACGGTGGACAGCGAGGCAAACCCCGCTATGGCAATAATCTCAAGGGCATCCCGAGTGCTCTCGTTGAGCCCTTCAAGATAGCTCTCGAGAACGGCTCGCAAGCTCATACTCCACAGTTCTCGTGTTGCCAACAGCTTCCCGCGTCGACGTTCAAGACTTCCATCACGGAGTGTTGCGTCAACAAGATTCACCGCGAGACCAATATTCCCACCGGTCTCACCGTATATACGGCTCACTGTGCTTGCTTCAATTGGAGCATCAAGGTAACTCGATAGTGCCCGTTCCATGTCCTCAAACCGAAGCGGAGCCATATCGATCACGTACGCCGGTTCAAGCGTGGATGCTCGTAATCCGCTTGGCGTATGCCTGGCGCGAAGCCCTTGAAGGCGAGACAAGATCACGGGTACACCAAGTGTTCGACGGCTCGATTCGGTAACACCCCATGATGACTCATCCAGGTCGTCCCAATCGTCAAGAACGATGATCGATCGAGGCCCTTCCAATCGCTGCCTCAATGCTGAAGCGGTGTCCTGCAGGCTACTGACGGAACGATTCTCGCCGCCGATTCCAGAGAGATGAAGAGCGGCGAGTGGGTGCTGACGCAACGACGCAATCCCCCGAATAGTGACAACAGACCAATCGTCGTCTTCTAGCCGAAGCCGAAGCGCTTTCAGGAAGGTACTCCGTCCGCTTCCGCGGGCCCCCACAACGTCCACGCTGATACCGGCCCGAACAAACTCTATGGCTTGCCCAAGACTTTCCTCACGTCCAACGATCACTGGTGCCCGCTTCCTCACGAGGTGGTCCCGATGTGACAAAGACTACTCGGATTTAGCGTGTGCGCAATGAGGTTGATTTCGCAGAACGATGTAGCCATTAGCGGTGTCCTTCATGAACCAAAACTAATCGAGAGAATACAAAAGAAGATTTGGGGCCCTGGCGCATGTAAGGGGGGTCGCATGAACCAGGGCCCAAGGCCGAAGCCTTCTGCTGCAGAGCGATGATGACATCGAGCGACTCTGCTGCACATCGAATAGCGTCCAGCGGCTAATCCTTGGTTAGGGGTGTATCACAAGGGCCTAAGGGACAAGCTATTCGTTACTGACGCGAGTGGAGAACTTCTCAGCGGTGCGAGAAGAAACTCGTCTCAGCGACGCCGAGACGCACGTATCGTCCGTCTGGGCGCTCTTAAACGTAAGCGTTGAACACACCCGGACTCTCGCTATCCGCGAGACATCAGTAGGGCAAGCCGTTGAGCTGAGTAGAACCGAACGCCACGTACGTAGCGGCAAAGGGCTACAAACCTGAGCCCCAGCCTGATCGCCGAGACGCGGAGATCTTGCAAACGTTGTGTGTTGATATGTCATGGTAACGATTGGCAGCCGGCCAGCGCTCTGGCGCTCCACACTCACCGCCCCTTCGTCTTCGTTCTTGGTCGATACCCGGCAAAACACAAGAGAGCGTGCGAGGCAGCAAACGCTGGCTCACACGCTCTCTCTGGTGGGCGCCACCAGCCGTTGAAGCCCAAAGGGACAGGAACCTCAACGTTGAATCAACGGACAACATCGGTGATCTCGCTGTACAGGGATACCGCTCAACCACGCGACGAAGCCGCGCGCAGAAGCCAGCACGAAGCGAGACCGTCACGGATGACTGACCCGCAGAAACATCTCACGCCGACGCCTGCACCCAGCGCATTCCGCCGACCGTAGTGGTTGCGGAGCTCATGGGCTTATCTCAATGGTGAGGCATGACTACCCAGATCTGGCGATCCCTCAGCCCAGATACGTAACAAAACGACGAGGAGATAAGTAGTCCTGCCATTCGTCTACGCAGCAATGGTGTGTTGCCTGCGATCGACGCGTATAACTCAGGCAGGCTGTTTCAGGTCGCAGGGCCGCGTCCCGTTCGGGATGCCCTCAGACTCACGAGGACCACGTCTTCCTAGAATGGGCGACTGACACAGCAGACAAGGCCGACGAGCACGTAGGCGCCGCGTATCCATCACGTATCGCTCACGGTATTCATACGTACATCCGGGGCATTCGTGGGTTGCGGCCACAATCTGATCTTTAATGAACATGAGGTTGTCCGGGGAGAATCTCGAGCGGAATGATCGCCATTCCGATGCTGGATTCTTGAACCTCAAGAAGGTTAACCAATACGGTAGCCGGGTCATGAGACTGCGGCTACGAAGCAAACATAGGGGCTGGTTGTAGGGACCAGAAACAGGCCTGATGGCGCCGCAATCGCTACGCAACACATGTCACATGTGACGCGCAGACGCTTCGGCGCCGCAAGCCTGCAATCGCTGCTGCAAACACCTGACCACCGGTCTCAGGTGTATTGCACTGCGCTCGCAATTAACTGAGGGAAAGAACTTCATGGCAAAAGACAACATGACTCGACTATCGCGGCAAGGGGTGCCCATCGCCGTCTCACTCTCACTGGCTTGGTTGCTGGTCGCTGGTGTCGGCGGGGCCGCATCGGCCACGAACGAACAGACCGACCCAAGCAACAGCTCCGGCCAAGGAATCGAACAGATTTCACCCACCGACGGGGCCGGTGGCGAGGGGCAATCCGCCGCTACGACTGCGGTGACCGGCCTGACTGCAGCCGAGCTCGCCGCTCCCGTGGAATGGGATGTAATGTTCCACGATGCCGCGCTTCGCACGTTAGTCCAAGAGGCGCTCGCACGTCTCGGCGTCGCGCCGGATAATGCGGTGCTCAGCGATCTTGGCAAGATTCAATCGTTATCCGGAGCGGATCGGGGAATCTCCAACCTCGACGGCATTGCGAATCTGACACAATTGACGAGCCTCCACCTGCTCAACAACCCGGTCACAAGCCTCAACGCGCTTTCCGGAATGTCTCAACTGCAGGCTCTCACCGTTGATGGAGCACAGCTCCAAAACTTCGACGGACTCACTGCGTTGCCAAACCTCACGGGTCTCTCAGTGCGGGACAATCAGATCACGAGTCTCGCAGGAATCTCGAACCTGAGCGCGCTCACAAGCCTGACCATTTCTGGCAACAAACTCACGAGCCTCGACGGCATCGCAGGCCTCACGAACCTCTCCGGACTCGACGTGTCAAACAACCAGCTCAGTTCGATCGACGTCACCGCGAACACTGCCCTGCGAGTGCTCGATGCAGCGGGTAACGCGGCACTCGAGCCTTCAGTAAGCTTCGTTCGAGGTGGTGCAACTCAATCGTTCCGGTTCGCGTCAACAACCGCAAATACGACCGGAATCAATACCATGGGCGGCGCCTACACGCTTAACGGCGGGCAGTACTCCTATGTCTATTCGAACGGCACCGGAAACTCGTCTGCCTTCTTCGGGCAAGAGTATGAGGTCGCAAACATTGACAGAACTCAGCCCCTCACGATGGGCACCACGTCGCGTGGTGTCACAAACTCCGATTTGTACAATGACACCATCAAGCGAAGCGAAGTTCGCACGGTCGATGACGACGGAACGATCCTGCATACCGTGACCATCGAGAACGTATCGGCAGCCCCCATCACCTCTGCCTTCAACCAAATGATTGATACCGAGCTCAACGGCAACGATTCTGTCGCACTTGTCTCCGACGGCCAGGGCGGGGCAACCCTGCGCGACGACGCAATGGAGTTGTCTCTGCAACCCGTTGATGGCATCCAAGATATGTGGGCTGGTAGGTGGGGCGCCGGGTCAGGACCGTTGCTTACGGAGTTCATCACAGACGGGCTCGTGACCAATACGGCGGGGCACACTCGTGACGAGGTACTGGCAACGGGCGTCGACTCGGCCGTCTACTACAGCACACCGTCCGTGACTCTTGCACCCGCTCAGACGTACACATTCTCATATCGAGAGTCGCTCTACCTCGCAAACGACCCGTATTCGATTCGTGTCAACTACGTTGCGAACGATGCGGTGACCGGCGAACCAACCACAGTTGGCCAGATCTCTCAGGACGGCGAACTCGACTCCGTTTGGGACCTGACCGGGCTGCCCGGCATGCCAGTAGGCTACGTACTCGACGCTGGCCGTCCCTCCCCCACCAGTGCAACCTATGGGGCAGCTGGACACCTCTCGACGGTGACTATCTATGTCGTGGCAGAACCCGCCACAACTCCGGCCGACCCGACCAGTCCAAAGGATGCTTCCGCTCCGTTGGCAACCACAGCATCCACCGGAAACACGGCTGGCAATACGCTCACCGTGACTGGCGCCGACACCTTCTCGTCCCTGCTGTGGGCACTCGGTCTCGCGGCCGCAGGGGCGCTCGCCCTTGTGCTTCGACGACGCTCCACACAACGCTAGCGACAATCGAGAGCAGTGTCCGATGGGTGAGCTATGGTTCAAGCCGCCCATCGGACACACCACACAGATCACGCCTGCGAGGCTTGAGTAAACACAACGGATTGCATGCAACCGAATCCTGGCGCCAGCCGAGCGTCGTAACGCGGCGCCCAACCCTCCAACGAACATCAACTGCTCACGTCGCCCAGCGGAATGCTTTTTGCACAAGAACGCTGACCAGTCGTGACCTGTCGCATCCGAACCGGCCCTGATGTGTTGGCCCCTCGATAGGCCGGTTCCGAGCGAGGATCGATCAATTCGACCCCCTGCGGCCCTCTCATCGGCGTCGGCCAAAGGCCCACGCAAACGTTATTTTCTCGAGAACGTTATGAAATTCTCTCCTCGTCATCTCTGTACTGAATACCCCGCTACCGGGGCAAAAGGAGAAACAATCATGACGAACATTCACACCGGTGCTCGCAGAAGGACGACACAACTGCTTGTTGCTTGCGGCGTGATCGGCGGAGCCACTGTGCTCGGTCTTGCCTCAGCAGGCGGAACCCTTGCTGCGCTTTCGGCGAGCCAAACGATTCCGGGTGCAACACTCACGGCCGGGTCCCTTGACCTGACGCTGAATGGAGCGAGCACGGTCACCCTTGATGAGTTCTCGGTCCTCCCTGGCGCTCCTCAGGTTGCTCCGGTCACTGTCGAAAACATCGGAACCACACCGATGGGTCTCACAACAACGATCGCCGTGAGCACGTCGGCCGCAATCAACGACCACTTCACAGCACGCGTCACTCCCGTGCCGAGCGCAACCACCTGTGTCCCAGGGCTTGCAGGAGCAGCGGACACGCTGGACGGATTTGCTGCCTCCGAGTTCGCCGACGTAGACCCAGGCGAATCGATCGTTGTTTGCCTCGAACTCATGCTCGACGAGGCGACGCCGGTCGCGTTGAGCGGCCAGTCCGCTTCGTTCACAGCCACCGTAACTGGATCACAGAAAGCACGATGAGATGACCACCACTCGTACTCGCAATATGCCTCAAATCAGTCGCCGCACCAAGCTGACCTCCTGTATCGCGGCTGTAGCAGCGTTTCTCGTAGCGTTGAGCGCGGCGCCAGCGGTTGCCTCTTGGTCGGCAACAGCTGCGGCTAGCAGTGCCGTCACAACTCCAACCGTGTCAATCGCACAGTCGGGGTTCGACGGGCTGAGCACTACGTTTCAACGAAACAGTAGCGACCAACGCGGTGGTTTCACCGTGACAAACACCGGTGCAATCGCGGGTACGTCCAGCCTCAGCGTGTCTGCGACGGGCGGAAATGCTGCCGGGATTGCCGTACGTGTGTGGCCGGCTTTCTCTGTTCAGGAATGTACCAACAACCCCGTACCTGCGAGCGCTGCACAAGGGACCTGGGCCTCGTTCCCAGTCCCAGCACCGACAACGCTTGAGCCGGGAACCTCACTGACCTACTGCGTGAACTCGACCGCCGGCGACCCCGATTCGCTTGCAAGCGCCTCAGGCTCCCAGAACATGACGATGACCGCAACCGCTCAGCTCCGCGTGAGCTCATGGTTGGCGGTTGCACCAGCATCGGCAACGTTCACCACACAGGGGTTCTTCCCACTTGCTTCTGTTCCTATGGTGGGGAACCAGAACAACTGGTTCGAGGTCAGATCTGTCAGCCGACCGAGTCAATGCTTGGACGTTTATAGTTCAGCCGCATCCGCAGGAACCGCCGTTCAGCTTTGGACTTGTGGACTGCAAGCAAACCAGCGTTTTGAAATCTATCCCCTGCAGAACGGTCAATCAGGGATTCGTCCGAGGACTTCTGCGGAGATTTCCATCGGGCAATCCGCGAATACGAGCGTGCTTGCCGCTACCGGAAGTTCCTCCGCGAACTGGCGGATCGAGCAGGCCACCCCGACGAGCTATCAGCTGCTCAATGCCGATACCAAGCTCTGTCTCACGGTGGTCGATACGACCCAGAGCGCGTTGTCCACCTGTACTGGCGACGCGTCCCAGCAGTTCACCCTGACTCGAGACCCACTCACCTGTTCAGCAGCCGGGGCGAACATCAACTTCCTGTTCAACTCAGCATCGCACACACGGGCCTACACGATACAGAACAAGGTTGGTGCGGGTCCATGGACAAACGCTTACACGACGCCAACCCTCACAGTGACCAGTTATGGGCTGACCCGTTCAATGTTCCTTGCAGGGGACGCGACGCTAGACATTCGGGTTGTTGATCCCCAGGGGAATGTGCTCTACAGCGGCATGACCGCCGTCACCACGGGCACCAGCATTGCCTGCGGCGCCGGCTTCGCCTGATCAAACCCTCATGAACCACAAAAAAACTTGAGACGGGCGTTATGGATGCATACGTTTCGCGTCTCTTCAATGAAGCACACAAGAAGACCGCTTCACCTTCACCACAAACAAAGGAAACCCACATGAACAAGCTGACCAAAAGCACCCTCGCCGTCACAACCGGAATTGCTCTTCTCATGGGAGGGGCAGGAACCCTCGCCTTCTGGAACGACACCATTGATGCAGGATCCACCGGCTCAATCACGGCAGGTACGCTCTCGTTGTCAAATTCAAGCGCCGGCACGTGGACCGACCAGAACGGCCAGGGTATCGATATCGCCAACTTCCGTGCGGTTCCGGGCGACACCCTTACCTACAACACAACGGTCGATGTTGCCGCAATTGGTGACAACCTGACGGGCACCATCGAAATTGGCACTGCCTCGATCGCACCAGCTACAGCGGGCGTCTCCGATACGGAGCTCGCAGCCCTTCTCACCGACTCCGCAACCTTTACGGTCAACGGCTCAGCGGGAAGCACGTTCACGGCAACCGGCACGCCTCAGTCTGTTGGAGTCACTGTCACCATCACCTGGCCATCGGGAACCCCCGCAGCTGACAACCTCGCAAAACTCGGCAATGTCTCGCTTGCAGACTTCGCTATCACGGCGACCCAAGCCTAATCCGCGCTGGGCGGGGATAATCATCCCCGCCCCGGCTCCTCTGTCTGACTACCCAAAGGGAACGAACGATTGATGTCCACTCACACCACCTCCGCAACGGATAGGTCGCCCGGCGGCCTCGCCAACAAGTCGCTTAGGTTTGCAGGGAGCGCCATCGGAATGCTGATATTGGTTGGGCTACTGCTCGTTGCGGGTGCCACGATAGCCATCCCCGCAATAATCGGAGCCACTCCCCTCGCGGTTCTCACCTCGTCGATGGAACCAACCTACCCACCTGGAACCCTCGTGGTGGTGCGGCCAACTCCTGCGGATGAAATCCGGGTGGGAGACGTGATTACCTTTCAACTGAAATCCGGGCAACAAGCGGTCGTCACACATCGCGTCGTCGAGAACGCGGTGAATTCTTCCGGTGAGCATGTCTTTCAGACACAGGGTGATCATAATCCCTCACCAGATGTCCAACCGGTGAGGGAGGTTCAGCTGAAGGGAAAACTCATCTACGCTGTTCCCGCCCTCGGCTGGGTTCAAAACGCGCTCAACGGCGACACCCGTGCGCTCCTCATCCCCTTCATTGCCGGTGGGCTGTTTCTGTACGCAGCAATCACCCTCGTGAGAGCTGCGGTAGATCGCAGAAAGGCAAAATCACCGAGTCCAAATTGCGCCTATGGGAGGTCTCAATTACGCCATGAATAAGCTCACCAAAAGCCTCATCGCAACAGCCACGGGCACCGCCCTCCTCATTGGGGGCGGTGGCACGCTTGCCGCTTGGAACAGCGGAGCGTTCGCTTCCCTCGCGGCAACCATCAGTGCCGGCGACCTGAGTCTTTCTGCTCCGGAGCCGGGGAAATGGTCGAACAGCACAGGCGAGACCATCAACCTTGACGAATACCGTGTTGCGCCCGGCGACATTCTTCTGTACGAAACCACAGTTGATCTCACTGCAAAAGGCGACAACCTGCACGGGGAAATAACCCTCGACCCGACATCTATCAGCCCAGCAAATCCAGGAAAGCCAGAAGACGTGGCCCTCGCGACCCGTCTGCTGAAGTCAGCCGCTATCGCTGTCAACGGACGCAGTGAGGCGGTGTTCACGGCGTCACCCGGAACCCAGCAAATTCGAGTTTCGACAACAATCTCCTGGCCAGACGAAGAACTCCCCGCGTTAGATAACACTGCGATGCAGGGCAGCGTTATATTGTCGGGGCTCACGTTTACCGCGACACAAACCATTCCCTCGTCTGACTAACACCCCGCGCCCTCAACTTCGCAACTATCAATTATTTGGCCCGGACAATAAAGAAGGTAGATAATTCTCTAATGGAACGAACACAGGCCGACGGAAGCGTGAGCGATACCGAGCTCGTTGAACGATTCCGGTCAGGCGATTCCGAAGCGGCTGCTATTTTGCATCACCGTCATTACGAAATGGCTATTCGACTTGCTCGCCGCACCGGTCCGCACCCAAATGATGCCGAGGAGATCGCGAGCGATTCATTCTCCAGGGTACTTGAGGCAATTCGCAAGGGTGGCGGCCCGACCGATTCTTTCTCTCTCTACCTTCGCTCCACCGTTCGTAACGCTTCCTTTAGCGAGCTTCGACACCGCGCACGGATGCGCACGATTGATAATGTCGAGCGTGTCGTTATCGACCATGTGCCTGACCACGCCGACTTTGGACGAGATCTAGATTTCGACCTCACCGAGGCCTTTGCCGGGCTCTCAGAGAGACACCGCCAGGTGCTAACTTCTCGCATTCTGGAAGGAAAGTCAAACCGTGAATCAGCGGCTGAACTCCAGATGACCCCAACGGGAGAGGCCATGCTCTATCATCGGGCCAGACGAGCGCTCAAGAGAAGCTATCTCGAAAGCGACGGGGGTCGCCTGTACCTGGCGATGGCCGCGATACGCGGGCGAATGCATTTGCGCTCCCGCGAAGACAACACGACTGACAGCTAACCAACGTCACGCTCACCGGCAAGGGTTTTTGCCACAACCCGGTTGTTGACGAGCCGGTTTCCCTGATCCTTCTCGGCAACCGCCAAGGCCACAGAAACGATCGTTTCTGCGGCCTAGAATATTCCCATGACGAGTCTTCACGGAATCAATATCGCTGCCGAGCTTGCTCAGGTTCAAACCTATTGGACACCTCGAGTTGTCGGTCGGGTCAACGACCAATACGTCAAAGTAGCCAAACTGCTCGGTGAGCTGGTGTGGCACGCCCACGATGCCGAGGACGAAATGTTCCTGGTCGTATCGGGCCGGCTTCGCATTCAGCTCCCCGACGACCAGGAGGTTGTGCTCGAACCTGGGCAGTTCTACGTCGTGCCCCGAGGCGTGCAGCATAATCCGATCGCAGATGAGGTAGTGGAGATTGTCCTGATCGAAACGGTGACCACCGCACACACGGGTGACGTTATTGTCGATGGCACCGTTCCGGTCGATGAACAACTTGGAAGCTTCCGCTAGTCAAACGACACAGAGCGTGTTGTCCAGCTGTACTGGCGACACGTCCCAGCCGTTCTCCGTGACACGCGGGAATCTCGCATCCGCTGCCCGTCGCCTACCCAAACTCCGTTCGGGGGCCGGTGTTAGCGCCCTCCTCGCAGCCCTGAGCGGCGACGCCGAAGCAGCGCGCCGCCAACGATAATCCCAAATCCGGCCAGTAGGAACGGAAGGGTGTTGCTCGGCGTGCCGGTGACGGCCAATCCCCCACCGTGAGCCCCACCCGGGTTTGACGGCGCTGGCGAGACACCGGGCACGATGGTCGTATTGGTACAGGATGCCTCAACTTCGCTCCAGCCAATTGGGGGCGCAACCTCAACACAGTTGGCGATTGGGCTGCTTGCCTCGGTGGATAAGCGTGCTGTCACGCGCAGCTCAATATCGGTTCCCGCTGCCAGCCCCGGCAGAATCCAGCTCACAACGTTGTCTGCCGCTGTTCCACCTTCTGTCGCAGAATCGAAAGTCAGCCCCTTCGGCAGGGCATCCGTGACAACGATCTCGTTTGCGTCAAGGGCACCGGTATTGGATACGCGGATGGACCAGGTGATTTCGCCTCCGGGTGATACCGTCGCTGGCCCAGTCTTCTTCACCTCAATGCTCGAGTCAGGGGCATCAACACAGGCGTAGGCGGCGTCTTCGATACCGTCGCCCGAAACCGTCGCGGTATTTGCCAACCCGCCGCCCGAATCACACTGCCATTGTCCGGCAGTCAGCCCACCGGGAACAAGCACAGACACCTCCACCCTGTAGCGGTGCACATCACCTGCGCCAATGGGTATGTCGGACGCGACCCTGACGACCGTGTCACCGTTCCAATCCGGGTTTACCTCGATATCACCTGGGCTGACGTTCTCAACCTGCGGCGAATCGGGGCTGATGTTCTCACCAAACGCGAGTGCATCGTCCAAGGAATACTGTTCATCAAACGCACCAGCGTTCGTGACCACCAACTCGTACGTGATGAGCCCAACGCCGTCAGGACCAACGGCGGAGTCGAGAACGGACTTCTCCACCGTCACGTCAGTTGGCGCTGCGACAAGCGCCGCAGTGTCGCTGGCATCATCAACCTGACCAAAACGATCTTCAATCTCCGCTTCGACACTATTCGTTTGGGTTCCAGCGGCTGGGATCACGACGCGGAACGTCAGTGTGGCCGAGTCGCCAGCTGCCAACTGGCCAACAAGCCACTCTGGGACAAACCCGGCAACGTCTCCCACCGATGCCTCGGCGGAACCGGGAACAAACGTGAGCCCGGCAGGGAGTACATCGGTAACCGTTACTGCACCGTCAATGGCTGAGGTGTTGGTCACGACGATTCGGAACGTTCCCTCGCCCCCGCGTCGAACGGTGTGGGTCTCGGCCCAGACGGAATCGTCAGAAGCCACACACACGTTCGGGTCGGCCGCGGTACAGGTCTGTTTGGCGACGGCAATCTGCGGAGCCTGCACCTGAATCGGAACATCCGGCGAGGAAACCGGAAGCGCGAGCACCTCAGGATTGACGCGTCCGCGGAATCGGTTGGTATAGATGTCCCCCGTAACGTCGCCCGTTGGGACGAGGCTCAGTTGCCAGGTGAGCGTTTCGAACGGGTCCAACACCTGAGGAGCCGGCAAGGCAAGGCTCACGAACCGAACTGCGGTCACCTCTGCGGCGCTTGGGCAACCCGCCGAACCAATCTCAGTCACCGCACATGACCAGATGCCTGTGCCCGGCGCAACATACCAGGCGTCTCCCGGAGAACCGGGATCGGCAAATCCATCAACCACGCCGTCTTGGGCATCAAGAACGGCAGGGTCTTGTGTTGTGACCAAGCTCACCATCGTGTCGGGAAGCCCGCTCACGGAGATACCGCTAAACCCTCCAGAGAAGGATGATGCTGGCAACCGCCCATCACCGTTTGCCGGCAGGACGTCGACAGTGTCGAGCCTGGTCATCACATTCGACGTGGCGTTTCGCACCGTGAGGTCCCAGACGAGCGGCCCCGCAAGCGGCCGATAGGCCGTTGCTGTCGACTTCGTCGCGTATACCGTGGCACCCGCGACGACCTGAATAGTCACTGAGTCTGAGCGCTGGGCCTCGGTGGATGGGTCATCAGGCGAACTTGCGACGGCCGTGTTCCGGTATTGCAAGCCGTTCGCCGCATCCACCGGAATCCTGGCCGAGTAGTGCAAGGCGGGAATGACAGTGCCAGGAGTAACGTCACCCAGAAGCCAGCGGACGCCATAGTTTGTTCCACCCGGAGTAGGAGACCAGTCGCTTCCGTCACACAGACCGCAGAACTCGACCTGCGCGCCCGGCGGAACCGTGACGCTCAACGGATTCACTGTCAGCCGCGGCGTTGTCGCCGGCATAAGGTCGGTAATCACAACATCGCGAAGTGGGTCTCCAACAGCACCGTTGGTTGCCGCTGTCGGCTGCAGCGTAAAGCTCGCATCCGTACCGGGGGCCACTTGCCCTCCAGACCCCGGAATCTGCTCAGCAACGGTTTTGTCGACACGAACCTCGCCAGGAACCAAGCGCGCACGATCCCCAGTTGTTGTCCCTGCGAATGCAACCGGATCAAACGAATTGAGCAGCCAGGCTGGAGTCGTGCCGGTACGAAACCTGCCGAAGTTCGTGAGAAGCGTGCCGTCAGGGTTGTTTGCGGGGTCAAGCGTTGACGGCCCGGTGAAACGAAGACCCGTCGACATCACGACGCTTGCCCCAATTGGCACGGGTACGAGCATACGGATTCGAACTCGGTCTACGCTGTCACGGAATCCGTCACTCGTGAGGGCACCGCCGAGCGCAACGGCGCTTGGATCTGTCGACCACGTTGCGTCGCTATCCTCACACGTTGTTGCCCTCATCTGAGCAAACGTCTGAGGATACGAGGCAGGCGCACCGAATTCAATGACATACGCGTCGGTGGGAAGATTCAGCGACGACGATCGGGTGGGCACGCTTGAGCCAGAAAGCGCGGTCAACTGCTGAGACGATCGGTCGAAGACATCACACACGATGACGTTTTCAGATTCGGCAAGCGTGCGCGAAAAGTCCAACCTTGAGATCACTTGACTCCCTGGCGATACCCTCAAATCACCGGTACGGATGCCGGTAGCCCCCGCTGGGTTACTTCCCGTGATGTAGTCGCGGTACGACTTGGATGCCGTATAGGAACCCGCGTTAATTGAGAGCGCCGTCGAGTTGTTTTCGAGCGGTTCCGTACCGTCGCCGTAGTTTGACCGGCCAGTGACATCATCGGGATCAAAATCGGTGAACTGGTTGCGCACGGTGAGCTGTCCGCCAGCGTCAAGCACATCCTGAATAGGAATCCACACAACGATCGCGCCGCTCGCTACCCAGTACTCCCCCGTTGGAAGCGGGTTATTGGTCGCCGTCAACGTTGGATAGGACAGGCCTCGAGTATCGGTCCCAGTCAACGTCAGATCAAACGTGCCTCCTGGAGTCTCGTCACTCACGCAGGACAACACACCGGAGTCAACAACCGCGTTGTTCACGTTAGCGCCCGGTTTTGTCAAGCTTGAATGCGGCAGTGGCGTAATCGAACCGAACGTGCCGCCTTGGGTACAGCCGGAGACACCGGTTCCCCAGTTCATCAGGCGGGCGTTTGGCGAGTACGCGCCAAGGTCATCCGTAAAGGTGATGGGCGAAGCAAGCTGCGTGATCCCCTTCAGCCCTTCCTCGCCGGTTCGGGTTGGGTGCTTGACGGTGATTCCGATACCGTACATGCGCCAGTGACCCTGCTCGGTTCCTCCGGCCCCTGGTCCCGTCGCTACACCGCTGAGTGTGAGAGGAACCTTACGGAGGTCGTAAAAGGCCGCAGCCGAGACGGTTGTTGACACGGTGTTTGACTGCACGGGAACTGGAGTTTCCTGGTCCCCCGCGCTGAACGAAACGTCCTTCGACTCGCCGTTCAGAGACGCGGTCGTGACCAGAGCAATAGGGCTAATCTCCTTCGAGGATGAACTCGTCGACGATAACGTTTGGCAGATCAGGACCCGGCGGTCACCACCCGGAGCACCCGTTACCGAGTCGTACACGCCTGTCACATTTGGCACGGTACCAAGGCCGTCACACTGCGGAGGCGCCGCACGCCACTCCATCCCCGACGGCAGCGTTGAGGTCAGGTAGGGGTTGGTTGAGGCCGTGTTTGTGTTGAAGTTAAAGCGGTACTGCACGGTGTCGTTGGTGCGCACGATGCCGTTCTGTGGACCGCTATCATTTCCGGGGTCATCGTCGGCATCGAAGACAGCGGTGCCGTCGGTTAAGACCGCAGCAAGCGTATCGGAAACCGAGAATACTCCGATGCCCGGGTCATCCGCTGCGTCCGAAGGCGGTTGCTCCGGCGGCGGTACGTCGTCTGGGGCTTCCAGCTCCTGCGGCGAAGGCTCGGAGGGGGCAGAAGGTTCTGACGCGGTGGTTGGCGCGGATGTTTCGTTGGGAAGGTCGGGCTGCAATAAGAGATCGTCCTCGCCCGTCGGCGTTGAAGGCTCCGCAGCCGGTGTGGACTCCGCCGGTTGGACGGCGGGCGGCTGGACGGCGGGCGGTTCAGGCGTTGGAGAAAGGGCGGTGGCCCCTGTTGGCACAAAGGCCAAAGACATCGCAACCGCACACACGACGGTCGCGGTAAAACGACGCGCGGCTGGCGAACTCTTTGGTCCGTTGATTCGTCCTAGCATCTGTCTGTCCGATCGCCAATGCCCAAGGGCAATATCGAGTGTGGAGCGATGCTCTATCGGGCTTAAGAGGCAAGGGGCTTTCAACCGAGTCACGATCGCATCCCCCCAGCCTCCGTTGGCTGTCAATGCATGACCCTGCGAAAATCCTAACAAAAGTACGTCATACGTGACGTACTTTTTTTGAGGAGCTCCACGGGCTCCGAGCCTGCGGAGAACCTGCACGATCACCTCGTCGGCCTGATCTTAAAAAGCAGGTTCTGCACGCAACCCTACGATGTAAAAAACGGGGCGTGAGTGGATTTCCATGCATACTCTGCGCTCCCAATGACAACAAGGCCGGGCCTCAAACGACACCGGTCGGCGAGCATGTCAGTGCATTCCTCAGTGAGCACAGCGCAAGGCCGCGCTCGACCTTTCGGTTGCTTCGGTTGCTTCGCACAAAACCGGTACCGATCATCGCTCCAGCTGTGATCACACGCGACGTTTGAAGAGATGAAAGCGCCGCTGAGGTTTCGTTTGGCCAAGGTCGGCCAGCACATCAACAAACGAGATGATGCTGTCTTCACTGCCATTATCCACTCGTTTGAAGGCTTTTCCGATCGGATCGGCCCAGTACCCAGACGGCAGCTGTACGACGGGCCAACCGTCGAACTCAGCCGGCGCATCGGCCCATGTGCCGCCCTTATGCCGCACGATCATCTCACCCAGATACGCACCAAATTTGAGCACAAGTTCCGCGAGCTCGTCGCTACCGCCCACTTCCTCACGGATCTCGCCAAGATAGCCGTCAACCTCCGCAACAGAACCAATGGCGAATGAAAGCGGTTTACCGGTGTTTGCCTCAACTGATCGTGAGGCCTCCATCGCCAACGCAGTCATGTTCAGCGCAGTCGGAGGAACTGGCAGCCGCAATGGTCTACCCGAATAGGCGGATGTCATGACCCCAATAATACCGTTCCCTCCTCAGCTGAACGGCTCACTGGTCCGGCACCAAGGCGCTCGTCAAACGTTGCCCATGTGTGGGACCTCTGCCCGGCTGCCAATTGCAGAGCAAGCACCTGCCAATTGTTATGTTTCGTTAAAGCAAAAAGGCCCCGCGGGTGGAGCCGCGAGGCCTTCGCTCCCTGAGTTGGACTCGAACCAACAACCTGCCGGTTAACAGCCGGCTGCTCTGCCAATTGAGCTATCAGGGAATGCTTTCTTGACTTCCGGAGGTGATCCGGCGATCAAGACAACAGATAAGACTCTACCAAAGATTTGAGTGGCCGCTGACCACTTTTGGTACCTTTTCTTATTCGATTGCGAGTTCGTCGTAGGCAGTTGCCCGTAAAGCCGCGGCAAGTCGCTGAACGTACGTGTGATTCGTTTGAGAAAAAACTTCTTCGATCGTTCCACGCCCGACGAGCGAGCCGCTCTGCAACACGATGAGTTCGTCAACGAGACGCTCAAGCACGGTGATGTCGTGGCTGACGAGCAGCATTGTCGCGTTGTGGCGAGTGCGGTAGGCGTCGAGCATGTCGACAACGCGCGGGCGATTGGCAACATCCACGCCAAGGGTCGGTTCGTCGGCCACGAGCATGCGGGGTTGCATAACCAGCGCACGCACTATCGCAACGCGCTGACGCTGACCCTTGCTGAGCTCGTGAGGGTACGTGTGCAGCATGGTCAGAGGCAGCGCAACCTGATCCATGAGTTCGGCAATGACAAGCCCGATTTGTTGCCGGTCAAAGCGCTTATCGCGCTCAGCAATGGGCTCAAGAATGCAGTCGGCAACCGTGCGATCAGGCGGAAGGGTTGCCCCGTCTGCCTGGCCAAGGTAGCCGATCTCGGCGGTCAGGATGCTGCGCTTGCGCTTTGAGAGCTTCACCACGTTTTGGCCGAGCACGATTGCTGCGCCGCTATTGACGACGGGCTGTACGGTTCGCTGTGTGACCTCGTTGCCCCTCGCCGCAATCACTTTTGCCAGTGTTGATTTGCCAGAACCGCTTTCGCCGAGCAGGCCACACACCGCACCCTTTGGCACGCTAAAACTGACACCTTCGATGGCCTGATGCTGAGCGCTGCCGCCGTGCGCAGGGTACGAGATCGACAGGTCAGAAACGATAATGTCATCTGATCCGTGGGGGTTTCGGTCGATCATTCTGGTCCTAACGAGGATGAGGGGATGTGTAATGGTCGGTCTGTCGAGGGTATCTCATGCCCCATTGAGGCAGCAGGGGGTTGCGTTATGCCGACGTCGTGCGCAGTTTTCGGCGAGCGGTCTCGAGCTCCATCAGCTGACGTTGCACGCGTTGGTAAGGCTCCCCCGCGTTGTCTCCGAGGCGCTGCAATTGACCAACCAGCTCGGCCTTAAACGCGAGCATGTCGCGCTCAACGAGGCTGATGACGATGTCGTTGACGTAGCGAACCATGCCGGCCTCCGAGCGTTCGGGGATCGGCGCAATCGCAAGTTCCCGTACGAGGTCCTTAAACGGCTCGGGGGTATCTTCGATGACTCGACCGAGCCACGCGGATGTTGCCTCGGCTGGCAGCTGGGCCGCAATGGCGTTGCGTACCACCGTGAGGGCGCCGTTGGAAAGCTGCGCCCGGATGCCCTGGTTGAAGACCTCAGTCTCAATCGTCAGCGGCTGCTGCAGCATGGCCATCACGGCGTCGCGCTCAAGCCTCGTGACGGGATCGCCTGGCAGGTCGGCGATGCCGGTCCGGGGTTCTGGAATGCTCTGGGTGAAGTCGCCCCCAGCGTACGGGTCGGCATCGTCAATAGCATGCCCACTTGTTGGCCCACCATAAGAGGTGTCGATGGGCGGTGCCTGAACTGCGGCATCGGCCGACGCTGGCCCGCCTGCCCCGGCTGCGCCACTCTGTGGGCGAGGAGGCTGGCCTCCGTCGGAGCGCCCGTATGGCTGCTCTGAGCGCTGCTGGCCGTCATTGCGCGGGGCGATTGACTGGTGCGGACGGGCACCGCCGCGAGCGGGTTGCGGATGTGTGGCTACGGCGCTGCTCTTTCGCTGGGCATCGCGAACCGCTTGTTCAACGTCGCCAAGTTCTTCGCCGAGCATCCGCGCGAGCTCGCGAACGTATCGGGGCCGAAGCGAATTGTCTCTAATGTCAGCCACAATTGGGGCTGCCGCGTTCAGCGCGCCGACGCGGCCCTCGACCGTGTCGAGGTTGAACTGGCTGATGCGTTGTCTCAGGGCAAACTCGAACAGCGGCTTCTTGGCGGCGATCATCGCTGCGACCGCTTCGTTACCGTGCGCGAGGCGCAAGTCGCAGGGGTCAAGGCCGTCAGGAGCGACCGCAACAAAGCTCTGCGCCGTAAACTTTTTTTCGTCACTGAACGCGCGCATGGCGGCCTTCTCGCCGGCAGCGTCTGGGTCAAAGGTGAAGATCACTGAACCGATACCGCTGTCGTCGTTCATGATGCGTCTCAGTACTTTGATGTGCTCAGTACCGAACGCTGTTCCACAGGTAGCCACTGCACTCGTGATGCCCGCCATATGGCAGGCCATGACATCGGTGTAGCCCTCAACAACAACCACTTGACGGTCTTTCGAAATGGCGCGCTTTGCGAGATCAAGACCGTAGAGGACCTGAGACTTGTGGTACACCGGCGTCTCTGGAGTGTTGAGGTATTTGGGGCCCTTATCGTCGTCGAGAAGTCGCCGCGCGCCAAAACCGAGCACCTGGCCGCTCGTGTCGCGGATGGGCCACACCAGCCGTCCGCGGAAGCGGTCGTATGGCCCCCGGTCACCCTGCGACACAAGTCCGGCGGTGACGATCTCTTCTTGGGTATACCCGAGTGATTTGAGGTGGTTGAGCAGGGCATCCCAGCTTTTTGGCGCGAACCCAACGCCAAAGTGGGCGGCAGCGGCAGCGTCGAATCCGCGCTCGCCAAGGAACGCGCGACCAACGGCGGCCTCTGGGCTCCCAAGTTGCGCAACAAAGAACTCGGCCGCGGCCTTATTCGCGGCCAAAAGCCTTGGACGGTTGATGCCGTCGCTCTTGCCTGATCCTTCTTCGTAGTGAAGTTGGTAGCCAACGCTGCCAGCGAGACGTTCGACCGCCTCGGTAAACGTGACGTGGTCCATGCGCTGCAGGAACGTGATGGCGTCGCCGCTCTCGCCACAGCCAAAACAGTGATAATAACCTAGCGCTGGACGAACGTGAAAGCTTGGGCTGCGCTCATCATGAAACGGGCAGAGCCCCTTCATGGAGCCTGGTCCGGCAGATTTCAGCGTGACGTGATCGCCGATAATATCGGCCAAATTTACGCGTGACTTGACCTCTTCAATGTCGCTTTGTCGAATGAGTCCTGCCATACGTGAAGTTTAGTCGACTGGACTGGGCGACCAGACCGATTGTCCAGACCGGTGGACAAATCTTGCTGTTCTGGCGCTGTGAGAAACACTGTTGCCCCGGAGCCGCCTGTTCACGGGCCTTCGCGAGAATCCCAAATACCGGCTAGGCTGCCAGACGACACAAGACAATCGGGGGATTTTGCATGTCTGAAACATCATCGCGTCGCATGGGGCTTCGCGTAGGTTTGATTACTCTTGCCACGGCACTTGCGGCGGTATCCATTTCCGGCAGCGCTGCCAGCGCTGAGACAACCTATATTGACCAGCGCTATGTCGACGAGAGTCTTGCCGTGGTCTGGGAACCGTCCGCTGACTACCAAATCGGGCAGCCGTTCATTCCGGAAAGCACGGGTGCGGTCGTAGATCTGACCGTCTGGCTCAGCAACGTCGAGCCACACTCCTTTGCCGGGGGTGCGATCTATGCGTTTCCAATCGGCGGAGATGTTGCCAACGAGCCGATACCCGGCGGCGTTGCGCAGCTCTCCATCTCGGATACGCCAGATCCCTCCGTCGCCGGAGACCGGCTGGCCGCCACGCTCTCCTTCCCCGACCGCCCTGTTGTGACGGAAGGAGAACGCTATTTGCTCATGCTCCAACCCGAGCTGATCGACGGCAAAACGGCATCCTTCACCATGTCTCTCGTCTTCAGCGGCGTCGGAAATCTTGGCACGATGACCAAAGAATCGGGCGTTTGGGCTGGATACGCAACCAGTCGTCTCTGGCTCCAACTCCGCATGGCAGAACCCGTCGTGAACGTCGTGGTCACACCGCCTGCGCCTGTGTTCGTGCCGTCAACCGCGTGTGGCATTCCGGCAACCGTTGCGCTGCCCTCTGCCGAGGGAGCGACCTACACACAATCAGAGGACGGAACTGCCGTAACGGTCACGGCTGTGCCCGCTGACGGCTACGAGTTTCCCGCAGATGCGGTGACCAGCTGGGCCTACGATGTTGCCCCAGATCCCTGCCCAACACCCTCGCCAACGCTCTCGGGCGGCGCAACAACTCCTCCGGCGATGTCCGACGGCTCAACCCTGGCAGCCACTGGCGCTTCCGCAGCACCATGGGCCTTCGGGGTGCTTTTGCTCGCCGGTGGCCTACTGCTCGCGAGCCGGCGCAAGCTCGCTTAGCGAGTCAGGCCAGCGCCCGTTCCCATAGACGTCGGAACGGGCATGCTGTCGTGTCGCCGACTAGACGAGCGGCACGGCGCAGAGACGCTCGTGCCAGGCAATCGCCGACTGATCCGTGAGCGTCGCGACCTGGTCAACAACTACACGACGGTATTCGGCCTCGGTCGAGGCATCCTGCCAATCGAGCGCAAACGCCGGGTCGAGATCTTGACCGTCATTCTCCAGCAGGGTATCGAGCAGCTCGGTGAGCAGGCCACGCTGCTTCTTGTAGATTGGCTGACGCCGGCCACTCGCCATGACAAACGCGGCCACAACCCCTTTGAGCACGGCGATCTCGGCGCGCACGTCGGCAGGCACCACAACATCCGCGCCAAAGCGAACCAGGCTGCTCTGCGGGAAGGCCGCCCGTGTCGCGTCGGTCGCCGCGTGGGCAAATCGGCCAATCATCTGGCTGGTGAAGTTCTTGAGCGTCGCGTGATCGCGGCGCGTTCCCTGCCACTGAGTCAGCCACAGGTCCGAAGCAGAAAGTCGGTCAAATGCCGCAGCAAGGTCATCGTCGCTCAGCTCGTTGCCAGCCCATTCAGAAACCGAACGGATGAGCGACTCGTGCCCAACGCGTGAACTCAGCAGCGCCGGATCGATGTATTCACCAACAACGGCGTCTTCAAAGTCGTGTACCGAATAGGCAATATCGTCAGACAGGTCCATCACCTGGGCTTCGACGCAGACCTTGCCCTCGGGGGCATCCTGCCGCAGCCACTCAAAGACGGGCATATCGTCTGCATACACACCGAACTTTTGGCGGCCGCCAGGATCGGCGACCGACTGCGCCGCAGGCCAGGGATATTTGCAACTCGCGTCGAGACTCGCCCGCGTGAGGTTGAGGCCGTAGCCACGGCCGTCGTCGCCAAAAACCTTTGGTTCAAGGCGGGAGAGGATGCGGAGCGTCTGCGCGTTGCCCTCAAACCCGCCGGACTCACGCACCCAGTCGTTAAGCGCCCGCTCGCCGTTGTGGCCAAAGGGCGGATGCCCGAGGTCGTGCGCGAGGCAGGCAGTGTCTACCACGTCTGGGTTGAGGCCAAGCGAGGTCGCCAGCTCGCGCCCTACTTGCGCAACCTCAAGCGAATGCGTCAGCCGGTTGCGGGCGAAGTCAACGCCGGCGGTTGGGCTCAGCACCTGCGTTTTGGCCGCGAGTCGCCGGAGGGCGCTCGAGTGCAGCAGCCGCGCGCGGTCACGCGCAAAATCGCTTCGGGTGACGTCACGGTGTTGTTCTGGGAGCCAGCGCTGCTCATCCTGCAGGGAGTATCGCTCGTCGCTCGGAGATTTAGCCACCGCTTGTGTCCGCCTCAGTTTCGGTCAGTTCGCAGCTCTCGGCGGTGCTCAACAGTCGACTGTCGAGCCAGCCCTCCGGGAGCACCGTGCGCTTTGGGTTGCCGGCTCGACCTCTGGGACCTTCGGCCCCGATACCCGGATACGGGGTATCACGGTCGAGCGTGGCAAGGATCTCATCCATCTGCTCAAGGCTTTCAACGAGGGCAAGGCTACGTCGGGCTTCGGAGCCCAGCGGGTAGCCCTTGAAATACCAGGCGACATGCTTGCGGATGTCGCGGCACGCGCGCTCCTCGCCGCTGATTCCGCCTCCGTCAAAGAAATCGGCCAGCAGCTCGGTGTGCCGGCGAAGCGCATCCGCTACCCCACCGAGTGTCGGTTGAATGAGCGCCGCTTGCGCCTGCTCGGCCGTGATTTCGCCGCTGCGGGCGCGGAACGCTGCGGCGAGATCACCAAAGAGCCACGGGCGACCGAGGCAGCCACGGCCAACAACAACGCCGTCGCAGCCCGTCTCATCCATCATGCGAATGGCGTCGTCGGCAGACCAGATGTCTCCGTTGCCAAGCACGGGGATGCTCGTGATCGTCTGCTTAAGCGTGGCGATGGCCTCCCAGCGGGCCTGCCCAGAATAGTGCTGGTTCGCCGTGCGAGCGTGCAGAGCGACGGCGGCAGCGCCGGCGCCCTCTGCAGCTTTTGCGGCCTCGAGGTAGGTGAGATGCTTGTCGTCGATCCCCATACGCATTTTGACCGTGAGCGGGATTCTGCCGGCGGCATCCACTGCGCTCTCGACGATGCCGCGGAACAGGTCTTGCTTCCAGGGCAGCGCGGCCCCTCCACCCTTGCGGGTAACTTTTGGCACAGGGCAGCCGAAGTTAAGGTCAATGTGATCGGCGAGGTCTTCGTCCACGAGATACTTCACGGCCTCGGCGACCGTCTTCGGGTCGACGCCATACAACTGGATTGAGCGAAGGGTTTCGCTTTCGTGGTGGCGGATGAGGCGTAGCGACTCAGGCGTGCGCTCAACAAGTGCCCGGCTGGTAATCATCTCAGACACGTAGAGCCCCGCACCAAACTCGCGGCACAGCCGCCGGAACGCCGTATTGGTGATGCCAGCCATGGGCGCTAGCACAACGGGCACATCGACTTCGATGTTGCCAATCTGCAGCTTGGGTTGGGTTAGGGTCTTCGCACTCACTGATCTATTGTCCCAGATTTCTCTGGGAGGCAGTGTCAGAAGAGCACGGAATAGGCTTTCCTCGCTGAGATTTGGCCCCCACTAGCCAGTCCCGCTCAATCGAGGACAGCAACATCGGATGCCGTGAGTACTCAGCTATGAAACCGAGGGAGCGTCCACCGCGCCACCAAATCGACGGTCGCGATAAGCGTATTGCTCAACGGCACCCCATAAATCGGTGCGGCTGAAGTCTGGCCAGAGCGTATCAAGAAACACCATCTCGGCATACGCCGACTGCCACAGCAGGAAGTTGCTTGTGCGTTGCTCCCCCGAGCTGCGCACAAACAGGTCAACATCGGGCAGGTCTGGCAGGTACAGGTATTTTGCGATGGTTTTTTCGCTGACGCCCGACGGCTTCAGTTTGCCTGACGCCACGTCGTCGGCGATGGCGCGCACGGCATCCGCGATCTCGGTCCTTCCGCCGTAGTTGACACACATCGTGAGGGTGAGCACCGAGTTCTGGGTCGTCATTGCCTCGGCGGTCTGCAGCTCCTTGATCACTGAGCCCCACAGCTTTGGCTTTCGGCCCGACCAGCGGATGCGCACGCCCCATGCGTTGAGCTGGTCGCGTTGGCGCCGCAACACCTCGCGGTTGAAGCCCATCAAAAACCGCACCTCGTCGGGAGATCGCCGCCAGTTTTCGGTCGAGAATGCGTACACGCTGAGGTGTTTGACGCCCATTTGGATCGCGCCGGCAACAACGTCAAGCAGTGCTGCCTCGCCTGCCCTATGCCCCTCGACCCGAGGAAGCCCGCGCTTATTCGCCCAGCGACCGTTGCCATCCATCACGATAGCGACGTGCTCGGGAACCTGCTCGGGAATGTGGGATGGGCGAATGCCCGTCCAATCGAGCGGAACGAGTTGGTGTGTTGTGGATTGCTTACTCAGCGGAGGATCCTAACCTTCAAAAAACTACCATCATCGTAGCGCGCAGGACTGGGCCGATGATCTATGCGCCAAAATGCAGTGAGCGCAGATCCTTCTCAATGTGGAACTGCGTATACGCGGATACAAAACCGTGCGAGGGCCCCCTGACCGCCTCCGGATGCGCAATCGCGCGCTCCCACTCCCCCATAAGCAGCATCGCGAGCAGGTCAACCGAAGCCGCTGAGAGCCGGGGCGAACCGGGTGGAGCGTCGTCGTCGCAGACGGTGCCGCCAAGCTGTACAACCATTGCGGTACTGTCGCCAGCGGCCGCTGGAATTGTTTGCCCGCAACGCACACACTCAGAAAAGTTTGGTGCCCAACCGGCCAAAGCGAGCGCCCTGAGCAGATACGAGTCGCGCGTCAATCCCGGTGGATGCTCTGCCTGCGATAACGACCGGAGCGCCCCAACGAGCAGCATGTATTGCTGCCGAGCGGGCTCGGCGTCGGTCAGGCGTTCGGCCGTCTCGACCATAACGTTTGCGACCTGATACGTGTCGTAGTCTGAAGCGATAGCTGCCCCATACGCGCCAAGCGTTTCGGCCTGCGTGATGGTGTCGAGGGTCCTGCCTTCGTAGAGCTGAACATCCGCGACCATAAAGGGCTCAAGACGAGACCCAAATTTGGATGCCGTCCGACGCACACCCTTCGCAACGGCACGAATCTGCCCGTGATCTCGACTCAGCATCGTTACGATGCGGTCGGATTCGCCCAGCTTATGGGTGCGCAGGATTACTGCTTCGTCACGATAGAGGGGCATCTTTCAATTATCCCTCGTTTCACTGACATCGCGGGATTTGGGCGCGCTGACCTGACACAACCGAATATCCACGCCTCGTGGATGGCCGATTGCGTCAGGTCGGTTCGCGGCTATCGGATGCTCGAACGCCTACGCCGCACTGCTAGCCCAACACCGGCCAGCAACAGCGCGGTTGCGAGCCAGCTGATGAGGGCTTGGCCTCCCGGAGAGGATGCTCCGGTGACGGCGAGTCCGGTGGCCCCGCCGTTACTTGCTGTGCCTGAACCATGAGAGCCGGAACCGTTGGAGCCGGGCAGGCCGCCGTTGCCGGAGCCGCCAGAGTTGCCACCTCCGTTATGACCGCCGTTGCTCTCTTCTGCCGCAAGTACCTCAACGGCTGCGGTAATTTCCCCGCTCTCGGCGCCACGGGCAAACACGGTGTGCGCACCAAGCTCCTGACTGGTGGCGATGCTGGCTATGAGCACAAACGCGCCCTCGCCATCCGCCTGAGCCGTGCCGAGCGTCACAACGTCAGAGTGCAGCTCAACAACAATGTCTTCACCCGGCTGGAATCCGATGCCGCTCACGCTCAGCTGTTCACCCTGCCGAACGGTTGCGTCGTGTGTTTGTTCTCCCGTCACCACGAGTCTGGCGAGTCCAATCCGGAGCGGAACGGCAACAGACTCAGTACCGATCTCATTCTTCGCGGTCACCAAGACCTCGGTCCCGCTGGCAAGAGCCGGCTCAAATGCCACGTCAAACGTTCCCGTTGCGGTTGTGGTTGCGCTCCCGAGGACCCGCATCGTCTCCGCCTCGTAAACCGTGATCGTGGTGTTGCGATCCGCCGTTCCGCCCAGATGTGTTCCGTCACTCGGGTTGAGGACCGGCGCATTTGGGGCAATAACTGGCACCTCTTCGGCCAGCGCGTCGAGCACGGCAACCGTGTAGGCGGGCACCGTAATCGAGCCGGACCCAGCATCCCACTCGGTCTGCTTGACCGTTGCATCGTCTCCGCGCGATTGGATGCTTGACAGGCTCAGATTCTGCCCTGCCAACCCGTCAACCACATGTGACTGGGCCGCGGCAGTTGTGTTCATCAGCACGAGCACGCCGTCCCGCATCGGGTCAGCGTCAGCGCCAACAGTGTCGTCGACCCACATCGCGATGACGCCAGGAACCGCAGCCCCTCCGAGCTGAGGGAAGGTCACCTTCTGTTGGATCTGCCCCGCGTCGCCAAGGGTGAAGAGCGGCGTTGAGTAGCGCAGCCGCAGCAGGTCGGCGCTCGCACTTGCGGCGGCGGCGATGTCCTCAGCCGAGGGTTTCAGCTCCGGATTCGCAAGCAGCGGAGCCTGCTGCGCCCAAATCTGCTCGTTGCGGTTGGCTGGCGGAAGGCCCCTGCCAAAACCGTTGTCTTGCCCGGTCCAGTCGATCTCGTTGAACCAGTCTCCCGAGTTATAGGAGTCTTTATCAAGTGACTTGGACCGAAGCATGTCGGTTCCAGCGTGCCACAGCAAGGGCGATTGCCCGAGCGCGGTGCTCGCCAGCGCGAGCGTGTTCAGACGTACCTTGTCGCTCATGGGAGTATCGGTCGGGAGTTTCTCGGTAAGCGCGTCGAAGAGCGTTTCATTATCGTGCGCGTCAACATACGAAATGACTTCTTCTGGCGACTGCGCGTACCCGGCTCCAGGCGACCCGTTGTAGAGCACGTTTTTGCCAAGAATAGGTTGACCGTTGGTTGCCGAGGTGAATGAATAGTCGGCGAGGTTGCCTGCCATCCCAAGCTGGATGAGGTTCATCGCGGAGAGCTGTGCACCAGCATCCTGCTGCCCCGTCATGAGTCCTTGGCCAAAGGTGCCGCCGCCGCGTACGCCGTCACGAAGGCGGTCGGAGAAGGTTCCTATGCCGGTGCCACCAAGATTGCCCTGGCTCGCCTGCGTAAATAGCCGATTATTGGCAACCTCTCCGAAATTCCAGCCTTCACCGTAGAGGTAAATGGAGGAACCATCAACGCCATCGCGCTCAAGCGTGAGCTCGTCAAGCGCAGCCCGAAGGTCGGCCATGTTCTGCGTGCTGTGGTGACCCATGAGATCAAAGCGGAACCCGTCAACGTGGTAGTCACGCGCCCAGGTGACCACCGAATCGACCATGACTTTCCCTGCCATGGCGTGCTCGGTTGCCACGTTTTCGCAACAGGTTGAGTTCTCCACCTTGCCGGTACTGTCAAGGCGCTGGTAGTAGCCGGGCACAACACGATCAAAGATCGATTGTGGGTCTGGCCCAGCTGCTGCGGTGTGGTTGAAGACCTGGTCAAGCACCACCTGGAGGCCGGCATCGTGCAGCCCGCCAACCATGGATCGGAACTCAGCGACTCGGTTGCCGCCGTAGGCATCCACCGCATACGAGCCCTCAGGCGCATCGAAGTGCAGTGGGTCGTAGCCCCAGTTGAAGCCGTCCGTCGCCGCGATCTCGGCGATGCACGCCTGTTGCTCGGATGAGGATGATCCGCCAGCCGCCTGCGTGAGCGCTGCCAAATCGCACTGAGGAACGGATTGCTGGCTGCGATCCTCCTCAATCGAGGCGATGTCAAAGGTTGGCAGCAGGTGAACGGTGGTGAGCCCGGCATCCGCAAGCGAACGCAGGTGCTGCATCCCATCGGAATCGGCATCGGTAAACGCGAGGTAGCTGCCGCGGTGCTCTTCTGGAACGGTCGCGTCGCTCAGCGAGAAATCCCGAACGTGCAGCTCGTAAATGGACTGTTCGACAGCCTTCTCGACCGTGGGCGCTTGGGTGTCTGTCCAGAGCTGCGGCTTGAACGAGGCATCCGCAAGGTCAACCGCAACCGAGTGAGTCGAGTTGATAGTGAGGCCTGTGGATGCCGGGTCCGTCACTTCAATCGTGTTGACGGCTCCGGTTGATCCGGACGCACCCCAGTGGCCCTCGGGAGCCGGTTGTTCCTTCGGCGCTTTGATTGGCTCATATACCGAAAGCTCGTAACGGTACGGCTGGTTGTTCATCGCTTCGGTTCCGGTGACCGCCCAGCTGCCGGATGCCTCGTCCCTTGTCATCGCTGTGCGCATCGGTTCACCCGTTGCTGCCTCGTTCTCCCAGGTCAGCAACGTGACCTGCTGGGCGGTGGGTGCCCAGAGTCGGAATGATGGAGTGTTCCCTGAAAAGGTCGTGCCAAAGGTGAGATCGGTAGCGGCCTCTGCATAGAGGTCTTCAAGCACACCTGCGGTCTGCACGCCCGTCGCGACGGCGAGAGCAGCTGGCCCCTGTTTGGTCTTGTCCCCAAGGCTGACAACCAACTGCCCGCTGAGTAGCGCCGCGGCCTCCTCTCGATTCACATCGTCAAGCTTGAGGGCGAGGTAGCCCTGCAGCGCGGGGAATCGCTGTACCTGATCGGCGCTCAGTTGGCCTGCGTACCGAAGCGTGGTGAGCACTCCGCCGGTCAGCTGACCGTTGCTCACAACCACCTGCGCGGTGGCCGACGAGCCAAGGGTAAACGCCGCATTCCCAAGGCTCAGCCCCTTCGGAACGTCGCCGGCCGGGAATGCGAGCGTGTTCTGGTCGACCCAGTATGCCCGCGATTGCTCGGTGCCGAGTACGGGAATATCCGTCGACGTCACCTGCAAACGGTGGTCCGCAATTGTGTAGGTGAAGTTGGCCTGTTTGCCTTCCTCAACCGTGAACTGGATGTTGCTTCCGCCGCGAACGCCGTCGGCTCCATAGTTTTCGTCCCAGCTGAGGCCGTGAACAACCTTTACCTCGTAAGAACCAGCGGCAAGCGAGCCCGTGCTGAACGTGTAGGTTCCCGTGCCGTTTACGTCGGTCATCCAGGCCCCAAGACAGCCAGGTTGCCAATCAGCAGGGGCGTTGGAACTGTCAACGCAACCAAGCTGTGATTGGAAACTACCGGCGAGCACCACTATGGGCGGCTGGGCGGTCGACGTGACGTAGTGGGTCTCTGGGTTGTACACGAAGGTGACGGGTCCCCCGGTCCAGGAGAACTCAAGGTTTGCTCCATCACGGATGCCCTTTGCCCCGTAATTCTCTGACCAGCTTCCACCAACGGCGACCTTGTACTCATAGCTGCCGACGGGGAGATCGAAGGTGCCGGAGTAGATGCCGGTGAGCGGGTCTCGCACGAGCGCGGCCTTTGCACAGTCTGGCTGCCAGTTGCCTCCGCAGCCCATTGCCTCGTTGAGCGAGCCGGGAATCGTGACGAGCACCGACTCATCGGTTGGGATCTCGCTCAGGTTCACACCAACAAAGCCGTAGCTGGAAGCGGCGGTCGCGTGACCGGAAAGGTCAACCGTCACCGCGCGATATTCAACCAGCGCACCGGGCTTGAGGCCAGCCGTGCTGTGGAACACCCGAGGCTTGCCATCGTCGTCAGTGCCAAGCGGCACCCAATCGGCGGTGCCGGCGAGGCGGTAGGCAAATGAGGTCTCCGAATAGGCACCAGCGGCAGCTGCCGTCGAGGCAGCTGCGGTTACTTCTGCTCGGTCGGCGAGCTTCGCTCCCGGCTGAGGAACCATCACGTCCGTCGAATCAACCACTGCAGACGGCAACGGTGTGTCCGCCGCAAAGACCACGGCCCCAAACGCGGGAACCGTCACACTCACGGTACCGTCGGCGCCGGTTGTTGGCGCAGCATCCGTTCCATAGAGCGGATTCAGGCGAGCCGAGGGCGTCAACGCAGGAATAGTCACCGTTCTCGCAGCGGCTGAGTTGTTAACAGCAACAAGGTGTTCAACCTTCTCGTCGCGATCAACACGCGAAAAGGCATACACGCCAGCACCGTTATCGACGTATCGCTCGATCTGCGCACCGTGGCTCAGGGCACCGTTGTTCGCGCGCAGCTGGGCCAACTCGGCGATATGCGTGTAGAGCTGGTTGCCCTGGTCAAAGTGTTCAGCCCCACCGTTTGCCCCAGTCAGGGTCTGCTGGTCGGCGTAGGACGCAACCTGGGTTGCGAACATGTCTTGGCGGGCATCCTGGTCTCCCCCTGTTCCCGTGAACCCCTGCTCGTCACCGTAGTAGATGACCGGCTGGCCCCTCGTGAGGTACATGAGGCTGTGGGCAAACTCGTCGCGCTCAAGCGGCTGGCTCTGATCGGACACAAACATCCCGATGCGACCCATGTCGTGATTGCCGAGGAATGTTGGTTCGGCATGGGCCGAGGTGGATGCCGTCGTGTAGTAGTCGTCTCCGGCAAACAGCTGACTCATACCTGCAGCCGAACCGCCCTTTGCATAATTGGTTGCTGCGCCCTGGAAGCCAAAGTCGAGCACACCGGGGAGCTTTGCCTCGGTGACGTATGACGACAGTGTTTTCGGATTCCCGTCGTATACCTCGCCAAACATATAAAACTCGTCGCGGCCGACACTCTGCGCGTAGTCCATGATCGCGGGCGACCACTGCTGCCAAAACTCTGAGTTGACGTGCTTCACCGTGTCGATGCGGAAGCCGTCGATACCGAGGTCAATCCAGGCTTTGTAAACGTCAACAAAGCCATCAACGACTTCTGGTTTTTCGGTCATGAGGTCGTCGAGTCCAGAGAAGTCGCCCTGGGTATCTGACTCCCCACCGTCAAAATGCGCGTTGCCTCGATTGTGATAGTTGGTTACGTCGTTGAGCCAGGCCGGGGTCTTGGCATTGGCATCCTCAGGGGCAATAAACGGCGTTTTGGGGAACGACAGCGTGGGGCTCAGGGATGGAAATGGGTTTCCCTGACTTGCAGAGACCGCCGCCTCGTGCAGGTTGAACGGATTACCAGCGGGATCCTTGTACGGGCTCTCTGCCTCGGTGATGTAGGCGTTCACGGGGTCGTCGTGATTGACGGGCCCCTCGCGGAACTGGATCACGTCTGCCGTGTGGTTTGTGATGATGTCGAAGTACACCTTCATGCCTTTGGCGTGGGCCGCGGCGATGAGCGCCTGCATCTCGGCGTTAGAGCCAAGGTGCGGATCAATCTGGGTGAAGTCGGTAATCCAGTAGCCGTGGTAGCCGGCGGATGCCTGGTCGCCGGTTCCTTGCACCGGCTTATTGACGAAGGATGGGGTCAGCCAGATCGCGGTCGTACCGAGTCCCTCAATGTAGTCAAGTTTCTGCTGCAGGCCGGCAAGATCGCCACCGTGGAAGTAGCCCTTATGCGTTGGGTCAAAGCCGGTCTGATTCGCGTCTCCTGAGAGACCACCCTGATCGTTTGCCGCGTCTCCGTTGGCAAAACGGTCGGTCATGACAAAGTAAAACTGCTCGTCGGTTCCCGACTGGCGCACGGGATCACCAACGATCGCGTCGTCAGCTGATGAGTACTCACCAGGCAGGTCGAGGGGCGTCACGCTCATCCGGTGGCTGTTCTCGTCGTAGGTGAAACGCAGGCTGCTCTGCCCTGCGAGGCTCAGGGGGATGTTTTCTCCGCCCTCGGCTCCGTCGATTCCGTAGGATTCAGCAAAGGAGTGACCGATGACGGTTTTGAACTCGTAGTCCCCCGCGGGCAGCGTAAGTTCGCTCGCCCAGGTGCCACCCGAGACGGGGGTCAAATCCCCATTGGTGCATTCGGTTTGCCAGTCGCTCGTGCAGCCGATTTCCGTCTGGAATGTTCCGACGAGGGTGACGGCCGTTGGTGCGGCGGTTGCCTGTTGCGCGGTCGTGAGTGGAAGCGTGCCGACAATCAGTGCGGCTGTGGCTGCAAGCGCAAATCCGGTATTCCAAGGCGAAAGGGGTGGCTTCGTCGACACAGAAAACTCCTTTGTATAACAACAGTTACTGTCACGCTATCGGGAGGTCGCAGTTTAAGCAAGCGCTTACATTTCTTACATTATGCAGCGGCTGCATCCTCCTCGGACTCCGGTTGAGACTTCTTGCGCACGACTCCCCCACCTCACGCCAGTTGTACGAGAGAATGGTGTGTGCTTAACACCAGCTTCTCAATCCCCCTCTGGGGCGACCTCCTTGCCGTCGGAATCGGCAGCCTCCAAGGTGCAATGTTCGCGGCCGGATTTAAGCGCATCGACCTGCTCGGCGTCGCCATTATTGGCATCGCGACTGGGCTCGGCGGAGGCCTCCTCCGCGACATCCTGCTCGGCGTCAGCCCCATTGCGTTCCAGAGCAATCCGTACCTCATCACGGCGACGCTGGCCGCCCTTGCTGGCATGCTCCTGCAGCGCGTGGTCACCAAACTCGACCCCGTTATTACCGTCCTCGACGCCCTCACGATTGGGCTGTTTGCCGCCATCGGAACCACAAAATCACTCTCGCTTGGGCTGCCCATTGTGCCCTCCATCCTCATCGGATGCGTCTCAGCCGTTGGCGGCTCAATGCTGCGCGACCTCCTCCTCAGCATGCCCATCGCACTCATGCATGTTGGTTCGCTCTACGCCGTCGCGGCCATCGCCGGCTCAGGCGTCCTCGTACTGTGCCTCGTCCTCGGCGTGCAGGTAACGGTCGCCGCAGGCGTCTGCGTCGTGGTCACGTTTGTCATCCGCCTGCTGGCTGTGCGCTACGGCTGGAGCCTCCCTGAACAGCGCGCGCTCAGCCGCATCCGGCGCAAACGCCGCGAAGCCGCAGAGGATGCCAGGGTCACCACCGGCAGCTCGCGCCCAATGTCGCTGCGCCGTCGCCGCATCCTCGACACGCCAGCGGGCCACGGCAGTCAAGGGCACGGCGCGTCCGGGCTGGATGGCCGAACCCCAACAACCAGCATCCCCGTTGTGCGCCCCTCGGCCGCCCGTCCACCAACCTCAAGCATCAAAGTCATCCGGCAGCGCAAGGACGGGCAACCACCAACGGGAAGCACGCCAAGGCCCCAATCGTAGGCGACACAACCACCGATGCCTGCGTCGTCGGGTTTTCGCCGGCGCCGGAACAACGCGCACCTCAACCTTCGTCGCTGAAACCAGTTTTGACGCAACCCTTGAAAAATGTATTATTGCTGTGGCATTGCTTGGCGCCGCAAACACCGGGGCCGCGAGCGTGCAAACCTGCGTGAAACGCGAAGACACCACCACCCTCTCGAGTAAATGCCGGCGCACCGGAGGCTCGCGGCATGACCCATGCCAGCCCGCTGCCCGCCAACAACACGATAGAGCGCCAAAAGAACAGGAAAACGACATGATTATTTGGCGCGGATGGGGCATCCTTGCTGTTATCTACGCGGCCGCTGCCTTTGTGACGGAACGGTTGCTGATCGACGCGTTCAACCCTGGCGGGGAGTTGCCATTTGTGTTTGGCTTTGGGCTCCTGCTGGCTGGCGTAGCCACGTGGTTCACCGGTGTTGCGCTCAACCGAAACATGCCAAAACGTAAGTTTGCAGCGCTCTCCACAGCGCGCGAGGCTGAGCTCGCTGAATACGTTGCCAATGGCACGTTCTCACGAGGCCCAGGTCACCCGCTTCCCCAGACCCATCAGGAAGCCCGCGTCATGGCAGATACGCTCTTTGAAGAAGAGCAAGCGGCCTGGCTCAGCGCGCTTTCAAACAGGCATACGCTGTTTTTCATTCCGCTGCAGTATTGGGGCATTGCGCTTGGGGTACTTTCGATTTTTTCAATGATCAGCGATATCTAGAGCCTCAACAACTGGCCACCGTCACGGGATTCGTCAGCCGTCTCCATAGTGCCGGGGCAAGAATAGGGCTGCCTGAGTCAGCGAGGTCGTAGCCAGAGCTATCAAAGCGCAAGAGACCCGACGTGCTCGCAGGTTCCAACGCACAGTCTTTTGCCCCCTCAAACCGGGCTGAACGGCGTTGTTGCAATCCCTACCGTGGATAGGCGGGCTGCCGACGAACCGACGGCTGCGGAATACACTGGATTACAGAAGGCCTTTCTGCCTATTCCCTGCATATGCCAGCCATCGCATGAGGCAAGCTGCTCATACGATGCGCTACCCAGAAAAAGGTTACCCATGAACGCGAACCCGGACAGCGTCGTCGAACAGGTCTTCACGTCCTATCCTGTCGGGATTCGAGAGCCTCTGCTCGAACTGCGCGCACTTATCATCGAAGTGGCCGCGGCAACCGAGGGCGTGGGCCCACTCACCGAAACGCTCAAATGGGGCCAGCCGAGCTACCTGACCGAGCAGAGCAAGTCCGGCACAACCGTGCGCATTGACCAGTTTGACGAGGGCCATGTAGCCGTGCTGGTGAATTGCCAGACGACACTCATCGAGACCGCTCGCATCGCATTTCCAGACCTGACTTACTCCAAGAGCCGTGCGATCGTCCTGCCAACGAGCGATGAACTCCCCCGAGACGAATTGGGGCTTTTCATCGCCATGGCGCTCACCTACAAGCTTCGCAAGTAGCTCACGCCCTCATACTTACTGCTCCGAATTCCGAGCCCAAGCCACGAACCCAATCGAGGTCGCAATTAATGCTGTGTTTACGCAAAAAGACAGCATTAATTGCGACCTCGATTGGGTCTCGATGGGGGCCAAGAACTGTGCCCGAGCCTTCAGCACAGGTGACAACACAAAACGGGCGGGCATCCCCTTCTGGTGGATGCCCGCCCGTTGCGGTAGCAATGGAGGCGGATTACGCGCTCGCGCCTACCAAGTTCTGCTCGTTGACTCGGATTGAGCGGTTGATCGAGCTAACAATTGCTTTGAGGGTTGCCGTGGTGATGTCCGGGTCAATGCCGACACCCCACAGGCGGTGACCGTCGACACTCAGGTCTACGTAGGCTGCAGCAACGGCGTCGCCGCCCTCGCTCATGGCATGCTCAACGTAGTCGTAGAGCGTGATGTCATGGCCCTGCTCGCGCATGCCGGCGATGAAGGCATCCACCGGACCGTTTCCACTCGACTCGATCGTGACAGCCTCGTCGTTGACCCGAAGCGCGACGCTCAGCGACGTAGCGCCGTTTGGCTCGCTCGAACTCGACGTGCGCGTGATCTCATAGCGGCCCCACTTGGCATGCGACTGCTCGATGGGCGCGGGCAGGTATTCGTCCTGGAACACCGACCAAATCTGGTCACTCGTGAACTCGCCGCCCTCCGTGTCGGTCTTGCCCTGAACAACCGAGCTGAACTCCACCTGCAGGCGACGCGGCAAGTCAAGCGAGTGGTCGGTCTTGAGCAGGTAAGCGACGCCGCCCTTGCCAGACTGAGAGTTGACGCGGATGACCGCCTCGTAGCTGCGGCCAACGTCGCGCGGGTCGATAGGCAGGTACGGAACAGCCCATTCGATGTCGTCAACCGTCACACCAGCGGCTTCGGCATCTGCGGCCATGCGCTCGAAGCCCTTCTTGATCGCATCCTGGTGCGAGCCGCTGAATGCGGTGTAGACCAGGTCGCCGGCCCACGGGCTGCGCTCTGGCACCCGGAGCTGCGTGCAGTATTCGGCCTTGCTGCGGATCTCGTCGAGGTTGCTGAAGTCGATCTGAGGGTCGATGCCCTGAGTGAACAAGTTGAGGCCAAGGGCGACCAGGTCAACGTTTCCGGTGCGCTCACCGTTGCCAAACAGGCATCCCTCGATGCGGTCGGCGCCGGCCATGTAGCCCAACTCTGCGGCAGCAACGCCCGTGCCGCGGTCGTTGTGCGGGTGCAACGAGATAATGACATTCTCGCGGTGGTTGATGTGGCGGCCCATCCACTCGATTGAGTCGGCGTAGACGTTTGGCGTTGCCATTTCGACAGTCGAAGGCAGGTTCAGGATGACCTTGCGCTCTGGAGTCGGTTCAAATACCTCGAGCACTGCGTTGCAGATCTCAACCGCAACCTCGAGCTCGGTACCCGTGTAGCTCTCTGGTGAGTATTCGTAGTAAATCTCGGTTCCGTCGGCGATGGCCTCGGAGGCCACACACATTTTGGCGCCCTCGACGGCAATCTTCTTGACGCCCTCAACATCGGTGCGGAACACAACATCGCGCTGCAGCACACTCGTGGAGTTGTAGAGGTGAACGATCGCGCGCTTGGCGCCAATAATCGATTCATAGGTGCGCTTAATGAGGTGCTCGCGCGCCTGAGTCAGGACCTGGATGGTGACGTCGTCAGGAATCGCGTTCTCTTCGATGAGGCTGCGGACGAAGTCGAAGTCGGTCTGGCTCGCACTCGGGAAGCCAACCTCGATCTCTTTGTAGCCCATCTGTACGAGCAGGTCGAACATGATGCGCTTGCGATCTGGGGTCATCGGGTCGATGAGCGCCTGGTTGCCGTCGCGCAGGTCAACCGCACACCAGCGGGGTGCCTCGGTGATGCGCTTCGAGGGCCACGTGCGGTCAGGCAGGTCTACCGTGATCTGCTCATGAAACGGGCGGTACTTGTGGATTGGCATTCCAGAAGATTTTTGGGTGTTTTCCATGGTCTTAGTCCTTCTTATCAGCTACGTACAAAGATTGCGTACAAAAGATGCTGAGCCAACGACAAACTCCGCGACGAGGGAGGCCCGATAACTAGGACTCGTCGCGGCAGCTAAGAAGGAGCATGCTGTAACCCACGGTCCAAGGTTACCACCGCTCACGACTGTTTGACGACCAAACAACCACTTTTCTTCAAACACGGCGCTGCAGGGAACGATCGCCAGCTGGGCAGATTGGTCGCAGATCCACCCAAGCGCATCGCGTTGGGTGGATCTGCGACCAATCTGTGCGGAGACAGCCCGGAAAGAACAACCGAGGGGCCGAACGTTCAAGGGCCAAGCGAAATGGTTTTGTTCACAGAAGGCTAGAAGCGAGACCCTAGAAGCCAGACCCTAGAAACCCAAGCGCCCCAGCATCCGCGGGTCTTTCTGCCAGTCCTTCGCGACCTTCACGTGCAGCGAGAGAAACACCTTCTTGCCAACGAGCGGCTCGATCTGGGCGCGCGATACCTTGCCAACATCGCGCAGGCGCGAACCCTTGTGGCCGATGATGATTGCCTTCTGACTGTCGCGCTCCACGTAGATCGTTGCGTAAATCTCGACCATGTCCTTGTCGTCGCGCTCGATGGTGTCTTCGACCATCACCGCAATCGAGTGAGGCAGCTCGTCTCGCACGCCATCGAGGGCGGCCTCGCGAATGTACTCGGCGATGCGGTCATCCTTGACCTCGTCGGTGACGGCCTCATCCGGGTAGAGCTGCTGCGAAACGGGCATGAGCTTCACGAGTTCGTCCGACAGGATGTTGATCTGGTCGCCGGTGTACGCAGACAGCGGGATGATCGCATCCCACTCGCGCATCTCCCCCAGCTCGGCGAGCTGCTCGATGGCGTCGTTCGGCTTGGAGACATCCATTTTGGTCAGGATGGCGACCTTCTTTGCCCGAGGAAACAGGTCGAGCTGCTCGTTGATGAAGCGGTCCCCCGGCCCGATCTTCTCGTTGGCAGGCACGCAGAATCCGATGACGTCAACATCGCCGAGCGTGCTCTTCACGAGCGCGTTGAGCCGCTCGCCAAGCAGGGTCCGTGGGCGGTGGATGCCTGGCGTATCAACTACGATAATCTGCCCGTCGGTGCGGTGCACGATGCCACGAATAGCCTTGCGGGTCGTTTGTGGCTTATCGCTTGTGATGGCGATTTTTTCTTTCACGAGGGCGTTTGTGAGCGTTGATTTTCCAACGTTGGGGCGCCCGATGAAGGAGACAAAGCCGGCGCGGTATTCTGGCGCTGGTGTTCCGCCGCGGGGTTTACGTTTCTTTTGGGGCTGCTCGGCCGCCGCAGATTCGGCTGAAGCAGGCTCGTGGGTCACTGGCGTTGCCTGCGCCGCGCCCCCGGCATCCTGACCGTCGAAGATTGGCTCGTCGCCACCCGTTGAATTGCTGCTGTCGGTCATGAGTTGCCCTGTTCTGTTGGTTCGTCAAATGCGTCTTGCGCGGCCGCGAGGTTGTCGTCAGCCCGCGCGATGATGGTGGAGAGCATCTTGCCGCGGCCCTCGGTGCGCTCGGCCACAAGGATGAGGCCGCTGACCTGCACCTCGTCGCCCATGAGCGGAAGTCGGCCGTGCACCTTGGCAAACAAACCGCCGACAGAGTCGACCTCGTCGTCGTCAAGTTCGATACCAAAGAGTTCGCCAAGTTCGTCAACGGGAAGGCGAGCGCTCACCCGGTACAGCCCGCCACCGAGGTCCTCGATTGGCGCGTCGATGCGGTCGTGCTCATCCATAATCTCGCCAACAAGCTCCTCAAGCAGGTCCTCAAGCGTGACAAGGCCGGCGATTCCGCCGTATTCGTCGACAACCATTGCGAGGTGATTATTCTCAACCTGCATTTGCTTGAGCAGCGCGTCGGTTTTCTGCGATTCTGGCACAAACACCGCGGGCTTCATGAGCTGCGTCACGGGCGTGGTTGTGAACGTTTCTGGGTGCCTAAATAGCGCCTTCGTCACGTCCCTCAGGTAGAGGATGCCCTCAATGTTGTCCACGTCGTCGTTCACAACGGGCAGCCGCGAATGGCGCGACTGCATCAGAATTTCCATAGCCTCGGCGAGCGTTGCGGTGGAATCAACGGTAATCATGTCGGTACGGGGAACCATAACCTCGCGCGCAAACGTCTCGTTGAACTCAAAAATCGAGTGGATGAGTTCTCGGTCGTCGTCTTCAAGCAGGTCTTGCTCCGCCGCCTGATCGACCATGCTCAGCAATTGCTGTTCGTTGCTGATGGCAGCAGACCGCGGGCGTCCGGGAGTCACACGATCGCCCAAGCGCACGAGGGCGTTGGCAAACGGTCCCATGACCAATCGGATTGCGCGAATAAGGGGTGCAGCGAAGGAGAGGATGCCCTCGGAATGGTGGCGCCCAACGCTTCGTGGGCTCGAGCCAACAAGCACAAACGACACGGCAGTCATCACAAGCGCCGAAACGATGAGCGCAAGCCAGAGTTCGTCGATCGTAAACGAGAGCGTGATGGTCACGAGCACCGCCGACGTTGTCTCGGCGATGACACGCACAAAGTTGATCGCGTTGACGTGCGCGCTGGGGTCAGCGGCTATCGCTCTGATCGATTTCTCGGTGCGTGGGTGATGCTCGGCCAGGTCCTCGATCTCGGCGCGAGACAGCGAATTGATTGCCGAATCGGAGGCCGCAAGCAGGCCACCCACCGCGATGAGAACCAGCGCGAGGGCTAGGAAGGCAACAACGATGCCGACACTCATTCGGGTGCGTCACCCGCATCCGTTGCCGATGAATCGGTAGCTGACGCTGAGCCGCCGTGCTTTCCTGACGACCGAGTGGGTACGGGGTCTCCGGTCGTTGGCTCTGGAGCCACGCCAGCCATCGAACCACCGCCGCGTTCCGTTGTTGAGAAGCTGAGCAGGATGTCGCGCTGCAACCCAAACATTTCTTTCTCGTCCGCGGGCTCAGCATGGTCAAATCCGAGCAAGTGGAGGATACCGTGCGTCAGCAAAAGCTTGATCTCATCGATAGTCGCGTGACCGGATGCCTCGGCCTGAGCCTGCGCCACCTGTGGGCAGATCACGACGTCGCCGAGCAGGCCTGCCGGCGTCACCGCATCCACGGTTCCTGGGCGAAGCTCATCCATTGGGAAGCTCAGCACGTCGGTGGGGCCTGGCTCATCCATCCACTGCACGTGAAGCTGTTCCATGGCTGCCTCGTCAACGAGCACGACGGCTAGCTCGGCATCGGGATGCACCTTCATCGCATCGAGGGTGTACGCGGCCATGCGCTGCAGCACGGCCTCGTCGATGTCGATCGCCGATTCGTTGTTGACCTCAATGCTCATGACTGGTTCCTTGCGGGTGTTGCGGTGTTATCGATGTAGGCACGGGCCTGTTGTTCTTCGTCGTACGAGGTGTAGGCGTCGATAATGCGGCCAACAAGCGTGTGGCGCACAACATCCTCACTCGTGAGCTTGGCAAAGTGGATGTCCTCAACGTCGTCGAGCACCTTGGTCACGAGACGGAGGCCACTCGCTGCGGCGGGCAGATCTACCTGCGTGATGTCTCCGGTAACCACCATGCGCGAACCAAATCCGAGCCTCGTGAGGAACATTTTCATCTGCTCCGGCGTGGTGTTCTGGGCCTCGTCGAGCACAACGAAGGAGTCGTTGAGCGTGCGCCCGCGCATGTATGCAAGCGGGGCAACCTCGATGGTGCCGCTCTCGATCAGGCGCGGAACGGTCTCAGGGTCCATCATTTCGCTCAGCGCATCGAAGAGCGGGCGCAGGTAGGGGTCAATTTTGTCTTCGAGCGTGCCAGGCAGGTAGCCGAGGCTCTCGCCGGCCTCAACTGCTGGGCGGGTGAGGATGATTTTGCTCACCTCTTGGCGTTGCAGCGCCTGCACCGCCTTGGCCATAGCCAGGTAGGTCTTTCCCGTTCCAGCCGGCCCGATACCAAAGACGATCGTGTAATTGTCGATGGCGTCAACATAGTCGCGCTGGCCAGGGGTCTTCGGACGAATCACTTTGCCGCGAACGCTCAGGATCACCTCGTTGAGCGTCTCGGCGGCACTGCGCTCGGAACCCTCATTCACCAGCTTGCTGCTCTGCTGCACATCGGACTGGGTCATTTGGGCTCCTCCGTGGACAAGGGCGAGTAGGTCGCGCACAACTTTGGTTGCCGCGGCAACCAGCAGTGTTGGGCCGGTCAGCGTGAGCACATGCCCACGCACGTGGACGCCAACGCGAGGGTAGCTTCGCTCAAGTTCTTTGAGCAGGTTGTCATTTGGCCCGAGGAACGAACGCAAATCAACACCGTCAAGCTGAATGGTCTCTGTTGCCGCTGGCGCGCCCTGAACCGCGGGGATGCCAGCCCCCTGGCGATCAGCGGACGAGCTACTTGCTGCCTGGTTACTTGGCAATGAGTGACTGCTCCTCAAGCCCGCCGGACAGCAAGTGGGCGTGCACGTGGAAGACGGTCTGGCCAGCCGTTGCGCCATTGTTAAACACGAGGCGGTAATCGCCGTTTGCTTTGTCAGTAGCGAGTTGCTTAGCTACAGCCACCATCTCGGCGAGCAGCTCTGGGTCGCCGGCTGCGAGTTCGGTGACGTCGCGGTACTGCGTCTCTTTTGGGATGATCAGGATGTGGATGGGCGCCTGAGGCGCGATGTCGGGAAACGCCAAGACACGCTCGGTCTCGGCAAGCACCTCGACGGGAATCTCACCGGAAACGATCTTGCCAAAAATGGTTGGTTCTGCAGACATACGCCTAGTCTACCGAGAATCACCTGCATCTATTTCTGACTTTCTGCTGCTTTCTCGTGCTTTTTGCGCAGAAAGTCACAAACAGATGCAGGTTTTGGGGACACGGTCACGGATCGTCGGCCAGGCATCCCAAGACTCAAATAGAGTAGACGCATGAGGTTGCACCTATGAGATCAGAACCCGACAGAAACCTCTCTCTCGGAGACTACGATCCCCGCCTCGCCGGCACTCAGATTCTTGGCTTCCGCCTCGTGCAGAACAGTCGAAATGTGCAGCCGGGCGATATTTTTGTGGCCCTTGGCAGCACCGGTGCCGATGGCAGCGCCTTCATCGACCACGCCATGAACCAGGGAGCATCGGCCGCGCTCTACGATCCGGCGCTCTTTGCGGCGAGCGGCTCGGGCAACGAACTCCCTGAGACGGCCTACGCCATCCGCGACCTCCGCGCGCAACTCGGACGTATTGCCGATGACTTTTACGGGCATCCTTCAGAAGACCTCACCATGGTTGGGGTCACCGGCACCAACGGTAAGACATCGGTCGTGCAACTCATCAGCCAAGCGTGGAATGCCCTCGACGTGCCTTCTGCCAGCATCGGGACACTCGGCGCAGGGCCATATGGCGCAATCGATGTGCAGACGGGCCTCACAACTCCCCCGGTCACGCAGGTGCATGAACTGCTCGCGTCATTCAAGACGCAGGGAGTGGATGCCGTTGCCATCGAGGTGAGTTCCCACGCGCTTGAACAGGGCCGGGTTGCCGGCGCACACTTCGATATCGCCGTGTTCACCAACCTCACGCGCGATCATCTCGACTATCACCTCACGATGGAGCGCTACGCCGCCGAGAAGGCAAAAATCTTCACCCTCGACGGTGTCTCGACGGCGGTCATCAACCTGGATGATCCCTACGGTCGAAACTATTTCACCGGCGTTGCCTCCGTGCTTCGCCGCATTGGGGTCAGTTCACACGGACACGCCGATGCCACCATCCGCACAAACGACGTGCGCCTGACGCCCGACGGCATCGAATGCACCCTCGAAATTGATGGCCTCACGTACCCATTTGTGTCCGGACTCATCGGGCGTTTTAACATCGACAACCTGCTCGCCTGTGCTGGAGTGCTGTTCGCCCAGGGCATTGATCCGGCCGTGATTGTTGAGACGCTTTCGGCGCTCAAACCGGTGTTTGGCAGGATGAACCGCATCCAGCCCGATCCGTCACTCCCCCTGGTTATTGTCGACTATGCCCACACGCCCGACGCCCTTGAGCAGTCGCTCACGGCCCTTCGCGAGCATTCGCACGGTCGCATCATCACGATCTTCGGCTGCACCGGCGACCGCGACCGTGGCAAGCGCCCAGAGATGGCCCGCATCGCCGAGGCACTCTCCGACGTGGTGATTGTGACCGACGATGACGTCCATCATGAGGATGGAGACCTCATCCTTGACGACATCCGACCCGGCTTTGAACGCCCAGGCGATGTGCTCGAACAGCGCGACCGCGGCCTTGCCATAGCGGAGGGCATCTCACGGGCCGAAGCTGGCGATATCGTACTCATCGCTGGCAAGGGCCACGAAAGCGCGATGGTTGTTGGCGACGACTTGGTGTCGTTCAGCGACACAGAAACGGCGACCCGCCTGCTGGGTGAACGCCTCGCTGGAGGCTAACGCTCCCGTTCCCACTCCCGCGCCCTGGTCGAACAACTCACGGCAGACCAAACGCGCCAACACGCTGGTCGAGTGCCCTCATATCGACCCAACATCGCGGTTTTGGGTCGATATGAGGGCACTCGATGGCACGCTGCAAAACGTGACGGCCTCTGACGTTACCAGCGACCCAGCGCTACGTTGATGAGCGCGAGCGCAACGGGGCCTGCGGTTGAGGTCCGCAGCACGCTTTCGCCGAGGCGAACCGGAAGTGCGCCAGCCTCCGTCAGCACCGAAAGTTCTTTCTCGCTCACGCCGCCCTCAGGCCCAACAAGCACCAGCACGCTCCCGCGCGGGTCAACGGGCTCGATCTCGGCACGGGTGAGATCAGAGAGTCGTTTCTTGGCCGTCGGTTCAAGGATGAGCACCCGATCGTGACCGGTATGCGTGAGCAGACTCGCGGTGGATTCGGGCGGCAGAACATCTGGCGTCCACGCGCGAAGCGACTGCTTGGTGGCCTCGCGGACCACCTTCTGCCAGCGGACAACTCCCTTTTCGATTTTGTCGCCTGACCAACGCGAAACGGATCGCTCAGCTTGCCACGGGAGCACGGCGTCCACGCCAACCTCGACGGCCGCCTGCACCGCTCGCTCGTCGCGGTCACCTTTGGCAAGCGCCTGCACGAGCACCAACCGGAATTCCTCAAGGGGGTGCTGCGCAACGCTCACAACCGTGAGATCGACACGTTTATTCTCAACCCCCGTCACCTCACAGGTGGCCTGCACACCCGAACCGTTGCCGAGCAATACGCTCTCGCCGGAACGAAGCCGACTCACGGTTGCGGCGTGCCTTGCCTCGTCGCCAGTGAGGGCAACGGATGCCCCCACCGCGAGGTCGTTGGCGCTCAGCGATTCGTCGAGGTACAGGTTACTCATGGGGCTGTGCGCCTATCCCTTAAAAAAGCGGTCGCGGAGTTTGCTAAACATGCCCTGCTGGAAGTGCCCAAGCTCTGGTGCCGGCGGCTTCGATGACTCGGCAAGCTGCTTGACGAGTTCTTTCTCTTTGTTACTCAGGCGCGATGGGGTGAGCACCTGAACGGCGATCTTGAGGTCACCGCGTGAGTTGCTGCGCAGCTTGGTGATTCCGCGGTCCTTGATCGTGATCACGTCGGCACTTTGGGTGCCAGGCTTGATCTCGACCGGCACGTCTCCGTCAAGGCTGCGGATGGTTGTGGTCGTTCCGAGGATGGCGTCGGTCATCGCGACCTCAAGGGTGCAGAGCAGGTCTTCGCCGTCGCGGCTAAAGACTTCATGGTGGGCGATCTTGAATTCGATGAAGAGATCGCCGTTTGGCCCGCCGGCCGGGCCGGCTTCTCCACCGCCACGCAGCTGCATGCGGGCACCAGAATCGATGCCAGAGGGAATCTCGATCGTGATCGTGCGCTGGGCGCGGGTGCGACCGTTTCCGCTACAGTCCGCGCACGGTGTTTCGATGACGGTTCCGAATCCCTGACACGCGTTGCAGGCCTGGTTCGTCACGACGTTGCCAAACAGCGAACGCACCTGGCGCTGCACAACGCCGCGACCGCCACAGACGGTACATGTCACTGGCGAGGTTCCTGGCTGGCAGCACGAGCCATGACAGGTGGCGCACGTCACGGCCGTGTCGATCGTGACATCGCGGCTGGTACCAAACACGATATCGTCAAGCTCAACATCGACGCGGATGAGGGCATCCTGTCCACGTTGTGCCCGTTCGGCTGGCCCCTGGTTGCCGTTAAATCCGCCGCCAAAGAACGTTTCGAAGATGTCGCCAAAGCCGCCAAAGTTCTGGCCACCGCCCTGGCCGCCCATGTCGTATTGCTGGCGCTGCTGCGGGTCACTCAGCACGTCATAGGCGTGGGTGACGTCTTTGAACTTTTCTGAGGCCTCCGGGCTCGGGTTCACATCGGGGTGAAGCTCACGGGCCAGACGGCGATAGGCCTTCTTAATTTCTTCGGGGGTCGCTTCGCGCGACACACCCAGAACGTCGTAGTGGTCAGCCACCGAGGGCGTCTCCTTCTCTTATCGGTCTGTCGTCAATTCGTTACTCGCGCTGCCGGCCGGTTTGCCGCCGCGCGAAAAGTGTGTGGGTCAGTCTTCGCCAAACATCCGGCTCAAATATCGTGCAACGGCGCGGACGGCCGCAATATTTCCGGAATAGTCCATTCGTGTCGGCCCAAGCACGGCAAGGCGTGAAATCGACTGTGCGGATGATTCGTAGCCGGTAGACAGCACAGACGTCTCTTCGAGCCCGAATGCCTCGTTCTCTCGGCCAATGCTGATGCCCATTCCGGTCTGGTCGAGCTCAAGCTCGCCAAACAGTTTGAGCAGCACCACCTGCTCTTCAATCGCGTCGAGCAGCGGAGGCAGGTTTCGGCTGAAGTCGTTTTCGGTGCGCACCAGGTTTGCAGTGCCGGCCATCACGATGCGATCGCTGCGGTTGGCCGAAATCTGCTCTGCGATGACCGCGAGCAGTTGGGCGTCAAGGCTCGGGATGCCGGTGGCGGCATCCGACGACGACCCAGCAAGCGTCTCGGCAAGCATCACTCGCACCTGCTCGGCGGCGGCGGCAAGATCGAGCCGACCAACCGCGGTGAGTACACGATCGCGTAAGTCGTGGAGCGCTACTTCTGAGATTGGGGCGGCTTCTGCGTGTGAGGGTGCGCCGTGCTCAAACCGCAGGTCAATGCTTCGCTGCTCAACAACGCCGTTGTCAGCGATGAGCACAGAAAGCACTCGACCGGGGCTCAACGCCACCAGTTCAAGGTGCCGGACGCGATTCTTGGCGAGCGACGGATACTGCACAACCGCAACCTGGTTGGTGAGGTGCGAGAGCAGGCGAACCGTGCGCGATAGCACGTCATCGAGGTCTGCGGATTGGGCCATGAAGCTCTCGATGGCCTGTTTCTGGGCAACACTCAATGGCCTGCGATCGGCAAGCTTATCGACAAAGACCCGATAGCCCTTGTCTGTTGGGATGCGCCCAGAAGACGTGTGCGGAGCGACGATGAGTTCTTCATCCTCGAGCTGAGCCATGTCGTTGCGGATTGTGGCAGCAGACACCCCAAACGAGTGTCGATCGACAATTGATTTGGAGCCAACCGGCTCGCGGGATTCAACGTAGTCGGTCACGATGGCGCGCAACACATCTAAGCCGCGTTCTGAAACCATGACACCTCCAACGTTGAAATCGAGCACACGTTTTGGCACTCGTCAGCCCTGAGTGCCAATTGTACCCCGTCAGGCTGGAAGTTCACTCGCGTCCTGGCGGGCGTGTTTGTGGATGCGCCAGCGGCCGGAAACGCTAACGCCAACTTCGGTCGTTCTACGCGTGCGCGCTAAAGTTTTCCTATGCAACAGGCTTCCCCAAGTTTCGCCCCAGATCTTGCCCGCGGCCACCTCCTGGCGCAAAAACGACTCAACAACCTTGGCTCTGTTGTTGCGGTGACGATCATGGCGATCGTTCTCATCGTTGGAGCTCAGTTGGCCTGGGTCGCACTATATTCCGTCACAACGATCGGCGTCGCCTTCATCGCTGTTGGCGTTCTCCTTCTGATTGTGTCGGCGGTTTCCAATGTGTTGCTCGTTCGGCGACTCAGCACCCGCTTCCCATCGGTGAGGGGCGTGATGTTGCAGGGAATCCTCGTTGGCATTGTCGCACCCGTCATCGGAGCGTTCTTCTGCATCATTCCGGTGAGCTTCGCTCAAATCGAAGCGGGCAGTAGCACCAGCGCACTCCCGATATCCCTTGTTGTCCTCATCGTGATCGTATTTGTTCTCCCTTCGGTTCAGTGCATCACGTTGGCGTACAACACCTCGTCAGTTGAGCAGCGATTCGGACCCGGCGCCGCGGCCCAGCTCTGGCACTTTCAGCTGTGGCAGCTCGGCGAGCAAGATCGTTTCCTCAACGCCCAACTGCAGACGAAGATGTGGGCATCCGGCCAGGCACACGCAGCACCGCAGGTGACGCAGCATCATGCCCAGCAGCAGCCGCAGGCGGCACCACGAGGTGAATAGGTTACTGTTCGGCTATCGATGAGTCGTGCATGCAGCCCCGTGGGGCCGGCACAGCATCGGCCGAATCAACATTCCCCTCGCCCACCGCTACGGCGCGCACCGCGCCAACCCGTTCCTACAAGCTCAGCGGAAGCAGCCGATGCACAACGGCATCCGCCAGCAATCTACCGCGCAGCGTGAGCACAACGCGCCCGGCAAAGGCAGTAGCTGGGTCAACAAGCTCATCGGCGATCAGCCCGGCAACGGCCTTCCGACCGTCTGCCGTGAGCTCGTTTGTTGGCAGGCCCTCAGCGAGTCGGACGCGCAGCAGCACGCTCTCAACGCGACGGGTCTCGGCATCCAGAATCTCGCGACCGGCTGCCGGGGAAATCTCCTGGTTGACCCGGTCGGCGTAGGGAGATGGATGCTTGACATTCCAGAATCGCACGCCACCGATATGGCTGTGCGCTCCGGGGCCAACTCCCCACCAGTCCTCGCCTGTCCAGTACGAACGGTTATGCTTCGATTCAAACTCTGGGCCCTTCGCCCAGTTGCTGAGCTCGTACCAGTCGTAGCCGGCCTCACGGAGCCTGGCATCTGCAAGTTCGTACATGTCAGCGTGCAGGTCGTCGTCCGGCTCCGGATATACCCCGCGGCGGATCTGTCCGGCCAGCTTAGTGCCCTCCTCAACAATGAGGGCGTAGGCCGACAGGTGATCTGGCGCGCACTGCAGCGCCATGTCGAGGGAGGCGGACCAGTCGTCGAGTGACTCCCCCGGCGTCCCGTAAATGAGATCGAGGCTCACCTGGAGCCCAACTTCGCGAGCCCACTCGACCACAAGCGGAACTCGCTCAGGGTTGTGAGTGCGGTCGAGCGTAGCAAGAACGTGCGGTACGGCTGACTGCATCCCAAAACTCACGCGGTTGAAGCCGCCGTCTTTAAGAGTCTGAAGGTAGGCTCGGTCGACGGAATCTGGATTCGCCTCGGTCGTCACCTCGGCACCCTCAACGATGTCCCACTGATCGCGGATCGTGCCAAGCACACGCACAAGATCATCCGCAGGCAACAGCGTCGGTGTTCCGCCCCCAAAAAAGACCGTGCTCACGGGTCGATCAGGCACGCCGGATGCCGTTAACACTCGCTGTGCAAAGCCAAGCTCCCGCTGCGCGAGCGACGCGTAATCGCTTCGCTTTGCGCCCCTCAGTTCTTCGGCCGTGTAGGTATTAAAATCACAGTATCCACAGCGAACACGGCAGAACGGGACGTGAACGTACACGCCAAAATTCCGGGTCAGCGCTTCATCTTTCGCGGACGCGGGAAGGCGTCCGTCACTCGGGGCAGGCAACCCCTCTGGCAACGCGGAGGGCATCGGCCCTACCGCGCGTCGTTGGAGTCTGCGGGCGAGTCGCCAGCTGCAGGCTCTTCGGATGTTGTGGGCCCGTCGGTCGGCAGCGATTCAACCGCTTCCGCCTCGAGTGGCACAACAATTGGCTCAGGGCTCGTAGCGGTCTCTGAGGAAGTAGCGACGATATTCGACGAGCCGGTGCCGTCATCTTCTGTCTCAATTTCGGCAGCTGCCAGCACGGTCTGAACCGGAAGCAACGCGCGCAGCTGCTGGCGCGCACGGTCCTGAGCGCCACGAACGGCCCCAGCCCGAAGCGGGTTCTTCCACAGCGACTTGGTCATCTCGTGGAAGCCACGGTACACCGCCCACACCGAGTCGTCGTCGCGGTGCTGCACAGTGTAGAGTTCCTCGCCGACCGGACCGGAATCATCCATGGTTCCGTAGGCAAAGCCAACCTGACGCGGCTCGGAAACCACGTAGACAACTCGGACGCGCCTGGCATCCGAGCCCCAGGTGAGTGTCGCCGATTGCCCAGCAGTGATGAAGGAAACGCCCTCGGCGGAGAACAGCTGTTCTTCGCGCTCGGCGATGGCAAGCGGATGCCCGTCGTCATCAAAGAGCACGCCGGCATACTGCGTTCCGGTTCCTGCTTCAATGTCGCTCACGTCGGCGCCAGCTGCTCGCTGCGCGCCCCACGTCATCAGGGTCGTGCTCGCCAACCGGAAGCGCTCGAACCCGCTACCGAGACGAACGGCATCCTCACTCGGCGTTGAACCGGCAGGAGGAAACCGCATGATGTCTGGGTCGCGGGATGCGCCAACGGCACCGTAGGTAACCGGCAGCTCGTCGTGCGTCGATCGACGCCGAGCCACTACTTCTTGTCTTTCGTCTCGGTGTCTCCCGACAGTGCGGCAATGAATGCCTCTTGGGGAACCTCTACGCGGCCCACCATCTTCATGCGCTTCTTACCTTCTTTTTGCTTCTCAAGCAGCTTGCGCTTACGAGAGATATCGCCACCGTAACACTTGGCGAGCACGTCCTTACGAATCGCCCGGATGCTCTCACGCGCGATGATTCTGGCCCCGATAGCCGCCTGAATGGGAACCTCAAACTGCTGACGCGGGATCAGCTCCTTGAGGCGCTCAGTCATCAGGACACCGTAGGCATACGCCTTCTCACGGTGCACAATCGCGCTAAACGCGTCAACCTGCTCACCCTGCAAGAGGATGTCAACCTTCACGAGGTCTGCAGCCTGATCGCCAGCTGGCTCGTAGTCGAGGCTTGCATAGCCCTGCGTGCGGCTCTTCAGATGATCAAAAAAGTCAAATACGATCTCACCGAGTGGGATGTTGTAGCGAAGCTCAACGCGATCCTCACCGAAGTATTCCATGCCAAGCAGCGTGCCTCGGCGGCTCTGGCACAGCTCCATGATCGCACCAACGTAATCCTTTGGGGCGAGGATGGCAGCCTTCACAACTGGCTCCCGGACCTCAAGAATCTTGCCACCGGGGAATTCGCTTGGGTTCGTCACCGTGATGGTTTTTTTGTCGTCGGTGGTGACCTCGTAGATAACCGACGGCGCAGTGGCGATGAGGTCAAGGTCAAACTCGCGGCGAAGGCGCTCAGTAATAATCTCGAGGTGCAGCAAACCGAGGAAGCCGATGCGGAAGCCGAAGCCAAGCGCAACGGAGGTTTCTGGTTCGTAGTTGAGCGCGGCATCAGACAGTTTGAGTTTGTCGAGGGCGTCACGAAGGATGGGGTAATCGCTACCGTCGATCGGGTACACACCAGAGAACACCATAGGCTTCGGGTCGGTATATCCGGGAAGCGCCTCTTCTGCTGGCTTCTGGCTGGTCGTGACAGTGTCACCAACCTTTGACTGACGCACATCCTTCACGCCGGTAATCAGGTACCCAACCTCACCAACCGAAAGCCCCTTCGACGGCTTCGGCTCTGGCGAGCTCACGCCAATCTCAAGCAGCTCGTGCACCGCACGGGTCGACATCATCTGAATCTTCTCGCGAGGCTTCAGTGAGCCGTCAACCATACGAACATACGTGACCACGCCACGGTAGGCGTCGTAGACCGAGTCAAAAATCATGGCTCTTGCCGGAGCGTTCACGTCACCAACGGGAGCGGGAACCATCTGCGTCACCCGGTCGAGCAGGGCCTCAACCCCAACACCCGTCTTTCCAGAAACCAGCAGCACGTCTTCGGGATCGCCACCAATGAGGTTGGCCAGCTCCTTTGCGTACTTCTCGGGATCGGCTGCTGGGAGGTCAATCTTGTTGAGTACCGGGATGATCGTGAGATCGTTCTCCATTGCAAGGTACAGGTTTGCCAGAGTCTGGGCTTCGATGCCCTGCGCCGCATCCACCAGCAACAACGCGCCCTCGCAGGCTGCAAGCGACCGGGATACCTCATACGTGAAGTCAACGTGACCCGGAGTATCGATCATGTTGAGGGCGTAATTGGTTCCCTCAAACTCCCACGGCATGCGAACAGCCTGGCTCTTGATCGTGATACCGCGCTCGCGCTCGATGTCCATGCGGTCGAGGTACTGCGCACGCATATCGCGGTCGCTGACGACACCGGTGAGGTGCAGCATGCGGTCGGCCAGGGTGGATTTACCGTGGTCGATGTGCGCGATGATGCAGAAATTACGAATAATCGCTGGGTCGGTGGCAGCGGGAATCGGCGGGTTTACAGATCGTGGGGACATCGTGAGTAATTCTCCCACATCGGACCGGGAACCGCTAAAGCCCCGCCACGGGCGCGTTCTACTCGCTCGGGTGTGTACTTCTTACTCGAGCCTCTTGCTCGGGCGCGCACCTCTTAGTCACACCCTACTGAGCGACCTGCCACCCGCATTACTGCCCGCGACGCGCGGTCATGAGTTGGGTAGCCGCACGCAAATGAGTGTCGGCTAGGAACGGATCTCACCATCCATGTAGACCCATTCGCCGTCGAGCTTGATGAAGCGGCTGCGCTCGTGCAGCATCCCACGCTCTGCCGGCTCTCCGTCTTCCGGGATCGAGCTGTACAGCGCCCTGAACTCAACAACGCCCTCTGTTTCGAACAGTGAGCCGCCAACCGTGTCGAGAATATCGAGGCGAAGCCAGCGAAGGCCGTCCTCCATCACGAGCTCCTCTGGGCGGGTTGCCGGATGCCAGGTCTTCAGCAGGTACGCCGCGTCACCCGCAAGGAACGCGGAGTAGCGCGAGCGCATGAGCCGCTCAGCCGTTGGGGCAGTCTTTGCGCCCGCATGCATTGGGCCACAGCAGGCGCCGTAGGTTTCGCCGCTCAGGCATGGGCATCGTTCGGAATCGATCATCACGTCAATGATGCTACCCGCGGATGCGACCCACACACGCTGCCCACACAACAGCTGGCGACGCGCCGAAGCAGTTGCACTGGAATCTGCACCTCATAACTGGTAGTGTTGCTTGTTGGCTTGCGTGTGGATTTTCCGCACGAAACCGGTGGGTGCCTCTCACACCTGGCGGATCATTGACAGACACCAAACGAAAGACGTACCCAACGTGGCAAATATTAAGTCGCAGATCAAGCGCATCGGCACCAACAAGAAGGCCCAGGACCGCAACAAGGCCGTCAAGAGCGAGCTCAAGACGGTTGTTCGCGCTACCCGCGAGGCTGTAGTTGCTGGCGACAAAGAGAAGGCAACCACCGCCCTCGGCCTCGCTTCGAAGAAGCTTGACAAGGCCGTAAGCAAGGGTGTTATTCACCAGAACCAGGCTGCGAACCGCAAGTCGGCTCTCGCCAAGAAGGTTGCAGCGCTCTAAGCAGCTGCGCTTCTGACAAATCAGCCTCGCCTCGGCGGGGCTTTTTTGTGCCCAAAAGGACTCGGCGGATGCAACGGACTTGTGCGACGAGACCTCAGGACAGCTGGCGGCCCTTGTGGGCCACGAGCAGCACCATCTTTTCGAGGGCGTAGACGGGGTCCCTACTGGCCCCCTTCAGCTGGGCATCGGTGCTAGCAATCGCTTTGACGCATTCGGCGAGACCATGTTCGGTCCAACCGTCAACATCGCGCCGAGCCTTATCAACTTGCCAGGGCGCCATGCCGAGTTGGCCGGCCAGCTGCGCGCCCGAACCTCGTACGCCGTACACGCGGCCCATGGTGCGCAGTTTCATCGCAAACGCCGCGAGCAATGGTATGGGCTCTGCTCCCGTTCCCAGCGCGTGGCGCAGCAGGATGAGGGCCTCGCCAGCGCGTCCGGCAATGGCAGTGTCGGCAACGCGGAATGCATTGGTTTCTACTCGCCCGCCGTAGTACTTATCGACGGTTTGTTCCGTAATCTCGGCACTGGAATCTGACATGAGCTGGCTACAGGCGGAGGCGAGCTCGCCGATGTCGTCAGCAAATGCCGTGACCAACGCCCGAAGGGCACCCGCCGTGACTTTGACCCCGGCGCGCTGGAACTCTGCCTGAGCAAAGGCGTAGCGTTCGGTGTCTTTGGTGATCTCCGCACAAACGACTTCGATGCCCGCACCTTCGCCGCGGCGTACCGCGTCGAGCAGGGCTTTGCCCCTGGTGCCACCGCCGTGCCGAAGCACAAGGTAGGTGTCGTCGGCGGGTTGTTTGAGGTAGGCCTGGGCGTCGGCAAGGAATGCATCCGTGCATTTTTCGACGTTTGAGACCTGAATGAGCCGCGGTTCCGCAAACAGTGATGGACTCGCAAGCGTCATGAGTTCGCCGGCGTTATAGGCGTCGGCAGAGACATCGTGCACTTCGATGGATGGGTCTTCTGCTTTGAGTAGTTCTCGCAGGAGTCGAATGGCACGATCTGCGAGGAACGCTTGTGCTCCTGAGACCAGCACAACGGGCTCTGGCCGGATGGCACTCCAGTCAAGCTGCGGTATCTTTACATCCGCTTTGCTTTTGGGTTTTGCCCCGCTCTTTGCCGCTGCCACCCCCTTATCCTACCGACTACCGAGCCTTGGCCTCGACCCTCGTGCGGCCCGAAGCCGGCGGCCAAGACGAGTTCTGCAGCTATCCGGATGTGTTCTGCGGGAGACCTTGGGTGGCCTGCTGATTCAGGCGATGGATCGGCCGACGTTCGGCTCTGCCAGACTGACCACGGCTGGTTCCTGTGGTCGCCGCCGTCGCGATCAGCGCTGAGCACGATGGTGCCTTGTCTGTCGGTTCGGAGCACTGAGCTTCCGGCGGCGGCCATCATGTCTAGCGCGGCAAGCGTTGGGTGCCCGTAACCGTTGTCTGCCCCGACTGAGATGCCCGCGTAGGTTGCCCCTAACTGTCGATACAAACGAGCGCTCTGATCCCGTGATCCGTGATGTGCGACCTTCACAATATCGATGGGCGGGCCGTCGGACAGGTCAACGTATCGAAGGAGCCGCGATTGGCTTGATTCGCCAAGATCACCAAGGAAGACCCCGCGGCCGTGTGGAGTACGAACGTCGAGCGTGACGCTCTGCGCGTTGCCGTCTCGCTCCCCTACGAACGCCCCAGCCGCGCCCTGTTGCGGCTGAGCGTCGGGTGGCTTCGAAGCAACAACTGGCCAGAGGACCTGCCAGGTTGCCGCCCCGAAGCTGCCGCTGAGCCCGGCGTGCCCTTCGATAATTTCTACTCCGGCATCTTCCAGCTTGCTTCGAACAACTTGATCGCCCTGTTCAAGGAGCGGCGCGACCATCGCGTGCTGTGTCATCGAGATCACCGCGTCGACGGCCCCGACATGATCAACGTCGTAATGAGTCAGTACCAGCAGTTCAATGTGGTCAACGCTAAGCAACCGAAGGCAGGCGGTGAGCGCTTCGACGGATGGACCCGTGTCAATCAGAATGATGTGCCCCTCTGAACGGACTAACGCGGCATCACCCTGACCAACGTCACACAGCGCAAAATCCCAGTCTTGCGGCCGGGTCAGGCTGCTGTGCCACCTCGCCGCATTCGAGGTGCCGATTGTGCTCCCGATGAGGAGTGCGCAGACCGAGGTGACGGCAGCGGTTCGTTGTAAGGACTGGAGACTTCTGAAGCTCCCTCGACGCATGAGGGCCACAACGGCGCACACAATCGCAGCAACGAGGAGGCCAAACCCCCACCAGCTCTGGGGCCAGTCGAGTTGCCCCCAGCTCAGACCCGATGTGGCTTTTGCGACCTGAACGATCCATGACGCTGGCCAGATTGCGATGTCTACAATCTGTGTTCCCAACCAGGGAACTGCGGGCAACACAAGGCAGGCCACAAGACCAGCGACGGTTGCGACTGGTGCGGCAGGAGCGGCCAAAACGTTGGCAACGATGCCAGCCAACGGAATGACCGGTTGTAAGAGAAGCAGCACCGGCTGGCAGGCAATCTGAGCGGCCGCCGGAATTGAAACAAGCTGGGCAATCACCGGCGGCATCCACCGTTCAAGAAGCAGCGTCAGCCGGGGAGCCAAGACAAGAATGGATGCCGTTGCCAGTACGGACAGTATGAATCCGTAGTCACCAGCCATACGTGGGTCGAACCCGAGCAGAACGATAACCGCAACGCAGAGCGAGGAAACGCCACGACCAGGACGTCCCGAGGTCGTCGCGACCAGGATGACTACTGACATCACCGCTGCCCTCAACACGCTTGAGTCGGGTGTCACCAAGAGCACAAACCCACAAAGCCCCAGCAGCACCAGGCAGAGTCGCGCAACGCGCTGCAACCTGAATCTGCGCGCAACAACCAACACGATGCTGACGATGACGGCACAGTTTGAACCGGATACCGCGGTGAGATGACTCAGCGAGCTTGCCTTCATTGCGGCGTCAACAGGTTCGGAGACAAGGGAGGTATCACCCAACGCCAGACCAGGAAGGAGCGCGGCGCCGTCTCCCGGGAGCGCACGCAGGTGTTCTCGAAAGGTGCGTCGGAGGGCGTTCACACCCAAGAGCGGCTGCCCAGGTGGCACAACCGCTACTTGGCCGGAGGAGAGGTTGGCGACGTAGGCGACCCGCCCTGCGGAGTCTGAGGGGGTGAGCCGGACCGTACCGGTGACCCTGCTGCCGATCGATACCTCGCGAAGTTGTTGCTCGGTGCCAAACAGAATAACCGGTGACTTCAGCGACCTGTTGCTCTCAGCGGCACCAGGCGACTTCGTCAGCCGGATGCCGTCAAGCGTTGCTGAAACCCAGCCGGATGCGCCGAATGCGTGATTTCGTATCGTTGGGTCTCCTGAAACGGTAAATGTGGCGTGAACCACCGCCGCCTCTGCGGAGCGAAGCCAGGGAGGATGGCGCTGTTGCTCATTTGCTGCTGTGTGTATGCAGGTCAGTCCGACGAGCGCGCACACAACAATCATCATCGAGTGGGTGCCAGGCTGGTTCGTCAACCCGCTGTTCGCGGCTACGCGCCCGCGGGCACAACAGTCGGCCCAAAAACGGGCAAGCCGCGGCTGACGACAGACGATTTCACGAGATGGGATCTCGTGGAAGTTGAGCCTCTTGACGAGGAGCCTCGGAGTAGAACGGCGATCGAACGCTCTTTGCTGATGCCGCCACACAACTCGTCGAAGTAAGAGCGCAGCACCAATGCCAAAAGCCGCATAGCCGGAGCAAGCAACCAACTCACCTGAGACAACAGCAAGGTCGAGGCCGGTGGTACCACCCAAGCTCGCGGCCCACATTGCAATTGCGGGCCAGACAAGACGCAGATCGAGGTTTGCTACTGCGGCGTCAATGCTCGTCTTGGCGACCGGCTGGACCGAGCTGCCGGATGTTGGTAACCGTTTCACCGTCTCAAACCGTGATCTGGGCTCTGAACCCGTCGAGAGTTTTGTCTCCGATACCCGTCACGCTGAGCAGATCGTCAACTGCCCCAAACGGCCCCTCGGTCTCGCGCCAATCGATAATTCGCTGGGCAAGAGCAGGACCTACCCGCGGAAGAGTCTCGAGTTGTTCAGTGGTTGCGGTATTGATATTCACGAGCGCGAGCTGACCGCTTCCGGCAGTTGCACTGCCCGACGATTCGGCGACCACCGGGGCAGGAGGTGTTTCACCCACAGCGAGTACGACCACTTGTTCGCCATCGCTCAGGAGCCGAGCGAGATTTATCGAGGCGGGCTCCGCGGTGTCAAGCATTCCTCCTGCTGCGTCGATCGCGTCAACGACTCGACTGCCTGGCTCAAGTCGTACGAGGCCAGGTGCGGAAACGTGACCGAGCACATGGATATAGAGTTGCGGATCGGTAACGCTTGCGTCAGCCGTTTCGATGTTGTCTGGCGGCGGGGCGGTGGATGCCGACCTATCTTGATCTGGCGATGCGGAGCTATGACCTGCCGGGGGCGGTAGGGGTGTGTCACCCGTGGCAACCGCCGCAGAGCGATCGTGAACCATGCCGATGACCGCTGAGACGACAATTGCAAGCACAAACACCACGGTTGCTGCCCAGGCGCTCATCTTGCTCAGTTGCCGTGGCGAGTGGAGCACCTGCGAGATTCGGCTGGTGGCTCGGGAGGTCGCCGTGCCAACAAATGCCGGGTCGACCGACGCTGTTCTTGGAAATGATGAGCCGACCAACGCGGTATCGGCCGACGAGGCGCCGACAAATGCTGGGTCGACCGGTGCTGTGTCGACCGGTGCTGTGTTGACCGATGACTCGGGCGTCAAATATCGTTCGGCGTTGCCCCGTCGCGAAGCCGTCGTCGCCGATGGGGCGCGCGTTGCGATTGGCGACGCCGACGGGTACACCTCAGCTAGGCGGAACGTCTCATCAACGACGCTCTCCTCCCCCTCAGCGACGTGCTTGGCGCCGGAGGACGCAACGCCGTCGCGTCGAGGGCGGGAAAAATCGGGAATTGAGACGGGAAGGTCAGCGGCTTCGTGGACTGTTGCGTGGAATCTACCGGGCGAACTGGACGGCGGTATTGATGGCGGCTCTGACGGCGGCGTTGAGGGCAGCGGCAACGACAGCGGCAAGGGCAGCGGCAGGCGCGAATCACCTGGCTGCACGCCGAGCGAATCTGCGAAAACCTGCGAAGGTGAGTCGGCGGTGGGTTCGAGGCCAAGCCGGCGTCGAACCGCGGTGAGCGGGGGAAGTGTGCTGGTCATGAGACCAGGCTAGGGAGAGAGGATGTGGTGGAACGAGGGGTGTTGGGAACGGTGGAAAAAAAGACTGGTCGGGATTCTGTGGAGGAGAATCCCGACCAGCCTACGTATGAAAACCTGCCTATTCAGCGGGTTTCGTGGCGATATTCACGAGCTTCGGAGCGCGAACAATCACGTTCACGATTTCGCGCCCAGCAAGTGAGCGCTGAATACCTTCGGCATCCAACGCCAGAGCCTTCAGATCGTCGCCAGAGATCTTCGGAGAGACTTCGAGCTTGGCACGAAGCTTGCCATCAACCTGAACCACGGCCGTCACCTGATCTGCCACCAGCAGGGTGGGGTCGGCCTTGCGCCAGGTAACAGTCGCAACCGTAGCCGGGTAGCCAAGGCGATTCCACATGTCTTCCGCCGTGTACGGCGCAAACATGTTGAGCGCAACGGCAATAACCTCGGCTGCCTCACGCACTGCGGGATCGGCTGGCCCAGCGCCGCTGTCGATCGCCTTGCGGGTCACGTTTGTGAGCTCCATAAGGCGCGCGATCACGACGTTGAACTTGAACGACTCTGAGAGCCCGGGAACCTCTGCGAGGAAGCGGTGTGTGTGGCGGCGAAGCGCCTGATCGCCCTTGCTCCAGTTAGCGTCTGGGGCGCTCGTGACATCCTTGGCCACGCGCCAGGCGCGGGCAAGGAACTTAGCGGAGCCCTGCACCGAGACATCCGCCCAGTCGATGTCTTCTTCTGGCGGACCGGCAAACGCGAGCGTGAGGCGAAGCGCGTCAGCTCCGTGCTGCTTGAGCTCGCTGTCGAACTCGACCAGGTTGCCCTTGCTCTTGCTCATTTTGGAGCCATCGAGCAACACCATACCCTGGTTGAGCACTGCACTGAAGGGCTCGGTGAAGTTGACGTAACCAAGATCAAACAGCACTTTGGTGATGAAGCGCGCGTACAGCAGGTGCAGAATCGCGTGCTCAACGCCGCCAACATACTGGTCAACGGGGGCCCATTTATCTGCCTCTGCGGGGTCGAAGGCCTGAGTGTTGTCCTGAGCCGACAAGAAGCGAAGGAAGTACCACGAGCTGTCAACAAATGTGTCCATGGTGTCTGGGTCGCGGCGCAGCTTGCGGCCGGTGTCTGGGTCGGTGACGGATGCCCAAGCCTCAGCAGCCCCGAGTGGCGACGCTCCCTTTGGCTTCAGGTCAAGGCCCTCGCTCGACGGCAGCTTCACTGGCAGCTGGTCTTCGGAAACAGGAATGAGTTCGCCATCTTCACCGTGCAGGATCGGGATGGGCGTGCCCCAGTAGCGCTGGCGTGAGATGAGCCAGTCGCGCAAGCGGTAGGTCTTTGCGGCCCGACCGGTGCCCCGCTCTTCGAGCAGCTCGATTGCCTTCTTAATGGCGTTGCTCTTGCTCATGCCGTTGAGTGGGCCGGAGTTGGTCAGGCGACCTTCGCCGCCGAGTGCCTTACCGGTAACGGCAGGGTCGATGCTCTCGATGTCGAAGGGTTCGATGGGGTCGCCGTTGTCGTCAAGCGCGATAACAGGAACAACGTCGGTAACGGCCTGCGTCGTGTCAACCACGATGCGAATTGACAGGTCGAAGGTCTTCGCGAAGTCGAGGTCGCGCTGGTCGTGCGCTGGCACGGCCATGACCGCGCCGTGGCCGTAGTCGGCAAGCACGTAGTCGGCTGTCCAGATGGGAAGGCGTTCGCCATTGACGGGGTTGATCGCGTAACGACCGATGAACATACCGGTCTTTTCGCGCTCGGCACTCTGACGGTCAACCTCGCTCGTCTTCTGGACGGCGGTGAGGTACGTCTGAAACTCAGCCTGAATCTCAGGCGTAGCACCGGTCACAAGGTCGGCGGCAAGGTCGGCATCCGGGGCAACCACCATGAAGGTCGCGCCAAACAGCGTGTCGGGGCGGGTCGTGAAAACCTTGACCTTCTCGTCGTAGCCTTCAACCTCAAAATCAACTTCTGCACCGATAGAACGGCCGATCCAGTTGCGCTGCATGCTCAGCACTTTGGAGGGCCAGGAGCCTTCGAGCTGGTTGAGGTCGTCAAGCAGCCGATCAGCGTAATCGGTGATCTTAAAATACCACTGGGTGAGCTTCTTCTTGACCACAACCGCGCCAGAACGCTCCGAGGTGCCGTCGTCGAGTACCTGCTCATTTGCAAGAACCGTCTGATCTACCGGGTCCCAGTTCACCCAGCTGGCCTTGCGGTAGGCAAGCCCCTTTTCGTACATCTTCAGGAACAACCACTGGTTCCACTTGTAATACTCTGGGTCGCTCGTGTGCAGCACGCGGTCCCAGTCGAAGGATGGCGCGTAGGTGCGGAAGCTGGTCTTCTGCTGGTCGATGTTGGCGTAGGTCCACTCGCGAGGGTCGATGCCGCGCTTGATTGCCGCGTTCTCGGCGGGGAGGCCAAAGGAATCCCAACCGATCGGGTGCAGCACGTCGAATCCTTGGCCGCGCCAGTAGCGCGCAACCGCGTCACCGAAGCAGAACGCCTCTGCGTGACCCATGTGCAGGTCGCCTGAGGGGTAGGGAAACATATCGAGGATGTACTTGCGCGGGCGCGGGTCGCCGGCTTTTCCTGCCGCAAACGGCTTGAGTTCGTCCCATACCGGAAGCCATTTGTCTTGAATGGCCTGGAAATCGTAGACGTCGGCGTGCTCGCCGTCGTGCTGGTTGCCCTCGGTATTGGTGTGTTGCTCGCTCAATCGGTCCTCTATCGCACGTCGCATGGCGGGCCGCAGAAATCGTGGCAGGCCCGACTATCAAGGATAGCGGTAACCGTGCTCCCCCGCTTTAGCGCAGCGCCGCCAGGAGGGCACGTGCTTTGATCTTGATCTCGTCGAGCTCTTCTGCTGGCACGGAGTCGCTGGTAATTCCCCCACCCGTACCGATCGTTGCGGTGCTGCCGCCTCCGGGATGTTGCGTCAAAACGATGCTTCGGATGACCATAGCGAGGTCTGCGGCCCCGTCATCGCTCAGGTATCCAAACGCACCAGCGTAGATGCCGCGCCGTGCGCCCTCGATGCTCGCGAGCCTCCGCATAGCTGCGAGCTTCGGCGTTCCCGTCATTGAGCCCGCGGGGAAACACGCGCGTACTGCGTCTAACACGTCGAGTCCTTCGGCCAGCTGCCCCTCAACGGTGCTGACGAGCTGATGCACCTGCGCGTAGGATTCCACCCGGTGCAGGGCGGATACGGTGACGCTCCCCCGCTCGCACACGCGTGTGAGATCGTTGCGCATGAGGTCAACAATCATAAGGTTCTCGGCCCGCTCCTTTTCACTCGCAAGGAGTTCAGCAGCCAGCTGTGTATCGAGGGCAGCAGTTGCTCCCCGTGTGCGCGTGCCTTTGATGGGCTTGGTCGTCAACCGCCCGCTTGAACTCACTGCTAAGAACTGTTCGGGACTCGAACTGATAAGCGAGGTTGCGCCCATTCGGATAAGCCCACTGTGGTGGCTCGGCGAGGCGGCACGCAGGCGGGCAAACACGTCAGCGTCCAAGACGCTGTCCGACAGCGCACGGGTGACCCGGTTCGTCAGGCAGAGTTGATATGCATCGCCCTCGTAGATGAGGGATTGGCACTCCTCGATCATGGCAAGGTAGTTGTCATCCGAGTGTCGCCAGACGGCTGAGGGGGCGGATGTTTCGGATGCGGATGCCCCGACCGGCGCCACGTCTACCGGGAGACTACCGAGACGGGTGATTGACGCAGTTTGCGCTTCTTCCCACCGGTCAAACCACTGCGTTAGCAGCGCAGGCGTTGCCGCGGTCACGGTCACGACTCCGCTGGAATGGTCAAATGCAACCACCGTGTCGGCACGCATCCAGGCGGCGACCGGCACGTGTTGATCATCGTCGAGCGGTGCGGGCGCAACGCCGAGGTCGTCGTGCAGACTCTCGTAGCCAAACCATCCGACCCAGCCGAGCCCGAGCCGCGGCACGGCAGACCCAGAATGTGAGGAAGACACGTGCTCGCCAGCGGCAAGCGGCTGGGTCACCGGATGCTCGTCAAACGTGTGCACCCTGCGCCGCGCCCCAAGCGCGCTCAGCAGGGAGCCGTGTGCTCGCTCGGCCGGCGCGGCAGGGAGATCGGCATGCCTTGTGCTGATGCGGCCCCCAGCATCCGCTTCGATGATGTCTGAGCCCTCGCCAAGATAACTGAGGCCCTCGGTCGCATCCCGGCCAGCATCAAGCCAAAACGCATAGGGCGCATCCGCATAGAGAGCGGCAAACACAACGGCGGGGTCAACCCAGTGGGCGAGGGAACGTGATCTGGCCGGCGTCTGCACTGTAATAGCCTAGAGGTGGCCGTCAACGAACCGCCAGACGCGCTCCGCAAGAGCGTTCGCAACCTTCACTTTTTTGGGAGTCCCTCGTGCACGATCTCCAGCTGTGGACCGACGGCCGCTTCTCACCAGCCACCGGTGATCTCGCCGGCAACGAGCGCGCCCTGCTGGTTGCGGATTCGTTCAGAGTGAGCAACGGGACCGTGATCGCCCACGAACTGCACCGCGATCGTTTTGTCATGGGTTGCATCCTCATGGGGTACAGCAATCCGGCGGAACTCGCCAACTTCTGGCGGGAGGCAACACTCTATCTGGCGGATGCCTCGCGTGGCGACGATCTCTTCCCCCGCGTTGAGCTACTTGCCGCAGAGGGAGGCCACCGCCTCGCGCTGCTCACTCGAAGCATCCAGCGGCTCGGCGAGGCTCCAGAATCCATCATTCTGAGCAGCAGCTACTCAGACCCGCGCCGCTTGCCAACGATCAAAGGGCCAAACATTGCCTTATTCTCGCGGCTTAACGCGCGGGCGTCCGAGACGGCCCAGTATCCGATCGCAACCGGCGACCCAGGGCCAACGCCGGTTCACGACACCATCATCTGCACCTCAGATGGAACGGTTATCGAGGGAACCACAACCTCGCTGTTGTGGTGGAATAACAACACGCTGCATCGAGTGCCAACAGCCAGGCCTCGCGTCTCAAGCGTCACGGAACGCATCCTGATCGAGGCGGCTGGCAGCCTCGAAATTCCGGTGGCGGAAACGGACGCCAAGGCGCACACGCTCGCCAATCACGAGGTGTGGGCGGTCAACGCGCTGCACGGCATCAGGCCGGTTGCCCACATCGACGGGGTGCCGACGCCGCAGGTGGATGCTGACCGGCTCGCCCGATTTGCTGAAGCGCGTGCCAGCCTGGCAACGGGTATCGGCGACTAGCTAAGCGAGCCGACCCGCGCTCAACCGAAGCGTTTGTGTGAGCTGCGCCGCGGGAACCTGCGTGTGCGAAATAATGAGCACCGCACGGTCTCCCCCTGTCGCAATCGCTAGGAGGTCCTGCATCAGCTGATCGGCGCGGTCTGCGTCAACATTGGCCGTCGGCTCGTCGAACACGATCACCGGGAATCCGGCGAGCAGCGCCCGCGCAAGGGCGATGCGCTGCGCTTGCCCTCCAGAGACAAGGGCACCGCTTTCGCCGACGCGGGAGCTCAGGCCTCCACGGTCACGCACCCAATCGGCCAACCCCACCTGGTCAAGCACCGCGAGCAGTTCGTCGTCGGAAGCGTCATCCTTCGCAAACAAGAGGTTCTGGCGAATGTCATTGTCAAAGAGGTGCGGCGATTGCTCACACAGGCCAACAACCGAACGAACGGCCCGCTGGCTCAGGTCGCGAGCCTCAACGCCGCGCACAAGGTAACTTCCGCTGTAGTCGATAAACCGGACGAGGGCCTGAGCCAGCGTGGTCTTACCCGCCCCGCTCGCGCCCTCAATCAGGATGCTGTCGCCAGGCTTCACCGCGAACGAGACACCCTGCAGCGCGAGCTCGGTTGTCCCTGGATGATGGGCCGACACGTCGCGCAGTTCGATCAGCGTCTCCGTGATCGGTTCATCTGGTACCTCGCCCGTTGCCAAATCTGCCGGGATGCCGTCTGGCAGCTCATCCGGAGCAACCGTCACCAGGCGAAGGGCGCTCGCCCGCACTTCCCTGCGAGCCGCAAGCGCGACGGGAACTGCCGAGAAGACCTCAAACACGGAGGCCGGAACCATGACCGCAGCGGCAAAGAGCGGTCCGGTGAGGCTGCCGTCGGTCACGTCGCCAGCCGTCACGAGGATGGCGAAGATTGTTGCAGCACCAGCGAGCAGCGAAACAAACGCGGCCGCAGCACCTGCGCCGATTGAACGCCTGCGCTCGGCGGCCCTGAGCTCTGCATCCGCACGGTCGACTCGCTGCAGACGATCATCGAGCGCGCCAAACGCGGTGAGCACACCCAACGATCCGAGCACGTCAAGAATTTCGTCGGCGAGGCGCCCCCTGAGGGCTGAGATTCGCGACTCGGCCGCCGCAGATACCGCGCGGTTTGCAAACACCGCGAGCCCAAACGAGACGAGCAAGCTCGCGGCCATCACCAGTCCGGCCGGCAGCGAAATAAGGCTCACGGTAATGACGCTCAGCACGAGCACAACTGTCGACATGATGATGGGTTGCACCACGCGCAGCGGATAGTTTTGCAGCTCATCAACGTCGCGGACAACTCGGCTCATGAGGTCGCCGCGAGTCGTTGAGCGAATGCCTGCCGGAGCAATAGGGAGCAGCCGCTCGTAAAACGAGACGCGCAGGGTTGACAGCTGGCGGAAGGCGGCGTCGTGGCTCGCAAGCCGCTCCGCGTAGCGGAACGCAGCCCGACCGATCGCGAACGCCCTCACGCCGACGACGGCAAACGTAATGTGCAAAATAGGCGGCTGCTCTGCTGACTTCACGATCAACCACATGCTGAGCGCGAGCAGGGCGACGGCCGAGACGTCCCCGAGCACCCCAAGGGCCACTCCCGGCGAGAACCGTTTGGGTGCAGGCATCGAGGTGCGAAGGATGGCACGCTGCTCGGCAAGAACATGCGCAGCGGGCGATGGAGCTTCGGAGGTCGAGGGTTGCGCGGCGGCGGTCATCGTGTGGTCGTCCCAACGTGCTGGTTCAGAGTAATAACGGAGTCTGCGCGGTCGGCGACGGCTTGGCGGTGGCTGACAACAACCACGGCGACGCCTTCTGCCGCAATGCGCTTGAGGGCGTCAATAACGGCGGCCTCCGCCACCGAGTCAAGGGCCGAGGTTGGTTCGTCGAGCAGCAGGACACGAGATAATTTATCGATGCGGCGAAAGAGGGCCCGCGCAATGGCAACTCGCTGGGCCTGACCGCCAGAGAGGCCTTCGCCTGATGGCCCAAGCTCCAGCGCCGGGTTGAGGTCAGATGCTGCGACATCGGCAAGCACCTGCGTGATGGTCGCTGAGGCCTGCTCTGGCGTCTGAGACGAGCCGAGCAGGATGTTCTGCGCGATGGTTCCGGCAACAAGGCCAGGCTGTTGCCCTGCCCAGGCGAGCCAGGTGCGGTCCGCTGGAGAGTCGGCATCCACAGGACGCCCGTCAAGCAGAACCGTGCCGGTGTGGGGTACAAGACCCGTCACCGTGCCAAGCAAACTGCTCTTTCCCGCGCCACTTGGGCCAACGATCACGGTGAGGGCACCGGATGCCGCGGTCATCGTCATCCGCTCGACAGCGACAAAATCGCCATAGCTCACAGAGATATCTCGAAGAACCAGCCCGGACGTCTTGGGAGCTTCATCGGCGACTGCTGCCTCCGCAGCATCAGGCTGGGCACGCTGCTGATCTTCATCAAGAATCTCGAACACGTCCTCAACGGCAGCAAGTCCCTCGGCCGCTGCGTGAAAGCTCACGCCAACCTGTCGAATCGGCACAAATACTTCGGGGACCAGCAGCAGCACAAAGAGCCCAACGGAGAGGGCGAGGCTGCCTTCGATCAGCCGGATACCAATGGCAACGGCCACAAACGCAACCGAGAGTGTGCCAGCGAGGTCAAGCACAAAGCCGCTCAGAAAGGTAACCCTGAGCACTTTCATTGTGCGCGAGCGGTAGTCTTCGGTGACCTGCTCGATCCGCTTGCTCTGACGCTCGGCACGTCCAAAAATCTTGAGGGTGGACAGGCCCTGCACCACATCGAGAAAACTTGTGGCGAGCGTATTGAGCGCCTGCCACTGCTTCTTCTGCACGCTCTGCGTTGCCCAGCCGATGAGGATCATGAACACAGGAATTGTGGGATAGGCGACAAGAATGACAACGGCGCTCGTCCAGTCCTGAGCCCAGATAATCACGACAAGAATTGGCGTGGCCAGCGCGGTCATGATGAGCTGTGGGATGTACTTGGCAAAATACTCGTCGAGCGAGTCGAGCCCCTGCGTCACCGTTGTTGTCACGGATGCCGACGAGCGCCCTGCGAGCCAGGACGGCCCGAGCCTCCGAATCGCGCTGAGGCTTGCCGTGCGCAATTCGCTTTTGGCCGTTGACGCTCCGCGGGCGGAGTTCGCGTCAACGAGCCAAATGCTGATGGCTCGGACGGCGACCGAAGCGGCAAGGCCGAGCAGGTTCGCGGCGAGGGATTCGGGCGCGATGCCCGATCGAACGCTCTCAACGACAGAGACGATCGCCTGCGAAGCAAACCACGCGAATCCGACAAGCGAGGCAACTCGGAGGAGGCCGAGCGCTGCACCCCGTGCCAAGAATCCGCGAATTGATCTGGCATACCTCAGGAGTCTCGCATCAAACGGCTTCACTCTGTTATTCTCCCAAACTCTGGCGGCACTCGCTGACAGGCGCACGGTTGGCGAGCCAAAGCCGGCCGCTCACCGGCACAAAGCGAGTTGGTTGTACGCAACAGCCCGCCGAGTCCAAGCATCCGTCACTGGATGGGTACCTGAACTGGCGGGCTGTTGGATGGGTTGCTACTTAGTGAGCGGCAACCGGGATGCTCGCGCGGGTTATGCGCTTGCGGAAGATCCAGTAGGTCCAGGTCTGGTAGGCCAGGACTAATGGAAGGGCACAGATAGCAACCCAGGTCATGAACTCAAGCGTCATCTGCGAGCTCGACGCTCCCGTGATGGTCATGTTGTTGACCGCGGGATCGATGCTCGAGATCATCACGTTCGGGAAGAGCGCCATGAACACCGTGAGCAGCGCAAACGTCATGGTCAGCACGTGCAGGGTGAATGCCCAGCCCTCACGACCCTTGAAGTTTGCCAACCACGCGCCGATGAGGGCGACCGCCGCAAGCGCAGCGAGCACAACCACAAACACAATGGTGTCGGAGCCGAGGTGCTCGATGATCGTCCAGATCAGGAAGGCAGCAGCGATCACGATCGTCACGAGGCCAACCTTGACGGCAAGCGCACGCGCACGTTCACGAATGTCTCCGTCGGTTTTGAGCGAGATGAACACGAGGCCGTGTACAAAGCAGAGCATCATGATGGTGATGCCGCCAAGCAGGCTGTACGGGTTCAGCAACGTGAACAGGTTGCCGGTAAAGATCCAGCCGCCGTTCTCAAGTCGCTCAAGTGGCACACCGTGGATGAGGTTGGCAAACGCCGTTCCCCACAGCAGCGGAGGAAGAGCCGAGCCGATGAAAATAAACCGGTCGAACCAGGCCTTCCACTGCTCGCTCTTACCCTGGTGACGATACTCAAACGAGACACCACGCAGGATCAGCGCAACGAGGATGAGCAGCAAGGCGAGGTAGAAGCCGCTGAACATGGTCGCATACCACTCGGGGAATGCGGCGAACAGACAGGCACCTGCCACGATGAGCCAGGTTTCGTTCAGGTCCCAGATGGGCCCGATGGTGTTGATCACAACGCGGCGATCGGTGTCGTCTTTCGAGACAAAGGGAAGGCTGATGCCAACGCCGAAGTCAAAGCCGTCAAGTACGAGGTATCCCACAAGGAGAACACCAACAATAAAGAACCAGATGTATTGCAGTTCCATGAGTTCCTCTCCTTCTAGTAGACCGTGGCAAGTTTGGTGTGGTCGACGTCGCTGCCATCTTCTGGCACCTCAATCGCTGGCGGGCCGGCTTTTGCGGCCTTGATGATGAGCTTGTACTCAACCACTGCGAGTCCGCCATACACCAGGGTGAAGACGACGAGCGAGATGAGAACTGAAAGCCCTGTCACTCCCGGCGAAACGCCCGACTCCGTGGTCATCAACCCAAACACGATCCAGGGCTGACGGCCCATCTCGGTGAAGATCCAGCCAACGAGCGAGGCAACCATCGGAACCGGTGCGGTCCAGATCGCGATCTTCCAAGCGATTGGCTTGACTTCGCGGTTCTTGCGGGTCAGCCACAGGCCAACAACCGAGACGAGGGCCGCGAAGATGCCGAGGCCCATCATCCAGCGGAATGCCCAGTAGGTCACCCAAATGATGGGGGCAAACTGGCCGTCGGATGGGCACGCAATGTTGCTGCCACCCGAGCAGTAGAGCTCGGTGTATTCGCGCTGCAGGTCGTTGATGCCCTCAACCGTTCCGTCGAAGGTGTGAGTTGACAAGAAGGAGAGCAGGTACGGGATGCGTACGGAGAAGATCTCGTGAGCGCCGTCCGGGGTGCCAAGGCTGAAGAGCGAGAAGGATGCTTCTGCCCCTGATGCCGTGTTATACAGACCTTCTGCAGCGGCCATCTTCATAGGCTGGGTCTCAACCATGACGAGGCCAAGCTGGTCACCGCTGAGGGCGGTTCCTGCGAAGGCGACGATGTTGGTCCAGAGTCCGAAGCGAAGGGCAGTGCGCATGGTCTCCATGTGCTGCTTCTTCGAGAGGTGCCAGGCGGCAACCGCAACGATGACGCACGCGGCGAACATGATCGAGGCGAAGATGGTGTGCGGGAACTGGGTCAGCGCAACGGGGTTCGTGAGCACCGCACCGATGTCGGTGAGCTCGGCGCGTCCACGCTCCGCGTTGATTTCGTAGCCAAGCGGGTTCTGCATGAAGGCGTTGGCTGCGAGGATGAAGTACGCGGACATGATCGACGCAATTGAGGTGAGCCAGATCGACATCAGGTGAATCTTCTTCGGCAGCTTGTCCCATCCGAAGATCCAGACACCGATGAAGGTTGCTTCAAGGAAGAATGCAAGCAGGCCCTCGATCGCGAGCGGCGCACCGAAGATGTCACCGACAAAGCGCGAGTAGTCGGACCAGTTCATGCCGAACTGGAACTCCTGCACAATTCCGGTCACAACTCCCATGGCGAAGTTGATCAAGAAGATCTTGCCAAACAGTTTGGTCAGCTCAAGGTATTTCACCTTGCCTGTGCGAACCCAAGCGGTCTGCAAGATCGCTACCAGCAGTGCCATTCCCAGGGTGAGTGGAACGAACAGGAAGTGGTAGAGCGTGGTCAGCCCAAATTGCCATCTGGCAAGTAAGAGCGGGTCGAGAAGTTCGTTCAATGCGTACTCCAAAGAGTCAAGTCTCTTGTATAAAAAGAGGCTCACGAAAAAGAACCTGTCAGGATGGTCATTCCTGTGGATCTGCGAGCGGTAGTGCTCAACAAAACTTATTTTACGCTGTTGCCAGGCTACTCTCAGGTTTATTCAGTTGCAATAAGGTTGCATAGTACGACGTCGAACTACTTCTTACTGAAAGCGGGCCTGTGAACGAGATCTTCGATTCAATAGGCAACCTCTTTAATGGGAGTGGTTCTGTCACCGATATCCTCGACTCGATCCTCCTCAGCATCCAGTCGGTAGGCCCGGTTTGGCGGGCAATCATTGCCGGAATCGCCATGATGCTTGAGACCTCAGTGCTCATCGGGCTCATCGTTCCCGGCGACACGATCGCGATCGTTTCGAGCCTCGGTTCCCAGTCGGTTGGTGAGTCGGCAATTCTGTTTGCCGCGCTTGTTCTTGGAGCGCTCACCGGCGAGTCGCTTGGGTTTGCCCTTGGCCGGTTTCTGGGCCCGCGCATCCGGCACAGCTGGTTGGGCCGACGGATTGGCGAACCGACATGGGTACGCGCCGAACGCTACCTCGAACGCCGCGGCGGCATAGCCGTCTTCGCGTCACGCTTCCTGCCGGTGCTGCACTCCGTTGTCCCGTTGACTGTTGGTATGAGCACGATGACGTATCGGCGGTTTCTTGCGTGGACGGCCCCCGCCTGTGTCGTCTGGGCTGCGGCCTACGTCACTGTCGGCTACACCGCCGCAGCGAGCTACGAACAGCTCTCTCAGTCGCTGCACTGGGCCGGTTACGTCTTTGTTGGCATCATCGTGTTGTTCATCGTCGGCGTCTACGTGACCAAGCGCATCGTCCATGCCGCCGAGCAGAAGCATATGCACACCGAGGAGTGACGGAGCGCAACGCGCGTCCTCCCCCGGCCCTCAGCAATCGGCCTGACCCAAATGTGCCGCAGAACATGAACATAGGCATGTTTGGGTCAGGTCGATTCACGCCGTTGGGTTCCTGGCATTAGCTGCGGCCTGGCTGGGAATCTGGTCATCGCTTGTGGGAAATAGTGTTCTTGAGTCTCTATCTCCTAGAATAGTTTGGTGGATACTCCCGAAAACGCTTCTTTGCCCGCGGAGTCCACCCGACCCGTCTTGCTTGCCCGTATCGACGATTGGATACATGTCCGACGAGCGAGGCGCGCTGTCAAACGCGGCAAAATACCGACTGTCATTCCCTATATCGGCTACGGAAAACCCGATTGGATTCGGGTCCTCGGCCGCGTCCTGTATCTGAAGCCCGGCTCAACACATATGTCTGGCGTTCGCGTCGACGAGCAGCAGGCCTCGCGGGTTCGGGGCTGGCGCAGCTTTATGAGCGTGCACGTTCCCTTTTTAACCGTAACCGTTGAGGTTGACGGCGTTGTGCTTGGCGAGGTCACAACAGACAGAGGGGGCGTCATTGACGCTATCGTTCCGGCGACCCTTACTCCAGGTTGGCACAGCGTGCGTCTGAGCGTGAACGGCAACGAGGTCAGCGGATGCCCCGTCTACGTTGTCGACCCGGCAGCGCACTTCGGTGTGATTTCTGACGTTGACGACACCGTCATGATCACCAAGTTGCCAAAACCGTTTGTTGCCGCGTGGAACTCATTTGTTCGCCACGAACAGGCTCGCGTACCCACGCCTGGCATGGCCGTTTTTATCGACCGTCAAATCTCGAGCCATCCTGGTGCCCCGATCATTTACCTGTCGACGGGTGCCTGGAATGTGGCTCCAACGTTGACTCGGTTCCTGTCACGCAACCTTTACCCGATGGGTCCGCTGTTGCTCACCGACTGGGGCCCAACAACCGACCGCTGGTTCCGCAGCGGGCGCGAACACAAAGAGCGCGAGTTGCGCCGCCTCGCGGCCGAGTTCCCAGAGGTCAAGTGGTTGCTCATCGGCGACGACGGACAGCACGACGAGGCGCTGTACCACGAGTTCTCGCTCCAGCATCCAGACAACGTCGCTGCCGTCGCGATTCGCCAGCTCACCACGGGAGAGGCCGTACTTGCCGGGGGGCGGAGCAAGGCCGAACTCCACACAAGCGTGAGTGGTGTCCCTTGGGTTTACGGTCCCGATGGTGCGACGCTTGCGCGCCTGATCAACGACCTGCCAAAGAAGTAGTCGCGCGCTCGTCCGGCCCGAACGCTCTAGGCTGGAACACATGGCAATAGTAAGTATTCGTGCGGCCCGTCGAGAGCCATGGATCCAGGCTGCCAAGACCCTCATTGCCACGCTTGCCGCCTGGTTTGGCTGCCTCGCGATTTTTCCAAACCAGGCCCCAATATTTGGCGCCATCGCGGCGCTGCTGTGCGTCCAGCCAAACGTCACTCAGTCGCTCTCAAAGGGCGTCGAGCGGGTCATCGGAGTTGTCGCCGGCGTCGCCGTTGCGTACGGGGCCGTACTTGTGTTTGGCTCCCCCGGTTGGCTGTTCATCCTCGCGATCGCTGTGTCAATTGTGCTCGGTTGGGCGCTGAGGATGACCACCACATCCTCAAACCAAATCGCGATTACGACCATGCTCGTGTTGGCGCTTGGCAATCAAGATCCCGACTATGCGCTCGGCCGCATTGCGGAAACGCTGATTGGGGCAGCGATCGGCATCATCGTCAACGCGGCCATCGCGGCCCCCGTGAAAATCACCCCGGCGCATATCGGGGTTCGCACCCTCGGCTATGACGCGTCGCGGTGCCTCGATCGGCTCTCCGAGGCGCTCACCGAACCGCAGTCAACGGAGTGGATCAACGAAATGCTCGCTGAGGTCCGGACCGTTGTGGATGATCGAGAAAAGGTGCGCGACCTGATCGGAGCCGCAAAGGAAAGCCTCGCGCTCAACCCGCGCGGCAGCCGCCACAGGACCCAGCTGGACGAGGATGCAACGCTCATGCGTTCGCTGAGCCCCATTATTACGCAGATCTCCGGGATGACGAGGGCGCTCCACGACAATTACTCGGTGACGTTACTCGAAGACCCAACAGTGCACGGCCTCGCTGAGGAGTTCAGGCGGGCCGCTCACGACCTCCGACGTATCTCTCAGCTCCGCGACGACCTCCATACGGAAGAAACGCCGGTGACGTCGCAGCTGCCAGCGCTCACGGCACCGTTTGCCATACTCCGCCCAAATCCGGTGCATTGGATTCTGATCGGGTCGCTGATGGAAGACCTGCGTCGAGTTCGAGACGGGATCGTCTCAATCAGCGAGCACGAGTCGTTTCGTCAGCCAAAGGATACCGGCAGAGGACAGGCATCAAGCTCGCCCAGCTAACTGCCAACGCTCGCCCCGTCAAACCGGACGCCAAAGAGTGATGTTGTACTTTTGAGCGATAAGTATGGAGTGTCAGGACGTATCCAGATATCAAAGCTGAGCCGATGCGATTGCCCCTGAACCGCGTTGAGGTAGGTTCGGGCCCCAAGCTCGTTAAAGGCAGCCGCACTCAGCCGCGTGGCACCCGGGATGTTCACGCCGTCCCATTTCACCGTGAAAATCATGTTCTCGAAAGCAATCGCACAATCACCAACGCAGGAATCGGGCTTAATGATGTTGGGGGTTATATTTCCTTTTGGGCTGTTGGGAGCAACCCGAACCGAAATCTCTGAGGTACTCGCCTCGTAGGTATTGATCGCTTTTGAATAACTTGGTCCCGTACGCGGCGAAATAAACATGTCGCTGTAGGGGTTTGTTGACGGATTGCTTTCCCGAAATGGGTACTTCGTGTCGTCTCCGTTATAGCTGAGCTGCAGGCTGAAGGCGGTTGCGCTGCCCAACGAGCCGGAGGAGCCCATAGTGGCGGCGCCCATGTCGGTGTAGGCCCCAGAAGTTGCGGTTGCCCCAACGATCACGGCGAGGCCAATGGCGGCGCCAACGGCCCCCACCGCAAGCGCGCGCCGAGGCGCAGTAAAATTCCCCAATTTTTTTCCCATACTCGTACAGTGCTACCAGCAGACAAAACATTACATAATTTCTATTCTGGCTTCCGGCCCATCGCCTTCGCGAGTGACCTGAACCCTAGTGCCAGATACGCAAAACGCAGGGCCCGCGCAACCATCCCCCCGGTTGGTTGTGCAAGCCCTGCGAGCCTTTGTGTGGGATTACATCCCGTTGCAAGCGTTCGCTTGCCAGTCAGACTAGGCGTTAAGCACAGCCTGAACATCAATTGTAATCGTAACGTCAGCACCAAGCAAGAAGCCACCGGTCTCAAGCGGAGCGTTCCAGGTGAGGCCGAAGTCTTCGCGCTTCACAACGGTGGTTGCGGTGAAGCCAGCCTTGTAGTTGCCGTACGGGTCGGTGCCGAAGCCACCAAAATCAAAATCAAAGGTGACAGGCTTAGTAATGCCCTTGATGGTCAGGTTTCCGTCTACCTTGTAGTCGCTGCCAACCTGACGAACGCCCGTCGAGACGAAGTCGATGGTTGGGAACTGCTCTGCGTCGAAGAAGTCGCCGGTGCGGAGGTGACCGTCGCGGTTTGCCTCGTTGGTGTTAACCGAAGCAACCTCTGCAGATGCCGTCACCGTCGAGTCGAGAGGGTTTTCGCCGGTAACAAACGTGGCCTCGAACTTCTCGAACTTACCCTTTACCTTGCTGATGGCCAGGTGACGAACGCTGAACGAAACTTCGCTGTGCGTTGGGTCGATGGTCCAGGTGCCAGCTTTGTAACCGGGGATGGTGATGGTGTCAGTCATGGGGTTCTCCTACAGAAAGATTTAGTTGAAGCTTGTAGCAATAGTGTAGCAAATACTTGTAGCTTCAAGTCAAGTTTTTCCATGCAAATTCATGAAACATTCAGCAACATCCTTGAGATTGCAGGGCAAACCAAGCGAAACGACCGAACAGACGGCCGGCACAAAGGGGCTAGTTGGCCGACATCCAGTCAGACACAACCGTCCACCCGAGAATCACAATGAGCACACACACCACGATCAGGAACAGCGCACGCACAAAACCGCTGCCCTTTGCGATTGCCATCCGTGCCCCAAGGTATCCGCCAAGGCAGTTTGCAATACCGAGTGCTATCGCCAATTCCCAGCGAACCGCCCCGAGCGGAATGAAGAAGGCAAGGGCGCCAAGGTTCGTAAAGACGTTAATGATTTTGGCGATCGCGCTGCCCTGCAGAAAGGTGAAGCCAAGCAAACCAACAAGCGCGATGACGAGAAACGATCCGGTACCAGGCCCCATCACGCCGTCATAGGCACCAATCAACAACCCGATCAGGATCGCGGTAATGAGGTGGCGACGATGTCCCTTGCGTTCGCGTTCGATCTCCCCCAGCGACGGCTTCGCAACGGTAAACACAAACACGCCGATCAAGGCAACGACGATGATTGGCCGAAAATACTCCGCAGGAATCGAACTCGCTACAACGGCCCCGCCAAACGAACCAAGAAACGCAAAGACCGCTGCGGGGATAGCCGTCCGCAGGTCAGGTTTCACCCGTCGGTAATACGTAATGGCACTGGTTGTTGTTCCAAAAATCGAACCGAGCTTATTCGTAGCGAGTGCTTGCACTGGCGACAGCCCCGGTATGAGCAAGAGCACCGGAAGCTGGATGAGCCCTCCACCACCGACAATGGCGTCGATCCAACCAGCCGCAAACCCCGCCACAACGACGAGCAGCAGCAGGCCCCACTGAATCTCATCTAACCCGAGCACAACACCAACCTACAATCGGGTGTGGTGAAGACGGTCGGTGACGGACACCCGTTACAACGGGGCCGCATCCAGACCATCGGATGTCGCTTGCCCGCAACGTCAGCGCTGACACGTTGGGCACCAATACAGCTTTCGATTCGCCATCTCTTCGAGCACGATATTGGTGCCACATCGGCGGCACGGAAGACCCTCGCGTTTATACACCCAGTGTCGATCGTCACGATTGGCCATGGCAAGCGTGTAGTCTTCGGGGCCGAGCGCATCCATCGTCATCATCTGGCCGAGGCGTACCCCAATTTCGAGCAGATACGCCCAGTCAACCCAGAGATCGTGCAGCTGCTCTCGGCTCAGGTTCTTTGCCGGAGTGTGTGGGTTGATGCCGGCCCGAAAGAGCATCTCGGCGCGGTACACGTTGCCAATGCCACTCACGACGGCTTGGTCCATTAGGACGAGGCCGATCGGGCGGGCCGTCTTTGACGCACGCTGGATAAAGGTTTGCTCTGCAGCATCAGATGGATCGTTCTGCGGGTCGGGCCCGAGCCGATCAATCACGGCCTGGATCTCAGCAGCGGTCGCAAGCTCACACACGGTTGGTCCCCTGAGATCGGCAACTGCCGATTCGGTCAGGATGCGCACCCGCACGGCACCAACCGGCGGCGGCGGAAACTCGCTCAACGCGTCAGAGACCGTATCTTGCTCTGCCATACGGATGCGGGCCCTGCGTGGCGCACCAATGCTGGCAACCGAGTCTTCGGCCGCGCTGTCTGCCGCATCCGAGCCAGGCGCGCCAAGCGGAAGGCCTCCCCTGTCTGCCCGAGGACCAGCAACGTGCGTTGGAGCGGACGCGGCAATGGCAGACGGCGACGAAGCGGTGAGCAGCTCAGTGCCACGCTGGTTGGTCTGCCCCATACGACCCTCTGCGCTCGCAATGGTTGCGTCGACGCTAATGTCGCCGGCAAAGTCCCATGCCCCATAGATGCCAAGGTGCACCCGCAGCCAGTGGCCATCCTCGAACTCGAGGAACATTTGTTTACCAACGGCGGTCGAGCCAATCATCCGCAGGCCATCAAGCACAGCGGCGCCCTCAACAAACCGCCCCTGCGGAGAACTCACCTGACACACGTGACCCACAAAGTTGCGGCCAAACTGTCGCGCGATGCGATGAACGGAATGCCCTTCTGGCACGATGAACTCCTTTGCACTGGCCCTGAACGCACATAGTTACCGTCAACCGGCGATACGCACCGGACGGCGCAGGCTAGTCGAGCGGGTCGACGCCCTTACCCTCAATCGTTCCGGTCGTCTCGTATTCGCCGAGCTGGGCAATACGACGCACGTGACGCTCGTCGCCGGGAAAAGGTTCAGCGATAAACGCGTCAATGAACGAGATAGCCTCATCAACCGTGTGCTGGCGGGCACCAATCGAGATGACGTTTGCGTTGTTGTGCTCACGCGCGAGTTTCGCCGTGCTCAGATTCCAGACAAGTGCCGCACGCGCCCCAACAACCTTGTTGGCCGCCATTTGCTCGCCGTTACCCGAACCGCCAAACACAACGCCAAGGCTGTCAACGTCATTAATCTGGTCACTCACAACCGCCTGGGCCGCGTTAATGCAGAATGCCGGGTAATCGTCGAGGGCGTCGTACTCCTTCGGGCCGTGATCAACGACCTCGTGCCCGGCCTCAGCAAGGTGCTGCTGCAACTGTTGGCTGAACTCAAGCCCAGCATGGTCGGTGGCAATGTGGATGCGCATAAGAACCCTTATCAAACGAGAGGCAAAAACTGCACCAAGCCTATCGCGCCGGGGGCACCGGCATCCGCATCTCAAGCTCCCGCTTGCTGATGTCGAGTGGATACGGTTGCGCCCGTCCCGTCGTCGCGAAACCGACACGCTCATAGAACCCGATGGCACGTGCGTTCTGCTCGTGCACAAACAGGTTCATTTCGGTGGCTGCGGATGACGTACGCACCCAGTCGAAGATGTGCTCAAGCATCCACTCCGCAAGGCCGGCGCCTCGGTACCCCGGCGAAATATAGACAGTGACCAGTTGCGCAAGCCCCCCGTTGTCGATGTATGCGCTCATGGTTGCAACCCATCGCCCCGTCGCAGAGTCGGCCGCTGCGAGCCCAACACAGTGTGGCGATTCGTTACGTTGCGCCCTGAACACCCACTCCTCGTCGATAAAAGCGAGCGACTGGGCAAGCGACTCAATGTACGCGGTCGGGGTATCCGCAAGCATCTCAAGCCTGAGCTCCCTGAGCGGTTGCCAGTGGCTGCGATCGATCACCACAAGATCAACCGCAAGTTCGTCTGCCGGGCTCGTTCGCTGGCTGTCCCCTCCCGCGCCTGGCACGCCAGCAGCGTCGGGAACGCTTTGGTTGTGAGCCATCCGCTTAGGAAAAAATCGGTCCAACCGTGCGCGAGCGTTTGAGCTCAAAAAATCCGTCATACGCAGCGACCGCAACGACGCCGTCCCACAGTTGAAGGGCGGCTTCGCCCTTTGGCGCAGGGGAAATGACCGGGCCAAAGAACGCGACCCCGTCAACAGAGATAACGGGCGTTCCCACGTCCTCGCCAACGCGACCGATGCCGTCGAAGTGGCTCGCGCGCATCTGCTCGTCGTACTGGTCTGTGTCGGCAAGCGCGGCGGCTTCTTCTGGGAGCCCAACCTCGGCAACGGCTTCGGCGATAATCGCGTCCCAATCGGTGCGTGCTTCAGGGTGGATGCGTGTGCCGAGTGCGTCGTACAACGGCTTCGTGTGCTTGGCCCCGTAGACCTGCGCGACGCCAGTCACGAGACGCGTGAGGCGGAGTGCGCGCGGGAAGAACGCGCGGTACTCGTCGGGCACATCGTTGTTTTCGTTGAGTACCGCGAGGCTCATGACGTTCCAGGTGATGTCAAGGTCGCGCTGTTCGGCAACCGTATCAACCCAACGACTCGTCATCCAGGCCCATGGGCACGACGGGTCAAACCAATATTCAACGTGTGTAGTCATGCGTCTACCCTAACCGCGCCGCGCAAGAACCCGCCGCAGTGATGTGTCGTCTTAGACCGACCAACGGCATCCGTTCGCCACATATTGCGAAAAATTGAACAAAAAATCGCAACAAGGGGCGAATGGATGCCGAGCCCTATCCCTTCGTTGACCCCGCAAGCAAGCCGCGTACGAAATACCGCTGCAGTGCGAAGAACACGATCAGCGGCACGATGATCGAGATGAACGCACCGGCAGGCAGCAGATGTTCGTTACGGCCGAAGTTGCCCGCCATATTGGCAAGCTTTGCGGTCAGCGGCGCCACGTCTGCGCTTCCGCCCGAGAATACGAGCGCAACAAGCAGGTCGTTCCAGACCCAGAGGAACTGGAAGATCGCGATGCTCGCGATTGCCGGCAGCGAAAGCGGAATGATAATGCGGAAGAAGATCTGCGTTTGCGACGCGCCATCCACCCTCGCAGCCTCAACCAACTCACCGGGAATCTCGGATACGAAGTTATGCAGCAAGAAGATCGCAAGCGGCAGCCCAAAGATCGTGTGCGCGATCCAAACGGCGAGGTAGGTTCCGCCAATATCGACCCCGTTAAAGAACTGCAAGAGCGGAATCAACGCCATCTGCAAGGGAACAATCTGCAGGGCGAAGACCAGCACAAACAGGATGCCCCTCCCCCGAAACGGGATCCACGCGAACGCATAGGCAGCCATAAGCGCCAGCAAAAGCGGGAAAATCGTTCCGGGAATCGTGATCACAAACGAGTTGATGAAATACGACGCGAGGTTATCGTTTGAGATGCTTGTTCCGCCAAGCACCTTGCCGTAGTTCTCCATGGTTGGGAACCAGTCAAGAAAGATGGTCCACCAGCCCTGGCGCTTATTCTCCTGCGGCCTGAACGAGGCGACAAAGAGGCCAAACGTTGGAATCGTCCAGAGGAACGCGATCATAATTGCCGCAACGGTCGCCCACCGCGAGGTGAGGCGACGCTTCACTCGATCAGCCTGGCCACCAGCAGACGCGTTGTGGCGGCCACGCGCCTTTCCGGTGAGAATCGCCGATGTGTCGAGCGACGGCGAGGCATCAGGGTTAATCTGTGTGCTCATCGGATTTCCCTCTGCTTTCTCAAGACGCGGACGTTGTAGATCACAATCGGCAGTACCAGCACAAAGATGACGACCGCTAGGGCCGCACCGTGGCCCCACTCATTGAAGCGAAACGCTTGGTTGTACATGTCAAGCGCGACAACGCTGGTGTCGTTGTTCCCGCTCGTCATTGTCTTGACGATGTCAAAGACCTTAAGGGTCGCGATCGTAATCGTTGTAACAACAACCACGAGGGAGCCCCTGATGCTTGGCAGCGTCACATTAGTGAACACCTGCCACCCGTTGGCACCGTCGAGGACTGCGGCCTCAACCTGCTCAACGGGGATCGCTTTGATGGATGCCGAAAGCACCACCATCGCAAATCCCGTCTGAATCCACACGAGCACAACGATGAGGAAGAACGTGTTGAGCGGGGCGGAGTTGAGGAACTGTATGGGCTCAAGACCGGACCAAACCAGCAACTGATTCAGGAGCCCCGTCTGTTCAAACCCTTTTGACCGGTAGGCATACATGAAGCTCCAGATGATGCCTGCACCAACAAATGAGATGGCCATCGGCATAAACACGAGCGACTTGAGCACCTTTTCACCGCGTGATTTGTCGATAAAGACGGCATACGCGAGGCCAAACACGGTCGAGAGTAGCGGGACGAGGATGACCCACACAACCGTATTCCGCAGGCTGATGAGGCTACCGCTATCGGTAAAGATCCAGACGAAGTTCTCAAGACCAATGAAGTCGCCCTGAGCATTGGTGAACGACTGCATCATCGTGCGGATGGCCGGATAGATCAGGCCAACCCCAAGCAGGATCAACGCTGGAGCAACAAAGACAAACATTTGCACATAGTCTCGCCCACGCTTTGGTGCGTGATCCGCGAGGAACAAGATGAGGCCAATGACGGCCAAAAAAATCAGCAACCCGGCAAACATCACGCCGAACTTTTGCCACATGTCGTCGAAAAAACTGCTTGAGTTTCGAGCGGTTGGCAACAGTGCCGAGCTGAGGGGCGTGTTGAATACCGAGAGGGAAAGATACGAAATCATGGGAACCTCTCAAAAAACGGGTGAAGGGGGCTCGGGCGAGGCAGTGTGTGCCCGGCCCGAGTCCCCTCACTGCGGATGAAGAATGAGCTGCTTACAGCCGAGGGATTACGGCCACGTTGCGTCTATTCCTTGCAGCACCTTGTCGGTGCTCTCTCCGTTGACCCAGTCAACGATTCCCGTCCAGAAGGAAGCAGAGCCAACGGCCGCCGGCATCAGGTCTGACGCATCAAACCGGAAGGTGGTCTTGTCGTCCTGCAGAATGCGAACCGCTTCTTTTCCAATGGGGCTCTGGGCGTTGTTGGGGTCGAGTCCCTTGTTTGCGCTAATCACACCGCCAAGCTTGACTCGGTTGTTTGCCCACAGGTCGCTTGAGAGGTAGGTCTGCAGTGCCTGCGTTGCCTTGCTGTCGCTGAATGCGGCAACAAACTCGCCTCCGCCGGTCACTGCATCTCCCTGGCCCTCTTCCTCGTTTGGAAGCAGGAAGGCCCAGACGTCTCCGTCTTCGGCAACCTTTGTTCCTTCTGGCCACTGGGCCTCGTAGAACGAAGCCTGGTGGTGCAGGGAGCAGTTGCCGTCAAGGATTGCGAGGCCTGCATCTTGGAAGGTAGTCGAGTTGATCGTCTTGACGTCACCGAAGCCGCCGTTGACGTTGACCGGGTCGAGGATGATCTCGCCAACCGAGTCGAATGCCTGACGAATCTCGTCGGAGTCAAACTTCACTTCGCCGGCAACCCACTTGTCGTAGACCTCTGGACCCTGCTGGCGAAGGACGTAGTCTTCGATCCAGTCGGTTCCTGGCCATCCGGTTGCGGTTCCTGACTCAAAACCAACACACCACGGGCGGTAGGTGTCACTCGAGTTGTCTTTTGCGAGTTCGGCGGTGAGGCTGTTGAGCTCGTCGAGTGTCTTTGGCGGTTCTACCCCGCGATCCGTGAAGTCAGCTGGCGAATACCAGACCCAGCCCTTGACGCTTGCCATGAGTGGGGCGGCGTAGAACTTGCCGTCTTTGCTGCCGTAGGTCTTCCAGCTCTCTGACCACCACTTATCGACGTTATCCTCAACCGACTGCGGCGGGTCAACAACTTTTCCGGTGTCGATCATGCGCTGCAAGAGCCCAGGCTGCGGGATGATGGCGAGGTCTGGCGGGCTTCCACCCTCAACGCGAACGTTGATTTGTGTCTCAAATTCTTGGTCACCGTTGTACTTCACGGTGATTCCGGTGCAGTCTTCGAAGTCGGCCCAGCTTTGCTGCAGCTGATCGGCCTCGACGTCAACGATCGTTGCGTACACTTCTACTTCGTCACCGTCGAAGGTGCCGTACTGCTCGTAGTCTGCGCAGTCGGCGGCGGCGTCTCCCCCGCCCGTCTCGGAGTCTGACGACCCGTTCGAACACCCGGCAAGTAGTAGGCCCGTGGCGCTCATAAACGCGATGGGCAAAAGCCACCGACGATGTTTCGCTGAATGTGTCAACTTAATCTCTCCTCTTCATTGAGTTGAGTCCCCCTGATCGGCGGTTGGGCTACTGCGCTGCGCCTGCTGTGCGGCGTTGCTCAGGCAGTGATACCCATCCACTCAGGAACCGATTCCACAAACCGTACGTCACGGGACCTCAGTTAATCAAGAGATTCTTGATTACACTTTGGACACGAGTTGCCAGAATGACGTTTCTACCGCACGTTTTGGCGGTTTCCTTGGCGCAGTCGGCCAGCATTCGCGCCTCCTACATCCACTCGAAAACATGGAACCGCTTCCAGAATGAGCGTTGCTGCGCTAGTATTTGCTGAGAAAAGCCAACCCGCCAATGAACGAGGAGGTTCATGTGGCAACCATCGCGGATGTTGCAAAGCTCGCCGGAGTCGCCAAGGCCACCGCGTCCAGGGCGCTCAGCGGGCAAGGCTACGTCGCCCCAGCAACACGCGAGCGGGTTGCGGATGCCGCACACGCCCTCGGTTACATCGCCTCGGCAAACGCCTCTGGCCTCGCAACCGGCCGCAGCCAAAGCATCGCGGTGCTCATCCCCCTCATTAACCGTTGGTTCCTTGCCGAAGTCCTCCAGGGCCTCGAAAGTGCGCTGCTCGCCGCCGGCTACGACATGACTGTCTACAATGTGAGCCACATGAGCGCCAACCGGAGCCGTGTCTTTGATTTCTTCCTGGTTCGCCGCTCGTTTGACGCCGTCATCCTCGTTGGCATTGACGCTTCAGCAACTGAGCTCGAGACGATCCAACGGCTTGACAAACCGGTTGCCTGCGTCGGCGCACCAATAGACGGGCTCGACAGCTACGTACTCGACGATTACCGGGCTGCCCAGCTGGCAACCGAACACCTACTTGGCCTCGGGCACACGAAAATCGTCTTTGTCGGCGGGCCGCAGAATCACTTCCATGACAACGATCCGGCGTCATCCCTCGTTCACAGTGACCGATTCAGGGGATACTCGGATGCCATGACCTTGGCCGGGCATGCCGCCGCAATCACGCACGCACCAACACCACTCGATCTTGAAAGCGGACGCCAGGCGGGCCGACGCTGGTTGGCGCATCCAGACCACCCCGTCACAGCCGTGCTTGCAGAAAGCGACGAGGTCGCGTTTGGGGTTATTCTTGCGGCGCAGGAGCTTGGCAAGCGCGTGCCGTCTGACGTGTCAATCGTTGGCATCGACGGGCACGACTACGCTGAGACGTTTGGTCTCACGACTGTGCAGCAGAACCCACAACAGCTTGGAATGAGTGCCGTGAGTGATCTCTTAGAGCGCGTCACCGGCGATGATGAGCGCCGTCACCCGAGCCCGGTTGCGCCGGACTTCGTTGTGCGCCACTCAACAACGGCTCCCCCTCGCTAGTGCCGCGTTCAATCGATCTGACCCAAATGTGCCTATTTCTCGAAAAACAGACACATTTGGGTCAGGTCGAATCGCGGCGCGAGGTCGCGCGGCAGGTTAGGGGGGGGGTAGGCGGGGTTAGGCGCGGGGGAAGAGCACGTCGATCTGGGCGCGTTGCTCGGCCGTTGGCTTCCACGAGACGCCCTGCTCGGCGTTTTGACGCACCTGCTCCGGCGTCGTCGCTCCGGCAATCACACTGCTGAGGACCGGGTTGCTGAGCAACCAGCCAAACGTAGCCTCCAACATCGTCACGCCCCAACCCATACACAGCCGCTCGTACTCTTCAATGGCGTCCCACGGGGCCGTCTCGATGAGGTGGGGGCGCTGACGCATGATGCGGGTGTCGGCCGAGCCTCCGTCGCGCGTGAACTTGCCGGTGAAGAGGCCGTTGTAGAGCGGGAAGAACGGCAAGAAGCCAACGCCGTATTCCGCGAGCGCCGGCATGAGTTCGCGCTCGGCATCGCGCACGAGGAGGCTGTACTCGTTTTGGGCAGAGATAAAACGGGAGTGCCCCGCGAGCTTGGACTTGTACTCGGCATCCGCAACCTGCCACGCAGCAAAGTTTGAGTGCCCGATATAGCGAACCTTACCCTCGTGGATGAGCTCGTCGAGGGCCGCGAGCGTCTCCTCGATAGGGGTGTTTGGGTCAGGGGTGTGCAGCTGGTAGAGGTCGATCCAGTCGGTTTGCAGTCGACGGAGTGACTGCTCAACGGCCAGCCGCACGTACTGCCGTGAACCGCGGGCACCCCACGAGGGAATGTCGGAATCCATGTCGGCGTGACCAAACTTCGTCGCAAGCACAACTTCGTCGCGGCGGCCCGCGAGCGCGTTGCCCATGAAGGTCTCGCTTCGACCGTATCCGTAGCCATAGACGTCAGCAGTATCAAACAGGGTGATACCTGCGTCGAGGGCTGCGTGGATGACGGCGGTGCTGCCGTCTTGCCCCTCGGTTGCTGCCCCAGGGCGACCAAAATTGTTGCAGCCAAGCCCAACCGCAGAGACCCGGAGCCCTGAGCGCCCAAGCGAACGATATTCCATAGTTACCTCCAAGTATGACCGTGGCACGTCAACCGCACCGTCGGATGGGTGTCGCCCAGCCTTCATTCGAGTCTATGCGCGTAGGCTGGATGCGTGCGGGCGCGACAGGCTGCGTCCCTCGTACCAGCAGAACATAAAGGAGATGCACGTGCCAGGAGAGAACCTCACCCGGACCGAAGCCATCGAGCGTGCGGCGCTCATCAGTGTTGAGAGCTACGAGGTCACCCTCGATCTCACGACTGGGCCTGAGGTGTTCCGCAGTGAGACGACGGTTCGCTTCAGTGCAACCCTCCCAGCCGGTCAGGACAAGGCATCCACGTTCATTGACGCGTTTACTCGCACCGTGCACAGTGTGACCCTCAACGGCGTTGCGCTTGACCCGTCCGCTGTCAGCGACGGCATCCGCATCCAACTCGACGGCCTCGCCGCGGACAACGTGCTCACGGTGATCGCCGACGCGGAGTACACCAACACCGGCGAGGGGCTGCACCGCTTTGTTGACCCCGTCGACAACGAGGTCTATCTGTACACCCAGTTTGAGGTGCCGGACTCGCGCCGCATGTTTGCCGTGTTTGAGCAGCCAGACCTCAAGGCATCCTTTACCTTCGCGGTCACCACACCATCGCACTGGAAGGTTATTTCGAACGAGGCGGCTGCTTCCTCGGTCGCGACAGACGGCACGCTCGTCACGGTATTTGAGCCGACCCCACGTATCTCTTCCTACATCACGGCTCTCATTGCCGGGCCATACGCCGAAGTGCGCAGCGAGCTCACGAGCTCTGACGGCCGGGTGATTCCGCTTGGCCTGTTTGGGCGCGCGTCACTCACCGAATACCTCGATGCCGACTACATCTTCGAGAAGACCCGTCAGGGATTTGCGTTCTTCGAAGAGAAGTTTGGCCACCCGTATCCTTTCTCGAAGTACGACCAGCTCTTTGTTCCAGAGTTCAATGCAGGGGCAATGGAGAATGCTGGCGCCGTCACCTTCACTGAGACCTACGTGTTCCGTTCACAGGTCACGGATGCCGTGCGCGAGCGCCGCGTGGTCACGGTGCTGCACGAGCTTGCCCACATGTGGTTTGGCGACCTCGTCACGATGCGCTGGTGGAACGACCTCTGGCTCAACGAGTCCTTCGCGGAGTACATGTCAACCCTGGCAACGGCGGAGGCAACCGAATGGACCGAGGCGTGGACCACGTTTGCGGCACTCGAGAAGTCGTGGGCGTACCGCCAAGATCAGCTCCCCTCGACGCATCCCATCGTTGCGACCATCAACGACCTCGAAGACGTGCAGGTGAACTTCGACGGCATCACCTATGCAAAGGGCGCATCGGTGCTCAAGCAGCTCGTCGCCTGGGTTGGTCAGGATGATTTCCTCACGGGAGTGAACCGCTACTTCACCAAGCACGCGTGGGGCAACACGGAACTCACCGATCTCATGGTCGAACTCGAAGCCACCAGCGGGCGAGACCTCGCCGACTGGTCGCAGAAATGGCTCGAAACAGCCGGGGTCAACACGCTCCGCACGGTCATCGAGACCGACGACGACGGCATCATCACGCGCTTCGCGATCGCACAGAGCGCACACCCCGAGTATCCAACCATCCGGCCACACCGTCTTGCGGTTGGCCTGTACAACACCGTCGATGGGGTGCTCGCCCGCACCAACCGTATCGAGCTCGATGTTGACGGTGAACTCACCGAGGTTCCGGAACTCGTTGGGATGCCCCGGCCTGAGCTCGCCCTCGTAAATGATGACGACCTTGCCTACGCAAAGGTGCGTCTCGACGATCTCTCCGCGCTCACGGCGTTCGATTCGCTCTCACTCGTGAGTGACCCGCTTGCCCGCGCCCTCGTCTGGGGATCCCTCTGGGATGAAACCCGCGACGCCGAGCGACGCCCAAGCGATTTTGTGCAACTTGTGCTCAGGCACGTTGGCAGCGAAACCGAATCGACCACGCTCCGCACCGTGCTCGGCCAGCTCACCCTCGCTGCAGACCTCTACGTTGCTCCAGCATCTCGCGAAGCCGTTCGCAAAGAGGTTGGGGATGCCCTGTGGCGCCTCGCGCTCGAAGCATCAGCAGGCTCGGACGCCCAGTTCCAGTTTGTGCGCAACTTCGCGTCCTTCGCCCACACCGAGGCCCAGCTGGATGCTGTGAGCGACCTGCTCGAAGAGCGCGTGACGCTCAAGGGCCTCGACATTGACACCGACCTCGGTTGGGAACTGCTTATCGCGCTCGCGGCAGGCGGGCGCATCACCCCAGACGAAATCGATGAGGCGCTCGCAAGCGACAACACCTCAAGTGGACAGCAGTCAGCGGCACACGCCCGCGCGGCCCTTCCGACCGCTGCCGACAAGCAGGCGGCGTGGGATGCGGTGGTCACCGATGCCAGCGCCTCCAACCTCGTCGTGCGCGCGACCGCCCTCGGCTTTCTGCAAGCTGACGACCTCTCGCTACTTGAGCCGTTCCTGCCGCGCTACTTCGACAGCCTTGGACGACTGTGGACCGAGCGCAGCTACGCGATCAGCAGCACGCTCATTACCGGGCTCTACCCGTCTCCCCTCGCCGCGCATCCAACCCTCGGCCCAGCCCTTGTGTCGGCGACCACAGAGTGGCTCGACACCAACCCAGAGCCCGCAGCGCTTCGACGGCTCATCGTCGAAAACCTCGCAGGAGTTGAGCGGGCGCTCGCGGCACAGCACGCGGATGCAATGCTGACCCCCACCGGCGGAGCAGGAGATGATGCCTAGTGGACGAACCCGTAGAAGAACCAGTAACCGAGGTCGCCAACACGATGTGGCAGGAGTTCCTCAACTTCCTCCAGACCTACCAGGTGCCGATTAGCGTCGTCATCATCATTGTCGTGGCCGTTGTGCTGCGTTTTGTCTTAATCAAATCGGTGCAGAAGGTCGTCACCCAGATCGTGACGGGCGCCAAGAAGAGCCAAAACGTCGACGACACCCAGGCAATTATCGGTTCGCCGCTGCTGGCCGCACGGCTCGTGCAGCGCACCCGCACCCTCGGCAGCGTCTCAAACAACCTCATCACAATTACGATCAGCGCCGTTGCGCTCGTCATGATCCTTGGCCAATTTGGCGTCAACCTCACGGCAGTGCTCGCTTCGGCCGGTATCGTCGCGGCTGGCCTCGCGTTTGGCGCGCAGAACATCGTCAAAGACGTGCTCAACGGCATCTTCATGGTGTTTGAGGATCAGCTTGGTGTGGGCGACGAGGTCGAGATCGGTGAAGTCTCCGGCCGGGTCGAGGCGGTAGGCATCCGCATCACCCAGGTGCGAGATGTGCACGGCACCCTGTGGTTTATCCGCAACGGCGAGATAGCCAGGGTCGGAAACCGCTCGCACGACTGGTCTCGCGCCATCCTAGACCTCGCGGTTGCAGGGGATGCAGACATCGAGCTGGCAAAAGAGGTCATCCAGAGCACCGCCGAGACCGTCGTGCGCCAGCCGCGTATCGCCGCACGGGTGCTTGAACAGCCGGCAGTATGGGGCCTAGAGTACGTCAACGGCGATCAGGTCATCATCCGCCTCGTCGTGAAGACTCGCTCCGGGTCTCAGTGGGAAATCTCCCGCGTCCTCCGCGAGGCGCTCAAACTCAACCTCGACCAGGCCGGCATTACGCTCTCCTCGACCGCGCCGGTCGCCGTCAGTTTCAGCGGCGTCGATGGGCCGCCGCCAACTCCACGCAAACCAAACGATTACCGCCAAGGGCCACCAAAGAGCGGCCGAAGAAGGAACACCCAATGACCGACAACAGTCCACAGAGCCTCGGCCCTGTTTCTGCACCAGCGCCCCGGCTCACCCTGCGCACCGCAGAAAACGGCGACGCAACCCACGACACGTTTTACGCACAGGTTGGCGGACACGAAACGTTTGTGAAGCTTGTCCACGAGTTCTACAAGGGCATCGCGACCGACCCAGTTATGAAGCCAATGTATCCAGAGGAAGACCTCGGCCCCGCCGAAGAACGCCTGCTCATGTTTCTTGAGCAGTACTGGGGAGGCCCAGGAACCTACAGCGAGAACAGGGGGCACCCTCGACTCCGGATGCGCCACGTGCCGTTCCACGTCAACCCCGATGCCCGCGATCGATGGCTGTATCACATGCGAAACGCGATGAACACCCTCGACCTTGCCCCCTTGCACGAGGCCACCATGTGGGACTACTTTGAGCGAGCGGCACACGCTATGGTCAATACCCACGAGCCAACGCCATAGCAAGGCAAGCGGACAGCCGTTCCAAACCTTCATACGCCGTACCAACTGAGAGAGCCACAGCCCATGACTGAGTCGACTCCCCCAACAAACGCTCCGCCAACCTGGCGCGATGGCTACGGCCACGTGGCAACGCGCGCACTGCAAACCATCATCATCCTGGTGCTCGCGGTTGGCGTCATTTACGCGTTCATCCAGCTCAAGATCGTCGTCATTCCCGTCATCATCGCGCTCATCATCGCGAGTGCCTTCAGCCCAGTTCTCGGCTGGATGCGAAGGCGCGGACTGCCAGGCGCGCTTGCTGCGACCATCTGCCTCGTTGCGAGCGTCATCGTGATTGGCGGCGTCATCTGGCTCATCGTTACCCAGGTGCAAAAAGATTGGGCCAAACTTGCGCAGCAAGCAACGGACGGCTTCAACGAGGCTCTTGACTGGTTCAACCACCTCGATCTACCCATCGACACGTCAAAGATCCAGGAGATCCAGGATGGGCTCCTCGACTTTGTCACGAGCGGTTCATTCGCAACCGGCGCGCTTTCCGGCGTAGCCGCAGCCGGCGAGCTCATCACATCGACACTGCTCACGATTGTCATTCTGTTCTTCTTCATGAAGGACGGGCCAAAGATCTGGCACTTCATGACGGGACGCCTCGCAACCGCAGTCCGGATCAAAACGGACCGCGTGGCTGAGCGCAGCGTCACCGTACTCGGTGGCTACGTTCGCGGCACCGCAACCGTGGCGCTCGTCGATGCGACGGGCATTGGAGTGGCACTGCTTATCCTGCAGGTGCCCCTCGCGCTTCCCCTATCGATCATCGTCTTTATTGGTGGATTCATCCCCATCGTTGGGGCGACGGTTGCCGGAATCCTTGCCGCGCTTGTTGCCCTCGTCACCAACGGCATCTGGGGCGCGATCATCGTTGTTGCCGTGGTCATCCTCGTGCAGCAGCTTGAGGGCAACTTCTTGCAGCCGGTGCTCATGGGTAACGCGCTCAAGCTCCACCCGCTTGTCATCCTGATTGCGCTGACCGCCGGCACCGTGCTCGGTGGCATCATTGGCGCTATCCTCTCGGTTCCGATCACCGCGGTCGGCTGGGCCATCGCCAAGGCGTGGTTTGGCGAAGACGACTACGGGGCCGTTGGCAAACTCGACCTTGACGATTTTGGAGAGAATCCCGACGTCGAGGTGCTCTCGACAGAGGAACCCCCTACGCAATCCGTTTTGTGAGCCACGAGTGCCCTCATTTCGACCCAAATCTCTGATTTTTGGTCGATTTGGGGGCACTCAGCGCTTTGCGTACTGATGGGCGCTTGGCGCACGGGCGCTCGGTGCACGGTGCGAGGTGGATTGGCGCCCGGTGTTTGAGTGCCCGGCGGATGGCGCCCAGCGGAAGACTGCCCGGTGAACGAGGCGAACGCCCGTTAGCGCCCGCGGCGGACAAGCACGTGGCCGCGCTTCAGTGAGAGTCGCTGCCAATTGCCAGCGGTAAAGACGGGGGTCATGCCATCAATCGCGGCTTTGGGGCCACGTCCGCGGGCATCAGGCGTAAACCCGAGCGAGACAGCCGCAAAACCAGCGCCAGCGGGAACCGGTACCTCAGCATCAGGAACAATCCGTCCCCACACTTCGCCGCGAACCTTTCGGATAATGTGCTCGCCAACATCCGTCGGCACAGCCTTCGCGACCTCAGCGATGCCGAGCTCTGCCGCATCCACCAGCTGGGCTGCCTGCACCGTGCCGCTACGCTCCCAGCCGCCGCGAGGGGGCAAGATTCCCGCCCAACTGACGGTCGTCGTCATCGGAGGAACGCCGACCGCAACAGGCACACCGATTTCGCCAGGTTGCTGCTCGGCGACCTCGATGTGAGCGAGGCGATCAAGAATGCTGCGCACCGGAACAACCACGTCAAAATCAACATCCGGTGCGATGGCCCACGTGCGCAGCCCCAGAACGGTTGGCGTGCTGTCGAGCAGACCCGAGGGGTACAACACGCCAACATAAACGGCCAACACGCCGCCGCCCGCAACCAGCCGGGTAGCAGTATCGTCAACTCTCGCGGCACGTTCAAGGAAAACCCTGAAGTCAGAAAACGCAAAACTATCGTCAAGTGTGAATGAGAGCGCCATATTCCTTCTAAACTACCAAGGAACTGGGGACTGCGGGGCGCAGACAAAACCTTCGCTCCGGCGAACATAAACACCACAGCAAAACAGGTACGACAAAGGAGTCGGGATGGCACAGAAAAACGCACAGGATGCAGACGTCATCATCGTGGGGGCGGGCCTCTCTGGGCTTGTTGCGGCGGCGGAACTGATCGACGCTGGCAAACGCGTCATCCTGGTTGATCAAGAACCCGAAAGCAACCTCGGCGGGCAGGCCTGGTGGTCCTTTGGCGGGTTGTTCCTCGTCGACAGCCCAGAACAGCGCAGACTCGGCGTACACGACAGCTTCGAGTTAGCGAGACAAGACTGGTTCGGAACGGCTGGCTTCGACCGGCCCGAAGACAACTGGCCTCGGCAGTGGGCAGAGGCATACCTCCACTTCGCACACGGCGAGAAACGCGCCTGGCTCAAATCGCTTGGCGTCTCGTTCTTCCCGATTGTTGGATGGGCGGAACGCGGAGGATACGGCGCTATCGGTCACGGCAACTCGGTCCCACGATTCCACATCACCTGGGGAACGGGACCAGGCATCGTCGCGCCGTTCGAAGCAATCCTCAGGCGCGGCATCGACGAGGACCTCGTCACGTACCGTCCGCGTCACCGAGTCACCGAGTTGCTCGTTGAGGCTGGCAGCATCATCGGCGTTGCCGGTGAATTGCTCGCGCCGAGCCCTTCAGCCCGCGGGCAAGCCAGCAGCAGGCTCGTCACCGACACGTTCGAGCTCCACGCCAGTGCGGTTATCGTCACGAGCGGTGGCATCGGCGGCAACCACGAGCTCGTGCGTAAGGCCTGGCCAGAACGGCTTGGGACGCCGCCCGAGCATATGCTGTCAGGCGTACCAGCACACGTTGATGGCCTCATGCTCGGCGTTGCAGAGCAGGCAGGCGCCAACCTCATCAACGGCGACAGGATGTGGCACTACGTTGAGGGCATCACCAATTGGGATCCGGTTTGGGAGAAACACGGCATCCGTATTCTTCCCGGCCCGTCGTCTCTGTGGCTGGATGCGACCGGCAAGCGGTTGCCGGTTCCGCTGTTCCCCGGTTTTGATACCCTCGGCACGCTCGAGCACATCCAACAAACGGGCTACGACCACTCGTGGTTTATCCTCACGCAAAAGATTATCGAGAAGGAGTTCGCGCTCTCTGGAAGCGAACAGAATCCCGACCTCACCGGCAAAGACCTCAAGCTGCTGCTCAAACGAGTTGGCCCTGGCGCGCCAGGTCCCGTCGAAGCATTCAAGGAGCACGGCGAGGATTTTGTTGTTGCCAACACCCTCGCAGAGCTGCTGGCCGGCATGCAGAAGCTGAGTGACGCGCCGCTCAACGCCGAGTCGGTTATCCGTGAAGTTCAGGCAAGAGACCGCGAGATTCTCAACCCCTTCACCAAAGACCTGCAGGTCACGGCCATCAGGGGCGCAAGGAACTATCGGGGCGACAAACTCATCCGCGTCGCAAAACCGCATCGCTTGCTCGACCAGTCTGCGGGGCCGCTCATCGCGGTCAAACTCAACATCCTCACCCGCAAGAGCCTTGGTGGAATCGAGACCGACCTGCAGGGGCGTGTCCTCAACGCTGCCGGCGCCCCGATCGACGGGCTCTACGCCGCCGGCGAGGCAAGTGGATTCGGCGGCGGCGGCGTGCACGGCTACCGTGCCCTCGAGGGTACCTTCCTCGGTGGATGCCTCTTCAGCGGCAGGACGGCAGGTCGCGCGGCTGCCCGCGCAGTGTGACCGTAGCGGCGGTTTGGTCATCGAGACAGTGTGGTCGATGGCACGGTGTGACGCCGTAACCAGCTGTCAGATTCGAATAACCGCCCACGGCTGATGCCGGGCGCGCCCGAGTGCATGCACCCTCTGGCGGTTGCTGGCGGCATAATGAGAGGGTTGCATGAACGGCGCGGCCAAACCCCGCCAGAGGAGTGATCGTGGCGAATACCCCAGAAACAACTGGTTCACTTGAGACCCTGTTTGAGACCCTGACGCTCGAATCGAATGGGGCTCGCACAACCGAAGAGATTTTTGTTGGCAAACCGATGCAGACGCCACACGGGCGCGCATTCGGCGGTCAGATCTTGGCCCAGGCCATTATGGCGGCGTCACAAACCATCGACAGGGAACGCGTCATGCATTCGATGCACGGATATTTTCTGCGACCCGGCGATACAAACGTGCCCATGACGTATTCGGTGGACCGGCTTTACGACGGCCGCTCGTTTTCGACGCGGCGCACGCAGGTGTATCAGGGTGGAAAACCGATGCTTTCAATGATCGCGTCGTTCCAGTCGACTGACCCAGGACTCGAACACCAGAAGAACTTCGACATGTCAAGCGTGCCTGCGCCCGAGGACATCCCGAGCCTTTGGGACCGTTATGGTTCTCTCGCTGGAACCCATCCACGCGTCGACTGGATTCTGCAGCGCCCATTTGACATCCGACACACGGAGTCGCCGATCTTTCTTGGCGTTGAGGGGGCGAAGGTCGCGCATCAGGCAGAGTGGGTGAAGACCCTTGGTCCGGTCCCGGATGCCCCGGAGTTTCACCGCGCCGCCCTTGCCTTTGCGAGCGATTATTCAATTCTTGAGCCGATCCAGCGCCGGCACGGTATTTCCTGGACGACGCCTGGACTGAGCGCGGCAAGCCTCGATCATGCCATGTGGTTTCACCGGCCGTTTCGCGTTGACGAGTGGCTGTTGTTTGTGACCGAGTCGCCAAGCGCACAGGGGGGACGGGGGCTCTCGACCGGGCGCGTGTATTCTCGCGATGGCGTACTCGTGGCAAGCCTCTCGCAGGAGGGCATGGTCCGCGTACCGGAGGCGCCAGTGGTGGAGGATCAGACCCTGGTGTAATCCGGCCAGCGCGTGCGCCTCAGTGGTGCACGGCGTCAGCCGCGCTTGCGGCCGAGCTGTAACGGTTCGCCAAGGTAGGGCTGCATTGCCGCACGTTCGTCGGTGCTGAGCCGGCGGGGTTTCTGGGCGGCCGCATCCATGACGACCACCGTGCTTGAGGCTCGCACATAGAGCGTCTCGGCCTCGGCGCCGGCTGCGCCGTAGATCTCGTAGTAGAGGTCGAGGCTGGATCCGCCTATGGCGCCAATCCATACGTTGATGTTGATGCCCTCGTCGAGGTAGGGCAGCACGGCACGGTACTCAATTTCTTGGTGCGCGATCACCATGATGGTGTCAGACGTCGGTGAAGCGTCAAAGATTTGACTGTCGCGCGATGCGGTTCCACCTGCGGGCTTCCACATCCACCGGATGCGCGCCTCCTCAAGGAGGCGCAGCATCACGGCGTTGTTGACGTGTCCGTAGGCGTCCAAATCGGCCCAGCGGAGCTGGAGAATGACCTGGTCGCGCATCGTTTAGTCGCGCGTCAGCTTGCGGTACGAGGCACGCGATGGCTTTGCAGCATCGGGGCCAAGACGCGCGATCTTGTTTTCTTCGTAGGCTTCGAAGTTTCCTTCAAACCAGTGCCAGTACGAGGGGTTTTCTTCTGTACCTTCGTAGGCAAGGATGTGCGTTGCGATTCGGTCAAGGAACCACCGGTCGTGTGTAATGACCACGGCACAACCGGGGAACTCAAGCAGCGCGTTTTCGAGGCTACCAAGTGTTTCTACGTCGAGGTCGTTTGTCGGCTCATCAAGCAGCAGCAGGTTCCCGCCCTGCTTGAGCGTGAGTGCGAGGTTGAGGCGGTTTCGCTCTCCACCCGACAGCACTCCTGCCGGCTTCTGCTGGTCTGGCCCCTTGAACCCGAATGTCGATACGTAGGCACGCGATGGAATTTCGGTGTTGCCAACCTGGATGTAGTCGAGACCGTCGGATACAACTTCCCAAAGTGTTTTCTTTGGATCGATTCCGCCACGAGACTGGTCAACATATGAGAGCTTTACGGTCTCTCCGACTTTGAGCTCGCCACCGTCGAGTTCTTCAAGGCCAACGATGGTCTTGAAGAGCGTGGTCTTTCCGACACCGTTGGGGCCGATGATGCCCACGATGCCGTTCCGCGGAAGCGTAAACGACAGGTTGTCGATCAGCACGCGGTCGCCAAAACCTTTTTTCAGGTCCTTCGCTTCGAGCACAACCTGGCCAAGACGTGGACCTGCTGGGATCTGAATTTCTTCGAAGTCTAGCTTTTTGGTGCGCTCGGCTTCGGCTGCCATTTCTTCGTAGCGAGCCAAACGAGCCTTCGACTTTGCCTGACGTCCCTTGGCGTTCGAGCGAACCCATTCGAGTTCTTCCGCGAGACGCTTCGAAAGTTTGGCATCCTTTTTACCCTGCACCTGAAGTCGTTCTTGTTTCTTCTCGAGGTAGGTCGAGTAGTTACCCTCGTATGGGTAGAGACGCCCGCGGTCAACTTCTGCGATCCACTCGGCAACGTGGTCGAGGAAGTACCGGTCGTGTGTGACGGCGAGGACTGCGCCTGGGTACTTTGACAGGTGCTGCTCAAGCCACAAAACGCTTTCGGCGTCGAGGTGGTTTGTTGGTTCGTCAAGGAGCAGCAGGTCTGGCTTTTGCAGCAGCAGTTTACAGAGCGCTACTCGGCGCTTCTCACCACCGGAGAGGTTCTTCACAATGGCATCGGCCGGAGGGCAACGAAGTGCATCCATGGCCTGCTCCAGCTGCGACTCGAGGTCCCATGCGTCGGCTGCGTCGATTTCTTCCTGCAGCGTGCCCATTTCGGGCAACAGGACATCGTAGTCGGCGTCGGGGTTTGCCATCTCAGCCGAGATCTCGTTAAAACGATCGATCTTCGATTTGATCTCTGCTACGCCGGCCTCAACGTTGGAGAGGACGGTGCCCTCTTCGTCGAGCTCTGGCTCCTGCAGCAGGATGCCAACCGTGTAGCCGGGAGTGAGGTGTGCTTCACCGTTGCTCGGAGTGTCAAGCCCAGCCATGATTTTGAGGATGGTCGATTTACCGGCACCGTTGGGACCAACAACACCAATCTTTGCGCCGGGGATGAACGACATCGAAACGTCGTCGAGGATTACTTTGTCACCGTGCGCCTTGCGCGCACGCACCATTTGGTAAATGTATTCAGCCATATTGCCTACCAGTCTATGGGCCGGGTCGCTGACGGGTTGCAGACACTCTTGTTTGGACCAAGTGCGGGTTCAACTGCTCCGACATATGAGCGGTCTTCTACCACGTACTGACCCATGAGGCACTGGTCTCCCATCAACACAGATACGAAGATATTGTCAGCAGCGAGCCCCTTTGCGCTGGTGTCAAAGGAAACCTGCATCGCAGCCTTATCGAAGCCAGCGTTCACAAGGGTGTTGACCGCGTTTTGACCGTTGATTGGGTCGGCACCCGTCGCATAGGCCAGATTTGTGTAGTTGAAGAACGGCAGGTTTTCTGCTGCGGTTCCGTCAGGCACAAACTCTGGAACGGGGTCAGTCGTTGCAAAGGTGGGGGCGTTTGTGGGGTTAACCGCGGGGGGTTTGCCCACAATGGTATCGATGACGCCACATCCGGTCAGAAGACCGACAACAGCGACAGCGGCAGCGCCGGAGAGCAAGATTCGATTTTTCACATTCCGAGTGTATCGACCATTGCTCGACAACCGCTGGACAACGCACAGGATGTTTTGCCATGCAGGTCCCAACGGATGACCTTGGTTGCGTTCTCGCAATGCTCACAAACTCTAAAAGGGAACGGCAGCCTCCGGCAACTCTGTTGATGGCCCGGTTACCGTCTCGGTGTGCACGCCTTGCTGTTGAGAACGGCGAGGATCACGAACAGTGCGTTGATTATCAACGCCCTGGTCAAATCGTTCGCCGTCACCGGCCTGGATTGAGGTTGCCTGATCAGGGAGCGTTGCCCAGGCATCGGATTCTGTAGCTGTGGCAGGTGGTGACTCCCCCTGCCCGCCGTGGTTATTGGTTTGTGCCGCTAGGGCATCGGGACTCGAAGCATGCTGCACTCGCGCAAACGCAGACGTGCCCCAGTTCAGGTCGTGGCCAACGGAATCAGCGTCTATCTCAACGTTAAGGCCATTCTTGTCGCCGTTCTGCCAGGGCTTTAGCCGCAAGCGGCCAGAGAGAACAACCCGCTCTCCGCGATGAATTGAGGCCGCGATGTTGATCGCAAGCTGGCGAAACGCCGTTACCGTGTACCAGTTGGTATCGCCGTCTGACCACGTGTTTGTAGCCCTATTATAACGCCGCTGTGCCGAGGCGAGACGAAATGAGGCGATGGCAAGCCCCTCGGTCGTCACCACATGACGCGGGGTTGTGGCAACAACGCCCGTGATATTGAGTGTGTCGTTCATCGGTTCCTTCTTTCTCGTGGCCAGCCAATGCTGGCGGTCGTTCGTTCGTTGGCGCGGATGGCCGAAGCGACTCGTGCCCTAGTAGCCACGGCCTCCGCTGTTCTAGTCTCAGCGGCGACGACGCAGTCCTGCCGAGAAATCTGAAATCTGTGGACCAACTTCAGTTCGAACGGAGGTGTGGAAAACTTCGGATCGAATTGGGCCGACGAGACGATCCCCCTCCCCTACACTGAAGGCACAGCATCCGCCCGACCACAAGCCGTGTTCCCCCAGTGGCTGTCAACCGCCGAACGGAACAACGACGTGAGCAAACAATCTTCGAGACGCCCGCTGCGAATTATTGGATACGCTCTGCTTGCGGTTGTGCTTGCAGGGGTGCTCGTGGCAACGCTCTCCCCGTGGCCGTCGTCACTCCTCATTAGAACCGTCTTCGAGGCCGGCGCACGCGCAACCGTCAGCGAGATGCTGCCGAGCGTCCCAGACTCCAGCAGGTTCGATGAGTCAACCATTGATCTCGAAGCGGCTAGCCCAGGACTCACCGCACCGTTCTTCAGCGCATCCGCCTCGAAAGATCCGTTACCGGTTGTTGTCTGGATTCACGGTGGGGCCTGGATCTCCGGCACGGCTGACGATGTGTCGCCCTATCTCAAGATGATTGCGGCCGAGGGTTACGCTGCGGTCGGCTTGAATTACACGCTGTCACCGGAAACGACGTACCCAACAGCGATCGGACAGCTCACAACGTCGCTCGGACTCATCGTGGAACGGGCCGACGAACTTGGTATCGACGCAAACCGCATTGTACTTGCGGGAGATTCGGCTGGCGCACAGCTCGCAAGCCAGCTCGCAGCGATTATCACGAACCCGGATTACGCGCGCCTCATGAGTCTCGAGGCCCCTATCAGCCCAAAGCAGCTTGTTGGCACTGTGCTCAACTGCGGGGTCTACGATCTGCAGTCAATGTCTCAGCTGAATGGAATCTTCGCGTGGGGATTCAAGTCGGCTCTCTGGGCATACACCGGCACAAAGAACTGGTCGGATACGTCGGCGGGCGCAACGATGTCGACCATTGATTTTGTCACCACCGATTTTCCCCCGACCTTTATCAGCGGTGGCAACGGCGACAACCTCACATGGTTACAGTCCATACCGATGAGCCAGCGACTCAACGAGCTTGAAGTGGATACCACGAGCCTTTTCTGGCCTGCTGACCATCAACCAGCGCTGCCACACGAGTACCAATTCCATCTGGATCTTGACGAGGCGCACACCGCGTTTGACGAGACAATTCGGTTCCTTGACCGTGTGACGGCATCGCCGACCGAGCAACAGTAGCAGCGGCAAAAAGCCGGCCTCGGCCCGCCCGAACCTACTGAATGTACTCGCTAAACGAGGCCCGAATCTTGTTGACCTTCGGAACGGCAACGGCCATGCAGTATCCCTGACCGGGGTTCTTTGCGAAGAAGTCTTGGTGGTAGTCCTCTGCCGGGTAGAAGGTTCCTAGTGGCGAAAGCGTCGTGACGATGGGTTCTGGCCACCAATCGGCAGCACGCTCAAGGGCTGCCTGCATCTGCTCGCGCTCGTCTTCGTTGTTGTAGAACATCGCCGAGCGGTATTGTGTGCCGACATCGGCACCCTGGCGGTTGAGTTGTGTTGGGTCGTGCAGTGTAAAGAACACGTTGAGGATAACTTCGGCCGGGATGACCTGCTCGTCAAAGACAACCTTGACCGCTTCGGCATGCCCGGTGCTTCCCGTGCATACCTTCTCATACGTTGGCGCGTCATCTTCGCCGCCCGTGTACCCAGAAACCACGTCGCTGACCCCACGAAGGGTGCGGTACACCGCGTCGAGACACCAAAAGCAACCACCGGCAACAACAAAAGAAGTCATGGAATCCATCGTACGCCCGATTACCGATGGATGTTGTCGCCACCTACGTTGACAACAGTTCAGCCGATACGGAAGCAAGGTAAACCCGCTGTGCATCCCGAATGTCGGTGGTGGATTCTAACCTGCTAATACGTGCCACAGACAGAAAGGAAACATCATGAACAGCATCACACTCACAAGCGTCACACGGGCTAGCCTGACCGACGCCAGCGCGGTACCCACCACGACGTCATCGGCAACCGCATTCCCGATCCCTCAAACCGATTCAACACGCATTGCCGAACTCACTGAGCTGTCGGCTTTATTTCAGCAGCAACTCGCCAGGCTCTTCCCGTCGTTCACCGTGGTTCCTCTCCGAACGGGGGCCCTTCGCGTCTGTCTCGCTTCCGGTCAGCTGTTTGGCTACGTGCAGCCCATCGTCGAAGGCGAAGACATTGTCTACAGGGCGCAGCTTCATCGGGCAGGCACTGCACTCAACAGGCCCTTAGGCGATTTCTCGAGAATTGAAGATGCCCTCGATAGCCTGGCTCGAACGGCGGGCTAGCCACCACATCCATGCCAACGCAGTTGGCCTGTGCGAGCGTTATCGCGGTGAGAACCTCGTTGGGAACTCGGTCTGTGAAGTTGGCCTGTGAACGCGGTTTGTGAACGGGGTTTGTGAACGGGGTTTGTGAACGCCGTTCAGACAGCCGCCAAACATCACCCGGTTAGGACGTGTGCCGCCACCACGTGTCTGTTGGGGCAACGGGCATCCGACGCTTATGTTCCGACTGCTGGTAACGGCGCTCGATGGATGCCGCGGCATCCGCGTTGATGGCCTCACCAAGCAGGTACGCGTCGATGTCCGCGTAGCTCAGGCCAAGGTTTGCTTCGTCTGTCTGCCCAGGGGTGTCATCAAGCAGATCTGCTGTTGGTGCTTTGAGGTACAGCGCGGCTGGCGCGTTGAGGGCGACCAGCAGATCCCGGCCCTGTCCCTTTGTGAGGCCGCTCAGCGGAAGCAGATCTGCCCCTCCATCGCCGTACTTTGTGTAAAAGCCGGTCACGGCTTCGGCCGCGTGATCTGTTCCGACCACGAGGCCAGCGTGCTGACCGGCAATGGCGTATTGCGCGATCATACGCGAGCGCGCTTTAACGTTGCCCTTATTAAAATCCGTGATGGGCTCGTCGAGTGCCTCAGCGAACTCGTCGGCAAACCCATCAACCGCCTGGCGAATGTTGAACGTCACTGACCGATCGGGCTGAATGAACGAGAGCGCCAGTTGGGCGTCGTCTTCGTCGTGCTGCACACCGTGGGGCAGCCGCACCGCAATAAATGTGGCATCGTGACCGTCTGTGCGAAGACGCTCAACCGCAAGCTGACAGAGCCGACCGGCGAGCGACGAATCTTGGCCCCCGCTGATTCCGAGTACGAGCGACCGAGCGACACCAGCAGAGCGGAAGTAGTCAGAGATAAACCGCACACGGGATTCGATCTCTTGTTCGACGTCGATCTCGGGCAAGACCCCGAGCGCTTCAATGATCTGGGCTTGGCGTGTTCGCATGCCACAACGATACCCCCACCCGCCACTCACCGAGCCAGGCAACGGCGTGTTCCCAAGGAAGAAGGGACGATCAGTTCAGGTATCCACGCAACCACGTATGGAGTCCGGCAAAGGCGCGCTCGCGCACCGGGCGAGAGGACAGCACCACGTCGTGCAGCGCACCGTCGAGCCGAACAAGCGTGGTCGACTCGCCAAGATCCTTACAGCGGGCGGCGACGCCCTCAACATCCAGCACCGTGTCTGCCTTGCGCATCGACTCGTCCCAGGTGGTCCTGATCACGCTCCGCGCCGAGAGCATGACGTACACCGGAATGGTCAGGTGCAGCTTATGGGCTACCGTCTGGTGCCCTTTGATCACGGCATCGAGCCAACCCGGATACACGGCAAACGTCAGTTCCGGCCGCCACGCCGTGTTGTATTCCCATTCACCGCCAAGTTGTTTGAGTAATGACTTGGTATAAAAGCCCCGGTCGATCTGCGGATAGGGTGTCTTCCGCCCAATCTTCATGAGCGTTGAGTTCATCGGCGCGAATGCCATCCGACCGAGCTCACGAGTCTGAAGCTCTAGCCAAGGACTGTTCAGCACCATCGCCGTGGCACGACCCGGATGCCGCGCGGCCCAGAGTGACAGTGTGAGCCCGCCGGTTGAGTGGCCAAAGAGCACCAGTCGCCGTGTGCTCGTCTGCGATGCACCGTGCCCAATCTCGTGAAGTGCTGCCTCAATATCCGCGTCATACGTGGTGAGGTCTTCCACGTAGCCAGGGGTTTGCCCTGGTCGAAGGCTTCGTCCGTATTTGCGCAGATCAATCGCATAAAAACGGGCACCCCGCTCTCGCCAAAACTCCGCGAGATTCGTTTGGAAGAAATAATCTGACCAACCGTGAATGTAAACCACGTCGGTGTTCCGCGCGACGCCTCGCTGTGTTGACCACCAGCTTGGTTTTGGTGCACGCACGAGGGTCGCGACTACTTCGCCCTCGTCGTCTGTTCCAAGGGGAAGCGTGAGTCGCTCGTATCCCGCGCCTAACACATCCGCGTGCCAGCCTGGAACCTCATCCTCTGGCACGGAGCCTTGGGCCGTTTCAGGCCCAAGATCTGGTCGATGTGTCGGCGGAGTCTGGGCCGCGGCAGCACCGGCAGCTTGACGAACGCTGTCAGCATTATTGGTCTCGTCGTGAGGTGCCATTCGTTACCAACCTTCCGAACCGTCGCGGTTCAGTCGTTCTGCATCATCGAGGACGGCGATCAGTTCGCGCGCCGCAGCAGCGGGGTCGTTGGCCGTGGTGATTGCCCGAACAACAACAATTCGTTCTGCCCCGGCTTCAAGCACGCTCACCGCTGTTGAGCTGTCGACTCCCCCAATGGCAAACCATGGTTTGCCGGGTTCAGCCTCGGCAACGCGCTCAATCAGTTCAACACCAACGGCCGCGCGGCCAGGCTTTGTTGGGGTTGGCCACACGGGTCCAACGCAAAAGTAGTCAACCTCGTCGTCCGAAGCCGCTTCAAGCGCACGCTCAAAGCTGTTGGTTGAGCGGCCAAGAATTACGTCAGGCCCAAGAAGCGCTCGGCAGTCTGCGACACTCAGGTCGCCCTGCCCGGTGTGAAACACGTCGGCTCCGATGAGCATCGCTAGGTCGGCCCTGTCGTTGACCGAGACGAGCGCACCGTGCGCGTGGCAGAGGTCACGAACGAGTTCGAGCGCCGCTTTTTCTTCTGAAGCCTCAATCGATTTGTCTCTGAGTTGAATAATGTCAACCCCACCGATGAGGGCCGCGGTGACAAACTCGGCAAGATCTCCTTGCCCGGTTCGAGCGTCGGTACACAGATATAGACGCGCACGTTCAAGCCGCTGCCTCCGCTGTGCGCCGGTCAGCGATGTCCGTGACGCGTGGCGTGAATCGAACCGATCTGATGTGTTCAGTGCGCGAGTCGGAGACACCGATTCCCTCTCGTTCTGGCCCAGCGCGTTCCGTCTGAGTTGGCGGTGAGCACAACGGGGCCTACCCCATTGTGGCACTTACGGGGCTTCGATGGGTGGCGGATGATGTTGGCCGGGTACACTTATGAGCTGTGACACGGGGTGCCCGCCGTGCAGTTGACCGTCGGGCTGAGAACACACCCGTTGAACCTGATCTAGCTCGAACTAGCGAAGGGATTGTCAGCGCTATGACACCTGCAGTATCACCGTCCGACTCACGGCTCAGCCTCGACGGATACCAACCGCCGCGCATCCTCAGCATTGCGGGCACCGACCCGACTGGCGGCGCCGGCATCCAGGCAGATATCAAGAGCATCTCGGCCATGGGCGGCTACGCCATGGCCGTTGTGACCGCGCTTGTCGCCCAGAACACGCGAGGCGTGCTCTCGGTGCATACGCCGCCGGTGTCATTCTTGACCGAACAGCTGGACGCCGTCAGCGACGACGTTGAGATTGATGCGGTGAAGATTGGGATGCTGGGCACCTCAGAAATCACGGCAGCGGTTGGGGCCTGGCTGGCTGGCAACCGACAGCAACTCGTCGTCCTCGACCCAGTCATGATTGCCACCAGCGGCGACCGGCTGCTGAGCCCTGACGCCGAGCAAGCCCTGCGTGACCTCTTGCCGCACGTCGCACTCGTGACGCCAAACCTGCCAGAGCTCGCAGTCCTCGCCAGCGAACCCGTTGCCACAGGCTGGGACGAGGCCCTGCTGCAGGGCGAACGCGTTTCCGCGAGATACGGGGTCACGGTTCTCGTCAAGGGGGGCCATCTTGATGGCGATAGTTGCCCTGATGCCCTCGTGGATGCCAGCCCAGAGACCGAGGTCGCACGTGTCTTCCAGCTCGAAGGTCCGCGCTATCCAACGGCGAACACCCACGGAACCGGCTGCTCACTCTCGGCCGCGCTCGCAACCGTGATGGCAAGGACGGGGTCGTGGGACGTGGCGCTTCGCGAGTCGACGGAGTGGTTGCGCGACAGCATCCGCACGTCTGGGCACTTACATGTTGGCGAGGGGAACGGACCGGTAAACCACTTCAATATGTTGTGGACCGCCGCCGGGTTTGGGGCGACAACCGATGACTAACACGCCGATTCGACAGTTGCTACCGCTCGTTGGGCCAGCGGAGGATCTGACCGCCGAGCAGGTCACGCGATACTCGAGGCACATCATCATCCCTGGATTTGGCAGAGACAGCCAGCTCCGACTTGCCAACGCACGGGTCGCGGTGATGGGGGCAGGCGGGCTTGGCAGCCCCATCCTGCTTTACCTAGCCGCCGCCGGCGTTGGAACAATCGGCATCATCGACGACGACCGTGTCGAAGCCTCGAACCTGCAACGGCAGGTCGCACACGGCACGGGTGACATTGGGCGCAGTAAGGCGCAGTCCGCGAGGGATGCCGTGCTCACGAGAAACCCTGACGCCACGGTGATCCTGCACGAGTTTCGCCTCGGCTCCCACAATGCCATCGAGACCCTTGCCGACTATGACCTCGTCATTGACGGCTCCGATAATTTTGCGACTCGATATCTGTTGAGCGATGCAGCGGAGCTGCTCGGCATCCCCTGTGTGTGGGGGTCGATTCTGCGCTATAACGGGCAGGTTTCGACGTTCTGGGCCGCCCCAAATGATGGCGGACCAGGGATCGTGTACCGGGACCTCTTTGCGGAGCCCCCAGCCCCAGGAACGGTTCCCGGATGTGCCGACGGCGGCGTTCTTGGCGTGCTCTGCGGAACGATCGGCACGTTCATGGCGACGGAAGCCGTCAAGCTCATCATCGGCCAGGGCGAAACGTTGCTTGGGCGAATCCTCAGTTACGACGCCCTGACGGCCAGGTCGAGGGAGTTTGCCCTCGCGCCCGACCCCAGTCGAGTCCCTGTGACAGAACTCATCGACTACGACGTGTTCTGCGGTTTGGGCATACCCGAAGCCGAGGCCATGAGCATCCAGAGGTTGCCTTCGCCTCGCCCAGGAGGGGTAGCATCGGAGGGAACCCGCTTGGAACCAACGATGGAGGACACCCTGCTACCTGACAGCACCGAATGGTCGGCCCCCGAACTCTCTGACGCTCTTGCCGCCCGTGAGGCAGGAGGAGCATCGTTCCAACTCGTCGATGTGCGTGAGGCAGCCGAGCGCGAGGCCGCGTCAATCCCAGGGTCAATACACCTCCCCCTCAACGATTTCTTTTCCGGCGATGCAGTGCAGCAGCTCGACCAGGATGTTCCCATCGTGCTCTACTGCCACCACGGCTCACGCTCCGAGTATCTGCTCAAGGCGCTGAACCAGGCTGGGTTCGATAATGTCAGCCACCTCACCGGCGGCATCGATTCGTGGAGTCTTGTTGTAGACCCGTCAACTCCCCGGTATTAACAATGGCTGCCGCTGTGCCTCAGCCGTCTGGCGCGCCCGCACGTGTTGGGTTGTTGCTCGTCGGCATCCTGCTGATAGCCGCCAATATGCGGGCGCCGATTACGTCTGTCGGGCCGGTCCTCACCGATATTCAAGCGACGCTCGGATTCGGTGCGTCAACGGCGTCAATTCTGGCCAGCATCCCGGTGATGTCCTTTGCGCTTTTTGCGCCCATCGCGCCCATCGTCGCCAACCGCTTTGGCATTGAGCGCACGCTCGGGGGCGCTGTGCTGCTACTTGCCGCCGCAATCGTTGGGCGGTCGCTGCCAGTACCCGGTCTCATCTGGGTTGGCACCGTCCTCATCGGCGTCTCAATCGCGCTGATCAATGTGCTCCTCCCAGCGCTAATCAAGCGGGATTTCTCGTCACGAGTTGGCCAAATCACCGGGCTCTATTCCGCGGTGCAGAGCGCCTTTGCGGCGATGGCAGCCGGCTTCGCGGTTCCCATAGCGGGCATGAGCGCCGAGGGGTGGCGGCTCTCCCTCGGAATCTGGGCAGGGGTCGCGATCATCGCGTTTGCGGTGTTCGTCCCCCAGCTCCGTTCGACGACGTACCCAACACTCGGCGCGACGCTCGGTTCAGCGGCGGCCCCAGGGGCGGCATCCGCGTTTCACCACACCTGGCGATCACCGTGGAAGTCACTGCTTGGCTGGCAGGTCACCTTCTTCATGGGGTTCCAGTCGATGATCTATTACACGGTTATTGCCTGGTGGCCAACCATCGAGCAGGCCCAGGGTATTTCCAACGGCGAGGCCGGCTGGCATCAGTTCACGTATCAGGCCTTTGGCATCCTTGGCAGTATTTCTTGCGCGCAGGCCATCCAGCGTTTGAGCGACCAGCGCGTCATCGTGGTTGCGCTCACGGCGTTTCAGGCCACCGCGATTCTTGGCCAGCTCAGCGAGCCAAGCCTCGGACTGCTCTGGATGATGCTGCTTGGCATCGGCTCCGGCGGCAATATTGTGTTGGCCCTCTCGTTCTTCGGGCTGCGAACCAGTAATCACCACCAAGCGGCGTCCCTTTCGGGGATGGCGCAGTCGGTCGGATACGCCATGGCTGCCCTCAGCCCAATCATGGTTGGGGTGCTGCACGATGCGACCGGCGGATGGCAGGCCTCGATCATGATGCTGCTTGGCGTACTCGTTGTGCAACTTGTGATGGGCCTTTTCGCGGGGGCCAATCGCCTGATCGGCGAGCGTCACAGAACCTAGACCATACAGTTTGGGCGTATTTTTGCCGCTTGGGCGTATCTTCTCGGATACGCCCAAGCGGCAAAAATACGCCGAAACGGTAGGGGAATGTTATGAACATCCCTGCGGGAGCGCAGACTGCAGCCCTATGGTATTCATATGAAACGACCACTACTCTCTGGACTTGCCGCGGTCGCAAGCGTTCTTTTGCTCGCCGGATGCTCTGCGGGAAACTCGACAGCCCCGCTGCCGGCGATCGACAAGGGCGGCGATTACCAGTCCCTCCCTCAGCAGATGGATGGCGCGCCAGACGAGGCAAGCTCTGGTTTTGACGCGCAGTCACCGACATCGGAAACATCGCGCGAGATCATTCGGACGGGCGATGTCACCCTGTCAGCCGACGACCCCATCGCGCTTGGCGATGACGTTGTTGAGCTCATCGCCTCAGCCGACGGACGCATCGATAGCCGCAGCGACACTCCGTCCTCCGAGTATCAGACAGAGTCGGTCTGGCTCTCCGTGCGCATCCCTAACATCAGCTTTGACAAGGTCACCGATCAAATCGCCAAGCTTGGCACGCTGATCTCAAGCAGCTTCAGCGCGCAGGATGTCACCCAACAGGCCAATAACCTTGATGCCCGCATCGATGCCCTGCAGACCTCGGTTGACCGCCTCACCGAGCTACTCGCCCAGTCGGCAAATACGGCAGATCTCATTGCCGCCGAGACGGCGCTCTCCGAGCGCCAAGCCGAGCTCGACGGTTTGATCTCTGATCGTGAGTTCTTGAGCGACCAGGTTGAGTATTCGACGCTCAGCGTCAACATCCAGTCGACCGAAACCGTTGTGCAGACCGAGCCGCAGACGTTCTGGGACGGCATCGTCGCCGGCTGGAACTCCATTCTTGCCTTTGGCGCCGGCCTCATCGTTGTGGTTGGTGTCCTCGTGCCCTGGATTGTGCTGCTCGGCGTCGTCGTTGTTGTGATCTGGCTCATTGTTCGAGGCCGTCGTTCTCGAAAGTCCGCCGCTCTGAAGCGAGCGAAAGACGCACATTCGTCTGGCACCTCGGCGACCTAGGCGCAAGATACGTGGACGCACAGGGCGCGGGTCGGTGTAACGTACATTCGACCCGCGCCTCGTGTTCAGGCGTTCCTGCGGTTAGCCTTGCAGCTCGGCGAGGAGCGTCCGCATCGTGTCAATCTCATCGTTCTGCGACGACACCACGTTCTGGGCGAGCGCTCGAACCTCCGCGTTTTCGCCGTTGCTGAGCAGGGGCTCTGCCATGTCAACGGCACCGACGTGGTGCTCGATCATCTGTTCAAGAAACAGGATGCTTGTGGCCGGCCCGTCGGCATCCCGCAGTTGTGCAAGGTCGTCCTCAGTCAGCATCCCTGCCATCCCGTGGCCGGAGTGGTCACCTGCGCCGGCGTCGACGCCCCAGTCGCTGAGCCACTGCGTGAGCTGGTCGATCTCTGGGCCCTGTGCTGCCGCAATCTGCTGCGCGAGTTCCGTCACACGGGCATCAACGCCGGGTGTTTCGAGCACTATCGCCGACATCTCAAGCGCCTGCTCGTGATGCGGCAGCATCATTTGGGCAAACATCACGTCGTTGCCGTTGAATGCGGTGGCGGATGCCGAGGATGCTGGTGCGGTCGCTGTCGGCGCGGCATCGGGCGCTGCGTTGGTGCAGCCCGCGAGCAGGAGTCCTGCCGCGAGTGCCGTTGAAACGGCCGCCACTGTCGTGGTGGCGCGGTTGTTGGGAAGGAAAAATGAAGCCATGATGAATCTCTCTGGGTTATGTGCCGGCGCGCGAATGCGCGAGGGGCACGTCAATGTTGCGCGAGTGGCGCGGGGTCATGAATCGGAACGCTCCATGGCGGAGCAGCCGTCATCACCTCCGGCAGACGGACAACACGCAGAGAGAAGGAGGATTGGGAAGGCGGTCGCGGAAACCAACGAGCATTGCGGTCACGGAGGCCCCAGCAGACGCCGCTAAGGCAACAACCCGTGAAGCTAGCCTGAACGCGGCGACGATGAGAACCGCGATCACGCCGAGGACGCAGAGCATCCAGAGCAGGGCGCAGGCGCCTGCATCGTCGGCGCCACGTGCTTCCGAATGGTGAGCGTCTGCAACCGTTGGAGCGGCGACCAAGGGCGAAGCGGCTTCGAGCAGGTTATCCGCGCCGTGAACCGTTGCAACGGTCGCCGCTGGCTGCGAGTGATGCGGGGTGGCGACCTCTTCGGTTGCGGCATGCATCGCAACAAGAGTGAGCAACATTGTGACGAGCACAAGCGCTGCGAGGAGCGGGCGCGTTGGGACCACACGCCAAAGAGCTCTCGCAGTTCTCATGACACAAGGCTAGCGGGCTGTTCCTGAGCGAAGCCTCAACTCCTTGCCGCCGTCGCCGGGCTACAGCGCAAGATCGAGGTTCGCCCTGCCGTCGAGCGGCGACGATGCGAGGGCATCCCTTCGTTTTGGGATGCGCCCGGCAAGCGAGGCTGCCCGCCCGGCTTCAACGGCCAATCGCATGGCGTGCGCCATCCGGACTGGGTCTGCGGCCCTGGTCACCGCGGTTGCGAGCAAGACGCCGTCGCAGCCAAGTTCCATCGCAAGCGCGGCGTCTGAGGCCGTGCCAATGCCGGCATCCAGGATCACGGGAACCGCAGAGTGGGCGGCGATCGCCTCGATATTATGCGGATTGAGGATGCCAAGACCCGAGCCGATTGGCGCGCCAAGGGGCATGACGGCTGCGCAGCCAACGTCGGCAAGCTTTCGCGCCGTAATCGGGTCGTCGTTGGTGTACGGCAGCACAACAAATCCATCGGCTACGAGGAGCTCAGCGGCCCGCACAAGCTCAATCGGGTCGGGGAGCAGCGTCACGTCGTCGGCAACAACCTCAAGCTTGACCCAGTTGGTTTCGCAGGCCTCCCGTGCAAGCTGGGCGGTCAGCACGGCCTCCTTGGCGTTAAAACAGCCAGCGGTGTTTGGGAGCGATCGGATTCCGTTGCGTTGCAGCAACCCCCACACCGAGCCCTCTCCCCCGGCCTGAACCCTGCGCATGGCGACGGTGGTGAGTTCGGTGCCTGACGCGACGAGCGCGCGCTCAAGGGCTATGAGGCTCGGCGCCCCACCCGTTCCCATAACGAGTCTCGACAAAAACGTCTCGCCCGCGATCACGAGCGGGTCGTCAATGAGGCGCGCATCGCCGATCACTGTGGTTGGTTGTGTCATGGTTAGCCTCCCTGAACCGCGGTGAGAATTTCGACCCGGTCACCGTCATTGAGTGTGTGGTCCGCCCAGATGCTGCGAGGCACAACGGCATCATTGACGGCCGCAGCGATGCCACCGCCGAGGGATGCGACGGTTGCCCCAGCCTCTGCCGGCTTGAGCAGCGCAATCACGACGCTCGCGAGGGTTGTGGTTTGGGCGAGTGGAACCGAGGTCCCGTTGACCTCGATCTGGGGCGAGGGGCTGGGCGCAGCTGGCGTCATTTGGTGTCTCCTTGTTCTCCACTGCTCGCGGATGCTGGTGAGAATCGGTCGGCTCGGCAGGCTTCGGCGATCTCCGCCTCGTCTGCGGTGGTCGCTGAGTCGCTGCGCTGAGCTGTTGTGGGTTCGGTTCCAGAGGCCGGGTCAGCGTCGCGTTCTGGGGTCGCCGCAAACACCCTGCGCAGCAATAACGCCGTCACCGCTGCCAAAAGAATGCCGTGGCGATAGTGTCCGGTGGCCACTAGCAGTGAGCCATCGAGCAGCGGGCCAATCATCGGCAGGTTATCTGGCGAACCGGGCCGTGCCCGCGCGGTGAATTCGCGCACGGCTGCCTCATCGAGCCCAGGCATAATCGCGCGAGCATCCCGAAGCAACCCGAACATGGCGCCCGCGCTCGGCTGCCGGTCATCAGGCAATTCGGCGGTGGTCGCGCCAACAACAACCTCACCATCGGCACGAGGCACGATGTAGACAGGCCGGCCCTGCACCAAGCCACGAACAGTAAAGCCGCAGTTCAACCAGGGCTGATCGGTCACGTTGAGCCGCACGACCTCGCCTTTCACGGGGCGGGTTGGCAACTCAACGTCGGGAATGTCTGCGACAAGCTTGCCAGTTTGCCAGCCTGCAGCGAGCAGCACGCGTTGCGCTGTCACGGTGCTTCCGTCATCGAGCCGCACGCCGGAAACCCCGGCCCATCGCCCCGGCGACACAAACGAACTCGGCTCAAGCGCGCTCGGCTCAAGCGCGCTCGGCTCAAGCGCGCTCGGCTCAAGCGAGACGACGGCGTGCCGCTCGACCGCGCAGCCACGGCGAGCAAGCGCCTCAATAAGTGCTTCGCAGACCCGGCGCGGGTTAATCTGATGATCGTCGGGCGCCCACAGGCCGCCGGCAATCCGCGGTCCGGCAAGGGGCATCCGCTCCCGTACCTGTGCAGAGTTCATCAGCTCGGATTTGAGCCCCCACTCAAGATGCAATGCGTGGAGGCGTCTCGCTTCGGCAAGATCTCCAGAATCGAACGCAACGGTCAGGGTGCCAAGAGCACGGAATCCAAGGTCGTCGTTCGGGGCAATACGTCGCGCAAATTCCGGCCATAATTGCGCGGAGGCTACGTTGAGCCGCATGAGTGCGTGCTCACCAAATGCCGCTTCGAAGGTTGGCGCGATCATTCCGGCGGCGGCGAACGACGCGCCGTCGACTGGGGTTGTGTCAAAGATGCGAACGGACAGGCCAGCCTCAACGGCTTCGAAGGCGGCGGCAAGCCCAATAATGCCGGCACCAACAATGACGAGGTCGTGGTGTTCAATCATGCGTGCTCCCTAGCGCTGGAATGACCCAGATCAGGTTCAGCGGTCGGCCTGCGACATCCTCAGGATGATCGCTTCTGACGGCCCGCACGAGCGGGCGGCCCTCTCAGCCCGTGTCACCGGGCTCCCGCGCACGACCATCCTATGCCCTCAGCAGACCCAGCACTCGCAACATCCCCAACTGTGAGCAGTATCCCGCCTGTGCTACGGTGTGAGCACACTGTAAGACACGGGGTGCCGCGCGAGCTACGCGCAGCTGAGATAAGACCCGGGAACCTGTTCAGGTAATGCTGACGAAGGGATGTCACGCTGATGCATGGCGCAATCACACCAACCGATCGCTTCACCGATCACCTCTGGGCCGAAACAACCGATATTCGTGAGGCCATCGACTCGCTTGAGTTCTTGCAACGCCTTGGCGATGGAAGCCTCGGCCTCGAAGATTTTCGCTTCTACCTTGAGCAAGACTCTCTCTACCTCGCGGGCTACGCCAAGGCGCTCGCGCTGCTGGCTGCTCGGGCGCCAGACCCCGTTACCTCAGCGTTCTGGTCAACGTCGGCCCACGATGCTGCCGTCGTCGAGGCATCCCTGCACGCCGAGTTGCTTGCCGCTGTGGATGCTGCCCCTGCGGCACCGGCATCACCAACCTGCCTGGGCTACGTCTCATACCTCATCGCGACCGCGGCGACGGCTCCATACCCGGTGGCGGCTGCGGCCGTACTTCCCTGTTTCTGGCTCTACGCTGATGTGTCCTCTCGCCTTGCACTGAGCGCCGCCGAGGTGCTCGAAGCCAACCCGGAGCATCCGTTTGCCAAGTGGGTAGCTTCCTACGACGGCGAGGAATTCCAGTCTGCCGTTCGTGAGGCCCGCAGGGTTGTCGATGAGGCACACTCGCAGGCAACCGACGAGCAGCGCGCGGCAATGGTTGTCGCCTACCAAACCGCAAGCGAGTTTGAGCTGTTGTTCTGGGACACCGCACTGAATCGCCAGCCCTGGCCGGTCTCACAATGACCCGTCGTCTCACGCAACCAACGCATCCACACACAACTCGAATGAGCAACAACGCAATGAGATCACACCACCGCCTGATCGGCCGAGCACTGAAGGCCGCCGCCATTCTCGCCGCCACAACGGTTGCGCTTACGGCCTGCGGCACCGCGCCTTCCACTGATTCAGCGGAAGGCACCAGCATCAGATTCGCCCTCGACTGGACCCCAAACACGAACCACACCGGCCTCTACGTTGCCATGGAAAAGGGCTACTTTGCGGATGCCGGACTCGATGTCTCGCTTGTTGACTACAACAACGTGCTGCCAGACACACTCATGGATGCCGGCCACGCCGAATTTGGCGTGAGCTTCCACGACGCAACAACCATGGCGCAGGCCACCGGGGCAAACGTGGTTGCGGTCATGGCAGTACTGCAGGACTGGGCAAGCGCCATCGCAGTGCGAGCCGACAACGACAGCATCCAGAGCCCAAAAGATCTTGACGGCACCACGTATGCCGGTTTTGGCGAGCCCGCCGAAATTCCGCTGCTCACGCAGGTGATTCAGAACGACGGCGGCACGGGCGACTTCGAGCAGGTCGTGCTTGGCACCTCAGCCTACGAGGCGCTGTATTCCGGCGATGCCGACTTTGTGATTCCGTTCTTCGCCTGGGAGGGTGTCGAAGCCGAGCGCCGGGGTAATCCGCTCAAGTACTTCCACTACACCGACTACGGATTCCCGCAGTCCTACGCCGTCGTCATCGATGCCAACCGCGACTGGATCGAGAAACATCCAACCGAGGCCGCAGCCTTTGTGCAGGCCCTTCAACGTGGGTACCAGTTCGCCGCTGAGCACCCAGATGAGGCAGCCGACATCCTCATCGCGGCAAACCCAGGCTTCTTTGACGACGAAGACATGGTGCGCGACAGCCAGCGCATCCTCGCAGACCAGTTGATGCTGGATGCCGACGGAACCGCAGGCACGATCGATGCGGAGCACTGGGCCGGCTACTCGCAGTTCCTCTTTGAACACCAATTGCTCACGGACGAGAACGGCGACGTGCTCACCGCACAACCAGACTGGTCAACCTATTACACAACCGATCTGTTGTCAGAGACGCTCTCACAATGAAATCGTTTCGCCGCATTCTTCCGGCCGTGATCCTCACGCTCGCCCTCATCGGCGTGTGGGAGGTCGCGGTTCGGACGAGCGGGGTGCGACCCCAAATCTTGCCAGCGCCCTCCAGAGTGTTGGCGCAGGGATTGGCGCACGCCGGGGACATTGGGATGCACACGGTTGCCACGCTGCAGGTCACGCTACTCGGTTTTGCAGTCACGCTCGTTGTGAGCTGGCTGCTTGCCGTCGCTGTCGATTTCACTCCCTGGTTCAGGAGCGCGGTGACTCCCCTCCTCGTGGCGTCGCAGACCCTGCCTATTATCGCGATTGCGCCGCTCATCATCATCTGGTTTGGCTTTGGCACACTCCCAAAGGTGCTCGTTGTTGTGCTTGTCACGTTTTTCCCCATTACGCTCGGGCTCATCGAAGGTTTCCGCACCGCGAGCCCGACGGCGACCGCTCTGCTCACAAGCATGGGGGCGTCCCGCTGGCAGGTTTTCTATCGGCTGCGGCTCCCCCAAGCAATGCCCCGTTTTTTCACCTCGCTGCGCATCGGCATTACCTATGCGGTGGTTGGCGCGATCTTCGCCGAGTATGTTGGGGCGAAGGCGGGACTCGGCATTTATATGAGCATCCAGAAGAACTCGTTCCGCACCGACCTCGTCCTCGCGGCGGTCGTTGTTACCGCCGTTCTGAGCGTCAGCCTCTTTGCCCTCACCTACCTCGCCCAGCGGCTCATCGCGCCGTGGACGCTCACGGCCCTCGCCGACGGGAAACGATCATGACCAACGCACCGGCCATCAGCATCCAGCATCTCAACAAATCCTTTGGCAGGGTCCCCGTCATCAGCGATTTATCACTCGACGTGGCGTCCGGCGAATTTGTTTCGCTCATCGGGCCGAGCGGCTGCGGCAAGAGCACGCTGTTTAATATCCTCGCCGGGCTCGATTCGGCGGATGCCGGAACCGTTTTCCTGCACGGCGAGAGTATCAATTCACCTCGCGAGGCGGCCGAGCACTGCGCGTATATGCCGCAGGATGACGTGCTCTTTGCCTGGCGCAACGTGCTCGACAACGCCATCATTGGGCTGCAGATCCAGGGCGTTTCCAAGGCGGAGGCCAGGGCAAAGGCCCTCGAGCTTCTGCCGGTCTTTGGGCTGAGCGGCACCGAAAACGAACGGCCTGAGCACCTGTCTGGCGGGATGCGTCAGCGTGTCTCGCTGCTGAGAACCGTGCTGCTTGGCAAGCGTATCCTGCTGCTCGACGAGCCGTTTGCGGCGCTCGACTCACTCACCAGAACCGACATGCAGGAGTGGCTTGGCACGCTCTGGAGCCAGCTTGGCCTCACGATTGTCTTGATTACCCACGACATCCGCGAGGCGGTTCGGCTCTCTGACCGGGTGATCGCGCTCGCACCCCGCCCAACGGCCGTGAAACGTGAGGTGGCACTGGATGCCCCGCACGCTGGCATTCGGACCCGCTCACGCCACCCAACAGTGCTCGACGCAGAGGCGGCGCTCACCGACCTTCTGCACGGCGTCTAACTGCCTGGGCAGGCTGGCGTCCGAACCCGGCCGACCTGTGCCTCCACCCGCGGGTGGAGGCACAGTCCGACTGGGTTAGGTGCCGGCTACGCTCGACGTCGGCGACTGACGAGGCCGACGAGCACAAGGCCAAGGGCAGCGAGCATCGTCCAGCCCCCATCCGTGGAGCCCGTTCTGGCGAGCCCGGCAGATCCGGTGGCCTGCGAACCAGCCGACCCCGAACCGTTGCCGTTGCTGTTTCCGCCGGAACCCGGCTCAGGAACCGTGACGTTGGGGTCATCAGCCGCCACAACCGTTATGGCCGTCTGCGCAATCGTCTGTCCGTCAACCACAAGACGCAGCTCGTGCGTCCCCAACTCCGTAGCCTCAGGAATCGCGGTCTCGACGAGGCCGGAGCCCGACGCATCCGCGGTACTCGACGCAAGCTTTGTTGGGGTGGAATGCAACCACAGCTCAACGCTTGCCGCAGATCCGGCGCCAGCGTAGCGGACGGTGATCGATCCACCGGGAGTCAACTTGCCGGAAACCAATATGCTTGCCGGATCTGGGTCAGGACCAGTCGGCTTTGGCGCAATCACAACCGCGTCACGCTCTGCGGAAATGTTGCCTGCCACATCTGTTGCCCGTACCTGCACGCGGATGCCGCCATCCGGTGCCGTGATCGGCTCGGTGTAGGCCTGCCAGGTGCCTCCCGTATCCGTTGAATACTCGATCGCGCCAATTCCGGACCCGCTGTCGGATGCCGTTACCGTCACGGTTCGCGCGTCAGGATCAGCAACCGCTTCAACCGACGGTCGCTGCGTATCCACACGGAGCACTCCAAGTGATTTCTCGGATTCAACATTGCCGTTCGTGTCTGTTGAGCGATACCAGACCTCGGTCTCTCCATCCGAAATAACGAACGGTTCGACATAGGTCTGCCATTCGCCGGACCCAAGACGGAATTGTGTGTCACTCACCAGCACATTATCCGTTGCGCTCAGCGTCACGACAGGTGAAGCGGTGTACCAACCCGTTGTCGCCGCATCAACGCTCGACGTCGCCGTTGTCAATGGCGGTTCGGTATCCGGCTCGGCGCAGGTGACCCTTGCGTCACCCCAAACGCCGTGAGCGCCAGAGATTGCCTTCGGGTCGATCGGGTCAACAATGAGATCGATGTACTGGGCGCCCGTCACATCAATCGCGATGCTCTCCGTCGGGAATCCTGCCTTGAACGTTGTGCCCTGGTACTTCTTGACCCCATCGACGTCAACCTTGAAGATGACCGTTCCATTGAACGCGTCCTCAAGGCCAACATCAGCGGTAAAGGTGCTGCAGCTTCCGCCAAGATAGTAAGTGATCTTTGACGGCGCGTGCACTCCAAGCCCCTTTGTGTAGGTCTTTTTGAGCTCTGCAGACGTGTTAATCACGAGCGGAAGGTCAGGCGAGGACGCCGAATCCTTATTGGCAACATCTTTACCAATCACCCCATAGCCGTTTGTTGCCGAAACCCACGCGAGATCCGACACAAAAGCGTCGGCGGTCACCGGAGCCGGCAGCGCCCGAGCGACGACGTTCCAGTCGAAGATCTTTACCGCGCTGTTCACCGGCAATGTGACTGATTTCAGTTCCTTGACGGGGTTCAGCCGGACCATGGCTTGGAACACCTGATATTTGTACTGCCCGTATTCGTAACCTGCAGGGTTCGTGGCGCTGTTCCGGCCCTGAGTCGAAATCGCCAGAGTCGCGCCCTTCAGATCGGTTGGCTGCAACCAGTTGGGATACGTAAACGTCGCCATCTGGGTGCTGCCATCGGTGTACTGCAGCTTCACCTCATTGGCGACACCTGCCGTACTCGCGGCAGATCCAAGGATGGCAAGGTGGGTTCCTGTTCCGCCGACCGAAATGGTCTGGCCGTCGAGTTGCACGCTGTTTGGAGTGCCGTTGGCTACGTTTGGCCAGGTGTACGTAACTGCCGAGTCTCCCGTCCCAACCGTGACAGGCGCTCCCGGCACGATCCCTTGCTTGGCGAGTTCCTCGGCGGACAAGGAGGATCCCCCTCCGTCGAAGTTTCCCGCCGTCCGTGTCGCCAAATCGGTTGTTGAAACGAGGTTGTACGCCCCTGCGATCGACCCATAGCCAACATAGATTTGGTTGGCGCCTTCGACTGACTGGAGTGTGCCCCCTGCATCCGTGTATGTTGCCTTTGCCGACACCGTCTGCGGCCCACCGGCCGCGCCAGCCGATGGTTTGGCGGTGAAGGTCACCGTTGCCAAGGCTCCAGGCTCTACCCGCGCAATGGATGCTGCAACGGGCTTGGTCAGCGTCCAGTTCGCCGGAAGCACAGGTTCTACCGAAACCTCGGTCTTGGCCTGATCTCCCGTATTCGTGAAGACAACCGTTGCTGTGGTCTCCCCTTCGAGAAACACCTGGTCGTCAAGCTGGACATCAACCTGCGCGGCAAGCGCATCGGAGTCTGAGCCACCAACGGCACTCGCGCCTTTCAGTACAACTGCGGCTGCGGTGCCAGAGCCGACCGCGCCAACCTTGACGTGCACGGTGCCGCCGGCGGCATCCGCGTCGTAAAACCAGCCCTGATCGGCGGCATCAAATGCCGCACGGTCTGCCAGTACATCGAGGGCAACGCCGTCTCGCTCGACGGCATCCGGACGAGTTCCGCTGTGCACATCGAGCACGTACGGGCGCGACGCTGACTTCCCAGAGTATTCCCCAACCCGGGCGCCCACCGTGACGGAGACATCCCCAGCATCGGATTCAGGGGCCGATACGGTGAACTCCTGCGAACTCGCGGCACCGCTCTGGTAGGCGCGAGTCGTCTTATCGTCCTCATACAGGGTGAACGTTGATGTACCGGCTGGGTAGATATCAACCGTAATTGCCGAGTCTTCTGGGGTCAACGCGGAGTTTCGAGCAGCGATGCCCTGAGGAACAACGGCTCCGGCACGCACAAAGACAGGCAGCATGTCGAGTGGCGCGCTATAGCCGTTCAGCACCCGCCCACCCTGGTACAGCTCTCCGCTCCAGTAGTCGACCCAAGTTCCCTCGGGCAGGTAGATACCGTTGCGAACGTTACTCGCTGTGAACACCGGCGCAACCAAAAAATCGTTGCCAAGCAAAAACTCGTTATTCGCCTCTGCGCTGTACGACGCCGGGTCGTTTGGGTATTCAAGGGCCAGCGAACGCATCATCGGGGTACCGCTCGAGTGCGACTCGGCGGCAAGTGTGTAGATGTATGGCAGGAGTCGCTGACGCAGCTCAAGATAGCTTCGGTTTATCTCAGTGGCTTCATCGCCGTACAGCCACGGGCGCTTATCGGTGCTCGCCCATCCGCTCATCGAATAGAGGGCAGGCGCAAAAGTCTTCCACTGGAGGTCTCGGACGTAGCTCTGCATCGAGCCACCAAAGATTCCGTCAACGTCGCCGGTTGTAAACGCGAGACCAGAGTTGCCTGCCCCCGTCAACGCGGAGACCTGCCAACGAACCGCATCCAAGTTGCCAGTGTGGTCGCCAGTCCACTGCATTCCGCAGCGCTGAGAACCGGCCCAACCCTCAACCATGAGCGCTGTACCCCGGGCGTCCGAGTTCTGTTCAATGCCGTTGTAGGCGGCTTCACAACCGGTCAGGGCGAGCCGGTACCCGGAACCAACCCACGCAACGTCAAGCTTGCGCATCCGAATGCCAGCATCGCCGACCTCATACGGCTGGTTTGTGAGGGAACGCTCCGTCCACAAGCCCGTCTTCATGCCGGAAACCTCCGCGATCTTTGCGGTTGTCTCTGGAAGCTGTGTGTACTCACAGCCGTAACCGTCATTCACGAGCATCCACCCACCCGGCATGTTGTGATCGACAAAGCCCTGAGCAACTTTGGCCGCGTCGGGAGTGACCTGTTTCATGTTGCCAGGGTCACCAAAACCGCTTGGCTTATAGCTAGGACTTGACCGGTTGTAACAGTCTGCATCGCCGTACTCAAGCGCATACACCGGTGGCATCATCGGCCGCCCAGTGAGTTTGGTGTAGCCATCGAGCGACTGTTTGTAGTCGCCGACGAAGTAGAACGCATCAAAGCGCTTTTCTTGGTGGCTCAGTGTTGGGTCGCCAGCAAACACATACGATCCCTTCGCAAAGGTGTCACGAAGCACCCCGTAGCCGTTGCTGCTCATGTAGTACGGAACGGCGTTTGGGTAGCCGTCATCGTCCCAGTCACTGTTCCTGGCAATATTGATGGTCGCCCCGGTGTGGATCGACCGGCCGTTTTGCATTCCGCCACCAATAAACTGCTCGCCAGGCTGCGACTTCAGCGTCTGAGTTGACGCCGTCGCGCTCAGGGAAAGCGGTGACTTCTCTGCCCAAACCACGCTGCCGTCGGCGCGCTTGAGCGTCATCTGTGATGTCGCTTTGTCTATCTCAAGGGTCACGCGTGGAGTGCTCACTGCGATAGTTGATCCGTTTGCGAGGGATACCGTCGTCCCCGCAAAATCCTGGGCACCAACAACAATATTGGCCGATTGTTTTACATCTCCCTGTGGCGTATTTGCTGGGTCAGAGAATATTCCGGACGGGTCGGCCTCCACCCTCAGGCTCGTGTCGTCAAGGAAGGTGACGCGGATTGCCCCGCGCTCGGCCGTCATGGTCACGGCACTTCCCGTCTGCGTGACTCCAGAAATGGCACCAAGCGTTTTCCCTGTCGGGTCGAGCGGCACTTCCGGTGAAACTGGCTTTGGGGCCGAGGTCTTTGCCGCAGGGACAGGTGCCGCTTGAGCGCCGCTTGAGATGAGCGCCAGCGGCAGCAGGCTCACCACGAGCGCCCCCGCGGCTGTCATCGAAAGGAGCCGATGTATCGGCTTGTTTTGGCGAGCTCCGGACTCGTCGGGCTTCACCTTCGTTCTTGGTGATAACGATTTGAGATTCACGAATTTGTCTCCCTTGTGTTCACGACGATGTGTTGTGGAAGCGGAAAGGACGTGCAGAGTACGCCCGGTGACCGAAATCCTATCTGCAAGATTCTGCACACACAAGAGAGTTTCAATCAGAATTTTGCAGTATATTGAGTCAATAGTGCAGTTTCAATCATTTTGTAATCATTACCGCAAACGAAACGGTTCTCATGAAAAAAGACGAACGATTCAGCCACATACTTGAGGCGGTCATGAATAACGGCCAACAACGAGTTGAGGAACTGGTGCTCAGCCTCGGCGTCTCAGCGGCCACCATTCGCCGTGACCTCGACGCACTGGCCAAGCAACAGATGATCACGCGCACCCACGGCGGCGCCTCACGACAATCTGTTGACTACGACCTACCCGTTCGCTATCGAAATACCTCACGAGCCCAACAGAAAGCGGCAATCGGTGGCGTAGCGTCACAGCTCGTTAGTAAGGGCGACGTGATAGGACTTACCGGCGGCACCACAACGACCGCGATCGTTGAAGCACTACTTGCGCGACCCGACCTCATGGAGCCATCGCCAACGCCAAACCTCACGGTCGTGACCACAGCGATCAACATTGCGGTTCAGTTCTCGCTGCGACCACAGGTGCGAGTCGTGGTGAGCGGCGGCGTCGCCCACCCCCACTCCTATGAACTTGTTGGGCCACTCGCGGCAAGCGTGCTGTCGCAAATTACGATGGACTTGTCATTCATCGGGGTGAATGCTTTGAGCCCACAATTTGGTGCGATGATCCACGACGAAGGCGAGGCAGCAATCAATGCCCTCATGGCGTCGCGGTCAACCAAGTCATACATCGTCGCCGATTCACAAAAAATCGGCCACACCGCATTTGCGAATGTCGGATCGACGTCGCTATTCACCGGTGTCATCACCGATGCCGGAATCGAAAACGAACAAGCAGTTGCGCTGAGGGATGCAGGGTTCAGCGTCCTCACCTGACAGCGCTGGTAAGCAGAACACCCTAGAAATTACCCTGGCCACAAACAACCGGGCCAGGTCGGGAGCGCATACAACGCTTCCAACCTGGCCCGACCTGCCTGCAAAGGCTCTGCAGCGGCTACTGCGTCGGCGCCGATTCGTAGGACGTGTACGTCGCTGGGATCGTCTCTGGGTAGACGAGTTCCTGCTCAGCCTCGAGCTGCTTGTAGCGTGCAACGTCGCGCACGTTCTTTTGCACCGCAACCGAGGCGAAGAGCGCCATCACAAACGAGATGGCGTAGAAACCCTTTTCGCTCAGTTCGATGCTGCCGGCGTTCCACAGGCCAATAACCAGCAACGCAATTGAGAGCACCAGCGAGAACCAGGCGAGACCAAGGTACAGGTTCGTCACCTTGATGTTTTCGAGGCGGTCACGCACGGTCTTCTGGAGAGAAACCGCCGAGAACAGGCCGTACATGAGAATCGTGAAGTAGTAGCCTTTTTCGTTCAACTCCATGCCTGCGTTCCACAGACCGATGAGGTACGTGCAGACGCCGATGAGCAGCGCCAACCAGGATGCGCCGATAAAGGCGGGGGTGGGTTTCTGTAGCTCGTTAATGGTATTCATGGTGTTCCTCCGTGGGGGATGTGACACAGTCATTGTGCCTGAAACACAAGCTACAGGTTCCACGTGCGGCATACGGAATATACCGCCGCTCGTGGGGTGCGTTTTTGCTCGTGGGGTGCGGAATTCCGCGCCCCACGAGCACAATCGCACCCCACGAGCTAGATGGCTAGATGGCTAGATGGCTAGATGGCTAGATGAGGCAGCGGGGGCCCAAGAGTCCCTTGATATCTCCGAAGAAACTTGATGTCACCGTGACCGTGAAGGGAAGCTCGAAGACGCGCACCGCGTCTGGGGTGAGCAGGCGCAATCGCACCTCGTTCTGGCCAGGATGACGTTCGAGCAGCTCGCGCAGCTCTCGCATCGTTTTCTCGGTCGCGCGTCGATCCTGCACCGTAATGCTGATGGGCGCGCCGATCTCCGCAACGGCAACCTCCGGCAGCGTGACCCCATATGCATGCATCGACATACCATCGTCTCGCGCGTTAATTTTGCCACGCACCGAGGCAATCGCGTCGCTCTGCAGCATCGGCCCAAACTCGAGGTACGTCTTGCCCATGAGCAGCACCTGAATCTCGCCGGTGAAGTCCTCAACGGTCAGCATGCCGTACTGGTTGCCAGACTTCGCGACGCGGTGCTGCACGCTTGTGATGAGACCAGCAACAGTGACAATCTCACCGTCAAAGTTGGCGTCAGGGTTGTTAATCTCGTTGACGGTTGTTGAGGCGTGCTTCGCCAGCGGAATTTCGAGACCGGCGAGCGGATGATCGGAAACGTAGAGCCCAAGCATCTCGCGTTCGAACGCCAGCTTGTCTTTTTTCGCCCATTCGGGCCGGTCGGGAACCTGCTCTTCAACCTCGTCGTCGGCAAACATATCGCCGAAGAGGTCGACCTGGCCGTGGGCCTCGTTGCGTTTGAGCAGCGCGGCGGCTTCGACTGCATCCTCGTGGATTTCGAGGAGCGCACGACGCACCGGCGAAATGGAGTCGAAGGCACCAGCCTTGATGAGCGACTCAACCGTGCGCTTATTGAGCACCGTCAGCGGCACGTTGTTGAGGAATCCGTGGAAGGTGGTGAATCGCCCCTTCGTTTCTCGGGACTCCTTGATGAGGTCAACCACGTTGGCACCAACGTTACGAATGGCACCAAGGCCAAAGCGGATATCTTTGCCAACGGCCGAGAAGTGCACAAACGATTCGTTGACATCAGGGGCAAGCACCTGGATGCCCATGCGCCGACACTCGTTGAGGTACATGCCGAGCTTGTCTTTTGAGTCGCCAACGCTTGTGAGCAGCGCCGCCATAAACTCGGCGGGGTAATTGGCCTTGAGGTAGGCGGTCCAGTAGCTCAGCACGCCATAGGCGGCGGAGTGGGCCTTGTTAAAGGCGTAGTCGGAGAAGGGCAGCAGCACGTCCCAGAGCGCCTTGACTGCGGCATTTGAGAAGCCGTTGTCGTTCATGCCCTTCGAGAAGCCTTCGTACTGCTTGTCGAGCTCTGATTTTTTCTTCTTACCCATTGCTCGACGCAGCAGGTCGGCCTGCGCAAGCGTAAAGCCTGCGAGCTTCTGCGCGATCGACATGACCTGTTCTTGGTACACGATGAGGCCGTAGGTGCCACCAAGCACTTCGAGCAGCGCATCGGCAAGCTCTGGGTGGATGGGCTCAATCTCTTGAGCGCCGTTCTTACGCAACGCGTAGTTGGTGTGCGAGTTCGCACCCATCGGGCCGGGGCGGTACAGGGCCAAAACGGCCGAGATGTCTTCAAAGTTGTCGGGCTTCATGAGGCGAAGCAGACCGCGCATCGGGCCACCATCAAGCTGGAACACGCCAAGCGTGTCACCGCGGGCGATGAGGTCGTATGCTGCCTGATCGGTCAGATCGAGGTCTTCGAGCACGAGCTCTTCGTTGCGGTTTGCCCGGATGTTGTCGAGGGCGTCGTCAAGGATCGTGAGGTTACGAAGCCCCAAGAAGTCCATCTTGATGAGACCAAGCGACTCACAAGCCGGGTAGTCAAACTGCGTGACGATCTGGCCGTCTTGCTCGCGCTTCATGATGGGGATGATGTCGATGAGCGGGTCGCTCGACATGATCACGCCTGCCGCGTGCACGCCCCACTGGCGTTTCAGGTTCTCGATGCCACGCGCGGTCTCGAAGACGGTGCGTGCCTCTGCATCCATCTCAAGCAGCGCGCGGAAGTCGGATGCCTCTTTGTAGCGGGGGTGGGCCGGGTCCATGATGCCCTCAAGCGGGATATCTTTACCCATGACCGCCGGCGGCATCGCCTTGGTGAGCTTCTCGCCCATGCCGTATGGAAAGCCGAGTACGCGAGAGGAGTCTTTGAGGGCCTGCTTGGCCTTGATCGTTCCGTAGGTGACGATCTGGGCAACGCGCTCGTCGCCGTATTTTTCGGTCACGTATTTGATGACCTCACCGCGACGACGCTCGTCGAAGTCGACGTCGAAGTCGGGCATGGAGACACGGTCTGGGTTGAGGAATCGCTCAAAGATGAGGCCGTGCTGCAGCGGGTCGAGGTCGGTGATTTTCATGGCGTATGCCGCCATCGAGCCTGCACCTGAACCGCGGCCAGGACCAACTCGGATGCCGTTGTCACGTGACCAGCGAATGAAGTCGGCAACCACGAGGAAGTACCCGGGGAAGCCCATCTGCAGGATAACGCCAACTTCGTAGTCAGCCTGCTTGCGGACGTTATCGGGAATGCCGTTTGGGTAGCGGTGGTGCAGGCCGGTTTCGACCTCTTTCACAAACCAGCTGTCCTCGTTTTCGCCCGGAGGGCAGGGGTAACGCGGCATGTAGTTGGCTTTGGTATCAAAGGCCGTTTCGCAGCGCTCGGCGATAAGCAACGTGTTGTCGCACGCCTCTGGGTAGTCGCGGAACACCTGACGCATCTCGGCTGGCGACTTGAGGTAGAACTCGTTGGCATCAAATTTGAATCGGTTGGGGTCGTCGAGCCGTGAACCAGACTGCACACACAGCAGGGCGGCGTGTGACTCGGCATCGGCTGCGTGTGTGTAGTGGAGGTCGTTTGTCGCCACGAGCGGAAGCCCGAGGTCTTTTGCGAGCTTGATGAGGTCTGACATGACCCGGCGCTCGATGTCGATGCCGTGATCCATGATTTCGCAGTAGAAATTCTCAGCGCCAAAAATATCGCGGAAATCGGCGGCGGCCTCGCGCGCTTCGTTGTACTGACCAAGCCGAAGGCGAGTCTGCACCTCGCCACTTGGGCATCCGGTTGTGGCGATGAGGCCCTGCGCGTACTGGCTGAGGATCTCGCGGTCCATACGAGGCTTAAAGTAGTAGCCCTCGATAGACGAGCGGCTCGACAGGCGGAAGAGGTTGTGCATGCCGGCCTGCGAGGCCGAGAGCAGCGTCATGTGTGTGTAGGCACCCGAACCAGAAACGTCGTCTCCGCTGCCGTTGCCCCAGCGGATTCGCGTGCGGTCGCTGCGGTGCGTACCTGGCGTGAGGTAAGCCTCTGTCCCGATAATGGGTTTGATGCCCGCGTTGGTTGCCGTGTTCCAGAAGTCGAAGGCACCAAAGGTGTTGCCGTGGTCGGTGACCGCAATCGCAGGCATGCCAAGATTGACGGCCTCGGCGATCAGGGGTTTGACGCGGGCGGCTCCGTCGAGCATTGAGTACTCGCTGTGGACGTGCAAATGCACAAAGGAATCAGACTTCGACACACCATCTCCGAGGGTTCTTGAATAGGCGTTAATCCTACCCCGGACGACTGACAAAAGGTTCGCCGTGCAGGCCAGGGCTTACCCCCAGCTGCCAGGCGATTACTCGAGCACGCGCGCAGGCCGAACGGGCAGCCCGGCGGCACGATACGCGTCGTCGATCAATCCCATAATGGTGAGCGAAGTGCTGACCGGAACCGCAAACGGCTCGCCGTCTCGCAGGTTCCGACGCACGGCATCCAGCTGATAGGCATACGACGTTCGCGTGCCAAGGTGCTCAACCCGTTCAACGCCATCCACCGTCACAATGACCCGGTCGTCGAGGTGCGGCAAGACAAAACCCGGCGCGTACGCCTTGCCACGCGTGCCCGTGAACGAAAGCTCGAACCGCACGTCGTTATCGCTCATACTGCTGTGCAGGGATGCCGTCCGCCCGTTGGGATAGACGGCGCTGGCCACCAGCCTGGTGTCGATGAGTTCGTCGAAGGTCGAGACCTCCGCGGTCGCTGCAGTGATGCGGGGCGCACCGCCAAGAAGTGCCCCAAACTCAACGGCGGCATGTACCGCGTAGCAGCCAACATCCATGAGTCCCCCGCCGGCAAGTGCGAAGGATGAGCGAGGGTCGTCGTCGCCAGGATAGGGCATATCCATGCGGACATGGACGTGAGTTACGTCGCCGACCTCCCCGGATGCCGCGATCTCAAGCATCCGCCCCATCACGGGATGATGCCTGTTGTGGAACGCTTCCCAGAGTTTTCCGCCCGTCTCCTCGGCAACCGTCGCGAGGATCTCGCCCTCGGCGAGGTTTGAGCTGAACGGTTTCTCTGAGAGCACGTTCTTACCTGCCCTGAGCGCTTTGATCGTCCATTCCGCGTGCAGGCCGTTGGGCAGCGGGTTATAGATCACGTCAATATCGTCGGCTGCGAGCAGGGCCTCGTAGCTTGGCTCCGAGCGTTCAAACCCGTTTGCGGCAGCATATTCTGCGGCTCGCTTCGGGTCGCGCGCCGCAACGGCGACGAGGCGGTCACCAGTAAGCTGAGAGGCCTTGATCACCGACGCCGTTGAGATCCGTGCTGCCCCGAGCACCCCGATTCGGAGGGGCGCAGCATTGACAGGGGACACAACATCAGCGTCGGTCACGTTCACCATTAAACTCCTAGATTCAGCAGGAACTCCATGCTCGATCGGACATCGGCGAGGGCCCCAGCGGCTTCTGACTCATCGTTGAGCACAGTATCTTGCTCCATCGTGTACCAGCCGCTGTAGCCAGCAGCTTCGAGGGTGCGCACGATGTTGCCAATGTTAGCGTCGCCGGTGCCAAGTGGGCAATACATCCCCTGCGTGACCGCGTCATAGTAGGTGATCTCGCCAGCCCGAACCCGATTGGCGAGGCTTTCCCGAACATCCTTTAGGTGGGTGTGGGTGATGCGGTCAGCATAGCCGTCGACCAGAATCTGAGGATCGGTGCCACCGATGAGCAGGTGCCCCGTATCAAGGCAAAGCCCGATGCTCGACCGTTCGAGTACCAACCTGACGTCATCGCCCGTTTCAATGATGGTGCCAACGTGTGGATGCAGTGTAGGCACGATGCCTGCGTCCACTGCTGCCTGCCGCGCCCGCTCGAGGTTACTGAACAGCGTCTGCCACTCGTCGTCGGTCAGTACTGGGCGCTCGTCGTATCCGTCGTCGCCGCTCGCCGCCGCGTACACAATCGTCGAGGCCCCAGCGCTCACGTGGGCAGCAAGCTCCGCGAGGATACCAGGCAGCGGGTCGTGATCGGCCTTATGGAAGATGACGGGCACAAACCCGCCAACCGCGTGCATCCCGTGCTCGGCGAGCACCGTGGCGCGAGCGGCAGGGTCGACAGGGAGGAAGCCTTCTGGGCCAAACTCCGTGGCTAAAACGCCAAGCTCGCGCATCTGGTTGAGCACGGTTTCTGGGGCAAGCTGGAACCCCCAATTTGGCACTTCACAGACGCCCCATGAGATGGGCGCAGCGGCGATGCGTGAACTCACAGACATAGTATTTTCGCTTTCGGTTTGGTGACGCGGGTCAGGTCAGAGACTGGATGTTGGCTTCATCGGCAGGTCAGAGCCCAAACTCCGAGAGTGCAACAACTCGCCCCTCGGATAGGCTGCGTTGCGCCGCAAGCGCACAGACAACGGCTTCACGGCCGTCTTCGAACGACGGACTCGGGGCAACGCCCGACGCGATCGACGTCAGGAAGTGCTGCAACTCGATCTGGTACGCGGCGGCGTATCGTTCAAGAAAGAAGTTCTGAATAGGATTCTTCACGTCGGTGGCGCTGGCCCCGTCAAACACAACCGTCGTGTCTCGCTGGTTGCCAACGCGCAGCGAACCGAGCGAACCGAATGCCTCAAGCCGTTGGTCGTAGCCATACCCGCAGTGTCGAGAGTTGATGATCTGGCACTGCACGCCTGCCGCGTTCGTCAGGATAAGCGAGGCAGAATCAACGTCGCCAACCGCGCGGGCGTCGTCGCTAAAGAGCGCGCTTCCCGTTGCATACACCGATGTGATCTCGCCGAGGAAGAACCTCGCCATATCAAAGTCGTGAATGGTCATATCGCGGAACATCCCGCCTGAAACGGCAAGGTACTCTCCCGGAGGCGGCGTCGGGTCACGGCTGATGATCGTGAGCTGTTCAAGCTGCCCGATCTCCCCCGCTTCAACTCTGCGGTGCACTTCGGCAACGTTCGGGTCAAACCGTCGGTTGAACCCAACCATCACGTGCTCAATGTCAGGACCGGCATCCGCCCTGGCTGCATCGATTACGTCGAGCTCAAGGTCGAGCGGTTTCTCGCAGAGGACCCGCTTCCCCGCCCTGACCGACTGCACCGTGAGGTCCATATGGGTTGGCGTCGATGACCCGACCAGCACAGCCTGCACGGCAGGGTCTGAAAGCACGTCGTTGGGGTTATCGGTTGCCCGAGCCCCGTATTTCTGCGCGAGTTCGGTGGCCGCATCGAGCCGCGGGTCGCAGACCCAGAGCAGCGTTGAGCCAGGGTTGAGCGCAACGTTTGCCGCGTGGACCTGGCCGATACGGCCCGACCCAAAGATGCCAATGCCGACTGTAGCTGCTTCGGTGTATTCAGTCATAGTGTGTGTTCTACCGCTTCGTTGTGGTTGATGGTCAATGCGTGCGTACTGCGTCGCTGGTTAGCCGAGCAGCGGGCGCTGGGCGGCCTGATTCGTTTCGTATCCGGCCCTCGCCTGCTGCGTGGAGTCAAGTTCTGAGACCTCGGCAACGGGAACATCCCACCAACCCTCACCGTCAGGGGCAAACAGGAGCGGGTCGGAGTTGATGTGGATAAGCGTCGAGGTTGATGACGCTTTGGCCGTTGCAACCGCCGCAGACAGGTCGGCGATTGCGGTCTCAGAAGGCTCAATCTCGATAACATCGAGCCCGTAACTGCGAGCGTTTGCGGCGAGGTCAACGGGCAGCACGTCTCCGTCGTCAAAGGAGTGCGTGTGTTCGTCGTGCTCGAGGTACCGGTATTTGGTACCAAACCGTTGCGAGCCGATGTCCTCCGAGAGGTGGCCGATCGAGGCATAGCCGTGGTTCTGGATGAGCACAACAATAATCTTGATGCCCTCGGCGACGGCCGTCACGAGTTCGGTATTGAGCATCAGATACGAGCCATCGCCGACCATGACGATCACGTCGCGGTCAGGGGCTGCCCGACGCACGCCGATGCCGCCAGCGATCTCGTAGCCCATACAGGAGAAGGCGTATTCGACGTGATAGCCGAGCGCGTCCTGCGGGCGCCAAAGCTTGTGCAGGTCGCCTGGCAGCGAGCCTGCAGCGCAGACAACAACGTCGCGCGGGTCGCTCGCCTGCTGGACCGCTCCAATGATTTCGGATTGGGCAGGCACCGGCCGACCAGAGGGCTCAAAGGCCGCCGTTACCGCGGCATCCCAGGCTTGCTTCTCTCGCGCGTTGCACTCCGCGTAGTCGGTTGAGACGCGGAAGCCGGCAAGCGCCTCGATAAGCTCGGTCAGCGCCTCGCGGGCATCCGCAATAATCGGAAGCTGGCTGCCGTGCTTATACGCGTCGAAGGACGCAATATTGATGTTGACAAACGTGACATCTGGGTTCTGGAAGGCCGTTCGGCTTGCGGTCGTGAAATCGCTGTAGCGTGTCCCAACGCCGATGATGACGTCGACCTCTGCTGCTGCCCTGTTGGCCGCCGTTGAACCGGTTGCACCAACCGCGCCAAGGTTTTGCGGGTGGTCCCAGTGCAACGAGCCGCCGCCGGCTTGTGTTGTGCCAACCACAATGCCGGTATCTTCAACCAGTTTGCGCAGCACATCTTCTGCGCCAGAGTAGAGCACTCCGCCGCCGGCAATGATCATGGGCGCCCGTGCGGCGCGGATGGCGGCAATCGCCCTGGCAAGCGGCTCGCGCTCAGGCAGCGGGCGGCGCAGGTGCCACTCACGGTCCTGCAAGAATTCGAGCGGAACGTCGAGTGCCTCCGCTTGCACGTCCTCTGGCAGCGCGATCGTGACGGCTCCGGTTTCGACGGGATCCGTGAGCACGCGCATGGCAGACAGGGCAGTCGAGAACAGCTTTTCTGGTCGATCGACGCGGTCAAAAAAGCGCGAAAGCGGACGGAACGCGTCGTTGACGGTTATCGAGGTGTCGTGCGGCAGCTCCATCTGTTGCAGCACCGGGTCGCTCACGCGAGTGGCAAAGGTGTCGCTCGGCAGTAGCAGAACGGGAAGCCTGTTGGTGGTCGCAAGCGCCGCGCCGGTCAGCATGTTCGCCGCGCCAGGACCAACGGATGCGGCGTTGGCGTAGGTTGCCCTCCGCCTGCGCATCCTGGCAAAACCAACCGATTCGTGCACCATGCCCTGCTCGTTGCGGGCTTGGTAGTAGGGCATCGCCGCGGGGTCGGTCACCGAAAGCTGCTTGAGCGCCTGCCCGATGCCGGCGACGTTGCCGTGGCCAAAAATACCAAAGGTGCCCGGAATCGTCCGTTCGCGAAGATCCCCGTCAACCGTGTACTGGTGCGAGAGAAACTCGACGAGCGCCTGGCTCACGGTCATCCGGCGGGTGCTGCTGGTCACGAGTGTGCTCCTTCGGTAGAGGATGATGCTGGCTGCGTAGCCGCACTGTTTGGCAGGTATGGCAACCGAGGGTCGACAGCTTGGCCTTCCCACGTCGTGCGAATCCAGCCGTGTGCTGGGTCGTCGGTGATATTCCAAACCCGCTCGGGGTCGGGGCCGGCCATCACGTTGAGGTAGTACAGGTCGTAGCCGGGAGCCGCGACTGCGGGACCGTGGTAGCCAAATGGCACAAGAGCGACGTCCCCAGTGCGGACCTGCGCGTTGATGTCAATCGCGCCGGCTGGTGAGCTATAGGTGCTGAACATGCCAAACGGTTTGGCCTCAGCGGGCGCATCAACGCCGCGAGAGACCTCCGACTCGAAGTAGTAGATCTCTTCAAGCGACGACTCTACGCCGGTGATGCTCTCGTCGTGCTTATGCGCGGGGAACGACGACCAGTTCTCGGCCGGCGTCACAACCTCACACACAATAAACCGGTCGGCGGCGAGGTTGGCAGGGGTGCCAAAGTTATGTACCTGGCGACTTGAGCGTCCGGCACCTCGCAGTTCGACGGCAACATCCTGAGCCTGCACGTAGGTGGTTGGATACGAGGTGGATGCTGGGGCCTCTGCAACCGCAAAACGCCCGGCACCCCGCACACCCTGCACGCTGACCGAGGCCTCGGTGCCAACGTACAGCACGTCTGTCGGGCCATCGAAGACCGACGTCCTCCCGTTCAGCGTGAAGGATGACGTGCCTGATGGCTCCGTCACCAGCACGGTAAACGAGCCGGCAAGCGGCACGATCAGGCGCTCGACCGAGGCCTCCGCGTTGGCTTCGAGGGCGAGCGATGCTCCACCAGCAAGCGTCGCCACCCTCAGCCCCGTGTGTTTCCACCCGGGAAGGTCAGACCCGACGACGGTTTCCCAGCCGTCTCGCGCGAGAGTGCCGCGCTCAAACATCCAGCGTTGGTCGGTCACGTGTTGCCTCCTTGCCCGTGCGGGCGCTCGGTGCTGCCAGGTTAGTCGTTTTCGGGAAAGCCGAGGTTGATTCCGCCGTGGCTCGGGTCAAGCCACCGAGACGTAATGGCCTTGACCTGCGTGTAGAAGCGAACTCCCTCTGCGCCGTGCGCTTTGGTGTCGCCAAACAGCGAGTCCTTCCAGCCGCCGAAGGAGAACGTGGCTACCGGAACCGGCAGCGGCACGTTGATACCGACCATGCCAACCTGAATCTCATTCTGGAACCGCCGAGCGGCTCCCCCGTCGTTGGTGAAGATTGCCGTGCCGTTCCCAAATGCCCCGCTGTTGATGAGGTCGACTCCATCACCAAAGGATTTCACCCTGACAACCGAAAGCACCGGCCCGAAGATTTCTTCGGTGTAGACGCGCGAAGACGTTGGCACGTTGTCAAGCAGGGTCGGCCCGAGCCAGAACCCGTTTGCATCGCCATCGGGGGTTACGCCTCGCCCGTCAACGACGACGGTCGCACCATCGGCGGCGGCGATATCGATGTAGCTCGCAACCTTGTCGCGGTGCTGCTCGGTCACGAGTGGGCCCATGTCGCACGAGCGGCGGCCGTCGCCAGTGACGAGTCCAGTCATGCGCTCCGTGATCTTCTGGATAAGCTCGTCGGCTACCGGTTCAACGGCAACGATCACGCTGATCGCCATGCAGCGCTCACCAGCGGACCCGAAGCCCGCGTTGATGGCAGAGTCGGCGACAAGGTCGAGGTCGGCATCCGGAAGCACAAGCATATGGTTCTTCGCACCGCCGAGGGCCTGAACGCGTTTGCCGTTGGCCGTACCCGTTGCGTACACGTACTGGGCGATTGGCGTCGAGCCGACAAACGAGAGCGCCTTCACGTCTGGGTGGGTGAGCAGGCCGTCAACGGCCTCCTTGTCGCCGTTCAACACGGTAAATACGCCGTCTGGCAGGCCTGCTTCTTTCCAGAGTTCCGCCATCCAAATCGCAGCGGTTGGGTCTTTCTCGCTCGGCTTCAGCACCACCGTGTTACCCGCAGCAATGGCGATGGGGAAAAACCACATGGGAACCATGGCCGGGAAGTTGAAAGGGCTGATGATGCCAACAACGCCGAGCGGCTGGCGGGTTGAGTACACGTCGATGCCGGAAGAAACCTGCTCGGAGTACTCGCCTTTGAGGTGGTGCGAAAGCCCACAGGCGAACTCAACAACCTCTTGTCCGCGACTGATCTCGCCGAGCGCATCCGAAACGACCTTGCCATGCTCAGCCGTGATGATTTCGGCCAGTTCGCCCTTGCGCTCGTTGAGCAGCTCTCTGAACCGGAACAGTACCGTCTGGCGCTTCGCGAGCGACAGGTTGCTCCATGCGGGGAACGCGGCCTGTGCAGAAGCGACGGCAGCGTTGATCTCGTCCTGGTTGGCGAGGGCAAGGTTCTTGGTCACAATCCCGAGTGCTGGGTCGTATACGGGCGACGTGCGTCCGCTGTTGGATTCGACGTTGGCACCGTTAATCCAGTGTCCAACGGTAGGAAGGCTCTGCGTGCTCATAATGGCTTCTTTCGTTCGTTCTAGCGTGTGTGGACGAGCTTGGCTGCGGTATCAACCGCTGCGCTCACGTCGTTGTCGTGTGGGTACAGGAGCGTGCGGCCGACGACGAGGCCGTGCACCCCTGGCAAGGCAAGGGCATGCTCCCAGCTCGCGTACACATCGTCGGGGGCTCCGCTGGGGTCGCCGCCAAGCAGCAGGGTTGGAAGCGTAGTAGCCTCCATGACCCGCTCCATATTGGCCACGACGGGGAGTTTCATCCAGGAGTAAGCGGAAGATGCGCCAAGCCCTGACGCAATGGCGATCGACTCGATCACGGCGTCAGTGCTCAGGTCGTTGCTGATCACACCGTCACTCCAGCGGCTGCGAAACGGCTCAAGCATAATCGGGAGCTGTGCCCCAGCGGCAGCGGTGACGGCGCGGGCAGTTTCTTCAAGGGTTCGAACCGTTGCGTTGTCCTCGTGGCAAATGCGAACGAGGAGCTTGGCAAAGTCGAGCCCGCTGTCAACGATGGAGGGAACGTCATAGGCCGTGTAACGGTCATCGATCTCGAAGGTTGACCCTCGAAGGCCTCCCCTGTTCATCGAGCCAACCACGATCTTGTCGTCGAGCACACCGAGCAGCGCCAGGTCTTCGATGATGTCCGGCGTGCCAAGGACACCGTCAACGCCTGGCCTGCTGAGCGCAAGCGCAAGCCGGTCGAGCAGGTCGTATCGGTTGGCCATCGCCATGCCGTTGCTTCCCACTCCGAGCGCACCGCGTGCGGGATGATCGGCTGCAACGATAAACAGCCGGTTGTCGTCACGGAGCAGTTCTCGCCGCTTTCGCTTGGCGAGGATGCTGCCGATAGCGTCTGGATGCTGCGCCCGCGTCTGTCTGAGGCGCTCGGCCGCATCCATATCGAGCGGCGCTTTCTGGAACGTGGTCATCGATCAATCCTTTCGAGAACCTCGTTAACCTCGGCGGTGCGAGGCATCGCCGTTGAGCATTCGAGGCGGCCGGCGACCAGCGCGCCGGCGATGTTTGAAAATCGGAGCGTGTCTTCGAGCGACCATCCGGAAAGGAGACCGTGGCAGAGTGCACCACCGAAGCTATCGCCCGCTCCAAGCCCATTGACGACGTCAACGAAGTAGGGCGGAACTTCGACCGTTTCCGTCGCCGTCTTGGCAAGAACACCCTTTGGCCCTTGCTTGACGATGGCAAGCTTCACCCCGCGCTCGAGGAGCGCGTCAGCGGCCCGCAGCGGCTCGGTCTCCCCCACCGCAATTTCGCATTCTTCCCTATTGCCAACCGCAACGGTCACGTGTTCTAGTGCGCGCCCCACCTCTGCGGTCGCTGTTGCTGGAGAATCCCAGAACATCGGCCGGTAGTCGAGGTCGAGCACGGTGAACTCGGCCCGCTGGCGTGCGTTCCAGGCGGCGTGATGAGCTGACCTGCTGGTTTCGTGGCTGAGGCCCGTGACGGTTGCCCAGAAGATGCGCGCGTTGGCGATGGCGTCGAGGTCAAGCTGATCGGCCTCGATGAGCAGGTCGGGCGCGACCGGCTCGCGGTAGAAGTAGAGCGGGAAATCGTCTGGCGGGAAGATTTCGCAGAACGTCACGGGCGTGTTGAGCCCTTCAACCACGCTCACCCAGCGGTTGTCAACGCCGAGTCGATCGATCTCACGGCTGATGTACCGCCCAAACGGATCGTTGCCCGTGCGGGTTATCACGGCGGTGCGGCGCTCGTGCTGCGCTGCTGCGACGGCCACGTTGGTGGCGCTCCCGCCAAGGAATTTGCCAAAGGATGTGACGTCTTCAAGGCCAACGCCGGTTTGGACCGGGTAGATATCTACCCCGACCCGACCGATGGTCACAAGATCAAATGGCTGCAACGACTCCGTCACGGCGAACTCCTTCGTATTGATTCGTTCAATACGGTTAGCCTACAGCCTCGAAGCTACTTTGTCATGACATACTCACATTAAAATTATGCGATGGTGCCAACACGCAGCCGAGGTCGACGCACAGACGCACAACACGCGGCAACGCACGGAAGACAGACAAACAATCCCCGCCCCACCAACGCCTATTCGCGCATGAGGTTCGAGGCATCAGCTCACGGCAGTTGGCTGTTACTGCGCGCGCAACACGTCAAGCGCGTGCTGCAGATCCGCGGGATACTCACTGCGGTAGGTGACCCATTCGTTGGTGCCAGGATGGGTAAATGACAGCTCTTTTGCGTGCAACCACTGCCGTTCAAGGCCAAGCTTTGCCGAAAGCGTCGGGTCAGCACCGTACATTGCATCGCCAACACAGGGATGCCGCTGGGCCGCCATGTGCACACGAATCTGGTGCGTGCGGCCGGTCTCAAGGTGAATCTCGAGCATCGTGGCATACGGAAACGCCTCAAGCGTCTCGTAGTGTGTCACCGAATGTTTGCCATCTTGGGTCACCGCAAATTTCCATTCGGAACCGGGATGCCGCCCAATAGGAGCGTCGATAGTCCCAGCAAATGGGTCAGGATGCCCCTGCACAATGGCGTGGTATACCTTCTCGACCGTGCGGTCGCGGAACGCGCGCTTCAACAGCGAATACGCTTTTTCGCTTTTCGCGACGACCATAAGACCACTCGTACCAACGTCAAGGCGTTGCACAATTCCGGCGCGCTCTTGGGCGCCAGATGTTGCGATGGTGTAGCCAGCTGCCGCGAGGGCACCGAGCACGGTTGGACCCGACCATCCGATAGCCGGATGCGCAGCAATACCAACCGGCTTATCAATCACCACAAGATCGTCGTCATCGTGGATGATCTTAAAGTCTTCAACCTCAACCGGCACAATCTTCGGACCCTCTTTTGGCGTCCAACTCACGTCGATGTGCGACCCAGCTTGGAGTCGGTCTGACTTCGACGCAACGCTGCCGTCAACCAGCACGCCACCTTCGGCGAGCACCTCTGCGGCAAAACTGCGAGAGAACCCAAGGAGCTTCGCCAGCGCGGCATCAACCCTGACACCTTCGAGGCCGTCAGGAACGTACAGGGCCCTACTCTCCACGGCCGGGCTCTTCCGCGGTCTCCGCGGCTTCTGCCGCTGCGCGCTCCTTCTTGGAGGGCTCGCGCGTACCATCAATGCGGATGCCTCTGAACGTCAGCATGACAAAAATCGCCATGCTGCTCACGATGAAGATATCGGCCATGTTGTAAATGGCGGGGATCATCCACGGAGTAGAGATGAAGTCAACTACGTGCCCCTGGGGAAACCCGGGCTCGCGGAAGAAACGATCGCTCAGGTTGCCAACGGTTCCGCCGAGGAGCAGGCCGAGGAAAACGGCCCAGCCAACAGAACGAATGCGTGCCGAGTACCAAATAATAAAGAGCACAACGCACGAGGCGAGGATCGCGAAGATCCAGGTACTTCCACTTGCAAGCGAAAACGCGGCGCCGGGGTTGCGAACAAAATGAAACTGCAAAAACTCACCAAGCACCGGCTGCGAAATGCCATACGGCAGGTTTGCAACAACCCAGTTCTTGGTGAGCTGGTCAATCAGGTAGATGACGGCGGCAAGCGCGAGCAGCACAAACAGCACTTTGCGCTGTCCTGCGGGCACGCGAGTGTCGCCGTCAGCAGCAACTGCTGACGGCGACACTCCTGCGGCATCATCGCTCTTGGCCGCTTCAGACTCATTCGGGTCTGAAGCGCCCGTCGATTTGTCTGTCACTCTGATTAGTCGAGACCTACGGGTGCACCCTCGGGCTCAGGCGAGCCGTCAAGGCCACGAAGCTGGCCCTGGATGTAGCTGCGGAGCGTCGAGCGGTAGTCACCCTCGAACTCGCGGAGCTCTTTGATCTTGGTCTGCAGGTCTGCGCGCTCAGTGTTCAGGCGGGCAAGCTCGTCGGCACGCTGCTTCTGAGCATCGGAAACGAGTTCGCGAGCGGTGGTCTCACCCTCGTGGATGAGCGCGTCGCGCTTCTCTTCACCCTCGCGCACGTGCTTGTCGTGCAGTTCGAGTGCAAGCTGCAACATTCCGCTGCTCTTTGAAGCCTCTGCGGTGAGTCCGGCGCCGGCTACTGGAGCGGCTGGAACCTCAACAACAGCGACGGTTTCTTCAACCTCAACAACAGCGGGAGCTGCGGCCGAGCGGGGCTCAGCAAACTGGCCGGCCTCAAGTCCCTGGATGCGATCGCGGAGTTCTTCGTTCTCCTGCTTGAGCGCAGCCGCTTCTTCCTCGTAGCGGCGGAGCTCTTTGCCCACCTCATCGAGGAAGTCGTCGACCTGGTCGAGGTCGTATCCGTCACGGAACTTGGTAATCGTAAACCGCTTGTTTACGATATCTTCAGGTGTCAAAGCCATCGCTGGTCTCTTTCGCTTATGTCTTCACCACACTTGCGGCGTCAAAGTCAACGCTAGCAAAATGCGGTAGCTAATGTGTAATGCGCGTACAGGTTCCAACAATCATTTTAGCGTTATGGAAGCAGCGCAAGCAGAATCCAGCAGGCGACTAGGGTAATCATCCACCCAAAATCAAGCGAAAATGTACCAACTCTGAGCGGCGGAAGAAGTCTCCGAATAAATCGCAGCGGCGGGTCGGTAATTGTGTATACCGTCTCAACAAGGATGACCAAAAAGCCCTTTGGACGCCACGACGGGTTCAACACCCGCACCCAATCAAGGATAAAACGGCCCCACAACACCGCAATGTAGAGGTTGATTACGATCTTCAAAACGAAGCTAATAATCAAGATTGCTTCAAGCATTGCGTATGGGTCTCTGGTTCTCTTCGGGACGAGCAAACCGCACGCTGCGAATCGCAGGTGCGGTCAACTCAGTAGTACGAGCTAGGACTTAAGACTTGACGAAAAACGACGCCTCAGCCTCGTTGCCGGTGCTGTCATCACCGCTGATCGCGATGTGTGACGGCGAAAGCAAGAATACCTTGTTGGTAACACGCTCAATCTTGCCATACAGGCCCTGCGACAGCCCACTCGCGAAGTCGATGAGGCGTTTGGCCTCGCCATCGTCCATCTGCGAGAGGTTGATGATGACGGGGATTCCATCGCGGAAGTTTTCGGCGATCACCTGGGCGTCGCGGTACTGCTTCGGGTGGACGGTCAGAATTTCGTTCAGTGGAGTGTTCACAGCGGCCCTCGTTGGGGTTCGGCGAAGCGGGGTAACCGGAGCACGCGTCGGTGCTGGTGCGGCGGCTGCAGCTGCGGGAGCGGATGGCTTCACGGGAGCCTGCTCAGCCTCCTCGTATTCCAGCTCTTCGTCAGCCAGCCCAAGGTAGACCATGGTCTTCTTCAGCGGGTTGCTCATTACGTTACCTCCAAGATTGTCTTCTTTGAGAGTAGACCTAGTCAGGTCGTTTTCCCGTGATTGCCGTGCCAATTCGAAGGTGTGTCGCACCCTCGGCAATAGCCTCGGCGTAGTCCTGTGTCATGCCGGCCGAAATGTCCGTTGCGTGCGGGGCAAGCTGCTGGAGCGCATCCGAGTAGCCCCTCAACCTGGCGAACGCCCGTCTCGGCTCTTCGTCGAGTGGGGCTACTGCCATCACTCCGCGAAGATTGAGCGACGGATGCGCGAGCACACTCTCGGCGAGGGCAAGCAGCCCGTCAGGCTGCACTCCCCCGCGTTCGTCGTTCTCGGTGAGGTTGATCTGCACAAAGCAGTCGAGCGTCCGGGGCTGTTCGTTGAGCGCTTCAACAAGGCGGATGCGGTCAAGCGCGTGTAAAACGTCGGCGTACTGCGCAACCTGGCGAATCTTTTTGCCCTGAATTTGGCCAACAAAATGCCAGGTCAGGTCGAGGTCAGAAAGCTCTTGCGCCTTCTCGCTCGCCTCTTGATGGCGGTTCTCTCCAAAGTCGCGAACGCCAAGGGCGTGCAACTCACGAACGAGACTGGCCGGATGGAATTTTGTCACCACGATTGTGGTGATGTCTGCAACATCCCGCCCCGCCTCGGCGGCGGCAGCTGCCACTCCTGAGCGAACGGCTGCAAGCCGATCGCTCAGGAGTGAGGAAATGTGTACTGGCGCGGAAGACGAATCCGTCTCGCCGCGTGAGGAAATGTCAGACATTCAGCCGGGCAGCCTCTCTCCTATTTCAAGAAGTCAGGGATGTCGATGTCGTCGTCATCCATAAACGACGGGTCTGCAAGCACTGCCTCAACGGGAGGCGACACGATTGCCTCGCCAAACTCCGATGCAGACTCCGCTTCGTTGACCTCGGGCGTCTCTGCTGGCGTCACGTAGGTGCGTCGCTTGATGAGCTCGGGGTTTGCGGGAGTTGCGGGCTCGATTGAGTCAAAGCCAGCAGCAATCACCGTGACGCGCACCTCGTCGCCGAGGGTGTCGTCGATGACCGTACCGAAGATGATGTTGGCTTCCGGGTGCACAGCATCCTGAACCAGTGACGAGGCTTCGTAGATCTCGTTGAGGCCAAGGTTTGATCCACCCTGAATGCTGAGCAGCACGCCATGGGCGCCCTCAATGCTGGCCTCAAGCAGCGGCGACGCGACGGCAAGCTCTGCGGCTTTGATAGCGCGGTCGGCTCCCCTCGCGGATCCGATACCCATGAGGGCCGAGCCAGCGCCCTGCATAACCGACTTAACGTCGGCGAAGTCGAGGTTAATGAGACCAGGGGTCGTGATGAGGTCGGTGATGCCCTGCACGCCGGCGAGGAGTACCTGGTCGGCAGAGGCAAACGCCTCGACCATGCTGATACCAGGGTCGCTAATTTCGAGCAGACGGTCGTTCGGTACAACGATAAGCGTGTCTACTTCTTCGCGGAGCGCGTGAATGCCGGAGTCGGCCTGCGCGGCACGGCGCTTTCCTTCAAAGCTGAAGGGGCGGGTGACAACACCAATGGTGAGCGCGCCGATTGACTTGGCGATGCGGGCAACAATTGGGGCGGCACCGGTTCCGGTTCCTCCGCCCTCACCTGCCGTCACAAACACCATGTCGGCCCCGGCAAGGGCCTCTTCGATCTCTTCCGCGTGGTCTTCTGCTGCGCGACGCCCAACCTCGGGGTCGGCTCCTGCGCCGAGTCCACGAGTCAGCACGCGCCCAACGTCAAGCTTGACGTCTGCATCGCTGAGCAGCAGCGCCTGCGCGTCTGTGTTTACGGCGATGAACTCGACTCCACGCAGTCCGAGCTCGATCATTCGGTTCACCGCATTGACACCGCCGCCGCCAACACCGACGACTTTGATTACTGCGAGGTAGTTCTGATTATTTGACACGTCCGGCCTCCGCTGAAACCTTAAACCTTTACTAGAGGATTAAAGTTATTCCCAGTATACATTTCCTGGGCTTCACGCTACGGCCGATTGGGGTCAGAGCCGGGATGACCTTCCGCGTGTCGAAATTTTCTTCAGGTTTCGCGCCCCGGCGAGGCTCCGCACCTCACGCCCATCCGCACCTCGACCTGACCGGAATGTGTCTCAGCGCATAAACTGACACATTTGGGTCAGCTCGATGACACGGCTCAGAGCATGGGCAGCAGATGGCTACGAGTAGACCGGCGCATCGATCGATGAAACATCAATATTTGTGACGGGCTGCCCGGCAAGAGCTGCGACCATCTTCTCAAGAATGACACTCTTCACTGCGGAGTCTTCTGAACTCCCCCAGATGACGTTCAACCCGTTGTCTGCGAATTTAAACACGACGTCCTCGCCGGTTGTGGCCGTGACCGTATCCAAGCGGGCCACAAGCTCGGGGCTCACCGAGAGCAGCGCATTTGCGATCGCTTGAAACGGGGCCGACTCTGGGTCTGGCGCAACGGCAAGCACAAGCGGGAACCCGGCAGGTCGCTCAGGAGTCGTTTCGATAACCACACCGGCAGGATCAACGAGCTCAAATCCATTTGTCGTGGCGACGGCGGCAATCGGCTGCCGTTCAATCACCCGAACCACCATGGTATGCGGGGGCACCATCTCAAGCGAATAACTCTGGATGATCGAAAACTGGCCAAGCGCCTCTTCGACCGCGGAACGATCGATCAGCGTCAGCGGAACGTTTTTCTGACTCGAAAGCGCTTCCGTGACGGCGGCCGTATCAAGACGCGTCGCTCCCACAACTTCAACCGTACGCATACCCATAAGTGGCGTAAACGCGCCGACGACCACAAACAGGATGAGGGCACCAACCGCGGTAAGCACGATGAGTGTGTTTCGCCTGCGGCGGCGGGCCTCAGCCGTGAACCGCTTCATCTCGGTTCGCTCTGCCCTCCGGCGGCGACGAACAGCGCGTCTAATGTTGACGGATGAGCGGAGATTTGCTCGTAGCGGGGACTCTTCGAGTACACCAAGGTCGCGTGTCTCATCGTCAGACTCGGCGCGATCATGCGCGTCTGGCTGCCCTATTGGCCCCGATGATGTAGGCCTGAAGGCAGCATCCGAATCAAGCGCTGGCAACCCATCAGTAAATGACGAGGAGAGGTCAACGGTAGCCATATCGTCGTGAGACGATTGCGGCTCGGCAGGCGCAACAGGGGTCGTCGCTGACCGCCGTTCTGCGGAGGGTGCGCGAACGACCCGAGGCGGCTGCGAGGATTCGAGCACCTCCTGCTCGACGGGAGTACGGTCGTCCGGAATTTGCTCTGCTGTGATTTGCTCGTCCGAGATTTGCCCTACCGGGATTTGCCCTACCGTGATTGGCTCTATCGAGGCTGGCTTTGCCTTCCGGCGGAGTGGAAGCACCGGCGCGACCTGCTCGCGGCGTTCGCGAGAAGCTGGCGTCTTCGGCTGCTGCGGTTCGACTGGTTGATGAGCACCAGGATCAAACCCCCCAGGCCGCTTCACGACTGCCCCTCAGCCGCGTCAAGTGATGCGCGCCCCAGCGCACCGGAATTCAAACTCACGACCAGCGATCCTCGAGAGCCTCACGGACCTGCGGGATGATTCGGTACACGTCTCCGCAGCCCATGGTGATGACGAAGTCGCCGGGCTCGGCCACTTTGGCGATGTAGTCGGCGGCATCCTGCCACTCATCGATATAGGCAACCTTCGACTGATCTGCGAATTTCTCCGAGACGATCTCGCCCGTAACCCCTGGTACCGGCTCTTCGCGGGCGCCGCAGACCGCCAGCACAACCGTGTGGTCAGCCAGCTCTTCGAGGGCGGTGGCAAATTCCTGCGCAAACAGATGCGTGCGGCTGTAGAGGTGCGGCTGGTGCACAGCGATCACGCGACCTTCACCAACAACCGTGCGCGCGGAACGCAGCAGCGCTTCAACCTCGGTTGGGTGATGCGCATAGTCGTCGAGGACCGAGACTCCGCCAATCGTGGCGTGCAGCTCAAACCGACGCCGTGTACCGCCAAACGTCGCGATAGCGGCAAGCGCAGCAGCAGGCTCGTTTCCAAGAGCCACAAGTACGGCAAAAGCGCCCGCTGCGTTGACCGCGTTATGGTGACCAGGAACGGTTAAACGGGCTGAGTAATCAACGCCCTGATAGTTCACGGTGAAGCCAACTGGACCATCAGTGAGAACAGAGTGCAGCCGCACATCGGCAGAGTCATCCTCACCAAATGTGAGCAGACGGTCGGGGTCAAGCTGGGCGCTGACCTCTCGCGCACCCGCGTCATCGGAAGAGATGACAACGAGTTCGCTGGCATTGCTCGCGAAGGTTACAAAGGCCTTCATGAAGTTTTCGCGGGAACCATAGTAGTCAAGGTGCTCTGGATCAACATTGGTAATGAGCGCAATAGAAGTGTCGTAAATGAGGAACGACCCATCAGATTCATCGGCCTCAACAACAAACAGTGGATCGGCCCCTGCACCTGAGCTCACGCCGAGCGATTCGATAACCCCACCATTCACAAAGCTGGGATCTTGTCCGAGTGCGAGGAGTCCGCTGACGATCATGCCGGTCGATGTGGTCTTGCCGTGCGCCCCAGCGACGGCGACGAGCCGTTGTTTAGCAACCAGCCAGGTCAGCGCCTGAGAGCGATGCAAAATGGGAAGGCCCCGTTTTGTCGCAAGAACATACTCGGGGTTTGTTGGCCAGAGAGCTCCGGTGATGACAACCGTATCGGCGTCTCCAAGGTTGGCAGCATCGTGACCAATCGCGATGCGAACTCCGCGCTCTCTCAGCGCAATCACGTTGGCATTCTCGGCAGCATCAGACCCCGTGACGGTGTGCCCGGCATCAAGAAAGAGCCTCGCAATGCCGCTCATGCCAGAGCCGCCGATACCAATGAAGTGAACGGTCGAAACGGTTTCTGGCAGTTCGAGAGTGAGATCCGGGTAGATCATGGGATGGGCCTCCTGAGGCGGCAAACGATGCGGGTTCTAGGGTAGCCCCACAGCCTGACAAGTTGGTGCAACCGCGCCGACGTTCGCTTCCTCTGGTTCTGCAACGCGCAGGGCATCCGATAAGCGCAGCGGGCAGTTACCATGAGGCCCGGGTGGGCAAGAAGCTAACGGCCGAGCGCTTCGTGAACAAGCCGGACCGTGCGCTGCGTTCCGTCGAGCACGCCAACCGCGGCGGCGCGCTCCCCCATCGCCGCAAGCGACTCCGGCTTTTCAAGAAGCGGCAACACATTATGGATGAGCCAGTGCCCGGTCAGCTGGGCGTCCTCAACCAGCATCGCGCCACCGGCCTCCACAACGCCGGCAACGTTAAAGCGCTGCTCGCCGTTTCCGTGCGGGTAGGGAACATAGACAGCCGGGATCCCGAGACCGGTCAGTTCACTCGCGGTTGCGGCCCCCGAACGAGAAATCGCAAGGTCAGCAGCGGCAAGGGCAAGATCCATGCGGTCGCAATACGGGATGATCGAATAATGCTCAATCTCGGGGTCCTCGATCTCGGTGCGCTGTCCCCACACGTGCAAAATCTGGTTTCCCGCCGCAATAAGCGCGGGGGCAGCGTCAGCGACAGCGCGGTTAATCTGGCGCGCGCCCTGAGAACCTCCGGTCACAAGAATCGTTGGGCGGTCTGCCTCAAGCCCAAAATACGCTCGGGCTTCAGCACGCGTTGCCGCACGATCGAGCGTCGCAATTTCGGACCGCAACGGCATGCCAACAAAGCGGGCATGCGCGATCTTGGTGCCCTCAAATGCGACCCCAACGAATGGAGTGTTGCGAGCCCCTGAGGCGTTCGCCATCCCCGGCTTTGCGTTGGCCTCGTGGATAACGTACGGAGTCTTCGTCTGGCGCGCAGCCCGGTAGGCGGGTGCCGAGGCGTAACCGCCAAAGCCAACAACAACGTCCACACTATTGGCCGTAATGATCTCACGAACGCGCTTGACGGCCCCGAGGTAACGAGGGACAAAAGTTACTGCTGCGGCATTTGGCCTGCGCGGAAACGGAACGCGCGCAATCGTGAGCAGCTCATAGCCGCGCTCGGGCACAAGCCGAGCCTCGAGTCCCTCCGCCGTACCGAGGACAAGAATCGTCGATTCTGGTTCTGTCGCGCGGAGTTCGTCTGCAACCGCGAGCAAGGGGTTAACGTGTCCAGCTGTGCCCCCACCGGCCAGTAAATAGGTGGTCATTGCTTCTTGCCCCGTAGCTTTCGGAATGGAATGGTAAATCGTGGAAGGGTTGACCGTTCGCCTGGCACGCCCGATTCTTCGGCGGCAGCATCGGCGGCATCCCTCGCAATCGAGAGCACAACCCCGATTGCGAGCATACAAGAGATCAGAGCTGTCCCCCCTGACGAAAGCAAGGGCAAAGGAACCCCAAGAACTGGCAGCAATCCGATAACAACCGCAATATTCACGAACGCTTGTCCAACAATCCAAACGAGCACAGAACCAGTCACAATGACGCCGAAGCTGTCACGAGCGGTTCGCATAATGCGGAGCAATCCGATGGCAAGCACAACATAAAGCAGCACAACAACGATGGCACCAACCATGCCAAGCTCTTCGCCAATAATGGAGAAAATATAGTCGTTATCCGCGGCAGGCAACCACGACCATTTGGTTTTTGAATTCCCAAGCCCTACGCCAAACAAGCCACCCGTTGCCATGGCCCCAAGCGCGTGTTGCGGCTGCCAGCACAGGCCGCTGAAGTCGACACATTTTTCGTTCCAGAAGTTGAGGATACGGCCAACGCGGTTTTCACTTGTCGCCGCGAGCACACCAATAGTGAGCAGGCTGAGCGAGAGCGGGATGGCAAGGATGCGCAGCTTAATATCCGCAAAATAGAGGGCCGCCATGACGATGGCGAACATGATGATTCCGGTTCCGAGGTCGTGACCGGCGATGACCGTAACGATCGCGAGACCGGCGCCGGGAAGCACAGGAATAAGCGCGTGTTTCCAATCGCCAAGCAGACCTCGCTTGCGCCACAGCACGGTACCCATCCAGACCACCATGGCAAGCTTCAAAAACTCAGACGGCTGACCTCGGATACCGGCAACGCTAATCCAGTTTCGGTTTCCATAGACCTCAATACCGATGCCGGGAACAAATACCAGCAGCTGAAGCAGGATGCCGAGGCCAAAAAAATGCCAGGCCCAGCGTTTCCAAAACGAGATCGGGAAGCGGCTCAGGATGAGCATCAGCGGGATGCCGATAGCCGCAAACATTGTTTGCCTCAGAAACACCCCAAAGAAGCCCTGATCGCCAACGTAGGACGTGATTGAGGACGAAGAAAGAACCATTGTGAGCCCAAGGGCCACAAGAAACAGTGTTGTTCCAAGCACCAAAAAGAACGTGCCCGTTTCGGCGCGCATCGAGCTGCCGAGGTTGATGCGTGACTGCAAGCCTTCGGGGCCGGGGGAAGCCGAATTGGGCTGGGTTCTACTGCGAGGCGGAGTTGCCATCCGCCTCACCTCCCACATACTCTCGAACCGCTTCCGCGAACTTATTGCCGCGGTCGCCGTAGTTGGTGAACTGATCCATCGATGCCGCTGCCGGGGCCAACAACACGGTGTCTCCTGGCTGAGCGATCGTGGCCGCGTACTCAACGACCGACGCCATAACGCTCTTAGTCTCGCTTGGCGTGACTTCAAATAGCGGCACATCGGGTGCGTGTCGTGCGAACGCAGCTGTGAGTTCGCTGCGATCGGCGCCGATGACAATGACGCCACGAAGCCGGTCAGTGTGTCCGCTCACAAACTCGTCAACATCGACGCCCTTGAGCAGCCCGCCCACGATCCAGACGATGCTCGGAAACGAGCGAAGGGAGGCGGAAGCCGCGTGCGTATTGGTGGCCTTTGAATCGTCGATCCAGGCAATCTCGTTGTGAACGGCAACCCGCTCGACGCGGTGCTTGTCGAGACCAAATCCATCCAGCGCCGCCGCAATCTGCTCTGGGGTAACCCCGCGTGATCGCGCGAGCGCAGCCGCGGCAAGGATGTTCTGCACGATGTGCGGGGCGTCAAGCCCAAGTGATCGAAGGTGCTCGATCGTCGTGATTTCGAGTGCGCTCGAACGGCGATCGTCAAGGAACGCGCGGTCACACAGGATGCCGTCAACGATCCCGAAGCCGCTCACCTGTGGCGTGTCAAGACCAAAGCTGATGGCGCGGGCGCCCTCCTGAACATCCGCCCCCTCAACCATGCGCTCGGTCACGGGGTCTGCGCGGTTGTACACGCAGGCGTGCTTGGTGTTTTCGTAAATATTCGCTTTGTCGGCGATGTACTGCTCAAGCGATCCGTGCCAGTCAAGATGGTCGGGCGCAATGTTGAGGCACACGCTCGAATACGGTTCGATGTGCCCGAGCCTGGCCAGCTGGAAGCTCGAGAGTTCAACCACGAGCACGTCGTAGCCTGCGGGGTCGCGGAGCGCGTCGAGCACCGGCACACCGATATTTCCAACCGGCGCGACTCGGAGGCCGCCGGCAAGCAGCATGTGGGCCGCGAGCTGCGTTGTTGTGGTTTTTCCGTTTGTGCCGGTCACCACGATCCAGTCGGCTGGCTTGCCCACTTTGTCACGAAGCCGCCAGGAAAGCTGGATGTCGCCCCACACCGTGATCCCGTTGTCAGTCGCCCAGGTCGTGAGCGGATGATCTGGACGATAGCCGGGAGAAACAATCACGAGGTCGGCATCGAGAGCGTTGAGGTGTTTGAGCTGCTCGTCGTTCCCCTCGGCCCGCACAAAACCGCTTCCGATGACCTGGAGAAGCTGCTCGCGCTCAGGGTCAGCACCGGCAGCAATCACGGTGACGTTGCAGCCGAGCTCTACGAGCGTGTCGGCAACCGAAAATCCGGTGACTCCGAGGCCAAGAACGGCGACCGTGAGGCCGCTCCAATCGTGATGCCAACTGGTGAGTGCCTCAACACGGGTGGTGTCAGCCATGCCCTATACCGCCAACCATTCTGAGTAGAAGAGACCAACGCCAACGATCACAAAGAATCCGGCAATCAACCAGAACCGAACCACAACGGTGGTTTCGGCCCAGCCCTTCAGCTCAAAGTGGTGGTGAATCGGGCTCATCAGGAAGATGCGCTTGCCCTTGGTGATCTTGAAGTACAGGCGCTGCAGGATGACCGAACCGGTTTCCATCACAAACAGACCGCCGATGAGCACCAGGAGGATTTCTGTGCGGCTGAGGATGGCGAGCGCAACAAGCGCGCCGCCGATGCCAAGCGATCCGGTGTCTCCCATGTAAATCTTGGCCGGGTTTGTGTTCCACCAGAGGAAGCCAACGAGTCCACCAACGATGGCAGCCGCAATGACGGCAAGGTCGAGCGGGTCGCGAACCGTGTAACAGTTCGAGCCGATGTTCACAGGGTTTGCGCAGGACTGGTTGAACTGCCACAGCCCGATGAAGAGGTATCCCCCGATAGCGAGGATGGCTGCGCCGGTCGCGAGTCCATCGAGCCCGTCGGTGACGTTCACGGCGTTTGAGGCAGAGGTCACCAGCACGATAATCCAGATGACGAAGCAGATAAGGCCGGCAACTGCGCCAAGCGTCATGAAGTCAATCGGTAAGTCTCTGAACACCGAGATATGCGTCGAGGCCGGCGTGATGCCGTTGGCATTGGCAAACTGCAGCGAGAGCAACGCAAAGATGAGGGCAACCGCGACCTGGCCAGCGATCTTGGCCCAACCGCCGAGGCCAAGGCTCTGCTGTTTGCGTGTCTTCAAGAAGTCGTCAACAAATCCAACGAGCCCAAGACCAACCATCATAAAGATGACCAGCAACGCCGAGGCCGTTACTGACTCGCCCTTGATGAGCTTTGCCAAGAAATAGCTGATCACCGAGCCAGAGATGAAGATGATGCCGCCCATCGTGGGCGTACCGCGCTTCGAGTAGTGAGACTTTGGCCCATCCTCACGGATGAACTGCCCCCAGCGAAGCTTGTTGAACCCCTTGATGAAGACCGGGGTCAGGAGGAGCGAGTAGAGCATTGAGAGCCCGGCCGCCATAAGAAGAACGATCATGCGAAGTGTGCTCCCAAACGGTCACCAAGAAAACGAAGACCGGCGGAATTCGATGATTTAACCAGCACGAGGTCGCCCGCACTGATTTCGTTGGCCAGATAGGCAAAAGCCTCATCCTGACTACTGAAAAACACGCTTTCTCCGTCCCACGAACCTTCGTTAATGGCGGTGATGTGCATTCGTCGTGCCTCATCGCCCACCACCACGATCCGCGAAATATTGAATCGGACCGCCTGTAAGCCTATGCGATCGTGCTCGTCTCCGGAAAATTCTCCGAGTTCGCTCATGGCCCCAAGCACGGCAACCGTGCGCTGACCGGGGTCACGGATGAGCGCAAGCGTCTTCAGCGCTGCCGTCATTGCATCGGGGCTGGCGTTGTAGGCATCGTTGATAATCGTGATGCCGTCTCTTGCAGGAAGAACTTCCATCCGCCAGCGTTCTGCGCGGACAACGCCCTCGATCGCGGCGACCGCATCCGGCAACAAAACACCGCACTCGTACGCAACGGCAAAGGCGGCAAGAGCGTTTCCGACATGGTGCTCACCGAGCACACGGAAATGCACCTCAGCGCTCTCCCCAGACGGCACGTGAACGGTAAACGTGGTTCCGGTGGCGGATGCCCGCACGTCTGTCGCCCGCACGCCTGCGGCCGCTGTCTGGCCAAACCACAGCACGCGAGCCTGAGCGTTCTCGGCCATGGCCGCAACCCGAGGATCGTCTTGGTTCAGCACGGCGACACCGGTTGATGGCAACGCAGCAACAAGTTCTGCCTTGGTACGCGCGGTGACCTCGATGCCACCAAAACGGCCAACGTGCGAAAGACCAACCATGAGCACAACGCCGATGTCTGGCTGCGCCATGTTGGCAAGTTTGGCGATGTCGCCAACCCCATCGGCGCCCATCTCCGAAATGAGGAATTTGGTGGATGCGGTGGCCTGCAGCATCGTCAGCGGCGCGCCAACCTCGTTGTTAAACGAGCCGACAGGAGCAACCGTCTCCCCCGCGGTCGACAGCATGGCGTTCAACAGGTTCTTGGTTGTGGTCTTGCCGTTTGACCCGGTAATGCCGATAACCGTGAGACCGTGGTCACGTTTCAGGCGGGCCACTACTTCGCGAGCGAGCTTTCCGAGGGCAACAACGGCATCCTCAACAACGATCTGGGCGATTCTGGAGTCGGTATCGTGCTCAACGATGGCAAGCGCAGCACCACGGTCAATCGCGGCACCAACAAACAGGTGTCCGTCGGTGTCTTCACCGCGCTTGGCAACAAACAGTTGCCCTGGCTCGATGAGTCGGGAATCCGTCTGGGCTTCGCCGCTGAGCGTTGTTGACCCTGTTGTTCCAGAGTCGCCGACAACTAGCGTTCCGTCTACGGCGTGCGCAATCTCGGCAAGCGATAGCGTAATCATGGAAAATACCTTTCGGTGCAAGAGCGGCCCCACACCCAATACAACAGTTTAGAAGTTCTTCGGAATAGTTTCTGCAGGCGTTGTTGACGGCGGCACGGCATAGGTCTTGATGGTTGCCTGGGCAACGTCGCGGAAGCCGTTCACGGTCTCTGGCGCGCCCATCTGCACCTCGGGGTGGCCAAGGACAAAGACAACCACGTATTTGGGGTCGTCCGCCGGGAAATAGCCGGCAAAAGAGTTCACGTAGGTGTCGCCATACGAACCGGTTTCATCAACCTGCTCTGCGGTTCCGGTCTTACCAGCAATGCGGTATCCAGGAATGGCGATGCGGTCGGTGAGCCAGGAATCCTGTGGCAGCATCTCGAGGATGCTTGTTGTTGTCTTCGCCGTTTCAGGGCTTACAACCTGCACCGGCTCGCCGGGGTCGTGGGCCGTGAACGTGCCGTCGGCGGATTCGCAGCCCTCAACGAGTTGTGCAGGCAGGCGCGTTCCACCGTTGGCAAGGGCCTGGTAGATGTCGCTTGTCTGGATCACCGTTGACGAGAGTCCCTGGCCAAACATCGTGTTGTAGGTGGTCTGGTAGTCCCATTCCTCCCACGGGCGAAGCTGGCCGCCGCTTTCATCGCCAAGGCCACTGTTGGTTGGTTCGCCCAGCCCAAACTTCTTGAGATAGCTGTAGCGGGTCTCCGCCGTCATGTTTGCGCCGAGCAGGGAAATACCGACGTTTGATGAGTCAACCATGACGCCGGTAAGCGTGTACTGGATGGGGCCGTGTGACCACGAATCGGCAAAGCGGGCACCGTTTGGGGCCTCGTAGGAACCGGGGGCGATGACCTGGGTCGTCGGCGTTGCGAGCCCCTGATCGATCAGCGCGGCTGCGGTGATGGTCTTGTAGGTCGAGCCCGGTTCAAAGGGCCACAGATAGGCCTTCGAGTTTCGGTCTTCAGCCGCCGAGGCGTCAACGTCGTTGGGGTCAACCGTGTTGCTTTCGGCGATGGCACGCATCTTGCCGGTTGAGACTTCCTGCACCGTGGCGAGGCCCCAGCGGGCGCCAGTCGTCTCAACCTGGCGGTTCACGATCTGCTGGGCCTGCCACTGCAGATCGCTGTCGATCGTGAGCTTCACGGTGCCACCGTCAACTTTGTCTTTCACTTTGACCGTTGTACCCGGAATTGTCACTCCGTCGGCACCCCGCTCGATCGTTTCCTCACCGTTTTGATCGGCGAGGCAGGCATCCTGAGACAGTTCAACTCCGGCCAGCGGAACGTTATCGTCGCCAACAAAACCGACAAGGTTTCCGGCGATTGCTCCGTTCGGATACGTGCGGCTTGGGTTTTGGTCAAACGTGAGCCACGGAATGCTGAGGTCCTTGAGCGCGTTGAGCGCAGCAAGATCCACGGAGCGCTTCACATAGGCGAAGTCAGACTTTGGGTTGATCGCGAGTGCATCGTCCACGATCTTTTGAATTTCCTCGCCAGACTGCCCGGTGATGGCACCAATCTCAGCGAGGGCCTCTGCCTTCGAAACCTCTTTCGTCTGGTTGGTATCGAGAGCCCTGTGAAAACTGCCAACGTTTTTCGGCGACAGCTGCACGTCGTAGCGCACGTCGGTCGTGGCTAGCAACACGCCCTTCTCATCAACGATGTCACCGCGGATGCCGTAGGTCGGGATCGGGACGGAACGCTTATCGAGCGCCGTCTCGGTCAGTTCGTCGGCATTCACGACCTGAATGTCTGCGAGTTTGAAGACAAACACCACAACAAACAGCGACAGGAACGCAAAGGTGAGCGTTGACCGAAGTCGACTTACTCGGCTGCGTCGCACGTGGATTCCCCGCTCTCGTTTCGCAATCGGTTCAATTCAGGAGTGGCCTCAAGCCCTCGGAAAACTACCGAGTGACGGGTGAGGGCAACGCTCCATCCAACGGTACAGTCTGCTGCGGCGTTTGGACCGGAGTGGCAGCCGGTGTGCCGTGATCCGCATTCGCCGCATCGCTCTCTGCTGCGTTCGCCTCTGCGACGGCGGCAGCAGCAATTGCCGCGGCGTTTGCCGCGTCGGCGGCTTCAGCTTCTGCCGCGACATTTGCGTTGTTCTGCGCCGACGTCTCTGGGGCAACCGCGCCGGCCATAGGCAGGCCGTTGATCACGGAGTTCGCGATGCGGTTCGCCTCTGGTGTGCTCACGGTTGTTCCCAGCGCGCCGAGGATGGCACCATCGCTCAACCGCAGGTAGGCGGGGTGGGCGTTAATGACCATGCCAAGCGCATTGGCGTTTCCTGACAGGTGCTGGGGAGACGACAGCTTGCTAACGCTCTGCGTAACCGCACGGGTGTCACGAATGAGGTCACGCTCCTGCACCTCAAGGGAAGAGATGTGGTAGGCGCCGTCTGCCTGAGCGATGCTCAGCATGAGCTGCGTGCCAAGGATGACCCCGAGCGTCGCCAACGTGATGAGCGCGTAGAACATGCTTGTGCGCGTTTTGGCCCGCGGAGCAGGTGCAATCGAGAGCGCTCGCTCGCGCACAGCCCGCAACCGGCCTGGCTGCTCGTCTGGCGTTGGGGTGCCCTGCCACGGGGTCGCAGGGTCAAATGCCCAAAAGTCTGAGCTATCGATAGGAGCAGTGTTGTTGCTCATTCGGGGATCCTGACTCGTTCAACGGCGCGCAGTCGTACAGACTGTGACCGCGGGTTTTCTTCACGCTCCTGCTCGCTTGCCTGCTCGGCCCCCCGCGTCAGCAGACGCAGCTCTGGGCGATGTTCAGGAAGCTCAACAGGAAGGTCGGCGGGGGCCGTCGATCGGGACCTCGCCGCGAAGTCTTGCTTCACGAGTCGGTCTTCGAGCGAGTGGTACGACATCACAACGAGGCGTCCGCCAACGTTGAGGGAGTCAATAGCTGCAGGAATGGCGGCATCGAGCACCGAAAGCTCCTGATTAACTTCGATGCGCAGTGCCTGAAACACCTTCTTGGCTGGGTGCCGAAGCTGCCGCACCGCCGCCGGAGTGGCATCCGACAGGATCTGAACCAACTCGGTTGACCGCAGAATGGGCTTCACTTCGCGTGCCGCAATAATTGCGCGGGCGTAGCGTCCAGCAAGTTTTTCTTCGCCATAGCGTTCGAAAATGCGGCGGAGATTGCCCTCGCTGTAGGTCGCAAGGATCTCGGATGCTTGCACGCCCTCGTTCTGGTTCATGCGCATGTCGAGCGGCGCATCCTGAGCGTAGGCAAAGCCACGGTCGGCCTCATCAAGCTGCAGCGACGAGACGCCAAGATCAAAAAGGATGCCGTCGACCCGCTTGAATCCGCTCTTGCGGATGGCCTTTGCAATTCCGTCGTACACCGTGTGCACGAGGTGAACCCGATCGCCAAAATTCGCGAGACGCTCCCCAGCAATGCGAAGTGCATCGGTGTCGCGATCAAGACCGATGAGCGTGAGATCAGGAAACCGGTTGAGCATGTGAAACGAATGCCCACCCATGCCGAGGGTTGCATCAACCACAACGGCACCCGGCATCGAGATGGCAGGTTCGAGCAGCGCGATGCAGCGCTCAAGCAGCACGGGGATGTGCTTGTCGCTCACACTCGGGTCTACTGGATCATTCACGTGGGGGTCACTTTGGCTCGGCTGTTCGGGGGTATCTGCTGGCGAGTGATCGCCTGGTGTCTGGTTTGAGGAAGTCATAGGTGTCTTCGACCTGGAGTTCCTCCCCTCAGATCCCCGTCCATCTCGACCTGACACCGGGGAAGGTGAGTCAGGGCGTGCGATGGCAGAGGGTCTGAAGCGAGGAGCTAAAAGAGGCCGGGGATCACCTCCTCCTCGATGTTCGCGAATTCGGCTTCCTGGGCATCCAGGTAGGTCTGCCAAGCTTCGGCATTCCAAATCTCGGCGCGGCTGCCGGCCCCGATGACCACGAGGTCACGGTCAAGACCGGCGTAACTGCGGAGGGCAGCGGGAACATTCACCCGATGCTGCTTATCGGGAGTCTCGGCGTGCGCGCCCGAAAGAAAGACGCGCAGGTAGTCGCGGGCCTGTTTGCTCGTAACCGGCGCCTGGCGAATCTTCTCGTGCATGGCTTCAAACTCACGGGTGCTGAAGACATAGAGGCAACGTTCTTGGCCCCGGGTGATGACAACACCACCCTCAAGTTCGTCGCGGAACTTAGCGGGGAGGATGACGCGGCCCTTGTCGTCGAGCTTTGGAGAGAACGTGCCAAGAAACACAGGCGCTCTCCTTTCGTCAGACCGGCCACTGATCCATGTGCCTCCACTTTACTCCACTTCTCACCACAATCCTGAGAATTCGACACATTTGACCAAAAATATTCCCAAACTGACCTGATTTTTCAATAATTCTTGAGGTGGAGGGATTTTCCCAGGTTTACCGCCCATACGGTCGATTTTTGGGCGCACAACAGCAAATCACTCACGCCGTTGAGTGGAGTGGAGCGCCCGTTTGTCGCCCACCATTCCGACAGGGAGCAAAGTGGAGGACCGCTGAACGACGCCCAAAAAGGCGCAACAAGCATCCAACACCGACGCTCAACCGGCCATCAGGTCATCCGTTCGCCGCTCGTTGCGATATTTGACGTCAATATTCGCAACGAGTGGCGAACGGATGGGCGAAACTCTCCTTCGCTGACCGAGACAACGGCCTGACCTGAGGAGGGAGGGAGCGGCGGGGCCGGCGAAGCCGGTGAAGCCGGTGAAGCCGGTGACCAGCGAAGCTAACGGCCAGAGAAGCCGACAAAACGGCGGGGACGGCCACGTCGGCGAAGCGGGTGGCCCGTGAAGCCGATGGTCACCGGGGCCAGTGAGGACGGTGAGTCCGGCCAGGCCAGCAAAACTAGCAAGGCCGACCAGACCCGCCAGGCCAGCCAAGCCAACCAAGCCAGCAAGGCCGACCAGACCCGCCAGGCCAGCCAGGCCAGCGAAGCTGGTGGCGAGCGAAGCCGGTGGCGAGTGAAGTCAGTTTATGAGACGGGGATCAGCGCCGTCATGAAACCCCCATGCCGAACGGGCAGGAGAAGAGACGCAGGAGCAGAGAAGCAGAAGGTCCACCTGCTCGCGCGAACCAACTGCGGCTTATAGGCCAAAAAGAGTGGATCGGATAGTCATCTAGTCCCGCAGTTTCGCGGTGAAACACGGATCCTCACGCTCTGCGCCGCGAACAAAGAAAAGGGCCACCACAACGTGGTGACCCTTTTCGGAAAGAACTTTGCGGAACAGCCGCGGTTAGAGCTGGCCGTCTTGACGCTTCTCCCAGCGCTCGTTCATGCGGTCTGAGAGGGACTGCTTCGACGACGAGGCCGCTGCCCCTGCCTTCTTCGGCGCGCCACCAACGGGCGCGTCACGCTGAGGGTCGCCAGTGCTTTTATGCGGAGTGATTGCGAACAACACACCACCGAGCATCGCGATGAATCCGATGACACCCAACCAAGCGAGCTGCGTTACTACTCCGGCAAGCAGCACGATAATGCCGGCGATGGCGAGCAAGATGCCAAGCACCAGCGAGCGGTAGCTTGGTCGCATCTTTGCAGCGGTTGATGGGCTGACCACATCGGACTCGCTGTTGTAGAGATTGCGCTCCATCTCATCTAGGAGGCGCTGCTCCCGTTCAGATAGTGCCATCTTCACACCTCACACATTCAGTAACGTTGATACGACCATTCTAGGCCCGAGAGCCCGAGTAGGCTAGACACCGTGTCACAGAGCCCAAGACTTCTCGACCTTATTCAGGACTGCCTCGACGATTTTATCGACGAGCGCTCTTCCATTCTGGCCGACATCGGCCCCGATGCCACTCCCCTCGTGGAACATTCGAGGGACTTTCTCAGGGGTGGGAAGCGGTTTCGCGCGCTTTTTGCGTATTGGGGCTGGAGCGGAATCGTTGAGCATCGCAGCGATCAACCCTTTGTTGGGTCGTCAGTCAGCGATTCTCCGGATGCCCTTGCATCAGATCCGGCAGCGGCAACGGCCGTTGCCATGGAACGAGACCGCGCTGCCGTCATCCAGGTAGCGAGCGCCCTTGAGCTCTTCCACGCCGCCGCACTCGTCCACGACGACGTCATTGATAATTCCGACACGCGCCGCGGAACCCCATCTGCTCATAAGAGGTTCGAGCTCACACACCGAAACGGAAACTGGCGGGGCAACCCCGAGGAGTTTGGGCGATCAAGCGCAATCCTGCTCGGCGATCTCTTGCAGTTCTGGAGCGACGAACTCCTGAGCGACGGCATCCTCGAGCTCTCGAACACCGAGTGGGCCCGCCGCTCACGGCTGCACTTTAACCAGATGCGCACGGATGTGGGCGCCGGCCAGTACCTCGACCTCCTTGAAGAGCAAATCTGGGGCAACGCCTCACACGACGAACAGCTTGAGCGATCAACGCGCGTGCTCGTCTACAAATCGGCGAAGTACAGCGTTGAGGCGCCACTGCTCATCGGCTCGGCGCTCGGCGGGGCGACTGACGACCAAGAGGATGCCCTGAGCAACTTTGGCCTTCCCCTCGGCGTTGCCTACCAGCTCCGCGATGATGTCCTTGGTGTCTTTGGCGACAGCGAAGTAACCGGAAAGCCTTCAGGCGACGATCTTCGCGAGGGCAAACAAACCGTGCTGATTGCGCTGACCCGCAGAAATCTCCCCGGCAACCAGCGTCGCCTCTTTGACGAACTCATCGGAGATCCGACCCTCGACCTCAACCAAATTACGCTGCTGCAGAACACGATTACCGACAGCGGTGCGCTTGACGCCGTCGAAAAGATGATCGACGACAACGTTGATCGCGCTCAGCAAGCGCTGCGTGCGGCTCCGATTGGTCCGGTTACCGCCCGCCAGCTCGCTGCGCTCGCCAAGAAGGTCACCAACAGGAGCTTCTAGCGTCAGGCTGACACACAAACGAAAACGCGGATGTTCACCCCAGTCGGGCCGAACATCCGCGTTGTTGTCTGTGCAGAAACTGTCTTAGAACGCGAGCGCAAGCGCGACGCGACGCACCTCAGCCTTTCGTCCAGCACGCAGTGCTTCGATGGGGCTGACGCCGAGCGTTTCGTTGTCACTCAACAACCAGTTGAGCGCCTCTTCGTTTGTAAAGCCGGCGTCTTCGAGCACAACGATGGTGCCCTTGAGAACAGGCAGCGGCTCGTCGTTGAGCAAGAAAACGGCAGGAACCTTGAGAACGCCGTCGATGCGGACGGCTCCAAGCTCACGCTGCTCAATCATTCGGCGAACCCGGCCGGGCCCCACTCCAAAGAGTTCAACAAGATCGGGGATGGTGTAGTAATCGGTCTGTACGGAGGATTCAGTCACGCTTAACAGAGTGCCATGACATGTGGGTTCTCACCAAGACGCGAGACGCAATTTCTGTAATCCGACCGTCATCGTGACCTGATCGTGACTGCTTTGTTATGCAAGTTTTGGCATTTCTCGCAGGCTCACCGGCACGGCAGGCATCCTCACAGGCGATTATTACCTAAACTTTGGTAGGTGAGCACTGCCAGTACGGACCCCTTGATCGGTCGTCTTCTTGACGACCGCTACGTCATCCGTTCACGCATTGCCAGGGGTGGCATGGCCACTGTCTACGTGGCAACCGATAAACGACTTGAGCGACGCGTTGCGATCAAGGTTATGCACGGTCACCTGGCCGACGATAACGCGTTCAAAAAGCGTTTTGATCAGGAGGCCCGCTCTGCCGCGCGCCTCGCACACCCCAACGTTGTCAACGTATTCGACCAGGGCCAAGACTCAGAGCTCGCCTACCTGGTCATGGAATACCTGCCCGGCATCACCCTCCGCGACCTCTTAAAAACACAGGGAGCACTGACTCCAGAGCAGACGCTCGAAATCAGCGAGGCCGTGCTCAGCGGGCTTTCGGCGGCACACAGCGAGCACATTGTGCACCGCGATATGAAGCCAGAGAACATCCTGCTGGCAGACGACGGCCGCATCAAGCTTGGCGACTTTGGCCTCGCCCGCGCCGCAAGCGCCAATACGACCACGGGCCAGGCGCTCCTTGGCACCATCGCGTACCTCTCGCCAGAACTCGTTACCAAGGGCATCGCCGACGAACGCAGCGACATCTACGCGTTTGGCATCGTGATGTACGAGATGATCACCGGGGTGCAGCCATTCACCGGCGAGCAGCCGATGCAGATCGCGTACCAGCACGCCAACGACGACGTTCCGCTGCCGAGCCTCGTCTCCCAGAATTCGTCTCCCGAGCTGGATGCGCTTGTGCGTTGGGCAACCCAGAGGGACCCCGCGAAGCGTCCCCCCGACGCCAAAACACTCCTCGACGAAGTTCGGCATGTACGGTCGGGGGCTTCGTTTGCAACAACAAGGATGCACACAAGCATCCTGCCGCAGGCCGAGTATCCGATCACCGGCGCCACAACGGTCATCCCAAACGGCACAACGATCATGCCGGAAGCCGAGCAGCCGGTTGTAGCAGCTCCCCCGGTTGCAGGCAGTATCGAGACGGTTCGGCACACCGCTGCAAAGCGACGCGTCCGTGGAACCTGGACCTTCTTCGGCATCGCGTTGCTCACCGTAGCCCTTGTCACGGGTGGTTGGTGGTTTGGCGGCGGACCCGGCTCTATGGTGACCGTTGCGGATGTTCGTGAACAGCCCGTCGCCGACGCGACGGCGACCCTCGAAGACCTGACGCTGACTGTTGCGGTTGAGGAATGCTCAAGCCTCGACATCCCAATCGGAAATGTCACAACGGTCACTCCCGAGCCAGGCACACGAGTCGCCCGTGACTCAGGCGTCACCCTGTGTGTCTCGACCGGCCCGCGCTCACTCGCAGTGCCGCCGTTGGTCGGCACAACCCTCGACGAGGCAAAGGCAGCCATCGATTCTGCCGGTTTTGTGTTTGGTGAAGTGCTCGAAGAACGATTCGACAGCGAGGTACCAGCAGGTGTCCTACTCGCCGCGCTTGACCGCGACGGCAACGAGCTACCTCCTGAGCTCAACGAACAGTCCATCATCAACGCGATTGTTTCGGCTGGCCCGCTCCCCTATGTGAATGGGCTCAGCGTTGAGGATGCCACGAAGCTCATCACATCCTCTGGCCTCACCTACGATTCGTCGCTCGACATCGAGAGCTACAGCTCCGACGTCGACAAGGGCAAGGTGCTCCAGCTCGTTGGCATCACCGAGCCGATGCGCAAGGGCGACCCAATCGGCCTCGAGACCTCGCAGGGGCCGGAGCTTTTTGCGGTTCCCGATGTGTCAGGCCAGACCATCCGTGAAGCTATCGAAACGCTCACGGCTGCCGGATTCGCCCCAACCACCAAGGTCGTCGAGCGAGTGGCCGGTGTGGATGTCTGGTCGATCGCCACCGTAAAATCAACCAACCCTGCGGCAGGCGAGAAGCTTGAAAAGGGCACCACGATCGAACTGAAATCCGCCGACTAGCGTTCTCTGGATTGGGCGAGCCCATTCACGCTCGGCCTATCAATTCTGATTCGACCAAGGTTGCAGCCAGAATCCAACCGGCGACGCTGGGCCCAACCTGGCAGGCCGGGCTCAAACGGCATCGTTCTGGACCCAAACGCCATCACGGAGAATGCCCTAGCCGCATCAGACACCGATGGCCGCCAACCCCTGTGGGTTGGCGGCCATCGGCAGCACAAGGGCAAACGCCCTAGCGCGTCAGCTCTTCGCTCACCTGGAAGGCAAGTTCAAGCGACTGCATGTGATTCAGACGCGGGTCACACAGCGACTCGTAACGAGTCGAAAGCGTTGCCTCGTCGATGTTCTCCGAGCCGCCGAGGCACTCGGTAACATCGTCACCGGTGAGTTCAACGTGGATGCCCCCCGGGAACGTTCCAACCTGGCGGTGCGCCTCGAAGAAGCCCTTGAGCTCGTTCATGACGTCGTCAAAGCGGCGCGTCTTGTAGCCGGTCGGCGTTGTGATGCCGTTGCCGTGCATCGGGTCGGTGACCCACAGCGGAACGGAACCCGAATCTTTCACCGCTTCCAGCAGCGGAGGAAGTACATCGCGGATCTTCTCCGCGCCCATACGGGTGATAAACGTGAGGCGGCCCGGCTCGCGGTTTGGGTCGAGCTTATCGATGAGCGCAAGCGCATCATCGGCGGTTGTGGTCGGCCCAAGTTTTACCCCGATTGGATTCCGCACGCGCGACAGGAAGTCAATGTGGGCCCCATCGAGGTCACGAGTGCGCTCACCGATCCACAGGAAGTGCGACGACGTGTTGTACGCGGTTCCGGTTCGGGAATCGATACGCGTCATCGGGCGCTCGTAATCCATGAGCAGCGCCTCGTGGCTCACGTAGAACTCTGTGCGCTTCAGCTCACCGAGGTCTGCACCGGTTGCGATCATGAACCGCACCGCGCGATCGATCTCTTTTGCAAGCTTGTCGTAGCGGGCGTTTGCGGGATTCTCGGTGAAGCCCTTGTTCCAGTCGTGCACCTGGCGAAGGTCGGCAAACCCTCCCTGCGTGAACGCGCGGATGAGGTTCAGCGTGGATGCGGCAGTGTGATAGCCGCGCACCAGGCGTTCGGGATTGGCAGCGCGTGACTCAGGCGTGAAATCGTACCCGTTGACGATGTCGCCGCGGTACGCGGGAAGCGTGACGTCGCCGCGGGTCTCAAAATCGTTCGACCGTGGCTTCGCAAACTGGCCGGCCATGCGGCCAACCTTGATCACGGGCATTGATGCACCGTAGGTGAGCACAACGGCCATCTGCAGCAGCGTCTTGACTCGGTTGCGGATCTGGTCGGCGGTCGCGCCGGCAAAGGTCTCAGCGCAGTCACCGCCCATGAGCATGAACGCTTCCCCGCGGGCGGCGGATGCCACGCGGTCGCGAAGCCGGTCAACCTCACCGGCAAATACGAGTGGAGGAAGCGAGGCAATCTCTTCAGAGGCTGCGGCAACGGCTGCGGCATCCGGCCAGGTTGGCTGCTGCTTGATCTCCAGAGAACGCCAATAGTCGAGCCCCGCCAGCACGTCAGCGGTGGACTGGTCGGTGAATGGTGAATGCTCTGACACTATTCTTCTCTCTTATATGGAACGACGCACCCGAGTGGGTGCGCCGAATGTTCAATCGCCGAGGTGGTCCGGCTGATTGGCAATTCTACCCGTAGTTGGTGGCGTATTACGCCGTTGGAGTCTTTGCAGCCTGCTGGTTGCGGACGGTTGAGGCGTAGACATCAACGTAGTCTTGTCCGCTGAGCTTCTGCAGTTCGTACATGAGCTCGTCGGTGATGGACCGGAGGATGAAGCGGTCGCTGTCCATGCCTCGGAAACGTGTGAAGTCGAGCGGCTCGCCAATGACCGTTCCGATTCGGCGGATCTTTGGGAGCTTGCTGCCGATCGGCATGGCCTTTTCGGTGTCGATCATGGCAACAGGGATGACTGGCACGCCAGATTCAAGAATCATGCGGGCAACGCCGGTGCGACCGCGATACAGCTTTCCTGTTGGGCTGCGCGTTCCCTCTGGATAGATGCCGAGCATTTGTCCCTGGCCGAGCACGTCAAGGCCTGCGTTGAGCGATGCCTCTGATGCTTTGCCACCCGAGCGGTCAATCGGCTTCTGCCCTGATGCGAGCATGAACGACTTGGTGATCCATCCTTTGAGGCCCTTGCCAGAGAAGTAGTCGCTCTTCGCGAGAAAGTACACTGGCCGATCGATCATGATGGGCAAGAACACCGAGTCGATGACCGAGAGGTGGTTGCCGGCCAAGATGACGCCGCCCTCTTTAGGAATGTTCTCCGCACCGGTAACCCAGGGGCGATAGATGGTCTTGAGCAGCGGTCCGGCGATCAGATGCTTCATGATCCAATAGAACACAGTGGGACTTCCTCAATGGCCAAAAACGGATGCTCCCGCACAACACGCGGGAGGGTACGAACCTGCGTTGGCAAATTCTGATCAAGCCTAACAAGTTCCACCACACTAGGCGGTCATATATGCGGGCGGAACCAAACCATTGTGACGGAGCGATAACAACTTTGTGTATACCGTCGGGTCTCGGAAAGAGACCAACAAGAATCTACTAGAGTGGGGTGACATATTAACTGTGGCAACCGTGGGGGTTAGGTTCCTTGCGCAGTCACGACACGGTACCAAAGGAGTTGCCGATGAACCTGGCAGATATTCCAGCAGTCGTTGAGGCGAAGCCCCACGACAACGCAACAGACCTTCTCGTCGATCGGGTGGCGCTAACCCCCGATCTTCCGATCTTCGCCCTACCAAACGGCGGTGGCTGGACCGACGTGACCGCTCGCGAGTTCCACGCCCAGGTTGTTGCCCTCGCAAAGGGCCTCGTCTCGGCGGGGGTGCAGCCAGGCGATCGCTTTGGGTTCATCTGCAAGACCAAGTACGAATGGTCGCTGGTTGACTTCGCGGCGTGGTTTGCCGGAGCACTCCTTGTTCCTATCTACGAAACGTCATCGCCGAGCCAGATCCAATGGATCCTGGAAGACTCGGAGGCCGTCGGCCTCATCCTCGAGACGACCGAACATGCCAACCGGTTCGATGAGGTCAGGGCTGACCTGCCAAACATTGCCACGGTCATCCGCATGGACACTGGTGACATCGAAAAGCTCATAACGGCAGGCGCCGAAGTGCCAGACGAAGAAATTGAGCGCCGCCGCAATATCGCTAACGCCGAAGACACGGCAACGCTCATCTATACCTCCGGCTCGACGGGTCGACCAAAAGGTGTTGTCCTCACGCACGCCAACTTTGTTGAAACCGCCAGAAACGCATCGTTTGCGCTCAACACGGTACTCGACGGGGCATCCACCCTGCTGTTCATCACGATTGCGCACGTGTTCGCTCGATTCATCGCGGTGTTGTGCGTGCACGCCGGCGTCAAGGTCGGCCACGAGGCCGACACCACGCAGCTGCTTCCCGCGCTTGGCTCGTTTAAGCCGACGTTCCTCCTCGCCGTGCCCCGCGTGTTTGAAAAGGTGTACAACTCGTCGGAGCAGAAGGCTGAGGCTGGCGGAAAGGGCAAGATTTTCCGCGCGGCAGCAAAGACCGCCATCGAGCACTCAAAGGCAAGCGAGAACGGCAGCGTTGGTCTCGGACTCAAGATCAAGTTTGCGCTCTTCGAAAAGCTTGTCTACGGCAAGCTCAAGGCCGCCCTTGGCGGAAACGTCCGCTACGCGGTTTCCGGCTCGGCACCACTCGGTGAGCGGCTCGGGCACTTCTACCACAGCCTCGACATCAAGATCCTTGAGGGCTACGGTCTCACGGAGACCACGGCACCGGCATCCGTTGGCCGACCAGAGAGCTTCAAAATCGGAACCGTCGGCCCTCCCCTCCCCGGCGTCGCCATTCGGATCGCCGACGACGGCGAGATCGAAGTCAAGGGTGTCAACGTGTTCAAGGAGTACTGGAAGAACCCGGAGGCAACGGCCGAGGCGTTCACCGAGGACGGCTTCTTCAAGACCGGGGATGTTGGCGAGCTCGGCAGTGACGGCCAGTTGCGCATCACCGGGCGGAAGAAAGAGATCATCGTCACGGCCGGCGGTAAGAACGTTGCTCCCGCGTACCTTGAGGACCCCATCCGCGCGAACCCAATCATCGGACAGGTCACGGTGGTTGGCGACCAGAAGCCGTTTATCGCGGCACTCATCACGCTCGACGGCGAAATGCTGCCAACGTGGCTCGGAAACAACGGAGAAAACGCCAAGATGACGCTCATCGAGGCCGCGAAGAACCCGAAAGTGCTCGCAGAGATTCAGCGCGCAGTTGATGATGCCAACAGCAGGGTTTCGCGGGCGGAATCGATTCGCAAGTTTGTCATCCTGCCGCTTGAGTTCACTGAGGCAAGCGGGCACCTCACGCCAAAGATGAGCACAAAGCGCAACGTCATCCTTAAGGACTTCGCGGTCCAGATTGAAGAGTTGTACTCGGGTCCGAGCACCGTGACGCAGGGCTTCTCTATCCGCCACTAGGCAACCGGTAACAGACGAAGGCCTCCCAACTCAGCGAGTTGGGAGGCCTTCGTCCGTGTACCCACGTCGGAGATTCGACGCCCCGAACACTCGCGACGTAATCGAGGTCGCAAAAAATGCTCTGATTTCGCAGAATCAGAGCATTTTTTGCGACTTCGATTCAGGCAACGGATGATCGCGGCCAAGGCCCCTAGAACCAGTCGGATTCGCGGATCTGGCGGTAAGCCTTTCCGCGATTTTCCCGGTCGAGCCGGTCGAGGTACAGCTTGCCGTCGAGGTGATCCGTCTCGTGCTGGAGGGCCTGAGCGAGAAGCCCGTCACCCTCCAGGACAACGGGGTTGCCCTCAAGGTCAACGCCCTCTACCCGTGCGTGCGGATAGCGCAGCACCGGATACCAAAGGTCTGGCACCGACAAGCATCCTTCGTTGATCATCTCGGGTTCGCCAGACACCTCGACCAGCACCGGGTTGAGCACATAGCCGATGTCGCCATCGATGTTGTAGCTGAACGCCCGCTGGTCAACGCCAATCTGGTTCGCGGCTACGCCGGCCCGACCGGGAATGGTCACGCTGTCAACGAGGTCAGCAACAAGGCCAGCCGTTCCGGGGTCTGCCGGATCAACCGGCCGACACACGGACTTCAGGACTGGATCACCAAAAATACGGATGGCACGCTCTGCCATAGGAACAATTGCTTTCTGATTAGGTGGGGCTACCCATTCTGCTGGTACAGCCCCAAGCTGCGGCGACTACGACGAAGTGCTGACCACACAAATGAGGTCTCCGGCTTCGACCTGTCGAGTACCGCTGAAGACCAGGCGTTCAACGTTACCAGCAACAGAAGCAGTGATCGCCGCTTCCATCTTCATGGCCTCAATCGTGGCGACCGGCTGACCGACCTCGACCGCATCCCCTGCGGCGGCCTTGACCGTCACCACGCCGGAGAACGGAGCGGCGACGTGGCCTGGGTTCGATTTATCGGCTTTCTCGGCCGCAACGGTCTCGACCGAAACGTTGCGGTCCCGGATGAACACGGGGCGTAGCTGCCCGTTCATGGTGGCCATGACCGTTCGCATGCCCTTGTCGTCGGCCTCACCGATCGCTTCGAGACCCATGTAGAGACGAACGCCCTTTGCAATATCAACCGCGTGCTCTTCGCCCTGCACGAGGCCGTAGAGGTATCCGTTGGTCTCAAGCACCGAGAGGTCGCCATATTCCTCGCGCGTAGCCTCGTACTGGGCTGTTGGCGCTGGGAACAGCAGGCGGTTCAGGGTGCGGCGGCGTTCGAGGCTTTCACCGTCAAGAAGCGCGAGGTCGTCATCGGATACCGGGGTAACGCCGATCTTGACGTTGCGCCCCTTGAGTACCTTGCTGCGGAACGGCTCCGGCCATCCACCGGGCAGTTCGCCAAGCTCGCCAGCCATGAAGCCAACAACCGAGTCGGGGATGTCGTAGTTCTCTGGGTTGGCCTCGAAGTCGGCAGGGTCTGCCTTGACCGCAGCGAGGTGGAGGGCGAGGTCTCCAACAACCTTTGATGACGGAGTAACCTTCGGAACGCGGCCGAGGATGCGGTCGGCTTCAGAGTACATGTCCTCAATAAGCTCAAAATCGTCGGCGAGGCCAAGAGCGATGGCCTGCTGGCGCAGGTTGGACAGCTGTCCACCAGGGATTTCGTGCTTGTAGACACGGCCTGTTGGGCCCGGCAGGCCGGACTCGAAGGGGCGGTAAACCTGACGCACGGCATCCCAGTACGGCTCAAGATCAAGCACGTTCTGCAGGTTGATGTTGGTGTCACGTTCGGTGTCAGACAGGGCCGCAACCAGCGAGGAGAAGGATGGCTGGCTCGTGGTGCCGGCCATGGGAGCGCTGGCCACGTCAACCGCGTCGACTCCGGCATCCGATGCCGCGATAAGCGTCGCGAGCTGGCCACCTGCGGTGTCGTGCGTGTGCAGATGCACCGGCACGTCGAAGCGCTCACGGAATGCCGTGACGAGCTTGGCTGCCGCTGCTGGGCGGAGGAGCCCGGCCATGTCCTTAATCGCGAGCACGTGCGCGCCACTCTCGACGATCTGATCGGCGAGGCGCAGGTAGTAGTCGAGCGTGTACAGGTCTTCTGCTGGGTTGAGCAGATTGCCCGTGTAGCACACGGCTACCTCTGCGACCGAGGTACCCGTTGCGAGCACCGCTTCGATAGCTGGTCGCATCTGGGAGACATCGTTCAGCGCGTCAAAGATGCGGAAAATGTCAACGCCGGTGTCTGCGGCCTCGCGCACGAAGGCATCCGTGACCTCGGTTGGGTACGGCGTGTAGCCAACCGTGTTGCGGCCACGAAGCAGCATTTGGATGGCAACGTTTGGCATGGCCTCGCGCAGCTGGGCCAGGCGCTCCCACGGGTCTTCGCCAAGGAAGCGGAGGGCGACATCGTAGGTCGCTCCACCCCAGGCCTCAACAGACAGCAGTTCTGGCGTGAGTCGAGAAACATAGGGAGCAACCGCGAGCAGGTCCTTTGAACGCACGCGCGTCGCGAGCAACGACTGGTGCGCATCGCGGAACGTGGTCTCCGTCACGGCGAGGCTGGTGCGGGCACGGAGCTCTTTGGCAAAGGCATCCGGCCCAATCTCGCGGAGGCGGTCACGCGAGCCGGCTGGCGCCTGCTGAGAGAGGTCGCACACAGGCAGCTTCTCGAGCGGGTTGATCGTTGTTGGGCGGGCACCGTTTGGCTGGTTGACGGTCACGTCGGCGAGCCAGGTCAGGACCTTTGTTCCGCGGTCTTTCGAGCGGCGAGCATCCAGCAGTTCTGGGCGCTCCTCGATAAACGCGGTACTCACGTCGCCGGCTTGGAACTGTGGATCGTCAAGCACGGCCTGGAGGAACGGGATGTTGGTCGCAACGCCGCGGATGCGGAACTCGGCAAGGGCGCGCTGGGCACGGGTGACGGCAGCGCCAAAGTCGCGTCCACGGCAAGTGAGCTTCGCGAGCATCGAGTCGAAGTGCGGGCTGATCTGGGCGCCGGGGTTGATCGTTCCACCGTCAAGGCGGACTCCCCCACCACCTGGCGAACGATACGTGGTGATCTTGCCCATATCCGGGCGGAATCCCTGGGCAGGGTCCTCCGTTGTAATGCGGCACTGCAGCGCCGCGCCGCGCAGGTGGATGTCTTTCTGCTCAAGGCCAAGCTCGGCAAGCGTCGCCCCGGCGGCAATGCGCATCTGCGCCTGCACGAGGTCAACGTCGGTTACTTCTTCGGTGACGGTGTGCTCAACCTGGATGCGAGGGTTCATCTCGATGAACACGTGCTCACCGGCGCGCTCGCCAGCGGTGTCAACAAGGAACTCAACGGTTCCGGCGTTCTCGTAGCCGATTGACTTTGCAAACGAGACGGCGTCGCGGTGGAGTGCCTGGCGGAGGTCCTCGTCAAGGTTTGGCGCTGGGGCGATCTCGACAACCTTTTGGTGGCGTCGCTGCACCGAGCAGTCGCGCTCAAACAGGTGAACCGTTCCACCATCCTTATCGGCGAGGATCTGCACCTCAATATGGCGGGGACGCAGCACGGCCTGCTCAATAAACATCGTCGAATCGCCAAATGCGCTCTCTGCCTCGCGCATGGCGGCCTCAAGCGCGGCGCGAAGGTCTTCGCGCTTGTCGACGCGGCGCATGCCTCGGCCACCACCGCCGGCAACCGCCTTGGCAAAAATGGGGAATCCGATGTCGTCGGCTCCTGCGATGAGCGCTTCAAGGTCACGTGACGGTGGCGTCGAGCGAAGCACGGGAACGCCCGCCGCGATGGCGTGTTCCTTTGCCGTTACCTTGTTACCGGCCATCTCGAGTGCGAGGGTTGGCGGCCCGATGAACGTGATCCCGTTTGCTTTCGCCGCCGCGGCAAGGTCTGGGTTCTCTGAAAGAAACCCGTAGCCAGGGTAAATTGCGTCTGCGCCGGATTCAACGGCAACCCGAATGATCTCGTCAACGTTGAGGTAGGCGCGCACTGGATGCCCAGGCTCGCCAATCTGGTAGGCCTCATCAGCCTTCAGGCGGTGCAGCGAGTTGCGGTCTTCGTATGGGAAGACGGCAACCGTCTTTGCACCAAGCTCGTAGGCTGCGCGAAACGCACGGATCGCAATTTCACCACGGTTAGCAACAAGAATCTTGTTAAACATTGAAGCCTTTCACTGAATGACTCACGTACGTGAGCATCGGACGCATGAGGACAACAATATCCGGTGTACTGGCGTCCGCGAGCATCTATTGATCCGAATAAACGTCACAATTGGGCCATTAATAGAAAAGAACAGATATTTAAATAAACTTTTGGCGCATTTTGCTCAACTTTTCGCCACCACGGCAAACAATTTCGCCGCGGACGCCCTGACACCCCCTCCAAACCTGCATCTATTTGCGAGTTTCTGCTCCAGAACTCGCATTTATTCGCAGATTCTCGCAAATAGATGCAGGTTATTGGGCGATACGGGCTATTGCTTCTCGGGTTTCCTCCTGAATGAGATCCATGTTTACGTGGGCACCCGCCATGAGGCCAGCGCCTGCGGAGGTCACAACCTGCGCCCCAAGATCCGTGACATTTCCAGCCGCCCAAACACCGGGGATGCTCGTGCGTCCGCCAAGCTCCGTCTCGATGAAGGTTCCCATTGGGTTGATGGCGAGAGGAATGCCAAGGTCGCGAATTGCTGCCGAATCAGCGACCGACTGCGAGGCAACCACAACGGCGTCAACGGGCACAACGGAACCGTCTTCCATGACAACGCCAGTGAGGGCGTCTTGCTCAACTCGCAGCGACGCGACCTTGCCAGCGACCCGGCGCGTCCCACGCGCCTCGAGCGCCAACGCGTCCTCTCCCATTGGCACGAACTGCTCGTTTTCAAGCAGGATGAGATGCTCAGTCCACTGACGGAACAGCGTCGCCTGGTGCATCGATAACGGACTCGTCGCAATCACAGCAATCGTTTTGTCCCGAACTTCCCAGCCGTGGCAGTAGGGGCAGTGGATTGCGTCAATCCCCCAGCGCTCGGCGAGTCCAGCAATATCCGGCAGCGAATCGACGATGCCAGAAGCGATGATGATTCGGCGCCCAACGTAGGTATCCCCAGCTTCGGTCGCAACCGTGAACGAGCCGACCGACCCCGCGACTCCGGAAACGGCCCCGTTTACGATGGTAACGCCGTAGCGCGCCGCCTCGTCTCTCCCCAATTCGAGGATACGTAGGGGCGACTCCCCGTCGCGTGTCAAGAAGTTGTGTGCCCCGTGCGCCCTCGCATTGCGCGGCTGGCCCGCATCAACAACAATCACGCTGCGACGGGAGCGGCCAAGTGCGATGGCAGCGCTGAGCCCTGCTGGCCCTCCGCCAACAACAATTACGTCAGCGGATGCCGCATGGGTCGCGGCGTTGGATGCGGCGGTTGGGTCGGATGTAGTCATCATGTTCTTCTCCAGCGGGTTAGCAGTTGGTAGATATCTCATGGTTTCCCGAAATATTCACTTTGGCAACAACATTTGCCGTATTGGCAAATACATGCGAGTCTCGAACCATGATCACGACCATTGATGACGTTCTCGACGCTGTTGGGCCTCGCATCCGAGCAATGCGAACGTCGCGACACCTCACCCTTGCCGAGCTTGCCGACACCACCGGAATCTCAGTGAGCACGCTTTCTCGCCTCGAGTCCGGCCAGCGCCGCGCAAACCTCGAGCTCCTCCTCCCGCTCGCACGGGAATTCGGGGTACCGCTTGACGACCTCGTCGACGCCCCTGCAACGGGAGACCCGCGCATCCACATCAAACCCATCTCCCGCCACGGCATGACCGTGCTCCCCCTCAGCAAGGGGGCAACCGGACTCCAAGCGTTCAAACACGTCATCCCGGCTGGAACCCTGCCAACCACACCCCATACCCAAGTTCATGACGGCTACGAATGGATGTATGTGCTTCGCGGAAACCTTCGCCTCGTCCTCGGCGAACACGACCTTGTCCTCCCTGCGGGCGAAGCCGCTGAGTTCGACACGCGCACACCGCACTGGTTTGGGCCAGCAGATCATGATGGCGTTGAATTCCTGAGCCTCTTTGGTCCGCAGGGAGAACGGATGCACCTGAGAGCCAGCCCTCAATCACCTGCGAAGTAGTCCCCGAATCCATTAGCACTTGATCAGGTTGGGGCGCTACGCTTGTCTGGTGCATGTTCTGAGTATTAGTTCCCTTAAAGGCGGAGTCGGCAAGACGACCGTGACGCTTGGCCTAGCCTCGGCGGCCTTCTCACGCGGATTGCGTACGCTCGTCGTAGATCTCGACCCACAGTCCGATGTCTCAACAGGCATGGACATCGACATCACCGGCCACGGAAACATCGCCGATGTGCTCGAGAACCCTCGAGAGAAGACGGTTCGCGATGCGATCGCGCCCAGCGGGTGGACCAAAAACCACGAGGGCACCGTAGACGTGCTCATCGGCAGCCCTGCCGCAATCAACTTCGACGGCCCGCACCCCAGCGTGCGCGATATCTGGAAGCTCGAAGAAGCCCTCGCCAACATCGAGTCCGAATACGATCTGGTACTCGTTGACTGTGCGCCATCGCTTAACGCCCTCACTCGCACAGCGTGGGCAGCTAGCGACCGCGTGCTCGTGGTAACCGAGCCAGGCCTCTTCTCCGTTTCAGCGGCCGACCGGGCCCTTCGCGCTATCGAGGAAATCCGCCGCGGACTCAGCCCTCGTCTGCAGCCCCTCGGCATCGTCGTGAACCGCGCCCGACCTCAGTCGATGGAGCATCAGTTCCGCATCCGCGAGATGCGTGAGATGTTTGGTCCCCTCGTGCTCAACCCGCAGCTCCCAGAGCGCACCTCATTGCAGCAAGCTCAGGGTGCGGCAAAGCCCGTACACATCTGGCCTGGCGAGAACGCTCAGGAGATGGCCGGCTACTTCGACCAGATCCTCGATCGGGTTATGCGCTCGGCTGACATGGCCGACGATGGCTCCGTTCGCACGTCGCACTCAGGAGCCCCGCGCTCAGCGGCTCCCGCTAGCCCCGCCCCAACCGTCGTCGCTCAGCCTGCTTCACAGGCGGGATCAGACGATCTTGACGAGGACGCCGCAGGCGGCTCATCCACCGACATCCATGTCGAGGAGAACCAGGATTCCTAACAGCTGACCCAGCACCGGGCGTCAGCGCGACATTGGCCTGAGTATTCCGACTCATAACTGAGCGGGATACTCAGGCCATTATTTGCTTATGCCGATGCGGACCGGACGCGCAGTCACCACACAGAACAGTGGCCCCATGGCTCCAACTCACTGACTGAGTCAGACCCAAAGGGCCACGGATTCGCGATTGCCGGGGTGGCCGGCAGCACAGCGAGTTAGGAAATCTTCTTGCGCGACGCCCGGCGAACGGAAAGCTCATCCATAGGGTCTTCACGGTGCTCGTTGAGGTCAACAAGACTGATCTCAACCTCGCGCAGGACTTTTCCTACCGCAATGCCAAATACGCCCTGACCGCGGCTCACGAGGTCAATAACCTCATCGTTTGAGGTGCAGAGGTACACGCTGGCGCCATCGCTCATGAGTGTGGTCTGTGCAAGATCGTGGACGCCTGCTTCGTGAAGCTGTTCAACAGCCGTACGAATCTGCTGAAGCGAAATCCCGGTATCGAGCAGGCGCTTGACCAGCTTGAGGACGAGGATGTCACGGAAGCCGTACAGGCGCTGCGTGCCAGAGCCTGAGGCGCTCTGCACGGTTGGCTGAACAAGCTCAGTGCGGGCCCAGTAGTCAAGCTGACGGTAGGTGATGCCTGCCGCGCGGGCCGCAACAGCGCCGCGGTATCCGCCGCCCTCTTCGGGATCGGGAAGACCATCGGTAAAGAGAAGACCGTTATCGTAACGAGGCGCCCCTCCAGGGGTTTGTTCGCTCATTCCGTGTCCTCTCATTGCCTGCTGTCGACCACTCGGCGAGTGGCACGGTTCAACGTTATCGGCTTGGGTGACCGTCATCAACGACATCCGCAGTTTTGATCCGGCGTGTCGTGTCTAAACCTTCAATTGAAAGTTTGAACTTTGCGATGCGGTCGAATATTGACCCCGATGAGGGTCTGAATTCTGGCCGATTTATCGGTTCAGTGCCGTTCGCATAATGTTACCCCGAACCACCTCAAGGTGCCCCACTATTTCTGTGGCCATTTCGGTCGCCCGGGCGCGGCTCACACCATCTCCACCGCGTTTTACCGGAACAAGGGCTGACTCGATGAGGTCAACCTCTCGCTCGGCAGCAGCACGAATCGACCGAAGGTGTCGAGGCTCAATGCCAAGCTGCTGCAACGAAACAAGTGCTTTCAAGACGGCAAGGTGGTCGTCTTTAAACGATTCGAGGGCAGGCAGCAAGCCAGAACTCACGGCGTCATTCAAGAGATGCGTCGACGCCCCGGCCTCGCGCACGATGACCTCGCGCGTCAGGACACGGCGAACTGGGAGGATGGATGCGGGAGGCGCCCCTGTTCCACCAGGAAACACGGGTTCCTTGCCTGCATCAAGATCGGTCAGGTAGGCACAAATAACCTTGAGCGGCAAATAGTGATCACGCTGCATCGTCAGAATCAGTCGAAGGCGATCAACATCGGTCGACGAGAACTTGCGATAGCCAGATTTGGTGCGCGACGGCAGCACAAGGCCCTGCTCCTCAAGGAAGCGAAGCTTTGAAGGCGTGAGGTCTGGAAACTCCGGGCTCAGCTTCGTGAGCACCTGGCCGATGCCAAGCAGCCGACCCTGATCATCCGCGTCGTGGCGCGCTGACGCCGAAACCACCTATCGTCCTTCTTCTCGAACGAGGTCACGACGCGAAGCGTAGAAGGTGAGCTTGAACTTGCCAACCTGCACCTCTGCGCCATCAACGAGTGGGACGGATCCCTCGATGCGAACGCCGTCGCAGAAGGTGCCGTTGAGCGAGTTGAGGTCGGAGACACTGAACGATTTGCCGTCTCGTGTGAACGCGGCGTGTTTGCGGGAGACCGTCACATCATCGAGAAAGATGTCGACCTCCGGGTGACGTCCGGCAACCGTCGAATCGCTGTCAAGCAGGAAGCGGGCTCCCGTATCTGGGCCACGGCGAACGACAAGCAGGGCAGAGCCGGAGGGCAGGGCCGCAACAGCCTCTTTCTCCTCTGCGCCGAGTTCCGAGTTGAGGGCGCCAACAAGTGCACTGAGTTCTTCACCAAATTTGGCTGTTGAATCGGTGTTGTCGCTTGCGGGTGTGTTGTCGGTCACTTGAAACTTCCTGCCGTTGTGTCACATGTCGAACATTCCCGGGTCTTTCGAGACCCGTCAGTCCCCCCAGTACTTCCTACTAACGCTACAGGAGATTTACTTTTGCCGTTACGCCAATTTCGTAGGGTATTCCCAGTCACGAGCCGTGTGATCTGCCGTTAACATTCCCGACACAGTTCTGGAGCATGAGGCGCATACCGTAGCCGTTGAACACGTTGTCAGCAGCTCCATACCGTTGGTGGGAGCAACCAGACATCGGCCAAACTGAGTCAAAGGAATCACACGCATGTCAACCGGAACAGTCAAATGGTTTAGCGCAGAAAAAGGCTACGGCTTCATTACCCCCGATGACGGAACAGAAGAGGTCTTTGCTCACTACAAGGCCATTACGATGGACGGCTTCCGTTCACTCGACGAAAACCAAAAAGTTGAGTACGAGGCTGGTGTCGGCCCCCGCGGGCTGCAGGCGCAGAGCGTTCGCCCGCTCTAACAGTCTCCTTGATGAGCGAATGAGCGGATGCTCGCCGTGCGCACGCATCCGCTCATCAGGATGACGGAGGTCTGTACTACGGTCGAAGCATGACTGAGATCGCAGACGCAGCCGACGGCATCCATCGCAGCAGCCCCATAGACGAGGTTGCCGAACGTTGGCTCGACACCATGGTCGAGCACGATCCCTCCCTTCGGGTGCACCTTGGGCTGCCTGGCGCTCTTGACGAGTATCCCGACTACTCCCCCGCCGGAACGGCCGCGTTCACGGCGGCGGCGGCTCGCGCCTCGCACGAGCTCGACTCCGCAATCGAACGTGCTCGCATCGCAGGTACTTCCGACCCCGTTGACACGATCACGGCCCTCGAGCTTCGTCGGGTCTTTGCCGATATCAACGACAGCGCGGCTGCAAACCTCGCGCTTCGAGACGTCAACAATATCGCCTCGCCCGTGCAGAACATCCGCGACGTTTTCGATCTCATGCCCTCAGAAACGGCAGAGCATTGGCAGGCCATTTCGCAGCGCCTCAATCGGGTCCCCGATGCCGTCAACGGTTACCGTGAAACGCTCAGCAGCGGAATCAACCAAGGAGTCGTTCCCGCGCGACGCCAAGCGTTGTACGCCGGCGAGCAGGCAGCCGACTGGGGCTCTCAACATGGGTTCTTTGCCGACCTCGCGGCACGGGCAGGCGAGTACGTCCCTCGCAGTCTTCAGGCAGATCTCGAGGCCGGCGCACAGCGGGCGGCAAGCTCATATCAGGCCCTTGCTACGTTTCTGACCGACTCGCTCGCGCCTCACGCTTCTGAGACAGATGCTGTCGGCCGAGAACACTACGAAATCGCATCGCGAAGCTTTCTTGGCGCGACCATCGACCTCGAAGAAACGTACGAGTGGGGCAGGCAACAGCTCGACTCCATCATCCGCGAGCAGCAAGCCACCGCGCAGCAGATACTCCACGGGGCATCCATCGCCGATGCTATTGAGCATCTTGATAACGACCCGTCGCGTCAACTGCACGGCACCGATGCCCTCCGCGACTGGATGCAGCGCACCTCAGACCGCGCGGTATCAGAGCTGGGCGCTGAGCACTTTCACATTGACGAGGGCATCCGCCGCCTTGAGTGCGTGATTGCGCCAACCCAAACGGGCGGCATCTACTACACCCCGCCGAGCGCTGATCTGAGCAGGCCAGGCCAGATGTGGTGGTCAGTTCCGCCAAACGAAACCGAGTTCACCACCTGGCGCGAGCTCACGACCGTGTATCACGAAGGCGTCCCTGGGCATCATCTGCAACTCGCCCAGACAGTAACGGGCCCACAACTCAACCGGTGGCGGCGACTCGCCAACTGGACCAGCGGGCACGGCGAAGGATGGGCCCTCTATGCCGAGCGACTCATGGATTCCCTCGGTTATCTCAGCGACCCTGGCGACCGTCTTGGAATGCTTGATGGCCAGCGGATGCGCGCGGCACGGGTTGTGCTCGACATCGGCCTGCACTTGCAGCTCAAGCGGCCCGACGGAAACGGCACGTGGGACTACGACTACGCGCTCAATTTCATGCGGGACAACGCGGCGCAGAGTGAGGGCTCCCTGAGGTTCGAGGTCAACCGCTACTGCGGTTGGCCCGGGCAGGCCCCGTCGTATTCGGTTGGCCAGCGCATCTGGGAAGAGCTCCGAGACACGTATCTCGCCAGCGGGACCGGCACCATCCGTGATTTCCACAGCACGGCACTCGGCATTGGTGGTGTTGGGCTTGAGACACTTCGTTACGCCATCAACCGCAGCGTGACCAAGCAGGAGTAGGCTCAGCAGCAGTTATGAGAAATACCCGGCCATCCTTCGCCTCCCGCGCACAGTCGGGTTCCTGGCGACCGTGGTTGGTCTGGGGATCTGCGATTCTTTGCTACATCATCGCCGTCTTCTCGCGAACCTCGCTGTCGGCTACTGGCATCAACGCCGCCGAACGCTTTGGCATTGACTCCACAACGCTTTCGAGCTTCGCGGTACTCCAACTCGTTGTCTATGCCGCAATGCAGGTTCCCGTTGGCATCCTTGTTGACCGTTTTGGAGCGCGTGCCCTCATCATTAGCGGCGCCGTGCTCATGACCGCCGGGCAATTTATCCTTGCGCTTGCTACCGAGACGGGCACGGCAATTCTGGCGAGGGGCCTCGTCGGCGCGGGCGACGCGATGACGTTCATTAGCGTCATTCGGCTTATCCCTGCGTGGTTCCCGAGCCGCCGCATCCCGATCCTCACCCAAGCGACGGGCATGCTCGGCCAGTTTGGCCAGATTCTGAGCATCATCCCGCTGGTCGCCGCGCTCAACGCGTTTGGCTGGACAACGGCGTATCTTGGGCTCACCGCGGTGCTGGCGCTGTCAATTCTGCTTGCCGTTGTCGCGGTCTACAACTCCCCCATCGGCAGCGCCCCAACCGGCCCGGTCGCATCGTTCAGGGCCGCGCTTCGAGGGATCCCCGAGAGTTGGCGGCATCCGGCAACGCGGCTCGGATTTTGGACGCACTTTGTCACTCCGTTTGCCGGCTCAACCTTCACCCTGCTCTGGGGCTATCCGTTTATGATGGCCGGCGAAGGACTCAGCCAGAGTACGGCCGCGAGCATGTACGTCCTGCTCATCGGCGCGAGCCTCGTTTTCAGCATGTTGACTGCGCGCGTGGTCTCGCGGCATCCAATGCGGCGCTCGTACGTGGTCCTTGGCATCGTCAGCATTCAGGTCGTGGTCTGGACCACGCTCATGTTTTGGCCAACGCAGGCCCCACTCTGGCTCATGTGCACGCTCATGCTCACGTTTGCAATCGGCGGACCTGGATCACTCATCGGCTTTGATTTTGCCCAGCAGTTCACGCCGGCACACCGACTCGGTAGCGCATCTGGGCTCATCAACTCGGCTGGGTTTATCGCCACGATCATCGCGCTCTTCCTGTTTGGCCTTGCCCTCGACCTGCAGGGTGCAGGCACGCCTGATCTCTATAGCCGCGATGCGTTCCGACACGCGATGCTCGTGTATTACCCGATCTGGATCATCGGGGTGCTCGGAGTGCTCCTGTCGCGAAAGCAGCTTCGTCGCTGGATAGCCAATCGCCACTCGTCCTGATCTCTCAGACCGCGAGGTATCCGCTGATAACCGCTAAAACGGCCAGATGATGGGCACCAGAAGCACCGCAACAATGCCGTAGAGGCCGAGCAGCGGGAGCCCAAGTTTCCAGTAGTCTCCAAATCGGTACCCGGCGGGTTGCATGACCATCATGTTGGCCGGTGTCGCCACCGGTGTCAGGAATGAGGCCGAGGCCGCAACACACACGGCGACGAGCAGTGGCATCGGAGAAAGGGACAACTCTGTGGCAACCGAAACGGCGATGGGAATGAGCACAAGGGCGGTCGCGGTATTGCTAATGAGCTGCCCGAGGATGGCCGTCAGTAGGAACAAGCCGAGCAACACAATATTCGGCCCGTAGCCGCCAATCAGATCCACCACCTGATGCGCGATGAGCTCGGCAGCGCCGGTCGACGAGATCGCGACCGACAGCGGGATCATGCCGGCAACAAGGATGAGCGTGGTCCAGGAAATCGAACGGTGCGCTTTCTCAACCGAGACAACGCGAAACAGGACCATCGCGATGGCAGCGAGCAGCGTCACAACTGCGGGTGGAAGGAGGCCCGTCGTGAGCAAGACGATCATGAGGCCGGTGATAATCATGGCGGTGCGCGCGGTGCGTCCGAGTGGCACCGTTTGGCGTCGGATGGAGTCCGGCTCGTCAACGATGAGAACGTTGTCGTCAACCGTGTGCTCGTCAAGGGCAGCCCAGGTGCCCTGCACGAGCAGCGCATCCCCAGGGGCAAGGATGACCTGACCCTCGACAAATTCCGATTCCTCAATCTCGGCACCTGCCCGCTGGACCGCGAGGACAACGAGCTCGCCGCTGTCGGTGACCATTCCGGGGAAAACCGTTTCCCCAACCATGCGCGACCGAGGCGCAACAAGCACTTCGGCGACACCGTGCGACTCGGTAATCAGGCCGTTTGCCGAGCCAAGCCGCTCAAGCTGATGCGCCTCGAAAAACGCGGTAAGGCTCGCTTTTGGTCCTCGCAGCACGAGCGTGTCGTACGCCTTGAGCTCGTCACTTCGCATTGGGCTTCCTGCCCGTGTCTTCACTGCGACCAAGGAAACCCCCTGGTACTCCTGCACCTCGAGGGAAGACGGCTGCGTGCCGATGAGGGGCGACGCCGACGGGATCTGCAGATGCCAGAGCTCGTCGGTTGCTAGATAGTGAGCGAGCAAGTCTTCCGAGTGTTTGCTCAGATCTCGCGGCAGCATACGCGCGGTACGGGTTGGCAAGAGTTTTTCGCCGAAGAACACCACGATCAGGATGCTGCCGATCAACAGGGGCACACCCACGAGCGCAAATTCAAAAAATCCGATTGCCCGCCCACCGGGTGCTTGCTCTGCCGCCTCGGAGATGAGCACGTTCACTGGCGAGCCAGTAAGTGTGAGGAGCGACCCGGCATGCGCACCAAAGGCAAGCGGCATGAGCAGTTGAGACGGCGAGCGTCCGAGCCTGACCGCTACAACAACAACCATCGGCAGAAGCGCTGCTACGGCACCATTCACGCTAATAAGCGCAGTAAGAAACGCGACGACGGACATCATGAGGATGAGCAGGCGCCCCCGAGATTTCCCCGCACGCGCAATGACTTGCTGCCCGGCCCACGTCGTAATACCGCTCGCGTCAAGCCCCTCGCTCACCACAAAGAGCGACGCGATAAGGATGATGGTCGGATCGGAAAACCCGGAGAATGACTCGCTGAGATTGAGCACACCAGTGAAATACAGCGCAAGCGAAACCGCTAGCGCGACGATTCCGACGGGGAACTTATTCCAGACGAAGGTGACAACGGCTAACACCAAAATGACCAGTGTGATGGTGACGTCGCTCATAAATAATGACACTACAGCCCAGCGCCACTTGACCAACAGTTACGTGGCACATTGCGTGATATTCTGCGATCGACCTCACCGAGCATCCACAACGAAGGACCAGACGATGACTGAACCAACCAACAACGTAGAATCCGTCAGGGCCGCCGTAGCTGAGCTCATGCCAAGGTTGCTCGACGATTTGCGTCGCTACGTAGAGATTCCGTCCGTTGCGTTCCCCGGTTTTCCCACGGAGCCGGTTCTGGCCGCTCACGATTTGGTCGTTGAGCTGTTATCTGAGGCAGGCGCATCCGACGTTGAATCTATCCGTCTCCCCGACACATCGCCGGCTGTTTTTGCCACGATTCCTGGGCCGGAGGGGTCCCCTACGGTGCTGCTCTACACCCACTATGACGTCGTGCCTGAGGGCGACCCCTCGGCGTGGAAGACGCCGGCCTTCAGCGCTATTGATGCAAAGGACGAGGCGGGCCGAGACATCATTATTGGTCGAGGTTCTGCGGATTCGAAGGCGAACCTCATGCTGCACCTTGGCGCACTCCGTTACTTTGAGGGCAAGCCTCCGGTCACGCTCAAGATTGTGGTCGAGGGCCAAGAAGAATTTGGCAGCGACTTCGATTCCTATCCACCATCCGCGCCGGAGCGCTTTGCGGCTGACGCAATGATCATTGCCGATGTTGGCAACATTCGTCCTGGCGTCCCCACGGTAACCGTCGCGCTGCGCGGCTCGGCTGCGGTGGATGTTGAGGTCAACACACTCGCGAGCCCCAAACACAGCGGTCTGTTCGGCGGCGCGGCTCCCGACGCCGTTATCGTGCTCCTACACGCGTTGTCTTCCCTTCACGATGCCGACGGCAACGTTGCCGTCGCCGGCCTGCTCCGCAATGAATGGGCTGGCACCACGTACACCGACGACGAGTTCCGCGAGCTTGCGGAGATCCTGCCTGGCGTCGAGCCATTCGGAACGGGCGGGCTCGGCTCGCGAATCTGGTCAGGGCCAGCCGTGAGCGTCATCGGCATTGACGTTGCCTCTGTTGATACCTCACTCAACGCGGTTGCGGCCCACGCGCGGGCGCGGATCAACCTGCGGGTTCACCCAGAGCAGAATGCGGTCGAAGCCCAGCAGGCGCTCGTGACGCACCTCGAGAATCTCAAGCCGTTTGGGGTGTCTCTCACGGTTGTAGCGGGCGAGGCTGGAAATGGATTCGCGGCAAAAACGGACGGGCCCGCTTACACTGCGCTCAGTGCGGCCCTCACCGAAGCGTTTGAAACTCCGGCAACAACCGCGGCAGCCGGGGGGTCAATCCCGCTCGTCAACTCCCTGCAGCAGGCTGTCCCAGGAGCAGAGGTTTTGTTGTTTGGCGCGACCGACGGTTTCAGCAACATCCATGCCCCAAACGAACGCGTCGTTGTTGACGAAATTGAGCGCTCGGTCCTCGCCGAGATCCTATTTTTGTCGACGCTTGGCTCTCAGCCGGCTCACGACCACTAATCGCGGCAACCGTCGATGGCCGCAACGCTGTCGTTTCAGCCATCGGCGGAAGTTCAGATCGGCCGAGGTCGCGGATGTGTTGGCTCAACAAGCGCCAACACGCGGAAGTTTGCGCGAGTATCCATCTATTCCACAGGGTCCTTTGGTTACGAGCTCATCAACAGATATGGCTCTCCCTCAAATATTCAGGCGAAAGGCCCTATCGTTAATGAATGACTGATCTCAGCGAATACGATGCGATCCTGTTTGACCTGGATGGCGTGCTTACCCCAACTGCCGACGTGCATATGCGCGCCTGGGACGCCCTATTTACCCACTACTTCGCCGAACAGAACGTTGCGAGCACCTACACCGAGAATGATTACTTTGTGTATGTTGACGGCAAACCACGTTACGAGGGGGTCGCGAGCCTGCTCGCCTCTCGCGGCATCCAGCTCCCATGGGGCACCCCAAACGATGCCCCTACCGCGAACACGGTGTGTGGCCTTGGCAATCGCAAAAACGTTGAGTTCACGAGTATCCTGACCCGCGATGGGGTGACTCCATACCCCGGTTCGCTTGCGCTCCTAGATCAACTCGCTGCGGCAGGCACTCCGCTCGCCGTTGTGTCGAGTTCGCAAAATGCCGAATCCGTTCTTGCCGCTGCCGGACTTCGCGACCGTTTCCGTGCTGTGGTTGACGGGGCCGTTGCGGCCCACGAAGGCATCCAAGGCAAGCCAGCGCCAGACACCTTCCTCAGAGCAGCGGTGCTGCTCGGAGTCGCCCCAGCGCGGGCAGTCGTTGTTGAAGATGCTCTTTCCGGCGTCGCTGCTGGCGCGGCAGGGCACTTTGGTCTTGTTGTTGGCGTCGATCGAGGCGTTGGCCACGATGCTCTTGTTGCCGCGGGGGCCAACGTGGTCGTGTCAGACCTTGCCGAATGCACTTATGCCTCACCGTCAGAAAGCGAGACGCTGTGAACGTCGTCCCAAACAGCGCGAACATGGCGCCAGAACATTTCCTCAACCGCTCCCGCTACCCCGTAAACGAGTGGGAACTCACCGAAAAAATCTTCGACGAGAGCGATCTCGGCCGCAGCGAAACGCTCTTTTCGGTTGGCAACGGCTACCTCGGCATGCGCGGCAATCACGAAGAGGGCCGCAACAGCTATTCCCACGGCACGTTTATTAACGGGCTGCACGAGACCTGGCCTATTCTGCACGCCGAGCAGGCATACGGCTTCGCTCAGGTTGGGCAGACCATCGTCAACGCACCAGATGCCAAAACCATCCGTCTCTATGTCGACGACGAACCGTTCAACCTCAGCGACGCAGAGATGCTGCATTACGACCGCACACTCAACTTTGCCGATGGTGTGCTCCGCCGCAGCATGATCTGGCAAACACCGTCCGGCAAAAAAGTGCTCATCAGGTCACAGCGAATGGTGTCATTTGCCGAGCGGCACTTGGCCGTGCTCACGTTTGAAGTCACGATGCTTGAGGGTGACGCCCCCATTGCAATCTCGTGCCAGTTGCTCAACCGGCAAGATGGCAAGGACGAGTACGGCGCCACGACCAAAGCCTCGGGCACCGACTTTGATCCCCGCAAAACCAACGATTTCACAGACAGGGTGCTGCATCCCCAGACCTACTGGCAAGACGGCAGCCGATCAGTCCTGAGTTACAAAGTTGCCCGCTCCGGTATGACCGTCGCGGTTGCCGCAGACCACTACGTAGCCGCGTCATCCGAAGTTGTCGAAAAAACCTCGATCGACGGCGACATTGCGAAGCATGTTTACCGCGTCCAGGCTCGTGAGGGGCACACCATTTCGGTGACCAAGGTGGTCTCATACCACTCCTCAGGCGGCGTGCCAGCCCGCGAGCTCGTTGACCGTTGCCGTCGCACACTCGACCGAGTCGAGACAGAGGGCATCGAGCTGCAATTTGTAAAGCAGAGCGAATGGCTCGCCGACTATTGGCTGCGCTCAGACATCGAGATTCCGGGGCAGCCCGCGGTGCAGCAGGCCGTCCGTTGGAACCTGTTCCAACTCGCGCAGGCATCCGCGCGAGCCGAGGGCTCCGGCATCCCGGCAAAGGGCCTGACCGGCAGCGGCTACAGCGGGCACTACTTCTGGGACACCGAGGTCTACGTGCTTCCGTACCTCACGTACACCTCCCCCCGCTTTGCCCGCAACGCGTTGAGATTCCGCTACAACATGTTGCCGGCCGCGCGTCGACGCGCCATCGAGCTCAACGAACGCGGCGCGCTCTTCCCCTGGCGCACGATCAACGGCGAAGAGGCATCCGCCTATTACGCCGCCGGCACGGCGCAGTTCCATATCGATGCAGACATCACCTACGCCCTTGCAAAATACGTGGCGGCAACGGGAGACGATGATTTCCTTGCCCGCGAAGGCGTCGATATTGTGGTCGAGACCGCGCGAATGTGGGCTGACCTCGGATTCTGGCGACACGGGGGCGATGAAGCATTCCACATCCACGGGGTGACGGGCCCAGACGAATACACCACGGTTGTCAACGACAACATGTTTACCAACTCGATGGCTAAGTTCAACCTGCAGTATGCGGTTGATACCGTCACCCGCCTCGAAACCATTCGCCCAGACGAGTTCCGGAGCATGGTTGCGCGCCTTGAACTCGAGCCAGAAGAAATACGAGAGTGGCAGCGTGCCGCAAACGCGATGACCATTCCGTATGACGAGCGACTTGGCATCCACCCACAAGACGCGCAGTTTCTTGAGCGCGAAATGTGGGATCTAGAACGCACGCCGCCAGAGAAGCGCCCGCTTCTCCTGCACTTCCATCCCCTCGTCATCTACCGTTTCCAGGTGCTCAAGCAGGCCGATGTGGTGCTCGCGCTGTTCCTGCAGGGCAACTACTTCACGGCGGACCAGAAAATCGCAGACTTTGAGTACTACGACCCAATCACGACGGGCGACTCAACACTTTCCGCTGTTGTGCAGTCAATCATGGCCGCTGAGGTTGGCTACCACGAGCTCGCGCTGCAGTATTTCCACGACGGCCTCTTTGTTGACCTCGCCGACCTGCACCAAAATACCTCCGACGGCGTTCACGTTGCGTCAACCGGCGGCGTCTGGAGCGCCCTCGTCTCTGGCTTCGGGGGCATGCGCGACTACAACGGCGAAATCACGTTCGACCCACGACTCCCAGCGGGCTGGCAAGAACTCACGTTCCGTCTCACGCTCAAGGGCGCTCGGCTCCGAGTGACGGTCACCGCCGAATCAATTCGGTTCACCGTAGAAGACGGCGATGGGGTCACGGTCAGCGTCAGAGGCGAATCGGTGACGGTCAGGCCGGAGTCCCCAGTGACGGTCGATCTATTGCATCACGGCCCGCGCACGAGCGGTGCTCCGACCCAGCGTGACCTCCGCGACAACCGCAGGGCAGACGGGACCCTCATCACCGCGTCAATCCCCCGCAGCGAGCTGTAAGACGCACGGCTGAGATACGCACGGCTGAGCGACCCACGTTTGAAGACCCACGGCTGAGGACGCACGGCTGAGGATGCCCGGCTGAGCGCCGAGTCGAGGTAAAACGGCGTGAATTGCGGCACGGTCGTCGTTCGTGTCCGCTCGGTCCATGGCCGGGGTGAGTCAACCACGGGCGGTCTTGGCCTGCTTGCGGCAGTCTGGCGCGCTCGGTTCAGGTCTCGGTTTCGGCCTCGGTCTCGGTCTCGGCCTCGGCCTCGGCCTCGGCCTCAGTTTCGGTTTCGGTTTCAGCCGAGTCTCGGGCCGTGCCTGATCGAGTGATCGGCATGCCCTTCGGTTAACAAAAGAACCGACCCCCACGATGAGCGTGTGCTACTCGTTCGGACACCACGGCCAAACAAACAGGAACACTCACCGTGCGGGTCGGTGATCGGGGAGGCGACGCCATCAACAGTGATGGCCTTCGCCTTGGTATTTAGGCCCGGACAGCCACGAAGGTCTTGCCCGTGAGCTCACGGTAGTTCTCGCGTACGTGCTCAAACCATCCGATTGCTCGCTGGTACTGCGCGATGCTGGCTTCAGCGTTGTGGAACGCCTGCTTCACGACAACCAGGTACTGTTCTGCTTCATTGCATTTGCGATGAATTTCTAGCTCTACTGCGCTCATAGCACCAACGTTAGGACGGTTTTTGGCAACGCAACCCCCAAATTGAGGAGATTATTGGCCAAGATTTGAGGGTTTGTTAAATTTGACGTTTTTTGACACCGATATGGGACGGGCGATATATAGCCGTACTCACAGCCTCGGCGCGTAGGATGGGGGCATCTGAATCTTGAGCATCTGCTCCCTACGCGGCTGAGAAGTCGAACCGACATCCAGCTCAAAGGGCCCTCATGACTCAACCGACCCTCATTGGTCAACTCCGACTCACGCAACCGCGACTCGGAACCGGCGCAGGCAATACAAACAGCTACAGTGCGCTCATGAAAACCATCCGAGAGGCCGGCCTGCTCCGGCGTCGCGTCGGCTTCTACGTCACGATGTTTGCCATTCTGACCGTTGCCCTCGGCGGCGCCATCGCCGGATTCATCCTCCTCGGAGATTCCTGGTTTCAGCTGCTCATCGCGGCGGCAATCGGCATCATCATGACGCAGTTTGCCTTTATCACCCACGAAGCATCCCACCGGCAGGTGTTTGCATCGGGTCCCGTCAACGACCGAGTAGGTCGCATCCTTGCCGCAGGTGTCGTTGGGATCAGTTACAGCTGGTGGATGACAAAGCACACCAAGCACCACGCCAACCCGAACACGGTTGGCAAAGACCCAGACATCGAAATCGACACGATTTCATTTATCGAAGAAGATGCTTCACAACAAAAAGGTTTTCTCGGCGCACTGACGCGCCGCCAGGGATACCTGTTTTTCCCCCTGCTGCTGCTTGAAGGTTTGAACCTCCATTTCCTCTCACTCAAGTCACTCATCCAGGCCCGCGAAACGCCAGGACGCACCGGCGAACTCATTATGATTGGCGTCCGCCTCATTGCGTATGTTGCCGTCGTTATGTGGTTCTTGCCGCTCGGCATGGCCGCAGCGTTCCTCGGCGTTCAGGTCGCCGTCTTTGGCCTCTACATGGGTGCATCCTTCGCTCCAAACCACAAAGGCATGCCACTCATCGAAAAGGGCGCTAAACTCGACTTCCTCAGCAAGCAGGTTCTTACCTCTCGCAATATCAGTGGTGGTTTTCCCATGAGCACCTTCATGGGCGGACTCAACTACCAGATCGAGCACCACCTCTTTCCCAGCATGCCAAGGCCACATCTGGCCCGCGCGCGAGAAATTGTTCGTGAGCATTGCGCGAACATTGAAATCCCCTACACGGAGACAACCCTTATCAAGTCTTATAGCATCGTCATCGACTACCTCAACAGGGTAGGACTCTCAGCCCGCGACCCGTTTGACTGCCCGCTGGCAAATCAGTACAGGCGCCCGTGAGCGCCGCCGCAAGTTCACGCCCCCTCGACCGCGTAGGGCGTTCACAGTACGGTCACCGCATCTCGTTTGCCGCCCCAAACGCGTCGGGTGGCAAAGACAAGGTCAGTGGCATCCTCCGCCAGATCTGGCGAGAAAACTACGACAACAGTGTTCCCGGCCGCTGCGTAGCCATCGATGACGATACGACCGGCAAGCTGACCGTCTACGGACCACTGCCGCTTTCCTTCGTTGTGAGCGATCTTGGCCCCGCCACGGTTGATAAGGACACTCCTCAGCATCACGCGGTTCGCCCAAGCTGGGTACCTTCGCGCATCGAGTCGATCACGATCTTCTGGTCTGGCGGCCCCAAGGATGGCACGTCGCAGGTTATTACACCGGAGCGCATGCGCAGCCGGTACTTCAGCTCAGACCCCGCGAGATCCGAGAAAGCGGAGTACGTCTGGAACGAGAAGTTCGCACCGGCCGATAATCGAGATTTCACGGCTGACTTCTGGTTTGCGGGTTGGGTCACTGCTGACGAGGCGAAGCCAGCCGGTTCGGCGGCAACACCACTCGCGGCAGGCGACCAGTACCGCGTGCAGTTCCGCAATGGCCCGCTTGTTGACGACTTCGGACGATTCCAGACGTCGATAACCGGCAAGCCATTGCCGATTATTACGCTCACGCCAGCAGAAACCGGCAGGCCGCTCCCAATCACGTATTCCTACACGGGATTCGGCGCGTCGTCGTCGGTTGGTTTCCGCTGCAGCTACAGCCTGGTCAAGCCCTAACATCGCCCCAATGTCCCTTTGGAACAATGGATTCAAAAAAGTTCTGCGGAAAACAGGGCCCGGCGTGCTACGCTGAACAACAGATAGATCGTTTGCCTCGCGGCCCCGACTGAATGTGCATGGTCATGGATAACACGCCGCTAGCAGGCTCCACTCATAACGAGGCTTACCCCGCCGCACCGGGCAAGTCCTCAGAAATTAATTCATATTCTTACTCGTATCCCCACCGTTCGTTTCGTACCGTCTCGCCACTCGGCGTGACCAACACGAACTCATCGCGCTGATCTGGCCGACCGATGATCAGGAATCCTTCAGCACGCAGTCATGTGCTGCCAGCTCGTTCCTCTTCACGGCCACGTTTGCGCCCCACAGTCTCACCGACACAGTGGTGCTCGCCAAGCCATCCGGCTTCAGCAGTCAACCGCACCGTTGGTGAAGTCGCGTTATCACCGTCATTCGACCGGTGCTGGCCCTCTACCCTCCTCACGGAGCAGCGAGATGTCGCACCCAGGAACACCGGAATCACCGCGGCAAACCGTCTCGAAGACCGAGACGGAACACATAAAGAAAAGAGAAACACATGCCTACAGGCACCGTGAAATGGTTCGACTCTGAAAAGGGCTTCGGATTCATCGCCCCTGACGACGGAACCCCCGACGTCTTCGCTCACTACTCAGCCATCGCTGCAAGCGGATACCGCTCGCTCGAAGAGAACCAGAAGGTTGAGTTCGACACCGCCCGTGGCCCCAAGGGACCTCAGGCAGAGAACATTCGCCCCCTGTAGGTTGCGAATTTTGAGCTAACGCTCGAATCGGGTCGCCCGCGCTGATGCGCGGCGGCCCGATTTTCTCGTTAAGCACCGGTCATGCACACGATTTCCGAACTTTTGTGCGGGTGTCAGGAGAGGTAGAGTCGAGTCAAGGCTGTGCGCCAATGGTGGTCGAGCCGCTCCCCCGCCCACCTTCCGCAAGGACGTTGATCTGTCATGACCGCATCCATCTCGCGCCGCACACTTCTGGCTTCCTCTGCAGCCGTCGCTATTCTCGGCGTCCCGCAGCTCACCGCGTGTACAACGTTTAACGACCGAGCGCCCATCGACACCGTCGGTAAGGTCGATTTTCTGACGCCACTGCCGATCCCCCCGATTGCAGAGTCGACAGTGGCCAACGGTATCCGGACGTTTGCGCTTGAGGCGAAGACGGGTACGAGCGAATTCATTGCGGGAAAGTCCACCCCGACCTGGGGCTACAACGGCGCATTTCTCGGCCCGACGCTGCGAGCAACGACGGGCGAAACAGTTCGCGTCAAAGTAGCAAACAACCTGCCAGAGGCAACAACCGTGCACTGGCACGGCATGAAGCTGCCCGCTGCGATGGATGGGGGCCCGCACCAGACCATCCATCCTGGCGACTCATGGACGGCTGAGTGGACGGTCGAGCAACCGAGCGCGACCGTTTGGTATCACCCACATCCGCATGGCCAAACCGAAGCACACGTGCAGCACGGCCTCGCGGGGCTGTTCATTCTCGATGATACGGACGACCCAGCCGAGCTTCCGCACGAGTACGGCGTTGACGATATCCCCGTCGTGCTACAAGATCGAAGCTTCGAGAGCAACGGAACGTTTGCGACGCCTGACCGGGCGGTTTCTGGTCTGGTTGGTGACACCATACTTGTCAACGGCGCAATCGGTCCGGTGCTCACCGTCGCGTCGGAACGAACCAGACTGCGCATTCTCAACGGGTCGAGCGCCCGGGTCTACAATCTTGGATGGTCCAACGACCAAGACATCACCGTGATCGCGACCGACAGTGGCCTCCTGCGGAAGCCGCAGACAACGGATCGAGTGCTGCTCTCCCCCGGCGAGCGGGTCGAGATTCTGTTCGACGGAAGCGCCGGCGAAACCGTTATACTTCGCTCGCATCCACAGGACCTGCGGATGGGCAAGGCAATGTCGGACGGGGCAGGCGCCAACGATACCCTCGACCTCCTGCAGGTCGTCGCAGCAGCAACACTGACCCCTGCCGTTCCCCTCCCGTTGACGCTCATCGAGGACAACCTGTTTGCATCGATCGCATCCGCGACTATTCAAGAAAGCCGTCGCTTTGAGCTCAGCGGAACGCTCATCAATGGCAAAGCCATGGATATGAAGCGCATCGATCACGTGCTCGCGGCAGGTGCATACGAGACGTGGATGGTGCGAAATATTCACTCGCAGGTGCACAACTTCCACGTTCACAACGCGCGGTTCCGCATCCTCTCAATCGAAAATGCCGAGCCGCCCGCGTATCTGCAGGGTTGGAAGGACACCGTGCTGCTTCCTGCCGGTCAGACCGCAAACCTCGCCGTGACCTTTGGTGACTACACCGACCCCGATCTTCCCTACATGTACCACTGCCATCTGCTCTGGCACGAAGACCAGGGCATGATGGGTCAGTACACGATTGTTGATCGCAAGGATGTTGATGATGCCCCGCGCAGCATTAACGTCGACGCGGGGATGCAGCACTAATTCACGCGTCGGTACGTTGAGCTTCCGAACCCGAGGATCAGGTATCCGATTGGAGCGAACAGCCACAGCAGGAAGAACGAGAACGCCCCGCCCTTTTCGAAGTTGCGTCCAACAGAGATGGCAAGAACGATCGAGAGGATGATGTTGACAATCGGGATCAGCAGGAGCAACAACCACCACCACGCCTTACCGCCAATTTTGAGCAGGTAATAGACGTTCACGATTGGAATGATGGCGGCCCAGCCGGGTTCGCCAGCCTTCGTAAAGACTCGCCACAGTCCGATTGCAAGGACAATGTAAACGATGATCGAGACCCAGCTGTTCTGCTGCATGAGCGTGAAGATTGATGTGTCGTCAGTAATCATGAGGAACCCCCCGAACCAATGGCCATCGAATGCGGCCGCTTAACAGTCAGCATAGCGCTGTGAATTCGCTGTGCACCAGTGGCCAACTCGACAAGATTCGCCGCTGGTAGCCGCAGGAACAGGCCCTATTCCTCGAAGGAGAAGGCGTTGCCCGTCTCGATATACGACTTCACGCTTCCGAACAACAGCGGCCACGTTGATTTGGTTTCCTCGTAGCCGGGATGCCCATCGCTCCAGTTGTCATTCACAACCGTCAGGGTCGAGATATGACTTGTCACAGGCGCGATGGTAAAGGTCATGCGACTCGTTCGTTCTTCGCCCTCAGGGTTATATGACGGTCCGGGACGTTCCGTCATCACCAATCGTTCGGACGGAACAGCTTCGAGGATCTCGCCGGTGACGTGCACGGTCTGATCGCCGTCAGCCCCTGGCCCAACGTAGGCATACGGTTCGCCAGGCTGAAGCGACGTCTGGAGGGTGCAGCCCCACCAGACGGCCCGAACATCCTCATCGTTGATGAACGCCTGCCAGATTCGGTCTGGCGTTGCGGCAATATAAATGGTGTAGATAATTGGTTCCATACCGCTACGCTACGATCTCGGCACATCGTATTCTTGAACAAATGCGACAGAACTGGCACAAGACAGGCAAGGGGCTACTGACACCCGATCATGGGACCAGCCCGTTTTCGCTCACCCGAGTCGCCGCGCCCGATGACCTTGCCGACATCGTCGAAAACTTTTGGCTGCCGACCTGGGCGCTTCCGGATGATGAGGTCATTGAGCAGCGGATCATTCAGTATCCTGCCTTCAATCTCGTCGTCGAACCAGCGGAGTCTGCCCTCTACGGCGTGGTGACCGGTCTCTCAACCCGGCGCCTTGACGGCACCGGCTGGGCGGTCGGGGTACTGCTGCGTCCGGGAGCTGGGCCTGGCATCCTCAGCGCGCTCGGCCACTCTGGGCGTGCGCCGGCCACCGTGAACGAGGGCGCAGTTGCGCTGGAAACCGCTGACGGGGTCGCCCTCACGACGGCCATTCGCGCAGCCCATCCGCACCTCGACCATTGCATAGACCTCATGAACGCCTGGTTTCGCGCGAGAACAGAACTCCACAGCGTCGAGGTCCGCCGTGATCGCGAACGGGTGAATCGCATTGTGGATTTGGCCCGCGACGATCACAGCATGACACGGGTTGAGCTGCTCGCAGAACGAGAAGGATGCTCAACCAGGTCGCTACAGCGGCTCGTGCTCAGCCACATCGGGGTGAGTCCCAAATGGGTTATTAGCCGCTTCAGGCTGCAAGAAGCGGCACACCTGCTCAGAACGGATTCTACGGTGCATCTTGCCGACCTCGCGCTCAGCGTTGGGTACGCTGACCAATCGCATTTTACGAGAGACTTCGCCTCGGTCATTGGCGAGACGCCCCAGCACTATCGGACAAGCCACCGGTTGACAACAGCGGCAGCTCAATTCGCCGACGAACACAGCACGGATTAGGCTGAGAGCTACCTCATGACACAGTTCACAGCGTCCGGCGCGCAGCCGGCATCCACCAGCCCAAGTATGACCCTCGTCGGCGACGTGTGTATCGACGAAAACGTCATCGACGGAGTCCACTCACTCACGTGGGGCTCGTCGACCGCCTACATGTCGCATTACCTGCGACGGAATCACCACGTCGTGCCAACCATCGTGGCGTCCTATGCCGATGATTTTCTTCCCTTCGCGGATGGGCTCGTGCTCGCTGGTCCGGCGCGCAGCGGCGCAACGCTGCGCTACGAAAATATCGTTGTGGACGATCGCAGGGTTCAGTATTGCCACGGAGCCGAAGAGAACACGCCCCAGCCGCTGTGTGGAGACGCCAAGAACGCCATTTCGACCGCCGACGTTCTTGTCATCGCGCCGCTGACGCCGGCGCTACCGCACGACTACGTTGGCGAGGTGCTCAAGCTCGCCAAACCTGATGCGCTCACGATTCTCATGCCGCAGGGCTACATGCGCCGGTTTGATGAGAACGGCCTCGTTTCTCAGGGCGAATTTGTCAGCGCTGGTGAGCTTATTCGATTTGTCGACCTCGTTGTGTTCTCTGATGAGGATTATCCGGATGCCGTCGCTCAGGCACAGGCGTGGCATAGGGAATCCCCCTCAACCAGCTTCGTTGTCACCCAGAACAAGCATGGCGCAACGCTTGTTGATAGCTCGGGCCTGCGCTCCATCCCGACGCAACCCCTTGCGCCCGGCGAGCAGGTTTCCCCTGTCGGGGCCGGTGATATCTTTACCGCAGGCCTCGCCCTTGCGATGATGAACGGTCAGCCGATCGAGCAAGCAATCGCTACGGCCCACCGCTCGGTCGTGACCGTTCCTGCCGGCGTGAGCGGCGATGCATAGCTGGCTGCGCGCCCGTGTCAGTTTTACGGGCGTACTGCTCGCCAGCATCGCACTTGCGCTTTCGCTCACCCCCTCGCTCGTCCCCCGCACAGCCGTCCTCCAGGGACTCGTCGCTGGCATCAGCGTTGCCCTGGCGTATGGGTTGGGAAGCTGGCTCGGGCATGTCTCGACGGCTCTACCCCTTCTCCGATCTCTGCGCCTCGGCGCAACGTCACGCCGCTGGCTCTGGATCTCCCTTGGTATCGGACTCATACTCGCGACGCCCGTCCTCAGCTGGAGGAGTCTCGTGTGGCAGAACGATGTCCGCGCACACGTTGACATGCCGCCGCTCGGCGGTGTTGACATCGGGATGTTCCTGCTGAGCACGGTGGTTGTGGCGGCTGTGCTCTTTGGCATCGGAAACCTCATCGGGCGACTCAACCGCCTCCTCAACAAGCGCCTTGCTCGCAAGGTTGGTGCGCGTGTGAGCAAACCGCTCGGCGTGCTCGCAACCGGCGCCGCTGTGTGGCTTGTTGCGTACGGCGTGCTCGTGTTTGGTGTGCTCGGCGGCATCAACCTGATCTATGCGCAGCGAAACGCGGACGTCGACCCAGCAATTGCTGAACCGCTGTCAACATATCGGTCGGCCGGTGCAGAGTCAGCCGTGAATTGGGCCGATCTTGGCTCGTGGGGCCGAACATTCATCGGCGGCGGCCCGAGCAAGCTCGAAATCTCAGCAATAACCGAGCTGCCCGCCCGTGATCCCGTCCGCGTCTACGTTGGCGAGGCACAGGGCGAAACCCTCAAGGAGCGGGCCGCCATCGCAGTTAACGAGCTCAAACGAACGGGGGCTTTCGAACGGGCATCGTTGCTTGTTGCAACGCCAACCGGTTCTGGCTGGCTTGAACCACAGACCGTTGACGCCTTTGAATACGTCGGCAGTGGAGATACCGCCATAGTCTCAATGCAGTACGCCTTCACCCCCAGCTGGGTCTCATTCCTCTTTGACCAGGATCTCCCGGTTGCAGCGAGCACCGCGTTGTTCGACGCGGTGTATGCCGAGTGGGAGACGCTTCCAACGGATAGCCGTCCCCAACTGTTCTCGTACGGGCTCAGTCTCGGCTCGCACGGCGCGCAATCGGTCTTCTCAAGCGTGGACGAGGTGACCACACGCACGTCTGGTGCCGTCTACGTCGGAACGCCAAACGCAACCCCGCTCTGGAAATCCCTTAACCAAACACGAGACGAGGAAAGTCCGCTTTGGCAGCCCGTTCTTGATGACGGGTTGACCGTCCGCTGGCTCTCGCAACGAGGGGATTTCGACGCGCTGCCTGGCAAATGGGAACAGCCACGCGTTGCCTATCTACAGCATGCGACCGACCCCGTTACCTGGCTCAGCCCGACACTACTGTGGCAGGCCCCAGAATGGCTTGGCGACCAGCGGGCGCCTGATGTGAGCAGGTACATGCGGTGGATGCCAGGCATCACCGGCATCCAAGTGTTTGTTGATATGTTGCTTGGGGAAAGCGTCCCGGCCGGTCACGGTCACAACTACGGAGACGTGATCGTGGATGCCTGGACCAGCGTGACCCCGAATCCGGCGCTGAGCGACGCGGCGGTGGAGCGAATTCAGCGCATCCTCGAGTCCTATTCCCGGGGCGACGATTGGCTCACCTAAATGTTGAGAAGCGACCTCACATTTTGCCGTGCTGCAGCGTCTACAACAGTAAGACCGCTTTAGAGGTCATCCGCCAACCGAGGAGATCATCATGACCGATAGTGACCACCGCAGACATGCCGTCTATGAATCGTCTCTCGGCCCGCTCACGATGGTCGGCGGAGACGATGGTCTCGAAGCCATTTACTTTCCGGAGCACTGGACGAATCCAGATGCCACAACGTTTGGCGATCGTGTTCCGCTGGAGGAACTCCCCTGCGCCCGTCTTGCCGCAACGCAGCTCGGTGAATATCTCGATGGTCAGCGGCGCACATTTGACCTCAAACTCAACCCAACCGGCAACGAGTTTCAGCTCAGTGTCTGGGCAATTCTGCAAGAGATTCCCTATGGCTCAACGGTGACCTACGGGGACATCGCCAAGCAACTTGGCTCGGTGAATCTCGCACGTCGGGTGGGCGGTGCCGTTGGCAGCAATCCGCTCAGCATCATTGTGCCCTGCCATCGAGTTATTGGTAGCACCGGCAGCCTCACGGGCTACGCTGGCGGCCTTGAGCGCAAGCGGCACCTGCTGCAGCTTGAAGAACCTGGGGCAGACGAAAGTGGCAAACTGTTCTGATGGCAGGCATTCCGTTTGAGGTGGTGGTTCACGAGAACTCCCTCACGGTTCTTCGGGTCTGCCGGGCAGTTGTTGGCGTTCAGGATGCTGACGAGGCCTGGTCGGAAACCTTTCTTTCCGCTCTCCTCGCGTATCCGTCGCTTCCTGCCGATGCCAACGTTCAGGCTTGGCTCGTGACCATCGCCCATCGAAAGGCGATAGACATTCTTCGGGCGGCTTCACGTCGGGCATTGCCGGCCGAGCCATCGGAGTTTGCGCTGCTCCCTTCGGTGATTGGGAATCCGGACGCGCTTCCGCTCGATTTGCAGCGTTACGTAGCCGAGTTACCAGAGCGGCAACGCCTCGCCGTCGCTTATCACCACATCGCTGGGCTGCCGTACGCAGAGGTTGCGCAGCTTGTTGGCGGCTCTGAGGCCGCCGCACGCCGAGCCGGGGCCGACGGCGTGACCGCGCTCCGGCGCAGATTCTTGCAGGACGAGGGGGAAGACCATGAATGACCGTCGGATAGGCGACTCACTGCCGATCAGCGCAGACGAGTCGCGCACCCTCGAACGGTTGCAGGAACGATTGGCCCGTTCGGCGGCAGCTGATGACGCGCTTGATGTGAGCTATCGCAGCTACGACAGCCCAGTTGGCACGTTACTTCTCGCGGCAACCCCGCTCGGCCTGGTTCGTGTTGCCTTTGCGACGGAGGGGCACGACGCAGTGCTGTCATCGCTCTCAGAACGACTTGGCTCGCGGATCCTATCGTCGGTCACCGCGCTCTCCCGGTTTGAGTCGCTGGATGCCTCGGCTGCGCAGCTCGACGAGTACTTTGCCGGCCGACGCAAGTTTTTCACAGTGCCGCTAGATCGCCAGTTGTCCACCGGTTTTCGACGGTCCGTTCTCGAGTCCCTCACCCGCATAGAGTATGGGCACACGGCCAGTTACGGCCAGGTCGCCGCACTCGCTGGCAGTCCAAAGGCGTTCAGGGCAGTCGGCACCGCTTGCGCCACCAATCCGCTTCCCATCCTCGTTCCGTGTCACCGGGTGGTTCGCGGCGATGGCGGCCAAGGCGGATACCTCGGCGGTCCAGAGGCAAAACACACGCTACTGAGCTTGGAGGCACAGCATGAGCAATGAACAGAAGGCACCCGCGTTCGGTGAGCCGTCGTACGCCGACGGGGCAGGCACGACGGTCGGGGAAGACGTGACGGTCGGCGCAGATGTGACGGTCGCTGAGACGAATGAGCCGGCGACGGCAAGCAGCGCAGACAGCGCAACGGTGGTTGGTGCAGATGGGTTGGCCCGCCCGCCGTGGGCAGCGGTCGACCCCATGCTGCGCGAATACTACGATACGGAATGGGGCATGCCGGTACGCGATGAGCAGGGTCTCTTCGAGCGGCTCTGCCTCGAAGGCTTTCAGGCAGGGCTCTCTTGGGCCACAATCTTGCGGAAGCGGCCTGCTTTTCGACTCGCCTTTGATGATTTTGATCCCGACCTCGTGGCAACCTACGACGACCGAAAGGTTGAACGGCTCATGCAGGACACCGGGATCGTGCGCAACGGACAAAAAATCCGGGCAATGATCAATAACGCGCAGGCGACCATCGAGCTCCGGCAAGACGAAGGGCTCGTTGACTTTGTGTGGTCCTTTCGTCCGGCTACGACGCCGCGACCAACATCCATCGCCGAGATTCCAACAACCTCGCCCGAATCAGCCGAGCTCTCGAAGCAGCTGCGCAAACGAGGGTTCAAATTTGTTGGACCAACATCGATGTACGCGCTCATGGAGGCAATCGGAATGGTCGATACTCACCTCATGGACAGCCACCGACGAGCAACGTCTGGTGTCTGGGCCGCGTAGCCGCTAAAAAAGCGTGGGCTGCGGCCCGAGCTCAAGTGACGGAAACACTGGACCCTCTGAGCGGCCATCCACCTGAGACATCGGTGCGGGAAGCCCAGTTCGAGGCTCGCTCGTGGCAGGCAGCATCCGCACGCGGGAGCGGCGTGCGGCCTGGAGCGCCGAGCCCTCGGCGACCGCGGCCGAATCGAGGGCGCGCGAACGCACCCCACCGGTTGCCGGATCTTCGAGTCCGCGCCGCAGCCCGTGCGAGGCGATAAGCGGCTTGATACGTGCCGCGAGCCAGCGGCGATACCCCTCTGGCGCGTACGCAGCGGCACCGGGAAAGAGGCGGGCGTAGAGCCCGATGAGTTCGGGGTGAGTATGGCGCAGCCATTCCAAAAACCACGGTTTGACGCCTGGCCGAAGGTGCAGCGCCGTATACAACACGCTTGTGGCGCCGGCAGCTTTGATTCGGCTGAGAGCATCGTCGAGATGCTCGGCGCTGTCGGTGAGCCCCGGCAAGATCGGCATCATAAACACCGAACAGTTGAGACCGGCGTCGGTTGCGGCGCGCACCGTCGCGAGCCGCGCGGCTGCAGTTGGAGTGCCTGGTTCGATGGAGCGCTGCAGCTCAGGATCAAAGATGGCAATAGACATGGCGATATCGACAGGCACCTGCTGTGACGCCTCAACAAGTTTGGGAATATCTCGGCGCAAGAGCACGCCTTTTGTGAGCACCGACAGTGGGGTGCCTGAGCCAGCGAGCGCGTCGATGATGCCGGGCATGAGCTGATACTTGCCCTCAGCCCGCTGATACGGGTCAGTGTTGGTGCCAAGCGCAACGGGATGCCGACCCCACGATGCTTTACGCACCTCACGTTCCAAGACCTCAGCCACATTGACCTTCACCACGACCTGCGTATCAAAATCTTTGCCGGCATCAAAGTCGAGGTACGTGTGCGTTGGGCGGGCAAAGCAGTAGACGCACGCGTGAGAGCAGCCACGGTAGGGGTTGACGGTCCAGCCGAAGGGCATGCTCGACTGACCTGGGACTCGATTGAGCGCACTCTTTGCCAAAATCTCGTGGAAGGTGACCCCGGCAAATTCGGGCGTTTGCACGCTGCGGACCAGATTATTGAGGGTCGCGAGCCCCGGCAGCGCGTTGTCTTGCTCTGCTGTTGTTGACTGCGCATTCCATCTCATGAACCCATTCGAACATACATTCGAATGTTAAGCAATTATGACCGAGGTGAGCCTGGGCCCTTCGGAACATTCTTCCCTGGCCGATACGACGAAACGGTCGGGTCTCCTGCGATCCAGAACCGCCAAGGATACTCGAACGACCCGGCGGTTCCGCTCACCCCAACACGGGGACCAGAGGCGACAGCACCGCCAGCATTGGTCACATAAGCGGGGTCGAGCCGCACCGAAACGATGTCGCCAGCGATGGCATCCGTGCCGTTATGGATGTGATGGAACAGCCCAAGCGCCTGCGCCAGCCGGCCGGGCCCGCGTGCCAGGTCGCGGGGCGCGGCACCAGGTATCCGGCGAGCGCGTGCAATCTCAATGCCGTCAACGATCTCAGCCGCCCGCAAGAGCACTCCAGACGCCATACCCGCTGGAGAGCAGACGAGGTTGGCCGCACTGTGGATACCGTATGACTGATAGACGTAAACGTGTCCAGGTTCGCCAAACATGACCCTATTACGCGGAGTTTGGCCCATCCGTGCGTGCGAGCCGGGATCCGGGCGGCTTCCTGTGCCGAGCCCGTGATAGGCCTCTACCTCGGTGATCCGGGCAGTGACGGTCCCTTGCCCTTGGATGCGGGTCGTGACAAACGCCCCAAGCAGCTGCGGCGCAACAACAAGGGCGTCGCGTTCGAAAAACTCGCGATCGACGCCGATATGGCGATGGCGGTCGGCATTGACGACACGCTCGGCACCCGCATCCTGCTCGCGACGACTCACGAGCGCTGCCCCACCTCGGCGTGCTCGTGGAGAAACGGCCGGATAAGTTCAATAACGGGCTCGGCCGGTCCGAGCGTTGAGCCGTGGTTGCGCCCCTGCAAGACTTCGCAGCGAGCTCCCATCACCGTCGCGGCATGCACGGAGTGTTCGAGCCGAGGGTGGTCATGTTCGCCAACGATCCACAGCGCTGGAGTGTGGATACGCCTGAGCTCATCATCGCTCAGCCCAGGTTCGTCGTCGCTCCGCTCAAAGTAGGCTGCGAGCGCGAGTGGGTCGTTGCGCTCAAACACTCCCCTGGTTGAGGCGTCGAGCGGCCGCCCAGCGTGTTCTTGCCAGCCTTCGATAAACGCGCTCATCCCACCGACCCTCAGCGCTTCGAGATAATCAGGAAAAAAGAGTTTGCCAACTTGGCCACGCATCGGCGCGCTTGAACCGCCGAGCATGACGGCGCTCAAGAGCCGTTCGGGCGAGGCGGCAGCGAGCTCGAGGGCGAGGCGCGCGCCAACCGAGTAGCCGATGAGGTGCACTGGATGCCCGGGCGACACCGCATCAATCACGGCTTCAAGGTCACCAAGGAAGCGCTCGCGAGAGTAGCTGTCAACCGTGTGGGGTCGGTCGCTCTGCCCGTGCCCTCGCAGGTCGATAGTGGCAACTCGATATTCGTCGCGAAGGGCCCGCACGTAGCCAAGGCCACGCCAGCTGGCTTTGCTCAGGCCGGAACCATGCACAAAGAGGACGGTTTCGCGGTGGCGGGATGTTGCTTCTGCAGTACCGTCGTCGACTTCGTAGGCGATACGAACGTTGTCGCTTGGGTTACTCGCAAATCCTCTGGTCATGGTCACGATCCAAGGGTACCTGTCGTATCTGCGGACGCCAGTAGGCTTAATCCTGTGTCAGATCCAGTTGCCCCAGCCCTCATCGCCATTGTTCTTGGCGTTGGCCTCGCCATTGTGTTGCTCGTGCCGTTTGTGGCTGTGAGCTATCGCCGGAGGGGTAAGACGGGGGCCTGGTGGATGCTTGGCTGGTTCGCCCTGCTCGTCTACGTCGTCGCACTCTGGGCGTATACGCTGCTGCCGCTTCCCTCTGACAGCTACGCCTGCGTTGGCACCCAGCTCGTACCGTTTGCCTCGCTCGCCGACGCGCAAACGTACCCACACGCATCCATTGGCGAACTGCTTCGGAACCCGGCCATCCAACAGGTTGTACTCAACATCGCATTATTTGCGCCGCTCGGGTTTCTGCTGCGCAGCATGTTCCGCAGGGGCATCATCGTCGCCACCGTTGGCGGATTTGGTGCCTCGCTTCTGATCGAACTCACGCAGCTCACTGGCGTGTGGGGCATTTTCCCGTGCGCGTACCGGCTGTTCGATGTGGACGATCTCATGGCAAACACGCTCGGGGCCCTCATCGGATCACTCGTCGCCCTCGTCGTTGTCAGGCGAAGGAACACCTCACAGGTGGCTGCAACCCCGAGACCAGTCACGGCCGGCAGGCGTCTGCTTGGGATGCTGTGCGACGTGCTCATCGTTGGCATCCTCGGTTCGGTACTTGCCGTAGGCTTCCGCGCGGTCGAGTTGTATCTACTCGGCATCCCCTTTGACCGTCTCAACACGACGGTCGAGACCTGGCTCGCAGTTGGCGTCCCCCTCGCCGCGCAGCTCGCCTCGGTACTTATTACCGGCTCAACTCTTGGCGAGCACGTGGTACTCCTGAGGGGGCGCGCGGCCGGCCTTCCACCCGTTCTTGGCCGTCCCCTTCGCTTTGTCTTTGGGATTGGCGGCTACGGCATCCTGAGCGCGTCGCTTTTCCCGTCAAGCGCACTCTTGCTGGTTATCCTGTGTACGGCGACCCTCATCACGCTGTGGGCGTCAAAGAACCACAGGGGCCTCGCCTGCGTCCTCTCAGGGATGACGGTTGTTGATGCGCGTGGCACCATTGATGAAGACACCAGCGAGCAGGTTACGAAGCTGTCGAACTAACCCATAAGCGCGAGGCTGATGCGCTGAACCAGTTCGTCGACGGAACCGGTGCTCGCGTCAAACCGCAGCGTTGCACTCTCTTCATACAGGTGCCTGCGTTCGTCAGCAATACGCTGCCACTGGGCCGCAACATCGCCGGTCAGCAACGGGCGGTCCGGCTGACCAAGCAGCCGAGGCAGAACAAACTCGAGCTCCGTATCAAGCCACACAACAGTGTGCTTGGCAATCAACGCCCTGGTATCCGGGTTCAGGATTGCTCCGCCGCCAACCGAAAGCACGTATGGCCCGTCAAACGGCGGCCGAGCAAGAATATCGGCGACAATAATGGCCTCGCGTTCACGAAACGCAATCTCGCCGTGCTCGGCGAAAAATGCTGGAATGCTGCCAAATCGCTCAACAAACACGGCATCGCTGTCAACAAAACCGATATCACGGCTGTGCGCAAAGGCCTGGCCGATTGCGGATTTCCCGACACCAGTTGGGCCGATAAACACGATCGCTTTGTGGCGATCGTCAGATGGCTGAGAGCCGTTGTTGACGGTCGTGTCATTGATACTCATGGTGTGCTTCTTCCCGTGGGAGTCAAGCGAATCGTTGCGATGTTCTGCACGGGGACGACGCGCGCACGCGACCGCATCCCCCGCAAAACCCTAGCAGGGCCACGTGCCAAGCACTCCTACGGGCGAACCGGTCGAACGAGCGTCCTTGCGGCCTCGCGAACAGCGCTCGTCGCAAGATCGAGAGGTTCGACACCGGAAAGGCTCAGCGGCGACCGCTCGCTTCTTGGCACAAAGATCGCGATATTGGTCCACAACGGCGATTGAATCGACCACCAGGAAACGCCGGTCCAGGCGGTGGTGCCGTCCGCCTCACGCTCAGCAACGATGCGCTCGGCAACCCCGTGCGTGTAGCCACGGTTACGCGCAACAAGCTGGCTTGGCCGAATATTGCGTTTGGCGAGCTGGCTGGCGTCATCAAGATCAAGGATGCGCGTGGCATCCGGAAGCGAGAAGGTCGCGAGTGCTCGTCGCGCTCCTGGCAGGGGCGGAAACTCAAACATGCCCTCGCTCCACTGCGGGAGGTCGCCGAAGATTTCGCCGATCGCACCGTCTGGCGTTGTTGAGAGATACCACGTGTCGTAGAGCGTTGGGTTGTCCCAGCGCCCGGCACCCTGTGGGTGGTGGAGGTACGTTGGATGCCCAGGCTCGCCGATCTTGGCATTCGGAAGGTAGGGAACGACCCTATAGAGCTGCATAGTGAATCCGGTGTCTACGCCTAGGCGTAGGCGCCAGCCAGCGCGCCATCGAGCGCCTCGATTACTTCAGCAGCCCCGCTGCTGCGGAGCACGTCGATCGGCCGCGCCCCGCCGAGGAAGCTGTTGTGGCCTTCGAGCCACTGCAGCGCGACGGCCGGGGGCCAGACCTGTGATGCCCGAGCAAGCACGTAATCGAGATCGATGAGTTCGCGACCTGACTGCGGGCTCGGTACTTCTTTGCCGCTGCGCCAGCGACTCGGCTGGCTCGGCGATACGTTGAGGAGGTCGGCGAGTGCCTTGTTGCTGCCGAGGATGCCAATGAGAAACTCGGTGCGCTCCTGCGCGGCATGCAGTGGAAACACGTTGGTGGCGCGTGGCCTGACCGCGGTGACGGTTGCGAGGGGCTGCGACAAAGATGCCGACGTTCGTGAACTGGCCATACCAATAGGATACGCCCAACGATTTCATTGCGCAACGATTCCGTTGGGCAAGAAATGCGATTTTACGTGCGGTTTTTCCCAATTGACCAACCAAACACGCCCGCACACGCCCAAAGCCATCGAGCTCGGGCTCATGCCGCAAGCCACCGTTAACACCGTAACGCGGAAGAAATTCCCCGTAATATTGGTGTCCTTTCGCCGAGCGAATCCCCTAAACTAATCGAATGTCCGTTTACCTCACCTCTCGCCGCCACGTTGACCTCTGTCGACTGCGCAGCTCCTTGTGACCGGCTTTACGCCCGCTCACCGCAGTTAATTCTTGGCACAGATCCTGAGCCACGCTGCGACACCCTGAGCATCCGCTTCCTGCAACACCAGTACTGAGTCATCCCCCACACTCGGCATTATTTTGCGAGCCAACGACTCAATAAACGAAAGACACTCTTGATGACATCCTCATCGTCTGCTGCGCCGACCGCAGCCCAAAAGACACGCAAACTCCCCCGTTGGGCAACCTCCTTCGGCCCGCAGATCACCATCGCACTCGTGCTCGGCGTGATCGTTGGCCTCATCGCCCGCGAAATGGGCATGGACGGCGAAGGACCAAACTGGCTTACCGGCACACTCAGCACCATCGGCGGTGCCTACGTGTCGCTCCTCCAGGTCATGGTTGCCCCGCTCGTCTTCACCGCAGTCGTCAGCTCGATCTCAAATCTCAGTAAAGTCTCAAATGCAGCCCGCCTTGCCACGCAGACCATCATCTGGTTTGCCATCACGGCGCTCATCGCTGTCGCCATCGGAATCGCCATCGGCATCATCGCCCAGCCTGGAGGCAGCGCCTCTGTTGAGATGTCAGATGCGGCGGCGCCGTCAAAGACCGGTTCGTGGTGGGCCTTCTTCACGAGCCTCGTGCCTCAGAACATCCTCGGACTCGGCGCCTCAACTATGGTGACCGAAACGGACGGCATTCTTGCGGGAACCACAAGCCTCCGAGTCAACGTTCTCCAGCTGCTTGTCATCGCCATTGCCATCGGCATCGCGGCCCTCAAGGTTGGCGAAAAAGCCCAGCCGTTCCTTCGCCTCAACGAGTCAGCCCTCGCGGTTGTGCAGAAGGTTCTCTGGTGGGTCATCCGCCTCGCCCCCATCGGAACGCTTGCGCTGATCGGAAACGCCGTTGCCAGCTACGGATGGGAAGCGCTCGGCAAGCTCGGCGTCTTCAGCATCTCCATCTACGTTGGTCTCGCCATTGTCATGTTTGTGGTCTACCCACTGCTCGCCCGCGTGCACGGCCTGTCAATCGGAAGGTTCTTCTCCGGCGTATGGCCTGCCGTGCAGCTCGGATTCGTCTCGCGCTCGTCGCTCGGAACCCTTCCGCTCACGCAGCGCGTCACCGAACGCAACCTTGGCGTTCCGCGTGAGTACGCATCCTTCGCCGTGCCCCTCGGCGCCACAACAAAGATGGACGGCTGCGCCGCGATCTACCCGGCAATCGCCGCGATCTTCATCGCCCAGTTCTACGGCATTGATCTCACGATCTCGCAGTACCTGCTCATCGCGCTCGTCTCGGTGCTCGGCTCGACCGCAACCGCAGGCACCACGGGAGCAACCGTGATGCTCACGCTGACCCTGTCAACGGTCGGCCTCCCCCTTGAGGGCGTTGGACTCCTGCTCGCGGTTGAGCCCATCATCGACATGGGACGCACCGCACTCAACGTCGCCGGCCAGGCGCTCGTCCCAACGATCGTGGCAAAGCGTGAGGGCATCCTCAACGAAGAGCTCTACAACGCTCCCCGCAACGGCAACCCGTTTGCCGATGAGGACCTCATCCACGAGGCAGACCCAACCGAGCACGAGCCAGCGGCTCGCTAGCCGGACGCTGCTTCGGTCAGCGGCGACATAACATCTCGCCACGACAAGAGACCGTCACCCACCCATCACCAGGCAATCCAGATCAGATGTGACGCAAGAGTTCCTTCCCTGCAAGGGGAAGGAACTCTTGCGTCCATTCTGTTTGGTGTGGTGACTCAGCGCACGGAGCGAACGCGCGAAACCGCGAGGGCGCCTGCCAGCGCAAAAAGGCTCGCCATGATGTAAAGGCCCTGGAATCCAGCGACCATCGCCACCACGATCGCCCCGAGTAACGGGGCAAGGGCTTGCGGAACGGCCGTCGCGATGTTCATGATGCCAAGGTCTTTGCCGCGAGTTTCGGGGTCGGGAAGCACCTGGGTTGCGAGGGCCTGGTCGACAGCGAGGAAGCATCCATAGCCAGCGCCAAACATGGCAGACGAGACCATCCCTACCTCAAGCGATGGGAAAAACACCAGCAGCAGCGCACCGAGGGCCTGCAACGCGGATGAGGCAAAGACAAATAGTTTTCGCCGCTCTAACCTGTCTGACCACGCCCCCATCATGAGCGCCGAAACCACCACAAACACGGTATAGATCAGCAGCAAAATAAACATGTGATCTTCGGAGTTCTTGTCGTTCAGTCCAAACGCCAAGAAATAGAGCGTCAGCGACGTACTGAACGCATTGCCGAAGTTCACGAGCACGCGGCTGAGCAGCGTCCAGCCGAAGTCCGGGTATTTGCGCGGGCTAATCCAGAGGTCGCTGAGGATGCCCCGCACGGTGAGTGGCTTGCGCTGCGCCTTCGTGAGCACGGCATCCGGGACCCACAAGAAAGGGGCAACAAGGATGATGAGCAGGACACCAACCGCCGCGTACCCCATGAACGTTCCGACAAACAGGGTCAGCGCGAGCAGAATACCAAGCACCGCACCAACCGCCTGCGGCGCACTCAGCCAGCCAGAAACGTACCCTCGCTGGTTGACCGGCACCTGATCGCTAATCGTTGCGGTGAGCGCCGACGTGAGCACACAAAATCCGGTGAGCGACAGACACCAAAAGATGCCGATGCCAACCATGGTCGTTTGGAGCCCGAGGACAAAGAGCCCGGCACCAAAGAGAAGGGCGCCGGAGGCGATCCATGGCCGGCGGCGCCCGAATCTGCTCGTCGTGCGGTCAGACAGTGCGCCCGTCAGAGGGAATGCCACAAGCGCACACAGTCCGGCCAGGCCAGAGACAACGCCAAAGGCCACAACGTTATCAACCCAGTAATCGGTTTTGAGCTGTTCCTGGACTTGGGTTGGCAGCAAGAGTTGGATAGGCGTCAGCTGCGCCATCCACACCCCAAGCCATGCCATCGCGAACAGGGCGATCCAGCGCCCGCTCACCCGACGGGTTGGCTCTGCAAAGACCGCGGTGGTTTCGATACTTGTCGTTGCTGCGTGCGTCATACGCCCCTCGCTCACGCCGGTGTGAAAAAACAAGTGCGACCGCTCGGTCAGCGGGGGCTGGCTGGGCTTCGTACGGGTAGTGACTACCTAGTGTGAGTAAATCGGATGCGAGGGTGTGTGCGCAAGGGGCAAATTATCCGGCCCGGCTTAATGCCCGCGACGGCACGTGTGACGGCACCTGCGGCGGCACCCGCACCGATACCCACGCCGATGCTCGCTCCGATCCCCACGCCAATGCTCGCTCCGATCCCCACGCGGACACCTGCACCGACACCCGCACCGAACGAGGCGAGCTGAACGAGACGGGCCAAAGCCTCAGACGACGGGCGTACTCAGGATTCCCGGTTTGTTACGATTGTGGCACCTCAACGCATAGGAGAGCGCATGGGCAAGCTCATCATGTACGGCTCAGTTTCGGTCGACGGCTTCATCGCTGACAACAGCGATATGCCGGGGCCGCTCTTCGACTGGTTGACTCACGGCGACGTGCCGTTGGACGAGAGCGGAGTCTTGAACGTTTCGCAGGCGTCTTTCGATTACACGCGCCCGTATTGGGATCAGATTGCGGTGACGATTGTTGGCCGCCATGTCTTTGACCTGACGGAAGGCTGGGACGGCGTGCCCCCAAGCGGGGTCGAAAACGTGGTCGTTGTGACCCACCGGCCTCCACCCGACAGTTGGGACCCCGAAGCACCCTTTGAATTTGTTGGTGATATCGAGGCCGCAGTCTCGCGCGCTCAGGAACTCGCGGGCGACCGCCTGGTCGAGGTATCCGCTGGCGACGTTGGCGGCCAAGTATTTGCCGCCGGCTTTGTTGACGAGGTACGAATGGATGTTGCGCCTGTCGTGTTCGGGTCAGGCAAACGGTTCTTCGGGCCGGTCAGTTCGCAACACGTGCTTGACGATCCCGCCGACGTTATTCAGGGTGCCGGAGTGCTTCACCTCCGCTACCCCGTACGTCGATAGCCGCTCTGACACGGAGCCGTGCGACTATCGACACAAAGCAGTGCGACTATCGACACAAAGCAGTGCGACTATCTTCGCAGAGCGGAGCAACTGTTGACGTTCAGTTGCGCGCCTGTCGACGCTCAGCGACGCTTCGCCGGTCATGCTGATGCTGAGCGGTGTGCCTCGATCCAGTCAATGACAAAGGCAGTGATCTCATCGCGATTCGTTTCGTTGAAGATCTCGTGACGAGCCTCTGGGTAGACCTGCAGTGTGACGTCGGTCAGGCCCGCTTCGCGGTAGCGGTTGGCCAGTACCGTGACGAGCGCGCCGTCTCCGGCAAGCGGGTCGGCTTGCCCAGAGACAACAAGGATTGGCAGGTCGTGGCGGATGCTCGACCCCAGCGAGGCAACGTCTCCGGTTCGGGCTTCTTGGGCGACAATCTGAAGCAGATCACCTTCGAGGTCGAAGCCACAGAGTGGGTCGGCAACGTATTTGTCAACCTCGGCCTCGTCGCGGCTGAGCCATTCGAAGCCGGTGCGCTGTTCAAAACCTGCGTTAAACGCGCTGAGGTCGGTGCCGGCTGCTGCGTCGTCACCTACCGGCAGTGCCGCCGCAAGCACATCGACGGCCGTGCTACCAGACAGGATGACGCCGTCGTACAGCTCAGAGTGGTCAAGGATGACGGCCTGCGCCGCCATCGAGCCCATCGAATGCGCGATCAAAAACAGGGGAAGGTCGGGGTTCTCTGCACGGATCACCCGCGAGAATTCCGAAATGTCGCCAACGAGGGCAGCCCAACCGCCCCCGCCAAAACTGCCAAGCGGGGCATCAGCGGTGACGGAATTGCCGTGCCCGCGATGGTCTTGGGCATACACAAGGTAACCAGCCGAGGTGAGCGCCGTCGCGAGCCGGTCATAGCGAAGACCGTATTCTGCGGCACCGTGCGCGATCTGGACGACACCACGAGGATTCGGCACCCCGGTTGCCCATCGGTATGTCGCGATGCTGCGCGAATCTGCTGGCGAGACAAAGCTTGTTTGGGTGGCGTTCATTTGGTCCCTTTCGTGCAATGAGAAGAAGCAACGGTGACACTTCTGCCTCTATCTCATCATGGGAGGGAAGGGAACGCGAAGGCCGTGGTCATCTGTTCATAAGTCATCCATATTTGCTTGTCTGGATAACTTCTCACGCCGTTCCGCTGCACACACGTGCGCCAAACACTATCCGGCAAACGGCCCAACGCCCGTCACCCGGATAACCGCCTCACCCTCCTCAACCGAGGCGGCGAGGTCAACGTCTGCAGTAATCCCCCAGTCGTGATCGCCATTCGGATCGTCAAAGATCTGCCGTACGCGCCAGACGCCCTCGGACTCGGCGTCCGACTCATCAACGACGAGCATCTTCGGCCCGCGAGCATCGGGACCAGCACCGAGCGAGTCATAGTCGTCGAAGTAGTCGTCGAGGGCATCGGCCCAGCGGTCGGCGTCGAAGCCGGCAGCCGCATCCAACTCGCCCAGCTCCTCGACCTTGTCGAGCGCGGCAAGATGGACCCGGCGGAACATCTCGTTGCGCACCAGCACAAGGAACGCGCGACGATTGGTCAGGATGTTGCGGGGCGTTGGCGGCAACGCGGCGGCAGACGCGGCATGCGCCTCTGGGTCAGGATGCGCAAGTTCTTCCCACTCGTCAAGCAAGCTCGAGTCGACCTGACGCACAAGCTCGCCGAGCCACTCAATGATGTCGCGCAGCTCTTCGCTCTTGCTCTCGTCAGGCACCGTCTGGCTGATCGCCCGGTACGCGTCAGAGAGGTAGCGGAGCACAAGCCCCTCAGAACGCGCAATCTTGTAGAACGAAACGTATTCGTTGAACGTCATTGCCCGCTCGTACATGTCGCGCACGACCGCTTTTGGCCGCAGCTCAAAGTCGCGTGCCCACGGGCGCTCGGCCGCGTACATCTCGAAGGCCGCGCTCAGCAGTTCGTCAAGTGGTTTCGGATGCGTCACCTCGTCAAGCAATTCCATGCGCTCGTCGTATTCGATACCCTCTTGCTTCATCGCGGTCACCGCCTCACCACGGGCGAGGAACTGTTGCGCTCCGATGATCGGTCGCGGGTCTTCAAGCGTGGCTTCGATCACCGAAATCACGTCGAGCGGATGCGTCGGGGCTTCGGCATCCAACAGCTCGAGTGCGGCGATCGCGAACGGCGACAAAGGCTGGTTCAGCGCAAAATTGGCCTGCAGATCGACCGTGAGGCGGTACTGCATAACCCCTTCGCCGTCAACATACTGCTCAACGATCCCCGCCGCACGCAGTGTGCGGTAAATGGCAATCGCTCGGCGGGCAAGTTCATACTGTCGAGCCCTCGACTCGTGGTTATCAAACACGAGGGCTCGAACGCGCTCGAACGCGTCTCGACCGTGCGCGATGATATTGAGCATCATCGAGTGTGTGATGACCATGCTGCTGGTGAGTGTTTCAGGCTCCGCCGAGATGATGCGTTCGAAGCTCGCTTCTCCCCACGAGACAAAGCCCTGCGGCGCCTTCTTTCTGATGATCTTGCGCTTCTTTTTCGGGTCGTCGCCGGCCTTTTCGATCATCTTAATGTTGTCGATCTCATGCTCTGGGGCCTGCAACACAACATCGCCTGCGGTGTCGTAGCCGGCTCGGCCAGCACGCCCTGCGATCTGGTGGAACTCTCGAGCATTAAGCTGGCGCATTTTGACGCCGTCGTATTTGGTCAGGCCGCTGAGCAGCACCGTGCGGATGGGCACGTTAATGCCGACTCCGAGTGTGTCGGTGCCGCAGATCACTCTGAGCAGGCCGCGCTGAGCAAGCTGCTCAACAAGACGACGATACCGAGGCAGCATCCCTGCGTGGTGCACGCCGATGCCCGCCCGCACCAGGCGCGAAAGCGTTTTGCCGAAGCCAGTCGTGAACTTAAACTCGCCGATAGCCTCAGCAATTTCGTCGCGCTGCTCACGAGTGATGAGTTTGAGGCTCGTAAGCGACTGCGCACGCTCGGCAGCGGCCGCCTGCGCAAAATGTACAACATAGATGGGTGAACGCCCGCCGTGCATGAGCTCGTCGATCGTCTCTTGAACGGGGGTGACCGCGTACGTGTAGCTCAGCGGGACGGGCCGTTCGCTGCCGGTAACCTCTGCGGTTGGCCGGTTCGTGCGGCGAGTGAGGTCCTTTGAGAGCTCGGTCACGTCTCCAAGCGTTGCCGACATGAGGATGAATTGCGTGTGCGGCATGAGCAGCAGGGGCACCTGCCACGCCCATCCTCGATCCGGATCCGCGTAGTAGTGGAACTCATCCATGACTACCTGGCCAATATTGGCCTCGTCTCCGTAGCGGAGGGCCTCATTCGCGAGGATTTCTGCGGTGCAGCAAATAATGGGAGCGTCGGCGTTCACACTCGAGTCGCCGGTGACCATGCCCACGTTTTCGGCTCCAAATGCCGAGACGAGGGCGAAAAACTTTTCGCTGACAAGCGCCTTGATCGGTGCCGTGTAGTACGTGCGCTCGTCGGTTGCGAGGGCCGCAAAATGCGCTCCCATCGCGACGAGGGATTTTCCCGTTCCCGTTGGGGTTGAGAGGATGACGTTGGCGCCAGAAACGATCTCCATGATCGCTTCTTCCTGCGCGGGGTAGAGCGAAATGCCGGTGGACTCGGCCCAGCCGGTGAAGGACTCGAAGACGGCGTCAGGATCATCCATGCCCATCTCCCTGAGCTCGCGGATGCGATCAACAAGCGACAGGGTGGATGCGGGTGCCGACTCGTTACTCATACCCCTATCCTGTCACCTTCACTCTGACGCCCCGCGCGCACCTCATGCTGAACGGATCGCGCACATCCTCACCAACCTGCATCTATTTGCGAGAAATTGCAGAAAAACGAGAGTTTTGGGACAAAAAGTCACAAATAGATGCAGGTTGCGCGGTTAGACCGAGGCAGGCGCGATTTCGCCAGACCCGCGAGGGATGAGGTGCAGCGGCAGGCTGTGCACCGACGGGGTTGCCCTCGTCGCTGGCGCGTCAATCGCGTCAAACAACACATTGCCCGCAAGCTCGGCGAGGCCCTCGGCGTTCTGATCGATGACGGTCACGGCTGGGGTGAGTGCATCCGCCATCGGAAAATCGCCAAAACTCACAAAGCCAAGCTCGGTGCGGCCAAGGGAGTGCAGCGCGCGCACGAGCCCCATACTGCACTGGGCGTTTGACGAGAAGAGAGCGGTTGGTGGGTCATCGACCGAAAGCAGAGCTGATGCCTGGGCCACGGCATCTGCTGGGCTGCGATAGCCGAAGACGAGCAGCGAACCGTCGAGCGAAACGAGGGAGTCATCGGGTTCGATCCCCGCCAGCTGAAGCGCTGCCCTGTAGCCGTCAAGTCGCTTGCGCGTGGTCACGAGTGAGGTCGTGTCGCCAACAAATCCGATGCGTCGGTGTCCCTGATCGATGAGGTGCGCCGTGGCAACCCTGGCCATGGCCTCGTCGTCAACAACAACGCTGTCGGCGGCAAAGTTGATTGGTTCGCGGTCGATGAAGACGATGGGTGTCTCGTCGCCCCACTGTTCGAGGTAGCTCTGATCGTTTGAGACGGGAGCGATCAGCATTCCGCTAATCTGGCGACGCATGAGTCGCTCGACCCGCGCGGGCTCGTTGGTTGCGTCTTGTCCGAGGGTTGTGACAAACACCACCATGCCGCGTTCAACAGCCCGGTCTTCAATTGAGCGGATGATCGTGGCGAAAAACGGGTCGCCAATGTTGGGCACAGCAATGCCGATGGCAGAATCCCGCCCTTCGCGAAAGCGCCGGGCAAGCATGTTTGGCCGGTAGTTCAGAGCGGCAAGCGCTTCTTGCACCCGCTCGCGCGTTTCGGGAGACACATTCGGGTCGTCGTTGAACACGCGGGAGACCGTTTTGGCACTGACGCCGGCTCGCGTTGCGACGTCTTGCATGGTGGTCATAGTGTTTTCGTTCCTGAACGGGCTTGGATGCGGAGGGCTCGTGCCGGTCTGCTCGCGGCAACTGTCATCGGTGTCACAATACTAGCTATACTCGAATTGTCATCGATGACATGCGACTGTTTTTCCGGGTTTTTCTTCGTAGAATCCCTCAATCAGTCGCCAAACACCAGGCCGTTCGACGCAGAACGCCCAAGGAACAGGAACGCCATGAAAGCCGTTGTCTACGATTCACCCCGCAACTTCACGGTCACGGAAGTGCCAACACCAGAACCCGCAGCAAATGAGGTCCTCATCAAGGTCACCCAAACGGGAATCTGCGGAACTGACCTGCACATCCACGAGGGCGATTTTTATGCGGCGTTCCCGCTCATACCCGGCCACGAAGTTGTTGGCGTTGTGAGCGAGATTGGCGCGGACGTGACCACGCTCACGGTCGGGCAGCGCGTAAGCGTCAACCCAAACATTAACTGCGGCGGCTGCCATTTCTGCCGTTCAGGCCGGCCGCTGCTCTGCAGCGACCTCAAAGGCATCGGCACCAACTGGCCAGGCGCCTTCGCCGAATACCTCACGGCACCAGAAGACTATGTGTACTCGGTTGACGGGCTCGACGACGACACGGCCGTCTTCACCGAGCCAGCGGCCTGTGCCATGCACGGCCTCGAAACCCTCACGGTGAAGCCAGGCAGCACCGCCCTCGTCTTTGGCGCAGGCCCGACTGGGCTGCTCCTTGCTCAGTTGCTCGTGAGCGGTGGAGCCGCAAAGGTCACGGTTGCAGCATCCTCAGCTTTTAAGCTTGAGCGTGCGACCGCCCTCGGCGTTGACGACACCTACCTCATGAACCGCGAAACGCTCGACACGAGCGTTTCTGACCTGCTTGAGCGATCCGGAGGCGAGGGTTTTGACATCGTGGTGGATGCAACTGGCTCCCCCGCCGTCAGCGAACGGACCGTTGGGCTCACCCGCAGCGGGGGCACCGTCATGTTCTACGGGGTAACCGGCCCCGACGACAGGGTCAGCCTGAGCCCCTACGATATTTTCCGCCGCGAAATCACGATCAAGGGTTCCTTCGCGGAGATTAGCGCGTTCCCCGCAACCATCCAGGCCCTACATACCGGCCGGGCAAGAACCGACGGCATCATCACCCACCGATTCAGCCTCGACGAGTATGGTGCCGCTATGGAAACACTCCGCTCTGATCCGACCGCACACAAGATTGTGATTGTTCCCTAGTGAACGAGGGCACAGCCGTTCCGCACACGTTTCCGCAGCTCCTTGAGCGGGCGCAGCAACTTTTGGCCAGTCCTGGGCGCAGCATCCTCGGTATTACCGGGGCACCGGGGGCGGGAAAGACCACGCTCGCTGAGGCTCTCCATCACGAACTCACGGCCGACGGGCAATCTGCCAGGTGTGCGCTGTTCTCGATGGACGGCTTCCACTTTGCGAACGCCGTGCTTCGTGCGCGGGGAATCCGCGACAGGAAAGGTGCCGTCGATACCTTCGACGTTGAAGGCTTTGTGTCTCTCCTGCGCGCGGTGCAAGATCAGCCCGGCGCCGACGGGCCGAGCAGCATTTTTGCACCGGAGTTTGATCGGGCACTCGACGAATCCATCGGTTCCGCGATCGAGATCCGAAAGCAGACGCCGCTCATCATCGTTGAGGGCAACTACCTGCTGCATGACGCTGATGGCTGGGAACGGGTCGCAACGTTCCTCACCGAGTCATGGTTCGTAGCGCCTGCCGAAGCGCTGCGCAAAGAGCGGCTCATCAACCGCCACGAAACGTTTGGGCTTTCGCCAGAGGCGGCTGAGGACTGGGCGCTCGGCACGGACCAACGAAACGCCGACCTCGTAGCAACAACCCGTCCGCGCGCAACGCTCGTACTTTCGATTGGCACCATTCCGCCAATTTTGCGCCCACCGGTCGACGACCGTCCAACAAACCACGAACCAACCGGTAATCATCCAGCCCATCACGACACAGAAACGAGCCCCCAATGAAGGCAGCCGTCATCACCAGACCAGGACTGGTCGAGGTGCAAAACATCCCAGACCCAACGCCGGGTCCGCACGAGGTGGTCATAGCCGTCGCCTCCTGCGGGTTGTGTGGCACCGATCTGCACATTCTTGAGGGAGAATTTGCCGACACGTTCCCCATCGTTCCCGGTCACGAGTTTGCCGGCGAGGTCGTTGCGCTCGGCAGTGACGTACGCGACCTGAAGCTGGGCGACCAGGTCGCCGTGAATCCCTCATTCATCTGTTACGAGTGCCGATACTGCCGAAAGGGGCTCACCAACCTGTGCGAAATCGCCGGTGGATACGGCACCTCGCTCAACGGCGGCGCTGCCGAGTTTGCGGTGGTCGGCAGCAAATACTGCATCAAGCTGCCCGAACACGTCAGAGCGATCGACGCCTCCCTCATCGAGCCACTCTCGTGCGCGATCCGCGGCTACGACGTCATCCGCCGCCAGATGGGCTCACACGTGCTCATTTACGGCGCTGGCACGATGGGCCTCATGATGATGGAGCTGGCGAAGCGAGCCGGCGCCGCAACCGTGAGCATGGTTGACCTCAACGAAGACAAACTCGCCGCCGCCAATACGCTCGGCTGCGACGCCACAGTGACCAGCGCCAACGAACTCGACTACCCATACGGGTGGGAACTGGTTGTGGATGCCACTGGCAACCAGCACGCGATCCAGGATGGGCTCGGCCGCGTCGACCGCGGCGGCACCTTCCTGCAGTTCGGCGTCGCCTCGTACGCCACCCGCGCAACGATCGAACCGTACAAAATCTTCCGCAACGAGATCACCATCCAGGGGTCGATGGCCACGCTCAACTCCTTCGAGCGGGCCGCCGACCTATTTGCGGCCGGCGTGCTCGACCCAGAAGTATTCATCAGCGACCGACTCCCCCTCGACCAATACCCAGAGGCGATCAAGCTCTTCCAAGCCGGCAAAGGCAGAAAGATTCAGGTAGTACCGTGACCAACAGCACCGATTCAGGAGCAACCATGAGACGGGTTGAGGCTCGCACCGGCGAGATCGTTGTCATCGACGCGCCCATCCCCACGCCGCTGCCACACGAGGTGCAGGTAGAGATGACCGTCACCGGGGTGTGCGGCTCTGACACGCACGCCGCGCACGGTCGCCACCCGTTTGTACCACTCCCCTACCTGCCTGGCCACGAGGTCGTTGGCATCGTGCGCGAGGTTGGCGCCGAGGTCACGGATGTTGCGGTCGGCGATCGCGTAACCGTCGAGCCGACCCTGCCCTGCTGGACCTGCAAAATGTGCACAACGGGGCGCAGTAACGTGTGCGAAAACCTGCAGTTCTTCGGCTGCGGCTACGAACAGGGCGGGATGGCCGAGTTCTTCACGATTCCGGCAAACCGCATCCACCACATCCCTGACGGACTCACCGACCTGCAGGCCGCACTTATCGAGCCGCTCTCGACGCCGGTGCATGCCGTGCGCCTCTCTGGCGGGGTGAAAGACAAGGCCGTCGTCATTATTGGTTCTGGCACGATCGGGCTGCTCGTGCTTGCGGCGGTTCGTCATGCTGGGGCCAAGCGCATCGTGGTGACCGACATGCTGCCAAGCAAGCTCGAACGCGCTTCTCGCCTCGGTGCGGATGCCGTAGTTCCTGCCGGTCAGCCGGATACGGTCGACCAGATCAAGGCCGCACTCGGCGAAAGCGCGGACGTGGTCTTCGACTGCGTGGCGATTCAATCCACGGTTGACCAAGCGATCGCCCTTGCGCAGAAGGCAGGCACCGTCATGATCGTTGGCGTGCCGGCCGCACCCGTCACGGTTCCCTTGCCACAGATCCAGGACCTGCAAATGCGCATCCAAGGTTCGGCGACGTATATGCCAGAGGATTACGCGGAATCCCTTCGCATTATCGAGTCGGGGCTCGTGACGGCTGAGGACTTCATCACGAGCCAGTACCCCCTTGAGCAGGTAGCAGATGCCTTTGCGGCGTCATCAGGCGGCGAAGAGGTCAAGGTTGTGCTGACGAGGGATGCCTCGGCCTAAGCTCCCCAGGTCGCACCTCTCACCCGCGATCGAGGTCGCAAAACATGTCGCCTTTGCTCACAAACGCAGCATTTTTTGCGACCTCGATGAGGGGCGAGGGGCGAAGAGTTAGGATTTTTCGGCCATGCTCCACATCGTCCAGAGGGCCGTCCGCATGCGGCGCGGCTGCTCGAGCACGGTCTGCACCGCGAACCCAACGTCTGAGGGGCGCAAGAATTCCTCAAGCACCGGGTCGCCAGGGGTGCGACCGGTCCCGTGTGCAAAATTGGTGTCAACGGCGGCAGGGGCGATCACACTCACCCGGATGCCTCGCTCGCGAACCTCCCGATCGAGCGAGACCGCGAGGCCAACCTGCGAATACTTCGTTGCCGCGTAGACGGCTTCGTAGGCGTTGCCGGTGCCGAGGCCTGCGACCGAGGCGATGATGACGATGTCGCCCCCGCCAGGACGAGAGTCAAAATGTCGAACGACCGCGCGAATTGGCCAGATGGTTCCCAATGAGTTGGTATCGATCATCTGGGCGACCTGTTCGTCGCTCCACTCGGTGATGCCGCCAAAGTATCCGATGCCAACGTTGGCGACGAGACTGTCGAGACGGCCAAATGCGGCGAGCGCGGTATCAACGAGGACGGACGAATCGTCGGGGTTTCGGACATCCATCGCGACGGTGGCGACTCGTTCGCTGCCCCACCGCGAGACGAGGCCATCGAGCGCGGCAGGGTTGATGTCTGCGGCGACGATACTGGCCCCGGATTCGAGGAGCAGTTCGGCGGCGGCTTGCCCGATGCCAGAGCCAGCCCCTGTGATAGCAACAACGGTTTGGCTCAGACTGCGGCGTTCGGCTGGCATGTGATCTCCTCTGATCTGCTGATACGGATTGATTCTGCGAAGCGATGGGTCAGGTGTGATTGGAAACGTCTGACAAAACGCTCAGACGAGCATTGACAGCTCATCCGAGCAAAGCTAGTCTGCTGGGAGCGCCACAGGATGTCAAGCAATCACATCAACGACACCGTGCGGCACCATTGCGATCGATGGCCAGCAGACTCGGCACGATCGTCACCGCCAACCACGACGAGATGAGCCATGGCACGACAGGAACGCTTTACGTCACTCACGACGGCAATGATGGCCAGGCGCTACTACCTTGAGGGCGCAACAAAAAACCAGATCGCTCAAGAGTTTGGCGTGTCACGATTCAAAGTTGCGAGGCAACTCGACCTTGCTCTGCAGTCAGGCATTGTCACCATCACCATCGCGGCCCCTCCCGGCGTCAACACCGACCTTTCGGCACGGCTCGCGGCGGCAACCGGCCTCCGCCAAGCCATCGTTGTGCAGACTCCGGGCAGCGTGACCGAACTCACCGCCGCGCTCGGCTCGGCAACCGCAACGCTGCTCGCCGACACGCTCGACGAGGATGACGTGCTCGGCATCACCTGGGGCGCAACCCTCAGCGCACTCGTTGAGGCGCTACCAGAGCTTCCCCCATTCACGGCCGTTCAGCTGGCAGGTTCGCTGTCGGGGATGGCACTGACGTACAACGCTCCCGACCTGCTGCGTCGCATCCAGCAGCGAACTCATGGACAGGTGTTCCCCCTGCACGCGCCGCTTGTGCTCGGCTCTGCGGCCGCTGCACAGGCGTTTCTCGCTGACCCTGAGCCACAACACACCTTCAGCCAGTTTGGCAAGCTTACGCACGCAGTCGTTGGGGTTGGTTCCTGGCTGCAGGCACCAGAGCTCGGTGGTACGTCGTCCCTCGTCCAGTCGCTCACGGCCGAAGACTTTGCCAGATTTGAGCAGCTGGATGCCAAGGCCGACATCGCGGCAAACGTTTTTAACTCGGCCGGCGCACTCGTACAACCAGGCGATTTCGCCAACCGCTCAGTCGGCATCACCGCAGCGCAGCTTCGCGCGGTGCCAGATGTCATTGCGGTTGCGGGCGGCGAGGCAAAAGCCGAAGCAATCGCCGCGGTACTGCGAAGCGGCATCATCCACCGCTTAGTCACCGACGAGGATGCCGCACTCGCGATCATCCGCCTGCTCGACGCACCAACAAAGCGGGCCATCGTTGCAAGCACCACCAACACACAATCTCACAATCCCGCATAGGTCAACACCCAACACGACAGGAGCATCACCATGCTGAACTTCTACATCGACACCGCCCTCCGCGAAAAGGCCGAGCCCCTTTTGCAGTCCGGCCAGGTCATGGGGCTCACGACCAACCCGACCATCCTCGAGCGGGGCGGGCAGACGCTTGCCGACCTCCCCTCAATTTACGAGTGGGCAACCGCGGCTGGCGCGCGCGAGGTGTTCTTCCAAACGTATGGCGACACTGCCAACGAGCTCGTCGAGAACGGGCGCCGCCTCCACGGCATCGGCGAACGCAGTGTGATCAAGGTCGCCGCAAATAGGGCTGGGTTCGAGGCAACAGCCGCTCTTCGGGCGCTTGGCATCCCCGTGCTCGTGACGGCGGTCTACAACGCCGTGCAGGCTACGCTCGCCACCTCGCTCAACGCCGAATACATTGCGCCCTACTTCGGCAGGATGAACGACCAGGGCCGTCCAGCCTTCGACGAAATCCTGCGGATGCAGCAGGTCATCGAGGCTTCGGGGAGCGAAACACGGCTGCTCGTGGCAAGCCTCCGATCGCCACAGGATATTGTGTCATTGAGCGAACAGGGCGTCACTCACTACGCTATTCCAGTACCCGTCTTTGAGAACCTCTACACGGAACCCCTCACCGACGGTGCCATAACCGATTTTGACGCCGCCATCACCAGGCTTGGATAACACCGGGCCATAGTTAGGACCGACGCCGCTATGAGCAGCAACGAACACCACACGAGCACGCCGGCCAAGAACGCAGCCTCAACAGATGCCCACATTATGGTGGCTGGCGAGGCGCTCATCGATCTCATCGGTCAACGCGACGGTTCATACCTGCCAGTTGCGGGTGGGTCAGCGCTCAACGTTGCCGTTGCGCTGGCCAAGCTTGACGCCCCCGTCGAATTCTTGACCAGGCTCAGCAACGACGCGATGTCTCGCCCCATCCGCAGCAAGCTCGAAGACAACGGGGTTGGACTCACCCATGCGGTGGATGTGCCAAACCAGACCACACTCGCCGTTGCGAGCCTCAGCGAATCCGGCAGCGCCTCCTACAGCTTCTACGTCAACGGCACGGCCGACACAACGTGGGAGTCGGCTGACCAGCCATCGCCAGAGGTATCCCCCGTTGCCCTCCATATCGGGTCGTTTTCGCTTTCACTTGAGACGGGCGCAACCATCCTCCCCGACTATGCCGCCAAGCTCTATGCCGCCGGCCGAACCACGGTCACGTTCGATCCGAACATCAGGCTCGGAATGGGCCCAACCCCAGAACAAGAGGCGGCGCGGGTCCTCCGTCAGATTCCAACGACGCATATTGTGAAGGCAAGCGACGAAGACCTCGAATCGCTCTATCCAGACCGTTCCCCCGAGGATGTTCTGCGCTCGTTTACCGCCGAGTTCGGCGTCCACGCCGTGCTCACTCGCGGCGCAAACGGCGTATTCTCGGTTCGCCCAAACGGCACGGAGTTCTCGGTCGAGACACGGCCAGCGCATCCGCTTATTGACACGGTTGGAGCGGGCGATACCTTCTGGGGCGGGATGCTCTCGCAGCTGTTCGACCGTGGCGCCCTCGGCGGCTCTGCCGAGCAGTCACCATCCGAACGACTCGCGGCACTCAGCGACGACGACTGGGTCGAGTCCCTCCGCTACGCGGGAACCGCGGCTTCGCTCGTATGCGAGCGCGCCGGCGCGCAGCCGCCAACACGCGCAGAGGTAGCGGCCGCCGCATCGGACTAAGTCCCGGTGCATCGACCCGACCATGCCTGCGCTTACAACGATAGGCATACGTGCGTCATACGGATGAGGGTCTACGACCTAGGACCCGCTGATCAGGCGAACAAGGCGCGCAACTTCGGTCTCAACCACATCGCGTGCCGCGCCGAGGTATTTGCGGGTGTCGACCATGGTTGGGTTTGCGTCAAGCGTTGCCCTGACAGACTCGGTGAACAACACGTTGAGATGGGTGGCAATATTCACCTTGCGCATCCCGCGCTCGACCGCGTGCCGGATGTCTGCATCACTGACCCCGCTGGAACCGTGCAGCACAAGCGGAACGGGAACGGCATCCGCAAGTGAGCGGATGAGTTCGAAGTCGAGGCTTGCGCTACGGGAGGTCATCGCGTGTGAGCTTCCAACGGCGACGGCGAGGCCGTTCACGCCGGTCTGCGCAACAAATTCGGATGCCTCGGCAACATCGGTCCGCACGCCAGGCGCGTGCGCGCCATCCTTGCCACCAATCTCGCCAAGTTCAGCCTCAAGCCAGACCCCAAGCTGGGCAGCCTCCCCCGCAATTGCCCTCGTGCGCGCGACGTTATCGGCATACGAGAGCTTCGAGGCATCAAACATGACCGAGGTGAAGCCAAGCTCGAACGCCTCGGCGACCAGTGACTCGCTTTCGGCGTGATCAAGATGCACCGCAACATCAACTGATGCTGCGCGAGCAACCGCAAGCGTCGCCGCCGCAATGGGGGCGAGCGCCCCGTGATACTTGACGGCATTCTCGGAAATCTGCAGAACAACGGGCAGCCCCGCCGCCTCGGCACCGGCGACGATGGCTTCGGCGTGCTCCAGCTGGATCACGTTGAAGGCAGCCGTTGCTGGCACCGCCTGCAGGATAATGTCGGTTGAAACGAGTGGCACTGACGGTTCCTTTCGGTTGCCGGGCTCCAATGCCCGGGCTTCTGGATACTCAGGGTTCTTGGCTGCGCGTTAAACGACCACGAGGTCAGGGCCTGCCGCGCCGAGCCGATCAACCTGGGCGGAATCCGCCCCGCTGTCGGTCACGATCATGTCGAGCTCGTCAACGTCGGCGACGTGACAGAACGAGGCGAGCCCAATTTTGGTTGAGGTGAGGGCGAGGATGCGGCGCCGACCGCTCAGCAGCATGGCACGTTTGACCTCTGCTTCGTCAGGGATCGTGGTGGTCACGCCGTGTTCGAGCGTCAGGCCGTTGCCTCCGATGATGGCGAGGTCAACGTTCAGGGTGGCGATGCGCTGCCGAGTCCATTCGTCGACGGCCCCCTGCGTAAGGTTGCGAACCCGTCCCGGCAGCGCAAGTACCGTCAGCCGAGGCTTTGCGGCAAGCACCTGAACGGCGGCAAGGTTGTTGGTCACAACGATGAGGTCCCTGTCGTCGGGAAAGTGCTGAGCGATGGTGAGCGTGAGTGAGCCAGAGTCAAGCAGCACAACGCCGTCGGAGGGAAGCTCCTGCATGACGCGCGTGGCGATGCGGTTTTTCTCCGGCAGTTCGCTGAGCTGCCGCTGCGCAAGAGCCAACTCAAACGGTGCGCTTCTTGTGAGCTGGGCGCCCCCGTGTTTGCGGCTCAAGAGGCCCTGCCGTTCGAGGACCGCAAGATCCCTTCGAATCGTCTCGGGGGTGACATTGAGCTGGGCGCTCACGAGGGCAACAGAAATCTCGCCGTTGCCAGCCTGTGCGCTGGCAACGATCGCGGCTTGCCGTTCTGCAGGGTACATAACTCTACTTCGCTGTATCTGTTTACTGGGGCATCCCCCAGCCTAATCCTGCATCTATTTGCGAGTTTCTGTTCGAAAATCCGCACAAACGGACAGAAAGTCACAAATAGATGCAGGTTCTGTTTTTGGGGGTGGCGGGCGTATATGTGCCTGGATTGTGGTCATTAGCGTAGCATCGCCCGGGATAAATCGCCCGAGTCTGTGTTTTTATCCACCAGAAAGTCGATCAAATCAACAAAGTATGGTTACGATAGCATCACAAACCCACATTTATGATTGCCAAACAAACCCGAACGGGCGATCATTGGTTCTCATAGAAGGTCCACAAGGACGTGTTACCAATTGAAAGGTATGAGATGACGATGTCTTATTCCCCGAAAAAGCGGGCAACCAAGCAGATTCTGCTTGGCGCTGCGATGCTTTCCTCGGCGGCCCTCGTGCTCACCGGCTGCTCAGGCGCCGGCGGAGCCACCGGTGGAGGTTCATCAGACGAGAAGGTCACCCTGACCCTCGCAACGGTGAACAACCCCCAGATGAAGGACATGGAAGAACTCAAGAAAAACTTCGAGGACGACCACCCCAACATCACCGTCAACTTCATCCAAATGGAAGAAAACGACCTGCGCGACGCAGTTACCAAGGATGTGGCAACCAAGGGCGGCCAGTACGACATCGTCACGGTTGGCAGCTACGAGGTTCCGATCTGGGGCCAGAACGACTGGCTCGTTGACATGACCAAGCTGGCAAGCGACGACGAGGGATACGACGTCGACGACATCCTGCCTCCCGTCCGCGAAATGCTCACGGTCGACGACAGCCTCTACGCTGTTCCGTTCTACGGCGAGTCCTCGTTCCTCATGTACAACAAGGACATTTTTGCTGCGGCAGGCATCACCATGCCGGAGAACCCAACCTGGCAGCAGGTTGGCGAATACGCCCGCCAGCTCAAGACCGACGACGTCAACGGCATCTGTCTCCGCGGCAAGCCAGGTTGGGGCGAGCTCTTTGCCCCGCTGACCACAGTTGTCCAGACATTTGGCGGCAACTGGTTCGACGAGGACTGGAACGCAACCGTCGACGACGCCAAGTTCAACGAGGCCGTCACGTTCTACACCGATCTGGTGAAGGATGCCGGCGAGGCTGACCCGGTATCCACAGGCTTCACCGAGTGCCTCAACCTCTTCACCCAGGGCAAGACGGCCATGTGGTACGACGCAACCTCTGCCGCCGGCTCGGTCGAGTCGCCTGAGCTGAGCGATGTTGCCGGCAAGGTTGGCTACGTGCACGCTCCCGTGGTTGAGACCAAGGAATCCGGATGGCTGTGGTCGTGGAACCTCGCTATCCCGAAGACCTCCAAGAACCAGGATGCCGCGTGGGAGTTCGTCAGCTGGGCCACCAGCAAAGACTACATCGACCTCGTTGGTAACGAGCTCGGCTGGAGCCGCGTACCACCGGGATCGCGCACCTCGACCTACGAAATCCCCGAGTACCAGGAAGAGGCCGCAGCCTTCGCCGGTATCACGAAGGACATCATGGGCTCGGTCAACCCGAAGCAGCCAGGTGTGAACCCGCAGCCGTGGGTTGGCATCCAGTATGTGACCATCCCAGAGTTCCAAGACCTCGGTAACAGCGTCTCGCAGGACATCGCCGATGTCTTTGCCGGCCGCGACACGGTCGACAACGTACTCAAGAAGGGCCAGACGCTTGCCGAGAAGGCTGGCGAGGCTCAGAAGTAACACCAACGAAGAACCTTGACGGTTCTTCACCGCGGGTCGGTCGCACACACGTGCGGCCGACCCGCACCCAACGCCCGGGCCAACGGCAGCCGACGGCTCCAGGCCCTCCCACTGTCCCGGTATTTTTCCGACAGCAGAAAGTAATAAGCGACATGACCGCTACCCTGGCTGAATCTGCCACGCCGGAATCCGGCACTCCCGACCTCGCACCGAAGCGCAGCCGGAACAAACAAAAACTGGTGCTCAGCACCTCACAGAGAAAAGGCCTCCGCCTTTCGCGGGCACTCCTCTGGCCAGCCCTCATCGTGTCGATTGCCGTCACGCAGGTGCCTTTTCTCGTCACTATCTTTTATTCGTTCCAGAAGTGGAACCTGCTGCGCCCAGGCCAGCGCGAATTCGCCTGGTTCGACAACTACGTCACGGTCTTCACCGGCGGGGAGTTCCTGAGCTCGCTGCTCGCAACGGTTGTCATCACCGGAACCTCTGTTGTGCTCTCGGTGGTATTTGGTTTGATCCTCGCCGTGCTGCTCGACCGAAAGTTTGTTGGCCAGGGCCTCGCCCGCACGCTGCTCATTACCCCGTTCCTCATGATGCCTGCCGCCGCGGCCCTCATCTGGAAGTGGTCGATGCTCGACGCCAACGTCGGCATGGTGAACTGGGGACTGTCACTCATCGGCCTCGACGCCGTGCAGTGGAACACCAACTTCCCGGCGCTCACGGTCATCATGGTGCTCACCTGGCAGTACACGCCGTTTATGATGCTCATCCTGCTCGCGGGATTGCAGAGCCAGCCTGGTGAGGTGCTTGAGGCCGCCTCGGTTGACGGGGCCGGACCGGTTCGTCGATTCTTCACGATGACGCTCCCCCACCTCCGCCAGTACATCGAGCTCGCGACCCTGCTCGGCGGCATCATGCTGTTGCAAGTCTTTGACCCAATCGCGATCATGACGCGAGGCACTGGCGGCACCAAAACGCTGTCGTACCTCCTCTACGAACGAGCCTTCGTTGGGCTCGAAATTGGCGAGGCCGCCGCCTACGGCGTCATCACGGTTCTGCTCACGATTATCGTGGCGACCGTTGCCCTCCGCCTGTTGTTCAAGATCTTCAGCAACGAAGGAACCCGCTCATGAGCACCTCAGTCAAAGCCCCAGTCCTCCGCCGTAAGAAGCCGCTACGCCTCCGCGCGGGTTCCGCAGCACTCACCACGATTACGTGGGTCATCACGCTCGGCTTCTTTTTTCCCGTTGCCTGGATGGTCTTCACCTCCTTTAAAACGGAAAAAGCGGCCGCCACGTTCCCACCAACGTTTGTCACCGAACTCACGCTTGATAATTTCACCAAGGTGCTCGACCGCGGCTTTGGTGATTACCTGCTGAACTCGCTCATGGCGAGCCTCGGCTCGACGCTCATTGTGCTGGTTCTGGCGATCCCCGCCGCGTATGCGCTCTCGATCCGCCCGATCTTCAAGGCCACCGACGCGCTCTTCTTCTTCATCTCGACCCGATTCATGCCCATCGCGGCCGCGATCATCCCCATCTATCTGCTCTTGCAGACGATGGGCTTACTCGACAACATCTCGGCGCTGAGCGTGCTCTATGTTGGCATGAACCTGCCGCTCGCGGTATGGATGATGCGCTCGTTCTTCAGCGAGGTTCCGTTAGAGATCGTTGAGGCTGCGCAGATCGACGGGGCAAAGTTCTTCACCGAGCTGTTCCGTGTGGTCATGCCCCTCGTCGCTCCCGGCATCGCGGCGGCTGGTCTCATCTGCTTCATCTTCTCGTGGAACGAGTACTTCCTCGCGAATCTGCTCACCTCGACTTACGCTCGCACCACGCCGCCATTCCTTGGCAGCTTTGTTGACGGTCGTGGCCAGTTCCTTGCGGTGTTGTCCGCCGCGGCAACGCTTGCGGTGCTTCCCGTTGTGATCGCAGGATGGGCCGCCCAGAAGCGTCTTGTTCGCGGTCTTGCCATGGGTGCGATTAAATAAGCTATGACCACTCGCTACGTTCTTGGCATTGATGCCGGCCAAACCACCGTCAAAGCGGTGCTGCACGACGAGCAGCTTCGCCCAGTGGCGATTGGCCGGCGGTCGAGCCCGCTCAACACCTCGGTGCCAAGGCAGGCCGACCGTTCGCAGGACGAGCTCTGGGCCGTTGCCGCTGGGGCAATTCGGGATGCGATTGAGCAGTCGGGCATCGACCCAGCCAGTATCGCCGCAATCGGTATCGCCGGCCACGGCGACGGGCTGCATCTCGTCGACACGGACGGCGCCCCGGTTGGCATGGCGATTACAGCGGTTGACAGCCGCGCGCACCTTGAGGCAGACGCCATCCTTGCCGATCCAGTGCGGCGCAGCATCATCCTTGAGCGCTCAGGCCAGCTCCCCGTTGCGAGCTCGCCAGGTGTGCTCCTGAAGTGGATGGTCGCGAACGAGCCAGACCTGATGCAGCGCGCCAGCGCGATGCTGTCCTGCAAGGACATCATTCGACTTCGGCTCACCGGTGTTGTTGCGACCGAAATTTCGGATGCGTGCTCTTCGTTCCTCGATGTGGCCGCCGCCCCCGATGAGGTGCGCTGGAGCCCCGATGTGCTGGAGGCATACGGGCTGAGCGAGTGGGCACATTTGCTCCCCGAGATTCGACTTGGCGGAGATATCGGCGGCTCGGTGACTGCGGAGGCGGCGGCGCTCACAGGACTCGCAGAGGGCACTCCGGTCATCATGGGGCTGCACGATGTCCAGGCGGCCTCCATCGGCATGAGCGCGCTCGTGCCAGGGCGGCTCGCCCTCGTAGCCGGTTCCTTCAGCACCAACGGTGTCACGACAACCGAGAAACACGTGGATGCCAGGTGGCAGTCGCGCCTCTCGGTGCGACCAGATCTTCGGATCGCAATGTCTACCTCGCCGACCGCGTCTCCAACGCTCGAATGGATGCTGCGCCTGCTTGGCATCCACAGCCCGGCCGAACGCGACGCCATCTTTGCCGAGGCTGCCGCGCTCGATCCCACCGAGCATGTTCCCCTTGTGCTTCCGTACCTGTTTGCTTCCCCACTTGGTGCTGAGGCCTCTGGCACCGTTGCGGATGTCAGAGGCTGGCACACACGGGCCCACCTGCTCAGGGGCACGCTCGAGGGAATCGTGCTCATGCACGTGTGGCACACTTCCGCTCTGGCCGAACAGTTTGGCTGGGAGACCGGTTCTGGCCCCGGTGCCGCGGTCCTCGGCGGAGGCCTCTCCAACTCGGCGCTCTACGTGCAGCTGGTAGCCAACGCACTGCGGCAACCGATTCAGGTCATCAGCAACGAGGAAGCTGGTGCGTTTGGTGTTGCCGCCCTCGCGGCGGTTTCGGTTGGGCTCATCCCTTCACTTGAGGATGCTCAGAACCTGGTTGATCGCGAACCAGCCGTCGAGCCATCGCCCGAATCGGCGAGGTATTGGGATCGAGTGATCGCGTCTTTCAACGAACTCTGCGCGACACTTGCCCCGTGGTGGCACGCACAAAACGCCCCGAGGGGTGACAATAAAGAATGAGCAATTCTGAGGCTGCGCCGACGCCGATAACCACGGGCACGAGCAAGGCGTCTCGTTCGCGACGGGAGGTCATCCTTCGCGACCTCGACGCACACGGCCGCGTTGAGGTGAGTGAGCTTGCGATCACCCTTGGCGTTGCGGAAGAAACCGTCCGTCGCGATCTCAAGGCGCTCGAACAGTCTGGCCACCTCGCACGGGCCCACGGTGGCGCGATCAGGGCGTCACGGGTCGTTCCAGAGCTCGGTTGGCTGGCCCAAACCGAACACGAGGTGCATCCCGTTGCCCGCGCCGCGGCGGCGCTCATCCCGCAACAGGGCAATGTCTTCATCGGGGCTGGCGACATCGCAGAAGACCTCGCGTCGCTCCTCCCAAACAGCCAAGACCTGCACGTCGTCACGAACTCAATTCCGGTCGCACTCGCCGCGAGCAGGAACCCCGAGATTGTCGTCTACAACCTCGGCGGGCTGGTTGACCCGAGCGATGCGTCCCAGTCGGGCCAGTGGGCTCGCGAAGACCTCGGGCGGTTGCGTCTCGACCTCGCGTTTCTCTCCCCAGAAGGCATGACGCCAGATGGCTCGCTCACAGCCACAACACCAAAATCTGCCGCGATTCTTGGTGAGGTTGTGCGCACGGCGAAACGCACGGTGCTGATGGCAAGCGGCTCCCGGCTCCAGCCAAAGGGCCTCGTCAAGTTCGCCCAGCTCGCTGACATTGGCTACGCGGTTGTCGACGACCGCTGCGGCGAAGCGTTCCACACACTCGCAACAGAGGCTGGAGTCTCGGTGACGGTTGCTGCGCGGCTCACGACGTCCTCGGCGGCGGTTCGTCCGGATGCCGGCACCTCGCAACCCTTCGACGATCCGAACATCTCCCCCAAGTCGGCTACACCTGAAGAGAGCAACTCATGAGCGCCATCGTAACCGTAACGCCGTCGGCCGCAATCGATCAGACGTATGTGCTTCCCGAACTCGCAATCGGCGAAGTCAACCGGGCCTCGTCAGCCCACACCGAACTCAGCGGAAAAGGGGTGAATGTTGCACACGCGATTGCCCTCGGCGGTACTCGGGTCAGCGCGGTGCTAACACTCGGCGAAAACGATCAGGCCCTTGCAACCCATCAGGGTGAACACGTTGCCAGTCGGCCAACACTCGTTCCGGTCATCGTGCCAGGCCCAACACGGGTGAATACCTCAATCATCGATTCGTTCGGGCGCACGACCAAGATCAATCAGTCCCCCATCCCGCTGAGCGACGAGCACTGGGGCGAACTCCACGCAGCGACACTGCGCGAGCTTGAATCGCTCGGCGCGAGCTGGCTGGTTGTGTGTGGGAGCATCCCAACCAACACGGCAAGTGACGAGCTCGTCCCTTTCGCCGACTTACTCGCTGAGGCGCACGCTCGCGGCATTCGCACCGCACTGGATACGAGCGGTCAGGCGCTGCGACAGGTCTTGCAGCAGGGCGCTCCGCTCACCCTCATCAAGCCGAACACGCACGAACTTGCTGACCTTCTCGGCCGTTCGCTCGTGACCATCGGCGATGTTATCGATGCGGCCAACGAACTCCGGGCCTCCGGCGTTGAGATGGTCTATGTGAGCATGGGTGAGGATGGTGCCCTTGCCGTTGCCAAAACCGGAGTCTGGTGGGCAAAGACGGAGGCCACGTCAGTGGTCAATTCGGCTGGCGCAGGCGACGCCTCGCTTGCCGGTTTCATCACGGGCCTCGCAGATGGGGATGCCGACGACGCCGTCCCTCGAGCGATCGCGACTGCGGCGTCCTGGGGCGCTCTGTCCGTTTCACAGCAGACCACGCTCCTCTCCGCGCTCGACGAGGCCAGGCCGGCGACCGTTGTGGCGGCCCCAGACCGGTCGACGCTGCTCGCCGACCCAGCGGAGGTGGCACATGCGTAGCGCGGCGGAGACACCGCGCCAAAATGCAGTGCCAGAAAACGCAGCGCCAGGCGGTGTAATCAACGACCCAACAATCCTTGGCGGCTTTACCGCAAAGGGCATCCTGTTCGACTGCGACGGCGTGCTCGTAGACTCCGACCAGGCCGCCGAAGTTGCCTGGGCAGAGTGGGCAGACGAATACGCCCCCGGCTTCTCATTTGGGCGAGACATCGTGCACGGCCGCCCCGCAGCAGATACCGTCGCGGAGCTTGTCGCTGAGCCCCTGCGCGCTGCTGCCGGCCAACGACTTCGCGAGCTCGAGGTCGAAACGGCGCGGCTCTCGACCCCAATCCCGGGGGCCGTTGAGTTTGTCCGTTCGCTTCCAGACGGGTCCTGGGCAGTTGTAACCTCTGGGCTGCCAGACGTTGCACGCGCGCGGCTTGCCGCGGCAGGCTTTGCGCAACCGGACATCATTGTGACCGCCGCCGACATCACCTACGGCAAGCCGCATCCAGAGCCCTACCTGCTCGGCGCGAGCCGACTCGGGATCGATCCGGCCGACGCCATCGTCTTCGAGGATGCCCCAGCCGGCATTACCTCTGCAACGGATGCCGGCGTTGGCCTCACCGTTGGCGTCGGCGAGCGCGGCAGCAAGACAGCCGCCAACGCCCTGATCGACAGCTTTGTTGGCCTCAGCGTTGTCACGGTGAGCGAAGACTCGTTTGTCCTCAGCTCGGCGCGGCGTGTGACCATCGACGGCCAATCCTCCTCTTCCTCCCTACCCGAAAGTGAGACCCGGTGACTCCCCTGAGCAACGCAACCCTTGCCGACCTACCGTCCGACGTAGCCAGGCCAACCTATGACCGCTCACAACTCACGCCGGGTATATTCCACTTCGGGGTTGGCGGTTTTCACCGCGCCCACCAGGCGGTCATGCTCGACGACTTGCTCTCACAGGGGCTCGCAACCGACTGGGCCATCTGCGGCATCGGTGTGCTTCCCTCCGATGCAAGGATGCGCGACGTCATGCGGGACCAAGACTGCCTCTACACCCTCGTGGTCCGCGACCCGTCTGGCAAGCAAGAGCGGCGGGTCATCGGCTCGATTGTTGACTACCTGTTTGCGCCAGACGACGTGGATGCGGTGATCGAGCGCCTCGCCTCCCCTGCGGCCAAGATCGTGTCGATGACAATCACGGAGGGCGGGTACAACATCCACCCGGTGACCGGCGAGTTTGACCTCACAAACGCCGGCATCGTCGCCGACCTTGCGACTCCGCAGGCACCAGCAAGCGTCTTTGGCATTGTGGTCGAGGCCCTCAGGCGGCGCCGCGAGCGCGGTATGACCCCGTTCACCGTCATGTCCTGCGACAACCTGCAGGACAACGGGCGTGTTGCCCGCCGCTCATTTGTTGCCTACGCGCGGGCGGTGGATGCCGAGCTTGGCGACTGGATCGAGGCCAACGTCTCGTTCCCTAACTCCATGGTCGACCGCATCACCCCAGTGACCACAGACGAGGACAGGTCCGTCACCTCCGAAGCCATCGGTCTCACTGACGCGTGGCCGGTGGTGTGCGAGCCGTTCCTGCAGTGGGTGCTTGAGGATGCCTTCACCGACGGCCGCCCGCCATACGAGCACACCGCTGTGCAGCTTGTTGACGACGTCGAGCCCTACGAACTGATGAAGCTGCGCCTGCTCAACGCGAGCCATCAGGCGCTCTGCTACTTCGGCTACCTCATGGGCTACCGGCTGGTTCACGACGTGGCCGGCGACCCGCTCGTGGCAACGTTCCTGCGCGCGTACATGGATCGTGAGGCAACACCAACGCTCCGGCCGGTGCCTGGCATCAACCTCGACGACTACAAAACACAGCTCATCGAGCGCTTTGCGAACCCGGGTGTTCGTGACACCGTCGCCAGGCTGTGTGCCGATTCTTCCGACCGCATCCCGAAGTGGCTTGTTCCTGTCATCAACGAGCAGCTGGCGACCGACGGTGAGATTGTGTTGTCAGCCGCGATCTGCGCGAGCTGGGCTCGCTACTCGGAGGGCGTAGACGAGCAGGGCGAATCCATTGAGGTGGTTGACCGCCTCCGCGACACGGTCATGGGCTATGCCGCCAAGCATTCGACCGACCCGCTCGCGTTCATCCGCGACCGCGATCTCTTTGGCGACCTCATCGATAACGAGCGTTTTGTGTCCGCGTACTCGGCTGCGCTTGAGTCGCTCCACGCCTCTGGCGCACGCGCGACGGTTGCTGGCCTCGTCGGCCAGTAATCTCTCGCCCCCTTCCGGGAATCCAGGTCGCAAAACATGTCGTCTTTTGGTCAAAAGACGACATGTTTTGCGACCTCGATTAGGCTCCGTGTAGATGTTGCGGGGCGGATAGCTGCCCCTGGCTCAGTCGGCCGGCTCGTTGGCCGATCGGCGCGACGCCAACGCATCTGTCAGCGACCGCAAATCGGCGAGCAGCGTTGTTGTCGCGCGCACGATGTGATCGGTCGGGTGAAACACACCCTGCTCATCGCGGAGGGTCGCCACCCACGGGATGATGACCGTGTCAGGCCCGGCAATCAGCCGTACTGACGAGGCAACCTGCTTGAGCACCTGGGCAGAGCGAAGCCCTCCGGAAATCCCGCCGTAACTCACGATGCCGAGGGCTTTGTTACTCCACTCGTGAAAGAGGAAGTCGATGGCGTTTTTTGTGGCCGCGTTCAGCGAATAGTTGTACTCCGGAATGACAAACACAAACGCGTCACCCCTGCGAATGGTTTCGCTCCAGCGCTTGGTGTGCTCCTTTGTGTACTGCTGCAGCCGCGGATGATGTGGCTCGTCAAGAAGCGGGAGCCCCACCTCGGCGAGGTCAACAACCTCAATCGCAAACTGCCCGTCTGCTCGTGCCGCGTCCGCAAACCAGTCGGCGACGGATGCGCCAACCCGCCCAGGCCGAGTACTCCCGATGATGACTTGCAACAGTGGTGTGTCCATGAGCTACTCCTTAGTGTTGATTCAACAGTGTTGATTCGACGGCGTGGATTCGACAGTGTTGATGACGGCTAGTCGGGCAGGGCCTGCTAGCCGGCCTGGAATCGAAGGATACGGTCGATCGCCTCGGCCACGGCATCCTCGCCAGCCGCGAAGCTCAGGCGAACCGTGCGGTGCCCATGTTCCGGGTCAAAATCGGTGCCGGGCACGAGCGCAACCCCTGCCTCCTCAAGCAGCGCCCTCGCGTAGGCGGATGAGGTGCCCCAGCGTTCAAGCTGCGGACCAAGATCCGCGTAGTAATAGAAGGCACCATCCGCCGGGGCTGCATCGCCCCAGCCGAGCCGCTCGTGCTGCTCAAGCAACAGCCCGCGGGCGGTCGCGAAGCCCGCGACGACGGCATCCCGCTCGACGTAGCGTTCGGCGTCAAACGCCCCGAGCGCCGCAAACTGAGCCGGTGCGGGCGGGCACAGAGAAAAATTGCCGGCGAGGGCATCCATCGCGTCGGCAAGGTCCTCTGGCATGAGCGCCCAGCCGAGCCTCCAGCCGGTCATTCCCCAGTACTTGCTGAACGAGCTGATAACAAGTCCAGACCGGTCGGTCTCCCAGGCGCTCACCCCGAGAGGGTCGGCCGCACCGTGAACCGGATACGTAATGCCGTGATAGATTTCGTCGCTGACGAGGCGTACCGTGTGTGAAACACACCATTCGGTGAGGGCGGCGAGTTCAGCCCGGTTCACCATTGTGCCTGTTGGATTTGCTGGCGACGCGAGAATCAGCCCGTGCAGCTCGCCGTACTCAGCAATCGCGTTGTCGAGCAGCGCCGGTGTTGGTTGATACCTGGTCGCTGGGCCGGTCGCGATGGTCACAACCTCAATTCCGAGGGCGGTCAGGATATTTCGATAGGCCGGATATCCAGGACTCACGAGCGCGACCCGGTCACCGGGATTAAACGCCGCTAGAAACGCAAGCGTAAACGCTCCTGACGAGCCGGTGGTCACGGCCACCTGACGCGGATCAACCTCGATGCCGTACCAATTGTGGTAGTGACCGGCAATCGCTGCGCGCAACTCATGCGTGCCGAGCGGACTCGTGTAGCCGAGCGGCGGGGTGCCGGTTGCGTGGATTCGCGCGGCCTCGTCGCTCACCCCTTTTGGTGCACCGCTGCTCGGCTCTCCCGCGCACAGGGAAACGATGCTTCGCCCGTCTGCCCGCAGTTCAGCCACTCGGCTGAGGATATCCATAACCTCAAACGGCGGGACGTGCGATCGTGCGGAGGGCTGAAACACTCGGTTGTTGGCCATGATTCCACGATACTCCGCGCGGTCTCACAACCAACAACCGCACGCTAGGAGTTCGGAACGGCCGATCCGTCGTAATACTCATACATGAAGTCCTCGAACACGTCGTCTTCGTTGAGCTCAGACGGATACTCCCACTCGTTGGAGGCAGCACAGTGGTCGTCAACCGCGTCGAGTACGTCGTCCTTGAGATCCCGGTATTGCAGTTGAAGCAGGTCTTCCGGCATATCGCAGGCGTCAATCGCGTAGAACTTGTCATCGTAATCCGACGATTTCAGTGTGATCGGGACAATACGACCGAGCTGCAGCTTCTGCTTTTCGTCGCCGAACACGCGCACGGCATAGCCACGCTTCACGCGCTCCGTTGCCGCTGGCTTCTCCCCGACGGCGGCGGTGGTCTCTTCAAAGACAAACGGTCGAACCGTCACAAGGTAGACGCAGCCGTCCTCTGCCATGAAGACTTTCCAGGAGCCTGTTTCAACAAGAGCCGCGGTTACCGCGGGTGCCGCTGGACCCGTCGGCTCACCCTGCATCGCGAGCAACGACGAAAGTGGCATGCTCAAGTCAACACATTCAGCGATATGCTCCGACGGCGTCGCGGCCGTTTCGCCCGTTAGCGGGATGCCGGGGGCGGCAAATCCGCAGTCCAACGGAAGGGTGTCGGCGCGTGCGGTCAACTCGTCCAATTCGTCGCTCGTGAGAATCTTCTCAGTGTCTTCGTTGACCACAAAAGAGAGCGCGCCGGCCTCCAGCGCCTCTTCGTTGTAGCCGAGCTCGTACGCATCGTCATACCAATCACCGAAGTAATCTTCGATCTCGACGTCGCCAGACGAGCGTGCGGCTGAGCGATCGAAATCGCGTGGGGTCACGCTCAGTTCGCTGAGTTCGTGGGCTCGGCCGTCGCTTGTCACAACGGTTCCGCCAAAGGTTCCTGGGAGCAGGAGGATGGGGTCTGTGACGATCGCGTCCTCGCCGGAGGTCACTTTTCGTGACGTGTCCTCGTCGGCGTCGTCTTCGTCGTCCTTCTGCGTGGGTGCCAGAGCGAAATCCGTCGCCGTGAACGCCAGTCGATTTGCAGATGAAGACGTTCCGTCTGCGCCGGTAGAGGCCTCAACGACCTGCTCGCCGCCGTTCAGAGGTTCGCGGTTGAACACCTGATCGGGAGACACCACTTTTGGCGGCAACGTGCCAACGGATGCCCCGGCAACGGTTGCCTGGGTTGTCTCGGCGTAGTCAAAGAGCGAATCCCATGTGAGGGTTGCGACGCGCGGGTAGGCAGGGATAACGCCCGTTGGCAGCCCACCTTCGGTGACGCACCACTCGCCCGCGCTGCTTCGCTTGACGGTGACGTTCCAACGCTTGGTTGACCCGCCATATTTGGCGGTGATTTTGTATTCGGAACGGTTCTCCGTTTTCACGGTCTCCTCGCCAACCGAGTACTTCACGGAGCCGTCAACGGCTTGCGCATATGCCTTGTCATCAAGCACCGTGCTCTTGCGCGCAATCTTGCTGAGACACGTGTCACCGAGCGACGACAATTCCCCGGTGTGCAGGGCATCCGCAAACGCGTTGACCGCCTGATCCGGGCCGTGCTCGCTCGCCGTCTTTGCGGAGAGCACAAGGGCTGTCGCGCCGGCGCCGAGCAACAATACTGCCGTCGAAACAATGGCAACGGGCGTGACCCAGCGGCGGCGACGTTTCGTTGGGGCTTGCCAGCCTGGCGGAGGCCCCGCTGGGGGCTGCGGAGGATACGACGGGTACTGTTCGGAAGTCACGAGACCACTCTTCACTGGTTGAGGGGGAGGCACTGCGGATGAGATACTCCATACAAGTATGACGACAAATCCTGCTGCGACATATTACGCACTATGACTCGACCGCCAAAAAAGTTCTGCGTCCCTCAGTAATCTTGACGCATAATGACTTCCTCTTCACCCAGCATCCTCGTTGTCGGCGCAGGCGTTTTTGGCCTCTCGACGGCCCTGCACCTTGCGCGCGAGGGCAACAGCGTCACGCTGCTCGACTCCGGCGAGGCCGCATCAGGCACAACCGCGGCAGGGGCTGGATTTGTGGGGCTTTGGGCCGCAGGCTACGCCTGGTTCTGGAACGAGTCTGAGCTCGCACTTGAGCAATACGGCATCGACCTCTATCGCTCTCTCGACGCCGACGGTCACGATGTAGCCCTCCGCGAAACCGGCAACGTCTGGCTCGCCGTCACCGAGCAGGCCGTCACCGACCACCTCGATGAGTTCGACCGCCACCCGCTCAAGCCGGCCGGCGCCCGCCCACTCTCACCCGCTGACGCGGCAGCCCTCGTCAGCGGACTCAACCCTGACGCAGTCGCCGGAGGATACTTCCATCCCGAGGGCATCCAGATCAGCGCACCGGATGCCGGTGCCGCCCTCGCCGCATCCGCAATCGCGGCGGGCGTCACGCTCGTTCCCAACACGCGCGTCGTTCGCATCCTCACTACGGCAGGCAAGGCAACCGGCGTTGAAGCCGTGCGGGGCGACGAGACCGTAGCGATCAGCGCCGACCGCGTTGTGCTCGCCACCGGCTCGTGGACAAACGAACTCCTCAAACCGTTTGGCAGGACCCTTCCCTTTGCCCGCGTGATCGCCAGCCGCATCACGGCAGCACCAAGCGGAGTGCCACACATCCCAACGCTCATGTTCCCCGAACTGGATGGGCTCTGGGTGCGCGAGCACCGCGGCGGACTCACCTACGGCAACGGCTCTGGGTACGAGCTGCTCGAAACCAACAATTCAGCAGCAGTACGCCGCCCGCAACGAACCGATCTCATCAACGAGATGGCGGCGGAGCTCACCCCGATCATCAACTCGGTACTCCCCCAGGTTGACCTTTCCAACACCGAATGGGTGCAGGGCATCGTCTCCTATACGGCGGACCGCCTGTTTTTTGCTGGCGAAGTTCCCGAATGCGATGGGCTCTTCGTTCTCGCAGGCGACAACGAATCCGGTGTCACGCACGGCCCAGGCCTCGGACGACTCATGGCCGACCTCGTCACGGCCCCCGAAACCGGCCGAATGCCCGGCGAGGGCTGGGCCAGCACGGTGGATGCTTCGCGCTACCGACTCGATCGATTCGAGCCCCAGCCCTTCCGCAACGAACTCGACGTCGCGGAGAACATGCCCCCACGCCGCAAGGTTGACCTGTAGCGAATCCGAAAAACCGGTCGTCCAGCAAAACACGGCCGGGCATCCGTCGTCGCCGCAGTGTTCCGACCCGGCGGCAAGCAGTGCGCTTGGCGCACCCACACGCATCCCCCACGTATCCCTGTTCAGCACCCACCGTCAGCAATTGGTGATTATCACCAACACAGAAAGCAATCACCCATCATGAAGTTCAACACGCCCCGAACGGCCGTGAGCGCGGCGGCCCTTGGCCTCGCCGCCGCCGTTATCCTCACAGGCTGTGCGCCAGAAGGTTCAACGCCGGACAATTCTGCCTCGGCCGACGCCCTCCTCATCGGCACGACCGACGCTATTGTGTCGCTCGATCCCGCCGGTGCGTGGGACCGCGGAAGCTTTACCCCGCAGAACCAGATCTACCAGCGACTGCTCGGATACGAGCCGGGTAATGTGACCCCCGTTCCCGATGCTGCCGAGTCATGCGAGTTCACCGAGCCAACCGTCTACACGTGCATCGTAAAGGACGGCCTCACCTTCTCAAACGGAAATGAGCTCACGGCAGAGGACGTGGTGTTCTCCTTCAACCGTGTCACCACGATCAACCTTGAAAGCGGCCCGGCACCGCTGCTCGCCAACCTCGACAAGGTCGAAGAGGGCGACAACAACTCGGTTGTCTTCACCCTCAAGGTCGCAAACGACCAAACCTGGCCCTACGTGCTCACGAGCATGGCGGCACCCATCGTTGACAGCGAGGTCTTCCCTGCAGACAAGTTGCTTGAAGACTCACAGGTTGTCGGCTCTGGCCCCTACATCATTGACGCCTACGAGAAGGGCGGGCTGCTGTCGCTCAAAGCCAACCCGAGCTATGACGGGTCCGCTCCAGTGACGGAAAACGTTGTCCTGAAGCCCTACACCGATTCCTCAAACCTTCGCCTCGACATCCAGAACGGTGCGATTGACGTTGCCTACCGTTCCCTCACCTCGACCGATATCGGCGATCTGAGCAAAAACGACGACCTGCAGGTGGTGCAGGGTCCAGGCGGATCGGTTCGCTTCCTGACCTTCAACCTCAACACCCAGCCAGGTGCCGACGACGCACAGAAGCTGGCCATCCGACAGGCTGCCGCCTCGCTGATCGACCGGGATGCGCTGGCCGATGATGTCTTCAACGGCACCTACACGCCCGCCTATTCCGTTGTGCTCGACGGGCAGAATGGCGCAACGCAGGCGTTCAAGGAGCGCTTCGGCGAGACACCAAACGCCGAGCAGGCAAAGCAGATCCTTGCGGATGCCGGCGTGCAGACCCCGGTATCGCTTCCCATCCAGTACACCAGCGACCACTACGGCCCCGACTCCGAGCAAGAATACGGACAGATCAAGTCGCAGCTTGAAGCTGACGGCCTCTTCACCGTAGATCTGCAGACGACCGAGTGGACGAGCTATGTGAAGCGTCTGAACCCGGAAACGGGATACCCGGCCTTCCAGCTTGGGCTGTTCCCTGACTACCCTGACCCAGACAACTTCCTGCGCGTGACCTACTCCACGACCGGTAGCTCGCTCGGAAACGGTTTCTCCGACCCTGCCGTTGATGCCCTCATCGAGAAGCAGGCGACAGAGGCAGACCCGGCCGCCCGCACGGCAACTATCGAAGAGATCCAGGCGCTTGTTGCCGACTCGGCCTCGGTCATCCCGCTGTTGCAGGGGCAGGAGACGGTTGTTGCGAAGAAAAACGTGACTGGACTCGAGGATACCCTCGACGACACGTATAAGTTCCGCTTCGCAGCTCTCGGCCGCAGCTAGCCAGTACGCACAGCGAGCGGGGGTTTCCCATTGGGAAGCCCCCGCTTTCCTGTATGTCGCGGGGCGCGTTTCTCGTCGTGGGGTGCCCTTTTCGGGCCGGTTTTTGCGTGTTTGCACCCCACGAGCTTGCTAGCCCGCAAGCACCGCCAGAAAGTTTCCGGCCGGGTCTTTGAACCAGGCGATGTCTGGTCCGTCTTGGTCTGCCGGGCTGTGATTGATACCAAGCTCGTCTGACCACTCGGTGCGCTCGAACTCGACACCGCGTTCGGTGAGCTCGCGCACGGCGGCTTCAAGATCGTCAACCGGAAAATTCAGGATCGTGAACGTCGCCGGCTCGTGATCGGGCTTCTGGTAGACCAGGATGTTGTGACCGCCCTCGATCTGCAAGGTCAGCATCCCGTGTTGCTCGCTCACCCGCAGCCCAAGCACGTCGCCGTAAAAGTGCTTGGCTGCGGCGAGGTCGTCAACGGAAAACCCGCTAAACGCGTAGGTGTGTTCAAACATGTGCTGCTCCTTCTGCTCAACCGGAGATGTTGGATGCGGGCCACGCTACTCCGCCCAACAAACATCCGCTAGATCGCCAGGGCGCGATCGTGCACTCACCGTTTAGACTCGGTCTATGACGACGTCGTTCGCAGCCTCAGTTCCTTCTGCTTCGCCCGACGCTGCCGGGCGCTTGCGCGGCGTCATCTGGAGATATCTCGCCGGAACGTTCTTCCTCATGTTTGGGCTCGTCTTTGGGGGCATCGGCCTCATCTCGGTCCTGGCGGCCGCGGTTGGAGTCTCCGATGATGTCGTCGCATCTCCAGAGCTGCTCAACGCGCTTCTGCTGAGCGGAATCTCGCTTGCCATCCTGATAGCAGGGCTCGTCCTTATGGCACAGGCAACCTCCTCGTCGCGGCGTCGTCCGTGGCGGCTCGCCGGTCAGGACAAAACCGCGCCTCTCGGCCAGCCGACAAGACCCGGCCAAACGGCGGCAAATAACAGCCACACGACGGCACCAACGTCGAGCGCCCAGAGCAACGCGACCTCCACACGGAACACAACATCCAACGGCATCGTGCTCAACGGCGTCCTCATCAGCAACGGGCCAAACCTGGTTGGCCCTTCCGCCTCCTCTGCCGAGGCGCACGCCCAACGCTACGCAGGCAACGCTCCGTTCCGATCTTCCGGGGCACCAGGCAGCGGAGCCGCCCCTACCAGGATGCCATTTTCGGCGTGGTTTGGAGCGCTCCTCTTCATCGTCGGAGCGCCACTCGCGGTGCTGCCCATCCTGCTTTTTCTGCTCAGTCTCGTAACGAGCGAGCCCTCCGACGTCGAGGGTGCCCTCGTCATCCTCCTGATTGGCTGCATCATCTGCGGCATCGGCATCCTCATCATGATGCGCGCCGGCGCAAAGCGACTGCGCAACCTCCAATCGCTCTGGGCGGCCTGACGTCTGTGCACCGCGGTGGCCGTTGACGGCCTGCGACCCTCAAGCGCAGGCCGAGGCCGTCCTCCGTGTGTGACAAATCGCTACGGGATGTCAGCGCGGGCGCCCGATGCGCAGTAGCGTTAAGAGGCAGTAGCGTTCACGCACATACGTCGGCCAAGCCAACCTATTCGCCACTTCAAAGGAGTCAGTCATGACCAGCGCCATCCCAGAGACCACCCAGCACCGAGTACAGATCGGCTCGTCAGACCTTGAGGTGTTTCCCCTCGCGCTCGGCGGCAACGTATTTGGTTGGACAGCCGACCGGGAAACGTCCTTCGACGTGCTCGACGCCTTTACCGCCGCCGGTGGCAACTTCATCGACACGGCCGACGGTTACTCGCACTGGGCTCCCGGCAACGAGGGCGGCGAGAGCGAAACCGTGATTGGCGAGTGGGTGGATGCGAGGGGCAACCGCGATGACGTCATCATCGCGACCAAGGTCAGCACGCACCCAAAATACCTCGGCCTGAAACCGGACAACATTGGCGCCGCAGCCGACGCATCCCTCCGCCGTCTCGGAACCGATTACATCGACCTCTACTATGCGCACTTTGACGACGAAACCGTTCCGCTTGAAGACACCATTGGTGCCCTCAACCGCCTCGTTGAGGAGGGCAAGATCCGCTACATCGGTATCTCAAACTACTCGGCGGCCCGCATCGACGAGTGGTTCCGTATCACCAATGAGAATGCATTTCACAAGGCTGTAGCCTTGCAGCCCCACTACAACCTGGTCGAGCGCGGATTCGAGGCAAAGCTTCGCGAGCGGGCCGAGCGCGAAAACCTTGGCGTCTTCCCATACTTCTCACTGGCGAAGGGATTCTTGACTGGCAAATACCGCGAGGCAGGCAAGGACGCACAATCGCTCAGCCCACGTGCTGACGGGGCACTTGCGTACCTCGACGACCGCGGCCAGCGTGTGCTTGCGGCCCTCGACGCCGCTGCAGCCCACCACAATGTGCAGCCAACAAGCATCGCACTGGCTTGGCTCCGCCAGCAACCGACCGTTGTTGCGCCGCTTGCGAGTGCCCGCACGGTTGATCAGCTCACCGATCTCATCGCCTCAACCACGGTGGTACTCACGCCAGAGGAGCTCGCGTCCCTCGACGAGGCTTCCGCCGCTTAACCAGTCCATCACAACGACCGCGCACAAGCCACATCGAGGGCGGGAAAAACAGCGTTTTTCAGTGAAATTGCCGTGGTTTTCCCGCCCTCGATTGCGTTACCCCCTCGGATTGCGGTTCCTTCTCGATTGCGGTTACCCCTCGTCGAGGCGCACGAGTTGAGCGATCTCCTGAGCGAGGCGGTCAACGCGCGACGGACTCAGCATCGTCATCCCTGTTTTTCCAGCGCCAATCGGCAGGACCAGCCTGACTGGGCCGCTGATTGTATTGATACCAAACGACAGGGCGGAGGCTCTGCCATACAGGCCATCCACGTTTTCGAGTTCGAGCGAGAGGATGTCGCGCCGCAGCACGGTGACGGGCCGATCGAGATGCTTCACCCCTGTAACGATGAGTATCCGGTCGGGAAGAACAACAAGGCCAGCAAATCTCGGGAGCTTCGCCTGAGGCAACGCAACGCCCTGCCAGACCTGCCCGGCAGAGACCAGCTGGTAGCCCTGCTGCGTAATCGGATAGCGCACCACAATGCGTATGATGCCCATCGGATACCGCGCCAGCAGTTCACGGCTGAGACTAGCGTTGCCTCGCACAATCAGTAGCACGCACAGATAGGCCAGCCCGAGGACGGCAAGTACTGAAGAAATCACCGTGACCCAGAAGAGCGCGTCATGTGATTGCCCGCTCGAACTGACGTCGTTGTTGTTGCGAACCAGACGAAGGATGTTGAGGATGAGCGCCGGCAGCCCAAGGACCGCAGCAATGAGGATTCCCCAGAGCCGGCTCCGTCGAACGGCAGCTGGTTCGCGACTGGTTTGAGATGTGGGGGGATGCGACATTTCTCCATTTTATGTAGGGAAAAACACGCCAGAACGGCATACGGATCATTCTGGGAATAATCTCAGCGTGCGCTCGTTACACTCAGTAGATACATGCAAACGCATACAAATTCGCGGGGGTAACCGCGGGCGAAAGGACCAACACCATGCAGATCGGTATTTTCACTGTCGGCGACGTCACAACCGATCCGACCACCGGCATCACGCCGACGGAAGGCGAGCGCATCAAAGCCACCATGGCAATCGCGCAGAAGGCCGAAGAGGTTGGTCTTGACGTCTTTGCAACGGGCGAACACCACAACCCGCCATTCATCCCGTCGTCACCAACGACCATGCTTGGTTACCTGGCGGCCAAAACCGAGAAGATCATCCTCTCGACCTCAACGACCCTCATCACCACTAACGACCCCGTCAAAATCGCGGAAGACTACGCGATGCTCCAGCACCTCTCCGACGGGCGGATGGATCTCATGCTCGGCCGAGGCAACACCGCTCCCGTCTACCCGTGGTTCGGCAAGAACATCGCAGAGGGCGTGCCACTCGCTCTCGAAAATTACAACCTCCTTCGCCGCCTCTGGCGCGAAGACGTGGTCAACTGGGAGGGAAAGTACCGCACCCCGCTGCAAGGCTTCACCGCGACCCCTCGCCCCCTCGACGACGTCGCGCCGTTCGTTTGGCACGGCTCAATCCGCACCCCAGAAATCGCGGAGCAGGCCGCATACTACGGCGACGGTTTCTTCGCCAACAACATCTTCTGGCCAAAAGAGCACTACATGCGCCTCATCTCGTTCTACCGCGAGCGTTTCGCCCACTACGGCCACGGCACCCCAGAGCAGGCAATCGTTGGCCTCGGCGGGCAGATCTTCATGCGCAAAAATTCGCAGGACGCCCGCAACGAGTTCCGCCCGTACTTCAACAACGCGCCCGTCTACGGTCACGGCCCAACCATGGAAGACTTCATGCATCAAACACCGCTCACCGTCGGCAGCCCGCAGGAGATTATCGACAAGACGTTGACCTTCCGCGAGTTCTTCGGCGACTACCAGCGCCAGCTCTTCCTGATCGACCACGCAGGCCTTCCGCTCAAAACCGTGCTCGAACAACTCGACCTGCTCGGCGAAGAGGTGCTGCCAACCCTGCGCGCCGAGACGGCAAAGCGCCAGGCCCCTGGAACGCCGGATGCCCCAACGCACGCTTCGCTCCTCGCCAAAGCCCGCGCCGAGGGCACGCTGCCCGTTCGCGAAGGCCAGTCGGTTGCGGTTGATGACGTCACCGGCGCCTCGCCTGACGATGGACGTGATCACTCGTGAGTATCGCCGGTTCGCGCGGAGGCGACCAAGCGGCAACAGAACCGGTCGCGGCCGAAAAGACGTCGAAGCCAGGCATCCGACTGACCAACGAGGCCTGGGAATCACTCTTCCAGGCCCAGGTCACGCTCATGCGGGAGTTCAGCTCCGAGAAAATCTGGAACGACCTCTCGATGCGCGAGTACGACGTGCTCTACTCGCTCACCAAAGGCCCAGACTGCGGAATGCGGCCGGCCGACCTCAACGAAAGCATCCTGCTCAGTCAGCCGTCCCTCTCACGCATGATCGACCGGCTCGAACAGCGCGGGCTTGTCCGGCGCAACCCAGACCCAACCGATGGGCGTTCGCTCAACGTCACGCTGACGGATGCTGGTCGGAGCATCCAGCGCGAAGTCGGCCGCAAACACGCCGCAACCGTCGCGAAACACATGGGAAACGCCCTCAGCGAGACCCAACTTCACCAGCTCATCGAACTCTGCACCACCCTGCAAAGGAAGCACTCATGACCAGCATCACCATCATCTCGGCAGGCGTTGGCACGCCATCCACCACAACCATGCTCGCCCAGCAGGTCGAGGGCCAGCTGCGCGACCAAGGCGGCACAGCAGTCACCGTGCGCATCGTTGAGCTGCGCACCCTCGCAACCGACATCACCAACGCGATTGTGACGGGCTTCACCTCTGCTCCGTTGCAGGATGCGCTTGATGCGGTGGCCTCAGCGGACGCCCTTGTCGCGGCGACCCCAATCTATAAGGGCTCGTATAGCGGACTCTTCAAGTCGTTTATCGACATCGTCGATTCGGATGCCGCGGTAGGCAAGCCTGTGCTGCTCACGGCAACCGGCGGCACCGCTCGCCACTCCCTCGCGCTGGATGTTGAGGTTCGTGCCCTCTTCGGCTACATGCGAGCCCTCGTTGTACCAACCGTAATCTTCTTCGCCCCAGAGGATTGGGCGAGCGACCGGGCAGGGGCCCTCTCTGACCGCGTTGCGCGGGGTGTCTCCGAGCTCTTGGCGCTGACCTACGGAGCTGGGCTGTCGTCGAGAAAGCCACGCGAGGCTGGGCGTGCGCAAGATATCGCGGTTGCGGGGGCATCCGCAGACGAGCAGGTCATCGAGTTCGATACCGAGCTTATGCGGCTCGCGACGGGCGGAAGCGCCCTTTCGACCCCCGTGCAGGTTTCGACGGGCGCCTAACCACGCTTCATCTGTTCGCCCAATAGTCCGGTCATTTCGACCAAAAACCGGACTATGGGGCGAACACAAGCTGAGTTGGGTCAGAAAGCAGGCATCCGCAGCCAAACAGAAAATCTCGGACCCGTTTGTCACCTCACATGCTAGATTGCCAAGCGTGAGCCAAACACCACAGACCAACGACGGTACTCAACACAGCATCCAGGTCGCCATAGGGTCGTACACGACTCCGCACGGCGAGGGCACTGGAATCTCAACGCTGAGTGTCTCGCTCGCGGGCGAGCTGTCCGCAGGCCGGGCGATCGCGGCAGCGTCACCGTCGTTTCTTGCCCAGCACCCAACGCTCCCGCTCCTCTACGCGGTTGAGGAGTTCACGCAACTGCTCAAAACGTATCAACGCGTCTCAGGTTCAGCCGAACTCACTGAGATCGGCCAGGCTGTGGTGACGGGCGAGGCCGCCTGCCATGTTGGGGTCGACCCGGCGGGCCGATATCTTGTGGTCACGTGCTGGGGCTCAGGCGAGGTGATCCTGTACGAGCTCAATTCGGCTGGACGCGTGACCAGTCGGATGGTGGCGGAGCCCTCGCGCGACCCCTACGCAGCGCCAGGCATCCGTCCGTCGAGAGCCCACCAGTCGACCGTCCTGCCAGATGGCCGCATTCTCACCACCGACCTCGGCCACGACACCGTTCGGGTGTGGGAGTATTGCGCTGGCAAGGGACTCAACCTGCTGCACACCGTTGCGGTTGGCGAAGGTTCTGGCCCGCGGCATATGGCACAGCACCCAAGCGGGTTTGTCTATGTTGTCACGGAGCACTCCGTCGAGGTGCTCGTGCTGCGCACGGGAACCGCCCGCCGCTCACATTTTGACGCTGAGCGCGAATACACCGATGTTGACACCAAAACCCTCACCGCTGTGACGGGTGCGGAAGAGCCACAAGTCTCGACGGCCCCCATCCTTCTCGATCGCACAAGCGCGACGGTTGAAGGCCGCGTGGAGCGCGATGCCGCCGCCGAAATCTCACTGAGCCCTGATACCGAGCGGCTCTATGTGACCGTGCGCGGCTCGAACGTCGTCTCAACCCTCATCGTCCACGATGGAGGGTCGCGCGTTGAGGCCCTCGCCGACTTCAGCTGCGGTGGTGACTGGCCGAGGCACCACCTGCAGGTCGGTCGCATCCTGCTCGTGGCCAATCAACTCTCAAACACCGTCACGGCGCTTGAGGTGAGCCCCACGACCGGCATCGCTGGCCGACCCCTCACGGAACTCTCGATCGGCTCCCCAACCTGCCTCATCTCTCTCCCCTCCTAACCTGCATCTATTTGCGACTTTCTGTCGCAAATGAGTGGATTTTGCGCAGAAAGTCGCAAATAGATGCAGGTTGGGGCGGGGCTGGGTCCGCTACTCTGTGAGTATGCGTCTTGGTGTACTCGATGTCGGTTCAAATACCGTCCACCTGCTTGTTGTTGATGCCCACCCAGGCGCCGGCCCAGTGCCAACGACCTCTCATAAGTCGGTGCTGCGCCTCATGCGCTACATCACGCCCGACGGATCCATCAGCGACGAAGGGGTGGATGCGCTCGTCAACGCCGTGCAATCGGCCGCCGACATCGCCGCATCCCACAACCTCGACGCCCTGCTGCCAATGGCAACCTCCGCCGTGCGCGAGGCAACCAACGGCGAGGCGACGCTACGGCGCATCCACGAGGAAACCGGTGTCGACCTTCAGGTGCTGAGCGGCGAGGAAGAAGCACGCCTCACCTTTCTCGCGATCCGCAGGTGGTACGGCTGGTCAGCCGGAAATATTCTGGTGTTTGACATCGGCGGCGGCTCGCTCGAGATCACGCAGGGAAGCGATGAATACCCGGATGTTGCGGTCTCGCTCCCCCTCGGCGCTGGCCGTTCGACCATCTCGTTTTTGCATAACGACCCGCCAACCGAGGAGCAGGTCATCAACCTCGCAGAGCACGCGAATCGGGTCATCACCGAGGCATCGGTGCTCTTTGAGGGCCAGCCGAAGCCGGATCACATCGTTGGCTCGTCGAAAACTATCCGGTCATTGGGCAAGCTCGCCGGCTCGTCGAGCGACGGGGTTGGCAAACGCGCCCGCAATAAGCTGAGCGTGAAGAAGCTGTCGAATTGGCTGCCGCGCCTTGCCCAGATTCCGGCCCATGCCCGCCCTGCGCTCCCTGGTATCACCGAAGACCGAGCGTTTCAAATCACGGCAGGCGGCATCGTACTGCGAGAGGCGATGACGGTCATGGGCGCCGAAAAGCTTGAGGTTTCACCGTGGGCGCTCCGCGAGGGCGTCATTATGCGCTACCTCGACCAGCTCGACTAGCCCACTCGAAGCGGCCCTCGTGGGGTGCGTCTTCGCTCGTGGGGCGCAATATTTCGCACCCCACGAGCAAAAGCGCACCCCGCGAGCGAAGAGGGTGTCGCTACTCGCTCGCGGTTACGAGCTCAGCACGGAGGCGCTGGTTGCGTCGGCGAACAAAGTAGTAGACGACGCCAAGCAGCGCGAACCACACCGGGGTGACCATGAGTGCGCGCGCGGTGTCTTCTTCTTGCGTGAGCGCCCAAAGGATGAATGCGAAGAACGCAAAGACGATAATGGCCGCTGGGATTCCGCCTGGCATCTTGTAGTTTGAGGCCTCGTGCAGCTCTGGGCGCTTGCGGCGGTACACGATATACGACGCGAGGATGATCGACCAGACAAAGATAAACAGCACCGACGAGATCGTGGTGACCAGCGTAAATGCGCCCATGATCGAGTCTGCGTACAACAGCACAACACCGGCGAGCAAGAAGATGCACGAGAAGACGAGCGCGTTTACCGGAACCTTTCGTCGGTTGAGCTTGCCGAGCGCCTTCGGCGCGTCACCGTTGCTTGCCAGGCCAAAGATCATCCGTGAGGTCGAGTAGATACCGCTGTTTGCGCTCGATGTTGCGGAGGTCAGCACAACCGCGTTCACAACGTGGGCGGCGATGCCGAGGCCGGCGAGGGCAAACATGGCGACAAAGGGGCTCTTATCGGCGTCGATCTGATCCCACGGCGTGACCGTAATAATCACAAACAGGGCGCCAACGTAGAACAGAATGATGCGGATCGGAATTGAGTTGATGGCCTTTGGCAGGTTCTTTTCCGGGTCTTTGGTTTCGGCTGCGGCCGTTCCAACGAGCTCGATACCAACAAATGCGAACACCGCGATCTGGAAACCAGCGACAAAGCCCATCACCCCGTTCGGGAAGAATCCGCCGTGCTGCCACAGGTTTGCGATGCTTGCGACGTTGCCGGAGGGCGATTTGAACGCGGTAACGAGCATGTACACACCAACAACAACGAGGGCGCCGATGGCCACAATCTTGATGAGGGCAAACCAGAACTCGATCTCGCCAAAGTTGCGAACCGTCGGAAGGTTGAGGACCAGCAGGACGACAATCAGGCCGAGTCCGGGGATCCACGGCTCGACATCCGGCGCCCAGAACGCGATGTAGCCGGCCACGGCGACCACATCAGCGATGCCAGTGACGATCCAGCAGAGCCAGTAGGTCCAGCCGGTGAAGAACGTTGCCCACGGCCCGAGTAGGTCGCCGGCGAAGTCGGCAAAGGAGCGATAGTTCAGGTTGGAGAGCAGGAGCTCGCCAAGCGCGCGCATCACAAAGAACAGCGCGAACCCAATGATTGCGTACACGAGCAGGATGGATGGGCCGGCAAGCGAGATCGTCTTACCCGATCCCATAAAGAGGCCCGTTCCGATCGCACCGCCGATGGCGATGAGCTGCAGGTGCCTGTTCGACAGGTTGCGGGCAAGCTTTGGCTGGCCTTCAGGGCTGGTGACATTCTCGTGGGGGCTTGGTAGCGACATGGAGGGTCCTTACGACTTGAGTGGTTCGGTTCGACTCTGAACCGATACGGTGCCAGCCAGACTCCCCCGCTACGCGCCGGGGGGATCAGGGCTTCTCTGCGACATTAGCACATTCATTCACAGCGGCATGCATTTTTGGCGTTCTGCAACAAATTGTTGGTTTTTACCGCAGCGAACGGTCGTAGCCCACGACAGGTGGCGGCGCGGTCAGTCGCCTGACCATGCTGACAAGGGCTTCTCGACGTGATTGCGCGTCGTCCGATTCGGTGCCGGCCGTAATCAGATTCGCAATATTTGCTGAGGTAAACCACCACGTGGTGATCGCCATGACGGCAGAAAACAAGAATGGAGCCTGCGGGTCTGACGCAATCTCGCCGCTGAGCTGGGCGGCGGCCACGGCCGAAACCTTATCCGCATAGTGGGCGGCTCGCTCGTCTTTTGCCGCGAGGCCAACCTCTGGGCTTTGGAGCGCTTCCCACGACATGAGCCTAAGGAGATGCGGATTCGCGAGGTGATAGTCGAAGACCTGACCGGCGTAATTCCCAAGATCGGCAGCCTGTGCTGCTGTCAGCGGCACAGCACTTGCTAGCTTTGCCAGTTCAGACTCAAGGACCGCGATAAACAGTTTCTGTTTACCACCGAAATACTGGTAAATCCGCTCCTTATTTACTCCAGCAGCAGCGGCCACCCTGTCTATCCTCGCTCCCTCTGGCCCGTGTGCCGCGTATTCGGTCACTGCGGCGTCAAGGAGGAGCTGTCGAGTTCGTTCCGTATCCCACGCCACGCTGCACCTCGTTCATTTTCCAACTACTCAGTTGCAATTAAGAGTAGTACACGATTAGACTCCAACCGTCCAGTTGGAATTATATTGACAAGGAATCACACCATGAGCGAAACCAAAACAACCGTCGATGCGTTTTTTGCCGCATTTGGGACGGGGAACCTCGACGGCGTCATCAACACGTTTGGCGAAACCGTAGACTTTGCGGTTCCGGGCGCACCGAATGTTCCATGGACGGGCATCCGAACGACCAAGACCCAGGTCGCCGAATTTTTCACCATGCTTATGCGGGATGGGCTGACCGAACCAGAAGAGTTCACTCTCGACGCGATGATCGTTGACGGGGAGGAAGCAGTTGCAGCGGGCCACTCACGATTCCGCGTTGTGAAAACGGGCAAGACCTTCGACAACCAGTTTGCGATTCGCTTCACCGTACAGGAAGGGAATATCGTCCGCTATCACATGCACGAAGACAGCTACGCAATCAGCGAAGCTTTCAAGCCCTAAGCGGCCGTCTGTGCGCCTAAGCGCTACTGGTCCGTTGCTGAGCGGGTTATCCCTCGGTAACGGCCCGTGGTCGTGCCGGGCGCACAGGCATCCGGTCGTGAGCTGAACGCTCGGCTGGCGCAGGAATATCCAGCCGGTTAATCGCCATGCTGGCAAGGAACACGGCCTGGTCGATGAGCACATCATCGTTAAAAATCGCCCTAGGGGAATGATTCGGCGCCCATTCCGACGGCTCAAGCCCTCTGGTGCCCGCACCAAAGTGCGCATAGCCACCGGGGGCCTCGCGCATAACCCAGGCAAAGTCTTCTGAACCGGTGCGGGGATCTTGGGCGACCTCGATGCGATCAGCTCCGAAGAGCGCCGTCGCGGTGCTGATCATCAGCTCGGCCTCTGCCGGGTCATTGATTGCGGCGGGAAGCAGCGGGATGACGGACACCTGGGCGCTGAGCCCGTGCGCCTCCGCGATGCCCTGGATGAGCTCGGGCAGCTCAGAGGCGAGGCGTGTCTCGATGGCAGGCGTGAAATACCGAACCCCAGCCCTGAACTCGGCCATATCGGGAACAACGTTGGTGGCAGTACCGGCATGGAACTCACCAACCGTCAGAATCACTGGGTTGAACACGTTGAATCTGCGGGTGACGTAGGTCTGCAGCGAGCCGATAATCTCGGCGGCAACCTGGATGGGGTCGAGCGTGTCGTGGGGACGCGATCCGTGCCCACCCCTGCCGTGAACGGTCACGTTCAGTTGCGAGTACGCCGCCATATATGGACCAGGCCGAGTCATGACCAGGCCGGTCGGGAGGTCGGCAAGCACATGGACGCCGTATACGGCATCCGGGTAGTTGCCTGATGCAGCAAGCACGCCCTCATCAAGCATGATCTTCGCCCCGTCGTACCCCTCTTCGCCAGGCTGGAACATGAGGATGACGTCACCGGCAATCTCACTGCGAGCAGCGCTCAACAGCTTGGCCGCGCCAAGAAGTCCAGCCACGTGGAGGTCGTGACCGCACGCGTGCATATTGCCGTTCTGCGAGGAGAATGGCAGGCCGGTCTTCTCGACAACGGGGAGGGCATCCATGTCTGCCCTGAGCAACACCGATCGTCGGGGAAGGGCAGGGTCGACGGGTTTTGTCCCGCGAAGCACGGCGACAACGGATGAGAGTTGCTCGCCAACCGTGATCTCCAGATCGAGGTCTGCCAGCTCGTCAAGCACCGTGGCCTGGGTCTTCGGAAGGTTGAGCCCGACCTCTGGATGCGCGTGAAGCTCGCGCCGAATGGCAACAAGTTCCTCGTGAAGTCCCGGTTGATCGGCGCGCGCTCGCGCTATCGCGGTGTCAACAGTCATGGTTCCATCTTGGCACTGTCTCGCTGACGCTGCAGGCAGAACGGCGAATCATTACTCCTGCGGCGGCGTTGGGCTGATCAGGGTCCATTCGTGATACTTCGCCACGCGCCCGTCACCAGAGGACCGTCCGGTGAGCCTGCGCTGCACCCACGGCATAACGTGTTCGCGGTAGTACTTGGCATTCTCGCGTGCTCCAGGCTTCGCCCGCGGAGCCGGTGCCCGCGTGACCCAGTCGGAGGGGGCTTCAACCCCCATGGCGGCGAGCACGCGCGCGGCCACCCTGTGGTGCCCGATTTCGTTAAGGTGCAGCCGGTCGAGGGCCCAGTATTGGGAACCAGCCAGTTCGTGGTCGGTCCAGTTATCCGCAAACGGGAGCGCATTCTTTGCCGCGAGGGCACGCACGGCGTCGTTGAGCGCATCACCCTTCTTCTCGATGGCTCCGCGCAGCGGGAGGCCCTTTGTTGGGTTTCCCCCGCTCAGAAGCACAAGCTGCGAACCGGTTTGCTTCACCTGATGCACAACGTCGGCAACCTGCGCGACCAGATGGGCGAGATTTGCCTTTGGTCGAAGGATGTCGTTGCCTCCGCCGTTAAACGTCACGATGGTTGGGGCGAGGGCCAAGGCAGGCGGCAATTGCTCCGCGATGATCGGGCCAAGCAACCGGCCGCGGATGGCGAAGTTGGCGTAGTACACGGGGTCTGTGGATGAGCGGGCAAGCCCCTCCGCAACGAGGTCGGCCCACCCTCTGACCCGGTCTCCCGGATATGCGCCGCCGGGAAGATCATCACCAACACCCTCGGTGAAGCTGTCTCCGAGCGCCACATATTTAATCTCAGCCATTCGCCCAGCATACGCATATTTCCGGGCACGGTTGCTGCACTCCTGGTATGGATGACCGCTGCGCCCTAGGCTGGGATCACACCAACTGTGATCGGAGTATTCATGCTGAATTACAATCCATACGACCTCCTTGATCCCGTTGCAGAGTTTGCGGTCACGAGCACCGATATCAGCGATGGAACGCTTATGGGAAGCATCCACTACGACACCGACAACGGCGGGACCGACACGTCGCCCCAGCTCAGCTGGTCTGGTTTTCCAGCCGAAACCAAGAGCTTCGCCGTCACCTGCTTCGACCCGGATGCCCCAACCGCCTCTGGCTTTTGGCACTGGGCCGTGTTGAACATCCCTGCTGGCATCACCGACCTCGCAACCGGCGCAGGATCCCCCGACAGCGCGCTTCTCCCGCCGCAGGCCGTCACCCTGCCAAACGAAGTTCGACTCACGAGCTATACGGGCGCGGCTCCGCCTGAGGGCACAGGCGTGCACCGCTACCTCTTTGTGGTCCACGCTGTGGATGTTGAACGTCTCGACATCCCAAACACCATGACCCCCGCAGTTCTCGGCTTCAACCTGCACTTCCACACCCTCGGACGGGCGATCCTCACTGGGCTCGGCGAATACGGCACCCACGAGGCAGACGACCGCATCGGGTGAGCTCACGAGGGTCTAGGCTTAATCCATGCGCACACACTTGCGGTGGCTTGTCCCCGCTGTCCTCGCCGTTGTTTTTTACGTTGGGCTCATGCTCATCAACCAGGCGATGTATGCCGCCTACCTCGACAATCCTGACCTGCTTGAGAGCCTTTCGACGCCGTCGCTGATCGTCACGGTGCTCTGGTTTGTACTCCCGCTCATCATGATTATCATGGCGTTTCGAGGGGCCCTTCGGGTTGCACGAGACAAACGAGAGGCGCGGCAGACCGCGAGCAACGGAGGCGCGGTGCTCAACCCGACGTCGACTGCTTCCCTTGCAGGAGCTTCGGGAGGAGCCGCAGCGCTTCCAACCCCAGCTCAGAATGGTTCAGCGGCCAACCCCGGCGCCGCAAGACGGGATGATGAGGCAGAGGATGCTCTCGACCGGGCCGCGTGGGACGAGGCGACGCTGCTGGCAACCTACATCCGGTCGGGCGAAGAACTTGTTGCCGTTGAACTCGCGGACTCAACCCTCCTTGGAATGCTCGCCGACGATGAGACGCCTGTCGCCAGCTTGCATGTCGCGTATGGGCAGTTCTTCGGAGAAGAACTTGGTGATGAGGTCGACGACGAAGACGCGGCCGAATTTCCACCCTATGTGACGGCTGGGCTTGTCTACACCACCGGCGATACCCGTCTCCTGACCGAACAGGACGTCACCTACGGAGCTGATTGGAGCTCGTTCACAACCGGCCAGCTGGTGGTCACCACCGACAGGTTCTTGCTCAAGCCAACCGAAACCGCTCCGTCGGAGGCATCCGATTCCGCTTCCGCTTCCGCTTCCGCTGACCAGGATTGGTTGAGCTTTCCTTACGACCATCTCACCGTGATTTACCCCGCACCAGAGCGCTGGGCGCTTGTGCTCGAATACGACAACGCCGCTCCCCTGCTCATCAGCGGGCGGCAGGCCCCCGCCGCAAGCGTACTTGCCGTCTACCTGACAGCCGACGCCGAAGAAGTAGCGGATAGCCCGGCACTCGAAGGCATCAACGCGGGCGAGTACCCGATCAACCAGTCAGGAAGCCTCACATGACAACATCGCTCTCAACCGTTGTAATCGTTGGCGGACACGGCCAGATTGCCCTTCACCTCACCCGCATCCTGTCATCGGCCGGCACCGCGGTGATCGGCACCATCAGAAACCCGGCACAGGCCGCCGATATCGAGGCGGCAGGCGGAACCGCTGCCATAGTCGACCTTGAGAACGACTCAGCCGAGGATCTGGCCAAGGTTCTCAACGGTGCCGACGCCGTCGTTTTTTCGGCCGGTGCCGGACCAGGCTCAACCGCGGAACGCAAGCGAACCGTCGACTACGGCGGGGCAGTACTCACCGCAGATGCCGCGGCAATTGCCGGGGTCTCACGGCTCGTGCAGATCTCGGCCATCCGAGTTGAAGAGCCGCTCCCAGAAGGCACCGAACCGGTGTGGGCTGCATACGTTATTGCCAAGCGCGACGCCGACCACTACGTTCGGGATACCTCGCTCGACTGGACCATTCTTCGCCCAGGCCGTCTCACCAACGAACCGGCAACAGGAAATGTTGTCCTCGGCGAAGACCTCGAATCCGCTGAAATTACGCGCGAGGATGTTGCCGCGACCGTCGCACACGTACTCGACGATCCAAGCACGATCCACAAAACCCTCGACGTCGTGAACGCGTAGCGAGGGCGCTCCAACTGGATGCCGGGGTACCCTCGGCGTCCACACCTTCGCTGGCCTGCAGCCGAAAGGCTCAGTGAGTGAACGGTGTTGCCAACCGACGTCCGACGATCCAGTCCTGGGTATCCCCTGTCTGTTGGAGAAACCGAGCAGCTTTGGAGAAGTTTTTCGACCGTATTGTCGGTGGCCAAGGCCTAGAATCAAACGTGTGTTGTGGCACCAACCATGAGGAACTCACAGACCAGTGAGCCAAGTGGTGTCACACTGCACCATTGCCCGTCGCGCGGCTCACTGTGCCGCGCATCCTGCCTCCCAATTCTCCCCACGCGAGGCAGTCCCCCAACACACGAGATGGAGACACGATGAGCCCGGAAACCACCGCCGCTAGCCGCAGCACCGATGCGCATATCGCCGACACCCACGACCTCATCCGCGTCCAAGGCGCCCGCGAAAATAACCTAAAAGACGTGAGCGTTGAGATCCCAAAACGCCGCCTCACCGTGTTTACGGGAGTCTCGGGATCTGGCAAAAGCTCACTGGTGTTTGGCACGATTGCCGCCGAATCGCAGCGCATGATTAACGAGACCTACAGCGCGTTTTTGCAAGGGTTCATGCCAAACCAGGCCCGACCCGACGTAGACCTGCTCGAAGGCCTGACCACGGCCATCATTGTCGATCAGGAGCGAATGGGAGCCAACTCCCGGTCAACGGTTGGCACCGCAACCGATGTGAACGCCATGCTCCGCATCATCTTCAGCCGCCTCGGCAGCCCCCACATCGGTTCGCCGCAGGCCTTCTCCTTCAACGTCGCCTCCATCAGCGGCTCTGGCGCCGTTGCCTTTGAAAAAGGTGGCAAGACCGTCAAAGAACGCCGCAGCTTTAACGTGCTTGGCGGCCAGTGCCCGCGGTGTGAAGGCATGGGAACGGTCAACGACATCGACCTCACCCAGCTGTTCGACGATTCGAAGTCGCTTCACGAGGGCGCGCTCACTATTCCCGGCTACACGGCCGACGGTTGGGGCGTCAAGATCTTCACGGGCTCCGGATTTGTCGATCCTGACAAGGCGATCCGCGACTACACCGAACAAGAGCTCGAAGACTTCCTCTACAAAGAGCCGGTCAAGGTCAAGGTTGGCGATATCAACATGACTTATGAGGGCCTCATCCCAAAGGTGCAGAAGGCATTCCTGTCAAAGGACCGCGAGGCCATGCAGCCGCACATCCGGGCATTTGTTGACCGGGCCGTCACATTCACAACCTGCCCAGAATGCGACGGCACGCGCCTCGCTGAGCCGGCACGAACGTCCAAGATCAACGGCATCAGCATCGCGGATGCCTGCCGCATGCAAATCAGCGACCTCGCCAAGTGGGTGCGCGACCTCAACGAGCCGTCGATGACCCCGCTCCTCGATGCGCTCCGCGACACGCTCGATTCCTTTGTCGAGATTGGCCTCGGTTACCTCGCCCTTGAGCGCCCAGCCGGAACCCTTTCCGGCGGCGAGGCCCAGCGCACCAAGATGATCCGCCACCTCGGCTCATCCCTCACCGACGTCACCTACGTCTTTGACGAGCCAACCATCGGGCTGCATCCCCACGATATCGAGCGCATGAATAAGCTTCTGCTGCAGCTTCGAGACAAGGGCAACACCGTGCTCGTCGTTGAGCATAAGCCAGAAATGATCGCTATCGCCGACCGTGTTGTCGATCTTGGCCCCGGCGCCGGAAACGCTGGCGGCACGATCTGCTTCGAGGGAACCATCGAGGGGTTGCGGGCGAGCGACACCCTCACGGGCCGCCACCTCGATGACAAGGCGACGCTCAAGGATGCCGTACGCAAGCCAACCGGCAGCCTCGAGATCCGAGGGGCAACAGCAAACAACCTCCAGCAGGTTGATGTTGATATTCCCCTCGGTGTGCTCGCGGTCGTCACCGGTGTGGCCGGCTCAGGCAAGAGCTCACTCGTACACGGCTCAATTCCAGCAGGCGCTGGCGTAGTATCCATCGATCAGGGTGCCATCAAGGGCTCGCGCCGCAGCAACCCCGCAACCTACACAGGGCTGCTTGAGCCCATCCGCAAGGCATTTGCCAAGGCAAACGGAGTGAAGCCGGCGCTCTTTAGCGCGAACTCCGAGGGCGCCTGCCCCAACTGCAACGGGGCCGGCGTCATCTACACCGACCTCGGCGTTATGGCCAGCGTTGCATCGCCCTGTGAAGTTTGTGAAGGCAAGCGGTTCCAGGCGGAGGTGCTCGAGTACACCTTTGGCGGGCGCAATATCGCCGAGGTTCTCGCGATGTCCGTCACCGAGGCAGAAGCGTTCTTTGCCACTGGCGAGGCCAAGACGCCCGCCGCGCACGCCATCCTCGACCGCCTTGCCGATGTTGGCCTCGGCTACATCAGCCTCGGCCAGCCGCTCAATACGCTCTCTGGCGGCGAGCGCCAGCGACTCAAGCTCGCGACCAATATGGCTGAAAAGGGCACCATCTACGTGCTCGACGAGCCAACAACGGGCCTACACCTTGCCGACGTCGAGAACCTCCTCGGGCTCCTCGACCGTCTTGTCGACTCTGGCAAGTCAGTCATCGTTGTTGAGCACCATCAGGCCGTCATGGCTCACGCAGACTGGATCATCGACATCGGCCCAGGGGCTGGCCACGACGGCGGCAAAGTTGTCTTCGAAGGCACGCCTGCCGACCTCGTCGCGCAGCGAAAGACCCTGACGGGACAGCACCTCGCAGCGTACGTGGGGGCGTAGGAGGTTCCGTTCGCGCACACAGAAGCAGAGCCGGGTGTCATCGGGCGCGCTAGTAGTCCACGCCGGGCTCCTTCGCGCACGCAGAAGCAGAGCCGCCCTCACGAACACACGGACTTGGCACACGAGCTGACCTCACGCGCTAGGTTGCCCAAGGGCAACTTTTCCCCACGCGCCAAGGCCCGTCCCACACGAGTCCCTCGCGCTGTCACCTATTCGGGCCACGGCTAATCGAGGGCGGGAAATCCACACTCGTTTCGTAAGATTTGCGTGGATTTCCCGCCGTCGATTTCCGTGCAGGCAGGTTCGGGCGGGCGGGCACGCAGGTTCAGGCAGGTTCGGGCGGGCGGGCACGCAGGTTCAGGCTGGCACGAGCCGGCACATGCTGGTACAGCCTGACACACGCGGGCAGGAGCTAAGCAAGTATGTTGTTGCGCCTAATCCCGCAGCCAGGTCAGAACCGCAAGCACTCTGCGGTGGTCCGAGCCCGAATCCTCCAAGCCAAGTTTCACAAAAATCGCTGTCACATTCTTCTCCACGGCCCCGAGGCTCAGCACCAGGCGCTCGGCGATGCCTCGGTTGGTGAGCCCCTCTGCCATGAGGCCGAGCACCTCGCCCTCCCGCGGAGTGAGCGTTGCTATGGGGTCGCGCCTCAGCGACACGAGCTGGCTCACCACCTGTGGATCAAGCACGGTGCCCCCTGCAGCGATTCGTTGGATGGCGTCCTGCACGTCGTCTAACGACTGCACCCGGTCTTTGAGGAGGTACCCGAGCCCGTTCGCACCCGCAGCGAGCAGCTCTTGCGCGTACACGCTCTCGACGTATTGGCTCAGAAGCAACACGCCAACGGCGGGCCAGCGACGGCGGATCTCGATGGCCGCGTGAACGCCCTCGTCCCGAAACGTTGGCGGCATTCGCACGTCGGTCACGACCACATCGGGGAGCTCACCCACCGAGCAAGCGGCGAGATAGTCGATCAGGGTCACCGCGTCACCGAAGGCACCAACGGTTTCAAATCCCGCCTCATCAAACAGCCGCACAAGCCCTTCGCGCAGCAACAGCGAGTCTTCGGCGACCGCGAGTCGAATGGCTTTGGCCGACGCACCGCTCTCTACCTCAGCCGCTTGCCCACCACCAACAGTGTTGGCGTGGGCAAGCGGCTGAGTTGGAGGCGTACCGCGGAGCGGCGAATCAGAGGAAGTCACACCTCTAACGGTAGCGCGACTGTGACGACCGTTGGGCCACCGGCCGGGCTGTCGATCTGCATGGTCCCACGAAGACCGTTGACACGTTCCCCAAGCCCGGCAAGTCCATGGCCGGTGAGGATGTTGGCGCCACCCGTGCCGTTGTCAGTGACCGAGATGACGCAGCGCTCGGTGTCACCGGAACGATCGATACCGATTGCAACCGTCACGGCGGAAGCCGACGAGTGCTTAGCCGTATTGCTGAGCAGCTCGGCAACAACAAAGTACGCCCCAAGTTCGGTTTCCGGGCTGAGCCTCGGAACGTCACCCTTGATAACCGTTGTTGGGATGGTGTTGCGGGCAACCAGCGAATCGAGGGCTACCATGAGCCCGCGGTCTTGCAGCAGGGGCGGAGCAAAGCCGCGCGAAAGTGCCCGCAGCTCTTCGAGGGTATCCGTGGCCTGGGCACGCGCCTCAACCAGCAAGTCCTTCGCGGCGCCAGGGTCTTTGTCGAGCATCCGTTCGGTTGCGGCAAGATCCATCTGGAGGCGGATGAGACGCTGCTGCGGCCCATCGTGGATGTCTCGCTCAAGGCGGCGAAGGCCGGTGTTTTCAGCGGCAACGGCCGAGCTGCGTGATGCGGCAAGATTCTCGACCTCATCGGCGAGGTCATCGGCACGGGTACGCGCAAGCATCAGGCGGGCGGCGCCGTGGTGCAGGTTCATCAGGCCGCGAAGCGTCCAGGGAAGGGTTGCAAGGACCAGCACACCAAGTCCCGTGTACAGCCAGAAATCGAACAGGGCAGGGTCGGTGATGCCGAGGCTTGGGACGTAGGTGTAGAGCAGATCGCCAACCGACTCGTTGTCGTCGCCTTGAAAGCGAGTCCAGATGACGGAGGTCGGGCCAAGAATAGCGAGGAGGACAAGCATGAGTGAGAGGCCCCAAGTGACGGCCATGAGCAGCATCTGCACGAGCGCACCGTGGAAAAAATAGCTCCAGTAGTGGGCATTGCTCATCATTGCCCACAACCGCCCGTGTGGAGTCTTTGACTGAATCGTTGGCCAGGTTGGCCGCTCGATTGGCTCCATCCCCGCGGCCTCCAACCGGGAGAGATCCATGCTCCCCGACCAGCGCGCAACCGCGAACATTGCAATACCGATGAAGATTCCTCCGTAAAGTACGGCGAAACCAAGACCAAGACCAAGCATGAGCCACAGCACAACGCTGATGATGGTCGCGATCACGATGTTTGGCAAGAGGTAGCCGAGCGCGCCTGGAACGCGCTTCCAGAGCTGTTGGTATGTGGGGCGGGGTGTGTCGGTGTTCGTCATGATTCCAGTCTGGCGAGGGATGCCGGTGTGAACTACCGGATACTCCCCCCACTGTATACGGGGGTTTACCCCCGTATACCTTCCGCCCTCCACGGCACGCCCCGCAGACGGCTTACTGACCCGTTTTCCGAGGCGCATCCGGTGGATGACCTCGGTATGGATGCCCTCGGCATGGTGCCCGCGCATCCGCCGCCCGGCCTAGTGTTGTCGTATGAGCCAGTTTGCCCCACCAACCAAAGCCCAAGCATTCGTCGCGAACCTCGCGATCGGGGTGCTGCTGTATAGCGTGGTGCTTGGATTCTTTAACGACTACACGGATGTGCTGGTCACGCGCTCCTACTCGGTCACCTTCCTGCTCGCCATTGTGATGCAGGCACTCACGATGCTCACGTTTGCGCTCAAGAACCTCATCGTTCGGACGTCGAGGGCCAGCGAGCACCGGCTCAGCACCGCCGCGATGATCGCCGGCGTATGGCTGGTGCTATTCCTGTCGAAGTTTGTGTTTCTCGCGGTCATCAGCGCCCTGTTTAGCGAAGATGTCAAGATCAATGGCTTTGTCGGCATCATGCTCATTGTCGCGACCCTCACGGTGCTGCAGCGATTGGCCGAGTGGTGTTATGCGCGGTTGGGTCGCCGAGCACAGCACGAGGCCCCAACCGGAACGATTGTCGAACCGGATGAGGCCTCGTGAGGAATCCGCTCGTTTAGACGGGGAAGCGCACGCTTGCCGCAACTGCGCCGCCACCGGGCATATCGCCCGATCTCACGGCAAAGATGCTCGCGCTTGAAAGCAACGCTCGCCGAAGGACTTCGTCGACAACACCGTAGTTGCGGGCATCGTCCGAGCTATCGAGCGTAATGGCCCCCGACTCGTCGTCAACAAATCCGGGGACTGCCTGGTCAATATCGACAAACAACGTCTCAACCGCGCCGAAGGTTGCGGCCCGTGCGACGTCGCTCAGGTCGGTCACGGCCCGTCCGTGTGCCGCGCGACTTGCCATGGTGTCCTTCAACTGCGCAAGCTCGGCCGCGTAGATATCGTCAAGGATGTGCCGGGCGGATGCGGCAAGGTCGGCATCCGACTTATCTTCCGCGTTGCCAGGAATAACCTTCTCTGCCAGGTTCGGGTAGCTATTCACCGAACGATAGATGCTCACGAGCGGCTCGTTCCCCGCAATGATGAGCGGAAGGTTATAGCCGGTGAGGACGCCACGAAGGGCCCGGTCAATTGCCCGAGAGTACTGCCGGAGCCGAACCTTGAGGCCCTCTGAGCCCTGGATGCGACCTTCTGGTTGGCGCCCACTGATGGAGTCGAGCCCAACCGCATCCGCCGCATTTTCAGGCAAGCCAGGAACGTCGACAACATGCGGTTCGGAGTCGGCCGAAATCTCGATGAGTCGAACCGAGTTCTGCGCAAGGGCAAGCACAAATGCCGCCTGCGGGAAGGTAACGGCTCGAAGCAGCGGCTTGATGTAGAAGCGGTCTGAGACCTCGATGGCGGTGGTGAGCACGTTGGGAAGCCGATAGGTCTGCACCGAGTCTGGCGTCACGAAGATCGCGAGGCTGTGCGATTGGTAGTGCCAGAACGCTACGTCATCAACCAAATCGTCGAGATGCTCCTTGACCGCCTCAATTTGAGGCTTCGCCGCTCCTGCCGCTCGCAGCTGATCGATCGCGGCGGAGGCCAAGTTCTTGAGCTCGATGCGCGACGTATCTGATTCGGCTGGGATCGGGTTCGTAGGCAGGTAAAGCGAAACCGAGATCGGATCGCGACTGGTCGCAAGTCCCTCGATATCGGCCCTCGTCGGAATGTCGATGTGTAGCATGCCGTCAACCCCTTCGTCTTTCTCTCGTGATTCAGACTTCGCGGAACAACTTCACCTGCGAAGCCTTCTGCCTGTAGCCTATCGCCGCGCGAGGGGCGAGCGACAGGCCCAAAACAAACTCACGAAATGCACTCAGGGCAGACTGTTAGTCTGTGGAGGTTGGACCCGGTTTTTTGGCATCCTCTTGGCCGTCAGATGCACCGGCGGCATCTGCACGTCGTGTCGCTTCAATCACGCGAGCGGCGATGAAGGGTCTCAGCCGATCACGGCGAACGGGCACGAGGTCGGGATGCCTGCGCAGCCAAGCCCCATTGAGTTCGCTGAGGTCTGCCCGTGAGTTCAGAGTTTCAAACTCTGACACCAACGCGTTGAGTTCGGCGGCAACACCCGCAGCGGCACCGGCAAAGAGACCCGGTTTTTTGCCCAGTTTCTGCGCCTTCGTTGGCGGTTTACCGTCAAGAAATTTGTCTTGGGTTCGCTCTGGCAGCGCATCCCAGACGGCAAGTTGACGCTCAAACAGGTCGCTGTGATCACCAGCACCCATTGCCTGCAGCCCGTGCGCGATGAGCCCGGCGACCGCTGGGCTCGTTCCTCCGTTGTGGGCTACCTGGGCAAAGCCAAGGTCGAGCATCTGTGCCGTGTAAAAGTCAACGTAATAGCTCAGCACCGTTCCTTCTGGAAGGTCGGCAAACTGGATGCCGTTCTCAACGAGCGCGTTCACGACCGATACGAGCGACGCAACGACACGGTCGTCGCTTTCTGCAAGGCTCTCCTCGGAAACAACGATGCCCTCTGCTGGTACTCTCACCGCACCAGCCTAGCCCGATTGACCCGCTATCCGGACCCGAACTGGCTTGCTACACCTCGGCACAATTACACGATTCGCGTCCACGCGAGAGATAGATAAGTCGGTCGAGCAGGTGATGGATAGCCTGGTCCGCGTAATGGCCTGGAGCCCAGGCCGCGTAGAGCGGCACCGTGAGGCAGGCGCCCTTGTGACTAATGGGATGCGGTGTGACGTTGCTAAAGGCGATGCCCGTGATGATCGGGAATCCTTTGCCTGCCGTCGCGAGCGCCTGTGCGACGGCAACCGATCTCATCTCACGCATGAAGCTGAGGTCGAGCCCGGCCTCAGCGGCTGCCTCGTCGAATCGGATGCGAGAGTAGTGCGTGCGAGTCATGACGATGAGCTTCTGGGCGTCTAAGTTGGAAAGGTTGACGGAGCCAGGAGCAAACGGGTCGTTCTCAATGCGAGAGACAACCTGAATATGTGCGTCGACGAGGCGCCGTGATTCGAGTTCACCCGGTGGCACTACGGTGCTGAGGCCGAGGTCGGCCTGCCCGTCCGCAATGCGGTGGAAGACGTCAGTCGGTTCAACCGAAAGCACGTCGGCCACGTTAATGTCGGGCTCGCTCGCAACGAGCGGCGCGATGAGGGCCTCAATGGTTGATTCTGGCGCAATAATCTGCAGCGGAGGCGAGACCCCTTCCGCGAGGGCAGCGACAAAGCTTCTCGCACGATCCGAGCGAGCGAGAAGGTCACGGGCAACGGGAAGAAACAGTTTTCCCGTTGCGCTCAGCACCGTGTGGTTGCGGTGCTGTTGCAAAAGGGTCACACCGAGCGAGGCTTCGAGGCCCCTCAGCTGGCGGGATACCGACGGCTGCGAGACGCGCACAGCATCGGCGGCGGCCGTCACCGAACCGAAATCTGCCACCGCCACAAAGTATTCGAGGACTCTGAGATTCATTATGCCTCCAAGGCATGACTTTACGTACTTTTTGGTCTTAGACAAGCATGAAGTTTCGCTCGATACTAAGTCAAGGCCGTCCAAGGCCGCCACACTGCATCCCCCGTTACCCGATTCAATGGAGAAACTATGGTTACGACCGCAACACCCGACACGCTGCCCCAAGATAGGGCGCGGCGCTCCACGATCGCCGCGTTTGTTGGCACCTCAATCGAGTGGTACGACTTTTACATCTTTGGCACAGCGTCTGCCCTCGTCTTCGCCCCACTGTTTTTCCCAGGCGCTGACCCCGTCACCGGCCTGCTTGCGTCGTTCGCGACCTTCTGGGTCGGCTTCATTGCGCGGCCAATCGGCGGCGTCATCTTCGGCCACCTCGGTGACCGTCTTGGCCGAAAGAATGTGCTCGTCACAACGCTGCTCCTCATGGGCGTTGCAACCACAATCATCGGCCTCCTGCCAACGTTTGAGACAATCGGCATAGCCGCGCCCATCATCCTTGTGCTCTGCCGCGCACTTCAAGGCATCGCCGTCGGCGGCGAATGGGGTGGGGCCGTACTGCTCGCTACTGAAAACTCAACAGAACTCAATAAGGGCAAAGCCGGGATGTGGGTGCAGCAGGGCTCCCCCGTTGGGTCGATCCTTGCCACCGCAACGTTCGCAATTGCGGGATTTTCGATGAGCAACGAGGCCTTCATGGCCTGGGGCTGGCGCATCCCGTTCCTCCTCTCGGCGGTACTCGTCATCGTTGGATTGGTCATTCGCCTCAAGGTTGAAGAATCCGCAGATTTTGCCGAGGTCAAAAAGACCAACGAGGTTGTCAAGGTTCCACTCGCGACGCTCTTTGGCAAGCACACCCCGCTCGTGCTTCTCGGCATCGGCGCCAGCGCCATCGGAATCTCCTCCGCCTACTTCACAAACACGTTTGCGCTCTCATGGACCACCTCATCACTCGGCGTTGACCGAGGCACAATGCTGATGGTGCTGTTCTGCGTCTCCATTCTGCAGTTCATCGTGCAGCCGTTTGCTCCGCGGTTCTCGCAACGACTCGGCCGCACACGATTTATGGCCACCGTGCTTGGGCTGAATATCGTCATGGTTGTTCCGATGTTCTTGCTTATTCTCACCGGTAACCCCATCCTGATCGGGCTGGGCCTCGCCCTCTCTATTGCAACGGGGGCTAGCTACTACGCCATGCTTTCGAGCTTCCTCGCGGATGTCTTCCCAGCGAACATCCGGTACACGGGCGTCTCCGTGTCGTACCAGGTCTGCGGGATGCTCATCGGAGGGTCGACCCCACTTATCGCCCAGCTTCTGCTCTCGGCGTCAGGAGGCACCCATCCCTGGTTTGTCGCCGCGTACTACACGGTACTGATCGTTCTCACGCTCGTGAGCGTACTTGCCCTCAGCAAACGCATGTCCACGGCCAAACTTTCCCTCAACCACATCTAGGAACCAATGCTTCTCGACACACTTTTCACCAACGGACAGATTCACACCGGCGTTGCCGGGGCCGCAGTTGCATCGCGTCTCGGGGTGATAGGCGGACGAATCGTTGGTCTCGACGATGATCTTGACGGTGTGAGCGCGCGCAATACTGTCGATCTTGACGGCCAAACCATCGTCCCAGGGTTCAACGATGCACACAGGCACCTCGTCTTCCACGGCTTTCGCCTCATGCAGCTCAACCTGCGCCCGGAACGAGTCTCGACGCTCGCCGATTTCCTCGAAGCGGTTCGGCTTCACGCGGCTACGCTCGCGCCTGACGCCTGGATCATCGGCGGCGGCTATGACCAGAACATCATTGGCCGGCACCCAACTGCGGAAGAACTTGATGCCGTGAGCGGAGGGCGACCGGCCTGGCTGTCACACGTCTCCGAGCATATGGGCGTTGGCAACTCGAAGGCGTTTGCCTTGGCTGGCTGGAGCGATCGGCTCAACGTGCCCGAGATTGAGGGCGGATTTGTCGAGCGCGATTCGACAGGGCGAGCCGTTGGTTTGCTGCAGGAAAAAGCGCAGGCCATCATCGTCAAGGCCCTGCCGAGCCGCACAACCGCCGATGTGCTCGATGCCATCGCGACCGGTGGCGCCGACGCGCTCAGTAACGGCATCACCAGCTTTACCGACCCAGGACTCTTCTCAGTGCTCGCGGAAACGAACGAGTTTGGCGACGTCGCCGTCTACCAGGATGCGCTTGAGCTTGGCATACTCCCCCTTCGAGCCAACCTCATGCCCTACATCACAAGTTTGCACAGTCTTCCCTTTTCGTCTCAGGGCGGCCCAGGTTTTGGACTCGATCACGGGATGCGCACCGGCCTCGGCAACGAATGGCTACGTATCGGGGGTACAAAGGTACTCAGCGACGGGTCACTCATTGGGCGGTCCGCATTCATGTGCTGCGACTATCACGGCGAGCCGGGCAACAGGGGGCTCCTCCAATTCGCGGAGGGCGACCTCAACGACTGGTTGCGGGCGGCGCACCGCTCCGGATGGCAGATCGCGGCCCACGCAATCGGCGACGGCGCGATCAACACCATCCTCGACATCCTTGAGCAGGCAAACGCTGAGCATCCACGCGCCAACGCGCGGCACCGCATTGAGCACTTTGGCGTGAGCTCACCAGAACAGGTGGCTCGCGCCGCCGCACTTGGTATCGTCCCCGTACCCCAGCCTCATTTTGTATCGGAGTTTGGCGACGGGATGATCGCTGCGCTTGGTCAAGAGCGCGCCGATTGGGCCTACAGGGGCCAGTCGCTGCTCGATGCTGGCATCGTCGTTCCCGGCAGCAGCGACGCGCCCGTCGCCAACGGGTCAGCGCTGTTTGGCATTCATGACGCGGTAAATCGACGCACCGCGTCAGGCGCGTATGTCGGGCGTACAGAAGCAGTGTCGGTCGAAGACGCCGTTCGCTCGTTTACGTACGGCTCCGCGTTTGCAAGCCACGAGGAGCGGATCAAGGGCACGCTCCGGAGAGGAATGCTCGCCGACTTTGTTGCGCTTTCGCAGGACATCTTTACCGTTGAACACGACGCGATTCGCGAGGTCGCCGTCACAAAAACAATCATCGGCGGCGAAGTGGCCTATGCGAGCTAGCTCGGTCATGGCGATACTATGCGTTCGCCACTGCGCCGGTGCTACTTCAGTGCAGGCTAGGCAGGCACCGTCAGTTCAAAATCAACACGACCAACCGGTGAACCGTTGAGCTGCACCTCAATGGCGTGCTGGCCAGGGTGATACTTGCGTGTTGAGATAACAGCGAAGGAGTGCGACCGGCGCAGTTCGAGCGTTTGGCCAGGCTGAAGTGTTGCGGTCGTGAGCTTAAACACCTTGCCCGTCTGCGTGCCGTTGGCTTTCTGGTGGAACAGCGTGTAGTCAACGACCATCCGCTGCGGCTGCGTGCCAACGTTGCGAAGGGTGATCGCAAACGGGAGAGCCTCCCCAAGAGCGACGGCACTCGTCTCGACCGCTGGCCCAGTGACCTCAACTCCTACAACCGGAGCAAAACCGAGGAGTGCGAGCGCCTCTGGATCGCCCTTCTTGACGAGCGTGCGCAGAGAATGCTTCACGAGTTGACTCGTGTTCTCGTCACCATCAGCGAGCCAGCGCGTCGCCGTTTCGCAAACAACCTCTGGATGCTTGCGGCTCAGATCGTTGAGGTGGTTGGCAACCGAGCGCCGCACGTATTCGCTGGGATCGCGATAGAGGGCGTCAAGAATTGGCAACGTGATGCGCGGATCGGCGGCCAGCCCAGCGACCTGCGTTCCCCAGGGGAGGTACTGTCTCGTGCCCTCGCTCGCGAATCGCCTGACGTGTTCGTCTGGGTGCATTGTCCACTCACGCACAACAAGGAGCGCCCTGTCGAGGTCGCGGCTGAGCAACGGCCGAATGGCCCACTCGCTCGTGAGCCGTGGGGTGAGGTCGGCGAGGAGGTACAGCGCAGCTTCAAAGGCCGAGGGATTGCTGCCAAGTTCGGCGAGCGCGGCGGCGGCGACCGCCTCACCAACCGGCCAGATAAGCCACCCGGCGAAGTCGTCCCGCGCAAGGGCTGCCGTCGTCACGCGCTGCACTTCGGCAAAACTGGCTCCGCAGTCACTGAGATACGCGTCTCGAAGCAGATCGGTGCGGGCCCGAAGGGTCAGGCCCTTCATCCCTTCAACGGCCGCTGACAGTGCGGAAGCCTCGGTGCCAGGTCGCTGCTCAAGCACAGCGTCACGCAGGAGCTCGACAGTTGCTGGGCTGATGAGTTCGTCAGCGAGTGGCATGCGAAGGGTTCCTTTTGCAGTTCGGTGGGTGCGGCACGATCAGCACCGACACGTTAGAATATATGTTCTAATCTCATGCATAGCCTAGCAGGAACGATGAGTCGCGTGGAGCACGCAAACGCGCCATCGACGCCGCCGTCGCGACTGCCCTCTTGTCACCATCGAGAGTTGGGCATACAACCGTTATCGCTGCACCTGAATCAGTTTGAAGGCTGCCCCGAGCGGGTCGAGGACGGTCACCATCCGGCCAAACGGGGTGTCCCTGATCCGATCAACGATCGTGCCTCCAAGCTCAACCGCCCGAGCGGCTGACGCATCGGTATTCGCGACCGAGAAGTAAACAAGCCACTGCGACGAATCGTCGTCGAGCAAGAATTGTTGCCCGTCCATAATGCCGGCCTTTGCGTTCTCTCGGACGCCAAGGGTGCAGTACCGAAAGTCGTCATTATCGCTCATCACCGACGTGTTCCAGCCGAAGGCCTCCTGGTAAAACGACACGGCCGACGGATAATCCTTCGTCTGCAGCTCGAACCACGCCGGAGTCCCAGGCGCCTGGACCTCGTCAAAGCCAAGGTGGGTGCCAGCCTGCCATCCACCAACCGTTGCGCCTGATGGGTCAGTTGCAACGACCATGGTGCCGAGGTCGTGCACCCGGTGGTTGATCTGGACGAGGCCACCGGTCTCGGCAATGATATGAGCGGCCGCGTCCGCGTTGTCGATATTGAGATACACCGTCCAGAAATCGGGAATCACCCCGTTGGTGTTGTTCGGCATCATCCCTGCGATCTGCTTGTCATCAAGGAAAAAATTGATGTAGCCACCCAACTCGCTTCCGCCTTCGCGGGGAGTCCAGCCGAACAGCTGGGAGTAAAACTCACCGGCCACCAGGGGGTCAGAGCTAAACAGGTCGATCCATACGGGTTCGCCGGTTGTGGTCTGGATGAACGTTGACATCGGTACCCCTCGTTGCGCGATTGGCGTGTGTGCCCTCATCGTACCGCGCTGCGCACACGCTTCAACAGGCTAGCGGCCGCCGCCGCCACCGCCACCACCGCCACCACCAGAGAATCCGCCACCCATCGAGCCGCCAGAGAAGCTTCCGCCACTCGACGACGAGCTCGGAGCTGAGGTCGCTTGTGTGGTCTGCGCCGAGAATCCGGCGACCGAGGTGCTGAATCTGGCCGCGTTGAACATGGTTGCCGAGACAAACCAGTCGGGCTGCTCACTCAACTGTTCATAGTGAACAGCGAGCGCCTCTGACCAGCTCTTCTCGATGTTCCACAGCACAGCGTACGGGAGGAGTTTCTCGTAGAGTTTGACGACAGCCCTCGGGTCTGAGGCATCAACTCGATCTGCGGTGTTCACGAGCCCTGCCGCGTTCTCGGGGATGAACGGGACCCGGTCGGCTCCAGTCACCGACTGCAGCATGGCAAACCGGTCCTTCTCTGCCAGCTCAAGGTAAACCTTAAGCCCCTTGATGTACTCCTCCATCTCGGCACCCGCTGAGGTGAGCTGCCTCGGTTTCACTGAAAGAACGGTGACCGAAACGAGGAGGATCAGCCCGCCAGCCCCCGCGATAAAGGTGTATCCACTCTCAGCATTTGTCATGAGCGTGATCGCGGCCGAGCCAATGGCGAGCACCGCAAACAGGAACGATCCACCAAGCCACAGTTTTGGCAGCGGCTGACTCGGGAGCGCACGCCAGCCCTTTGTCATCATGCGAGGCTTGACCTTTGCGAGCACGGTTTGCATCTTGCTTGCCCTCTCCGCATCGGGGCCGGTGAGCTCGATCACGGCGCCGGGGGCGGGATTTGGCCCAAACAGGGCCTTGATGAGATCAATTTCGAGGTCGTCAAGCCCATCCAACGTGCGAAACTCAAGCGTGAAGGGGTTCTTGGCCTTACTGCCTTTCTTGGTCACCGCATAGTCGAGGATGCGCACATTGTGCCGAACCGCAAAGCTCACGAGTTGGGCAGGCAGCGCGCTGCGCACCGTCGAAATAATGTTCTGCGCCTCAAGCAGGTTGAGGTTCTTGGGAACCGTGTACTGCGGGATGATGATGCCACGCCCCTGCGGAGCCTTCCACAGGCGGGCGCGCGCGATGCACAACATGACAAACGAGGCAAGCCCAAGGCCAACGAGCGTGAGTGGCAGAACGGTGTTCCACCACTGCTGCCGAGGAGCCGCGGGAATGACAAACGTGTCGCGGTCAAAGCCAACCGCGATGGTCATGTTCTCTTGAGCCCCGACTCCCCCGTCAACAGAGGCCCGGAAGAATGCCGGGTCGCTCGGGTCTTGCTCGATCTCACATCCGGCAGTGCTGCCCTGTCCGCCCGAATAGCAGGCAGCGTTACCGTTCAGCGAATCAACGAGTTCTGGGGCGACACGGAGCTCAACGTTGACCTCGTCAAAGGGCTGGGCCCACTCGGTGCCGTTTGTGTCCCAGTAGAACTCATTTGCGTTGGTATTTGAAAAGTCACGCACAACGTTGGTCTGTTCATACGTCAACACAAACGTGTGCTCCCCGAGCAGGTACTCGTCAGTTCCAACCGAAACAGCAAGAAAGTTGCCGTCCCGCTCAGTCTCGTACGGGACCGGCTGGCCGAGGGAATCCGTGACCGAGCCAAAGCGGGTGTTGAGGTCGACCCCGTTGTAGTCGGTCGGGATGTATCGAATGATGCCGCGGTTCTGCGGATAGTCCGGGAACTGGGCGACGAGCGTCTCGACGGTCCTGAGGTTCGACTCGTTGTCGACGCCCCTGCTCAGCAAATATTCGGCGTGAAAGCTTGAAAACCGAAAGTCATTCACATCGGCCGACGCCGACTGGACGGAAACGGCCAGCGAGCCAACGATGGCCGTGACGGTGAACCCAAGAAGGGCCACTGCGGCAAGGAGTTTTTGGGGGAAGCCATGCAGAGACGGCGTTCGTCGAGACAGCGTTCGCATTCGTCGAGTCATACTTCGAGGATAGTGCGCGCCAGCTCCTGTCCCCTTCAGGAAGCGCCGTGACCAGCAGCTCCAAGGGATTCAACGCGGCGGATTGCGGCGTCAAGCCTCGCGTCAAGATCGGCATCGTGGTCGTCGGTGCCGAGCTCGTTTCCTTGAGTGAGGGCCATGCGCAGCAGCGGCGACACAAGGTCGGAGGGCGTGACTCCCTGTTGCCTCAGCGCTCGAACCGCTGACATCCATTCGGCGGCAAGAATGACCGCCGTGGCGTCGAGCTGTTGCTCGAGCTGGTCGACGGATGCCGTCGAGAAACTCGCGTCCTCCTCCGCCCCCAACGACAACACCACTGAATCAAGTGCGGAAGGAGTTGCAGCCGCTCGCGCCGTTGCGAGGGCAGAGGCAGCCACATACTCGTGCATCATCAGACCAGAGGAGCCTGAGGGTCCCTCAGCCAAGAATCGATCACGGCCGGTAAACGCTGGATCATGAAGGAGCGTAATGCGGCGAACGGCAAGCGCAAGCGGCTCGGCAACCGCAAGCCGAAGCGAGTCGAGTCGGTGCGCAAGAACGCTGGCAAAGAAGCTCGCGTTGTGGGCGACGTCGCCACGGCCTGACGTATCGCCGGCAGAGACGATCAGTGGATTTTCCTGCGGCGCAGATATCTGCAATTCGATGGTTCTGCGCAGGTGGGCCGCCTCATCCCAGAGCGGCGCGTACAGAACGGGGATCGCCCGAAGGCAGTACGGGTCCTGGATGCGGGCTTGGCTGCCCGATCCTTCCGTGAGCGTCCGCATGGCGGCTGCCACCGCTTCTGCCCCGTCGCTCCCAGCCGCAGCGGCGACCCTGTGGTCAAACGCTTCGAGGTTGCCTGACATCGCTCTGCAGCTTAAGGCCGCAACGACGAGCGCGGCTTGCCGCTGGGCGTCGAGACGCGCGAGCGAAAGCGCCGCGCGCCCAAGCGTCAGCGCATTGCTGCTGATAAAGGGAAGCGCATCGTGCGCTGTCCACGTCTTGAACACCGGAGCATCCATTCCGGTCACCGTCGGTCGCTCCCCCGCAAGGGTGAGCGCTGTTGCCGCGAAGGCGTGCAAGTCTCCGGTACCGATTGCACCCCACCGGCGCACGGCGGGAAGGGCGTTGGCCGAGATCATGGCGGCAAGCGCATCCACAATCTCGATTGCAACGCCAGACCCGCCGGCCGCCAACTGTGAGAGCCGCACAATCAGTGCGGCCCTCACCCGGTCAGCCGGCTGGAACGGGCCAGCGTCGATCGCGTGGCTCCGCAACAACCGCATGGCGTGCTCGGAATCATCCTTGGCAATGGCCGCGGTCTTATTTGCCCCCACACCGGTGGTTCGGCCGTAGACGTCTCGCCTGCTGGCAGCATCCACCGCCTGCTCGCGGGAGCGGTTCACCCGTTCCCGCGCCTCAGCCGAAAGCGACACCGCTTCGTGCGAACGCACGGCCGAGACCAATTCGTCTAGCGAGAGATGAGTTCCGTTCAGTACGAGCATGCCGAGTCCGTTCTCCGGGGGTTGGTTGAGAGTTAGTCGAGGTTCTTTTCTTTGAGGAAGTCTGCTGCGATATCACCCATGTCTTCTAGTGCAGCAACACGACCGTTCATTTCGATGAGGTCCTCAGTTGTCAGGGCATCAGACACACTCTGCAGCACTGCCTTCACCTCGTCAGATGCTTTTGCGTCGCTAATGAGCGGAACAATGTTCTCGGCAAGGAAGAGCTTCTTGTTGTCCTCAAGGGTCACCAGGTCGTTCTCGCTGATTGCAAAATCGGTTGAGAACAGGTCGGCAACCTGGATCTGGCCGGAGAGCAGGGCGCTCAGGGTGAGCGGACCGCCAGCATCCAGCGCGGAGAAGTCTTTGAAGGTGAGGCCGTATACCTGTTCGAGGCCTTTCACACCGTTGATGCGGGTTTTCCACTCAGGTGGGCCTCCGAGCACAAGCTCATCGGCGTGTGCCACAAGATCCTCAATGGTTGTGAGGTTGTATTTCTCCGCCGTCTCTTTGGTCACGGTGAGCACGTCACCGTTCTGGGCGTCTGACTTTGGCAGCGCGATCAGTCCCTCCGGAAGCTTGCCGGCAAGCGCCTCAGACACCTCATCTGGGGTGACGGCGTCGGTCTCGGCGTCAAAGTACTGCAGCAGGGCACCGTTGTACTCAGGCAACAGGTCAATCGAGCCGTCTTGAATAGCCGGAATGTACACCTCGCGGCTGCCGATATTGAGCTTTTCGGTGACCTCGATGTCCTTTGCACGCAGCGCAGCGGCGTAGATCGTGGCGATGAGTTGGCTCTCAGGGAAGTCGGCAGAGCCAACGATAATCCCTGAACCGTCAGATCCTTTCACGGCGCCGTCTGCGGCCAGTGGGTCGGATGATGAACATCCGGTGAGGGCAAGCGCGGCAATAACCGCGGCGGCCGTTCCGATTCGAAAACGATGTGACATTGCGACTCCTTTGTGTGGGGGGGTGTTGGCAGAACAAAACATGATCTCCTGCGCTGGCGGGAGACGAAGCGGATGGTGCTGGTTACGCGGGAACCGGCACGCCGACCGTCTCCCGACGGCGTTCTTTCACCGTTCGACGAGACAGCCCCGGCGAGACGACTCGCTTGGTGAGATATCCAAGGCCAAGCTCAAACACGAGCGCAAGCGCCGCAACAAGCACAGCCCCTGCGGCCATTTGGCCGTAGTCGTTCTGAGCCCTGCCATCAATCAGCAGGCGGCCGAGACCACCAAGCGAAATGTAGGCGGCAACCGTAGCGGTCGAGATAATCTGCAACAGCGAACTCCTGATGCCCGACAAAATCAATGGCGTTGCGCACGGAATCTGCACCTGGGTCAACACGCGCATCGGGCGGAAGCCCATGCCCTTAGCGGCATCAACGGCCGACGCGTCAACGGCCATGATTCCGGCATAGGTGCTGGTCAGGATCGGCGGCACCGCAAGCAGCACAAGGACGATCAGGCTCGGGATGACAAACGCGAGGCGCGAGGCAAAGAACGGCGAAATGATCATAACCATGAGGATGAGCAGACCAACCGTCGGCAGCGCGCGGAGGGCGTTCGCAAGGCCGGCAACGAGAAACTGGCCCTTGCGGGTGTAGCCGATGTACAGGCCAAGCGGAATGGCGATGGCGCACGCAACGATAAGCGCAATAAACGAGTAGAGCAGGTGCTCGGCGAGCAGCATCCAGATGCCGTCTTTACCGGTCCAGTGTGCTGGGTCAGTGAGGTAATCGATCACGAGGTAACCACCTTCGGGGTCCAGGGAGTCAGGCGACGGGTGATGAACATGATGATCCCGTCGAGTACAAGGGCGAGCACCAGGCAGAGGATGATACCCGCGATGATCGGCGTATAAAACCGCAGCTGGAAGCCCTGCGTAAAGAGGCTGCCGATCTGCGGAATGCCAAGGAGCGCCGCGATCGACACCAGGCTGACGTTCGAGACGGCGGCAACGCGCATGCCCGCGCTGATCACCGGAATGCCAACGGGCAGCTCAACCAGCAAGAAACGTTGCCAGCCACGGTAACCCATCGCCGTTGCGGCCTGGATCGTTTCTTCGGGAACCGAGGCGAGCGCATCCGTCACGACCCTAACCAGCAGCGCGACCGTGTATACCGTGAGCGCAACAATGATGTTCAGCGGGTCGAGGATGCGCGTGCCAAGCACCTGCGGGAGCAACACAAACAGCGCGAGCGAGGGAACCGTGTACAGCAACCCTGCGGTTCCAATAATGGGCGTGTACACAATCCGCTTGCGATGCGCGAGCAGGCCGATGGGAAGCGCGATCAGCAGGCCAAGGATGAGCGGAGTCACGGCAAGCACAATGTGCCAACCGACGAGCCCAAGGATGTAGTCGGACTGCCTCGCAAGCCACTCGAAGTTCACGAAACTTTCACCCCTTCGAGTGCCGCAACCACGGTGGATGCCGTGACGGTGCCCTTGAACGTGCCAAGACCGTCAACAACAACTCCGCGGCGGCTGGGTGATGACAGTGCGGAGTCAAGGATCTGACGCATCGTCTCATCGTGACGTGCGTGCGTGCCGCTCAGGTTGAGGTGCTCCTCCCGGATGGGGCCGTCGGTTGTTGACGGCTCGACCCACCCAACGGGGCGCTGTGCGGTATCAAGCACCAGCACCCACGGCTCGGCGCCAAGGTGTGCAGGAACGGGCTCGCCAAGCACCGCGACGGGTTCGTCGGTCAGCTCCACCCTGCCGTCGACGCCAACAAAACCGAGGAAACGGTAGCCGCGGTCACGCCCGAGGAAATCAGCAACAAAGCTATCTGCTGGATTGGCTAGCAGCTCAGCAGGCGTGGCAAGTTGGGCAACTTTGCCACCAACGCGCATGACGGCGACCTTGTCGCCAAGTTTGAGTGCCTCGTCGATGTCGTGGGTCACCATGATGATGGTCTTGCCAATATCGGCTTGGAGCCGCAGGAATTCGTCTTGCAGCTGGGCACGCACAATCGGGTCGACCGCGCTAAACGGCTCATCCATGAGCATGTAGCGTGGGCTCGATGCGAGGGCTCTGGCCACGCCAACTCGCTGCTGTTGGCCGCCCGAAAGCTGCCAAGGGTAGCGTTTAGCAAACGTACGAGGCAGCCCAACCCGCTCGAGCAGCTCCTCGGCCTGAATGAGCGCCGTTCGCCGTTTTTCGCCAAGCAGGATGGGCATCGTCGCAACGTTCTCGGCGATCGTGCGATGCGGAAAGAGGCCAGCGTTCTGGATGACGTAGCCGATTCGACGCCTGAGCAGGGCAGGGTCCATATCTCCGGTGCGCTCGTTGCCAAGCAGGATCGAACCAGACGTCGGTTCGATGAGACGATTGATCATGCGGAGCGACGTTGTCTTGCCACAGCCGGAAGGGCCAACAAGCACGGTGAGCTCGCCATCAGCCGCCTCGAGGTTGAGGCCGTCAACGGCGACGGTGCCGTCTGGATAAGCCTTGGTCACGTTATCAAAGGTGATCATGAGATGTGTTCCGAGTTTCTGTTGCCGGTCATTGGGGGGAAAATGGTGCTCGCTGTGTCGACCAGCAGCGTTCCGATACGGTGATCTTTTGTGTCATCCATGCGATAGCTCGGCGCAACGACGCTCAGGGCTGCCACGATTTTGGTGCCAGAGTAAATGGGCGCCGCGATTGCGGTCACATCGTTTTCAACGCCCTGCTCTGCAATCACGTAGCCGGCCGGTGGACCTTTACCAAGCAGCGCCTGGCCTGCAGCACTCTCCCTGAGCGGGATGCTGCGGCCAACCCAGCTGGTGTGCCGCACCGAGTGTGTGCCCTCGGCGATGGCGATGTACACGCCCGATTCCTCGATGGAACGGATGCTCAGATAGGTCGATTCGCCCGTCACCTCTGCGATCTCATGCATCCGCTCGCTGCAGAGGGTGATGAGCGAATCCTGGCTCACGGCAAGGGCTCCGAACTGGATGACCCGGCTTCCTGGGCTGTACAGACCGCGGTCGTCGCGCCGGACGAAACCGGTCTGTTCAAGCGTTCGCAGCAGCCGAAGCGCGGTGCTCGGCGAGAGGTTCACGAGGTTCGCGGCCTCGCTCAGGGCAATATCGCTCTGCTCGCAAACGACCCCGAGCAGGCTCAGCGCCCGCTCAACTGTTCTGGTCGATGCGTCGGCGCGAGAGGACGGCTCGGCACGTCGTGGCGAGTTCGCCTTGGTTGATGAGTCTGCGGCCATGGATGCTCCTGTCGATCTTCGTTGTTCGATCTCGGCTATGCACTCGTCGATACGGTCGGGCATCCAGGCTCAACTACATCGTCGAAATATCACTCACTGAAATGTGATTTTCATCTTATGGCAAGATTATCGATTTTGTCCACTGGGGCAATCGACCTGTCGCGGCAGGTCTATAGTGACAACCATGAGTTCACGCGCCCCGTCGGGGCACGAACCCTGTGGATCAGATCGAAGGAACCACAATGAGCTACACGATAGAAACAGCCGACCTCACCAAACGCTTTGGCAGCAGGGTCGCCCTCAACAACATCTCGCTCCAGGTCCCGCCAGGAAAAATCTTCGGCCTCATCGGACCAAACGGCGCAGGCAAGACCACAACCATGCGCATCCTGCTTGACATCATGCGGCCAACATCCGGCACCGTCAGCGTTCTTGGCACGTCCCCGCACCGCGGCGGCGTAGGCCTGCGGAGGAAGATCGGATACCTGCCCGGTGAGCTTTCGCTCGAAGGGCGGGTCACCGGCCACGCCCTCCTCTCGCACTACGCAGATCTCAGCGGCGGCGTACCCCGCGCCGACATCACGGCGCTCACGGACCGCCTCGATCTTGACCTCAGCCGACAGGTGCACGGGCTCTCAAAAGGAAATAAACAAAAGCTTGGCATCGTGCAGGCCCTCATGCACCGACCGCCGCTGCTGGTCCTTGACGAACCAACCAGCGGGCTCGACCCGCTCGTGCAGCAGACTTTTCTTGAACTCGTACGCGAGGCGAGGGATGCGGGGCAGACCGTCCTGCTCAGCTCGCACGTCCTCAGCGAAATCGAGCAGGTAGCCGACGAAGTTGCGCTCCTTCGCCGAGGCGAAATCGCCACCGTCAGCACCGTCTCCGCCCTTCGCGAATCGGCGACGCGCCGAGTTGTCGCCAAGCTACGCGGCTCGACGAGCATCCTCGACACCCTGACCCAGGTGCAAGGCCTCACCGCAATAGAACACCAGCCAGGCGAGGAGGCCGACGGCGTTCTGCACATCTCAGGAGCGCTCGAAGGATCACCAGACCCGTTCATCAAAGCACTCGCGCGCTTCGACGTTCTCGATGTGAGCATCGAAGCACCAAACCTTGAAGATGCCGTGCTTGGCCTCTACGAGGGAGGGCAGACACATGAGCGCTAGCCGCCCGCTTCCACTGCTGCGCCACTCGCTCCGCGAGTCCTGGCGCTCGCTCATCGCCTGGGCCGTTGGACTCGTCGCGGCCCTCAGCCTGTATCTCCCGCTGTTCTCCTCCATCGGAGGCAACGCCTCGATGCAGGACCTCATCAAATCGCTCCCCCACGAACTCACCGCCGCAATCGGCTACGACAACATCAGCACGGGGTCTGGATACACCCAAAGCACCTTCTTCGGGCTCCTCGGTTTTGTGCTTGTCGTCATTGCTGGCACAGGCTGGGGAACCGCAGCCCTCGCCTCTGACGAAGAGCGAGGCACCCTCGAACTGACCCTCGCCCACGGCGTCACCCGGACCCAGGTGATACTTGAGCGCGCGGCATCCATCGCCCTGCGCTTTCTTGCCCTCGGAGCCATCGTTTGGGGCGTGATCGCTGCGCTCAACGGGCCAAGCAACCTCGACCTCAACCTCGGAAACGTCGGAATCGCGGTCCTTGGGCTGTGCGGGCTCGGGATGCTGGCCGCGGCCGCTTCCCTCACCGTTGGTTCCATCGTTGGCCGCCGCAGCATCGCACTCATGGGCGGCGCGGGAATCTCGGTCATCGCATATGTGCTCAACGCCGTGGCAAGCCAGTCGGACACGCTTTCCGCGCTCAAGGATTACTCGCCATATGCGTGGGCGTACCGAAGCGAACCGCTCGTGAACGGCTGGGACGGCAGCCAACTCTGGTTGCTCTACTCGCTCATCGCGCTGCTGCTCGTCATCGCGCTGGCGGCATTCAACCGCCGTGACGTGGGGGCGTAGGGGCGATGCCCGGCTGGCGCGGCAGCCGGGACGTGCTGGCTTGGTAGCCGCGGATCGCTGGCGCGGCAGCCACTGATCTGGCAGCCGCTGGTCTGGTAGCCGCTGGTCTGGTAGCCGCTGGCCGGTTGGCTTGGGAGCCACGACCGGCTGACTTGACAGCCGCGGCGTGGGCTGGGTGCTCTCATGCCGTCGAGCTTCACATGCCCTGGAGCTTCATTTGCGTTCCCGCCCTGTTAACAACCCTTGCCACGTGGCGAGTGCCCTCAAATCGCCCCAAAACGTCAATTTTAGGTCGATTTGGGGGCACTCGCCTGGCCTGCGGCATCCCTTTCCTTTGGTAGCAGTCGCTCTGCGCTGCGTGCTCGACCAGCGCGCGAGCCGCAATCCGCAATCCGCGCCGATTCCCCAGAACATCCGCGCAAATGCGCCACGAAAGCACAGAATGGTCACAGATCCACATAAGAATCAGGCCTTGGGTGGAGCTGCGACCATTCTGTGACGAATCACGACCAAAACGGACTGAGCTTGCGAAGAGAGCTGGTGATTCGTGTTGGCGAGCCTAGTCGTCAGTTGCGATGTGTTGCGGTTCAAGCGGGTACTTCGCAGCACATTCGTAAAAGGCGAGGTTACGGGAGGTCTCGTCCGCTCCGAGCGCGGATGAGAATGACAGGCTGTCACCGTCAATGGTGACCCCCTGCCCGAGGTCAATAAGGCACTGCCCATGTATTGCCGCCCATTCATCTTGTGCAATGCGACGCACAATATCGTAATAGGGCCGTTCGCCTCCGGTTCCATACGTCGTCCATTGGTCATCGAGGTAGGCGTTGGTGAGTTGCTCGACCTCAGCTTCTGAGTAGGATTTGTGCCCCGAACCAAGGTTGAGTGCCACCACGGTGGCCACAATTGCAGCGGCGGCGCCAGCGGCGCCAATCAAAAGAACACGTCGGGGGTGAGTCATCGATGACCTTTCGCGGGGGT